>JBNJGB010000034.1:0-67724 GCA_051747385.1 Myxococcota bacterium
GTCGCCGTCGCCGTCGAGGTCGGAGTCGGTCTGGTCGGTGTTGGCGACCGTCGGACAGTTGTCGACGTCTCCGCAGACGCCGTCGCCGTCGATGTCGTCGTCGGGATCGTACGGACAGACGTCGCAGGCGTCCGGCGTCCCGTCGCCGTCGGAGTCGAGGGTGTCGTCGCCCCTGTCGCAGTCATCGCAGGCATCGCCCGTGCCGTCGCCGTCGGAGTCGGTCTGGTCGGCGTTTGGCGTCAGCACGCAGTTGTCGTGGTCGTCGCAGACGCCGTCCGCGTCGCTGTCGAGGCAGGGGTGCTCCGTGACGTTGGTCTCGAACGGCGACGGCAGCTCGTCGGCCGTCAGGGTCGCCTGGTTGTAGACGACCTCGGCGCCGTCGCGCAGGTCGACGACCGCGCTGAAGCTCACGGTCAGGCTCTCCCCCGGGTACCATGTCCCGACGGGACCCCAGGTCAGGGTGTCGCCCGCGCCGCAGTCCCCGCTGTCGCTGCACCAGCCGCCGTCCAGGGGCTCCACGGCCGCCAGGCCCGCGTCGATGACGTCCGTCACGACCACGTTGGTCAGCGGAACCTCACCCGTGTTGGTGAAGGTGAGCGTGTAGTAGATGGTGTCGCGGGTGACCACCGGCGTGCCGCTCTCCGGGCTGGCCAGCTTGGAGCCGTTGAGCAGCGGGATCGGCACGGGGTTGTTGCCGCCCTTGTAGGGGGAGTTGTGGACCTCGGTGATGGCGAGGTCGCCGCAGTAGCCCGCGCTCCCGAAGGCGGCCTTGTCCACGGACCACTCGTAGACGAGCGGGTAGATCCACGGGAAGTCCGGGTCGGCCGTGGTGCCGGGATCGTACGTGTTCGTCGGGACGCGCGCCGGGCTCACCTGGCCCTTCTGTGGCCAGGTGGGGGACGCCACGTTGTGGTTCCACTCCATGGATGTGCCGCAGTCCGCGATCCAGGCCGGATCGCCGAAGTTGACGGCGCCGTCGCTGCCGTCGTCGCTCGCGCAGAGGCTCAGGACCTGGCCGTCCGTGTGCTTCTGGTGCTCCGAGACGTAGTCCAGGTAGAAGTCCAGCGCGAGGTTCCCGGCGCAGTCGTAGAGCAGCACCTTGATGTGCTCGCTCTGGGTCAGGTCGTGCAGCTTGTGCTGCTTCGACCACCCGATGGAGTTCTGGCCGTAGGTGTTGTCGTTGACCCCCACGCTCTGCTCGAACCCGAAGTACACGCGCGAGTCGTCCTCGGTCTCGTACAGGAGACCCGCGAAGTCCCCGCTCACCTGATCCTGGGTGTAGGTGACGCCCTGGACCACGTAGGCCGGCTCGACCACCCCGGTGACCGGATCGCGGACGAACCCGTCGACCTGCGGCGCCTGGGCGCCCGCGAAGCCCGACCACGCCATCACACACGCCGCCACGCAGGCGGACGCCACACGCACTCGTGCGCTCATGTCCATCTTTGCCCCCCTCATTGGACGTCGGAGATCCGACGGGCACCGAGGCGTTCGCGCCCGGTATGGCC
Source organism: Myxococcota bacterium (assembly GCA_051747385.1). Lineage (GTDB taxonomy): Bacteria > Myxococcota_A > UBA9042 > PHBI01 > JACKFB01 > JBNJGB01. The sequence continues at coordinate 1,509 of JBNJGB010000034.1, forward strand.
CGTCGTCGTCCGCAGCACCATGGAGTCGCGGCTTCGAGCCGTCGCCTCCATCGCGACGTCAAGTTACAAGATGAGCTCCCGCTTTTGGGGGAGAGTTGCCGTCGGCCTGTAACTGCCGCCCGGGAGGCTCTTGTGCTACAGATTCGGGCCCAACCGAATAGGCCTGCGCCGAAGGAGAGCCGCGCATGCACGTCGACGCCGGCGACATCCGCTTCCTCACCCCGACCGTGCCCGTGTATGTCTTCCAGGCGGAGGAGGAGGGGCCCACGGCCCTGATCGAGGCCGGCATCCACGGCGACGAGGTGGCCGGGGTGCACGCGCTCCAGGAGGTGCTGGAGGAGGGCATCCGACCGGTCCGGGGCAGGCTGCTGATCATCCCGGTGATGAACCCGCCGGCCTATCGGGCGCGTCAGCGGACCCGCCCGGGCGGCCTGGACCTGAACCGCTGCTTCCCGGGCGACGCGGACGCCGAGGAGCCCGAGCGGCGCCTGGCCCGCAAGTACATGGACCTGATCCTGGAGGAGCGGCCGGCCCTGGTCGCCACGCTCCACGAGAGCTGGAAGCGATTCCACCCCCAGGTCGCCCAGTCCTTCGGCCAGACGCTGGTCTACGGGGTGGAGCCGATGCCGGGGGTCGTCGGGCGGGTGGTCGACCGCCTCAACGAGGATCTGGAGCACCCCTACGAGGTCTGGTCGCCGCACTACTACCCGGTCTCCACGTCCTCGACCGAGGTCATCGTGGACGCCGTCGGCTGCGTGGGCCTGTGCGTGGAGACGTGGCTCGGCTTCGAGGAGGCCCGGCGCGTCACGATGCAGCGGGCCGTCGTGCGATACCTCCTGGAGGACTTCGGCCTGCTGGACCCGGCATGATCCACCTGACCTTCGACCAGGACTGGGCTCCCGCGTGGGCGACCCGGACGATCCACGATCGCCTGCGTCGGGCCGGACTGGAGGGGACGCTCTTCGTGACCCAGGACTGCCCGAGCCTGGCGGACGCGCGGACCTCCGGCGTCCTCGAGCTGGGCTGGCATCCGAACTTCCTGCCCGGCTCGTCGCACGGGGGGAGCATCGACGAGGTGCTGGACACGCTGGCCGGGTGGGTGCCGGAGGCCGTCGGCGCGCGGGCGCACTGCCTGGTGAGGGGGACGCCTTTCCTGCAGGCGTACGGGGCGCGCGGGCTGCTGTACGACGCCGCGGATCTGCACGATGGCGTGCCCGGCCTGGAGCCCTTCCAGAGCTGGACCGGGCTCGTACGCGTCCCCATCTGGTTCGAGGACGACGTCCACCTCTCGCGTGGTCGGGCGTGCACCCTGGAGACCCTGGACCTGGAGTCGCCGGGCCTGAAGGTGTGCACCTTCCACCCCGTGCTGGTGGCCCTGAACGTGGCGGACCTCGGGGCCTACGGGGACCTCAAGGCGGACCTGTCGGAGCGCGGTGTGGCGCTGCCGGACGCGACGGAGGAGGACTTCGGGCGACATCGCCAGGACGAAGTCCCCGGGGTCGGGGATCTGCTCGAGTCACTGATCGGCTGGCTGGAGGTCCACCGCGACCGGTGCGGCGGGCCGCTCCGCCGTCTGGTCCAGGCGGGGCGGGAGCCGGCCGGAACCGGGGATTGACCGGGTTGTGGCGCCCCGGCGTGCCGTCTAGGATCCTCCCTCACACCGAGATTCACGAGGAGGAGCCCATGTCCACGCGAGACGAGCACGGATCCGTTCGCTCCGAGCCCGGCGCCATCGGCCGTCGCGGCGCCCTAGGGATGATGGCCGGCGCGGTCGCCGGGAGCGTGCTGGCGTCCGGCCCCACGGCCTCCGCGAAGGCCCCGGAAGGCCGCGCGCCGAAGATCGAGGAGTACACCCTGCCGCCGCTGCCCTACGACAAGGGCGCGCTGGAGGGCTTCCTGTCGGCCGAGATCCTGGAGCTTCACCACGACAAGCACCACGCCGGCTACGTGAAGGGGCTCAACGAGACCCTCGCCGCCATGGAGGAGGCCCGGAAGAAGGGCGACCTGGGCTCCATCAAGTCCCTGGAGCGGGCGCTGGCCTTCCACGGCAGCGGCCACGTCCTGCACACCCTGTACTGGAACTCCATGAGCCCGGACGGCGGGGGCGCGCCCAAGGGCGTCCTGAAGACCATGCTCGAGCGCAGCTTCGGCAGCGTGGACGCCTTCCGGAAGCACTTCGCGGCGGCCACCAAGAAGGCCGAGGCCAGCGGCTGGGGCATCCTGGCGTACGAACCCTTCGGCAAGCGCCTGATCGTCCTCACCGCCGAGCACCACCAGCAGATGGGGCTCCACGGGAGCGTGCCGCTGCTGGCCTGCGACGTGTGGGAGCACGCGTACTACCTGAAGTACCAGAACCGCCGCGCGGAGTACGTCGACAAGTTCATGGACGTGATCCACTGGGACTACGCCGCCAGGCGCCTCGCGTCCACCCTGGGCTGACGGGCGCTTCCAGCCCGGGCTATTCCAACCCCAGGGTCACGTCGGCCGCGTCGACGCCGGCGGGCAGCTTGACGAGCAGGGTGCCTCCCCGCTCGGCCAGCACGGTCCAGCCGGCGTCGACCCCGGCCAGGGCGTCGGCGTCGGGCTGAGACTCGAGCGTCCCGCCGTCGCCGTCGGCCACCGACACGACCGGCGTGTGGAGCCCGAAGACCTCGAAGACGACCGCGCCGTCGAACTCGTCGCCCGCGCTGCGCTCCAGGTGGAGGATCTCGTTGCTCCGCGCCTGGGTGACCGCGGTGCCGTCGTAGAGAGTGAAGCTGCTCTCCGGGCCGAGAGTCACGCGGACGTGGAGCGGGCCGGCCTCCGTGGCGAAGGAGTCGACGGTGTCCGGATCGGCCACGGGGTTCAGGGTGTCGATGGTCGGCCGCAGCATCGGGACCGGGGCCCCGGCGCGGACGAGGAACGGGATGGTGTCGAGCGGCGCGTCCAGGGTGACGGAGTCGCCGCCCTGGTGGCGATCGCCGGTCCACCAGTCCACCCACGTGCCTTCGGGCAGCGTGACGTCGCGCTCGGTCACGCCCGGCGCCACCACCGGCGCGACGAGCAGGTGGTCCCCCAGGAGGTAGGTGAACGACGGGTGCACGCCCAGCTCCGGGTGGGCGAGGCCGAGCGGGCGCTGGAGGGCCCGGCCGTCGCTTTGCAGGCGATCGACGTAGCTCCACATGTACGGCCACAGCCGCAGGTGGAGGCGAGCATAGCGCCGGTACCAGCCGAGCATCTCCTCGTCGAGGACCTCGTCGTCGCCGAACGCCCACGGCAGGTCGTTCGTGTTGGTGCCCACCTGCATGACCGTGGACAGGGCCGTGTGCTCGAACCAGCGGACGTAGGTCTCGCGATCGGGAGGCGCGTGGCGGTAGCCGCCCGTGTCGGAGCCGAAGTAGGGGAAGCCCGACGGGCCGAGGGACGAGCCCGCGACGACGGCCGCCGGGACCCCGCCCACCGCGACGTAGGTCTCGCCGCCCGCGTCCGTGTACTCCTCGCCGTGGGGCGCGAAGGAGGCGTCGATGTCGCCGGGCCAGACGATGACCCCGTTCACCTGGTCGCCCCAGGAGCCGGCGCGGCACAGGAGGAAGCCCCCGTCCTCGGGGAGCAGCTCCGCGTAGGCCCGGTGATAGAGGTTCTGGTATCGCCGGTGCATGGTCAGCTCGTTCGTGCCGTCGTGAAACGACGCCGTGATGCGCGTGCCGAACGCCCCGGCGATGACCTCCTCGGCGTAGTCGAGCTTGTAGCCGACGATGCCCAGGTCCACGTAAGGCTGGAGCCGCTCCTGCCACCAGTCGAAGGCCTCGGGGTTGCTGAAGTCCAGGGGCGGCCCCCAGTTGGCGAGGGCGGTCTGGAGCTCCGGCGCGAAGAAGCCGTGCTCCTCGGCGTAGGCGTACAGGTCCGCCGTGTCCTCGTCCTCCGGGTCGACGTACGGCGTGTGCCAGAGCGCCATGCGGAAGCCCAGGTCGTGGGTGAGGTCCATCATCGCCGCCGGGTCGTCGTAGGTCGCCGGGTCGAAGTCGAAGCTGTTGACCCCGCTCGCGTAGGGCCGGTCGATCCAGTAGCCGGTGGTCGCCAGATCCAGGTCCCGGATGGTCTGCAGGTCCGCCTCCACGGCGTCCTGGCCGGCCACCTCGTCCCGCCAGATCCACGGCCCCAGCGCGTACCGGGCCACGGCCCCCGGGAAGCCCGTCACCTCGTAGTAGTGGCGGGTGAGGTCCAGCGGGTGATCCTCTGCGAAGAGGTGGAAGCGCAGGCCCTCCTCCCAGGCCGGCCCCGGGGCGAAGGTGATCTTCACCTCGTCGTCGGCCTCGGTGGCCATGGCGAACACGCCCGGCCGGTAGGACTCCACGAACACGCCCCACCCGGTGGTCCCCAGCAGCAGCGGGACGGGGACGTGCCGCTCGTTGTACCCGCTCTCCAGGGAGGCGGGCTCGAACTGCATCGCGCGCACGGTGCCCCGGTGCTCGACCCGGTCGAACACCTCGCCGAGCCCGTAGAAGCCCTCCTCGGCGTCCACGCGGGGCCGCAGCCGGAACATGACCGCCGGGTCGCCGGCGCCGACCGTCCAGTCCACGGCGAAGCGCCCGTCGGCGGGCGACGTCACGACCAGGGTCGCGTCGCGGCCGTCGTCCATGGCGAGGATCACCTCGAGCCCGCCGGTCGTCGTCTCCACCGAGGCCACCGCCTCCACGGCATGCCAGGCCAGGCCGTCGGGCGGCGTGTAGAGGTTCTCGAAGTCGTCCCCGCCCTCCAGGTAGTACGGGTCGTAGTTCAGGGTCTCGTCCAGGCTCGGCACGACGCCGATCACCACGCCGTCCAGGGGCAGACGCAGCAGGGCCTCGTCTCGGTGCACGAGGCGGAGCACGCTCCCGTCGCCGACCTCGAGTCGCGTGTGCTCGCCGGCCTGGAGGGAGCCCGTCGTGGTCGGGGAGGCGTCCGGCCCCGCGTCCTCGGCGTCGCCTCCCACCCCGTCCGGCTCCGGGGCGTCCGCCGCGCCGTCGGCCACGTCCATCGTGCCCGCGACGTCGCCCGAGTCCGCCGGTCCGCCGTCGTCTCCGCACGCCGCCCACGTGGGGAGCGACACCACCAGGACGCCGAGGACGAGGTGTCGGGGGATGATTCGTCGGGAGTCGCGCATGGCCTGCTCCTGTCCGCCGTCGGGCGGCGGGAGGATAACAGGCCGGTCGCCCCGGGGGGAGCGCGCTCCCGGTCCGCTGGGTCACAGCAGGTTGAGGTGCTCCATCTCCGCGTAGGGACGCTCCGCCTCCGCCAGGTCGGCGACGTGGACGAACTCGGCGACGTGGCCCATCTGGTCACGCACCTCGGCCACGTCGTGGTCCCGGTGCGCGCGCTCGATGGTATCGGGCTCGCGCCACTCCAGGATCTCGACGTAGGTGCCGTCCAGGGCGCGACACAGGATGGGCTTGCGATCCGTGATCCAGCCCTTGTCGCGGAGGACGCGGACGTGGTCCACCAACAGCTCCTCGATCCGATCCGCCGCCCCGGGCTGCGCCCTCGGGCGATAGCACGCCATCACGATGACCGGGTCCATATGCTACCTCCTTTCCGGGGGAACCTGCCCCAACCCGCTGCAAGGTCCGCGCCCGGTCCCGGCCGTGGTCGGGGCGATGGGGCCTCGCGGGGCGTTACCGGCGCGGGGAGACGGAAAAAGTGAGAAGTGAGTAGGTTTGACCCCACGTGGCGGCGGGATGTGGCGCGGTGCCCCGAGCGGGGCGAGGCGGGTCGCGTGTAACCCTCGGGGCGGGGCCGCTGGACTGCATGGGGGCACCCCTGACACGGTTCGCCGTCAAGGAGGTGAGACGATCATGACGCGACGGTGGACGACGATCCCGACCCTGGTGACGATGGCCCTGGCCCTCGCCGCGTGCGACGACGGCGACGAGGACGGTCGGCCGGACTCATCGGGCGGGCCGGACGTCTCCGCCGACGCGCCGGGGGACGCGGTCGGGGACGGCTCGGACGTGCAGCCCGATCCCGGCCCGATGGACGTGCCCGACGCGGGGGACCCGGACGTCGCGGGTGACGCGACCGACGCGGCGGAGGCCGAGAACGACGCCCCGCCGCCCGAAGAGCCGGTGCCGGTCCTCGGGCCGGTCGTCGACGGCCCGCCCGGGTCGGTGCTCCCCGAGGACCTGACGTCCTGCGCCGTCTACCGCACGGAGCGCTGCGTGGAGGGCGAGCGGCAGGACTGCGCGATCTGGGACTCGCAGGCGGAGGCGTGGGCGGACTCGCCGCCGCCGACGCTGGAGCAGATGTACCTCTACGATCGGTACTACGATCTCTACCACTCCATGGCGGGCCAGCACGTGATGCGCGAGTTCACGACGCCCATGGCGCCCGGCACTCCCGAGGAGGAGTGGAGCGACCCGGCCGTGTTCCGGGGCTGGGACGGCTACGGCGACGGCTCGGGCTGGACCGGCACCGCGCTGTTCGGGGCGTCCGCGCGCTACCTGGAGACGGGCACCGACGCCGACTACGAGCGCATGCTGCGCCAGGCGGAGACCATGGCCTTCCTCTACGAGGCCACCGGGATCCCCGGGATGATGATGCGCAGCTTCTTCGCGATGCTCGACGAGGGCTCCCCGCACCCGGTCGGGCACCCGGACAAGGCCCTGGCGCGGTTCATCCCCACCGACCAGTGGCACTACCGCTATCCCATCGCCGCGGATTACGTGGAGCGCCTGCCGGACTACTTCGGCGCCGACGTGGAGATCCAGGGCCAGACGTACGGCACCACCCCGACGTGGCTCGGGGACGCCTCGCGCGACATGTACGTGCGCTCCATGCCCGGCGTGCTCCTGGCCTACGACCTGCTGGGGGAGGGCGAGCGCGAGGACGCGGTGCGCTCCGCCCTGGAGGCCGAGATCCCCTGCACCCTCCGGCGCCTGAAGAAGATCCGCATCCGGAACCTCCAGGACAGCCCGGACATCCAGGAGGCGGTGACGAAGTACTTCGCCTCGGGCGCCTTCAAGACGGATCCCGATGACCTGGACTTGAGCCAGGTGGACACCCTCGTCGGCTACGTGATGGAGCAGCCCAACCCGGCCCACATGGACCTGTTCGACGCCTCCTGCCCGGAGACCCTGCCGTGGGAGGTGGAGCCCGAGTTCGACTTCGACGCCGCGGACGACCAGTTCCTCCTCGACTTCCTCGCCGTCATGAGCCGCATCGGCAACGACCCGGACACGAAGCAGCCGCTCGGCTGGGTGCAGGTGCCGTCCGTGCGCGGCTCCGACGCGCTGTTCATGACCCAGTGGGCGCTGGTGGCGCACTACCTCACCGGCGAGGAGCGCTACCTGGACTTCGTCGATCAGCTCCGGGACGAGGTGGCCTACTGGGGCGTCATCGACCTCATGGGCTCCGCATGGCTGCCCAAGTGGTGCCGCTCGTTCATCGGTCCCAGCCTGCTGTACCCGACGATCTGGAACCTGCAGGCGCGCATCGATCCGGAGGCGTATCCGGAGTTCTGGAGCCGCCTCGCCGTCGCCACCCGCGAGGAATACCGGGAAAAGGAGCTGTATCAGCATCGGGACGTCTACTTCGGCGTGCTCTACGACGGCATGGTCGACGCGGAGGCCGATCCCACCGGGCACCAGTACGCCGTGGACCTGGCCGGGATGCTCCTGAACACCGGGCAGTACCAGGCCGACAGTCGCCTCGAGCCCCGGCGGAACTACACCGTGGACCTCCTCGACGACGTCCCCGAGGGCGTGGAGCTGGAGTACCTGACCGACGAGGACCGGGCCGTCTGCGAGACCCCCATCGAGGTCTTCGGCCAGGAGCTCGAGGCCCCGGGCCTGGACGACGAGAACCCGCGCGCGAAGCTGGGGCTGGAGATCCCGTATCGCTTCGCCAGCGACTACCAGTGGACCCGCGACCCGTTCCTGCTCTCGCGGGACTACGGGGCAGGGTCGGGCTCCAAGCAGTATCCGATGCAGGACATGACCGTGCCGTTCTGGCTCGCCCGGATGCACGGCCTGCTCGACGTGGGCGAGGGCACGGCCCTGGCGTGGCGCCCGACCGGGGAGGCCTGCGAGCCGGCGCGCTGAGGCACCTGTGATATGGTCCCTGCGTGTGTGCTGCCCGGCGGGCGGAGGTGAGCCATGCAGAGGACGAGGCGCGAGCAGACCAGCCCCGCCGCCGAGCCGACCCCCGGTGCCCCCGGCGCGGAGCGGTCGCGGGGCCGAGGTGACCTCCGCGGCGTCGGCTACGAGGAGGCCACGGCCCGGCTGAGCCCGGAGGGCAGAGGCGCCGGGCTCGTGGACGGCGAGACCGTGCGGGAGCAGGTCCCCGAGGAGGTGGACCTGAAGCAGGTGCGCGCCTCGTTCCAGCTCCCGCCGAAGACGGTGCTGTCCGGCAACTGGCAGCGTGAGCTTCGCACCCGCTGGGCGACCACGGTGACCCTGTTCGTGGAGGAGGACCGCCTCCTGGTGGGGTTTTCGCCCTCCGTGTACGTGGACGCCCTGTGGCCCGTGAGGAACATGCACCTGGTGTCGGCGGGGTGGGACTTCGACGGGGCGAAGCCGACCGTGGACATCCGGGCCCTGAGCGGTCTGGGCGCCGGCCTGCTCGACCTGAGCGACACCGCCGCCGACAAGATCACGGAGATCCTGGATGAGGGCATCCAGGGGACGCCCATGGCGCGGCCGGGATACGACCCCTTCGTCGATCAGGACCTGATGGGCACGCTGCAGGCGGTCGTGGACGGCTTCTCCCGCCTGCCCACCGCCGAGGGCGAGTCGCCGGTCGGTGCGGAGGACCTCACGAGCCCGAGCCTCGGGGCGACCCTGGCCATGCGGGGGGCCTTCAAGCGCGAGGTGGACGGCAGCGGCGTCGAGGTCCCCTCGGGTGGCGTCTTCGACCTGGACGTGCACGCCGACGGCGACCTGGCGGCCCTGTCGCAGGTGCGTGATCCCGTGGCGGCTGCCGAGATCGCAAAGATCCGCGCCGTCACGTTCCGCAGCGAGGACGTGATCCTGCTCCACGACGGGGAGCCCATCGTGAAGCTCGAGCGCGTGCGGGTCGATCGCGGCGGCGCCGTCCACCTGGAGGAGTTCACGCTCCTCGGCTCGGGCCGGACCGCCGCGGGGGTCGAGTCGCTTCTGCGCATCGTCGGCGGTGTGCTGGCCCTGGGCTCGCGGGGCGTGCCCGCCGAGCTGGGCGCGCGGGCGACCGCGGCCTCGGGGAACGCGAACCCGGAGATCGTCCACGGCATGTCCAAGGGCATGATCGAGGACGCGATGGCCGACGGTCTGCGGAAGCTCCTGGCCGAGAACGCGGCGGCCCTCCCGGGCGTGGACCTCGCCGCCGCGCTGGGGATGTAGGGCGCGCGTGGTCGTCGCCGCGTACGACGCCCCGCCGGTGTGCGCCTGCCATCTGGCGACCGACACGGGGACCGCGGAGGGCTCTCCCCTGGAGATGCCCTTCGACGCCCTCGACGACGAGGAGGGCGCGGCGCTGCCCGCCGGGCTGCCCCCGGTCGTGGACGCGCACGTGCACCTCTTCCCGGACCGGCTCTTCGAGGCCATCTGGGCCTGGTTCGACGAGCACGCCTGGCCCATCCGCTATCGCCTCCGCTCGCCGGAGGTGATCCGCTTCCTCCTGTCCCGGGGCGTGGACCGGATCGTGGCGCTCCACTATGCCCACAAGCCCGGCATGGCGCGCGGCATGAACCGCTGGATGGCGGAGCTCTGCCGGCGAGAGCCGCGCGTGACCGGGCTGGCGACCGTGTTCCCGGGGGAGCCCGACTCCGGCGCCATCCTGGACGAGGCCTTCGCGGACGGGCTGGCCGGCGTGAAGCTCCACGCACACGTCCAGCGCGTCTCGGCCGACGATCCGGCGCTGGAGCCGGTCTACCGGGCGTGCGTCCGGTGGGATCGGCCGCTGCTCTTCCACCTGGGCCGCGAGCCGGCCAGCCCGGCCTACGGCGTGGACACCCGCGCCATCTGCTCCGTGGAGCGCACCGAGCACGTCCTCCGGGCCTTCCCGGACCTGCGCCTGTGCGTGCCCCACCTGGGCGCCGACGAGTTCGAGGGGTACCTCCGCCTGCTCGAGCGATACGACAACCTGTGGCTCGACACGACCATGCTGGTGGCGGGCTTCTTCCCGCTGGACGTCCCCGTGGAGCGCTTCGCCGCCCGGCCGGATCGGCTGCTGTACGGCACGGACTTCCCGAACATCCCCTACGCCTGGGATCGGGAGATCCGCCTCCTCGCGGACATGGACCTGCCGGAGCACGATCTGGCCCGGATCCTCGGGGAGACCGCCAGGGACCTGTTCGGCCTGCCTTGACGGTCCGCGTCGCGTCGGACTAGCAGTCGCCTGTCCGGACCGGAGGCTGCCCGATGCGACGCGCGACGACGACCTTCCTGACGCTCCTGACCCTCGCGGCGGCGCCGACGCCGCTCCAGGCGGCCGAGGCGGACCACGCCATCGAGGCCGAGGACTACTTCTCCCTGGCCTACGTGGCCGACCTGGCCGTGTCGCCGGACGGAGAGCGGGTGGTCTACGCGGAGCGCCGCTGGGACGAGGCCGCGAACGCCCGGAAGACCGAGCTGTGGCTGGTGGGCACCCGGCGGTCGGAGCCCCGGCGCCTCACGTTCGACGGGGACTCAAAGGGCAGCGTGGCGTGGAGCCGCGACGGCGAGAGCGTCTATCACCTCTCCGATCGCGAGCGCGCTGGTGAGGACGGCCCGCCCTGGGACGGCTCCACGCAGGTCTGGCGCCTGCCGGTGGGAGGCGGCGAGCCGGTGCCGGTGACCCGCGTCCCGGACGGCGTCGGCCGCTTCGCCCTGTCGGACGACGGCCGCGCGCTGTTCTACACGCGGGCGAAAGAGCAGGTGGACGACGCCTGGAAGGACCTGCGGGAGGAGTTCCGGTCCATCGAGTACGGGCACGGCATCGTGGACACCCACGAGGTCTGGCGCCTCGACCTGCGCACCTGGCGCGAGGAGCGGGTCGCCGACACCGGCCGGGTGGTCACGGACCTGGCCGTGTCGCCGGACGGCCAGCGGGTCGCGCTGATCACGAAGCCGGACGAGACGCTCCTGAGCGGCGAGGGCTGGTCCCGCGTCGACGTCTGGGACCCGGCCTCGGGCGAGATGGAGATCGTCACGGCGGAGGGCTGGAGGAAGGACCACCCGTCGCCCCACGGCTGGCTCAAGGGCCTCGCCTGGTCCCGCGACGGCGAGGCGCTGGCCTTCACCGTGGACTTCGACGGCTATCCCGCGGAGATCCTGGTCGTGGAGTGGGACGGAGACGCGCACGCCCTGCGAGAGCTGGAGCGCCCGAGCGACGTGCACGTGGTCTCGGGCTGGCTGGCCTGGCGCGGGGACGATCGCGACCTGCTGTTCCGGGGCGAGGCCAAGGCCCGGCGCCGCCTGTACGCCTTCCCGGACGTGGAGGACGGGGACCAGGACCCGCTCCGGACCGTCTCGAAGGGCGACGTCGTCGTGGACGCGGTGGACCTGGACCGGGAGGGGGACGTGGTGGTCGCTGCGCTGTCCACGCCGGACGCGACCCAGGACCTCTACGTCGTGGACGGCCGGGACCGGGAGCGCCTGACGGACGTGAACCCGCAGACGAGGGACTGGCGCTGGCCGCAGATGTCCGTCGTGGAGTGGGAGGGCGAGGGCGGCGCCCCCGTCGAGGGCATCCTGGAGCTTCCACCCGGCCACGAGCCGGGGACGCCCCTGCCCATGGTCGTCATCATCCACGGCGGGCCGAGCTCCGCGGCCAACTACCGGCGGCGGTTCTGGATCTACGGCCGCACGCTGCTGGCCGCCAAGGGCTACGCGACCCTGAGCCCCAACTACCGGGGGTCGACGGGCTACGGCGACGCGTTCATGACCGACCTGGTCGGCCGCGAGAACGACGTGGAGGTCGCCGACATCCTGAAGGGCGTCGACGCCATGGTGGAGCGGGGGATCGCAGACCCGGAGCGCCTGGCCGTCATGGGGTGGAGCAACGGCGGCTATCTGACCAACTGCGTCATCACGAAGACGGACCGCTTCAAGGCCGCCAGCTCGGGCGCCGGCGTCCTCCACCAGGTCATGCAGTGGGGCCTCGAGGACACGCCGGGCCACGTCATCAACTTCATGGAGGGCCTGCCCTGGGAGCGCACCGAGGCCTATCGCGAGGGCTCGCCGCTGTACGACCTGGAGGAGGTCTCGACCCCGACGCTCATCCACGTGGGCGAGCACGACGAGCGGGTCCCCGTCGCCCACGCCCGCGCCCTGCACCGGGCGTTGCACGTCTACCTCGGGGTCCCCTCCGAGCTGCTGGTCTACCCCGGCGAGGGCCACGGCCTCCGCAAGTACGACCACCGCAAGGCCAAGATGGCCTGGGACCTGGCCTGGTTCGAGAAGTATCTCGATCCCGGGTCCACGCCACGAACGTCGACCGAAGAGGGTGCCGGGAACTGACTCTCGCCCCATCCCCTGTCCCCAGCCGTGAGGGCATGTCCATGCCGATCCCTGATTTCCAGACGATCATGCTGCCGCTGCTGGAGCTGGCGGGTGGTACCGACAGCATTCGATTTGGACGGGGCCATGGCGTTCGCGTCGACGATTGGTAGCAAGATCGTATTGATCGACGGTGAGCGCCTCGCCGACTTCATGATCGACTTCGGCGTGGGTGTCTCCACAACCGCCACCTACGAGGTGAAGAGGGTCGACACGGACTACTTCGATGAGTAGCCGAGGCTCTCGTCGTACGCTTCGGCGTGCCTCCCCAGGGCAATCGCAACGTCGGACAAGTGAGGGCGGCGCGGCGGTACGGCGCCCGGCGCCGGATTGTATCCGCTCGGAAACGATGGATTCTGCGCGTTCGAGAGCAGGCAAGGGCAAAGGCACGGGCACGGGCAAGGGACGGCGGTCGACTTTGCGACCGCCCTGCGTGCCTCCCCCACACCGGTTGCGTGACGCGCCCTTCGTGTGCACCCTTCCGCCCTCTTCGCATCGGACCGAGGGAGGAAGCACATGAACGTTCGGAACTGGATCCTGGCGGCGGCGCTGGCTTCGCTGGTGCTCGTGGGCTGCGACGACGACGGAGGCGGCTCCGAGGGCGCGACGACCGATACGGCGTCGGACACGATCACGCAGGACACGTCGGGGGACGGCGCGACCGGCCCGTCCGAGGAGGACACGGAGGACGAGGGGCCCACCTGCGACGACGGCGCGCCGGCTGCGCTGGGCGGCAGCTTCACGGGCAGCTTCACCGACGACGACGGCAACTCGTTCGCCCTCGACGGCGGCGCGGAGTTCGGGTTCGTCGAGGACGACACGGGGGGCTCCGACGGGGACCAGGCCTTCGCCGTCCGGATGCTCTCGGGCGCGTGCGACGACCGCACGGAGGTCGTGCTCACCATCTACACCAGCAGCCTGCCCGAGGAGAAGGTGTACGAGAACTCCGAGGGCGCCCTCACGAGCAATGTCCGCGTCGACCTCAGCACGAAGGCCACCACGGCCTACCTCTCGACGTTCGGCGAGGGGGGCACCGGCGCCACGGCGGAGATCACCAGCGCCGGCGACAGCGAGGTCTCGGGCACCTTCGAGCTGGTGCGGGACAACGCCCAGAGCGTCTCCGGCTCGTTCACGGCCGTGAAGTCCGACGGCCTGGACTTCGAGTTCCTGTAGAGCTCCTCCGGCTCAGTCGTGGACGCGGCTCCCGGGCGGGATCGACGGCCCGTCCGGGAGCGGCTCGAACTCGAAGGGCAGGAGAGCCTTGGCCTCCTCGTACTTGCGGTTGAGGCCGCGGACGTCCTCCGCCCCGATCATGAGCTCGGCCAGGACCCAGGTGTAGGGGTCCTGGTCTTTGAGCTCGCTCAGGCGCATCCCCTCCTCGAGCTGGATGCAGACCACGGTCTCCGGCTGCCGGTCCCGCAGCCGCGCCAGGTCGGACGCGCTCGGGACGCGCACGCAGACGGCGTCCGACGGGTCGTAGCGGCGGTAGAGGAACTTCGCGGCGATGTGGAAGGAGCCGCCGCCGTGCTCGAAGCGGGGCTCGTCGCCGAGGGCGACGTGGATGGCCACCTCGTGGTTGGACATCCCGTCCACCTTCTCGAAGAGGTCGCAGTGGGACTGGGAGATGCGGGGGTTGATCTCGACGATCCGCAGCGCGTCGCTCGCCTCGTTCCAGAAGAACTCCATGTTGAAGCAGCCGTTGTCGAACCCGATGCCCTCCATCACGCGCCGGGCGGAGTCGATGGTGCGCTCCTGCAGCCGCCGGGGGCGCGTCGACGGATAGCGGTAGGCCTGGAAGCTCTTGTGGTTGGGGCCGCGGATCATGTCGATGACCCCGTGGGCGTGGAACCCGCCGTGCTGGACGTATCCCTCCGGCGCCAGCTCGAGGCCCCCGCAGAGCTCCTCGACGATCATGTGGTTGCCGTCGACGCCGGCCACCTCCGGCGGCAGGTCCGCCCTGGCGAGGATCGTGTTGAAGGCGTCCCCGAAGCGGCGGATCCTCTTGCGCGTGATCTCGATGGCCCGGTCGAACTCCTTGCGATTGCCGATGCGGAATCCGAGGGTCGAGGAGTAGCCTTTCACCGGCTTCATCCAGAACGGGAAGTCCAGGGTCACCTGCTCGTAGGGGTCGTCCGCGAACGGATCCACGGCGCAGAACCCGGGGGTGACGTCGGGGGCGTGGCGGGCCTGCTCGATCCGGCTCCAGTACTTGTGGGCGCACTTGAGCACGGCCTCGAGGGTGGGCGCGAGGAGGCCGAACTCCGCGGCGAGGATGGGCACCATGGAGCTCACCGGGAAGTCCCAGTGTCCGATGATGGCGTCGACGGGGCCGTCGAAGTCGCGCAGGATCCGCGCCGCCTCCTCGAGCTTCGCGTCGATGTCGTAGTCGTCCTGATAGACGATCTCCTCGGCGCGCAGGAGGCCGTGGAAGCGGAACCGATCCCGGTCCGGGATCCGCTCCAGGTTCCGGGCGTGGAACGTGTCCAGGCCGACGACGAATACGTTCCGACGACGGGACTGAGCACTCATGGCGTACTCTCCCTCCTGGACGAGGACGTTCGACGCGCCGGTGTGTCGAGGATCACCACCAGGGTACCCGAGTGCCGGCCGTTCCGTCAGATCGGGACGCCGTCGGAGGGCGCAGCGAGACGCTGCAGTCGCGGGGTTCGGGGACTCGGGATGGTCGGCACGCCTGCTCCCGGGAGCGACCGCCCCGGAGTGGGGCGTCGGCGCCGGACGCCCGTCAACGGGTCACGACTCGCCGAGCGCCCGCGAGGCGTGGTCGTGGTCGGGCCCACCGGGCATGGCGAACCGGTGCCGTCGGGAGTGACTCGGGACCGGCAGCCGACCACCGGGGACGGCGGTGCTACTGCATCATCCCCGTGTTCTCCGCGCCTTTGCGCCTTTGCGTCCTGGCGCGAGCCCTTCGGAAGTGCGGGGCAGGGCGGTCCCGAAGTCGACCGCCCTCCCTTGCCTTTGCCCTTGCCCTTGGCTCCTCTCAGACGCGCAAAATCCATCGTTTCCGGACGGGTGCAATCCGGCGCCGGGCGCCGTACCGCCGCACGGCTCTCACCTTTCCGACTTTGCGATCGCCCTGAAGTGCGGGGCAAAGGCGACTGTCGCTATACCCTCCCGACGAGGCAGCCCGTTCCGTCCTCGCGGGCGAGACGCCCGCGCTCCCAGGCCACGGGTCCCTTGGGCGGCGGGCATCTTGCCCGCCAAGACCAGCAGCCGACCATCCACGCGACAGCCTCCAAGGCCCGCCAATCCTACCCGGCCCGGGACTCTCCGGCCTTCTTGGTCGACTTCTTTCGCGTCGCGCCCTTCTTGGCGGTGGACTTCTTGGCGGTGGATTTCCTGGCGGTGGACTTCTTCGTGCCCGCCTTCTTCGCCGTGGCCTTCTTCTTCCGGGGCTTGCGCGGCTCGAATTCGAAGCCGTGGCGGCCGTTGTTCTTCAGGTAGAGCTTCGCCTTGAAGGGGCGGCCGCGCCGGGAGGTGAAGTCCTCCAGGAAGTCCGTCTTGCCCTCCGTGAAGAACTGCGTCGCCTCCTCCTTGCTCATGGGGCGCTCGCAGACCCTCTTGGGGAGGACGGCCCGGGGCTTCGTGCGCTCCCCGGCCAGGAAGGCGGCGTCCACGTAGCGGACGTTCGTCTCGACGATCTCCGTCTCTCCGTCGTCGCCCGGGATGGTGCAGAGGGTGCCGATGCGCTCCTCGTCCACGTCGGCCGCGGCGTCGGCGGCCCCGCCCACGGGCTTGATGTCCGTCGTCCAGCGGCTGGGCTTCCGGCCGTTCTTCTTCTTGCGCTTCTTCGACTTCTCGCGGATCGCCTCGTACTCCTCGTCGGACAGGCGACGCAGCGCGATGTAGGCCTCGTAGCCGCCGCCGCGCGGGTTGTTCCGCGGATAGAGCGTGACCGGGCCGATCTGGTGGTCGTCGCGCTCCAGGAGCTCCTGCATCTCCTGGGGCGTGAGCACGTGGCCGCCCACGTCCTTCCAGATGAAGAAGGGCTCCTCCTCGTCCTCCTGCTCGCCGGTGCAGGTGAAGCCCCACACGTTCTCGTGCACCTTCCGATCGGGGTGGCCCGGGCACGGGGCGATGTCGGGGTCGCCGGCGTACAGGTCGTCGAAGTCGAAGCTCACCAGGATGTCCGTGATGAGCTTCGTGTCGTCGACCACCTCGTCCATGTAGCGGATCCGCTCCAGGCGCCCCTGCTCCACCTGGCGCAGCTTGTACTCCATCTCGCCCGTGAGCTCCGGCTCGGTGAGCTTCAGGGCGCCGGCCCGGCGCAGGGTCTCGATGAGGCGGATGGCCTTGGCCGTGGCGCGCAGGCTCTTGCCCTCGCGCGCCAGGTAGCCCCGGTTGATGAGGCGCTCGATGGTGTCGGCGCGGGTGGCCGGCGTCCCCAGGCCCCGCTCTCGCATGATCTCGCTCAGCTCTTCGTCCTCGATGTCCTTGCCGCAGTTCTCCATGCGGGCGACCAGGCCGGCGTCCGAGAGGCGGCCCTTGGGCTTGGTTTCGCTCTCCTCCACGTCGAACGCGTCGAGGGTGACCGGCGCGTCCTCGCTCGGGTCCAGCTTCGCCAGGGACGAGCCGTGGCCGACCTCCTTGCCCATGGCGAGCTGATAGCCGGCCTCCACGAGCCGCCGGCCGCTGGCGTGGAACCGAAGCTGCTCCCCGGGGCGCTCGCCCTCCAGGTACGTCCAGCGGGTGACGCTCTCCCACCAGGCCGGCTCCATGAACGCGGCCAGGTACTGGCGCACCACCATCATGTAGATGCGGTACTCGGTGTCGTCGAGCTGACCCGGCCGCGGGGTCCCCACCGGGATGATCGCGTGGTGGTCCGTGACCTTGGAGTCGTTGAAGACCTTCTTCTCGTTCTGAACGCCCTTGGCCCGGATCGCGTCCACCACCGGCGCCAGCGGACGCATCCGCTTCAGCATGTCCAGGTTGGTGTCCAGCGTCGGCCGCTGGTCGGCGGGCAGGTACCGCGAGTCGGTCCGCGGATAGCTCAGGACCTTGTGGCGCTCGTACAGGGCCTGGGCGATGTCCTGCGTTCGCTTGGCCGTCAGGCCGGAGGCCCGCTGCAGCGTCGTCAGGTCGAAGGGGAGGGGCGGGCTGTCCTTCCGGCGCTTGCGCGTCTCGGAGGCCGTCCCCGGCGCGCCCTTGCGGAGCAGGGCCTTCAGGCGCTCCATCTCCGCCTGGTCGAAGATGCGCGTCGGGTTGTTGCCACCCTGGCCCTTGGGCAGCCGGAACATGGCCTCGTAGGCGTGGTCCTTCGCCTGGAAGGTCGCCTTGATCTCCCAGTAGGGCTCCGGCCGGTGGGCCTGGATCTCCAGCTCTCGCGCCACGCACATGGCCAGGGTCGGCGTCTGCACGCGGCCCGACGTCCAGGCGCCGCTGTAGCCCAGGCTCCGCAGGCGACCGGTCAGCGCGCGCGTCGCGTTGATGCCGATGAGCCAGTCGGCCTCGGACCGGCAGGCCGCGGCCGCGCCCAGGGGATCGTAGTGCTCGTGCGGCCGGAGCTCGCGGAAGCCGTCGCGGATGGCGCCGGCGGTCAGGCTGCTGAGCCAGAGGCGCTCGGCCGGAAGCTCGCGGCCCAGCTCCGCCAAGATGGTCCGGAAGATGTGCTCACCCTCGCGCCCGGCGTCGCAGGCGTTCACCAGGCCCACCACGTCGGAGCGCTTCGCCAGCTTCCGCAGGAGCTTGAGCCGGCTCGACGCCTTCCGGTCCCGGGGCTCGTGGATGAACCGCTCGGGGATGATCGGCAGGGTCCGGAGCGTCCAGCGCTTCCAGTCCTCGTTGTAGCGCTCGGGCGGCGCCAGCTCGAGGAGGTGTCCCACCGCGTAGGCGATGACGAGGTCGGCGGTCTCGAACCACTCGCCGCCCTCCTTGTCCTCGTAGGGACCCAGCGCGGCGGCCAGGTCGCGGGCGACGCTCGGTTTCTCGGCGATGACGAGTCGCTTGGTCTGGGGCATATCGGCTTCCGGCTGCTCCGTCTTGGGCCACGGTGGGCGCGCGAGGGCCACGGCGTGCGTGGACCGTCGGGGTGCTGCGCGACGCACTAACAGGAAATCGCCCCGTGGGCCATTCCCGCGCCCACCCCCGATCGGATCACCTCGGGGGGAGCGAGGCGTCGGACGCCCGGGCTCCGGGCGGGGTGGTCGTGGAATCGTCTGTCGACTATACACGGGGAGCCACACGACGCACGGTTCGCGCGGCGACCCGCCGGCGGACCCCACCGGGAGGCAGGAGTCATGGCGGATCTGAAGGGGAAGACGCTGTTCATCACCGGCGCCAGCCGGGGCATCGGCAAGGCGATCGCGCTGCGCGCGGCCCGGGACGGCGCCAACGTCGCCGTGATCGGGAAGACCGCCGAGCCGCACCCCAAGCTGCCGGGCACGGTCTATACGGCCTGCGAGGAGATCGAGGCCGCCGGCGGCACGGCCATGCCGGTCATCCTGGACATCCGCTTCGAGGACGACGTGGACAAGGCCGTGGCCGAGGTCGCCGAGCGCTTCGGCGGCATCGACGTGCTGGTGAACAACGCGAGCGCCATCTCGCTCACCGGGACCCTGAAGACGTCCATGAAGCGCTGGGACCTGATGCACCAGGTCAACGCGCGCGGGACGTTCCTGTGCTCGAAGATGTGCATCCCGCACCTCAGGGAGGCGGACAACCCGCACATCCTGACGTTGTCGCCGCCGCTCAACATGCAGCCGCACTGGTTCGCGAACCACGTGGCCTACACCATGGCGAAGTACGGCATGAGCATGTGCGTCCTCGGCATGTCCGAGGAGTTCAAGAAGGACGGCATCGGCATCAACGCCCTGTGGCCGCGCACCTCCATCGACACCGCGGCGGTGCGCAACCTCCTGGGCGGCGACGCCATGGCGAAGCGCTCCCGGAAGCCGGAGATCATGGCCGACGCGGCCCACGCCGTCCTGACGCGCCCGGCCGCCGAGACCACCGGCCACTTCTTCATCGACGACGAGGTCCTCGCCGAGGAGGGCGTCACCGACATGGACCAGTACGCCGTGGAGCCCGGCCAGCCGCTCCAGCCGGACTTCTTCCTGTAGCTCTCCCTATCGGATCAGGGAGAGCTCCTTGACGATCGGCGGCTGGTCCTCGGCCAGGCGGTCGCTCACGGCGATCTCCGCGGCCAGGTGGTAGTCCATCGGAAGCTGCGGCGGCGTGTGCGGCGTTGACAGGGACAGGCGCGTCGGCACGCCGGGGTACAGCACGACCTCGCCCTGGCGGCCGTCGGGCGTCCGGACGGCGAGGTCGGGGGGCTCGGCGAACCGCTGCACCTCCTCGACGCGGACCGTCCACTCCAGGGGCTCGGATCGCGCCGGCAGCGGATCCGAGGAGGCCGCCACGATCTGCAGGGTGTAGTCGCCCGGCGACCCGGTGAAGGAGACCTCCGCGAACCGCGTGGTGAAGCCGGTCTGCGCCACGGCGTCTCCGGCCGGGTCCAGCACGTTCACGGCCACGTCCGTGAACTCGTTGTAGTGCTCCCGCGTCATCTCCAGGCGCAGCGTGGCCCCTTCGGTGCCGGGGAGGAGCGGGATCCCGAGGCGCTCCTCGGCGCCTTCGATCTCCAGCTCCTCGGTGCGCCGCGGCCCGACGACGGCGCCGCGGATCGTCCCCCGCAGCGGTACGTCGAAGCGGTTCGTCACGGTCCACGTGGCCTCGAGGCCCCCGGAGCCGGGCACGTCGTAGGCCACCTCCTCCGCAGCCTCCAGGCCCACGAAGCCGGCGTCCAGCTCCCAGGCCGAGGGCTCCTGGTTCCGGAAGGTCGCGTAGGGCACCACCTCCCACACCCCGGGGCGGAAGCGGTCGCTCTTCACCACGAACTCGGCCTCCCGGCCGTCCTCGGAGCTGGCGACCGGCTGAGGGACGTCCACCTGGCGCCCCTCCGGGTCGAACACCCGCAGGTACGTGCGCCCGAAGCGCCCCTCGGGCGTGCGGAGCGCGAGGGCGAGCTCGGTGGCCCCGGCCGGCACCTCCAGGAAGTGCCGCTCGACGGCGCCGGGCTCCAGGCGACCGGAGAACCTGCGGTGGCGCGACTCCTTGGTCCGGAAGGTCCAGGGCGTCACCACCGTCACCGGAAGCGTGAAGGCGGGCAGGCCGTCCTCGGCCCGCGCCGTGATGTGGGCGACGTGCAGGCCCGGCTTCCGCACCGCCTCCGGCGACAGGCGCAGCGACAGCCGCTGGGGGCGCCCGCCCCGGAAGGTCAGCCGGCGCCGATCGAGGCGCACCCAGCCCGCGTTCGAGTCCAGGGACAGGCGGGTGAAGAAGCGGGTCCGGGCCGCGTCGGTCGCGGTCTCCAGGAAGGCCGGCTCCACGGACACGTCCACGGTGTGTGGATAGTCCGGCACCCAGTCGCCGGTCCGCCAGTAGCTGGCCGTGCCCTCGCTCCCCGGCCGGTGGGGCACGCCGGTGGAGACGTCCCAGCCCAGCAGGACCTCCGTGCGCGCCTCCGGGGCGGCGTCGCGGAGCGCCTCCCAGGCCGGCCCGACCTGCACCAGCCCGGCGCCCTGGTCCAGGGTCGTGTAGCCCTCCACCGGCTCCGCCGTGGCCCGCAGCGCGCGCTTCACCAGGTCCGAGTTCCAGGGCGTGTCGGTGTCCAGGGCCGCGGACACCAGCAGGGCGTGCACGCCGGTCGCCTGGGGCGCCGCCATGGAGGTCCCGGCCATCACCGGCCGCTGGAGGAAGGGCGGCACCGTCGACCACGCGACGCCGGGCGTCATCCCGTCGGGCTTGGCGAGCTCTCCGCCCCGGCTGGAGAACCCGAACACGCGCATCCGATCCACGCCGCCGCCCCACAGGGCCTCCGCGGCGTCCGGCAGGAGCAGGGCCCCGGCGGTCCAGGCCCGCGCGCTCGCGGCCGGCGTGCCCACGGTGGACAGGCCCGGCCCCTTGTTGCCCGCCGACACGGAGGCCATCAGCAGGGGATACCGGCTCAGGAGCCCGTCCAGGGCGCGGTCGATGTCCGACGTCCCCTCCAGCTCCGAGCCGATGCCGTAGCTGATGTTCATCACGACCGGCACGTCGTGCTGCGCCGACCAGCGGCCGGCGTACTCCATGGCGCGCTTCATGCTGCCGGACCGCGTCGCCCCGCCGGCCAGGGTGTTGTCGCCGATCTTGAGCGACATGATCCTCGCGCCCGGCGCCACGCCGTCGAAGCCCTCCCGGCCCTGGATGCCGTGCCCCGCGGCGATGCCGGAGACGTGCGTCCCGTGGCCCCCGTCGTCGAAGTGCATCTCCACCTTCCGCTCCCCGCCGGGGAAGACGGTCAGCGTGAAGGCGATCGGCGTCTGGTCCTTGCGCGGGTCCGGGTGGGTGAAGGCAAAGAAGCGGGGGTCGCGGCGATAGCTCCTCCGGACCTCTTCGCCGGCCAGGTCGCCGTCGCCGTCCGTGTCCACCACGGCCACGGCCTCGTCGGAGCCCTCGGGCCGGAAGGCCACCACCGCGAAGGAGTCATCCGCGCTGCCGTCCCGGTCCACGTCCTGCACCGAGGAGTGCTTCAGCTGGGACTCCCGGAAGAAGCCCAGCCAGTACACGCCGTCCCGGGGCTTCACCCCGAGGCCCTCGAACCCGCGCACGAAGCCCTCCTTCGTCCGCAGCACCGCCACGCCGTCGTCCTCCACGGCCCGCCACGCCCGCGCGAGGTCCACGTCGCCCTCGCCGCTGAAGTCCCGGGTCTCGACGACCTTGCGCTCCCCGGTGGAGGTCTTCCGCAGGCCCGGGACGCTCGGGTCCACGCCCGTGTCCAGGACGGCGATGACCACCCCGCGGCCGTCCCAGGTCGGGTGCGCCTCCGTGAACGTCCGCGCCCCCACGGCGTCCCTCGACAGAAGCTCCTGCCAGGCGTCCAGCGGCGGTGTCTCGGCCCCCGCGCTCCCCGCGGCCAGGAGCAAGGGCGTCAGCAGCGACAGCACACGGCGCATGGGCACACCTCCATCGGGGGGGAGGCTCCCGCCTATCACACCGGCGGCGGGCCGTGAACGCGCCCCACCCCTGCCGTCAGGGCGGTCGCAAAGTCGACCGCCCTCCCTTGCCTTTGCCCTTGCCCTTGCCCTTGCCTGCTCTCAGACGCGCAAAATCCATCGTTCCCGAGCGGGTGCAATCCGCCGCCGGGCGCCGTACCGCCGCACGCCCCTCACCTTTCCGACTTTGCGATTGCCCTGCCCCTACCGCTCCCGGACCGCGTCCCTACGCGCCCGCCTCGAGGAGGTCGTGCGGGCGGCACGCGATGTGGGGGAAGGACGCCAGGAGGGCCTTGTCGAAGGTGGCCAGCGGGGCTCCGAGGCGGGTGGCGAGCTCGACGAAGAGCGTGTCGTAGGCGGCGTGGTCGGCGCGGGTGGCGCGGGTGAGGGCTCCCTCCCAGAGGTCGGAGACGGGCGCGGAGCGAATGCCGAGGGCGTCGGCGAGGCGAAGTCGCTCCAGGCCCGCGGATCGGTCCACGACGCCGGCGCGGACGGCGAGCCAGAGGACGTTGACCAGCTCCGCCTGCCAGGAGGCGGGGGCGTGGATGTCGTCGTGGCTGGCCCAGAACGTGCGGACCTCGTCGACGAACGGTTCGGTCCGCAGCAGCAGGTAGGCGATGACGTTCGTATCCGCGACGACCGTCAAGGGCGGCTCCCGCGGATCCAGGCGTCGACCTCGTCAGGGGTCGTCGGGCGGCTCTGTGCTTCCCAGGACTCCTCGATCTGGGTCAGGACCGACAGACGCTCGGCGGTCTTCGAGGCGATGAGGTGACGGAGCTCCTCCTCCATGGAGCGGTTGTTTCGACGAGCCAGGGTCTTCAACCGCTGGAGCACGTCCTCCGGCACGTTGCGTATGGTCACCGTCGGCATGGGACACCTCCTGATCCATGGGATGCCTGCATAATGCATGCACGTCAAGGTCGGCGACCGGCGCGCGAGAGCTCCGGGCCGACCACGCTCGATTGGCGGGACCGACGCTACTCGCCCTCGGGGGCCTCCTCGGTCCCGGACCAGACCTCCCAGCGGCCGACGGCGTGGGGGAGGGCGACGACCCGGTCGATCATCGTCAGCACGGCCCGCTCGGCGGAGCCGCAGGGGAGGTGGATGGGCTCCAGGGTGGCCAGGGCGACCCAGCGCTCGTGGCCCAGGGGCGGGACGATGACGGCGTCCGCGTCGATCTGGACGTTCCGGTGGGCGGGGATGGGGAGGTTGTCGAAGGGCACGAAGATGGAGCCCTCGGGGCCGATCCAGAAGATGGTCAGGTAGGCGCGGAACGGCACCCGCGCGTAGAAGAGCACCTCCTGCCCGTCGCCGTAGGCGCGCGTGTCTCCCCAGACCTCGAGGGTCATGACCTGGCTCTGGTTTCGCAGGCCGAGCAGCCGCTCCCGCAGCCGGTCCAGGCCCGACATGGCGCAGCCGTCCGAGCTGTGCACGGGGACCGACAGCAGCCTCTCGCGCCGGAGCGCCTGCTCGGGGGAGGGCTTCGGCGTCTCCTCGATGCCCCGGCGACGCTCGCGATCGGAGTCGTCGTCCTCCTCCCGGCCGCGGTCGGGCCTCTCCGGGGGACGCCGGCGCTTCGGCTCTCCGCGCTCGTCCTCCTTCCGCTCGGGCTCCTCGGCGCCCGCCTGGTCCTTCGCCGCGGGGGCGTCGTCCCGGGCGGGATCGTCCGGGGGCACCGCGCGGGAGACCGGAGCGGCCAGGGTCAGGGAGAGGACGAGGGCGGAGACGGCGAGCGATGGACGCATGGAACGGATTCGGCTTGGCAGGGAGCGGGGGCTCTGTCAGCTTGACGGCGCCGCGACGGCGCGGCCCCCTCGAAGAGCGCCGATGATACCTCGAATCCCCTCCGATCCGTTTGCCCCGCGACGCCTCGGCCCCTTACCGGAGCCGGGACGCCCCGGGGCGGTGGCCGTACACGGCTTCACCGGGACGCCCTGGGACGTGCTCCCCGTGGCCGAGGGGCTGGCCGCCGACGGCTGGTCCGTGCGCGTGCCGCTGCTGACCGGGCACGACCGGGGATGGCGTGGCATCGCCCGCGCGCGGCTGTCGGACTGGCGCCGCGACGTGGAGGAGGCCGCGCGGGATGTCCACGAGCGCACCGGAGGGCCGGTCCTGGTCGTGGGCCTGTCCATGGGGGCGCTCCTGTGCCTGGACCTGGCGCAGCGCGGAGCGGTGCCCGTGAGGGCCGTGGGCTCGCTGGCCGCGCCGCTGCGCCTCGGCCGCCCCGCCCGCGCCCTGTCCGCGCTGTCCCGCATGGGCTCGCCGGGCTGGGGCGAGCGCCTGATCTGGCCCAAGATCGGCGGCCCGGACATCGCCAACCGGCGTCCGATGCCGGGGGCGAGCTGGATGCCGCTCCGGGGCGTCGCCGAGCTGGGTGACCTCGTGAGGGACGTCCGGGCGGACCTGGCGGCCGTGCGTGCGCCGCTGCTGGTGGTGCACGCCCGCCGGGATCACACGGCCCCGCCCGAGGGCGCGTCGCTGCTCGCCGCGTCCGTATCGTCGGACTGGGTGCGCCTCGTCCTGCTGGAGGAGGGCTACCACGTCATCACGCGGGACGTCTGCGAGGAGCGGGTGGCGGCGGAGGTCGTCGCCTTCGCCGCGCGCGCCGGCGGGCGGGGGCGGGAGGAGGCCGCGACGGCCTCCGGGTAGACGAGGGAGACGTGGCTCAGGCCTTCGAGTAGCCCGCTCGCACGTCCTCGCCCTGCGCGCACTTCCAGCAGGGGTTGTCCTTGTCGTTCAGCGCGTTGACGTCCACGTAGCTCTTCATGCAGTTGAAGATGCTCATCCGCTTCATGTAGGCGCGGCAGTAGAACGTCTCGGGCTCGGCGAAGCTCTTGGGCTGAAGGACCATGGTCGAGCGCCTCCTCGAGTCTGGGTCGACTTGCGTCGCCTGGGTGGGAAGGGATCCGACGTGTGTGGTGTTTGACCCGTGGCTCGCCGCGAGCCACGGGATCCCTCCCTTCGGAGCGGCCGCGCTTGTACCCGAACGGAGATCGGGATTGCAAGGTGCCGGTTGCTTTTTCGTGACCGGTTCGTGACGCGCCGTGTCACAGCCCTTGGGACCAGGCGCTTGGCGGGCGAAGAGGGGGTCTGCTCGGCGCGCTCCCAGCCTGCGTCATGAATGGGCCCTCAGTCAGTCGGACGATCGCGGATCCGGGGCTCGAGGTCCACTGGAGGGCTGTGAGCTTCCCTTGCTCGGGGGCGGTCGCAGGGACTATGAGGGTCGCCGCGGAGCGCGACGCATGGTGCACCTCAACGACATCTTCAAGGGTTACGGCGGCCGTCGCCTCTTCGAGGGCCTGTCGTGGCACGTGGCGCCGGGAGAGCGCGTCGGCCTGGTCGGGCGAAACGGGGTCGGGAAGACGACGCTGTTCCGCCTGATCGCCGGGCTGGAGCGGCCCGACGCCGGCGAGGTCGTGCGCGCCAAGCACGTGCGCGTCGGCCTCCTCGCGCAGGAGACGGAGGGCTTCGGCGGCCGGCCGGTGGTGGAGGTGGTCCTCGACGCGGCCGGGGAGGTCCGGGACCTGGAGAAGGACAAGGCCCGGCTCGAGGCGGCCATGGCCGACGGGGCCACGGACGAGGCCACGCTCCGGCGCTACGAGGAGGTGCAGACGCGCTTCGAGACGCTCGGCGGCTACGGCATCGAGGCCGAGGCGCGGCGGATCCTGACCGGCCTGGGCTTTCGGCAGGAGGACATGACGCGGCCGGCCACGGAGCTGTCGGGCGGCTGGCTCATGCGGATCGCCCTGGCGCGGCTGCTCCTGGCGCGCCCGGAGCTGCTGCTGCTCGACGAGCCCACGAACCACCTGGACCTGGAGAGCCTGCTCTGGTTCGAGGGCTTCATCTCCGACTATCCGGGCAGCGTGATCATCATCAGCCACGACCGGGCGCTCCTGAACCGCGCCGTGGACCGGATCGCGGAGCTGACCCCGCAGGGGATCGACGTCTACACCGGCGGCTACGACGCCTACCTGGAGCAGCGGGAGGGGCGGCGCGCCCTGCAGGAGGCCGCGGCCCGGAACCAGGGGAAGGTCATCGCCCAGAAGGAGCGCTTCATCGAGCGCTTCCGCGCCAAGAACACCAAGGCGAAGGCCGTCCAGTCCAAGATCAAGCAGCTCGAGAAGATGGAGCGGGTCGAGGCGCCCGAGGACGACGCTCCGACCGTGGACTTCCGCTTCCCGGAGCCGCCGCGGAGCGGCAAGGACGTCGTGGTCTGCGACGGGGTGGTGAAGCGGTACGGTCACGTCACGGTCTACGACGGCCTGGACCTCACGCTCCGCCGGGGGCAGCGCGTCGCCCTGGTCGGACCGAACGGCGCCGGGAAGTCGACGCTGCTGAAGCTCCTCGCCGGCACCCTGGAGCCGGACGGCGGGGAGGTGCGGCTGGGCCACGAGGTGGAGCGGGCCTTCTTCGCCCAGCACCAGGTGGAGGCCCTGGACTTGTCGCGGACGGTCCTCGAGGAGATGGAGGCCGCCTCCGACCACGAGACGTTCCCCCTGTGCCGCGGGCTGCTGGGCGCGTTCCAGTTCTCCGGCGAGGACGTGGACAAGTCGGTGGGCGTCCTGTCGGGCGGCGAGAAGGCGCGGCTGGCCCTGGCGAAGATGATGCTCCGGCCGGCGAACCTGCTGCTCCTGGACGAGCCCACGAACCACCTGGACATGCCCACGCGGAACGTCCTGGAGCGGGCCCTGGCTGACTTCTCCGGCACGCTGGTGATCATCAGCCACGACCGCCACTTCATCGACGCCGTGGCGAACCGCGTGCTGGAGGTCGTCGACGGGCACGCGCGCTGGTTCCCGGGGAACTTCGACCACTACGAGTACAAGAAGGCCCAGCTCGGCGAGCCGCTGCTGGGCACCCGGGAGACGACGGAGCAGCCGACGCCCCCGGAGCCCGCCGCGGACGGCGGGCAGGGCGGGGGGCGGACCGACAGGGAGCGGAAGCGCCGCGAGGCGGAGCTGCGCAACGCCCACCACCGGCGGGTCAAGCCCGTCAAGGCGCGCTTCGAGGCCGTGGAGGCCCGGATCGCGGAGGTGGAGGAGGCCCTGGAAGGAGTCGAGGCGCGTATGCTGGAGCCCGGCTTCTTCGAGGACGCCGACCGCGTGCGGGAGGCGACCACCGGGAAGGCGGCGCTGGAGGCGGAGCAGGAGCGCCTGCTGGAGGAGTGGGAGGCGCTGGGAACCGAGCTGGAGCAGGCCGAGGCCGAACTGAGAACCGAGCTGGAGACGGGATCATGAGCTACGAGACGTCCAACGACGCGTTCAAGCGGGCCATCCGCATCATGCCGGGCGGGGTGAACAGCCCCGCGCGCGCGTGCCGCTCCGTGGGGGCCGTGCCCACGTTCATCGCCGAGGCGTCGGGGTCGACCCTGATCGACGTGGACGGCAACCGATACGTCGACTTCGTCGGCGCGTTCGGCCCGATGATCCTCGGCCACGGCGACCAGGAGGTGGAGTCGGCGGTGACGGCGCAGGCCCAGGAGGGGCTGAGCTTCGGGCTGCCCACCGTGGCCGAGACGGCCCTCGCCGAGCGCATCGTGGAGGCCGTGCCGAGCATCGAGCGTCTGCGCCTGGTCAACTCGGGCACCGAGGCGACCATGAGCGCCCTGCGGACGGCGCGCGGCTACACGAAGCGCGACAAGATCGTGAAGCTCGTCGGGTGCTACCACGGGCACGCCGACTTCCTGCTGGTGAAGGCCGGCAGCGGGGCGATGACCCTGGGGACGCCCGACTCCGCCGGGGTCACCGAGGGCTGCGTGAAAGACACGCTCACGGCGCCCTACAACGACCTGGCGGCCATCCGACGCCTGTTCGAGGACAACCGGGACGAGATCGCCGCGGTCATCCTGGAGCCCGTCGCGGGCAACATGGGCGTCGTGCCGCCCGAGCCGGGCTTCCTGGAGGGCGTCCGGGCGCTCACCCTGGAGCACGGCGCGCTGCTGGTCTTCGACGAGGTGATGACCGGCTTCCGCCTGGCGAAGGGCGGGGCGCAGGAGCGCTTCGGCGTCACCCCGGACATGACCTGCCTGGGCAAGATCGTCGGGGGCGGCCTCCCCGTGGGCTGCTACGGTGGGCGCGCGGACGTGATGGGCGTGGTGGCCCCCGAGGGCGGCGTCTACCAGGCGGGGACGAACTCCGGGAACCCGCTCAGCGTGGCCGCGGGCCTCGCGACCCTCGACGTGCTGTTCGCGGGGGGCGTCTACGAGAAGCTGGAGGCCCTGGGCGAGCGCCTGGAGGAGGGCCTCCGGCGCGCGGCCGAGGAGGTGGGCGTCCCGGCCTGCGTCCAGCGCGTGGGCTCCATGATCACGCTCTTCCTCACCAGGGGGCCGGTCCGGAACCTGGACGACGTGCCGTCGGCGGCGCCGGAGCGGTTCGCCACCTTCTGGCGGGCCATGCGCGACCGGGGGATGATGCTGCCGCCCAGCCAGTTCGAGGCCTGGTTCATCAGCGCCGCCCACGACGAGGCGACCATCGACCGGGCGATCGGGGCCGCCCGGGAGTCCCTCGAGGTGGTCCACGGATGAGGTCCGCGGGGGCCACCCCGGGAGGCGGGTCCGACGGCCCGTCTCCCGTCGCCCGCGGGAGGCGCTCCGACCCCGGAACCGCGCGGCTTGGACGCGCTTCGGATTGCCTTGACCGTGCGAACGACCGCGTGATACTCCGGCGACGCCTTTCGGCCCTGGAGCAATCCCCAACAGGCTCCTAGGAGGCCCCCAATGCTCGAGGTCTACGAGCCCTACGTTCCGGTGTTGCTCATCGCTCTCATCGCGGTGGGCATGGGTGCCATCATCCTGATCCTGAGCAGCCTGCTGGGGCCAAGGTATCCGACGAAGACGAAGGGCCTGCCCTTCGAGTCGGGCGTCGACCCCATCGACTCGCCGAGGCATCGCTTCAGCGTGAAGTTCTACATGACGGCCATCCTCTTCCTCATCTTCGATCTGGAGGTCGTCTTCCTCTTCCCCTGGGCCGTGAACTATCACGACTGGCTGGCGGACGAGGCCTTCGCCGGCATCGCGTTCGGCTCGATGGCCGTGTTCGTCGTCGTCCTGAGCCTGGGCCTTCTCTACGAGTGGAAGCGCGGGGCGATGACCTGGGAGTAGGCGTGGCTCCGCCCGCCTCCCCCGAACCCGCCTCCGGAGGTAACCGATGAGCCAAGCCGTCGTCGACGCCATCAAGGCGCGCTTCCCGGACGCCGTGGTCAGCGACCACGCCTGGCGGGGCGACGACACCGTCGTCGTGAAGCGCGAGCGCCTGGTGGAGATCTGCCGGTTCCTCGAGGAGGACCCGGAGATGGCCTTCAACCTTCCCGTGGACGTCTGCGGCGTCGACTACCTGGGATGGAAGGAGCCCCGCTTCGAGGCCGTCTATCACCTCTACAGCCTCACGAAGCGGCATCGCATCCGCCTCAAGGTGGAGCTGGAGGAGGACGACCCGACCGTGCCGAGCGTCACCTGCGTCTGGAAGGGCGTGGACTGGTTCGAGCGCGAGGCCTACGACATGTTCGGGATCATCTTCGAGGGCCACCCCGACCTGCGCCGCATCCTCCTGTACGAGGAGTTCGAGGGCCATCCCCTGCGGAAGGACTATCCGCAGCGCGGCTATCAGCCCCTCATGGAGATGCCCACCCTGCCGACCGAGGGGGAGTGAGTCATGAGCGAAGCCGTCAAGCGGCCCGGTGAGTCCCCCGACGAGAGCCCGGGCGGCGGCATCCGGCCGTCTCCGGGCCTGCAGAACCTGCGCCCGAAGGCCCCAGGAGACGATCCGCTCCA
The DNA here is from genome assembly GCA_051747385.1 of Myxococcota bacterium. Classification (GTDB taxonomy): domain Bacteria; phylum Myxococcota_A; class UBA9042; order PHBI01; family JACKFB01; genus JBNJGB01. The sequence goes on from JBNJGB010000034.1 coordinate 31,733, forward strand.
CAGCGAGTACTACACGATCAACATGGGCCCGTCGCACCCCGCCATGCACGGCACGGTGCGGCTGGAGCTGACCCTCGACGGCGAGACCGTCGTCGAGGTGGACCCGCACATCGGCTACCTTCACCGCGGCTTCGAGAAGATGTCGGAGGTGAGCACCTACGCCCAGGTGCTCCCCTACACCGACCGGCTCAACTACGTGTCGCCCCTGTGCAACAACGTGGGCTGGGCCATCGCGGTGGAGAAGGCCCTGGACGTGCAGATCCCGGAGCGGGCGGCCTGGATCCGGATGATCGTCTGCGAGATGAGCCGGATCACGGACCACCTGACGGCCATCGCCGCCGGCGCCCTGGAGCTGGGCGGGTTCACTCCGATGCTCTGGGCCATCCAGGGCCGCGAGATCCTCTACGAGCACATCGAGGCGCTTACGGGTGCGCGGCTCACGACGGCCTACACCCGCACCGGCGGCGTGAAGCACGACCTCCCGGCCGGCTGGGTCGACGCGGTCCGCGAGAGCCGCAAGGAGGTCGAGGAGCTGGTCGTCGACGTCGACAAGCTCCTCACGCGCAACCGCATCTTCTACGACCGCATGGCGGACGTGGGGTGCATCAGCGCGGAGGAGGCCATCGACCTGAGCTTCACGGGCCCGTGCCTCCGGTCCACCGGCGTCGACTACGACGTCCGCGTCCACGCGCCCTACCTCTTCTACGACCAGGTCGAGTTCGACGTCCCGGTGGGGCACAAGGGCGACAACTACGATCGATACCTCGTGCGCCTCGAGGAGATTCGCCAGTCCTGGCGGATCATCGAGCAGTGCTTCCAGAAGATGGAGCCCGGCCCGGTCATCGTGGACGACTGGAGCGTCGCCCTGCCGCCCAAGGACGACGTCTACAACACCATCGAGGGCATGATCGCCCACTTCAAGCTCATCATGGAGGGCGTCCACGTCCCCTCCGGCGAGGTGTACAGCTACACCGAGGCCGGCAACGGCGAGCTTGGCTTCTACGTCGTCTCCGACGGCAGCGGGCGCCCCTGGCGCGTCAAGGTCCGCCCGCCCTGCTTCGCGCTCATGCAGGGCCTTCGGCCGATGATCGTCGGCGGGCTGCTCGCCGACATCATCCCCACCTTCGACACCATCAACATGATCGGCGGCGAGATCGACCGCTGATCGCACGGTTGGCCACGGAGTCACCATGCCGACGCTGACCATCGACGGGCAGGAGATCACGGTCGACCGTGGTACCTCGATCCTGGACGCCGCGAAGGAGCTCGGGGTCGACATCCCGACCTTCTGCTATCACCCCGGGCTGTCCCGTCCGGCGAACTGCCGGATGTGCCTGGTCGAGACCAACAAGGCGCCCAAGCCGCTCCCGGCGTGCTACGCCGAGGCCATGGACGGCATGGAGGTCTCCACCCAGAGCCCGGAGATCACCAAGACCCGCAAGGCGGTCCTGGAGTTCATCCTCCTGAACCACCCGGTGGACTGCCCCATCTGCGACCAGGCCGGCGAGTGCGTCCTGCAGGACCACTACTTCAAGTACTCGGCGAAGCCGAGCCGCCTGAACATGCGGAAGGTCCACAAGCCGAAGGTCAAGCGCCTCGGCCCGGACATCGTGCTGGACGCGGAGCGGTGCATCCTCTGCACCCGCTGCGTGCGCTTCTGCGACGAGATCGCGAAGTCGAGCCAGCTCGAGATCGCCAACCGCGGCGAGCACTCCGAGATCACGACCTTCCCGGGCGAGCAGCTCGACAACCCGTACGCGGGGAACACGGTCGACATCTGCCCGGTGGGCGCGCTCACCAGCATCGACTTCCGGTTCAAGACGCGCGTCTGGTTCCTGCAGTCGGCGACGGGCGTCTGCCCCGAGTGCAGCCGCGGCTGCAAGGTGCGCGTGGACACCTTCGAGAACAGCCCCCGGCGCTACAAGCCGCAGCACAATCCGCAGGTCAACGACTACTGGATGTGCGACGTGGGCCGGCTGTCCTACAAGGACTACCTGGACGGCCGCGTCGAGGGCCCCGCGACCACGAGCGACGGCAAGCGCCGCGTCACGACGGCTGCCCAGGCCGTCGAGGGCGCCGTGGCCGAGCTCCAGGCCGTCTCCGACAAGGCGCGCCTGGCCGTCGTGGTCACGCCCTGGTCCACCAACGAGGACGCCTTCCTGGTCGGCAAGCTCCTGGCGGGCCCGCTGAAGGGCGCGAAGGTGTTCATGGGCGGGCGCGCGGACGGCGAGGGGGACGACATCCTCGTCCGCCCGGACAAGAACCCGAACCGGAAGGGCGTGGAGCTGATCCTGAAGACCCTCGGGGTCGCCTGGCAGCCCCTGTCCGCCCTGTCCGGCAGCTTCGACGGCGCGCTGGTCATCGGCGACGACCACGCCATGAGCGACGAGCAGCGCGGGACCCTCGAGGCGGCGTCGCGCCGGGTGGTGATGGGCGCGTTCATGACGCCGCTCTGGAAGGCGTCCACCACGTTCCTGCCCCTCAGGACGCACTTCGAGAAGAGGGGGACGTTCACCAACTTCGAGGGCGTGGTCCAGCGCATCGACCAGGCGACCGCCGCCGCGGGCACCTGCAAGTCCGAGGGCTGGTACGCCATGAAGCTGGCCGAGGGCCTCGGCGAGCCCATGGGCTATCGCACCCCGGACGAGGTCTTCGCGGACCTCGTCGCCACCGTCCCCGGCTTCGAGGGGATGACCTACGACAACCTGCGCCCGCACGGCATGAAGCTGGGCGAGGCGCCGAAGCCCGAGCGGCCGGACGAGGGCTCCGAGCGGCCCGACGCGCCGCCCCCTCCGCCGGTGGAGGCCTGAACCATGAACGTGGTGCTCTTCTCCCTCATCAAGTTCGCCATCATCGTCTTCGGGTTCGTGATGGTGCTGGCGACGCTGCTCACCCTCATCGAGCGGAAGCAGTCGGCGCTGACCCAGAACCGGACCGGCCCCAACCGGGCGTTCCTGTTGGGCATCAAGCACCCGATCATGGCCTTCATCGGTCAGCTGATCGCCGAGCCGGTGAAGATCCTCTTCAAGGAGGACGTCGTGCCGGCGAAGGCGAACCACATCCTGCACCGGATCGCGCCGGCCCTGGCGTTCATCCCGGCGCTGATGATGTGGCTCGTCATCCCGTTCGGCCCCGGCCCCAAGCCGGGCGTGGACGGGCCGCACTACTTCCAGATCACCGACCTGAACGGCGGCGTGCTGGTCATCTTCGCGGTGGCCTCGCTGTCCGTGTACGGCGCGGTCATCGGCGCCTGGGCGTCCAACTCCGGCTACTCGATGCTCGGCGGGCTCCGCACGGCGGCCCAGATGGTCAGCTACGAGGTGACCCTCGCGCTGAACCTGGTCGGGATCTTCATGATCTTCGGCAGCATCAGCATCAACGAGATCGTCTGGGGCCAGACCGAGTACCTGCTGGGCTTCATCCCCAAGTGGGGCATCGTCGTCCAGCCGGTGGCCTTCATCCTCTTTCTCACTGCGTCCATCGCGGAGACGAAGCGCGCCCCGTTCGACCTGCCCGAGGCGGAGTCGGAGCTGGTGGCCGGCTACTTCACCGAGTACTCGTCGATGCGCTTCGCCCTGTTCAGCCTGGGCGAGTTCGTTGCCATCATCGCCGTGGCCGCCATCGGCGCGACGCTCTTCTTCGGCGGCTGGCAGATCCCCTGGGTCGAGATGCCCACCACCGCGGAGGGCCTGCCCATCCTGGGCCACTGGCTCACGTGGGTCGGCGTCGGCGTCTTCATCCTGAAGACCCTCGCCCTGGTGTGGCTGCAGATGCAGATCCGCTGGACGCTGCCGCGCTTCCGGTACGATCAGCTCATGAAGCTGGGCTGGATCTACCTGCTGCCCCTGTCGCTGGCGAACGTCGCGGTGACCGCCGTCTTCATGTACTTCCTGCGCTGAGGTAACGTCCGGCCATGGCTACGATTCAGGTACAGAGGAAGGAGCTGAGCCTAGGCGAGCAGCTCTACGTGAAGGAGATCGCGAGGGGCGTCGGGGTCACCACCCGGCAGCTCTTCAAGAACCTCTTCACGCGCAAGGACGTCGCCACCAAGGAGTACCCGGACGTCAAGCCGAAGTACCCGGAGCGCTTCCGGGGTCGGCACCGGCTGATGCGCCGCGAGGACGACTCGGTCCGGTGCGTGGCGTGCATGCTGTGCTCCACGGCGTGTCCGGCCAACTGCATCCACATCATCGCCGGCGAGCACGACGACGCCGGGGTGGAGAAGTACCCGGTCAGCTTCGAGATCGACCTCCTCGTCTGCATCTACTGCGGCTACTGCGAGGAGGCCTGCCCCTGCGACGCCATCCGCATGGACTCGGGCAAGCACCCGATGCCGTCGTTCACGCGCGACAAGCAGCGCATCCGAAAGGCCCAGCTCCTCGACGAGGGGGGCCTGTCCATCGCCAAGCAGGGCGGCACGTTCAAGTGATGCCCACCCCGGCGGGGCGATCCTGAGCGGGGGCACCCGATACGACCTCTTCGCCCCGGTCGCCCCGGGGCTCGAGGCGCTGCTCGCCGGCGAGGTGGCCGAGATCGTGCCCGGGGCGCGCACCTCGCAGCGACGAGGTGGCGTGTCCGTGCACGTGTCGCGGGAGGACCTGTGGCGCGTGGCGGCGTCGTCTCGCCTCGCCGAGTCCCTCCGCGTGCGCATCGGGCACTTCCCGGTCCACGACTTCGACGAGCTCCTGGCCGGGTTGGGACGCCTGCCGTGGGACGCGTACGTCCCCCGCGGCCACGTGCCGCCCGTGAAGGTGTCGACGCGGCGCTCGGCGCTGTACCACACGGACGCGGTGGCCGAGCGCGTGATCGCCACCCTGGCGGCGCGGGGGGCCCGGGCCGAGGAGGTCGACACGCCGACCGTGCACCTGCGCATCGTCCACGACCGGGCCCACGTCAGCGTGGCCGCCGCCGACGACCTCCACAAGCGGGGCTGGCGCCCGGAGGCCGGCGCCGCGCCGCTCAGGGAGACCCTGGCCGCCGCGTGCGTCCGGGCCGCCGGGCTCCACCGGGGAGAGCAGCCCGTGTGGGAGCCGTTCTGCGGGGCGGGGACGATGCTCGTGGAGGTGGCCGCGGCCCGCGCGGGCGGGACCTCCGCGCCTCCCGATCGAGGCTTCGCGTTCGAGCGCTGGCCCACCCACGACGCGAGCGCCTGGACGGCGGTGCGCCACACGCTGCGCGCGCCCCGGCCGGTGGGCGAGCACCTGGGCAGCGATCGCAGCGCCGGCGTCCTGGCCGCCGCGCGCCGGAACGCCGAGCGTGCCCGGCTGGACTCCGTCTGCACCTTCGTCGAGGGGGACTTCGAGCAGGTCCTGGGCCGGGTCCCGGAGGGCGCAGCCGTCCTCACGAACGTCCCGTACGGCCGCCGCCTGAAGGGCGGCCGCGGCCTGCGACGGTCCTTCCAGCGCTTCGGCGACGTCCTGGCCCGCCGGCCGGACCTGAGCCCCGTCTTCGTGCTGGTGGGCGGCAAGGACTTCGCCAAGGCCACCAGCCTCCCCTGGGACCCGCTCCTGCAGTTCTCCAACCGGGGCACGCGGGTGTCCCTGCTGCGCCTCCGGCGCTAGCCTCAGGCTCGCGCCAAGGCGCCAAGGCGCCAAGGCGCGAAGGATGCGCGTGAGGCTCCCTGGTGGCCGCCCCCGGTCGGCCGCGGGAGGATGGCGGTGGCTACCCCATGGGCTCGCGCCAAGGTGCGAGCTTCCCCGACCGGCGGGGACGCCGGTCCTCCTGCAACAACACGCGGACGGGGCTCAGAGGGAGGGGCGCATGCTCGCCAGGAAGGCGGGCAGGGTGGACAGGTCAAAGGCCAGGGTGGCCTCGCCGAGGACCTCGCCTTCCCGGTAGACCCGGCCGTGAAGCTCCGTCATGGAGGAGACGGGAGCGCGCAGCGAGCGGATCTTGCTGCCGCGGAAGCGGTGCGGCCGGCCGTCGGCGTCCCGCCACATCACCTCGTAGATGAGGTGCTCCCGGCGGAGCGGATCGATGATCAGCGTGCCGTGGGCCGGGGCGTCGGTGACGTCGTCCTCCAGGGTGACGGTCCCCTCCAGGCGGAGCGGTCCGCCCAGGACCATGTGGCGCAGGCGGCGCGCCCGGGCGGAGACCGTAAAGGACAGTCGGCGGGGGGCGCCGCCGTCGACGGGGCGCATCGCACCCGCCATCGTCTCTCGGAAGCGGAGTCCGGGCATGGGGGCTACTCCTGGTCTGGCCAGCCGGGGGGCTCCGGCGTGACGCGTACGACCAGGGTATCGCCCTCGCGTTGGAAGGGAAGCCGCTCCAGGCGCCGGCCCACGACCGGGCCCATGAAGCACTCGCCGGACTCGGGCAGGAACATGGCCCCGTGGACGTGGCACATGAGGAACTGCCCGGAGGCGTCGGTGACGTCGTCGTCGCCCAGGTCCAGGGAGAACGTCACGTGGGGGCACCGGTTCACGTAGACGTGCAGCCCCCCGTCGTGGTGGACGACGATGCCCGTCAGGCGCTCGCCCTCCCGCTCGAAGGGAAACAGGCGGGTGTCGCCCGGGCCCAGGTCGCCGACCCGGACCCGGACGGTCGGGTGCTCGTCCGGGGACACGCCGGGCTCAGCCCTCGATGCCCTGGGACTCGAGCCACTTCTCGGCGTCCATGGCGGCCTGGCAGCCCGTGCCGGCGGCGGTGATGGCCTGCCGGTAGCGGGTGTCCGCCACGTCGCCGCAGGCGAAGACGCCCTCGACGCTGGTGCCGGTGGGCCCGTCGAGCACCACGTAGCCGTGGTCGTCCAGCTCGATGGCGCCCTCGAGGAACTTGGTGTTGGGGATGTGGCCGATGGCCAGGAAGATCCCGTCGATGGGGCGATCCTCCTCGTCTCCCGTGACCGTGTCCTTGAGCCGCGCGCCGGTGATGGTCTCGCCGTCGTCGCTCAGGTAGTGGCTGATGGTCTTGTTCCAGAGGACGTCGATCTTGTCGTGCGCCAGGACGCGATCCTGCATGATCTTCGACGCCCGGAGCTCCTCGCGCCGGTGCACGATCGTCACCTTTTTCGCGAACTTCGTGAGGAAGGTGGCCTCCTCCATGGCGGAGTCGCCGCCGCCCACGACGAAGATCTCCTTGTCGCGGTAGAAGAACCCGTCACAAGTGGCGCAGGTGCTCAGGCCGCGCCCCTGGAACTTCTCCTCGTCGGGCAGGCCCAGCCAGCGCGCCGAGGCGCCCGTGGCCACGATGAGGGAGTGCGTCTCGTACTCCTTGTCGCCGACCCACACGCGGAAGGGGCGCTCGGAGACATCCACCCTGTCGACGTGCTCGAACTCGTGGTGGCTGCCGAAGCGCTCCGCCTGCTTCCGCATGATGTCCATCAACTCCGGGCCCATGATCCCCTCGGGGAAGCCCGGGAAGTTCTCGACCTCGGTGGTGATGGTGAGCTGACCGCCGGGCTGGAGCCCCTCGAAGACCAGGGGCGACAGGTTCGCACGGGCCGTGTAGATGGCCGCGGTGAGGCCGGCGGGGCCGGAGCCCACGATGATCACGTTGCGGACGTCGTCGGACATGGCTCTCCTCGTACTTCCCGGTGTTCTCCAAGGACGGTCTTGTAGTCACCCCCGCCGCCACAGGCAAGGGATTCCCGGGCAGGGCGGTCGCAAAGTCGACCGCCCTCCCTCGCCCTTGCCCTTGCCCGCTCTCAGACGCGCAAAACCTATCAGCGGGTGCAATCCGGCGCCGGGCGCCGTACCGCCGAACGGCCCTCACTTCTCCGACTTTGCGATTGCCCTGGATTCCCGGGCCTCACGGCATGAAGGGCTCCCACAGGGCGCGGGCCAGCCGGGCGGCCCGCTCCGAGTCCGCCGCGATCGGCCCGCGCAGGTGGACCGTGAGCCGCTGCCCGTCGTAGCCCAGGCCTTCGAAGCTCCCCGCTGCCTCGCGGCTCACCACCAGCAGGGCGGCCGTCACCTCCGGGTCCAGGATGGCGTCCACGCGGGGCTCGTCGCTGCTCTCCACGCGAAGGCGGCCGTCCAGGCGGGCCTCGATCCGCGGGGCACGCTCGACCGGGGGACCTCCGACCGGGGCGCCGTCGGGATCCAGGGAGGGCGGAGCCGTGTCCCGGGGCCAGATCCGGAACGCCACGGGCGACTCGCCGATGGGCGTCGCGACGGCCACCCGGAGCGCGCCCTTCCGGTGGCTCGGCCGGACGGTCAGGGGCTGCATCCCGTCGTGCACGTGGACGCGCCCCGCCTCGCCCTCCCGGGCCCCGGGGAGCTCCAACCAGCGCGCCCGCAGGCCCTCCACGAGCCGGCGCCCCCTCCGCCGGGAGTCCCAGATGCGCCACAGCATCCAGAGGACCGCGACCCCGGCGATGGTCAGGGCCCAGGGCATGGCGTCGCGGCCGAGCAGGGCGGCCCCGAGCAGGGCGCCAAGGGCCACGCCGGCGGCGATGCGACGGTCGAACGAGGGGCGGGTGCTCACGGGAGGAAGGGTAGCAGCAGATCCACGAAGCCCTCCTCGCCGGTGGTCCCCTTCGTCAGGAGCGTCGGCTCGCGATCCCCGTCGGATGCATCCGGGAGGTACAGCTCCACGGTCACGTCGGGCAGGAACGTCCCGTCCGGCGCGGCCACGGTGAGGTGCGCCAGGTCGGGCTCCCCGAGGCTCACGGACAGGTCGGTGTCCTGCGCCACCTCCTCGCCCCGCAGGAGCCGCGGCGGCGCGCCCGTGGTGGTGTCGGGCAGGACGCGGACGTCGTACGTCCCCGGGTCCACGCGGATCGCGAACCGCCCCTCCTCGTCCAGCACCTCCCGGAACGGCGCAGGGGCGATCACCAGGGTGTCTCCGGGCTCCCCCTCGACGCGTCGGGTGGCCCGTACGTTGCCCGACCGGACGGGCTCGCCGTCGACGTCTCGCACGACGCCCGCGAGGCGCGGCCGGGGATCCAGGGTGATCGTGGAGGGCTCGTCGTCGTCTACGTCCGCCGCCAGGTTGAGCTTCCGGATCCTCGTCGCGAACGTCTGGCCGGGCGGCACGCTCACGAGGACCTCCCACGCCCCCGGGAGGGCACGGAACCGCGCGATCCCGTCCTCGTCGGTCACCGCCGACCGCCGCAGGGTTCCTCCCTCCAGGTGGCCCACGAGAGCGAGGGACAGCCCGCTCGCCGGGGCGCCTCCCGGCGTCAGGACGCGCACCCGGCCCTGGAACTCCTCGACGCCCGCGGGCAGGGAGGGGACGGTCACGGCCAGGTCCTCGTCCGGCTCCACCCAGCCGGTCTCCCGGTCGGGGAAGATGGGGCCGTCCTCGGCGGCCTCCACGCGCAGCTTCACCTCGTCCGTGCCCGGGGGCAGGCGCGTGGAGAACGCACCCTTCACCGAGTCCGTGGTCAGCGCGGGCAGGGCGCGGCCGTCGGGGAGGCCGACCACCACGCGTGCACCGCCGATGGGCTCGTAGGTTTCGAAGCGGACGAACCCCTCGAGCGGCACGTACTCGGAGGCGGCCGGAAGCTCGACGTCGAACCGGCCGTCCACCACCTCCTCCGGGCCGAGCGTGAACGTGTGCGGGGGCGTCTCCCGGGGCTCGGGGCGGAAGGTGACCTCGTAGGTCCGCCGGGGCAGCAGGCGTAGCTCATAGCCGCGGCCCTGGGCGTCCAGGCCCTCCAGGGAGTGCGTCGTGAAGCGGTAGTCCTGTCCGGGGATGTCGCCGGGCGTGCGGGCCTCCAGGACGCCCGGGACGTTGGTGCCGAAGGCGTCCCCGGCGTGCCGGACGACCCCGTGGAGCGCAGCGGGCTCCACCAGGGTGATCTGGAGGGCGGGCCCCTCGGACATGCGCACGAGGGGGACCTGCTGTTGGAGCAGGCCGGAGCCGGGCGGCGGCAGGATGCGCGCCTGGACCTCCAGGCTGCTCGTCCCCTCCACGACGCAGTGCCCGAATGCGCAGGCCCGGCCCTCGACGCAGTCCTCGGCCGACCGGCAGGCCGGGGCCTCTTCGGCCACCTCCACGTCCCCGCACGCCCCGGCGAGGAGGGCCGACAGGAGGACGAGCGTCACCGTGATCGGGATCAGCCTTCGCAGCACGTGCCCTCCGCGATCTCCACGAACCAGCGTAGGATCACCAGGTCGCCGTCGTCCGTGGTCTGGCGGGCGCCCTGGGCGTCGAAGCCCACGGGCGGCCGATCCATGACGACGGCCTCGACCAGCACGCTGTCCTCGGTCCGGATCGTCGGGTTGCACGGGTCGAGGTCGAAGTCCGGACCGTCGTCGTCCGGGACCCCCTGCTCGCCCTCGGTGAAGTCCACGAACCAGAACACGAACAGGCGGTCGTCGTCCGGATCGCTGATGGCGGGGCCGATGCGGAACTCCTCGATGGTGGAGGGGCAGCTTCGGACCGCCGCGACCGCGCCCTCCGGGGGCGCGACCAGGTCGTCGCGCACCTGGATCGGGCGGTTGTCCTGGGGGTCGACCTCGTAGTCGGGGATCGGGCAGCCCGTGAGGGTCATCACCGCCACCTTCAGCAAGAGGCGTGCCACACCGCTGCGCCGGCGGAGCGTCCCGGTGCTCCTGGGATTCTCACCGCTCGGCCCGGGCGATCCGGGCGCGCACCCTGACAGCAGTGTCACCCTTCGCCGCGTTCCCGTTCGAGGTGGCGGAAGATCGTCCGGGGATCCACGCCCAGATCCTTGGCCGTCTTGGTCCGGTTCCCGTCGTTCAGGGTCAGCACGCGGTTGATGTACTGGCGCTGCCAGTGCTCCCGGGCGTCCGCCAGCGGCAGGATGGGCTCCAGGGTCTCCTCCCCCAGGTCCAGGTCCTCGGGCCGCACGACACCGGTGTCGGAGAAGACGACGGCCTTCTTGATGCGGTTCTCCAGCTCCCGGATGTTCCCGGGCCAGCTCCAACGCTTCATGGCCTGCACCGCCTCCGGCGACAGGGTCACCTGCCGGTCCACCAGCTCCGGGCCGTAGCGGTTCAGGAAGTACCGTGCGATGAGCACGATGTCGTCCCCGCGCGCCCGGAGCGGCGGCATGTGCAGCGTGATGACGTTGAGCCGGTAGAACAGATCCTCGCGGAAGCGCCCCTCCCGGACCTCCTCGTCGAGGCGCTTGTTCGTGGCGGCCACGATGCGGATGTCCACGGACTCGGTCTTCGTGTCGCCGACCTTGGTGACGGTCCGGTCCTGGATGGCGCGCAGGATCTTCACCTGCAGCGCCAGGGGCATCTCCCCGATCTCGTCGAGGAAGAGCGTCCCCCCGTCCGCAGCCTGGAACTTGCCCTTCTGGGTGGACACCGCCCCCGTGAAGGCCCCGCGCACGTGCCCGAAGAGCTCGCTCTCGAGCAGGTTCTCGGGGATGGCGCCGCAGTTGATGACCACGAACGGCCCGCCGGCCCGGTTGGAGCGCTGGTGGATGGCCCGCGCCACGAGCTCCTTTCCGGTGCCGGTCTCGCCCTCGACCAGGACCGAGATGTCGGTCGTCGCGACCCGGCTGATCTTCTTGTAGATGTCCATCATGGCGTCGCAGGCGCCGATGATCTCGCCGAAGCGCCGATCCTCGACCTCCTCGCTCAGGGCCCGGACGTGCGCCTCCAGCTCCTCGCGGGCCAGGGCGTTGGCGAGGATGAGGGCGGCGGTCGAGCCGAAGACCCGGACGATCTGCAGCAGGTCCTCTCCGAAGTGGTTGATGGCGTTGTCGTTGCCCAGATAGAAGAGCCCGAGCGTCGTCCCGCGGGCTCGGAGCGGCACGCACATCACCGAGCAGAGCTTGAGGTTCACCACGCTCCGGCTCGTCTTGAAGTCCTCGTGGCTCAGGGCGTCGGCGACGATGAGGGGCTCGCCCGTCTCCAGCACGCGGTTGACGATGCTGTCGCTCACCGCCGGGTCCTGGTCCTCCAGGCTCTCCCGGTCGATGTTCCGGGCCACCCGTACCGACGCCTTCCCGGAGTCGACCAGGAGGAGGAACGCCTTGTCCGCGCCCGTCAGGTCGATCAGCTCGTCGAGCATGGTCTCGAGGAGCGTGGGGACCTCGTAGGCGCTCATCAGGCGGGTCGCGAAGCGGTGGAACGCCTGGAAGTAGGCGGCCTCGCCCTCCCACTCCCGGTTCGGCGCCGGGGCCGCGAGCTGCTGGTCGTACAGCACGAAGCGCAGCAGGTGATCCCCGAGCTGGATCACGTCCCCCTCGGCGAGCTTGTGGCTCCGCCGCCGCTTGCCGTTGACCACGACCCGCGCGCCGGACTCCGTGGGCGCCACCGTGAAGTGGCCCCGCTCGAAGGTGACGTGGGCGTGGTGGGGCATGGCGTCGCCCCCCTCGAGGTGGACGTCGTTGTCCGGCGCCGAGCCGAACCGTACGACGCGCCGCTCCAGGGGCACGAGCCGCGGCGCGCCGAGGTCTGCGGGATAGACGATGACGGTGGCCATGCTGCTCCAGGGCGGAATGCCTGCCGCGGCGGGACGCTGATTCTAATGACGCAGGGCAGGGGCGTCCACGTCGGACACGGTGTCCCGGGTGGAAAGCGGTGTCGCCACGACCACGACCACGAGGAGATCGTGATCAGAACTCCCCGGACACCCCGAGCCCGAGCCCCCGGGCCGACGGGCCGAACCTCAGCCGGACGCCCGTCTCCTCGCCCCCCGGCAGCTCGTCCCGGTCGAGGACCTCGAACTCGCGCCGCACCTCCCGGCGGGGCGGGCGGTTGGCGAACCCGTCCGCGATGCTGTAGCCCCAGCTCCCCAGGAACACCGCGCTGCCGGCCCACCACATGGCCCGGAGCAGTCGCGCCTGCCCTTCGTCTCCCGGCGGCACGCGGTCGGTGCCGCCGATCTTCAGGGACTCGACCCCGACCCAGGCGCCGATGTTCAGGGCCAGACCCACACCCTGGAGCACCGCGACCAGGGTCCCCTTGGGGAACTGGTCGTTGGCGAACTGGCCGACGCCGAAGGGCATCAGGTACGCCACGGTGGGGGCCTGCCGCTCCGTGACCGTCCGCACGAGGGTCAGACGCGGCCCGCCCTCTCGCGGCTCGGCCCGCCCGGGGCCGATGAAGCCGAGCTTCTCGAGGCGGCGCTTCTCCCTGTCGAAGAAGGTGATCAGCTCCCGAGGATAGAACAGGGGATCCATCTCGTGGTCCGGATCCTCCTTCAGGAGCGACGAGAACGTCAGCCGCGCGGCGTCCATGGCCCCGGTGAACCAGTAGCTGGCGCCGAGCCACTCCAGCACCTGGGCCTCCAGTGGCGAGTCGTCCAGGCGCCCCTCCGCGACGAGGGGCTGGAGCAGGCGGATGGTCCGCTCGTAGTCCTGGTAGCGGAAGGCCTCCTCGGCCGCGTCGAGCCGCGCGGTGAGGTCGTCCTCTCCCTCGGGCGGGTCGCCGGGCTGCGCGAGCACGCCGGCTGCCGTGGCCAGCACCACGACGACGGCGAGCAGGCACGGCGCGACGCTCCGGACCATCACTCCGCGACCTGGTGCACCCTGGCCTTGGGCTTGATCACGAACTGTCGCTTCCAGACGTGGCCGTCATCGAACGTCACGGTGATCCGCCCGACCTTGGGAGAGTGGGATCGCACGGGCACAACATACGGCGTTCCACACGGACCGTACACCTCCCCGTCGATGGACACCTCTCCGCCCTCGCACTCGATCTCGACCACGGCCGGCGGATACTCGAACTGCAGGTGCCGGCGTACGGGGCGGTCGCCGGGGCCGTCCTCCACCTCGAAGCGCACGATCTTCGGATCGCAGCCCGGACAGCCCGGGTGCGTCAGGATGGCCCGATGGGTGCCGGGCGTGAGCCGCAGGTCGCCGCCGGGCTTCACGGGCTGGCCGTCGACCGACAGCTTCACGGCGGGAGGCTCCACGGTCAGCAGGACCGGCAGCGTCTCGGGCTCGGGGTCGGGTCGCCGGACGCGGCGTGGCCGCTCCCGCACCACCTTGCGCACGGGGCGGGCCCTCGGGCGGGCCAGCGCCCCGGCCCGCACGGTGACGTCCGCGATGGCACGCCCGGCGACGAGGCCGGCGTCCGTGGGGGGCGGCGAGGGGACCACCGGCTCCGGGGCCTCGAACCGTGGAGGCTCCCTGGGGACGGAGGTCGGCGTCAGGACGCGACCCGTCCCGGGCTGCGCCGCGCCGCCGCCGTTCAAGAGCGGCCAGGCGGACCAGAGACCGCCCCCGGCGCCCCCGACGACGAGCAGGGCCAGCAGGATGGTCAGGAGTCTCCTGCGGCGCAGGCCCGAGTGAAGCTCCCGGAGCCGCTCCAGGGCCTCCGTGTTGTCCGGGTCCAGGGTGAGGACCCGCCCGTAGGCCTCCAGCGCCAGGTGGCGGCGCCCCTCGGTCCACTCCAGGTCGCCCAGGGAGAGCATGGCGCCCACCAGGCGCTCGGACAGGCTGCGCTGATAGCCCCGGCGGTCGGTCATCCAGCTCCGAAGCTCGGCCTCCATGTGCGTGAGGCCACGCCGGGCCAGCCACTCCCGGAGGTCCTCCGCGAGGGCCTCCACCGTGGCGTAGCGGCGTTCCGGGTCCACCTGGAGGCAGCGGCCGATGATCTCCGACAGGCCGCTGTTCACGTGCGGGTTGATGCGGCGCGGGTCGTCGTAGCGGCCCTCGACGATGCGCTTGAGGATGCCGTGGGGCGTCGGGGCGTCGAAGGGCAGCGAGCCGCCCGTGGCCGCCGCGTAGAGCACCGTGCCCAGCGCCCACACGTCCGCGCGCCGGTCCAGGACGCCGTCGCCCTCGATCTGCTCGGGCGACATGTGGGCCGGGGAGCCCACGAGGGTCCCCGTGATGGTCATGGACTCCAGGCCGACGATCTGCGCGATGCCGAAGTCCGTGAGCTTCACCACCCCGTCTCGTCCCACCAGGATGTTCTCCGGCTTCACGTCCCGGTGGACGATGTCGTGCCGGTGGGCGTGGGCCAGGGCCTCCGCGACACCGACGACCACCATGGCGCCGATCTCCGGGAGGACGGGCTCGCCCTCCCGCAGGAGCGCGGACAGGGGCGCGCCCTCCACCAGCTCGGTGACCAGGTAGTTCAGGTCGTCCCGGCTCGACGAGTAGTCGTAGATCTCCGGGATGTTGTGGTGCGTGAGGCGCGCCACGGCGCGGGCCTCGCGGGAGAAGCGCTCCCGGGCGTCCGGATCCCTGGCCAGGTGTCGGTGCATGACCTTCACGGCCACGTCCCGATCCAGGTACTCGTCGTGGCCCCGGTAGACCACGCTCATGCCGCCCTGGCCGATCTCCTCCAGGATCCGATACTTCTCGATCCGCTCGAGCATCTCGTCCGAGGTCCCGCGGTCCCGCACTGATCCCCGTCTCCGGTGGGGAGCACACGTACGGCACCCGTCCCGCCGGAGCGCATCGTTTCACAGGGGCGGGAGGTTTGCAAAAGCGGCGCGGGCCGCGGTCTGGACAGACGGGAGGGCTACTCCTCGCGCTCGGACTCGAGCTTGCGGATGTGGAGCTCCCGGAGCTGCTCGGAGCCCACCTCGCTCGGCGCGTCGCACATGACGTCGGTGGCCTTCTGCGTCTTCGGGAAGGCGATGACGTCGCGGATGGACTCGGCGCCCGCCAGGAGCATCACCAGCCGGTCCAGGCCCAGGGCGATGCCGCCGTGGGGCGGGGTGCCGTAGCCCAGGGCGTCCAGGAGGAAGCCGAACTTCCGCTGCGCCTCCTCCTCGGTCAGGCCCAGGAGCTCGAAGACCTTCCGCTGCACGCCCTGGTCGTGGATACGGATGGAGCCGCCGCCGAGCTCCGTGCCGTTCAGCACGATGTCGTAGGCGAGCGACCGGACCCGCGTGGGATCCTCGTCCAGCAGGGGGATGTCCTGCGGGCGCGGCGCCGTGAAGGGGTGGTGCTTGCTGTCGTAGCGGCCCGCCTCCACCTCCTCCTCGAACAGGGGGAAGTCCGTGACCCAGCAGAACTTCAGCTCGTCTTCGTCGATGAGGCCCAGCTTCTCGCCGACGGCGAGGCGCAGGTGGGCCAGCGCGTCGTGGGCCACCGTCCACGTGTCGGCCACGAAGCACAGCAGGTCGCCAGGCTCCAGGTCGCAGCGCTCGGTGAGGTCCGCCTGGACGTCGTCCGGAAAGAACTTTGCGATGGGGCCCTGCCAGCGATCCGGCTGGATCTTGATCCAGGCCATCCCCTTGGCGCCGTACCGGCTGGCCACGTCCGCCAGCTTGTCGATCTCCGCGCGGGAGAGCTTCGCGCCGCCCTTGGCGTTCAGGGCCTTCACGATGCCGCCGGACTTCAGGACCTGCTGGAAGACGCGGAAGTCGGTGCGCCCGACGATGTCGCCCACGTCCCGAAGCTCCAGGCCGAAGCGCAGGTCCGGGCGGTCGATGCCGAAGCGCTCCATGGCCTCCTGGTAGGTGAGGCGCGGGATCTCGCCGACCTCGACGCCCTTCGTCTCCTTCCAGACGCGCCGGACCAGGCCGTCGATGATGTCGAAGACGTCCTGCTCGGAGATGAAGCTCATCTCCACGTCCACCTGGGTGAACTCGGGCTGCCGGTCGGCGCGCAGGTCCTCGTCGCGGAAGCAGCGGCAGATCTGGAAGTACCGGTCGTAGCCCGAGACCATGAAGATCTGCTTGAAGATCTGCGGCGACTGGGGGAGCGCGTAGAAGTGGCCCGGGTGCACGCGGCTGGGCACCAGGTAGTCCCGGGCCCCCTCCGGCGTGCTCTTCGTGAGGATGGGCGTCTCCAGGTCCAGGAAGCCGAGGTCGCTCAGGTAGTTGCGGGTGATCTGCGTCACCTGGTGGCGCAGGATGAGGTTCCGCTGCAGCGGCCCCCGGCGCAGGTCCAGGTAGCGGTACTGAAGCCGCAGGTTCTCGTTGGCCTCGACCCGCTCCGAGACGGGGAAGGGCGGGGTGGCCGCCCTGTTGAAGACCTCCAGGTGGGTCGCCTCCACCTCGACGGCGCCCGTGGGCATCTTCTCGTTTTCGTTGCGGCCGCGGTCCACGACCGTGCCGCGGACGCCGATCACCCACTCGGAGCGCAGGGCGTCGGCGGCCTCGTGGACCTCCGCGTCCACCGCGGGGTCGAACTTCACCTGGCTCAGGCCGTAGCGATCCCGCAGGTCCACGAAGATGCAGCCGCCGTGGTCCCGGTAGTTCTGCACCCAGCCCATCAGGACGACGGTCTCGCCCACGTCCGCGCGCCGGAGGGCGCCGCAGTCGTGGGTACGCTTCCACTCGGTCAGGAACTGGCTCACGGACACCCTCCAGGGCGGGTCTCGGCGAAGGGCGGGAAACGTAGCGCGGGCACCCCTCCGCGTCAAAGCAAGGCTGCACGCCCTCCGCGGGTGGCACCGGAGCGCGGCCCGGCGAGGTCGGCCGAGGGGATCCCCGGACGTGAGAAAGGCCCGCAGGTCGGAACCTGCGGGCCTCCTCGATGGCGGGGCGGACGGGACTCGAACCCGCGGCCTCCGGCGTGACAGGCCGGCGTTATAACCAACTTAACTACCGCCCCATGCGGTATCCCCTCGTAAGGGCTTCTCGACGGGTTGTCAATGGGCGAAACAGGACTCGAACCTGTGACATCCTGCGTGTAAGGCAGGCGCTCTGACCAGCTGAGCTATTCGCCCGGAGCCGGCGCCCCTCGGCGACGGCGAGAGGGCTTATGGCAAAGGCGCTCGGGCGTGTCAAACCAAAAAACGCACCCGCCCCGCGCGGCGCCATCGGAAGGATACGGAAGCACATGCGTTTCCACCTCGAGTGCGGCTGGGCGCGTCACGTGGGCTCGTCGCCCTCGCTCGCCGGAGCCATCCCGCGAATCCGGATGCCGCCGAACCCGCGAGAGGGCGCGGCCCCCAGGCGGACGACCCAGCCTCGGGCCCAGACCCGGTCGTAGCGCCGGAGCCGCCCGCAGGCCCGCTGCACGTCCTCGAGGGTGGCGTCTTCGGGGATCGCGGCGGTGGCGTTGACTCCCGGGCGGAGCGGGCCGGCGGCGTGCGCGAGATGACCACCGCCGTCACGGACCTCGACTGCGCCTCGTGTCACACGGCCGAGGGCGCGGGTGGGGCCCAGGGGCGGATCGTTGCGCCCTGACGGAGCCGAGCGCGGTTGCCGGGTGAGATGCGGCGTCCGGGACGCTATGCTCGCGGCGTACCGACCGAGGTGACCCGATGAGCGCAAGCGCAGTCGCCGCATCCCTGCTGGCCTCCACCCTCCTCGTGGTGTCCGGCTGCGCCACCGCGAGGAGCGACGCGGAGCTGGCCCCGGGCGAGCCTCCGGTCGTGGAGGAGCTGGCGAAGAGCAGCCACAGCTGGGACCGCGCGCGCCTGCCGGCGTACCCGGAGGGCCGGCAGGAGGTGACCATCCTCCGGATCACCATCCCGCCTGGCACCCGGCTGCACACCCACGAGCACCCCGTCATCAACGCCGGCGTGCTCCTCAGCGGCCACCTCACCGTGGTGAAGCGCGACGGCGCGACGCTGCAGCTCGAGGCCGGGGACCCGATCGTCGAGCTGGTCGACACCGCGCACTACGGCTTCAACCCCGGCGACGTCCCGGCGGAGATCGTCGTGTTCTACGCCGGGGTGGTGGACCAGCCGATCACGGTCTTCGCGCCGGACTGAGGGTCGGCGTGATCCCGCCGATCGGTAAGGCGGGCACGGTGACCTCGATCTCGGGGGCACCAGGGGAGGCCGGATGACCCTGGCGGCTCCATGGTGGCCCCACGAAGATCGAAGCCGCCGGGTCGGCGACCCGACGGCTCCGGGAGAGCCAGCTTGTTGGTGGAGGCGCGGGGAGTCGAACCCCGGTCCGAGAACGGTCCGCATCAGGCGTCTACGTGCGTAGGATCCGTGCTTTGATTTAAGCCGGAAGGACTCCCACGGGCAGGATTCCGACCGACCGATCTCCATGAATCTCGTCCACACCCGACGGAGCGGCGGGCGGGACCAGCCTGTGAGGTATGACAATCACTCCGGCGCCACAGGCGAGCCACCGAAGGACCGTCTCGCTATTTATGCAGCGAGAGCAAACGCGTTGTCGTTGGCGTTTGAAGAGTTCCTGTCTTGATGACCGGGGGACAGGACCCGGGCACGCAACCTGTGCTTCATCATCCCCGTCGAAACCAGTTCGCCCCCATGGCGGCTGGTGTCTCTCAACGCTCACTATAGGAGCGCCCGCCGGCCGGTCAAGGGGGGGCTCCCGTGACGAAGCTCCGGCCCAGGCCGACGATCCGACGGCGCTGTGGCGTGCCGCAACTCCTCGAATTGGCGCTGCCAGTCCTGCGTCGTTGCGTCCCACCACAGCTTGCGCCTCCCCGCCCTGGACTCGAACCTCCATTCCGTCCCAGGAGTCAAGGGCCTGCCGGTCGGAGGGCGGGCGGCCGCGGGTCGGGGACCTCGAGGGGCGCGACCGTGGGGAGGCGCCGCACGCGGCGGTTCCAGGTGACCTCGACGACGCAGCGGCCGTCCGTGGACAACGACAGGCCCTCCACGACCCGCCAGAGGCACCGGTCCGAGGACTCGTCCAGGACCGTGCCGAGCCTGGCCACCACCCGCACCTCCGCGTCGCGCGCCTCCAGGCGGAAGCCGGCGCGCCCGGTGTGGTCGCCGTAGCACGTGGTCACCTCCTCGCGGACGCTGCGGAGGGCTCGGGCCGCCTCTTCGCGCTCGCACGCCCCCGTGACCTCGAGCCGCTCGATCCGCGGCGCTCCGGCAGGGCGCGCCGACGCGGACCGCGAGGAGCGCTCCTCCTCCCGGTCTTCCCCCTCCCGGTCTTCCCCCTCCCGGTCTTCCCCCTCGGCGGGCCCGTCGTCCCCCCGGGCGGCGGCTCCCTCCTCCAGCCGGGCGTCCAGCCAGCGGAGGTAGGCCCGGGCGTCGCGCGCGTGGAACCGGCGTCGGCTCCACGCGGAGGCCGTGAACGTGCGCGGCAGGACGGACCGGGCCAGGGCGCCCAGGCGCTTCGAGCGGGCGTGATCCCCCTGGCGCCACGCGGCGAGGCCGCGCCCGTAGGCCGCCCAGGCGAGCCGCGGGTGATCCTCCAGCAGGGCGTCGTACGCGTCAGCCGCCTGCTTCGTCTCGCCGTCCGCGAGCAGCGCCTGCGCCCAGGCGAGGTCGAAGATGGGGTCCCGGGGTGCCAGGCGCGTCGCGACCGTCAGGAGCGCCACCGCCTTGTCCGTGTCGTGCCGCTGTCCCCGGCTCAGGCGCAGCAGGGCGTGGTCCAGGAGCAGGTCGGGATCCCGGCGGATCTTCCGGTTGGCCTGCTCCATGTCGGAGATGGCGGCATCGAGCAGGCCGAGCCGATAGCGGATGATGGCCCGGTCGGCCCGCATCCCGGCGGAGTCCGGGGAGAGGGTGACCGCCCGGTCGGCGGCCTCCAGGGCCTCGTCGTGCGCGCCCCTGCGCTCCAGCAGCGCCGCCAGGTCCGACCAGGCCAGGGCGTGCTTGTCGTTCAGCTCCACGGCCTTCCGGAACGAGGACTCCGCCTGGCTGCGGCGCCCCGTCTCCGCGTACAGGCGCCCGAGCATCCAGTGCACGTGCGGATCGCGCGGATAGCCCTCCCGCGCCTCCTCGATGAGCTTCAGCGCGGCGCCGCGGTCGCCCCTTGCGACCAGCTTCCGGGCCTGCTTCTGCACGTAGGCGGGCGCCTTCGGCGGAGCGTCCGGGCCCGCATCGGGCGGCGCGATGCCCAGGAGGAGCGCCGCGGCGAGGAGCAGCAGGGCGCCGGCCGGACGAGGAGCGCGCACGGGGAGCAAGCGACCCGTCGCGTCACCCGCGCTCGTTCATGGGCTTGAACTCGCGGGGCTCCGAGCCCGTGTAGATCTGGGTGGGCCGGAAGATGCGGTTGCCCTCGAGCTGCTCCAGCCAGTGGCTCAGCCACCCGGCCACGCGGGCGATGGCGAAGATGGGCGTGAACATGTCCCGGTCGATACCGAGCTTGCTGTAGACGATGCCCGAGTAGAAGTCGACGTTGGGATAGATGCCCTTGTCGCCCAGGCGCTCGGTGGCGACCTCTTCGACCTTCCTGGCGATCTCGTAGCGCTCGCTGCTGCCCAGCTTGTCGAACAGGCGCGTGGTGAGCCTCTGGAGGATCCTGGCCCGCGGGTCCTTGGCCTTGTAGACCCGGTGGCCCAGGCCCATGATCTTCTCCTTGCGGTCGATCTTGCCCTGGATGGCGTCCGCGGCGCGGTCCAGGGAGCCGATCTCGTCCAGGAGGTAGAGGACCTGCTCGTTGGCCCCGCCGTGCAGCGGGCCCGACAGGGAGCCGACGGCCGAGGAGATGACCGCGTACGGGTCGGCCAGGGTGGAGCCCACGACCCGCGCCGAGAACGTCGACGCGTTCATGGTGTGCTCGGCGTGGAGGATGAGGGCCACGTCCATGGTCCGGGCGGCGACCGGGTCGGGCTCCTCCTCCGTCAGCATGTACAGGAAGTTCGCGGCGTGCCCCAGGTCGTCGCGGGGGCGGATGGCCTCGTCGCCGTTGCGTAGTCGGGCGAACGCCGCGACCAGGGTGGGGAGCTTGGCGATGAGGTTCACCACCGCCGTCCGCTGGACGTCTGCGTCGTAGACGTCCTTGGCCGGATAGAACATGCCCATGGCCGCGATGCCGGCCTGGACCACGTCCATCGGGTGCCCGCCCTCCGGCAGGGTCTTCACCACGTCGATGATCTTGTACTTGAGCCGCCGGTGGTGGCGGAGGCGCGCGTCGAACTCCTCGAGCTGGTCCCGCGTCGGGAGCTCGCCGTACAGGAGGAGCCAGGAGACCTCCTCGTACGTGCAGTGCTCCGCCAGGTCCTCGATGGCGTAGCCCCGGTAATAGAGCTTGCCCTTCTGGCCGTCGATGAAGCTGACATCGGACTCGGCGCAGGGGATGCCTTCCAGCCCCCGGACGAGCTTCGGCTTGTCGGACGTATCGGACATGAAGGGACTCCTGGATCGAACGGTACGGATCTCGCCGGTCCTTCCCGTCGACCGGCCCGAGGCCTCCTCGCCGTCTGCCCGAACGGCTGCACGACGCCGCCCGCGGAGCGGGCGACGACCTGGCCAGGAGGCGCGCCGAGCCTAGCGAAGGCCGCGCCGGTTTGCAATCCAAGACCGGCCAGCCGAGCGCCTCAGGGTGCGGAGTCGCCGTCGCCCCGATCCGGGAGGGACCAGCCGGTCACCTGGAGCTGGGGCCGGCAGTAGTTCGAGGGCACCTGCTTGACCACGCGGCCCTCCACCTCCAGCAGGACGTCGCGATGCAGGGCCAGGCGGTCCATGAGGGCGCGGGCCTCCGACGTGCGGGGCACGTAGGCGTGCACGAAGCGCCCCTCGTCGTCGTGGAGCCGGACGGCGTAGTGCGTCCGCGTCGCTCCCCGGAAGGCGCAGTGGTACGCAGTGCTCAGGCGCGCGCCGGCGACGACCTCCACCTCCTCGCCCAGGAGCTCCTCCTCGGTGGGCGCGTCGTCGCCTCGCCGGTGCCGGTTGACGCGCCCGGTCAGGGCCTTCCACACGGGCGCGTCCCCAGCCTCCTCCAGGGCCTCCTCGCTGGGTTGGAAGGCCGGGTCCGGGCGCCCCGGGGACAGGGTTCCGGCGGGATACTCCCAGCCGCGGGACCACTTGAGGACGTCCACCTGGTCGGGGCAGGTCTCGCTGAGCCGCTCCGGGTCGTATCGCACCTGCACCGTGATCGGCAGCCACGGCTCGTCCTCGAGCTGTCGCTCCAGGACCTTGCCGAGGTCCCGCGGCATGTAGCCCGTCAGGGTCTCGAGGGGGCCGCCGAGCAGCGTGAACGCCATCAGCTCGCCCTTCCTGTGGCGGTACTCGCAGTTGTAGTAGTCGGTGCGCCGCGCGAAGACGCGCAGGGTGAGCACGCGCCCCGCCAGCTCGTGGCGATCGGCCTGCAGGCGGGTGACCGTCGGCCAGTTGCGGGGATCCCGATCCGGCGCCGTCTCGGCCGGGACGGCCGGGGCCGTGAGGAGCATCGTTGCGGCGAGCACGATCTGGAGCAGGGATCTCATCGGGCGCGATGATGATCCCGCCCGCGGAAACCTGCAAGAAGATGCCCGCGGGAACCTGGCGAAAAAATGGCCAGCCCGCGAGCGCGGGCTTACCACGGAGGGCGTGAGCACACCCTCCCGGGACGACCGCGGCGCCCGCCGGCGTGGCGCCCTCCTCGCCGCCTTCGCGGGCCTGTTCCTGGGCGCCGCCACCGCGGGCGGCCAGGGGAGCGCCGCCTGGCTCCCTCTCGTAGGCCGCGCCGACGCTCACGTCCCGCGCATCCCGCGCCTCGGCGCCATGGTCGCTCCGGGCGCCGGACCCGCCGCCGCTGCGAGCCTGCGCCGCTTGGTGCCGCGCGTGGTGGCCCGTCGGGCCGAGCGCGCGTCGAGCGGGGCCTGGGACCGTGCGTTGCGCGATGCCCTGGGCGACGTGCCGGACGCCGTGCGGGCCGCCTACCGGACCCGCCCGAGGCCGGTGTTCACGGCCGGGCGGGCGCCGGGGCCCTCCGGTCACGTGGTCCTGCGCCGGGCGGCCGACGCCGTCCACCACGGCCTGCCGGCCTGGGAGCGCCGCGCCTCGGATCTCCGGGAGATGGAGGAACGCCTGGGGGAGGAGGGGCCCCGCCGAGCGGCACCGCCGCGGGTGCCGCGAGAGGACCTGCTCGCGGCCTGGCGCGACACGGCGGGGGCCGACGATCGGGTGGCCGCGTGGTCCACACGCCTGGAAGAGCGTGCGCCGGTGCTGGTGGCCGCGGCGCGGCGGAGAGCACGGGAGCGGAGGCGTGACGCGCGCTTGCAGGCCCGCCTCGAGGTCGCCCTGGCCGTCGCCGCCCACGACCTGGCCCGGGATCTGGCTCATCGTCCGCGCACGGAGGGCCTGCTCGTGGACGAGGAGGGCTCGCATCTCTCGCCCGATCGGCTCTGGCAGCGTCCGTCGCCGCCCCCGACGCTCGCCGAGACGGAGGCGCTGCTGGAGGCGGCTGCAGAGGGCGCGGAGTCGCTGGACGCGTGGCTGGATGCGCGGCTGCCGCAGGCCGAGGGCTATCGGGCCCTGGCCCGGGCCGCGCGGCGCTACGGGGACATCTGCGACGCGGGCGGCTGGGAGCGGCTCGGGGTGCCGCGCTATCGCCGCCGGACGCGGTGGTCCGACGCGGGGCGAATCCGGGCCCTGGAGCGACGCCTGGCCGTGGAGGGCTTTTTCGAGGGGACCCCGGACGGGGTCTACGACGACGACACGGTCGACGCGGTGCGCGCCTACCAGGTGGCGCACCACCTGAAGGCCAGCGGCACGTTCGAGGCGGAGACGGCGCGGGCCCTGAACGTCCCCTGCGAGGAGCGGCTGCGCACGCTGTGGCTCAACCTCCGGCGCTGGAGACACGTGGGGCGCACGGACGAGCGGACCTACGTGGAGGTCGTTCTGCCCGCCATGGAGCTCCGGTGGGTGGTGGACGGCGAGGTCCGGACGACGGAGCCGGTGGTCGTGGGCTCCGGGCGCCGCTACTACTGGTCCCGGGAGCGCGGCCGGCGCGTGTATCACCGGGCGACCCCGGTGCTGACCGACGCCATCTCCAACGTGGTGCTGAACCCCGAGTGGAACGTGCCGTCGCGGATCATCCGGCGGGAGATCCGCCCCCGGATGGAGGACGATCCCGGCTGGCTGGAGGCCCACGGCTATCGGATCGAGCACACCGCCGGCGGCCACGAGATGGTCGTCCAGGAGGCGGGGCCCGACAACGCCCTCGGGCGCGTGAAGCTCCTGTTCCCGAACGCCGAGAGCATCTACGTCCACGACACCGACGAGCCGGAGCTGTTCCGCCACGCCGTGCGCGACTACAGCCACGGCTGCGTGCGCGTGGACGACGCCCTCGAGCTGGGCCTGGACGTCCTGGAGGAGGACATGCGGCGCCGGGGCCGCCCGTTCGACCTCGACCGGGTGCGGGAGCGCATGGACGAGGAGCCCCCCGAGACCCGCTGGTTCGCCCTGTCGGAGCCGGTCCCGGTGTTCTTCGAGTACCTCACGGCGTCCGTGGACGAGCACGGGCGCGTGCGGTTCCACCCGGACATCTACGAGTACGACCGGCGGACCCTCGGCGACTCGTAGAGCGCCGAACGGGACCGCGGACCGCGGGTCTGCGAGCGATCTCCGAGTGGATCGGCCAGGCGCGGAGCGCCGACTCCGGGTCCCGAGCCATGCCATGAGGCATGGCGCAGCGGTCCCGGAAGGCCGAGGCGCCGGAGATCGCCGCTAGCCCAACGGGAGCGGTCCTGTTTGGTGCTCTAGCGACGACCGGCGAGGACGCAGCGAGGTGGCAGGCCCTACTCGGCGTTCTTCGAAGCGGGGACCGGCTCCACCAGGCGACGGACCTCCACCTCGAGGGTCCCGGCGCGGGCCAGGTCGAACTCGTCGCTGCGCCAGGCGACCCGACCCTCCCGGTCGAGGAGGACCAGGGACGGGACGACGCCCTCGGGGTTCCAGGCCTCGGCGATGGACCCGTCGTCGATCACCACCCGCGCGCCGAGGGCCCGGCGGTCGACCTCGCGTTGGACACGGTCCAGGTGGGACCGCGCGTCAAGGCTGACGGCGAGCACGTGGAGGCCGAAGTCGGCGTAGGCGGCGTGGAGCGCCCCTGCGAACCGCAGGGCGTCCCCGCAGGGCTCGCAGTCGGTCGTCCAGAAGGCGAGCAGCAGCACGTCGCGGCCTACGTGCTCGGACAGGGTCAGCGGCCTTCCGGACAGGTCGGCGAGCGTGGATCGCTCGGCCGTCGTCGCCTCGTCCACCCGTGGACGTGGACGCGCCCCTCCGCACGCGGGGAGCAGGGCGGAGAACAGCACTGCGGCGGAGGCGATGGCGGCGGCGCGCATGAATCCCTCGTCGGCCCGTTCGTCGGGAAAGGTGACACGGGCCCGACTCTGCAACAACCCTACCTGGGCGGGTCGGCAGGGCGGTCGCAAAGTCGACCGCCCTCCCTTGCCCTTGCCCTTGCCCTTGCCCTTGCCCTTGCCTGCTCTCGAACGCGCAGAATCCATCGTTTCCGAGCGGATACATTCCGGCGCCGGGCGCCGTACCGCCGCGCGGCCCTCACTTGTCCGACTTTGCGATTGCCCTGGGCGGGTCGGGCGTTTGACGGGGCTCGGGGCCGCTGCGAAGATTCGCCGGAGGCCCGGGGACGGGGCCCTCTCACCACGCGCAGAGGCGGCTCGATGACGAGGTTCATTCCGATGGCGCTCCTGGGAGCCGGGCTCCTGGTGGCGCCGGTCGTGCAGGCCCAGGACGAACCACCGGCGCAGGAGACGCCGGCAGACGCGAGCCCCGAGACGCCGCCGGAGGGTGACGAGGCCGCCGAGGAGGAGGCGGAGGCGCCGCCCGAGGGGGAGGGCGACGACCCGAAGGAGGAGGCCGCCGAGGAGGAGGCGCCCGAGCAGGCCGGGCCGTCGCCGCGAGAGCAGGCCGCGCGCCGGGTGCGGACCATGGCCATGAGCCTCCGCGAGATGACGCAGCCCGATGCGCGCCGAATCCGGAACACCGCCGACGAGATGGCGGCCGTGGGCGCCGACGGGGTCTCCGCGCTCGTGGACCTGCTCACCGATCCCGTGCCGGCCGTGCGGCTGGCCGTGGTGAAGGCCCTCGGGACGTTGAAGCCGGACGGCGTGCTCGCGTCCCTGGTGGCCCGCCTCGGCGACGAGCGGGTCCCGGTCGTGCTGGCGGCGGTCGAGGCCGTGAGCCGCTACGAGAGCGACTTCGCCACGCGGGCCCTGTCGCGGTGGCTCGGCCACCCGTCGGAGGAGGTCCGCGACGCGGTGATGGAGGCCCTCGCCGAGCGCGACGAGGCCCAGGTCCGCGGTGTGGTCCGCAAGCAGCTGGAGAACCCTCCGCCGGAGGTCGGGGCCGGGCCGTTCCTCGTGGCCCTGGGCCGCTTCCCGGACAGGCGGACCCGGCGGGACCTCTTCGAGGCCCTGGAGGATCCGGACAAGGCACCGCACGCGCTGCGAGGGCTCGCCCACTACGGCCCCCGCGCTGCGCGCCGCCTTGCCCGGTGGGTCGAACTCCACCCCGAGCGGGAGGTGGCCCACCAGGCGGTGCAGGTCCTCGTGGACTGGGGCGAGAAGGGCTCCCGCCAGCTCGAGCGGGTGATCGCCGATCTGCCGCTGGACCTCGTGCGTACGGCTGTGCGGGCCTGGACCACGGCGGATCCGGAGGGCGCGGCCGAGCGGGTCACGGAGCTGACGGACCACCGGGACGCCGAGGTGCGGATCGCGGCCCTGGAGGTCATCCGCGACGTGGAGGGGGCCGACCCGAAGGAGCACCTGGGCGACAACCTCCGCCACCGGGACGAGCGCGTCCAGATCCTGGCCGCCCGCTCCGTGCGCGAGGTGGGGCAAGACGAGGAGGTGGAGGACGCCCTCATCGACCGCTATCGGGAGGTGGCGCGCCGCCGGACCGAGGACGACGCCGGGATGCGCCAGGCCCTGCTCCGCTCCCTGGGGCAGGTGGGCCGCGACGACGCGGTCCCGGAGCTGGTCCAGGCCATCGGCCACGACGATGAGGCGGAGGCGGCGCTGGAGGCCCTCGGCGCCGTGGGGGAGCGGGCCATCGACTCCCTTTTGTTCGTCATCAAGACAGGCGACCCCGTGCGGACGCCTCTGGCCGTCAAGGCCCTGGGGAATGCGGGGAAGCCGGCGGTCGAGCCCCTCATGAAGCTCCTGGTGCACGGGCGGAGGGCGGTCCGGAACACCGCGCGGCAGGCCCTGGCGAAGATCGGCGACGCGTCCATCGTGCCGCAGGTCGTCCAGATGATCCTCGATCCGGACACGCCGGGGCGGGCTCAGCTCCTGGCGCTCCTCGGCGCGCTGTACGGTGACGAGAGCTTCCGGGCCCTGGAGCGCTTCGCCCTGGAGAGCACGGAGCATCGCATCCGGCTGGGCGCGGTGAACGTCCTTTCCCAGGCCCCGGACCCGCGGGTCCTGCCCGTGCTGCGGAACGTGGCCGAGTCGGACGACAAGGCCGATGTGCGCCACCTGGCCGTCGAGGGCCTCGTCTGGCACGGAGACCAGGAGGCCGTGCCCCTGCTCATCGACCTCCTGGGCCACGAGAGGGTGCCCATCCGGCTCACCGCGGCTCGCGGCCTGGGCTACCTGGCGCGGCCCGAGCACGTCCCCGACATCGCCCCGCAGATGAGCACCCCGCGCGACGAGGTCATCACGGCCGTGCGCCGCTGCCTCCAGCGCATCACCTTCCGCACGGACCTGGAGGAGGCGGATCAGTTCGAGGACTGGTTCGAGGAGTGGGAGGATCGGAGCCGCCGCATCGGCCCGCTGAAGGGCGCGGAGATGGCCCTGGGCGACGGGACGGTGTTGCACTACGCGCTGGGCGGCGACGGGCGCCCCCTGCTGGTGCTCCCGGGGGGGCCGGACCTGTCGTACGACTACCTGCGGCCGGCCCTGGACCGGCTGATGGAGGAGCACCTCCTCATCTTCGTGGACCTGCCCGGTCGTGGGCGATCCACCGCTCCGAAGGTGGACGGTGTGCGGCTCGGCGTGGCCCACGACGTGCAGTCCGTGGCCACGATGCTCGTGCGTCTCAACCTGCGGGAGGTGGACGTGTACGGCCACGGCTGGGGCGCCATGGTGGCCGCTCGCCTGGCGGACAAGCACGGCAAGCTGGTGAGGCGCGTCGTGCTGGACAACTCGCCGATGCCCACGCTTCTGGGTTGGACGGGACGCATCGACGCCACGGCGGCGGCGATCCCCGAGCCCTGGAAGTCGGACCTGCCCGTGTTCGAGGAGCAGGCGCGCCGCTTCCAGCCCGAGGTGCGCGACCAGTACCTGGCGTGGGCGCTCATGACCGGCGCCGTGGCCAAGGTACGGAAGCTGGTGGACGTGGTCCCGCGTATCCGCACGCGTCCGGAGGTCCGCTCGGACATCATCGGCGGCATGGGGGCCTTCGACCTGCGGGATGCCTACACACGCCTGGCGAAGAAGACGCTGCTCCTGTACGGCGAGGAGACCCCGCTACCGGAGGAGACCGAGGCCTGGCGACAGGACCTGGCGTCCCACGACGAGGTGAGCCTCGAGATTCTGTCGGGGGCCGGCTACCTGCCGTTCCACGAGCGGACCGGGCGGTGGCACGAGGTGGTCGAGAAGTTCCTGGAGTAGGACCGCGGTCCCCGGCTCACAGTTCGTCTCATCTCGCAAGACGAAGGGCTCGCGCAAAGACGCGAAGACGCAAAGGGAGGCGGCATTCTTCGGCCCGGTGTGCTCGCTGTTGGCATGCCGGTGACCCGATAGTCTCAGCTGAACCTGTGTGCGAGCGGTTCACTGGCCTTTGGGTCTTGGCGGCTTGGCGCGAGACCGCGGCACCTCTGGATGTGTAGGACTGTGAGCCGTCCCCGGCGGTCAGACGGTGAGGCGGGCCGCCACCTCGGGGTCGGGGAGGTTCGCCCGGTCCAGGTGGTCGTGGTCGTCCACGTCGAGCCTCCGGTCCGGCGCAAGGAGGTCGAACACGCGGCCCTTGCGCAGGCCCCACAGGCCCGTCCGCGCACAGAAGAGGCCGTCGGGGCGCTCGCCGAGGCCGAACAGGCCGCGGGCCATGTCGTCCGGGCGCACGTGGCCTCCGGCGTCCAGGGCCACGCGATATCGGAGGACCGCCGTGTCCTCGGGCAGGCCCAGGAGGCCCGCCTCGGTCGGGGTGGGGACGCCCGCCTCGATGGACACGACGCCGTCCCGCACGTCGAGGATCTTCTCGCCGCGCTTCCGGACGACGACCACCTCCACGGGGTCGTCGCCCAGGGCCCGCTCCCGGGCGGCGCGCACGTCGTCCTCCGTCCACACGCCGGGCCGGGCCACCAGGTACTCGGCGAGCTTGGCCACGCGGGAGCATTTGGCGTCTCCGTCGCCCAGCCGGGCCGCGCCCAGCACGTGGAGGCCGGCGTCCGTCACCGCCTCCAGGCGCTCCACGAGGTCGGCGGGATCCGGAACGTCCAGGATCTTCACGTCCACCACCTCGGCCAGGCTCCGGATGCCCAGGGGCAGGGCGGGGCCGTAGGACAGCAGCGGCCGCGGCGAGAAGCCCTCGCTGTACTTCAGGGAGACGCCCGCCCGCCGCAGGATCCGCGGCAGGATCCGGGTCAGGTCCAGCTGGCTGGTCATCGCGACCGTGCCGAGCTTGGTGAACACGAGCCGCACGCGCCACTCGCGACCCTGGTCGGGACGCACGGGGGGCAGCGTCGTGCCGTGCTTGTTCCGGCGGAGCGTGCGCCACGCCGCCGGCGGGTCCTCCTCGCTCCGCAGGCCCGGGGCCTCCCACGCGTCGAGGCGCTTCAGGAAGTCCAGGCGCTCCTCGCGCATGTCCGTGAGATCGCAGGCGACGCCGCAGTGGTAGCAGACCAGCTTGCGCTCGTCCGTCTCGGCGTCGGCCACGTTCGTGTGGTGGACCTGGGCGCCCACCGGCTTGCCGCACGGGGGCGACAGGCGATCCTTCATGGCCCGCTTCCACTCCTTGTAGAGGAACTTCGGGGCCAGGCCCACGTCCACGTGATCCCAGGGCAGGGCGGCGTCCACCGGGAGGGTCCCCAGGTAGCGCCACGGGTCGAGGCCCTCCTCGTCGATGGCCTCCATCCAGGCGTCCCAGTCCAGCAGCTCGTCCCAGCCGTCGAAGCGGCAGCCCTTCCGCCACGCCCGCTCGACCAGGTCCGCCACCCGGCGATCGCCGCGGGCCGCGATGCCCTCGAGGAAGCTCACGCGCTGGTCGTGGTACTTCACGGACACGCGCCGGCTCCGCGCGAGGTCGCGGAGCATCCGCTGCTTGCGGCCGATCTCCTCCATGGGATCCATGGCCGCCCACTGGAAGGGCGTGTGGGGCTTGGGCACGTGGCTCGACGCGCTCGCCGTGACGTCCACCTTCCGGCGGGAGTGGTGGCGCAGGCCGATGTCCCGGACCCGCGCCGCCGTCTCGACGATGCCCGCCACGTCCTCGTCGGCCTCCCCGGGCAGGCCGATCATGAAGTAGAGCTTCATCCTCGACCAGCCGCGCGAGAAGACGCGCTCCGCGCTGGTGTCGATGTCCTGGTCGCTGACGTTCTTGTTGATGACGTCCCGCATCCGCTGGGTGCCCGCCTCGGGGGCGAACGTCAGGCCGGTGGCCTTGACGCTGGAGATCTCGTCCAGCAGGTCCTCCGCCAGGCCGTAAGCCCGTAGCGACGAGACCGACAGGCTCACCTTGCGCTCGCGCAGCTTCTCCATGACCCGCTTGATGAGCGGGCTGATGCAGGAGTAGTCGGCCGTGGAGAGGCTGGTCAGGGAGACCTCGTCGTAGCCCCCGTGGTCGATGGAGGCGAGGACCGTGTCGACGATCTGCCCGGGGTCGCGCTCCCGCACGGGACGATAGATCATCCCGGCCTGACAGAACCGGCAGCCCTCGGTGCAGCCGCGGGCGATCTCCACGGACACCCGGTCGAAGATGGCCTCCGCCGCGGGGACGGGCGACCGCGTCGGGAACGGGTATTCGTTGATGTCCTCCACGTGGGCTCGGCGGACGGGATACGGCCCCTCGCTCGCGGACTCGTCCACCACGAGCAGGTCGTTCCGCGGCTCCTCGCGGACCGCGTACAGGGCCGGGCAGTACCACCCTCCCAGGTCGGCCAGGCGGCGGAGCACCTCGCGGCGGCCCACGCCCTCCTCGCGCCAGTCGGCGAGCAGGCGCAGGGTCCTCGGGAGGATGGCCTCGCCGTCGCCGATGAGGAACGCGTCCACGAAGGGCGCCATGGGCTCCGGGTGGGTCGCCACCGGGCCGCCGGCCACCACGAGGGGGTGTCGCTGGTCCCGATCCTCGCTTCGCAGGGGGAGGCCGGCCAGGTCGAGCATGTTCAGGACGTTGGTGTAGGTCATCTCGTACTGGAGCGAGAAGCCCACCACGTCGAAGTCCGTCAGGGGCCGCGCCGACTCGAGCGACAGGAGCGGCAGGCCCCGGGAGCGAAGCTCCGCCTCCATGTCCACCCAGGGAGCGAAGGCCCGCTCGCACGCCAGGTCCGCCTCCCCGTTGAGGAGGTTGTAGAGGATCTTCGTCCCCAGGTGGCTCATGCCGATGTCGTAGATGTCGGGGAAGGCGAGGCAGATCGTGCTGCGCACGCCCCCCCGGGACTTCACGACGCTCTGGTGCTCCCCGCCCAGGTAGCGGGCCGGCTTCTGCACCCGGTGGATGAAGTCGGCGTACGGATGCTGCTGCGCGCGCGTCATGCGGCCACCTCCCCACGGGGCGGTTCGCGCCTCGGCGTGTCCCCGGAAGGGTCCAGAAATCACATTCGTCCAATCCCCGTCAATGAATCCGGAGCGTCGCGGTCCGATTCCGCGGTCCCACGGGATTTGCCGACTGCTCGCGCCCGTGCTAGCGCTGGCCGGGTGTACCCGGAGGAACGCATGGCCGCGTGGACCCGACTCGTCGCCGCATCGATCCTGCTCCTCGCGTCGTCCGCCGCCGCCGCGGCGCCCACGCCCGAGGACACCGCGCGGGCCCACGCCCTGAACGACCTGGGCTTCGAGGCTGCGAAGGGCGGGCGATACCGGGAGGCGGCGCGGGCCTTCGACGAGGCCTGGAAGCTGGATCCCCACCCGGACCTCCTCTGGAACTCCGCACGCGCCTGGCACAAGGCCGGAGCGCTGACGCAGGCCCGCGAGCGATACCGTCGCTACCTGACCCACGAGGATCTGCCGCCGGATCAGCGCCTGCAGGCCAGCGACAACCTGGTGGTGATCGACCGGGCGCTCCGGGAGCAGGCCGAGCGCGTCGGACGTCGTGCCGGGGCGGCCCTCGGGCGCGTGGAGCCGCGCTGGCTCGCCTGGACCACGCGGGAGACGCGCCCGGCGCCCCTCCCGGAGGAGCCGGAGCGGGGGCCGAGCGTCGCGCGGAAGGTGGGCTGGATCCTGGTCGCCACGGGGGTTGTCGCAGGGGGCGCGGGCGGCCTGTTCTACGGCCTGGCCGCCGACGACCTCGACGACCTGGAGACCTTCCCCGCCGCCGTGGGGCCGGACGAGAGCGATCGGTACGACGAGACCCGGGAGCGGTTCCTTCGCCACCGCGCGCTGATGTGGACGTCGATCGGTGTGGGGGCTGCGGCGCTCACGAGCGGAGTGGTGGCGCTGCTGCTCCAGCCGGACGAGGAGCCGCGGACCCGGGGCACGGCCGGCACCGTGAGCGTGGCGCCGCTGCCGGGCGGCGCCTCGATGGCGGGCACCTGGCGGTTCTGATCGGCGTGTCTCCAGGGTCTTCGTAGGGAGGGGAAGTCCTTGACAGGTTCCCGGGAGCCTTCATAGCTTCCCCTGTCTTGTAGAGAGGAAACGAACATCGGAGAGCGAAAGCCATGAAGATACGCCCGATCCTGTTTGGTGCGCTGCTGGCCCTGTCGGGCGCGGCGCTGACGGCCTGTGACGACGACGGCGGCGACGGGGGCTTCGTCCCCGACGGCGGCAACGGCGCGGACACCACCGGCGACTTCGATGGCACGACCGGCCCGGACGGCACCTCGACCCCCGACGGCACGACCGGCCCGGACGGTACGGTCGAGCCCGACACGACGGTCGGCCCCGACGGCACCACGGACCCCGACGGCACTACAGACCCCGACGGCACCACGGACCCCGACGGCACTACGGACCCCGACGGCACCACGGACCCCGACGGCGCGACCGAGCCGGAGTGCGGCGACGGCACGTGCGAGGGCAACGAGACCCAGCTCACCTGCCCGACCGACTGCGGCGGCGAGGAGTCGCCGCTGTTCTGCTTCGAGCTGGCCATGTGCGCGCAGGAGGCCTGCGCCCAGGCCGCGAACCCGAACCAGTGCTTCCAGGAGCAGCTGACGAGCGGCCAGTGCGCCCAGGACTCGACCCAGCAGGAGGTCCAGGCCTTCCTGAGCTTGAACCAGTGCCTGTCCAGCTGCGCCGATGAGCAGCAGAACCTGGACACCGCGTGCGTCTTCGACGGGTGCCTGGACGAGCAGGCCACCTGCCAGTCGGGCGGGGAGTACGACGAGGGGACCTGCATGGGGCTCCTCCAGTGCCAGGCCACCTGCCCGCAGGACGGCACGGGCGGCCAGTGCCTGCGCGACTGCTTCAGCGCCGCCAGCGAGCAGAGCGTGCAGATCTCGGCGGCCCTCAACATCTGCGTGAACGTCGCCTGCGAGGACGCCATCGCGAGCGGCGACCAGCAGGTCATCCAGGCCTGCCAGCAGTCCGCCACCCAGGGCGAAGGCGAATGCGCCGAGTGGCTGCAGGGCTGCCAGAACGACGTCTTCCCCGGCGACGCCGAGTGCGGCGACGGGACGTGCGAGGGCGAGGAGACGGCCGAGACGTGCCCGGAGGACTGCGACGTGGCCACGGAGTGCGGCGACGGGACGTGCGAGGGCGAGGAGACGGCCGAGACGTGCCCGGAGGACTGCGACGTGGCCACGGAGTGCGGCGACGGGACGTGCGAGGGCGAGGAGACGGCCGAGACGTGCCCGGAGGACTGCGCGGAGGCCGGCGGCGCCTGCACGAACGAGGCCGACCTCGCGATCTTCGCGGACACCCCCGAGGGTGGGGAGTGCGACATCTGCACCGAGACGCCGGACGCCGAGGGCTGCGGGTCGCCGCCCTGCAAGGAGGTCGGCGACGTGGCCACGGATTGCGGCCTCGCGTGCATCGCGGCCGAGGACCCCGTGGCCTGCGCGAACCCGTGCATCATGGACGCGACGGGCATCAGCGAGGGCTGCTCGATGTGCTTCGCGGAGAACGTGAAGTGCGCCATCGACAACTGCATCTCCGAGTGCGGTGAGGCCCCGGACAGCGAGGCCTGTGGTACCTGCATGGCCGAGAACTGCGAGCCGGCCTTCGCCGAGTGCAGCGGGCTGGAGTAGCAGGGCTCATCGCGTGACTTCGCGAAGAGGCCCGTCGGGTTCGTCCCGGCGGGCCTCTTTGTTTTGACAGCCCGGGCGGCGCCTTCTAGCGTCTTCCGCCATCCCCACCGTGTCCGCAGGAGAGCGCGATGAACGAGCGACGCACGATCGCATGGCTCGCAGTCCTGACCCTGGTCCTGGCCGCCGGCACGGCCGCCTGCGACGACGACGGGGGAGACGGCGGCTCGGCGGACGTCGTCTCCGATACCGTCGGCGGGGACTCGGCGTCCTTCCCCGACGTCGACGGCCTGGGCGACGTGTCCGACGACACGCCGCAGGTCGAGGACACGCCCGGACCCGGCCCGGACGCGGAGGAGGACACGGCCGGACCTGGCCCCGACGTGGAGGACGACACCACCTGGATGGACGTGACCGAGGACGTCCAGGCCGACGTGCCGCCGGTCACCGAGGAGCTGATCTGCCCCGAGCTCGCGGACTGTGCGTTCACGGCCTGCGACGGCCTGGAGGGTCAGGCGCTCACCGACTGCCTCGCCGACCCCTTCGCGACCTGCGCCGATCCGGTGTCGGCCGAGGAGGCCACCCTGGCCGAGGCCCTCGTGACCTGCATGGGCGACGGCGCCTGCTCGCTGGACGTGGAGGACGGGGCGCACTTCGAGTGCCAGCGCACCAAGTGCCTCGCCGAGACCGTCGCCTGCTGGCAGACGGAGGTCGTGGACGACACCTGCGCCAACCTCCGGGCCTGCATCAAGGGCTGCGAGGACCCGCTGTTCGGGGGCCTCGAGCCGCCGTGCGTCCGGGACTGCATGAACGAGGGCGACGAGCTGGCGGTGACGCTCTTCTGGGACCTGCAGCTCTGCGCCGAGGCCCAGTGCGCCGACAGCATCGAGCCCCAGGTCTGCAAGGACACGGCGATCACGGACAGCCTGGAGTGCGCCGACCCCGCCGAGGAGTGCCTCGGAAACGTCGGCGCCGCCCCGGGGCCCGGGAAGGGCGGCGGGATCGACTAGCGACGCCTCGCCGGTCGACAGGGCTCGCGCCAAGGCGCCAAGCCGCCAAGGCGCAGTGCGTCAGAGGTCCTGATTCCTTTGCGTCTTCGGGTCCTTGCGCGAGGTTCCGGGGGTGAAGCGAACGCGCCTCGCCGGTCGACAGGGCTCGCGCCAAGGCGCCAAGGCGCCAAGGCGCCGAGCGTCAGAGGGTTGGATTCCTTTGCGTCTTCGGGTCTTTGCGCGAGATTCCGGGGGTGAAGCGAACGCGCCTCGCC
>JBNJGB010000035.1:0-65563 GCA_051747385.1 Myxococcota bacterium
ATCGTCCATGGTGACGGACATTCCGTCTGGTCCGGGGTGTACGAGCCCATTCGAGTCCATCGCAATGTCGTGGTCCCGTCGGGGTCCCAAGGTCCGGCCCGACGCTCCCGTCTTGGGATATCCGTCTTCGTCCGCCTTCATGGCTCGATACATCCGGCGGCTGTTCGTGGTCTCTTCTTCCGAACTCACGACAGCAAGCTAGCACGCATGCCGGAAGGGGGACAACGCACTGACACGCGCCGCGCATGGTCGCATGAGTGGTCTCTTGCGGTACGCGCACACAGGCAGGGCGCATTCCGGCAGGTCCTCGACCTCCACCAGGAGTTCGACTCCCAGGCCGGCGCGCTGGGCCTCGTACCGCAGGTAGGCCTCTTCAATGTCGGCCTCCGCTGCTGGCTGGAGCCGGCTGGTGAGCTTCAACGCCTGGAGCGGATCCGATCCCGCACGACGGACCACGGTGTGCTCTGGTCGTCGCGGGAGTCGATGGCCTCGAGGCGCCGGTCCAGCTCGCGGCGTTGGGCGGCCGTCGGAACCGAGGCCCCCGACTCCTACTCCTCCGCGACGCGGTCCGACGATTCCACGGACCCGTCCCTACTCCGCGAGCATCTCGTCGGCCATGTGCTCCAGCGTCGCGACGAACTGCTCCAGCTCGGCGCGGGCCTGCTTCCAGGCGGCGGGGGCGTCCTCCAGGAGGGAGCTGAGGAGCCCCACCTCGAGATCGAAGAGGTAGAGGTTCCGGAACCGGTGCCGGAACGCCAGGTATCGCTCGAGGAGCAGTGCCGTCTTCGTCGAGAGCACGGCAGGGCGTACTCGAGGGACGTCGACGGTCATCGCGTCCAGGAGGTCCCGGTGCCACGACGCACCCTCGGGAACGCCGGTCGTCGCAGCGCCGATGCGCCGGAGCACCTTCTCCACGCCGGTGTACAAGGTCTCCAGGAGGGCCGCCGAGGCGTACAGCGCAAGCCGCTGCTCGGTCTCCCCGTCAGCAGCGGCGCGGAGGGCGTCGCGGGCGTGAGCCAGCTCGTCGATGGTCCGGTCGATGCGCGTCAGCTCGGCGCGCGTCTCGGCAGCCACGACACGGAGCTTCACGGCGGACGTCTCACCCATGGATGACGATCCCCTCGGCAAGGGCGCGCTTCAGCACCTCGGGACGCGCCCACTGCCGCGGCACCAGGTCCACCGTGACGTCACTGAGGACACGGTCCACGACGACCGCCGCATCCAGGAAGTCCTCCGACGACAGGCCCTCGACGAGGAGGTCGACGTCGCTTCCCGGCCCTGCCTCGCCTCGGACCAGGCTGCCAAAGAGCACGACCCGTCGCACGCCGAAGCGCTCGGCCAACATCTGCGCGGCCTCTTCGACGCGACGTCGCACCTCGACCCGCCACGCCGCGGCGCGCTCCTGCTCCACCCGAGCGCGCTCCCTCCACCCGTCCACGTAGGACGAGAGGTCGCGTCCCGTGCTGGTGGTCCCGGCCATGGGGTGACCATCGGAGCGTCCACCAGGCGTGTCAAGGGACGGCTCCCTCGAATCCCGGAATCCCGGATGTGCCTGGAGCACCAAACAGGACCGCTCCCGTTGGGCTAGCGGCGATCTCCGGCGCCTCGGCCTTCCGGGACCGCTGCGCCATGCCTGATGGCATGGCTCGGGACCCGGAATCGGCGCTCCGCGCCTGGCCGATCCACTCGGAGATCGCTCGCAGACCCGCGGTCCGCGGTCCCGTTCGGCGCTCTGGCGCTCTCCCGGATCGGTCGTCCGCGCCCGCCGCAGGTGCTCACGCTGCTTCGTGCGGGCCTTCCCGAAGCAGGACGTCCGCGGGTGTGCCGAGCGCTCGGTGAAGACGCCGGATCATGGCGAGGCTGAGGGGGCGCTGGCGGTTGAGCACCTCGGAGACGCGTCCGCGGCCGCCGATGTACACCGCGAGGTCCTTGCGGCTGAGTCCTTCCTGCTCCATGCGGAAGAGGATGCCGTCGATGGGGTCGGGCAGGACGTTGGCGTGGTGATGTTCCTCGTAGTCGTCGATGCACGCCGCTGAGCAAGACGCCGCTGGCGGAGATAGTCCGGCAGCCAGGCGTGAGCAGGT
This sequence comes from Myxococcota bacterium, assembly GCA_051747385.1. GTDB lineage: Bacteria > Myxococcota_A > UBA9042 > PHBI01 > JACKFB01 > JBNJGB01. The sequence continues at coordinate 2,085 of JBNJGB010000035.1, forward strand.
GCTCTACTGACGCCGGCCGGGTTGAGCGCAGGCTATCGCGACTTCCCGCCCACCAGGGTCTCCCCGATGTGGCGACATCCCACGATCCGGGGGCCGGGGCGTGCCAGGAGGCGCGTCGGGCCTCGCCGCGGCGGCCTGGAACGGCGTCTGCAAGGCGCACGCGCGGCGTCTCCACGGAGGAGGCGGCGGAAGGGAGCGAGACATGAGACGAATCGTGCGCACTGCCATCGCCCTGATGATCGCCACCTACGGCCTCGCGGCGGCGTCGGACGCCGGCGCCGTGACCGTCTACGACGACGAGGAGGCGACCGTCGACCTCCTGTCCTGGTTCGCCGGCGGATACCTCTTCGAGAAGGCCCCCGATGAGCACGCGGAGGAGGAGTACGACCCGTACCTGGCCATGGCCCGCCTCGGCGCGACGGCGCGCTACGAGGGGATCGGCAGCCTCCACCTGGAGCTGGGCGCCGCGAGCGGCACCACGGTGCTCCTGGACGCGGTCGGCACCGTGCAGCCCTGGGAGGTCTTCGCGCTGCGCGCCGGCCGCTTCAAGACGCCGACCTCCGCGGAGTTCCTGGAGCACCGCTCCGAGATCCCCTTCGTGCACCGGGCGCCTCTCGTGGACCTCACGCACCGGCGGAAGGTCGGCGTCGAAGCCCTGGTCTCACCCCACCTCGGGCCCGTGCACACCCGGGTGCAGGTGGGCCTGTTCCACCTGCCGACCGACTTCGCGCTCCCCCACGGAGGCACGCTCTTCAGCGCGCGGGTGCTCGCGGAGGTGGCCCACGGCGTGGAGGTGCACGTGGCCTACGCCGACCGGGTGGATGGCGAGCTGGCCGACGACGCGCCGCACGACGATCCCTCGGTGGTCGACGGGAAGCTGGACGTGGCCCTGGTGGCCCACACGGAGACCTTGCGCCTGCACGCCGAGGGCCTGGTGGCCCTGGACACGCCCGGCGACGAGACCCCGTATGGCCTGACGTTCTACGCGGGCCTGAAGCTGGGGGAGGGGCCCCTGGTCTGGGAGCCGATCGTCGGCTACGACCTCCTGCGCATCCACGGCGAGACCGAGCACTGCATCACCGCGGGCCTGAACCTCTTCCGCCTGGGCGAGCGCGCCATGGCGCGCATCGACTACGCCCTGGAGATCGTCGAAGAGGAGGTCGGCCACATCGCCGCCGTGGAGCTGCAGATCGGCCTGTAACCACTCCGGCCCGCGGGACCCGGGCCATACCCATGGGTGGATCGTGTGCTGCCCGGGCGCTCCGCTGTCGGCCTCCCCGTCATGCGCTACGCTGGAATGGGAGGTCGATGCGCGTGAACCCGAACCCCCGAGAGCTCTCGCATGGACGGCAGCGGCGCTGCCTGATCTGCGTGCTCCGGGGGAGCCTCCTGAGCGATCGCTGCGTGCTCCTCCGCGATCTGCGGGATCACCTGGGGCCGGACGCCCCCTGCGCCTACCGCGAGACGGTGCTCTCGGACCTGCGCAAGATCGTCTACGGCTCGGACCTGCCGCTGACGTACGACCCGGACGTCTACGCCGACATCTCGCGCGGCGCCGCGCTGGCGGCCCTCGAGGCGTCGCTCAGCGGCTGAGGTTCCGCACCTGGCTGACGGGATCCTCCGCGCGGAAGCGTCCGCGCTCGTTCTGGCCCACGCGGGACATGGCCACCTCGGGGTCGTGGGTGTAGAAGAGGCGGCCGCGGCGCTCGACCAGGTCCTCGAGCAGGGCGGCCTTCTCGTCCACCAGGTGTTCGGGGTAGCGATCGTAGCCCATGGTGATGGGCAGGTGGACCCACGGCGTGCCCGGGACGAGGTCGCCGGCGAAGACCACGGGGCCGTCCGGCATGGCGACCTCCGTGAGCATGAGACCCGGCGTGTGGCCGTCGCTGTAGTGGAAGCGGTAGCCGTCCCCCAGCAGGTCGCAGCGATCCTCCTCGACGATCTCCAGGCGGCCGCTCGCCTCCAGCAGGGGCGGCAGCCGTGAGATGAAGGACGCCCTGTCCCGGGGGTGGGGAGCGCGCGCCCGAGCCCAGGCCTCGCGACCCACGACGTAGCGGGCGTTCGGGAAGAGCAGCGAGGGCTCCACGCCCTCCTCCCACGGGGTCAGGAGGCCGCCGGCGTGGTCGAAGTGGAGGTGCGAGAGGACGACCGCGTCGACGTCCTCGTGGGACACCCCCTCGGCGCTCAGCGACTCGAGGAGGACGTGGTGATCCTCCACCACGCCGTATCGATCGCGCATCTTCGGGTCGAAGAACGCGCCGATGCCCGTCTCGAACAGCAGCAGGCGATCGTCGTCCCGCACCAGCATGGCCCGGCACGCGAGCGGGATCCGGTTGGCGTCGTCCGGCTGCGTCCAGCGCGACCACACCGCCCTGGGCGCGTGGCCGAACATGGCTCCGCCGTCGAGGCGCTGGGAGTTGCCGAGGACCGAGGTGATGCTGCGCATGGCGGCCTCCTGCGTCGGTGGCGCCGCCATCCTACACCCTGGCGTGCCTACTTCACGGACCAACCGATCCGCGCCGAGATGGCGGGGTGGTCGGACAGGGGCGCGCCGTCCTCGTCGAAGAAGGCGTCCTCGTTGCGCCAGTCCAGGACCTCGAGGGCGAGGTCGTCCCCGTCGCGCACCAGGACCCGATCGATGTGGTTCGGCTCCGGGCACGCCACCGCGGCGCAGGAGTCCGTGAGATCCCCGCCGTTCATCAGCGCCGTCAGCGTCTCCAGGTCGGGCGGTTCGTCGGCGTGGAGGTTGAGGTCGCCGAGCAGCACGACCGCGCGGCCCGCCGACCACGTGGACAGGGAGTCGATGATCTGCGCCACCTGGGTCGCCCGCGCCGCCTCGTCGCCCTCGCTGCCGCCGGCGTCGAGGTGCGTGTTGTAGACGTCCAGGGTGGCGCCCTCGTGGTCGGACAGCCGGAGGCGGACGCGCTGGAAGCCCTTGGACGCGAGGCAGTCGCTGGCGTGCTCGAAGCGCCCGTGGCACGTCTCGTAGTGCACGGCGTCCACGTCCGCCGGCTCGTGCTCGGCCAGGATGGTCAGCCCCGAGCCGAATACGCGCCTGTCCTCGACCAGGTCCGAGAACCACACCCGGAACAGGTGCGGGCTCGCCTCCAGGATCACCTCGTGGGCCTCGGCCATGAAGTCCTCCTGGAGGCCCACCAGGTCGAACGCGCCGAGCAGGGGGGCGATGTCGGTCATCTGGGCCACGGGGTCGACCTTCGAGATCGCCTCCGGGAGTCCATGGACGTTGTAGGTGAGCGCCGCGAGCTCGCCGTCGGTCGGCCCGGTCGGCCCGGGATCCGGGGCCGTGTCCTCGACGACGTCCGGGGCCCGCACGTCGCCCCCGTGGCCGGCGTCGGTCGTCACGTCCGGGGTCTCCGTCTCGGCTGCGCCCTCGGCGCCGCCGTCGTCGCAGCCGGCCGGGATCAGCATCATCCACGCCATCACGGCCCACACGAGCGCGGTCGTCTGCCAGGTTCGGCTCACGGTCACCTCCCTCTCCGGCGCCATGGATACCAGCGCGGTCCGCTCGATGGGAGGAAGCGGAGCGCTGTTCCGGTGACCGGGGCGGTGACCGGGGGGCGTGTCAGGCGCGTCCGCGGGCTCGCAGCCACGCGCGCCGCTCCGCGTAGGCCGCGTCCTCGACCCAGAGGCGCCGGGCGGCCATGCGCATGAACGGTCGGAAGAGCGGGGCCAGGCGCGCCGCCGTGTCGAAGCCCGCGCGATCCGAGGTGGCGAGGGTGGCCTCCAGGATGGCGGTCCGGCCGGCGCCGAGGGGCGTGGCGTGGGTCTCGACGACGGAGCCGACGCCGTCCCCAGCCTCGATGGTCATGACGATGGTCCGCGGCTCCGGGCAGTGGAAGGCGGCGTCGACCTCGATGCAGAGGGGGCCCGCGATCCGGAACGTCACCCGGAGCCGGAGGACGTCGTCCTCGGCGTCGAAGACGACCAGGTCCTGGAACGTGTGCGGGTGATAGTGGGCGCCGTGCCACGGGTCGAGGCGGTTCGCGATGACGTCTTCGGGGGCGCAGGCGGCCTCCATGCGGATCACCGAGTCGATGAAGCGCCGGGGTCGCGTCGGCAGGATCGGCGCGTCGGTGGGCTCCTGGTCGCTCTCGTCCAGGCGGACCCAGGCGAGCACGCCGTCGTCGTGGGTCGGTAGGTGGCGCCACGCGTCCCCGTGGCCCCTGGAACCCAGGGGCAGCCCGTGCCACGGACAGACCACGGCGTCGCCGCGCACGCAGGCCCCGGCCAGCGAGGCGCCCAGGTGGGGGCAGGCCTCCGGGGCGGCCAGGAGGCGCCCGAGTCCGCGCCACAGCACGAGCCTCCGCCCCGCCAGGTCGTAGGCCCGGGGCACGCCGTCGATCCGATGCGACGCGTCCACCGCGTACCAGCCGCCCGTGGGGCGGGCCAGCGCGCGCTGCAGGGCCCGGTCGATGCGCTCCGGATCCGCCTGGACCCAGTCCGGACCGCGCAGGGCCGGGCGAATGGGCTCCGGGGGCCGGCGCCCGATGTACAGGCGCCGACCGGACAGCGCGGCCTGCAGGCGTCGGATCATGGCGTCCTCACGGGTCCGAGGCGGGGGAGAGGCAGGCGCGGGGCGAGGATCCCTCGGCGGGGGACGGTCTCCACGGGCTCGCCCCGGACGCCCCAGCGCGCCAGGAGGTGGTTGGCGGCCAGCAGACCGGAGGCCACGGCGCCCTCCATCAGGGCCGCCGGGATCGGCAGCCGCACGAAGTCGCCGGCAAGCACCAGGCCGTCGTGCGGCGCCTCCACGCCGGGGCGGCGCCGCCAGGTGCCCCTCTCGAAGCCCGGGCAGTCCCGGCGCAGCAGGAAGCGCTCCTCCTCGACCCGGGCGCCGCGGAGCTCCGGACAGGCGTCGACGAAGTTCCGCCACAGGTCGGCGCGGACGGCCTGCTCGTCCAGGTCCTCGGGGATCGCGTAGCCGTGAAGCTCCACGACCGCGCCTCCCGTGCGGGCGGCCCACGCGGCGCTCTCGTCCTGGATGCGGTGGTAGAGGGAGATGTTGTCCAGCAGGCCCATCCCCGCCGTGCCGGCGAAGGGCTGCCGGTCGGGTCGCGCGTCCCGGTCGAGCCAGAGCCTCCACACGGCGAAGGGCAGGGTGGTGGTCAGGTCGGACACGTCCCGGCGCCAGCGCGGATCGCCCAGGTCCGGGGAGGCGTCCACCAGCGCGCGCAGGGCCGGCACCGTCACGGCCAGGGCGACGCCGTCGCAGGTCGCCGCCTCGCCTCCGTCGACGCGCACCCGCCACCGCTCGCCGTCGCGCTCCACGCGCCGCGCCGCCGCGCCGAGGCGCACGTCCACGCCCAGGGACTCCAGGTGGCGCCGCATCGGCTCCCACAGCCCGGTGGAGAACGGCCGGTCCAGGACGTCGAAGACCAGGCCCTCCGGGTTGCCCGTGAAGTAGAAGTGGAACATCCGCAGCATCTCGGCCGCGGACATGGTCTCCTCCGGGTTGAAGAAGGAGTGGGCGAACACCTCGAAGAGCATCTGGCGCGCGCGCCGGGGGAAGCGGATGGCGTCCAGCCAGTCCTTCGCCGACACCTCCTCCCAGCGGGCGTGGGTCCGGTCCGCCTCGTACCGGAGCATCTCGAGCGCCGGCCAGGGGTCCACGCGGATCAGGTCCCGGAGGCCCAGGCTGGGCGTGCGCCGGACCAGCGCGAGGACGTTCCAAGGCGTCGCTCCCGGCAGGCCCGCGAAGGACTCGGAGCGCCCGCCCGGGCCGAGGAGGGGATAGTCCTCCAGGGGGCGCAGGCGCTCCAGGTCGGGATCCACGCGCCGCAGGAACGCGCGCAGGTTGTAGTACTGCCGGAAGAAGGCGTGGAAGCCCCGCTCCATCTGGAAGGGCTCGCCGCCGCCGAGGCGATCGGTCCAGCCGGACACCCGGCCGCCGAGGACCTCCTCGCGCTCCAGCAGGGTCACGGAGACACCGCGCTCGGCCAGGACCGCCGCCGCTGCGCACCCGGCGAGGCCGCCGCCCACCACGACGACGTCGCGTCGCTCGCCGACCCGGGGCCGTCCGGGCGGGGGCTCCAGGGTCTCGCGTCGGGTCCCGTGCGCCAGGGACTTCATGGTCGCCTCCCCAAGAACGAGTGGACGATGCCGCGCTGCCAGCCGTCCATGGCCTCCGTGCGGACGCGGGAGAAGCCGGCGCGGCGCAGGCGCGCCTCGAAGTCCCGCACCCCGTCGAACTCCAGCACGGAGTCGCGGAGGTAGCGGTAGATCTCCGCCGTCCCGGAGGCCACCAGCCCGGCGGGGATGATGATGGCCCGGGTCACGGCCCGCCAGACGAGCTGGGCGCGGAGCGAGTCGGCCACGGAGTACTCGTGGAAGCAGGCGATCCCGCCGGGCTTCAGCAGGTCGCGGATCACGTCCAGGACGTGGTCCGGATCGGGCATGTTCCGGATGCCGTAGGCCATGAGCACGCCGTCGTAGGGACCTTCGATCCCCGCGGCCATCGGGTCCATGGCGTCGCCCCGGATGAAGCGCACCCGCGGCCCCAGGCCCTTGCGGCGGGCCACCTCGAGCATCCCCTCCGAGGCGTCCAGCGCGTCGATGTTGGCGTCCGGGCAGGCGTAGACCAGCGCGGCGGTGGACAGGCCGGTCCCGCAGCACAGGTCGAGCACGCGCGCGCCGGGGGCGAGGGCCATGCGCTCGGCGCTCCAGCGCAGGTGCTTCCGATAGCCCGGGTTGAGGGCCGTGAGGAGGTCGTAGCGGCGGGCCACGACGTCGAAGTCCGACGGGACCCGGGCCTTCCGCTCGGGCGACAGGGTCATGGAGCCTCCGTGGGGGGCGCCGGCCGGGTCCCCGGGAGCCCGGCGAGGTGGCGGTGCAGGTCGGCGCGGTGCGGGGCGCGGTGGGTCAGGGGCGCGAGGGGCGACCAGGCCGCGGCGCGCAGGACGTGGCGCAGCTTCTCGGTCGCGGGGACCACCGTCCGCCCGGCGAGGGCGTCGCAGCTCCGCTCGCGCAGGCGATGGCCGATGGCCTGGTAGGCCCGGGCCGCCGCGGCGATGGCGGGGCGGGGCCGGGCCGGGATGAAGCGCATGCCCGCCCGCCCGCTGGCGTAGTAGCGGTCCGCCAGGTCCAGCAGGTCCGCCACGACGCGGGCGACCGCCCGCCGGTCGGCGCGCCCCGCGACCAGATCCTCCGGGTCCACCCCGGCGCCGTGGAGCCTGTCCGCGGGCAGGTAGACGCGGTCCCGCCGGGCGTCCTCCAGCACGTCGCGGCAGATGTTCGTGATCTGCATCCCCACGCCCAGGTCGACGGCGTGGGGGCGGGCGCGCGCGGCCTCGACGCCGAGCACGCCGCACATCATCAGCCCCACGGTCCCGGCGACCCGGTACGCGTAGCGGAGCAGGGCGGCGTCGTCCTCCAGCCGCACCACGCCCATGTCCGAGCCCACGCCCCGGATCAGCTCCCGGGCGGCCACGGGCGGGATGGAGCGCCGCGCGCACACGTCGAGGAAGGCGGCGGTGAGCGGGTCGGCGGGGGCGTCTCCCGAGAGCCCGGACTCCAGCCGGGCCAGGGCGTGGCGGGCGGCCTCCCGGTCTGGCGCCTCGTCGACCGCGTCGTCCACGCGTCGGCAGAAGGCGTAGACCACGGCCGCGTCGTCCCGGCGCGCCCGCGGCAGGAGGTGCCCGGCGAGGCGGAACGTGCGCCCGTGGTGGGCGAGGGTGGCGTGGCTGGCCCGGACGACGGCGGGGTCCATCATGCCGCGGACCTCCCGCGCTCGGGCGGCGGCACCGGATCCCGCAGCCCGACCGGCACGTCAGGGACGACGCGCTCCAGGACCTTCGCCGTGTTCAGGACGCCGGGAAGCCCCGCGCCCGGGTGGGTGCCGGCCCCCACGAAGTACAGCCCGTCCAGATCCTCCGAGGCGTTGTGATAGCGGAAGTACGCCGACTGGGTGAGCCGCGGCTCGGGCCCGAAGGCGGCGCCGGCGTAGGAGCGCAGGCGGCCCTCGAAGTAGCGCGGGTCCACGGCGAACGACGTGACCAGGTGATCGCGCAGCCCGGGAAGCTGCGTGCGCTCCAGGGCCCCGAGGATTCGGTCCAGGTAGCGGTCGTGCTCCCGCTCCCAGTCGATGCCGCTCGCGTTGTTGGGCACCGGCGACAGGACGTAGAACGCCTCGTGCCCCTCGGGCGCCATGGCCGGGTCCGTCCGGGTCGGGGCGTGCAGGTACAGGGAGAAGTCGTCCGCGAGGACCTTCCGCTCGAAGACGTCCTCCAGGAGGCCCCGGTAGCGCGGCCCGAGCACGATGGTGTGGTGGACCTGCTCCGGATAGGTCCGATCCGTGCCGAAGTAGGCCACGAAGAGGCTCATGCTCTGCTTCTTCCGCCGGATGGCCCGGTCGGTGTTCCGGCGGCGGTGGCGCGGGTCGATCATCTCCGTGTAGACCGTGGACGGGTCGGCGTTGCAGACCACCGCGTCCGCCGGGATGCGCCGGCCGCCCTCGATCCAGACCGCGCTGGCGCGCCCGTCCACGGCCTCGATCCGCTCGACGGGCGTGGACAGGTGGACGTTGACCCCGATCTCCTCCAAGAGCCGCGCCATGGCCCCGACGATGGCCGTCGTGCCGCCCACGGCGTAGTGGACGCCCCAGCGCCGCTCCAGCCAGTGGATGAGCAGGTAGATGGACGAGACCCGGAACGGGTTGCCTCCGACCAGGAGGGGCTCGAACGTGAGGGCCTGGCGCAGGCGGTGGTCCTTCACGTAGCGGCTGACCAGCCCCCAGACGCTCCGGTGGTTCTGCAGCCGCACCATGGCCGGCGCCACCCGGAGCATGTCCGTGACGCGCCCGAACGGCACGTCCGCCAGCTCCTGGTAGCCGATCTCGAAGATGCGGCGCGCGTGGTCGGCCAGCCGGAGGTAGCCGTCCACGTCGGGCGGGTGGATGGCGCGGATCTGCTCGAGCAGGCGCTCCTCCTCGCCCACGTAGTCGAAGACCGTGCCGTCCTCGAAGCACACGCGGTAGAACGGGTCCACGGGCACCAGCTCGAAGTAGTCCCGCGCCCTCCGGCCCACCGCCTCGAACAGCTCGTCGAAGAGGTAGGGCGCCGTGATGACCGTGGGGCCGGCGTCGAACGTGAAGCCGTCGCGACGGAAGACGGCGGCGCGCCCTCCGGGCTGGTCCAGGGCCTCGAGCAGGGTGACGCGCCAGCCTTGGGCGCGCAGGCGGATGGCGGCCGCCATGCCGCCGAAGCCGGCGCCGACGACCACCGCGTGGGGAGCGTGGCTCATGGGCGATCCTCCAGGATGTGCCGGACGGAGCGGGGCAGGGTGCCCCGGGCACGCCGGCGGGCCTCGTCGCGCCCTGCGCGGGCGACTCCGCGCCACAGGCGGAGCTTCATGGTCGGGGACATCCCGGCGTGCATGCGGAGCATGGCCCGGGCCAGGGCCGCCGTGTCCGGCTCGGGGCCCAGGTAACCGGCCTGGTCGCCCTCCGACAAGGAGAAGAAGGCGTCGAAGAAGTCCCGGGTCCCGGCCGCGTCGAGCCCGAGCACGACCTCGGCCCCCAGCCGGTAGAAGGCGTGGCGCCGCCGCGCACCGGGGGGCCACAGGGTCCGCCACGCCGCGCGCGACACGTCCCTCGGACGAGCCCCCCGGCCCAGCTCGCGGGCCAGGGTCCGGGCCAGGGCGGGGGCCGCGGTCGCCGCGCGGGTGATCATGTAGCCGGTGGCCGGGTGGACCATGCTCGCGGCGCCGCCGAAGCCGACCGTGCGCTGGTCCGGGTCGGGCAGGGGCGCGTCCATGGGGATCCGGCAGCGCTCCGTGTCCAGCACGCGCCGCAGGGTGATGCCGCGCCGGGCGAGCCGGGCCTGGAGGCGCGCCCGCAGGGTCTCCATGGAGGCCGGCGGGCGCCCGATCAGGGTCGTCTCCTCCAGGAAGGCGACGCCGTCTCCCTCGGGCATGGCGTACAGGAAGGTGGGAGCGCCGTCCGGCGGCGCAGGAGCGCCGCGGCCCGGGTCCGAGAAGTCCATGAGCGTCATGGTCGCCGGGTCCAGGTCGCCGCCCTCGATCTCGGCGCGCACGCCCCAGGCCGTCTGGAAGGCCGTGGCCCCGGGACCCGGGCGCCGCACGAAGCGCGCGTCGTGGCCCGTGGCGTCGATCACGACCGAGGCGCGGAGCGCGTCGCCGGACGCCGTCTCCACGCGGGAGCCCCCGGAGTCGTGGATCACGCCGCGGACCGCCTCGGGGACGAAATGCGTGTCGCCTGCCCGGCACCGCGCCACGAGCAGGTCGCGGAGCCGCTCGCCGTCCACCCGGCCGTAGGCGCGGTCCAGGAGGTGCCGTCGCTCCCCGTCCAGGCGCACCTCGGTGCGGGGCCACACGGGATCCAGGGCCTCCCCGAGGCCGACCGCCTCCAGCTCGTCCGCCCACACGCCGTAGCGATTCGGCCACGGGGCGTCGGGCGCGGGCGCGACCACGGCCACGGGCAGATCCGCCTCCGCGCAGGCGCTCGCGGCCAGCATCCCGGCCGGGCCGGAGCCGATCACGACGACCCGTGGCTGGTCCTTCTCCGTCGACATCGTCCCTCACTCCGGCGAAGGATGAGTCTAACCCACGGCCGAACGCGTGCGAACCCCGTGCTCATGCGGGTCCAGGGCGGTCGCAAAGTCGACCGCCCTCCCTTGCCCGTGCCCTTGCCCGTGCCCTTGCCTGCTCTCGAACGCGCAGGATCCATCGTTTCCGAGCGGATACAATCCGGCGCCGGGCGCCGTACCGCCGCGCGGCCCTCACTCGTCCGACCTTGCGGTTGCCCTGCATGCGGATCCTGCCGGGGTCCGGCGGAGCTTGGCGGGCGGGACGCCCGCCGTCCAGGGCCAGTGGAGCGGCTCGCTTGGCGGGCGGGGCGCCCGGCGTCCAGGGCCAGTGGACGCCCCGGATCAGTCGGGTCGGATGACGCCGCAGGCGATGCGCTCGCCGTCTGCGTTGCGGACGACCAGCGTCTTGCCCAGCGCCGAGCGCTCCGGCTCGGTGCCCCTGGCGACCGAGAGGTGCTTCGCCGTCAGCTTCTTCTCCACCTCGCGGCTCCTGGCGTCGACGCGCCCGAGCTCCCCGGCTCCCTCCACGCCGCCGGGATCGAAGCGATCCTCGTCGTCGGAAGCCGGCTTGTCGCAGGCGCCGTGCTCGTGGAGCGAGACGTCGTAGCGCTCGCCGCGGTCGACGCCCTCGAGGCTGAGGGTCACGGTCACGCGGGTCGCCCGGTCCCGGATCCTGGGCCCGCTGACTCCGCTGGCCTGCGTCAGCTTGACGTCGCCGGACACGCCGGACTCACCGACGGCCTCGAGCTCGGCCACCGCCGTGTGGATCTCCGGGGTCCCGTGCTCGAGGCTCCCCTCCTCGCTGACCTGGGTGCACCCCGTCCACAGCAGGGCCGCGAGCGCCACGCAGAACCACCCGAGTACGCGCGTCTCCATGGGACCTCCTCCCGGATCGTCCCTCCGGAACCGGTTGTCTGGAACAACCCCATGATACCGCACGGGACCGGGCCGGGCACGTGCAGGGTCGGGGCGAACGCGCTCCGTCGAGGCGGCCTCATTGCTCGCTGCTCCATCCGCGCGGGTGTCCCGCCCGCGAAGAAGGAGATGAGCCGGCGGGGTTCGAGAGCTCGATCGCCCTGGCAGGAAGCTGCGGACCACCGCGGCCTTCGTGCGGGCGTGACAGGTTCAATCCTGGTAGACTGGGGGCGTCCACGACAACCCGCGCGGACATGGTCTCCGCCCGTCCGAGGGGACGCACCATGCAGGCTCGAGCACGCCACCCGGGCGCCGCGACGTCGGCCCTCGTCCTCGGCAACTATCCCCCCACGCTCGCCGTGATCCGGGCGCTTGCGCGCCGCGGCGTGCGGGTGATCCAGGGCTATCACGCCGACGAGGGCGGGCCGCCGAAGAGCTGGCCGCGCACGCCGGAGGGCTATCGCTGGCCGTATCCCTGCTTCTCGCGGCACGTCCGGGAGACCTTCGTGCACCCGCCGGTGGACGCGAACGACCCGGAGACCTACGAGCCCTTCGTGGAGGCCGTGTCCGATCTCCTGCTCCGCCGCCCGGAGATCGGCTGGGTCTATCCGGTGGGGGATCCCGAGATCCTGGCCCTGGCCGCGTACGGCGAGCGGCTGCCCGCCGGCGTGGCGCCGGTCATGGCGCCCCCCGAGGTCATCTCCACGTGCGTCGCCAAGGGCACCCTCCTGGCCACCGCCCGGGACGCGGGGCTCCCCGTGCCGCCCTTCGGCACGGCCCGCTCCCTGCCGGAGCTTCACCGGGTCGTCGAGCGTGTGGGCTTCCCGTGCATCGCCAAGGCCGATCGGATCGGGGAGCTCATCCGGGGCGACAAGGCGGCGATCCTCCGAGGCCCCGAGGACGTGGAGCGCGTCTTCCCCGCCTGGCCGGACGACCTGACCATCGCCGTGCTGCAGCGCTACGTGCCGGGCGTCCGACACAACCTGTACTTCGTGGCGGCCGAGGGGCGCCTGCTGGACGGGGTGGAGGTGCGCATCCTCCGGACGGACCGCAGCAACGGCACCGGCTACGCCGTCGACGGCGTCTCCGTGGAGCCGAGCCCGGCCGTCCGCGCCCACACCGCGGCCCTGGTCGAGGCCGTGGGCTATCACGGGGTGGGGTGCACCCAGTTCCTGGTGGACGATGACAGAGGGGACGTCCGCTTCCTGGAGATGAACACCCGCCTGGGGGCCAACGTGGCCGTCGCCGGACACTGCGGGCTGGACCTCCCGGGCCTGTTCTTCGACGTGACCACGCACCCGGGGTTGCGCCGGACGCCCGTCCCGCCGCGGCCCGGCCGGCGCTACGCCTGGAGCTTCGGCGACGCCCAGGCCATCGCCGAGGCCGGCCTGGTCGACGGCCTCCGCCTCCGTGAGGGCGTGCGCTCGACGGCCGCGCGCCTCGCCCAGGTCGGGAGCACCTTCTGGGGCGCCGACTTCCACGTCACCTGGGACTGGCGCGATCCCCTCCCGACCCTCGTCCAGTACGGCCGCTTCCTCACGGAGCAGGTCGCCATGCGCTCGGGCCTTCGGAAGCAGCCGCAGTAGCGCTTCGCCGGATTCGTCACGGGAGCGCCCGGCCGACGGCGTGGTCGAGGCGGGCGCGGGCGCGGCGGGCGTCGATGCGGGCCTGGAGGAGCTGGAGCTGGTTGTCCCGCAGGGTGGTCTCGGCCTCCAGGACCTCCGTGGAGGTGCCCTCGCCCACGGCGTAGCGAGCCGCCCGGGCCCGGTGGGACTCCTGCGCCGCGGCGACCCCGGCGCGGGCCGCGTCGACGGCCTCCAGGGCCGTGGTGAGGTTGGAGCGGGCCTCGGCGATCTCCACCTCCAGGTCCCTCAGCAGGCGCTCCAGGTCCTCCCGGGCGCGGGTGACCTCCAGGCCGGCCTCCTCGACGGCGTGCTCGACGCCGATCAGGTCGGTGGGGCGCCAGGTGAGGGCGACGCCGGCCTGCCAGGTCGTGTCGAACACGGCCTCCTGGGGGAAGACCCGCGGGTTCGGGTTGGCGTAGTCGACCCGGGCGTGGAGGTCGAGGCTCGGATACCGGGCGCCGCGCTCGAGGTCGACCTGCTCCTCGCGCGCCTCCACGATGGCCTGCAGGGCGAGGACCTCCGGGCGCCGCCGGGTGGCGGTGGCGAGGAGCCTCCCGCGTGGCGGGACCGGCGACTCGAGCGAGGCGTCGAACAGCGTCGCCCCGGGGTGCATCGGCTCGACGGCCGGGCGGTTCAGCAGGCGGCGCAGGCGCGCCTCGGCCACCTCCCGGGTCGCGACGGCCCGGAGGCGACGGACCCGGGCGGCCGCGAGCTCGGCCTCGGCCTGGAGCAGGTCGCTCCGCGGGGCGGTCCCCACGTCGACCCGGTCGGCGGCGTCGTCCCGGTGGGCCTGGAGCAAGGCCTCCGAGTCCTCGGCGATGCGCTCGGCGCCGCGGGCCCCGACCCAGTCCCAGAAGGCGACGCGCGCCTGCAGCGCGATGGCCTGGCGCTGGGTGTCCGCCTCCCACGCGCTGGCCCGCGCCTGTTGCTCGGCGCTGCGATAGGACGGCAGCACGCGCAGGAACCAGTCGGTCACCGGCAGGCGCAGCGTGCCGCTCAGCAGCCAGTTGTCGAGGATCAGTGGGAAGGGGTTGCCCGACGTCTGGCCGTCGACCTGGAACTCGGGCTGGCGGACGTCGGACTCGCGGAGGTAGCTGGCCTCCAGGTCCACCTGGGGGATCCAGCCGGCCCGGGTCCGCTCCGAGGCGTGCTCGGCCTGATCGCGCGCCGCCTCCGCCCGCCGCACCTCCGGGGCGGCCTCCACGGCCCGCGCGGCGGCCTCCGCGGCCGTCAGCCCGCTCTCCCGCGTCTCCAGGATCTCGCGAATGGACGGCGGCGGATCCGCGTCCGGTGGCTCGGCGTCCGGTGGGGCGGCGTGCGCGCTCGGGGCGAGCAGGGTCACGAGGGCCAGCAGGCGGAGTCGGCTCATCCGTCCCCTCCCGTGTCGGTGCGTTCGCCGGGTGTCTCCTCTTTGTCCTCCTCGTCCTCCTCCTCGTCCCGGGGCTCGAGGCGTCGCTCCACCTGGAGCACCAGGGCGTCCAGGTGCCCGTGGGCGCGCTTCTCGTCGCGGAAGTCGGCCAGGTCGTCCAGGAGGGGATCGACGGCCTGATCGGCGACCAGGGCCTCCACGAGCGTGACGTTGCCGGGAAAGGCCTGGGAGCCCTGGTGCTTCCCGTCGCGATCCCGCCCGTGGATCATGGGGATGCGCACCCAGCGGTCCACGCCCCGCGCGTCCAGGATCTCCTCGACGGCCTCGGCGTACTGGAACTGGAAGGTCACCTGGACGAGCTTCATCGATCGCCCCCGTGCGCGGCGGGCGCGGCGCGCCGGAACAGGCCCAGCAGGCGCGACTGCGCCCGGTCGAACAGCGTGTAGACCACCGGGATGACGAGCAGGGTCAGGAACGTGGTGGCCAGCAGGCCGGCGCCCACGGACACGCCCAGGGGCGCCCGCGCGTCGCCGCCGGCTCCGTAGCCCAGGGCGATGGGCAGCAGGCCGAGCACCGTAGAGAAGGTGGTCATGATGACCGGCCGGAAGCGCACGCGCGCCGCCTGCATGGCCGCGTCGTCCAGGGAGCGGCCCCGCACCCGGAGGACGTTGGCGTAGTCGACCATGAGGATGGCGTTCTTGGTCGCCATGCCCAGCAGCATGATGAGGCCGATGAACGAGAAGATGTTGAACGTCATGTCGAGCAGCCACAGCGCGCCGAAGGCGCCCACCGAGGCCAGCGGGAGCGTGAGCAGGATGGTGAACGGGTGCAGGAAGGACTCGAACTGCGCCGCCAGCACCAGGAAGATGAAGAGGACGGCGAAGGACACCGCGATCGTCAGGTAGAAGAAGGACTCCTGGAAGTCCTGCGCCTGCCCGGCCACCGTGTGGGAGAACCGGTCGGGCAGGTGCTCGTCGAGGTGGGCCTGGACCTTCGCCAGCGCGTCGCCCAGGGGCACCTCCGGCGGCGTGGAGGCGGAGATCGTCGCGGAGCGGCGCCGGTTGAAGTGGTGGATGGCGCTCGGCCCGAGCTCCTCGCGCACGTCCAGGACGTTGGCGAGCGAGACAAGGCCCCCGCCGCCGGTGCGCACGTGGATGCGGTCGAGGTCGTCGGGGACCATGTGGCCCTTGTCGCGGATCTCCGTGATCACGTCGTAGCGATCGCTGCCCCGCTCGATCTCCGAGATGGTGGGCTCGCCCAGGAGGAAGCGCATGGCGTTGGACAGGTCCGCCACGGACAGGCCCAGGGTCGACGCCCGGTCCCGGTCGATGTCCACGCGCACCTGGGGCTTGTTCAGCTTCAGGTCCGAGTGGACGCCGATGAGCTCCGGCTGCTGGCGCATCCAGCCCATCACGTCCTCCTGCTGGGCTCCGAGGGCCTGCAGATCCTCGGCCTGCAGCACGATCTGCAGCGGCGAGCCTTGCCCGGGCCCGCCCCCGCTCTCCAGCACGTAGGCGTTCCCGCCCGGAAGCTGCCCGAGCCGCTGCCGGACCTCCTGCATCACGGCCACCTGGTGTCGCTCGCGCTCCTCCACGGGGACGAGGTGCACGAAGCTGATGCCCTCGTTGACCTGCCCGGGGCCCGCCTGGGACAGGCCGATGGCCAGGAACTGGTGGACGACCTCCTCCGTGTCGGCGAGGACGGCCTCGATCTCCCGGGCGAAGTCGTCGGTCTCCGCGAGCGTGGCCCCCTCGGGCGTCTCGAAGGCGATCATGAACTCCGAGCGGTCCACCGTCGGGCTGAACTCCGTGGACAGGCCGCGGAAGAAGAAGAAGCCGGCCACGACCGCCGCCACGCCGACGAGCACGGTCAGGGCGCGGTGGCGGAACGCCCGGTCCAGGGTCCAGGCGTAGGCGCGCTCGAAGCCTCTCAGGAACGTCTCCGTCGCCCGGAAGAACCAGCCCCGGCGCGACGGCACGTTCAGGATGCGGCTGCACAGCATCGGAGTCAGCGTCAGCGCGGTGAAGGTCGACGCGAACACCGTAAGGGCCACCGTCAGGCCGAACTCGAAGAAGAAGCGCCCGATGAGCCCCCGGGTGAACGCGACGGGGATGAAGACGGCCGCCAGGGCCAGGGAGTTGGCGATGGCGGCGAAGGCCACCTCCGTCGTGCCGGTCCGGGCGGCGGGCGCGCGCTCCGCGCCCTCCTCCATGTGCCGGTAGTTGCTCTCGAGGATGACGATGGCGTCGTCCACCACGATGCCGATGACCAGGATGAAGCCCAGCATCGTCAGGGTGTTGACGCTGAAGCCCAGGAGCTGGATGCAGGCGACGCCGCCGAGCAGGGACGTGGGGATGGCCAGGCTCGTGATGAAGGTGCCCGTGAAGGTCCGGAGGAAGAAGAGGACCACCAGCACCACCAGGCCCGTGGCGAGGAGGATCGTCATCAGCAGGCTGTCGATGCTGTCCCGGACGTAGCTCGAGTCGTCGGTGGCGATCCGGTATTCCAGGCCGGCCGGGAAGTCGGCGCTCAGCACCTCGATGCGCTCCCTCACCGCGTCGGCCAGCGCCACGGTGTTCGCGTCGCTCTGCTTCACGACGCCCAACCCCACGGTGGTCCGGCCGCTGAACCGCGCCGTCTGCCGGTCGTTCTCCACCCCGTCGAGCGCCACGCCCACGTCCGCCAGCCGGACCACGCCGTCGTCCCGAGCGGCCACGATCAGGTCCTCGAACGGCGCCGCGGAGG
The DNA here is from genome assembly GCA_051747385.1 of Myxococcota bacterium. Taxonomy (GTDB): domain Bacteria; phylum Myxococcota_A; class UBA9042; order PHBI01; family JACKFB01; genus JBNJGB01. The sequence goes on from JBNJGB010000035.1 coordinate 19,301, forward strand.
CGAACTGGCCGTGGGTCTTCACCAGGAACTCCCGCTGGGTGCTCTCCACGCGCCCGGCCGGGATGTCCACGTTGTTCGCCTGGACGGCGGCCACCACGTCCTGCGCCGTCACCTCGTGGGCCGCCAGCTTCGCCGGGTCGAGGCGGATGCGGACGGCGTACTTCCGCTCGCCGCCGATCTGGATCTGGCCCACGCCGCGGATGTTCTCCAGGCGCTCCTTGAGCACCTTGTCCGCGTACTCCGACATGCGCACGGCGTCCCAGCGGTCGTCGCCCAGCAGGGTCATCCACATGATGGCCCGGGCGTCCGGGTCCAGCTTGCGGACGATGGGCGCCTCGATGTCCTCAGGAAGCTCCCGGCGCGCCCGGTCCACGCGGTCGCGGACGTCCTGCACCGCCACGTCGATGTCCCGCCACAGCTCGAACTCGGCGGTGATGGTCGCCACCTGCTCCCGCGCCGTGGAGGTCAGCTCCTTCAGGCCCTCGATGGTGTTCAGCTCGCTCTCGAGGGGCTCGATGATCTCCGTCTCGATGACCTCCGGCTCCGCGCCCGGCAGCACGACGTTCACGCTGGCGATGGGGAAGTCCACGTCCGGGTTCTCGCGGACGGGCATCTCCTGCCAGCCGCGGGCGCCGAAGATGCCGATCACCAGGAAGATCACGATGGTCAGCACGGGGCGCCGGATGCAGAAGTTCCAGATCACCTGCGATGCGCTCCTTCCACGTGGCTACGGGGTCGCGTCCTCGGGGGGCGGCGCCTGGCCGGCGTCCGCGTCGGCCTCCCCGGCCTCGTCGGTCTGCGGCTGCACCCGCGCGCCGTCGGACAGCCTCATGTGCCCCTCCCGGACGACCCGGTCGCCCGCCTCGACCCCCTCCCGGATCTCGACGATCCCGGGCTCGCGCAGGCCGGTCTCCACCGACACCCGGTGGGCGCGCCCCTCCCGGACGGCGAAGACGATGTAGCCCTTCCGCGTGCCCACCAGGGCCTCCTCGGGCACCACCGGCACGTCCCGCCGCACGTCGAGGACCACCCGCGCGGTCACGAAGCTCCCGGGCCGCAGACCCTCGGCCACCGGGACCTGGGCCTTCACCCGCAGATCCCGGTTGGCCTCGTCGATGGAGGGCGACACGTAGGACACCTCCCCCTCCCAGGTCGTGTCGGGGCGGCTCTCGACGGACACGCGGACGGGGCGGCCCACGGCGATCCGCCCCGCGTAGCGCTCGGGCACCGTGAACCCCACCTCCAGCGCGCCGGTGCGATACAGGGTCGCCAGATCCTGCCCGGTCTGTACCCACGCGCCCCGGTCGATGCGGCGCTCCGAGATCACGCCGGAGAAGGGCGCCTCGATCCGGGTGTCCCGGATGCGCTCCTTCGTGAGGGCCACCTCCGCCCGCAGGCGCGCCACCTCCGCCGCGGCCGAGTCCTTGTCCGCCAGGGCGTCGTCGTACGCCGCCTGGGCGGAGACACCGCGCTGCAGGAGGGCCTCCTGGCGCTCGAAGCGCCGCTCGGCGTTCTGAAGGCGAGCCCGCGCCGACCGCAGGGTCGCCCGCTGGGCCCCGAGCTCCGACTCCAGGATCGCCTCGTCGATCCGGAAGAGCAGCGCCCCCTCCTCGATGTGCGCGCCCTCTTCGAAGCCGATCTCCCGGACGACCCCGCTCGTCTCGGGGCGCAGGATCACGGCGTCCGGCGACTCCAGGCTCCCGATGCCGCGGACCGTCTCCTCGAGGGTCTCGGCGCGCACCGTCGCGACCTCCACGGGCACGGCCTGCTCGCCCCCGCCTCCGCCCGGCTCGGCGGCCTGCTCCTCGCTCGCGCACCCCGCGACGAGGAGCGAGGCACAGAGCAGCACCGCGATCGGCCGGGCGCAGGTCGGCCCGCGGGAGGGCGTCCACCCTCCAGGAACCTCGTCCGCTGGGGCGCGATCGTCGTGGCGCAATCCATCCTCCGGGGGCGTCGGCGCCGATGCTGGAAGCGCACAGACAGGCTCCGGGGTCCCCGTGGCGGTGTCAAGGCGAAACGCCGCCGCCCCGGGGGATCACCGGGGGGTAGGTCTGCCGATCCCACACACCTCGGCACGAGCATTCGCAATCGTGGACGTCCACGTTCAGATTTCGCGGGCTCTCGGCGAGGTGTGACCGATTGACAGGCAGGCGCGCCGGAGCGCCGCGAGGTGCCGGCGATCTCGCGCTGCATGGCCGAAGAGGACCCGGATGTCCCTGGCGCGGAAGGGCTTCTTGAGGTGGCCGTTCACGCCGACGCGCTCGTAGTCGCGGCAGTCGGCGTAGGCGGTGACGAGCACCGCCTGGGTCTCGGAGCGCCACGGGACGTCGGCGGACCGCAGTGCAGCGACGACCTCGGGCCCGGAGAGGCCGGGCTTGTCCACGTCCAGGGCGACGAGGCTGAAGCGCTCGCGCCTCAGGGTGTCGAGCGTTCGGAGGCCGTCTCCTCCCCGCACGCATCGAAGCTCGACGAGGGGCGAGATGTTGTTTCGTTGCGCGCAGAGGTGCAGGGCCGCCTCGATGATGTCCAGGACGTCCGTGACGTCGTCGGACAGGAGGATGCGGAGGCGATCGGCCGGGTCGAGCGTGCCCCCCGCCAGGCAGAACTCCGAGGCCAGGGCCAGGTACAGGCGGGCCGCCTCCGAGGGTGGGGTGCACGGGTCGGCGCATCTCCCGAGCCATGCGTCCACGCGTGACTGCGCGAGGGGGGCGGACGTCGCGGTTCGCGCGCCGTCGGGCGGGACGCAGGTGGACACGATTGGCCTCCTCGGTTGGCCTGCGGGCCTGATCCGCAGGGCTCGGTCCGCGATCGGATGGGGGATGCTGTGCTCGAAGGGATCAGTGTCGATCCGGCGCTGCGGTGCTGACAACGCCGCCGCGGCGTCCCCGCCTGGAGGCTTGTTACCCGGAGCGCGGGAAGCGCCTCGTCCCTTGAACCTCTCGCCGGAGTGCCCATTGTCGAACCATGGCCCACAGAGGAGGGGACGATGGCCGAGCGCGAACGAGAGGCGATTCGTCTTCAGGTGGCCGGCGCCAAGACGGAGGACGCCGGGACCGGCACCGCGCGGGTCCCGATGGAGGTGATGAGCCGCCTCGGGCTCCCCGAGGGCGGCCTCGTCGAGATCGAGGGCAAGCGCGTCACCGCGGCCATCGCCCTGCCGCCGTATCCCGAGGACTCGGGGCTGAACATCATCCGCCTCGACGGGCTCCAGCGCGGCAACGTGGGCGCGGGCTTCGGGGACTCCGTGATGGTCTCCGCGGCCGAGGCGCGACCGGCGAAGAAGGTGACCCTGGCGCCTGGCCACAAGAACCTGCGCCTGAGCGGCCCCGGTGAGGCCCTGCGCAAGACCTTGCTGCGGCGCCCGCTGGTGAGCGGGGACACCATCTCCACGTCGGTCTATCGCCGGGTGCCCGGCATGGACGGCGCGACGAAGCCCCAGGACATCATGAGCATGTTCCGGGCGCAGCGGGCCTACGGCCTGCAGGAGATCCGCCTGGTCGTGGCGTCGACGAAGCCGCGCGGGGTCGTCTACGTGGACGAGGACACCCAGATGGAGCTGCACCCGGAGTTCGTGGAGCCCGAGGAGCCGCGCTCCACCGAGGTGACCTACGACGACGTGGGCGGGCTCCACCAGACCATCGACCAGATCCGGGAGATGGTGGAGCTTCCCCTGAAGCACCCGGAGCTGTTCCAGCGCCTGGGCATCGATCCGCCCAAGGGCGTGCTCCTCCACGGACCGCCGGGCACGGGCAAGACGCTGCTGGCGCGCGCGGTGGCCCACGAGGCGGACGCCGCCTTCTTCAGCATCAACGGGCCCGAGATCATCGGGAAGCACTACGGCGAGAGCGAGCAGCGCCTCCGCGACATCTTCTCGGAGGCCCAGCGCGAGTCGCCTGCGGTCATCTTCATCGACGAGATCGACTCCATCGCCCCGAAGCGCGGCGAGGTGAGCGGCGAGGCGGAGCGGCGCCTGGTGGCCCAGCTCCTGACGCTCATGGACGGGCTGGAGCCGCGACAGAACGTCATCGTCATCGCCGCGACGAACCGGGTCGAGGCCCTGGACGAGGCCCTGCGGCGCCCGGGCCGCTTCGACCGCGAGATCATCATCGGGGTCCCGGACCAGAAGGGCCGCAAGGACGTGCTCTTCATCCACACGCGCGGGATGCCCATGGCCGACGACGTCGATTTGGACCAGCTGTCCCGCATCACGTTCGGCTTCGTCGGGGCGGACCTGGCGGCGCTGTGCCGGGAGGCGGCCCTGGACGCCCTGCGGCGCAAGCTGCCGGAGATCGAGTTCGGCAAGGAGATCCCCGCCGAGGTCCTCGACGAGCTGATCGTGACCCACGACGACTTCATGGACGCCCTGCGCCGCATCCAGCCGTCGGCCCTGCGCGAGATCATGATCCAGGCGCCGAACGTCCGCTGGGACGACATCGGGGGCCTGGAGGACACCAAGCGCTCCCTGCGCGAGGGCGTCGAGATGCCCCTGAAGCAGCCGGAGGCCTTCCGGCGCATGGGCATCCGCCCGGCCCGGGGCTTCCTGCTGTTCGGACCGCCCGGGACCGGCAAGACCCTGCTCGGCAAGGCGGTCGCCACGGAGGCGGAGGCCAACTTCATCTTCGCCCGCTCCTCCGACCTCCTGTCCAAGTGGTACGGGGAGTCGGAGCAGCAGGTGGCGAAGCTCTTCCAGCGGGCGCGGCAGGTGGCCCCGACCGTCATCTTCCTGGACGAGCTGGACTCCCTGGCCCCCCGCCGCGGACAGAGCCTGGGCGAGCCGGCGGTCACGGAGCGCGTCGTGAACACCATCCTGGCGGAGATGGACGGTCTGGAGGACCTCCAGGGGGTCGTGGTCATGGCCGCCACGAACCAGCCCATGCACCTGGACCCGGCGCTGCTGCGCCCGGGGCGCTTCGACGAGCTGATCTACGTGCCCGTCCCCGGGTACGACGGGAGGCTGCGCATCCTGCAGATCCACACGTCCGACATGCCCGTGGCCTCGGACGTGGACCTGGCCTCCATCGCGGAGCGGACGGAGGGCTACTCCGGCGCCGACCTCGAGGACCTCACCCGCCGCGCCGGCCTGCTCGCCATCCGCGCCGACGCCGAAGCGCAGGAGGTCCCGATGGCCTGCTTCGAGCAGGCGCTGGAGGAGACGCGGGCCTCCGTCACGCGTGAGATGGACGAGTCCTATCGCCGGATGGCCACGTCGCTGAAGCAGGAAGCCCCCACGGACAGCCGCCGCATCGGCTTCCTGGACCGCAACAGCGACTGATCGCGTGGGCGTGGCCCGGCGCCGTGCTACCTACGCGCCGGGTCGCTCCGTCGCCGGCCGTGGGCTCCCGGCCTCGCCGTCGCCCAGGGCGGCGGGGAGGACTTCGTCGAGGCGCGTGCCGCCCACCGGCCCGAAGTCCATCGTGCGGATGGGGAAGGGGATGGTGACGCCCTCCTCGTCGAAGCGCTTCTTGATGAGCTTGATGGCGTCGCTCTTGGCCGTGAGCGGGCTGTGCTCCGCCGAGAGGATCCAGAAGCGGACCGAGAAGTTCACCGACGAGTCGCCGAACTCCTGCCAGTACAGCTCGACGTCGCGCTCCTTGTCGCGCTCGTCGTAGGCGGTGATCGCCTCGATGGCCAGCTTCTCGGCGCGCTCCAGGTCGTCTCCGTACGACACCCCGACGCCCACGTCGATCCGGCGGTGCGGGGAGCGGCCGTAGTTCTTGATGACGCTGGTGAAGAGATCCTTGTTGGGGATGATCACCTGCACGCCGTCGAAGGTGCGGCCGAGGGTGGCGCGGAGGTTCATGTCCTCGACCGTGAGGAACAGGTCGTCGACCTCGATCACCTCGTCGATCTTGAAGGGCTGTCGGAGCGCCAGGAGCACGCCGGCCACGAAGTTCGCGGCGATGTCCTGGAAGGCGAAGCCCAGGGCAAGGCCTACGACGCCGACGCCGGCGAGCAGGCTGGTCACCGTGCCGTCCAGCTGCAGCACGCCGAGGGCCACGAAGACTCCCACGAGCACGACGCCGCCGCGCACCAGGGCCTTCAGGAGCGATCGCGCCTGGGTGTTGTCCGAGACGCGTCGGAGAGAGCGGTCCGTGATGCCGGCCGCCAGCCGGGCCAGCAGCCCGAAGAGGAAGACGACCAGGATGGCGACCAGCAGGTTCGGGAGCATGGCGACGAGGCCCTCGGCCCAGCCGCTCAGCTTGCCCACGAGGCTCTCTACGGCTTCCTGTGCAGACATGGCTTCTCCCCTCCGGCGGATCGAGGCGCAGAACGCCGGTCTCGTCGCGCGGACGGCCGGCTGGAGCGGCCCCGGATCCATGTGGTGCGTGCGACACAGGATGCCACATCTCCGGTCGGGATACATTTCTCCTCAAGTCGTCGGGGTACCCGGCCGAACCCGGTGAACAGGCGCTCCGAGGAGCGCGGGAAGGCGAGCCGGCGCGGTCGGGGGTTCGCGCCGGCTCGCCTTCCTCTCTGAGACGGGTGTCAGGCCCTTTCATATTTCATTTTCGGCGGCGATGAGCATCGCGTCGAACGGGCTCATGGGACGCAGGCGCCGAATCGACTTCCCTGGCGCGTGGCGCCATGTGATGCATCGTGGGCTTCGACGCGAGGCCATCCAGGTCGCTGACGAGGACTGCGTGTGCTTCGTGGACACGGTAGGGGAGGCCGCGGACCGGTTCGACTTGGAGGTACACGCCGCGTGCCTCCATGCTCTCCCCTTGAACGGAGCGGCCCGAGCGGCGTCCGGACCCCTGCCAGCTCCCCCGAGCCAGTGCGTCCGGGCCGTGGTCCGGGCCTGCTCGCTTGCGATCAAGGCCCACGCCGACCGATCAGGCACCGGCTGAACGTCCGAGAATCCCTCTCGTGGTGGCCATGCATGCACGGGTCCCACGCGAGGGGTGGAGCGATCCCCACCTCCCGCGCGGGCGCGGCCTACTTCTTCTTCGCGTCGCGCTTCGCGTTGTCGTCGGCCCGCACGCTGGCGATGCAGCGGCCCTGGTTCTCGAAGCCGAACGCGTCGAACCCGCCGTCGCGGCAGTCCGCGGCGGTCTGCGGGGCGTCCAGGACGACCGGGCTGACCGTCAGGTCGAAGAACACGCCGACCTCCGGGCCGTCACCGGCCGCGTAGGCCGAGTACCAGCCCGGGTACGCGCCGCCGCCCAGCTCGGTCTCGACGACGATGTCCGTGGGCACGATGGTCCCGTAGGAGTCCGCGAGGGTCCGCCCGTTCACCGTCAGCGTCATGCAGCCGTCCGCCGACGGGATGTCCGCCGCGTCGCTCGCGCAGGTGGCCGGGTCGGCCCGACCGTCGACCACGAACGTCACGTCCAGGACGCCGTCCGGCACCTCGGAGCCGGCGAACGTCGTGGCCGCCTGGATGAACTCTCCGCCGCCCGCGTCGCCGTCCGTCACGCCGACGACGAACGAGCCGTCCCGGTAGGTCACGTAGATGCCGACCTCGGCCTTCTCGCCCCGGTCTCCGGCCCGCAGCGAGTCGGCGTCGTGCAGGCCGATGACGACCGTCTGCCCGTTCGCGGTCATCCCGGACACGTCCAGCATGCCGGCCATCGTGACCGGCCCGTCCTCGGGGGAGGCGGTCAGGACGTGGGGGCTGCCCCACTGGTACCACGGGCTGAAGCCGGTCGGAGCCGGCTCACCGACGAAGCGCAGGTGGCGCCCGTCGTAGTTGTCGTTGGTGCTCACGTTCTCGCCGACCGATCCGAAGATCGCCGCCGAGGGTGCCGCCGCAACTGCGGGCACGCTCAGACCGAGGATCGCGACTGCAGCAAGCGTGGAAATCGAAGTCATCCGTGTCATGAGATCACACGTCCATTCTTTGAGGGGGCAAGGAACGGCGACGACCGGTTTCGCGCTGACTCCCCCGGAAGGTCCATGCGACCAGATCACCCGCCGGGATCGATGCCTCCACCGCCGACGGGGACCATGGGCCCGACCTCCAGGCCTGTCAACGACGATCACCGCAAAGCACCCGAAAAGTGCCACAACACCCTCCCGGGCACGGCAAATGCGCCATTTCGCACCGCATCGACATCCCATGTCCGGGGGGCTTGCGGGGCCCAGCCGCCCGCTCGCAGATCGCGTGGAGCCTGGGAGCCGATCGGTCTTGCAGCCAGGGGGCGAGGGGGTCGTCCGACCGGCCCCCGGCCCGAGCGGCGCTTCATCGGCCTCGACGGGCCCCCCAGACATCTCCGGTATGTCCCCGAGGGCCATCCGCAGGACCCCCTGCTCGAGCCCCGCGACCGTCTCCATCGTCGAGTCGTCGGGCGGCCGGAGTGGCCTCCGGTCCCCGGTCATCCGGGCGACCGGCTCGACCGCCTCCGCGTCCTCCCGGAGGTGCTCGAGGGGTCGGACCTCGGCGCGGTCCAGCCACGCCGCGACCGTCTCCAGCCGAACCACCCGGGCCACCAGCCGCGCGGCCTCGTACTCGATGCGCCCCGCCCGCAGCGCCCCGCCCACCTCGGGCATCGCCGCCACGCGCCGGGAGAGCGTCATCCGGCGCTCGAGCGACGACTTCGACACGCCGGCGCGCTCTCTGACGTACTGCCAGTCGCTGGCGTATCCCAGCCGCCGCCAGCCGTCCGACGCGAATAGGCAGCGCGCCGCGTCGCCCATCTCCAGATCGCGCGCTGCCGCCAGGTGCCGGAGGTGCCGGTCCAGGTCCCGCGCCCCCCCCTCGGGCGGCGGCTCGTCCGCGACCTCCGGGCGCTCGGCCGGCGGGACCTCCGGCGCCTCCGGGATCCGCTGCTCGCAGCTCACCCCGGCGACATCTGGCCCTGACCGTCGATGGCGACCCGACTCCCGCAATTCCGGATGAACCAGAAAGGCGACATCGCCGTCGGGTAGACCGCGGCCCGCCCCCCCGAGCGCCCCGGTCCCTGGCCCCAAGTCAACAAGTTGCGACCCGACCCCCGAGCCCCAAGTTGCGACCCGACCCCCGAGCCCTCGCCGTCGAGCCCTCGCCGTCGGGTAGACCGCGGCCCGCCCCCCCGAGCGCCCCGGTCCCTGGCCCCAAGTCAACAAGTTGCGACCCGACCCCCGAGCCCCGGTCCCTGGCCCCAAGTCAACAAGTTGCGACCCGACCCCCGAGCCCAGACGGGCGGACGGAAGGGCGAGGCCATGGACCTCCCGGACATCAGCCGCTCCACCCTGTGGCGGAAGATGCGCGAGTACCGTATCGGCTGGGGCGGACCGACTCCTTGACGCGTCGGGTCCACGCGCTGCTATGAAGCCGCGTGACTCGGAGCCTGCCATGAGACATCGCCTCCTCCTCGCCGTTCTCCTCGCCCTCGCCGTGGCCGCCTGCGACTCGGACGGGGGCGCCCCCGGAGCGGTCGACGCCGATGGCGGCGGCGCCCCGGACGCCCCGGCGGACGTCTCGCCGAACGAGGACGTGGCGCCCGACACCCACCCGGACGACGCCCCAGCGGCGGACCCGGGGCCGGTGGACGACGTCGCGGACGCGCAGGACCCGGACGCCACCGGCGACGCGGACGCCGGGCCCGCGGACGTGTCGCCCGACACCGGGGACGCGGCGGACGGGGACGCGGCGGACGGGGACGCGGCGGACGGGCACGAGGACGTGGCACCCCCGGAGCCTCCTGCGCTCCTCCTCACGGTGAACGGCATCCCCGCCACAATGAACGGCAGCACGCCGTACTCGTGGGACATGGGCACGGACCTGCCGTTCCGCCTCCGCGTGAACCGGCAGCGCGCCACCCTGGGGGTGCAGGTGGATCCGGACGCGGGCCCGGCCGACTGGGAGACCCTGGCGGTGACCTGCGACGCGGCCCTCGCCACGCCCGGGGGCGATCCCCTGCCGGCCGGCGAGACGTTCGGCGCGGACGCCCTGGCGGAGGGCCCGGACGCCTCCTGGCGGCGGCTGGAGGTGACGGAGGCGAACGCCCTCGAGGACGGGACCGTCGTCTCCTGCGCGGCCACCATCCAGGGGGCGGGCGGGGAGGCGGAGGACGCCGTGTCCTTCGAGGCGGCCACCCTTCCGGCGCACCTGGATCCCTTCGTGGAGCCCGACGTGTGGCTCGTGACCCTGAGCCGGGACCTCTTCGCGCTCCACGTGGAGCCCCTCGACAGCGGGGGGATGTGGGTCACCTCCGAGCCGGTGGACGGCGGCAACGGCCTCGTGGACTTCGACGAGGCCTTCGCGGCCCTGGGCATCTTCGACCCGGAGCACCCCGAGGCCATGGCGGAGGTGAAGTCGCGGCTGCTCGGCGTCATCCGGAGCCAGACCTATCGCATCTTCGGCCTGACCGAGGAGGGGGAGATGGGCCCGGAGAGCGTGCCCATCCGCGTCTACTTCGAGGGGGATCCGGGGGCGCCGGCCAAGGCGCACTTCGACGGCGAGAGCTTCTCCATGATCGCCCTGGGCGGCGACGGCAGCCCGTCGGACCAGGAGATGGGCATCGTGGGCCGGGCGAACCTGGACTGGAACAACCAGCACGCCGACGACAACACCGTCTACGACCGGGGGGTCTATCCGTCGGCCGTAGTCCGATCCGTCCTGGTCCAGCCGCTGGCCGTGATGCTCCTGGAGGGCCTGCTGCCGTCCACGGGCACGCCCATCGGCGGCCACCCGGCCGACGCCGCCATCCTCGACGGCACCTTCGACCCGGTGACCAGCGACGACGCCGAGGCCGTCGAGCGCTACGAGTTGCTGGACTTCACCATCCGCATGGGCGGGCTCGCCCTGGCCACGACCCTCTGTCACGAGATCGGCCACTCCCTGGGCCTCGTGCCCTACGAGGCGCCCCCCGAGGGCCTGTTCGCGGGCCTCGACGGGCTGAGCTTCACGCTCAACGACGTGGCCGGCGCCCACATCGACACGCCCGGCCTCAACATCATGCAGAACGGGGCGGTCACGAACTGGCTCGACGCCCTGAGCCAGGTCCCGCGGTTCAACGCGCTCAACTACTCGTACCTGCGCCGCCAGACCATCGTCGGGGGGCCCTGAGATGGGGGGCAGACCCTTCCTCCTGTCGGTGCTGAAAGCGGCCAGGGTACTCAGGCCGAACATCTGCCGGATCTGCGCCGCCCCTTCGAGCGGGTGGTGAGCCTCCGGAGACCCGGTGCGATCCCGCGGCGGACGAGGACCCGGCGCCGGTGTCACAGCTGGTGGCGGAAGCGGCCGTCGCGGCCGTGGACGTTTCTCTCTCCATCCCGGGGCGGGTAGACTGCGCGCCATGCGCTCTCCCGCCCGACGCCTCCTCGCCTGCCTCCTCCTCCCGACGCTCGCATCCCTGGGCGGTTCCGCTGCGGCCTTCGGGCCAGGGGTGCACGTCCGGGAGGCGGATCACTACGCCGAGGTCCACCCGGAGTGGGCGGACGACGACCTCCGGCCCTACCTGCGCTTCGGCGCCGTCTTCCCGGACATCCGGAGCGCCGGCGTCGACCTGCCGGTGAACAGCCACGACAAGGCCCTCGGGGAGGCCATCGAGGCCGTCGCCCAGGAGGAGGGCGTGCCGTGGAAGGTGGCCTTCGCGCGCGGCTATCGCCTCCACACGGCCAGCGACACCTCGGCGCAGGTGTTCTACATCCCCTGGCTCAACGCGGAGACGGACCTCCAGGTCGTGGACCTCTTCTGCAACCCGGGCATCGGGGCGGTCGGGGACAACGAGCTCCTGGTGGAGGGCTTCGGCGACGTCCACTCGGGTCACATGACGGCGTTCGTGGACGCGGCCTGGCTGCTCCTGATGGAGGAGCCCGAGCGGCTGGAGGCCCTCGTCGACCTCTTCGTGGCGGGGCTCCGGGCCCACGTGGGGGAGACCTTCGACGAGGAGGCGGTCCGGGCGGAGATCCTGGCCCTCTGGGACGACGTGGCCGACAAGGTCGGCGGGTTCGATCCCCAGCTCGTGAAGGACCTCCTGGTCGAGGCGAAGACCTGGGACCTGGCCACGGTGGTCGACGTGCTCACGAGCGGCATCTTCCAGGGGCTCCTGGGCGACGTCCCGAACGCGCCCGACAGCACGGAGCCCGATCCGTACGAGATCCGGCGCCTCGAGGAGCACCCGCTGGGCCAGGACCCGGCGGCGTACTTCTCCGCCTACGACGAGCACTTCGAGGACCTGGGGCGGAGCATCTTCGACGACCCGGCCTTCGCGCCGTGGCCCTGGTGGCACGGTCAGGCCATGATCAGCGGCGTCGTCCAGGGCCTGGCGCGCCACGCGGAGCCCTGGGCCCACCGCTCCGAGGTGCTCCTCTGGGACGCGGGTTTCGAGGGGCCCGACGGCGCCGGGATCGACGCCCTGTCCGCCGGCGACGCCCCGGGGACGGTCGTGGCCTGGAGCGAGCTGTTCGTGGCCCTGGGCGGACCCGTCGAGGTCACCATGGAGATCGTCCCCGACGTCCCGGGCGTGCTGGCGAGCGCCACGGACGGCGAGGTGATCGCGTCGGACACCGCCGTCGTCGTGCCGGGCGCCGAGCGCACGTTCCTCGAGGCGGCCTTCGAGCCCGGCCCCCACATGGCGGCGGCGGAGGGGTTCACCGTCCGCTGGCGCGTGGAGGGCGACGATCGCCCCTACCTCTCCAGCGACTGGGATCGGTATGTAGTGTACGCGGACGCGCCCCTGTTCCGGCCTCCCTACGACGACGGCTACGCCGGCTTCCCGCCGCACCTCCCGGTCGCGCACGCCGAACCCGTGGTCGATTGGGGCTGGCTCGTGGGGAGCGTGGTGCTGCCGGACGGGCGCCGCGGGCTGGCCGCGGACGTGGCCCTCGACGCGGTGCCCGTGACGGTCGGCCCCGGCGGGGGCTTCGGAGAGGATGGGGTCGAGCCCGGGGCGCACGTCCTGGAGGCCTGGGCGGAGGGCTGGGTCGGCCTGCCGACCGAGGTGGAGGTCGTAGCGGGCGAGCGGACCCGGGTGGAGCTTCCCATGACGCCCGTGCCCCTGGTCGAGGTGCCCGCGTGGGCGCCGCAGGTGGGCTTCCTCCACGTCGCCTGGTCCTCGGAGCATTTCGTCGAGCCGCCGCCGGGCTTCGAGGTCGCCCTCGGCGACGCGGACGACCCGGAGGCGATGACACCGTGGACCGCGGCGGGGGAGGGGCCCGAGGTGGACGTGGACTTCGCCGAGGAGCCGATGGCCGACGGGACCGCCGTGTACGTGCGGGTCCGGGCGGAGGGCGGCCCGCCGAGCGAGCCCGGCGTGGTCCGGGTGGACGGTACGCCGCCGGCGGCGCCGGATCTCGAGGTCCTGGCGGCCGACTGCGGCGTCGAGGTGAGGGTGCGGGTGACGGGCGACGACCCGCACGCGCCCGTGGTCGCCCGAGAGGCGAGCGTGGACGGGGAGACCTGGCTGCCGGGCGATCCCGTCGTCCTGCCGTGGCCGGGCGGGGAGGGGCCCGTCACGGTGCGCGGGTGCCTCACGAACGCCGCGGGCCTCGTCTCCGAGACGACCGAGGTCGTGGTCTGCGAGCCCGCGCCACCCGAGCCCGAGCCCGAGCCCGACGCGTCGCCCACGGAGGACGCGGTGTCCGGGCCGGACGTGCACGACGCCGGACCGCTCTCGCCGGACGACGACTCCGCCGAGGTGCCGTCCGGAGAGCCCGACGCCGAGCCCGCGGGTGGCGGCGACGGAGGTGGAGGCTGTGCCGGCGGACCCGGTGGCGCCCCCAGGTTGCCCGTGGTCGCTCTCCTGGTCCTCCTGGCGCGCCTTCGGTGGCTACACGTTGGCGTCGGGCCAAGGCGCACGTAGAATACGTGTAGCACGTCGTTTCGTGCGAACGGGAGGCTGCATGAGCCGGAAGCGCAACATCACCATCCGGGTCGACGAGGACCTCCTCCGGGAAGCCCGGGTCATCGCGGCGCGCGAGGAGTCGTCGGTGAGCAGGATGCTCGCCGACCTCCTGGAGGAGCACATTCGCACGGAGCGGGGCTACGAGCGCGCGCGGGCCCGCGCGATGGCGCGCCTCGAAGAGGGCTGGTCCCTCGGCTGGACGCCGGCCGCGAGTCGGGACGAGCTCCATGAGCGTTGAGTGCTTCGTCGACACGAACGTGCTCATCTACGCGCACGACGTAGACGCCGGTGAGAAGCACCGCATCGCCAGTTCGCTGGTGAGACACCTGTGGGAGACGCGGTCGGGTGCCATCAGCGCGCAGGTTCTGCACGAGCTGTGCGTCAACCTGCAGAAGAAGCTCGCGCGTCCCCTCACCCCCTCGGCCATCGAGGCGCTCCTCGAGGACTACTGCGCCTGGACGGTCGTGCCGAACGACGCGGCCGGGGCGCTCGAGGCGGTGCGGACGCAGGAGCGCTACCGGATCTCCTACTGGGACGCACTCATCATCGTCGCAGCCCGGCGCTCCGGCGCCGAGACGCTCTACTCGGAGGACCTGAACGACGGCCAGGCGTACGGGGGCGTCACCGTGTCGAACCCGTTTGCGCGGGTGGGGTGAAGGACCTCGACGTCGACGCCCCTACGCGGCGCGGGGGGGGCAGCCGTCGTCGCGGCAGACATACAGCTCGTTGATGAACTCGATGAGGAGCTTCTCGGACAGGGGTCGGGGCAGGGCGTTGAGCATCTCGTTGATCTCCGCCATGCGATCCGGGAGGTCGACGCCGTCGACCCCGGCCACGCTCAGGAGCTGCCCGAAGGTGCTCTCGTCGAGCTGATCGAGGGGCAGGGACTCGGCCATCTTCGCCACCTGCGCCGCCAGGCCGCTCCCGCCGCCGCGCGCGCGGGCGGCCTCCACGGACTCCTGCAGGGCCTCCAGCATCGCGTCGATCTTGTCGGCGTTGCCGGGGTGCAGGGAGAAGTGGATGTTCTCGCGGCTCGACCCGAACGCGAGCTGGGGCTGGATGTACCAGCCGCGCTCCTTCATCTCGTCGACGATGTGGAAGACGCTGAAGTCGTCCGACGTGGCCGCCACCATGCAGAACTCGGGCTCGGCCATCACGTCGAGGCCGTCGATGGCCTCGATGCCCTCCACGAGGCGGCGCGTCGCGTCCAGCGTCCGCTTCGCCAGGTCCATGTAGCCGTCGTCGCCCAGGTGGTTCAGCACGGCCCAGGCCGCGGCGAGGGGTCCGCCCGACCGGGAGCTCTGGACCGTCGGGTTGATGACCGTGTAGCCGGTCCAGTGGCCGCAGGCGAAGATCTGGTGCCGCCGCAGGGAGCGGGTCCGGTACAGGACGAGGGAGGCGCCCTTGGGGGTGAAGGCGTATTTGTGCAGGTCCATGGAGATGGACGTGACGCCGGGCACGGAGAAGTCGAACGGCGGCACCTCGGCGCCCAGCCGGCGGAAGAACGGCAGCAGGAAGCCGCCCACGCAGGCGTCCACGTGGAGCCAGAGGTCGTGCTCGCGGGCCAGGGCGGCGATCTCCTCGACGGGATCGATGACGCCGTGGGCGTACGACGGCGACGAGGCCACCAGCATGACCGTGTTCGGCGTGATCGCCTCGCGGATCGCCTCGGGATCGGCCTTGAAGGTCTCCGGATCCACCGGGACCATCACGCGCTCGAGGCAGAGGTACTCCGCGGCCTTGTGGAACGCCGCGTGGGCCGTCGTCGGCAGCACGATCTCCGGCCGCGCCAGGTTCGGCCTGGCCTTCCGGGCCTGGTCCCGGGCCGCCTTGCACGCGAGCATGATGCTCTCGGTGCCGCCGCTGGTGAACGAGCCGACCGCCTCGTCGCCGCCGCTCAGGTGGGCCGTGGCCATCCCGACCAGGTCCGTCTCGAACTTCAGCAGGCTCGGGAAGACCGTGGGATCCAGGGCGTTCTCCGTCAAAAAGGACGCGAAGGCCTCCTTGCCCACGCGCTCCGCCTCCCGCCCGGCGTCGTAGATGTAGGCGAACGTCCGCCCCGAGCGCCAGTTCATGTCCTGGTCGCGGTAGGCGTCCATCCTCGCGAACAGGTCGTCGCGCTCGAGTCCTCGCTCCGGGAGCTTCATGCCGTCTCCTTCCGTGGGGGCGCGCCCCCGATGCCGTCCTGCAGGAGTCGCACGGCCTCGTCGCCCATCCGGACGAGGTCGTCGCGTCCGCCGTTCGCGAACCAGTCCCGCAGCGCCGCCCGCACCATGCCCATGAGCGCGCCGGCCTGGAGCCGGGCGAGGCGCGCGTCCACACGCCCCTCCTCGCAGAGGGCCTCGGCGATGGCCTCCTCCCAGCCCTGGTCGAGCTGGCGCTCGTACGCGATGAGGCGATCGCTGGCGTCCACGACGCGCTGGATCTCGAGCATCGCATCCCGGTGCGTCATGAAGTCCCGGGCGATGTCGAGGCAGGCCCGCCGGACGCGCTCGATGCCGGACTCGCCCCGGCTCCGATCCTCCAGGATGTCGCGGAATCGCTTCAGCCGCCGCTCCCGGTCCGGGAAGACCACGTCCTCCTTCGTCGGGAAGTAGCGGAAGAACGTCCGCCGGGACACCTCGGCGAGCGCCGCGATGTGGTCGATGGTCGTCGCCTCGAAGCCGCGTTCCCGAAAGAGCCGGCGCGCGGCGTCCGCGAGAGCTTCGCGCGTGCGCGCCTTCTTCCTTTCACGTAGACTGACTGTTGCATCCATGCGTGACATCATGGATGCGCGTGACACTTGGTGTCAAACGGCACCTCGTGTCATTTGTCACCGGCCTCGACGCCTGGTCGCGATGAGGGGCGCGCCCGGAGGCACGAGCGCAGTCCCGGCCTCCGGGTCCCACGGACCGCTCGTTCGGTCTCGGCTATCGCACGAACAGCGTGCGCTTCTTCTGCTTCCGGCCCCGCCCGGTGGCCCGCTGGGCCAGGTGCTGCGCCTGCTGGCCGACGTTCACGGCGGCGTCGCGCGTCCGATCGACGGCCTGGGTGGTCCCGTCCACGATGTCCTGCCGCATCTCCCGGCCGCGGCCTCATCCAGGGCCTCGATCTCAAGGCGGCGGGCGTCGGCAACGACGTGTCGGCGGCCTGCTTCGAGCGCGGCCTCGTCATCGAGACCGCCGGCGCCGACGACCAGGTGATCAAGCTGCTCCCACCCCTGACCATCCCCCGCGAGGCCCTGGACCAGGGCTTGGACATCGTCCAGGAGAGCGTCCGGGCGGTGCTCGGCGCGCCGGAGTAGAGCACCGACCAGCCGCGGCATGGGGCTGCGCAAATTGTAAGTTTGATTTACAATTTGTGTCGCCTGGGCCATCCTCGTCTCATGATCGAGCGAACCCTGGAGGCGACGGTCCGCGAGCTGGCGGGGATGTACCCCGTCGTCACGCTGACCGGCCCCCGGCAATCGGGCAAGACCACCCTCTGTCGCCAGGTGTTCCCCGACAAGGCGTACGTCTCCCTGGAGGCGATCGACACGCGCCAGTACGCTCGGGACGATCCGCGCGGCTTCCTCGCCGAGCACGAGCGAGGGGCGGTCCTCGACGAGGTCCAGCACGTCCCGGAGCTGCTGTCCTACCTCCAGGGAATGGTCGACGAGGATCCGACGCCGGGGCGATTCGTCCTCACCGGCTCCCAGCACTTCGGCTTGTCCGAGGGCGTCAGCCAATCCCTCGCGGGCCGCACCGGCGTGCTCCACCTCCTGCCGCCGAGCCTCGAGGAGCTGCGGCGATTCCCGGGAGGCCCCGGCGACCTCCTGACCACCCTGTGGACCGGCGCCTACCCCGCCATCCACGAGCGCGGCCTCCCCGCAGACAGGTGGCTCACGGACTACGTCACCACCTACATCCAGCGGGACGTGCGCCAGGTCGTCAACGTGAGCGATCTCGAGACCTTCACGACGTTCGTGCGGCTCTGCGCCGGCCGCACGGGGCAGGTCCTCAACCTCTCGGCGCTGGGTGGGGACTGTGGCGTGTCCCACAACACCGCCCGGTCCTGGTTGTCGGTCCTGGAGACGAGCTTCATCCTCCTCCGCCTCCCGGCGTGGCATCGGACGCGGCGAAAGCAGCTCACGAAGTCTCCGAAGCTCCACTTCGTCGACAGCGGGCTCGCGTGCAACCTCCTCGGCATCCGAAGCCCCGAGGAGCTACGCCATCACCCGCTGCGCGGCGCCATCTTCGAGAGCTGGGTCGTCTCGCAGATCTACAAGCACCACGTGCACCGGGGCGCGCGCCCCGCCCTTTTCCACCTGAGAGAGCGACGAGGACGAGAGCTGGACCTCCTCGTGGAGCACGGCCGCGCCGTGGACCTCGTCGAGATGAAGTCCGGAGCCACGGTCCAGCAGAGCTTCTTCCGGGACCTGGAGCGCGCCGCCGGGCTCCTCGACGAGGACGACCGATGGGACGATCTCCGCCGCGTCCTCGTCTACGGAGGAGACCAGCGCCAGTCCCGCAGCAACGCGACCGCCTTGCCTTGGAGCGAGATAGACACCTGGCCGTGGACCCCCGCCTCGTAGGACCTCCCAGCGCCTTGCGTGGACCGCGCTCCCGTCCAGGACATCGATCCAAAGGCTCGCGACGACGTGTCGGCGGCGTGATCGAGCGATGCGCCGTCTCGCGACTGTCCGTGTCTACGACGAGGAACCTGAGTTCCTCTCGCCCCTGACGGGTGATCCGGGGTTTCGGCATCATCGAGGAGAGCATCACCGCGGCAGTGGGTGCGCCGTCGCTCGGCACCGGACGGACGAGGACGCGGGACGCTCCGATCCATGGTGACCTCGCCTCTCTTCTCGAACTGGCACCCAGCGTAGGCGAAAGGGCGTCCGCTCGCGAGGACCGCGATTCTGCCGACATCCTCCCACCGTGCCCTAAACTGCTTCATGGAGATGTAGTATACGCCGATTTCATTGTCCCACAGGATCAGTCCATCGGCCACGTAGCCGAGACCGACCTCATAATGTGTGCCCCCCGCAAAAGTGCTTCTCGCGACGACCACTGGTCCGACCCCGCGGATCCAGTTGGCCAGCGTTTTCATCGATATCTGCTTCGCGCATACGTACGCTCCGGCATCGGCAAGCTCCCTGGCCAAACAACCGAGCTGCGTGCCTTGCCCCTGACGACACACCGAATAAAGCCTTCGCCGGTCCAGTTTTTTGTCTAAGATATAGGTCGCGAGGGCTGAGAATGCATCCGGGCCGCAGTGGTTCGAGAGCTGCCTGTAGCGCATTTTCGAAAAGTGGGTGCACCACGGAGTCGGACATTCCGGCGCTTCGAGGTGTTGACGTTGCACATTGTAGCACGCCACCAGGGTACTGCACGCCAAGAGAAGCAGGCTAGTCCTTCGCAGCATAGGCTACAGCGGCGAGGGTTGCTACGAGCACCCCGACGATCGTGACGCCCAGGATGATGCTGGTATTGGAGTCGGCGTCCCCTCCAGTCACCCCGGGCGACGTTACGAGTAGTCGTTTTTTGCCGACGCTGCCTACGGCATCGCCTCCATCTGACACGTCCGTACGGTCGTCGCTGGCATCCAATGACAGACGTAGGTCGGGGATGAGGTTCACCGGGAGCGCTTCGCCCCGTGCAGGCAACGCGCGCTGCATGTCGAGTGGCACGACCGGCCTATGATCCAATGCAGACTGTGCCACCGCACGTCCCGGTGCCGCGCAGACGATGCTCGTGAAAAGGAAGATCGACAGTGTGGTCATCGAGATCGGTCGAATCATCAGATATCACCTGCGTACGCCGCGAGAAAGACTGCCCCTACGACCAATGATAGCCCAACAAGGACGTAGCCGAAAACCGGCATGCCACCTGTGCCGTCCACGGTTGCGGCGTTCGAATCGACGACGAGCCGAACAGAATCCGCGGCGCCGGGCGAAGGGGGCGTAGGATCAGCGATTGTTGTACGATCCTCCGAATTCGTTTCGAAGCCATCTCGGACGGGATCTGGAGTGTCTCGAGGAAGCGCCACGATATCGAGCGACAAGCGAGGGATCCCCAGAATGTGCTTCTTATGCGTAGCGCTGCGCACATCCGTGAGATCCCAGGCCAGTTGGTTGCCCGACTGTGAGGAGCCGTAGTGCGAGGGCACGATGTCCTCGGGAGCGGCCGACAACCCGGTTGATGGAATGGTGATGAGGAAGAAGGCGATCATAGTATGAATGGAGACTGTCTTCACGGAAATGACCTCTCGTAGAATGGCCGGACCAAGGGCTGGTCTCTGAGGACGGTTCGTGGTTGCTATGCAGAGTCAACGTGCTCACGGGCTGACGCATTCGCGGTCGACGCAGACGCGATCCCCTTTGCAATCCACGTCTGCACCGCAGCCGTCGCGCGCAGGTCGCCGGCTCAGAGTATCGGGCTTGGACGACTGCTTTCGAGAACGGCGGAACTCGAGCCCCGAGCGCCATTGCTCGGGCGTCCTTCCGTTCTCGTCCACGTACCTGTCACCCTGGGAGGAAAAGGAGCGGCTCGTGATGGTGTGCCACTCATCGGGATCGATGTTGGCGGTCACCCCGCAACTCGCCCATGCATTGGACGAGGGCGAAAGCTTTCCCGAGTAGGTGCCGATCGCCAAGATGACCCCGTCGGGATCCTCGCGCTCCCTGGTCCAAGTGATGACTTGCTCGGTCGGCCCCCACTCCCAACGTCCGGCCCGGTTCGATCGGGCCCACACGTTGATGCACCCCGAGCCGTCTTCCCGAGTGTGCAGAAAGCCATCCGATCGCCGACCGATGTCCGTGCGATTGGCTGCGCCCATGTGGCAAGCACCAATGGAGGCCATGGCTACGAATGAGAACGCGGCCAAGAGAGCGTGCGAGTGTCGCATGAAACTCTTCCAGTGGGTCTGAGTCTGACAGGTTTTGAGCGTATCCGCTGCACGACGCCTCGACGTGTTCAGAACTCGAGCTCGAGGTCGACGCCGGTACACATGTCGGAGTCCTGGCTTTCGACACGCAGGAAGAGCTCGCCGCTGTCGTCGGTGGTCAGGGGGGTGTTCGGCTCGATGGTGAAGGAGCCGGACGGGCTGCCGGTGACGAGGCAGCAGCCGTTGAGGAGCACGTCGCTGACGCCGGGCTCGTGCTGGTTGCTCGTGCCGCTCGGGCAGTCCAGGGGCTCGCAGGCGCCGCCGTCACAGCTGTAGTAGAGACAGACCCGGACATCCGTGGACTCGTGGGCGTAGTTGTCGAAGCTGACCGTCGGCTCGAGCAGGCAGAAGGACTCGTCGCTCACCGGGGCGTGGAACCAGTTCCGGCTTCCGTAGGTGGACACCGTGTAGATGTCGACCGAGTCACAGTCGTCGTAGGAGCCCAGGTACTTGCCGGGGAATCCGCGGTTGGCCGGGGCCTCGGGGTCGGTGACCTCGGAGCCGGTACACGAGCCGTTGGAGCATGCGTCGTTTTCGGTGCAGTTGGTGTCGTCGTCACAGTAGATGCCGTCGGTGTTCCGGGTACACGTGTCCTGCTCGTACTCATCGTCTCCATGGCAGCTTCCGTTGCTGCACTGGAAGCTCGTGCACGTCCGCACGCGGCGCCCGGTCTCGTCGCAGGTGGAGGAGTAGCCGGCGCACCCGCTCCAGCTCGAGCAGTCCTCGGATCCGCAGGCCTCCCCGTCCGTGTTCCGGGAGCAGGCGTCGGTCTCGGTGTAGGAGTCGGACTGGCACTGGCCTCCGGAGCAGACGGACTCGGTGCAGCTCCTGGTGCGCTGTCCGGTCTCGTCGCAGGGGGAGTCGAACCCGCCGCAGCTGCTCCATCCTCCGCAGCTGCTGGAGCCGCAGGAGTCGCCCTGGGTGCTCCGGGAGCAGGGCTCGGTCTCGGTGGTGGAGTCGGTCTGGCACTGGCCTCCGGAGCAGACGGACTCGGTGCAGCTCCTGGAGCGCTGTCCGGTCTGGTCGCAGGGGGAGTCGAACCCGCCGCAGCTGCTCCATCCGTCGCAGTTGCTGGAGCCGCAGGAGTCGCCCTGGGTGCTCCGGGAGCAGGACTCGCTCTCCGTGTAGGACTCCGCCTCGCACTGTCCACCCGAGCAGCTGTACTCGATGCAGTTCCGCGTCCGCTGTCCAGTCTCGTCGCAGGGGGAGTCGAATCCGCCGCAGCTGCTCCACTCGCCGCACTCCGTGGACCCGCACGAGCTGCCCGTCGTGTCTCGCGAGCAGGAGTCGGTCTCCGTGAAGGAGCTGGTCTCGCACTGTCCGCCGGAGCAGACCGATTCCGTACAGGTACGGGTGCGCTGTCCGGTCTCGTCGCAGGGGGAGGAGAAGTCGCCACAGCTGCTCCAGCTTCCGCAGTTCGACCCGCAAGAGGTGCCGTCCGTGTTCCGGGAGCAGGAGTCGGTCTCGGTGTACGAATCGCTCTGGCACTGCCCGCCGGAGCAGGTGTACTCGGTGCAGGTCCGGCTGCGCTCGCCGCTCTCGTCGCAGGTGGAGGCGAACCCGTCGCAGCTTCCCCACCCGTCGCAGTCGGTCGATCCGCAGGAGTCTCCCTGGGTGCTCCGGTCGCAGGACTCGGTCTCCGTCGTCTGCTCGGAGACGCATTGCCCGGCGTCACAGACCTGCTGCGTGCAGGTGCGGCTCCGGGTGCCCTGCTCGGCGCAGGATCCCTCGTAGTCGCACGAGCCCCAGGACCCACAGCTGTCCTGACCACACGCGCCCCCCTGGTCGGTCGGCTCGTTCACGCACTGAGCGATCCCGTCCTCGACCGCGCAGTCGTCCGAGGTGCACGGGTTGCCGTCGTCGCAGTCCTTCAGGGAGCACCCGTCGACGCACTGACCGGCCTCGCAGGTCTTCCCGTCGCCGCACGGGGTGCCATCGGGCTCGGCGTCCCCTCCGCAGCTCCCGTCGGGCTCGCAGATGTCGGAGGTGCACGGGTTGCCGTCGTCGCAATCCTTCGGGGTCCCGACGCACACCCCGTCCGCGCAGGTGTCGTCCGTCGTGCAGGGATCGCCGTCGTCGCAGGAGCCGGTCTTGGAGGCGAGGACGCAGTCCCCCTCATCGTCCGACTGCCAGAGCTCGCAAGGACCGGCCGGCTCGCTTCCCTCGCACTGACCCACGCACACCCCGTCGTCGCACGTGTCGTCGACCGTGTGGGGATCGCCATCGTCGCACGGCCCCGAGACCGGCATCGCCTCACAGCTCCCTTCCACGCACTGGCCCTCGACGCAGGTGTCGTCGAGATCCGAGCAGTCCATGGGTTCTCCGGCCTGGCAGGCCCCGTCCTGGCAGAAGTCGCCGACCGTGCAGGGGTCGCCGTCGTCGCAGGAGCCCTCGAAGGCGCTCTGGGTGCACGAGTCGTCCACGCAGCTCCACTCCTTGCACGGGTCGGGGGCACCGAGCTGCTCGCAGTCCTCCACGGTGCACTCGGCCGGAGGCTCCTGGCACGCCGACCATACGCACCCCGTCGTGCACCGCATCGCCTCGCCCTCGGGGCAGTCGCTGACCTTCGAGTCCCCGGGCTCGCAGGCGTCGGTCGCGCAATCGGGGGGCCATGCGCCGTCGTCGTCGCACGTCCGGGTGCCGAGATCGCAAGGACCGCAGGGGCGGGTCTCCCCTGGCTCGCACTCCTCGCTGTATCCGTCCGCTTCGGCATCGGCCGGCCCTCCGTCGTCGACGTCGCGGACATCGGGCGAGCCAGGCGAGACCTCCTCTTTCGGCTCCGCTCCCCGGTCCTCGCCCGGGTCCGTGCCCGCGTCACCGCCGCCGACGTCCCACGAGGGGAACGCGCCGTCCGGTACGTCGGACCACTGCACGTCGCTCGTGTCCTCCACGTCGGTGCACGCGGCCAGGCAGGCGGAGAGCAAACCCAGGAGCAGGGCGGTCGTCACGGGACGTGGAACGGGACATCGGGCGCTCGTGTGCATGGTTCTCCTCGGCGGCGTGCGGTGGTGGGGCGCACTGCGAGCCGAGGGCCACGCAAGCATCGGGCCAACGTGTCTTCGCCCCGTAACCCCCTGAAAGTCGGTGTCCGAGCCGTGACACAGGTGTTTCACCCCGACCGTTCGACCGTCTCACCGAAGCCGCTGTTTCGCCCCCTCGATCAGCGCTGGGACGGGATCGCGTCGTAGGGACCCCAGCTCCAGCTCAGGCCGTACCAGCCGGCCTCGGTGAGGGTCGGCCCGCACGCCCGCGCGTAGCCGGTGCTCTCCACCCGGGCGTAGATCTCCAGCGTGTCCCAGCTCTCCTGCTCCCGGCAGCCCAGATCCTCGATGCGCAGGCGGGCGCTTCCGGTGGGGCTCGTGCAGGTGGTTGCCCCCGCCGCCGGGAGACAGCTCGCGTCGTCGGGGACGAGGGCGTCGAAGGTGGGCTGTCCGCGCTGACACAGCACGACGAGGGCGAGGCTCACCTCGCCCTCGGCCAGGGGATCGTCGTCGGCGCTCCGGACCTCGAGGGTCGCGTCGACATCACAGGGCTCGCCGCTTCCGGACAGCTGCCAGCGGTACCAATCCACGTCGGAGGTCGCGGGATGGAAGCTCAGCAGCTCGCGTGTGCCCCCGTCGCTCAGGCAGCTCAGGCCTTCGGCCAGCAGCGCCGCCGTGGCCAGCGTATCGTTGGGCTCGGAGTCGTCGGGGTGGAGAGGGGAGCAGTTGCCACAACGACCGTCCAGGCACTCTGGAGAGTCGACATCGTCGGCGTCGGCATCGGTTTCAGGTCCTCCGTCCCGTGCTGGCCCGGAGGTGGCATCTCCGTCTGCAGGAGACAACGCTCCGTCACCGAGGTCCATCCCGTCACCAAGCGCATCGCGGGTCGGCGTGTCGAGGAGCTCGCCGGCATCTTCCTCCGGACCCTCAGGGGGCCGGCCCACATCGACCCGGCACCCTGCCCACGCCCACGCGGCGACGGTGACCAGCAGCAGCAGCGGGCGCCGACGGCCATTCACGGCTCGCAGTCCATGTAGTGGACATCGAGCCGCGGGGCGTTGTCCGGGTCGGTCTCCTTGCTGAACAGCGAGATCGTGCGTCCGGTGAGATTCCGTTCACCCAGCACCAGACCCTGCAGGTTCGCCCGCTCCAGGTCCACGTCGCTGATGTCCCCGCAGGCGATGGCGGCGTGCTGCGTGTACGTCATGCAGCCCAGAAGCTCGGTGCCGCCGCAGAGCTTCGCGCTGTTCCAGGTCAGCTCGTCCTCTTGCCAGTCGTCGCACACGTCCGCGCCATCCACCTGCCAGACGCACAGCTCGATGGACTCCCCGCCGACCACCCCGGTCGGTGTGTCCACGCAGAGCCCCGTGTGTACGATCGGCGTGTCCGCCGGGATGCCGACATCCTCGGGGTGGGCGAAGCGCAGCCACGCCATGTTGACCTCGCCGTTCGTCTTGTCGCCCACGAGGAGCCAGGTTCCGTCGTAGTTCTCGTCCGGCGTCGTCGACGAGGCGAACGTGTCCGCGACGATGGGGACATGGGAACTGCGCTCGACGCACTCCTCCTCGTCTGCGTCCGTCTCCGCGTCGAGCGTCTCCGGGCCTCGGGCGTCGGCGTCTTTCGCGTCGCCGCCGGACTCCCCGTCCCCCGGGAACTCGGTCTCGGCGACGACGTCTTCCCCTGCATCCACGGGCGGGACGGCATCGACGTCGTCCAAGGCATCCGCGTCTGCCGCGTCCGGTGCCGGAGCGGTGCCCCCGGGAGGTTGGACGGGGGCACTCCCCACGTCCACCCGGCAGCCGAGGATCCCGACGAGGAGGATGGTGGTGGCGCTCAGAAGTCGATCCACAGGCGGGCTCCCGGTCCGGCGGACGGCACGAGGGACACGTGCGAGGCGCGGTCGCCGCCGTCCTGGTCGGTGGACGCGTTGGAGGTCCACAGGACGATGCCCGTGGTCAGGGCGGAGGCCCCTGCGACGGCGTAGCCGATGTTGGCCACGAGGGCCGTTCGGCGCGCGCCCTGGGCTCGCTGCTCCCATTCGGCGACGCTGGCCCCGGGCGTCGCTCCCAGGTCCCGTGCCTCGGAGGCCCGCTCGTCGGCGACGAGGCCGAGCGCTACGGCGGTGGTGAGGGACGCCAGCGTCACCCCGCCCATCGTCCAGGCCGCCGGGGAGACGCGAAAGCCCCCCTCGTCCTCTCCTTGCGGCGTGCCGAGCCCTGTCCGCTCGATCCCGTCGAGCGCGCGAGGGTCTCCCGCCCTGGGCTCCCGGGCCAGCGTCACGCGCAGCCGCCTGGTCTGGCCCGGCTCGAGCACCACCTCGGCGAGGTAGGGCCGCCGCCCGCTCGCCCGGACCTCTACGCGATGGGTTCCCGGTGGGACCCGGACGCCGTCTCCGTGACCGATCCGCTCGGGTGCGGCCTCGTCGCCCACGAGCACGCTCGCTCCATCGGGGACCCCGACCAGTCGGAGGCGGGCCTCCCGGGCCAACTGCACGTCGACGGTGGGCGTTCGACTCGATTCGGTGCTCAGCGTGACGTCGCGGGTGGTCGGGACATAGCCTTCCATGGCGAACCGCACCTCGTGGGTGCCGAAAGGCAGCCACTTCGAAACGGGGGTCACGCCGACGCGCTCGGACTTACCGCCCAGGAAGACCTCCGCGCCTTCCGGCTCCGACAGGAAGGACACCTCCCGGTGGGTCCGCCTCGCCGCAGCCAGCACGTCCGCCAGCCGCTCCTGACCCACCTGCCGCCGCCCCGGCTCCTCGGCCGCCTCGAGGAAGCGCCGGTAGGCGGCCACGGCCTCCACGTACTGGCCCGCCTCCTCCCGACAGCGTCCGACGTTGAACAGGAGGCTGGGCGCCGGGTCCAGGGCGTGGGCGCGCTCGAAGAGGACGCGCGCTTCGTCGTAAACGCCGTCCAAGAAGCGCTCCGTCGCCCGTGCCGCGAGCTCCTCGGGGGCCTCCGGCGGCGAGGAGGGCGAGTCCGGTGGCGCGCCGTGGACCTGGCCGGCTGCGCCCCACGACAGGCAGAGCAGGAGGACGAGCTTCCCTGTGGCGTGTCTCACGGCATCCACGAGGCCGTGAGCCGAGCAAGCATCGAGCCACCGCCGTCGCCCCCGGAGGATCATCTCTGTACGGGGGCACGGAGCGTACGGAGGGATGCGTCGGGCTGGACGGAGGCGCCGGGTGTCGCAGGTGTTCCGCATTCACGGGCTCCGGAAGGCCCGGACGTCGATGCCGTGGCGATCGAGCCACCGGTATACCTGAGCCCGATGGACGTCGAGGGCGGCGGCGACCGCGGTCACGTTCCCCCGGTGCCGGCGGACCAGGCCCTCCAGCTCACGGGGCGTCGGCCGGGGACTCGGCGCCCGGACCCCTCCGTCCAGCCCGTCGTGGGAGGCCCGCTCGCCAGTCCGGACGCCGGTCCGGAGCCTGGCGGGCAGGTGCTCCAGCTCGAGCCGTCGCCCCTCGGCCCGGACCGCGGCCGCCCGCACCGTCGCGAGGAGCTCCCGGACGTTGCCCGGCCAGTCGTACAAGGCGAGGGCCTCGAAGAACTCGCCGCTCGCGACCAGGGGGGAGGAAAGACCCCCGGTGCCTCCATTCGCCGCCAGGATGTCCAGGATATCGTCCGGACGCTCTCGGAGCGGCGGGATCTCGATGGGCCACTCGTCGAGGCGCATCCGCAGATCCTGGCGGAATCTCCCCGCGCGCACCTCCTCGTCGAGGTTCCGATGGGTCGCCGCCACGAAGCGTACATCCACGGGCTCCGGCTGCTCCTTGCCGACGGCCCGGACCTCGCGCCGGTCGATGACACGCAGCAGCTTGGCCTGCATCGAGGTTGGCAGCTCGCCGATCTCGTCGAGCAGCAGCGTCCCTCCCTCCGCGGACCGGATGACGCCAGGGCGTGCGCGATCGGCCCCGGTGAACGCGCCGCGCACATGACCGAAGAGCTCGCTCTCCAGCAGGTCGCGGGGGATCGCCGCGCAGTTGACGGCGACGAAGGGGCCGGCGCGTCCGCTCACCCGATGCAGCGCGCGGGCGACGAGCTCCTTGCCCGTGCCCGTCTCGCCAGCGATCAGGGCGGTCAGGTCGGAGGGGCCCCCCTTCCGGGCCTGATCGAGGACCTCCCGTAGGCCGGCGCTCCGTCCGGCCAGCCCCGCATCGAGCGGGGCCGTCCATCCTGCGAGGCGCAGATCGAGCGCCACGTAGCGGAGGACCGTGTCACCGAGGGCGACGACGTCGCCTCGGGTGAGAACCTCGACGGAGACGGGTCGGCCGTTCAGCCGCGTTCCATTGGCGCTCCGCTCGTCGCGGATCAGATGTCGATCCCGGTCACCGTCCCAGAGGATCGTCGCGTGGTGACGCGACGCGAGTGCGTCGGGCAGCGTCAGGCCGGAGCCTTGCACGCCACGTCCCAGGCGAAGCTCCCCGTGGGCCAATGGCTCGAGCCGACCCAGCATCGCAGGGTCCGGCGAGTAGAGGATCTGAATCGCCGGTGTGCTCGGCGGCGCGTTCGCGTCCTCCGAGCGGTTGGCGGTCGTGCGGTTCGTCTCGGTGGCGGGACTGCTCACGTCAACGGTCGTCCATCGGTGGGGCCGGGATCGTCGCCCCTCGCATCTAGGACTTCCGGCCAGAGGCTGTCAAATCGCAGTTACGGTGCTGGGTTGACGCCGGGGGACGCCGGAGATTCAATCCCCACGTTCGCGAGAGGGGGGCGCTGTGTGGGTCTGTCGGAGCTGCGGGGGGCTGTTCGACCAGGAGGACGCCCACGACGACTGTGGCGTGGAGGCCTCCCTCGTCCGTGTCGACGGGGAGACTTGGGCACCCGACGCCCTGCTCGGCCAGACCCTGGACGGGCGCTACGTCATCCACGACATCCTGGGCATCGGTGGGATGGGTGTGGTCTATCGGGCCACCCAGGTGCCGCTCCAGCGGGAGGTCGCCCTGAAGGTCATCCGCGGCGAGGTGACCGCCCGAGCCGTCCGGCGCTTTTTTCTCGAGGCGCGCAGCGCGTCGAGGCTTCGGACCGAGCACGTCGCGCGGGTCCACGAGCTGAGCTGGTCCGCCGACGGCCTGCCCTTCATGGCGATGGAGTTCGTCGACGGCGCGACATTGGAAGCCGTGCTCGAGGATGCGGGGGCCATGCCGTGGCCGCGCGCCCTGTCGATCGCGGATCAGATCGCGGAGTGCTTGGCCGAGGCGCACGAGCAGGGGATCGTCCACCGGGATCTGAAGCCCCGGAACATCGTGCTCACGCGCCTCGGCGAGACGGACGACTTCGTGAAGGTCCTCGACTTCGGAGTGGCCAAGCTCTCTGGACGACGGGGCGCGGGCCTCGACGGCGGCCAGACGACGACCGGGCGGTTCGACCGGCCCGTCGGGACGCCTCTGTACACGGCGCCGGAGCAGGCGCGGCGGGAAGTCCTCGACGGGCGCGCAGACCTCTACTCGTTGGGCGTGATCCTCTACGAGCTCTTGACCGGCAGCCCGCCCTTCGTCGGGCCCGATCCCGTGTCGACGTTGCTCATGCATTGCCAGGACGACCCGCCGGCGGTGCGCGTGGACGGGGAGGGCACGCCGCTGCCCGAGGGTGTCGTGGAGCTCGTCGGCGGGCTCCTCGCGAAGCGTCGGGACGAGCGCGTGGATTGTGCGCGTTCCCTGCGCTCGCGGATCGCAACGTTGTTGTACGATCATCGTGCGTCCGCGCCCTCTCCCCGGTCCACGCGACCGGATTTGGCGCTTCGAGGCTCCGCTCCGGGCGCTCCCGCCGTGCCCACCGCCTGTGGGAGCGGCCGCTCGCCGAGCGTCCCAGGCCCGCGGTCCGGCGCGACGGAGGGCGCGCCGGACCTCCGGACGACGACGGCGCGCCCCCGGCCCGCGACCCGCTCGGTCCCGGGTCCGGCGCGACATCCGGCATCGGCCCCGGTCCTCCTGGTGATCCTCGCGGCGGTGATCGGGCTTGCGGTGTCGTCAGGGCTCGACCCGATCGTCTCGCCGGAGGCGCCGATCACGTCCGAATCGCCTGGCCGAGCATCCGGTCTCGCCACGGAGCTGGCCGAGGCGGTGGCGGCCTCTTCGATCTCGCCGAGGATCCGCCGCGAGGCCGTGCCCGCGGCGCCGCCGGAGACTCGCGTGCCGGTTTCGGCCTTGTCCCTCGTCCGGATGGAGGACCGCCTCGTGACACCTCGGGATGCGCCCGGAAGTGGGGCTCGGGGAAGGGTGCCGCAAGCTGCTGACGCCTCCGAGCGCCGGGCCCGTCGTGGACGGCCCGACGCCCCCCCGGAGCACGTTTCGCGGCATGTTTCGGAAGGTGACGGGACGAGCGATGGAGCGGCTCGAGGCGAGGACGGACAACCGTCGTCGGGCGAGGACGCGGAGGGGCAGCCCAGGTCGGGAGCTGCCCCGTCGGAATCGACACGTGGGCGAACGGTGCGGGGAAGCGCTGTCCTCGGGCCGGGCGGTCTCATGCCATACGGTGATCAGGAGGCTGCGCGGGCGCGCTGAGCGCCGTGCCGGCTTCCGGAAGGCGCGCCTGCGGTCGTGCTCGGAGCGTGTGGGTCGCTGGACCCGCAGAGGCTCGAGGGAAGCCGAGCCGTGCCTTGCGCGTGGCACGGCCGTGGTCTATCAGGGGGCCACACGCACAGGGAGGAACGATGAAGCTCGCCACGCTCGACGATCGCACCCGGGACGGCCAGCTGCTCCTGGTCAGCAGAGACGGGACGAAGGCCGTCAGCGCCCAGCCCATCGCGAAGACCATGCTCGAGGCCCTCGAGCGCTGGCCCGACATCGAGGGGGCGCTCCGGGATCGGTACGACGCCTACGCCTGGTCGCGATGAGGGGCGCGCCCGGAGGCACGAGCGCAGTCCCGGCCTCCGGGTCCCACGGACCGCTCGTTCGGTCTCGGCTATCGCACGAACAGCGTGCGCTTCTTCTGCTTCCGGCCCCGCCCGGTGGCCCGCTGGGCCAGGTGCTGCGCCTGCTGGCCGACGTTCACGGCGGCGTCGCGCGTCCGATCGACGGCCTGGGTGGTCCCGTCCACGATGTCCTGCCGCATCTCCCGGCCCGACTTCGGCGCGACCAGCAGGGCGATGACGCCCCCGGCCAGGGCCCCCGCTCCGAACCACATCGCGCTCGACCAGCCCTGCTCGTTGTCCTGATACCTGTTCATCCTCTCCCTCATGATGTCCTCGCTCGGTCGGGGTTCTGCAACGTGGCCGCGTCGCCGCGGCGGCCCTGACGACGCCTGCAACCGTCGTGCCCGTCCACGTGGCTGGCCAGGAGTCGCAAGGCGCGCGGGAACCTCGACTTCCGGGGACGTGGCCGATCGCCACGGAGCCGCGTCCCTCGTGGCGATCTGCCTCAGCCGGGGCGCCCGCCGTCGAAGAGGAACGACAGGAGGACGAACCGTCGGCCCTCCCGCACCGGCAGGACCTCGTGCAGCAGGGAGCCCGAGAACACGAGGGCCTCCCCGGCAGCCGGCCGATAGAGGTGCGGCCCGTACTCCGGGAAGCGAAGCTCGCCGCCCTGGTAGTCCTCGTTCAGGTTGAGGGTCAGCGCGAAGCGCCGGTGGGCCGTGGACGGGCTGAGGTTGTCCCGGTGCGCCCGGAAGAAGCCCCGCTCGCGTCCGTCGTAGCAGGCGATCTTGAAGCCCTCGAAGCGGGTGGCGCGGTAGGCGAAGGCCCGGCGCACCTCCGGCATGACGCGGCGCCCGACGGTCCGGGTCAGGCGCGCCAGGAGGGCCTCGCCGACGATGGTGTGGTCGGCGCGCCGCTTGGTCGCCCGGTCCGCGTGCTCCTCCCGGCGCCCGTCGCGCGAGGCCTCCACGCCCGTGGCGCGGTGGCCGTGCTCCTCCCAGGTGCGGATCACCTCGGCGCGCAGCGCCGCGTCGAGGACGTCGGGGACGAGCAGGACGGGCGCCTGCGCGACCACGGTGCGCGCCTCGGGTGCCGGCCTGGCCGCGATGGCACGCTCCACGGCTCCGGCGATGTCGTCCACCGGGAACGTCCCCGCCACGCGCAGATCGCGGGCCAGGGCCACCAGCACCCCGCTGCCGTGCGGCACGCCCAGGTGGTCGTGGACGCGGCCGTCCTCGTCGAGGAACAGGTGGGTCGCGCTCCGGACATCGGGGGCGGTGTGGCCGCGGGCGAGGACGTGGAGGGGCGCCCGGTCGCGGGTCGTGGCCGATACGCGGCGCAGGGCCTCGTCGCTGCAGGTCTCGGCGCCCAGGAGCAGGATGGTCGGGCGGCCGCCGGCCACGCCGTAGTAGCGGGTCGGGGTGCCGTCGGCCCGGCGGGCCACGAAGTCCGGCAGGCGGACGCCCGCGGCGAGGGCATCGGTTCGAGCACTCATGGCGCGCATCGTACCGCCCCGAAACGCCCGTGTGGGAAGAATGCCACGGTCGCCTCGCGCCCGGAGTCGGCCGGTTGGATGCGCTGCCCCCGTCCGCTGCCCCGGAGCCAGGGGCGGGGGGCCGTGGCACGCGACTTGCTGTCCGGTGGAGACGGATTGGGACGACCACACACCGAACCGAACCACGCCTCGAAACACCGGAAAGGAGGGATGAGCGATGACCATGAGCCGATGGGATCCGTTCCGTGAGCTGGACGACTTCTCGCGCCGGCTGAGCCGCATGTTCTCCATGACCCCGTCGCGCCGCGAGGGGGAGGAGACCATGGCGTCCGCCCAGTGGATGCCGACCGTGGACATCTCCGAGACGCCGGAGGACTACGTGGTCACGGCCGAGCTGCCCGGGATCGACAAGGAGGACATCGACCTCAGCCTCGACAACGGCATCCTGACGCTGCGCGGTGAGCGGAGGGACGAGCACGAGGAGAAGAGCGAGCGCGTCCACCGCGTCGAGCGCTCCTACGGCCGCTTCGTCCGCTCGTTCCGACTGCCCGACAACGTCGATCCCGACGCGGTCCGCGCCGACTACGACAACGGCGTCCTGACCGTGAACATCGGGAAGAAGGAGATCCGCGGTCCGGAGGCCAAACGGATCGAGATCGAGTAGCCCACTGCCCCACGGGTGGCCGGTCGGCGTCCTCGCCCCGAGGCGTCGGCCGCGCCGCCTCCCCGGGCTCGGAGGTCGCGCCATGAGCGACAAGAAACCCCAGGTCCTCGTGGGGTGCTGCGGGTTCGCCGAAGCCCGGGAGCGGATGTTCGAGGACTTCGACATCCTCGAGGTCCAGCGCTCCTTCTACCAGCCGCCCATGGTGAAGACCGCCGAGCGATGGCGTCGGGAGGCCCCGAGCGACTTCGTCTTCACGATGAAGGCCTGGCAGCTCCTGACCCACGAGAGCACCAGCCCGACCTACCAGAAGCTCACCGAGCGGCTGTCCAAGAAGAAGCTGGCGCAGGTCGGGAGCTTCCGCTGGAACGACGTCACGAAGATGGCGTGGGAGCGGACGCTGGAGATCGCCGACGCGCTGGACGCCCAGGGGATCCTCTTCCAGATGCCCCAGAGCTTCGGCCCCACCGGCGAGAACCTGGTGAACATGAGCCGGTTCTTCAAGGAGGTCGACCGGGCCGGGCGCAGGCTCGTGTTCGAGCCCCGCAGCGACGAGTGGGACGACGACATCCTCCGCCAGATCTGCGAGGACCTGGACCTCGTCCACGCCGTCGACCCGTTCCTGCGCCCGCCCGTGGGCCGCGGCATCCGGTACTACCGGCTGCACGGCAAGCCAGCGTACAACTACTCGTACACCTACACGGACGCGGAGCTGGACACCCTCGCCGGGAAGATGGTGGCCGCGTGGCCGGACTGGGTGTTGTTCAACAACGACAGCATGGCCGACGACGCCCGCCGGTTCATCGCCCGCATCCGCTGACTCCCCCCACGGTAGGTAGGGCGGCGCCGTCCTCGGCGGCGACGGATGGTACGGCCGGGGAGGGCGCCCTCCCTTCAGTCGGCGTGGGGACAGGCCGGCGCGGGCATCGCCTCCGGCGGCGGTTCCACACCCGGCACGACCCTGCTGGCCGCGCGCCTGGCGGCCTTGCCCGCCAATCGCGCCGCGTCCACCACGTCCCGGGGTGTCGGGGAGCGCCAGAAGGCGCCGCCCTGCATGTCCTCGAAGAGGTCCCGGTAGCCCGCCAGGACCCGCTCCCGCCAGTCGTGGTCGATGGTCAGGGCCTCGTCCGCGAAGCGGTGGCAGTACCGGCAGGACTCGCAGTCCGTGTCGATGCACGAGTGCTTCAGGAAGCGGTCGATGAAGCCGTCGAGCTTGCGGTTGTCCAGGTGCAGCGGCGACTCGCCGCGCCGGGGATAGAGGAGCCCCTGCTCCTTGCCCAGGCCCACCAGCTTGGGGATCTTCGTGACGTTCACCTGCTTCGGCTTGAAGAAGTACCTGAACGCGCGGCGCAGGCTGTAGGCCTCCCGGGAGGCCTTCGTGGTGTACGAGGACTCCGGGTAGTTCAAGGGCAGGACCAGGTCGAGGAAGTTCCCGTCGTAGCGGCGCTCCGCGTAGGCCTTCACGCGGCGGAGCAGCTCGGGTGTCGGCGAGTTCCGCTCGACGATCTTGAAGTTGTCGATGCCGAGGGCCTCGTAGTGGTGGGTGTCCTCCGGCCGGATCCAGTTGGCCCGGACGTAGTTCACGGGCTCGCGCAGGCGATAGTCCAGGCAGAACAGCATGTGATAGTCGAGCGGATAGCCGCCCTTGCCGCCCCGTCCGTCCTGGGAGCCGTGGCTGAGGCTCGTGGCGTGGGTCCCGGCGATGGCGCAGTCCTGGCGGCACGAGTTGTTCACGATGAGCGACAGGTCGCAGTCCACCGCGCCCCGGATGGCCTTCAGGGCGGCGAACTCCCGCGCGAAGGCCGTCTCGTTCAGGACGATGCAGTCGGCGCCGTGGTCTTCCCAGAACCGCGCCTTGCGCACGCTGTCCGTGAAGCGGTGGGCGCTCACCCGCACCTTCAGATCGGGGTAGCAGCGCTTGACGATCTGGAGCATGAAGATGGTGCCCACCGTCACGCTGTCGCAGCCGATCTCGCTCACCCAGTCCAGGGTCTCGCGGATGTGGCGCTGCCCCTCCCGGGTGTACTCCCGGTTGCCCATGCAGGACGCGTTCATCAGGTAGTTGAACTCGATGCCCATGGCGTGGGCACGGTCCACGAAGCGCTCCACCTTCCTCCGGTCCACCTTCGGCAGGTAGAACGACGGGCGGCCGCCGCCGGCGTGATCCGAGGTCACCTTCCCGTAGATCTCCTGGACGGGGAAGCCTTCGAGGCCGTCGAGCAGGGCCTCGTCGAAGTTACACGCTACGCTGAGTCGCAAGGGAGTCCTCCTGGGTGCGTGGAGCCGCCGCGCGGGCGGCGTGGTCCTGGTTCGAGGGGGTGGCGTCGAGGAGCCGCGCGGCGATCCGCGCGAGCGAGTGGGCGACGTCCCGCTGGAGCGTCGCGAAGTCCTCCAGGTCGATCTGCTGCCGCGCGTCGGACAGCGCCGCGTCCGGGTCCGGGTGGACCTCCACCATCACGCCCGCCGCGCCCGCGGCGAGGGCGGCCCGGGCCAGCGGCGCCAGCAGGTCCCGGCGGCCGGCCGCGTGGCTCACGTCCACGAGGATGGGCAGGCGCGACCGGGACCGCGCGAGCGGGACGGCGGACACGTCCAGGGTGTGGCGCGTCTCCCGGGCGAAGGTCCGCACGCCGCGCTCGCACAGGACGATGTCCTCCGAGCCGGCGAGGGCCACGTACTCGGCGGCGTACAGCCACTCGTCGACGGTGGCGCTCAGCCCCCGCTTCAGCAGCACGGGGCGCCCCGTCTCGCCGACCGCCCGCAGCAGCTCGTAGTTGTACATGTTGCGCGCACCCACCTGGATGACGTCCGCGTGGCGCGCCACCAGGTCGACGTTCGCCACGCCGGTGGCCTCCGTCACGGTGGCCATGCCGTGGCGCGCGGCCGCGTCGCGGAGCATGCGCAGGCCTTCGGCGCCAAGGCCCTGGAACGAGTACGGCGACGTGCGCGGCTTGAACGCGCCGCCCCGCAGGAACCGAACGCCGTGCCCCCGGAGACCGCGGGCCGCCGCGTCCACCTGCTCCTCGCTCTCCACGGCGCAGGGGCCGGCCACCCAGGCCGGGTCGGGCCCGCCGAGGGCGTGTCCCTTCACGCGGACGACCACCGGCGGCCCCGCGTCCGCCCCCACGCGGAGGGCCGGGGAGGGCTCGCCCTCCGCCAGCTCGACGGTGGCGTCGAACACGGCCTGGAACAGGCGGCGGACGGCGCCTTCGCCCAGGGGACCGTCGTTGCCGGCGGACAGGCGGTCCAGCAGGCGGGCCTCCCGCCGTGCGTCCCGGGCGGGCATCGAGAGGCGTCGCTTCTCCGCCGCGACGGCCAGGGCGGTGCGGGTGCGGTCGTTCAGGCTCTCGAGGATGCGCAGGCTGACGCGCTCGACCTCTCGTCGGAGATCCTCCAAGCTCGCGGACACGCGGGCCTCCGTGGTGGGAGCGGTGGGTTCGTGGCGTGTACGCGTCGTGTATACATGGTTCGTATGAGAGATCAATACAGTCTGGCCCGGCTCAGCATGAAGGGCCTCGTCGAGGCCACGGGGCTGCACCGGCAGACCATCCACTCGTACCTGCGGGAGGGCCTCCTGCCGCCGCCGGTGGAGGGGGCGGGGACACGCCGGGCGCGCTACGGGGAGGTCCACGTGGACCTGGTGCGCCTCATCCGGGAGCTACGGGAGGCGCGTGGCATGTCCCTGGCCGCCATCCGGCGCGTGTTCGAGGCGGCGGGCTTCGACCCCGCCGCGATCCGCCGGGAGCTCCGGGGCGGGGCGGCGCCGCCGGGGCCGGTGCTCGACATCGAGGGCCCGGAGCTCCTGGACGCGGACGCCCTCGCGGAGGAGGCCGACGCGCCGCGGAGCCTCGTCGACGGCCTGGCGGAGGCCGGCGCGGTCAAGCCCGACCGGGACGATCCGGAGGAGCGCTTCGACCGGGAGGCCGTCCAGGTGGTCGCCGCCGCCCACCGCCTCGTGGAGCAGGGCACCGACCGGGGCGCCGTCGTCCGCATGGCGCGGCTGTGCCGGAGCCTCGTGGGGGTGGAGACCTCCATCCTCATGTCCGACGCGGCCGACTCCCCGGACGGGCTGGACGCCGTCACGCGGCGGGCCGAGCGACGCCACCGGGCCATCGGGGACCTGGTGGCCTCCCTGCGTCGCGCGGCCGTGCGGCGGGCGCTCCGGCGCCTCGCGGAGGTGGGCCCGCGCTCCCTGACCTTCGCCCACGACGCCATCTACGTCCCGAGCCCCCTGTTCGTGCAGCGCTACGGCCTGGACGACGTCCTCCGCGAGGTGGAGGCCCGAGCCTCCGCCGCGCCGGACGACCCGAGCCACGCCCTGCGGATGGGGCGACTCCTGCTGGGCCTGGGACGCTACGACGAGGCCGAGCCCTGGCTCCAGCGCGGCGCCGATCTGGCCCCGGACGACGCGGTGATGTGGTCCCACCTGGGCATCACCCGCGCCATCGCGGGCCACGTGGGCACCGGTCTGGACGCCTGCCAGCGGGCCGTGGACCTCGCCCGGGAATCGCCGCGGGCCCGGACGTTCCTGGGGGCCGCCCTCGGCCTCGCCGCCGCCCACACGTCGGGCCTCGACGACGGGGCGGACGCCCTGCGGCGCGCCCTCCGGGTGGCGGAGGAGAGCCGCGACCTGGAGCCCGCCGACACCCTCGAGCACATGGAGGTGCTGCTGGCGCGGGGGCGCCTGTTCACGGTGCTCCCGCGACAGCTTCCGGGGCACGCGGAGGGCGTCGCGGACCTGGAGGAGGTCCTGGAGCGCACGACCGGGACCACCGACGCCGACAACGGCTTCGAGTTCCCCGGCACCAACGCCCTGTACCGCATCCACGCGCTGTTCTACCTGGGGATCAGCGCCTTCCAGGAGGGCGCCGCGGAGCAGGCCCGCAGGCTGCTCCGGCAGTGCATCACCGAGGACCCGTCGAGCCACTTCGCGACCCGGGCCTACGAGCTGCTCTCCAGGCTGGAGGATGCCTGAACGCCAGCGGGGCCGCCGGCGCCCCGGTCGTGTCGGGCGAATGGTGACCGCCGGGGACGGCTCGCACTCCTACACATCTCGGGGTGCCGCGGGCTCGCGGAGAATCGCGCGCCAAGCCGCCAAGCCGCAAAGGTCAGCGAACCGCTTGCACACAGGTTCGGCTGAGACTGTCGGGTCACCGGCAGCCCAACCGCGAGCACACCGGACCGAAGCATGCCGTCTTCCTTTGCGTCTTCGCGTCTTTGCGCGAGCCCTTCGTCTTGCGACGTGTGACGAACCGTGAGCCGGGGACGGCGGTTTTACTGCAGATGCACGCTCCGGGGCACGAGGATCCGGTCGAAGCCCTCGCGGATCTCGGAGTAGACGCGCTCCGGGCACTCGCGGTAGCGGGGCGAGAAGCGGAAGCGTCGCCGTCGCTCGGAGCGATCGCTCATTCCTCCACCGCCACGCCGCGCTCCCGAAGCAGGTCGACGAAGGCGTCCTCGTCCAGGATCTCCACGCCGTGCTCCTCGGCGTCGGCCCGCTTGCGCTCGCCGGGATCCTCGCCCGCGACCACGTAGTCCGTGTTCCCGCTCACCGACGAGGTGGCCCGGGCGCCCTCCCGCTCGACGAGGGCCTTCGCCTCCGCCCGCTCGAGGCGCTCGAGGGTCCCGGTGAACACGAACGTGAGCCCCGCCAGGGCGTCGCCTCCCGCGGCTTCGGGCGCCTCCAGGTCCATGCGCTCCACCAGGCGCTCGACGATCTTCCGGTTGTCCTCGTCCCGGAAGAACCCCGCGATGGCCTCGGCCATGGCGGGGCCGACGCCGGGCACGGCGCGCAGGGCCTCCTCGTCGGCGTCCCGCAGGGCCTCGAAGCGGCCGAAGGCGTGCGCCAGGTCCCGCGCGACCTTGGCGCCGACCTCCGGGATGCCCAGGGCGTAGAGGAAGCGGTGCAGCGGCACCCGCCGGCGGCGCTCGATGGCCTCCACGAGCTGTCGGGCGGAGCGCTCGGCGAAGCCCTCCAGGCCCTCCACGTCCTCGGCGGTCAGATCGAAGAGGTCCGGCGGCGTCCGCACCAGGCCCTCGGCCACCAGCATCTTCGCCGTCTCCTCGCCCAGCCCCTCGATGTCCAGGGCCGCGCGGGAGCCGAAGTGGTGCAGCAGGCCCGCGAGCTGAGCGGGGCAGCGCAGGTGGTTCGGGCAGACGGTGTACGGGCCTCGGTCCACGAGCTCCGTGCCGCACGACGGGCACGCCTCGGGCATCTTCCATGGAGCCCCGCGCTCGTGCTCCCGATCGGCCACCTCGACCACCTGCGGGATGACGTCGCCCGCTCGCTGGATGCGGACCCGGTCGCCGAGGCGCACGTCCAGCTCCGCCACCTGCTCGCGGTTGTGCAGGCTCGCGCGGCTCACCGTCACGCCGCCCACCTCCACGGGCCGCAGGATGGCGATGGGGGTGACCACGCCCGTCCGCCCGACGCTGGGGGCGATGTCCAGGACCTCCGTGACCTCGCGGCGCGCCGGGTACTTGTAGGCGAAGGCCCAGCGCGGGTGCCGGGCCGTGGTCCCCAGGTCGTCGCGCGGCGCCAGGGCGTCGAGCTTCACCACGACGCCGTCGATCTCGAAGTCCAGGTCCTCCCGCGCGTCGCCGAGGCGGCGGTGGAACCCGATCACGCCGTCCACGTCGCCGACGCGCTCGGAGGGCTCGGCCAGGGGGAAGCCCCAGTCGGCCAGGGCCTCGCGCTCCTCCCACTGGGTCTCGAACGAGGCGCCCTCCACCGCGAGGATGTCGTAGAACAGCGCGTCCAGCCTTCGGCGGGCGGTGATCCGCGAGTCGAGCTGGCGCAGGGACCCCGCCGCGGCGTTCCTGGGGTTGGCGAAGGGCTCGGTCCCCTCCTCGACGAGCCGCTCGTTCACGTCCCGGAAGGCGTCCAGCCGCATGAGGACCTCGCCGCGCACCGCCAGCATCCCGGGCACGTCCCGGTTCGAGTCCCGCAGCCTGAGCGGCACAGCGCCGATGGTGCGGACGTTGTCCGTCACGCCCTCGCCACGCTCCCCGTCACCGCGCGTGGACGCCCGCTGGAGCGCGCCGTCCTCGTAGACCAGCTCCACGGACAGGCCGTCCAGCTTCGGCTCGACCACGTAGGCGACCCCGTCGTCGCCGAGCCGCTCCCGGAGGCGCCGGTCGAAGCGCCGGAGGCGATCCTCGTCGGCGCTGGAGTCCAGGCTGAGCATGGGCACCACGTGCTCGACCGTGGGCAGCTCGTCGACGGGCGGAGCCCCGACGCGCCGGGTGGGGCTGTCGGGGCTCCGCAGGTCCGGGTGCTCCTCCTCCAGCTCCTCCAGTTCGTGGAAGAGCCGGTCGTACTCCTCGTCCGAGATCTCCGGCGCGTTCTTCACGTAGTAGAGGTGATCGTGCCGGTTGATCTCGTCGCGGAGCTCCTCGATGCGCTCCTTCGGGTCCTTGTCCGCCACGGGCCCCTCCTCGCCGGATGCGAGCATACGTGATGCGATGCAAGCGGCACACCAACGGCGCGGCCCGACGCGCGCGGTGCACGCCGGGCCGGGTTCGCCGATCAGCGGGCCGACAAGCGCAGGGTGATCCGCGCCTTCGTCAGCGTCGACGCGCTCACGCCCGCGACCTTCACCCGCTGCAGGATGCGGGCGACGCAGCGGCCCAGGGAGGAGTCCCCGACCGTGCTCTTCGCCAGGTGCGCCCGCAGGATCCGCCCGTCGGCGTCGATGACCAGGTCGAGGCGAAGCTCGCCGGACAGGCTCGGATCGTCGTCGAGGCGCTCGCCGCAGCAGTCCACCAGGTCGTCGTGTGCCTCCACCAGCGCGCGCCGGAGGGCCTCCGCGTCCACCGGGCCGCGGACGGTGTCGACGCGAAGCGTGACCCGCGGGGACAGGGAGTCGTCGTCCCGGTCCGGGCTCGCCTCGCTGCCGACCTCCTCCCTCTCCTCGGCGGGCGCCGGCTCCGCTTCGGGGGGCGAGGACGCTGTCCGATCGAGCATCGGCTTCGGGGCCTCCTTCACGTTCCGGGTGCGCCGTGCCCGGATGTGTCCCTTGCCGGGGCGACCCACGGTGGCCTTGCCGCGGCCCTGCACCCGGATGCCGCCGCCGCCGCTGCCGAAGCCCTGGATGTTGCCGCCCGTGGGGCTGCCACCCACGGCCGTGTCGGGCACGCCCTTGGGCATGGGGAGGGGCTGCTTGACCGTCGTGCTCTCGCCGCCCTTGTTGCGGGCGCGGTGATCCACGGCCACGAAGCTCGTGTAGGCCGTCATCAGGCTGTGCTCGAGACCGAGGCGCGTGATCTCCGCCACCCGGTCGTCGTCGTGGGAGAGCTTGTTCAGGTCTCCCAGCATGGCGACCTCGTGGCGCGCCCACAGGTACTCCAGGGCGCGGTGGTCGGGCCGGGGTTCGTAGTCGGCCACGGGCAGGCTGCGCTCGTAGCGCCCCTCGCCGGTCCGTCCGGACAGCGTCACGACGCCGTCGGGCTCGCCGCTGTAGCGCCCGAAGACCAGGACCGGGCGGCTGGCGAAGACGTCCGGGATGGAGGCGGGCTCCACGTCGTGGGCGTCGAAGCCGTCGAAGTCCACGCGGACGTCCGTGAGCACGGGGGAGCGGACGTAGGTCGCGAACCGCGACGCCTCGCGCTCGGCCTGGTTGCCGTCCAGGACCACG
Organism: Myxococcota bacterium; assembly: GCA_051747385.1. Taxonomy (GTDB): domain Bacteria; phylum Myxococcota_A; class UBA9042; order PHBI01; family JACKFB01; genus JBNJGB01. The sequence continues at coordinate 60,598 of JBNJGB010000035.1, forward strand.
AAGGGCTCGCCCTGGCCGACGCGCGCCATGCCCTCGATGAGGTGGCGGTTCACGCTCGTGCCGATGCCGAAGGAGAACAGGTTGGCCTCGCCCAGCCCGTGGCGGATGCGCTCGAAGGCCTCGGCCTCGAAGGACACGTAGCCGTCCGTGACCACGACGAAGGTCCGGGAGGTCCCCTCGGAGGCGTCCAGGGCGAAGGCGCGGTCGAGGGCCTGGAGCAGGCGCGTACCGCCGCCGCCGCGCTGGCGATCGACCATGTGCTTGGCGCGCTGGATGTTCGCTGCCGTCGCCGGGACGCTGTGGGGGCTCATCACCCGCGAGCCGCCCGCGAAGAACATCACGTTGAAGGTGTCGGTGGGGCGCAGGCTCCCGAGGAGGTCGTCCATGACCACCTTGGCCGTGTCCAGGGGGAAGCCGTTCATGGACCCGGAGACGTCCACCACGAAGACGTACTCCCGGGGCGGGATGGCCTCGGGCCTCACCCGCTCCGGGGGCTGGAGCATGGCGAGGAAGTAGCCGTCCTCACCGTCCTCGCCCGGGTAGAGGAGCATGCCGGTCTCGATGGCGTCGCCGGCCAGCCGATATCGCAAGACGAAGTCGCGGTCGCCGCCCTGCGCCTCGGGCGTCGTCACGCGGACGTGATCCTCGGCCCGGTAGTCCGTCTCCAGGCGGTGCGACGGCGAGCGCAGCCCGGCCACGGGCATCCCCGCGGCCAGCTCCACGTCGATGCCCCAGGTGTACGGCGGGGCCTCCCCGGCGTGGAGGTACGGGTTCTCCAGCCACTCCTCGTCGGGCGCGTCGCTCGCCTTCGTCTCGGAGTAGCGCGGCCCCACGACGGTCGGATACACGAACTCGTAGACGCCCTCCTCGGGGACCAGGAGCTCCGTGTAGTCCAGCTCCACCCGGATGCGATCGCCGGGGAGGATGTTCGCCACGTTCATCTGGAACACGTTGGGCCGCTTCTGCTCGAGCAGGCTGGCGCTCTTGCCCTGCGACTTCGCGCGCTCGTAGAGCTTCCGGGCCTGCTCCTTCTCCTGGATCTGCGCGGTGATGACGCGCTCTCCCACGGTCATCCGCATGCCGAAGACGGCCGCCCGCGTGGAGCCCGGGAAGACGTAGATGGCCTCCAGGGGCACGTCGCCCGCGTTCTCGTAGACCTGGGTGACCCGGACGTGGGCGATGACGCCCGAGACGGTCACGTCCGCTCGCGTCTCCTTCAGGGGCAGGCGCTCCACGGCGTCGTCCCCGTCGCCCTGCACCACGAAGTAGGGGGCCAGGGTCCGATCCGGATCCGCCTCCTCCGCCGCATGGGCCGCGCCCGCGCCCACCACCGTCACGGCCAGGGCCGCGAGGCTCGCCAGGGCCTGCGCGGCCCGTCCCTCGTGTCGTTGTCCTCTCGTCGTACTCATGATCGCTTCCTCCTGGCCCTGCACGGCCTGCCGGTTCTCACGAGAGGGTTCGACGCACGAGGTGCCCGAAAGGATCTCCGCGATGTGGATCCGGCGCGGCGCGATTTCGACTTCACACGTGAGGACACCGCGCTTGTCTGGTAGGTTCCGTCCGTGTTCGTCACCGACACCTGGGGAGGGGACATGAGGCGCTGCGCATTGGAGATCGGTCTGGGGCTGCTGTTGCTCGCGGGCTGCGGAGGAGGCGACGACGGGACGACCGGGGAGACGCCCGCCCCGGACGTGATCGAGGAGTCGGACGCCGTCGAGGAGTCGGACGTCGTCGAGGAGTCGGACGCCGACGAGGAGTCGGACGCCGACGAGGAGACGGATGTCCCCGACGAGCCCCTGCCGGCGCACGCCGTGCCCATCGGCGACGAGGACGAGACCTTCCACACGGGCCCGTACGTGATGCACACGACCGGCTCGACCGTGTCCGTGGCGTGGGAGACGGAGGCCGAGGCGGACACGCGGCTGGAGTACGGCCCGGACGACTCCTACGGCGAGGTGCTCGACGGCGAGCCGGGGACCATGCATCGGGTCGAGGTGGCCGGCCTGGAGCCGTCCACCGTCTACCACTACCGGGCGTGCTCCGGGGACACGTGCACCGGGGACCTGACGTTCTCGACGGCCCCGGCGCCCGGTCAGGCGTTCCGCTTCGTCGTCTACGGGGACAGCCGCTCGGACCCGCCGCAGCACCGCGACGTCGTGGACACCATCATCGACAGCGAGCCCTCCATGGTGCTCCACACGGGTGACATCGTCGCCCAGGGCGCGCGCGAGGAGTACCGCTCGATGCACTTCGAGCCGACCCGGCGACTCGGCCACCACGTGCCCGTCTACGTGGCCATCGGCAACCACGAGTGGAAGGAGCTGAACAACGAGGTCGCCCACTTCCGCGATTACCTCGTCTATCCCAAGGACGGGGCCTCGGAGGACTTCCCGCCGGCCGGCCTCAACTATTCGGTGCGCTACGGGGACGCCTTCTTCCTCGTGATGGACAACACCATGGACGGCGGCAACGTGTTCATGCCCATCGGGGACGTCGAGCCGCCCCTGTACCAGTGGATGAAGGAGCAGGTCACCTCGGAGGCGGCGCAGACCGCGACCTGGCGGTTCGCCTTCTTCCACTATCCGCCCAGCTCCCCGTGCCAGGAGGACTGGGGCATGATGGTGGCCACGAAGAACCACGTGATCCCGCTCCTCCGGGACAACGGCTTCCAGGGCATGTTCGCCGGGCACGTCCACAACTACGAGCGCCACGACTACGACGGCTTCCCGGTGTTCATCACGGGGGGCGGGGGCGCCGGGCTGGAGCACGAGGAGAACTGCACGCGCGAGAACGACAGCCTCGAGCTCATGAAGTCCGTGCACCACCACCTCACGGTGGACCTGGGGCCGGAGTCGGCGTTCATCCAGGCCATCGACGTCACGGGTGAGGTCTTCGACACGGTGACGCTGGAGCCGTAGGGAGCGTTCGAACGGAGCCTTCGACCCCCGAACGCCACGATTAGCGACGCGCACAGAGTGCGCCGGAAGGGAGCATGGCTGCCGCCAAGGGGTTCGTGAACGCTGCCTGCCTCGTGATGGCCCTGTCGGTCGGGGCAGCCGCCTGGGCCGCGCAGGAGCCCGTCGCAGGCGACGTCGGCGAGCCCCGGCCTCGCGCTGCACAGCTCATCGCGCACGAGGACGGCAGCATCCCCGAGTCCCTGGCGGGGCATCGTCTCGTGGGCGCGTTCGACCAGGACTGGGCCTTCAAGGTCCTGTTCAGCCTCCCCTGGACGCGGCCATGTACGTCAACAGCCTCCTGGGGGCCCTGTTGCCGCCTGTCGCGGCCGGCGTCATGGTCCGGCTGGGGGCCGGGGCCGTGGGTGCGGGCGGGGCGGCCGTGCTCGTGGCGCTGGTGCCGGTCTTCATCCACGACGCGACCACGGAGAGCCTCCTCGTCCCGATGACGCTGTGGATGTGGATGGGGATCCTCGCCGGCCTCGACGCGCGGCGCACCGGTCGCCGCCTGGATCACGCGATGGCGGCGCTGTTCCTCGTGCTGGCCGTCATGTCCCGCCCCGAGGCCGTGGCGCTCGTCCCGCTCTCGCTCGGGGCCCTGGTCCTGGTCGCGCCCCGGCGGGCCGAGCCCGCTCCCAGGTCGAAGGTCGTCATGGCGACCTGGGTCGCGGCTCTTGCGCTCCTGGCCCTGAGGGTGGTTCACCTTCGCCTCAGCGTGAGGGCGGACATCGAGCTGGGGGGAGCGCCGGTGGTCCCCGATGTCGAGTTCCTGGCGGGCCTTCCCGGGCAGCTCCTGTGCCATAACGTCCTGTTCGATCCGAGCCGTTTCCCGGTCGCTGGCCCAGGAACGACGTGACGATGAGGATGGCCAGGCAGGGTGCCGTTCTGGATGCCGGACTCGATGGAGATGGACAGCGCCTGAGGGGTCCGGAGGCGAAGGAGCCGGGCGCCGCCCCATGACAGGACCCTCGGAAGCAGGGTGCAGCGAAGGGCGCCGACCGGTCATGGTCAGCGCTCGCGAGGGCTCGAAACCGGCCCCTGGAATGCAGGGAGAGCACCCCGGAGCCACCCGGCCGCTCCTCGCCGCCGGCCCCGGGGGAGCACCACCGGCGAGCCAGGGTCTGTGCTCGCCGGCGGTGCCGCACGGATCCCCGGAGTCAGGCCGCCCGCCGGACGACCTTCCGGCCGCGGACCAGCGACACCGGCTCGCGCCCCGCCCGCCAGGTCAGCCCCGGCGCCCGACCGACCTCCACGCCGAGGCGCAGCGGAACGCCACGAATGGTCCCGGCAGCTCGTTTCGGGCGTGCAGCCGCGGGAGCCCCTGCTCGACCTCCACGCGGCGTAACGAGCCCGCGTCGCCGACGGAAGGTGGGAGCATCCGCGCCGGTCGCGGCTCGACCTGATGAAATCACCGAACCGAGCCGCCCGCGGAGCTGTTGGATCACCATTTCGATCCGCACCCTTGGATGTCTTCGTGCTGGTTCAGGAATAAGCCCGGGGGCGCCGGTGTTTCGGTCCCGCAAGCCCGAGGGTGTGCGCATGCGGCATCGGCGCCGCGTACACGTCCCCCTCGAAACAAGAGGACGCGCCAGCCTGCGGTTGCTGCGGTTGCCACCTGACCGGCCGGCGCGTCCCCAGGCAAGGAGACTTTCCCTTGAAAAGAGATAAGTACCTCTTCAATCGAGATAAGCACCTCCAACGTGCGTTCAAGTCGGCCTTCGTCGGCCTCTCGTCCAGCGCGCTCCTGCTCCTCGCGATCCCGGCGGCCGGGGCCGCCCCGGGCGATCCGGACGCCGGGCAGCTGCAGGTCACCTCGGCACTCCACGACGCGGAGTCGGTCACCGGGCAGGAGTGCTGTCGGGCGGCGTCGTCCCAGCCGCGTCTGGACGACGACGATGAGGGCGACCGCGGCGAGCGGGAGCCCCTGCCGCTGCCGGAGCAGACGACGTCGCAGCGTCGGCAGCCGCCGCCCACGCCTCCGCCGCGGCCCCAGCCGCGCCCCCACGGCGGCG
>JBNJGB010000036.1:0-40919 GCA_051747385.1 Myxococcota bacterium
CTCCGAGAGAGCTCCTCTCCGGCGCCCTCACCACCCTCGCGCTCCGCCCGGGAGCTCTCCCTGAGTCCCTCGTACCCGGAGAGGCCTGAGGACCGACGGACTCACCCTCGGGCGCTCCCGGCCTCTTGCTCCGCGACACGACGCGACAGGACCTGGTGGAAGTGCGCGATGGCGACCTCCTGCTCATGGAAGTGGTGGAGCCGTCCAGCGCCGGCGCGAACCCCGTCCTGGAAGCGCTCCAGGATTCGCTTGTCCTCCCGCAGGATCCACCGGGAGGCGAGCCACGTGGCGTGGGCTCGAAGCCACTCGAGGCCCCGAGCTCCCCGACGCTGGTAGAACCCGTAGAAGAAGCGACACCGGTCGGGTCCCAGAGGCCAGGTCTGGAAGATGGTGAGGTGGTAGGGGAGGACATTGAGGAGCAGGTTGGGGAAAATGAGGTATTTGTGGATCGAGCGCTTCTGCTCATCCGTGTACGGTCCCCGACGACTCGTCGCGTCGTCCAGCCACCGCCTCCACCCATAGTCCGCCACGGGCAACGTCAGCCGGGCATGATCACCATAGGTCCTGAACTCCGGCGTCGAGGACACGTGGCCTCCGAGGCTGGCGGCGTGCACCGCCGGCAGGTGGTAGCTCTCGGTGGCGTTGTCCAGCACCGCCTTCCAGTTGCACGGCAGCGTCCAGATCCGCTCCTGGATGGGCGTCATCTCCGCCAAGTCGTACGGGGCCAGCTCTCGGTCGAGGCCTCCCAGGGTCTCCCGGAGCGGTGGCGGCTCACGGCCTGCGTGGACCCAGATGAGGCCGGCCCATGTCTCGACCGCCAACGCCTGGAGTCCGAGGCGCTCTCGGGGCAGCCGCGCGAACCCCTCGCAGCCCGGGACGTCCTCCAGCCGGCCGTCGAGGCCATATCGCCAGCCGTGGTACGGACAGTCGATGCTGCCCACGGACCCGCAGCGTGCGAGGAGCTTCGTCCCGCGGTGGCGGCAGGAGTTCACGAAGGCGCGGATCGTGCCGTCCGCGTCCCGAATAACGATGATCGGGGGGAGGCCCTCCTCCTCCACGACGACGTAGTCACCCGGCCGACGGATGTGCCGCTCGCGGGTCACCGCCAGCCAGGCCGCTCGGAACACGCGCTCGATCTCCGTGCGGAGAAACGCAGGATCGGCGTACCGCGAGGCCGGCGCAGCGTTGCGGGGCGGAGACCGGTGGTCGTTCATCATGCGTTCTGTCCGCTCGGCGCGCCGGGAGCACGAAGGCCCATGGCCTCCCGGACCCGTGAGGCAACCTCGTCGCGGCCATGCGCGGTCTTCGTGGAGAGGTCGAGCGCGAGCAAGCGCCCCGTGAAGTCGCTGGCCGGGCAGGCCACCTCGGAGCTCTCACCGGGCAGCGCGACGGAACGCGGCAGAACCGGCACATCTGCAGACCATCTCGGCTGGAGGGTCTCCACGTCCGGGAGCGTCACGAAGCCAACACCGACCCGCCCCCCGCCCACGAGCGCCGTGCCGGGGTCAGGCCCCTGGGAGAGGGAGCAACACGGATCCCCCTCGCGGGTGATGCCTGCGTGCACCAGGCTCGTCACGTCGGGCATGTCCGGCTGGCGCACGTCCACCCGCGCACGTCCACCTCCCCCGCGACGAGCACACCGAACACCGCCCACGAGGCCCAGGGGCCCACGTTCAGCGTCCCCAACCGCAGCCATTGCCCCCAAATCAGGACGGCGGCTGCCAGCGCGTGGAACACGGCGAGAGCAGCTCGGACCGTCCAACGGCGTGGAACCGTGTCGTGCGAGTGTGCCGTCCCATCCTGGTCGGGCCCTTCGCTAGACACGGAAACGCGTCGCCGATACAGTGGCTGTTCGTTCGTCGGGGGCAAGCAGGGGTTCACCTGTGGGGTCTTGAGCTTGCGCTGGAGGGCCGGAATGATGCCCGAGACAGATGCACGCATGCAAATCGTGACCGGGTTGCCCGGAACCGCCGATCGCGACTACATCGCGTCGCTGGTGAACGCCGGGGCGGGCGAGTTCTTCGTCGGCTACGTCCCACCCTCCTGGTCGAACCGCTTCGGCTACGAAGTGTCGCCCAACCGTCGATACCGCGCCGAGGAACAGCTCGGGTCGCGCGCGGTCCTGGAACGACTCGTCGGACAGGCTCACGAATTCGGCGTGCCGGTGACGCTCACGGTCAACGAGCACACCTACACGGGAGAGATGTGGGCCGCCACCAAGGACCTGGTGGAAGAGGCCCTCGAATGCGGCGTGGACGGCCTGATCGTGGCGTCGCCAGCCGCCTGCGCATCTCTTCGAAAGCGCTTTCCGTCATGCACCATCCACGTGAGCGGCGAGGCCGGGGTCGTCAACGCCGCTGGCCTACGCTTCTTCGCTGATCTCGGCGTGAAGCGCATGATCTTCGGGCGCGAGATCGGCCTGCCGGTGTTGGGGCGGCTGGGCCCGGCAGCCCGGAAGCTCGGCATGGAGGTCGAGGCGTTCGCCATGGGCGAGCCGTGCGTCTACGACGGTGCGCGGTGTTTCGCCTGCCATGGCTACGGCGCCGAGAAGGACTACTGCAACGAGCACCTCCGGAAGGACATCAAGCACCGGGACAAGCGACCGGGCCCGGTCCTTCCTCCCGTGTTGCCTCCGAAGCTCGGGGCCACCGAAGACACGTTCGTGCTCGGCAAGTGCGGGCTGTGTGCGGTTTCTACGCTCCGCTCCATGGGCGTCACCCATCTCAAGGTGCCGGGCCGGTCGTCGGCGGCGCTTCGGGGTGTCGAGCTGCTGGCGGAAGTCTGTGACAAGCCGGGAATGAGCCTGCCCGAGATTCAAGCAATGCTCGGCAAGCCCGCTCTCTGCCAGTCGCGCCGGTTCTGCTACTATCCCGAGATCCTGGAGCAGGACGCCGCGTGAGGCTGGCAATTCAAGCGCCCGACCTGGAGTGGTTGCGACAGGCCTCGCCCCAGCTTGCAGGCCGCGACCTGGCAAGCATGAGCTTCGTCCGGACTCCCGTCGAGTTGGAGCCCGAGGGCTGGAAACGCACTCTCGACATCCTCGCCGAACGGAGCATCGGCGCGGAGTTGGACCGCGTGTACTTCGGCACCGAATTCTGCCGGTACCGGTACGCAGATGGTCGCGCCTTCGCCGAGGCAGGGCACATCCTGCGTGACCTCGGTCTGCGGGGCTCGCTCGTCCTGGGCTCCCTCCCCGAGGACCTGTTCGACGACGCCATGGCCGGGGTGGACGCTTTCGTGCGAACCGTCCCCGACGCCGAGGTCGTGGCAAACGACTGGGGGACGGCAGCTCACCTCTCGGGTCGCGGAGTCGAAGTGGAGCTGGGCCGGATGCTGTTCGAGGTGAAGCGTCTTCCGCGCTTCTCTGGCGAGCCTCCGACACCCAAGGTCGACGGTTCTTCGAGTCAGTCGGCCGTGCTCGAGGAGCAGATCGCCGAGCTGTCACAGGATCCTTGGGATCACGAAGCAGGCCGTGCCCTACTCGAGCAGCTCCGGCCGACGCGCTATCAGATCGATCTTGTACCACAAGGCCTCCAGCCACGACGCACCGTGGCTCTCCCGCGAACCCTCCACGCTCCTTGGACATACGTGACAGGTGGCGCCCAGTGTCCACTCCTGGATCTCCAACCCGACCAGGACGGCGTGGAGCGCTGTAGCCAACGCTGTCTCACCACGGAGATCCATCCGATTTTCGCGCGCCGTACGTGGCCGATCGTCGAAATCGGCCATACGGTGTTCCTTCTCGCCGTGGCGGTCCTGCCGAAGTTCCTCGAGCTGGAGGGGATCGACCGGCTGCTGTTACACCCGCAGATCCCGGCCTGAGGGCCGCTGGCACCGGCGAGCGCCAAGCTCGCCCCGGACGAGGCCTGGCCCCTGCCGGCGGGAAGGACACGACGCGACAGAGGCGCTGACCCGGCGAGATCGTGCGTTCATCCGCCCGGTGTGACGGACTCGCCGGAGGCGGCCACGCCGGACTTCCAGCGGTCGTAGCGCTCGAGGAGCCAGTCGGCCATCTCCTGGCCGACGATCGCGTGACCGCGGCGGTTGAGGTGGGCCATGTCGCCGCCGAGGAGGTGCTTCTCGCGGTAGATTCGGACCGAGTCCTCGCCACCCATGGCCTCGACGGTGTCGTAGAACGCGCAGCCGGCCTGGCGGGCGGCGCGGCGCTGGCCCTCGTAGATGGTCTCCAGGCGTGGATCGAGGCGGCGGCCCCTCACCCCGTGGGCGGTCGGGCCCATGACGAGGCAGGCGGCGTCCTTCGCGCCCGCCCGGAAGCGACGGAGGGTCTCGAGGATCTCCTCGGCGTGGCGGTCCACGGACAGGCCGGGGTCCACGCGCTCGTTGCCCCCGAAGTCGAGGACGAGGAGGCGCGGGCTCCGGGCGGCCACCTGGTCCTTCAGGTGGGCCGCGTCGGCGTGGTGCCAGCGGCGGGCGCGGAGGCCCAGGACCCCGAGCACGTCGACGACGATCCCCGGCTCCGCGCGCTCCACGGACAGGCCGTAGACGGTGGCCAGGCCGCTCCCGGCGGCCCGCAGGCGCACTTCCTCGGCGGGCGCGGCCAGGTCGACGGTCCAGACCCGGTCGGCGTCCTCCTCGCCCTCGGCCACGGCGGTGTCGAGCCGGTGGTCGGGCTCGTGCTCGTCTCCCACGAAGATCTGGAGCCCGCCGGACTTCGCCTGCGCCCGGTAGAGGACGTGGACGCGCAGGAAGGGCTCGCCCTTGCTCTCCAGGGTCGTGGAGGCTCCTCCCCAGCTGGAGGCCACCACGCCGCCGTAGCCGTAGTGGTCGTCCCGGCGGCTGTGGTTGAGGACGCTGTTCGTGGTCCAGCCGGCGCTGCGCATGCGGACGCCGTCGCGCAGGTAGCCCTCGAAGGAGGGGGAGGCCAGGACGAAGCCGGGGCCGGCGTCGCCGAAGCGCGCCTGGAGCCGCCGGCGCACCTCGCCCGTGTAGCCGTCGGACGTGATCGCCGAGTCACCCCACCAGGCCACGCGCACGTGCTGGGTGCGATCGCCGGACTCCAGGGCGCGGAGGGCCTGGAAGAACGGCTCGAGGGGCTCCTCGGCGGCGGCCGTCGTGGCGAGGAGGGGGAGCACCAGGAGCGCGGCGACGAGTCGGGACACGAGCGACCTCCGAGGCGAGGGGACGTGGCGGCTTCACCTAACGCATGAGCGGGCGACCGCCAACAATCGGGAAGGCTGGACGATGACGACGAAGCGGGGAACGGGGTGCTCGTGCGCGCCGATTGCGGGGCCGGGGCGCATCCGGTAGTCTGCGGGACGTCTCGGGGGACAGGTCGATTCCGGTTCGTCTGGCTGGAGAGCTCCACATGGACATTCCGAGCATGGGCGGCGCCGGCCGTCGCATCTTCGGCGTCGTCATCGGCGTCGTGACCGACAACGTGCACCCCGAGGGCGAGTACCGGGTCAAGGTGAAGTTCCCCTGGATCCGGTCCACGGACGCGGGCGACGACGAGGATTTCCTCAGCTCGTGGGCCCGGATCTCGACGCCCATGGCCGGGCTCGAGCGGGGCATCTGGTTCCTGCCCGAGGTCGACGACGAGGTCCTCGTCATGTTCGAGCACGGGGACGTCCGCCGGCCGGTGGTCATCGGCTCTCTGTGGAACGGCAAGGACCTGCCCCCGGTCCAGGGCATCGGCACGCCGCCGGAGGACTCCACGGATCCCATGGGCGTCGGCCTGGCCATCCCGGACGCCTGCAAGGACACCAAGGAAGGCAACGGCCGCAACCGGGCCCGGTTCATCTACTCCCGCTCCGGCCACCTCCTCCTCTTCGACGACTCGGACGAGGAGAGCGAGGAGAAGGTCGTGCTCAAGACCAAGCGCGGCCACACGATCGTGCTCAACGACAAGAGCGGCAACGAGAACATCGCCATCTACGACTCGAAGGGCGACGACTACCTCTACATCGACGAGACGAACAAGAAGATCACCCTCGAGTCGAAGAACGGCGACATCGACATCCTCTGCAAGAGCGGCACGCTCAACATCGAGGCCAAGGACATCAAGACCAAGTCCTCGAAGACGCAGCAGCACGAGTCGGGCTCCACCTGGAAGCAGAAGGCCGGGTCCAGCATGGACATCGAGGCCAGCAGCCAGATCACGGTCAAGGGCTCCAAGATCAACCTGAACTAGGCCCCCACCTTTGGGATCCACCCGCGCCTTCGACGCGTGCTCCCTCCGGCCGCTTCGACGTACCTCTCGTACGACTCCAGCGGCCTCCGGTCCGCGCCACGCCGAATTCGCGGGCGCCTCCCGGCGGTGGATGACCTGGTTACCCGGCTCGTAGCGGCTCCGCCCGCCGCGAGCCGCCCGGAGAACACCGGGAAGATGAAGGAGGACCGCCGTCCACGGCGGTCGCTTCGGGCTCCCCCGGCGCGGGCAAGACAACGAGGCCCGGTCCCGAGTCCACCCCCGATGGGACCGGAACGCCTTGGCCGGTGAGCCCGACCACGACCACGACCCCGTTTCGCGGGCTCAGCCCGTGTTGCGCATGCCGGCGGCGATGCCGTTCACCGTCACCTGGAGGGCGTCCTTCAGGCTGCGGTCGCCGGCCTGGCGGGTCCGGCGGAGGACCTCGGCCTGGAGGATGTTCAGCGGGTCGACGTAGGGATTCCGCACGTCGATGGATCGGCGGAGGACCTGGTTGCCCTCCAGAAGCTCGTCCTGGCGGGTGATCTCGAGCAGGGCCTTCACGGTCGTGTCGAAGCGCTCGCGGAGGCGCGCGCCGAGCTCGTGGAGCTCCGGCGGGGCGTTGAGCTGCTCGTAGTGGGCGTGGATCTCGGGCTCCGCCTTCGCGAGGACCATCTCCACCATGGACAGGAAGGTGTTGAAGAAGGGCCACTCCTCGGCCATCTCGAACAGGACGTCGCGGTCCGGGCCGTCCAGGGTGGAGCGCAGGGCCTCGCCCACCCCCAGCCAGGAGGGCAGCAGGAGCCGCGTCTGGGTCCAGGCGAAGATCCACGGGATGGCCCGCAGGGTCTCCACGCCGCCGCCCTTCTTCCGGCGCGCCGGGCGGCTGCCGATCTTCAGGCCGCCCAGCTCCGGCTCGGGCGTCGCGGAGCGGAAGTACTCCACGAACCGCGGGTCCTCGCGCACCACGCCGCGGAAGACCGACATCGCCTCCTCCGCCATGTGGTCCATGACCCGCCGCCACTCGGGCTTCGGGCTGGGCGGCGGCGTCAGCGTCGACTCGCTCACGGCCGTGATGTACAGCTCCAGCGTCCGCAGGGCGATGCCGGGCAGGCCGAACTTGGCCTGGATGACCTCGCCCTGCTCCGTCACGCGCATGGTGCCGCCCACGGTGCCCGGCGGCAGGGCGCCGATGGCCTTGTGGGCCGGGCCGCCGCCGCGACCGACGGTGCCGCCGCGGCCGTGGAAGATGGTCAGGTGCACGTCCCGCGAGCGGCACGTCTCGAGCAGCGCCTCCTGGGCCTGGTACAGCTCCCAGTTGGCCGTGAGCAGCCCGGCGTCCTTGGCGGAGTCCGAGTAGCCGATCATCACCTCGACGTTTCCGGCGCAGCGCTCCGCGAACCACGGGATGTCCAGCAGGCGGGCCATGGTGGCCCCGGCGCCCCGCAGGTCGTCGCGCGTCTCGAACAGCGGCACGACCCGCAGCGGGTGACGGACGCGCGCCTCCTTCTGGAGGAGGTGGACGGCCAGGACGTCCGACGGGGACGTGGCCATGGAGATGACGTACGCCCCCAGCGAGCCCGGGCCCTGCTCGGCGATGGCGTCCATGGTCTCCAGGACGTCGCGGACGTCGTCGTTGCACGGGAGGCGGTCGGGCAGCAGCGGGCGCTTGCTCTCCAGCTCGCGGACCAGGAACTCCTGGCGCTCCTCCTCGGACCACTCCTCGTACGATCCCAGGTCCAGGTAGCGCGTGATGGCGTCGAGGGCCTCGGTGTGGCGCTCCGACTCCTGCCGGATGTCCAGCGTCACCAGGGTCAGCCCGAAGCAGGCCAGCCGCCGGATGATGTCCAGGAGGCGCCCCCGGGCCACCACGCCCGCGCCCGTGTCGTGGAGCGACCGCCACAGGACCATCAGCTCGTCCCGGAGCTCCAGCGGGTCCGCGTAGACGTCGTCGTACAGGGGAAGCTCCCGGTGGACGACGGCCTCCGCCCAGTCGCGCGTGCGGGCCATCTTCTCGCGGATCGGCCGCAGGTACGCGCGGTACGGCTCGCGCACGTCGCCCACGATCTCGCGAAGCTCCTCGTTGGCGTCCTCCAGGGACAGCTCGGCCCGCAGGGTGTCGATCTCCTGCCAGTACAGGTCCGCCACCATCCACCGGCTCAGGGCGCAGACGCGCCGCGTCGTCCCCGGCGTCACGTTGGGATTGCCGTCGCGATCCCCGCCCATCCACGAGCCGTAGCGCAGCGGGAACACCTCCAGGGGCAGCCCGCGCCCGGTGTACTCGTGCAGCGCTTCGTCCAGCACCCGCGCGAAGCGGGGCACCGCGTTCCACAGGGTCTGCTCGAAGACCAGCAGGCCGCCGTTCGCCTCCTGCAGGGGCGACGGGCGCTTCCGCAGGATCTCGTCGGTGCGCCAGATGCTGGCGATCTCGCGGCGGAGCTCCTGGGCCAGCCAGTGCTGCTCGTCCGGCGTCCGATCCGTGTGATCCCGCTCGGCCAGCAGCTCCGCGATGTGGTTGTGCTTCTGGAGGAGCGTCCTCCGGTTCACCTCCGTCGGGTGCGCCGTGAGCACCATCTCCACGTTCATGGAGCACACCAGGTCGTGGAGCCGATCCGGCGCCACGCCCTCGCTCCGCAGCCGGGAGAACCCGTCCTCCAGGGAGCCACGCTGGGCCCTGCCCTCCGGGGCCCGGAGGTAGTCCCGCCGCCGCCGGATGCGGTGGTGCTGCTCGGCGATGTTGGCCAGGTTCAGGAAGTGGGAGAACGCCCTCGCGACGGTCACGGAGCGCTCCACCGGCACCTCGGTCAGCTCCTCCTGCATCACGTCCCAGGCCGAGTGCTCGCCGCTGCGCGCCTGCTTCGAGAGCTGGCGCACCCGCTCGACGGCCTCGAAGGCGCTCCGGCCCTCCATCTCCCGGATGGTGTCGCCGAGGAGCCCGCCGAGCAGGCGGACGTCGTCCCGTAGGGGCGCGTGGGGATCGCGGGTCGTCATGTGCAAGCTCTCCGTCTAGTCGTTCACCGTCGGCAGGAACGAGTAGTGCCGGGCGTACTCCAGCATCTGCTCCGTGAAGTCTTCCGGATACTCGATGTGGACGTCGCAGACCTCACCCTCGCGCTCCGTGGCCACGAGGCGGGGGTTCAGGAAGCCGGCATACGGCGCCAGGCCCAGCTTCGCCCAGCGCTCCAGGACCTCCTCGTGGAGGGCGCGGTCCACGCGGACGCCCCAGGTCTCCACCAGCTCGCGGCCGGCCTCGTAGTCTCCCTGGGACTTGATGCGCTGGACCTCCCGGAGCAGCTCGCCCCACAGGGCCCGGAGCGCCTCGTAGTCGCGGATGGCGAAGCCCGTCTTCCCGTCCCGGTCGACGCGCTCGATGATCCCGTCCTCCCGGCCGCGCTCGTAGGCCCAGCTCGCCACCATCTGCCGGTTCCGCATGTGGGCCTGCTGGAGATCGTCGCCGGGCTCGATCCGCGAGAGCTGCACCAGCAGCCCGTTCCGGACGTAGGCGTCGTAGGCCGCCTTCCCGACGTCCAGCTCGGGCATCACGCCCAGGTCCACGAGCTTGTCGTCCATGAGGAACCACAGGGCCACGAGGTCGGCCCGCGCCTCCTCGAGGGTGCTCGCGTAGTTCCGCAGGGTCTCGGCCGGCGAGGCGATCCCCTCCTCGAGCCGCCCGGAGGCGTGCCCGATGACCTCGTGGAGGTCGGTGTGGAGATCCGCGGGCAGCGTGGCCCAGCGCGCCTCGCGGGCGACCTCCTCCTCGGTCGCCGCGAACTCCCGGACCACGCCCACCTGGCGGCCGGCCTCGTGGCGCGCCTGGACGATGTTCGTCAGGTTCACGGACTTGGAGCCGTGCTCCCGGCGGATCCACTCCGCGTTCGGGAGGTTCACGCCGATCGGCAGGGCCGGCGAGGCGTCGCCGCTCGCCATGGCCACGTGGATGGCCTTGGCCGAGATGCCCTGGACCTCGTCCTTCCGGTGGGCGTCCAGGACGGGGGTGTTCGCCTCGAACCAGGCGGCCTCGTCCGAGATGGCCTGGATGCGCTCGGTCCCCTCGTCGTCCCGGACGCTGACCATGGACTCGAAGGCCCCGCGCATCCCCATGGGATCGCCGTAGACCTCGATGAAGCCGTTCACCACGTCCACCACGCTGTCCGTGTCCCGGAGCCACGCGATGGAGTACTCGTCGAAGTCGGAGAGATCGCCGGTCTCCCAGAAGCGGATCAGCCCTCGCAGCGCCTCGCGCTGGGCCTCCCCCTCGGCCACCTCCACGGCCTTGCCCAGCCAGTGGACGATCTGCTCGATGGCCTCGGTGTACAGCCCCCCGAGCTTCCACGTGCGCTCGCGGATCTCGCCGTCCGGGCCCTTGTCCAGGCGGCTGTTGAGGCCCCAGGAGATCGGCCGCGGATCGTCCGGGTCCACCCGCTCGGCGTAGTACGCCTCCACCTCTTCGCGCGTGAGGCCCCGGTAGTAGTTGTTCGCGCTGTCGGCCACCAGGTCCCCCTCCGGATCCTGGCTCACCCGCACCGGGTCCACGTCCGGGTCGAAGATCAGGGGGCGGAGGTGCTCCACCAGATCGTCGTGGGTCCACCCCTCGTCGAGCGGCAGCGCGCCCGCGGGGGTCTCCCTCACCAGCTCGGCGAAGTAGCCCGGGGAGAAGCCGGGGAGGATCTTCTTCGTGGAGTAGTGGTGGTGGATGCCCGCCGAGAACCAGACGCGCTTGGTGTACTCGATGAAGGCGCCCCAGCCCTCGTCCTCCCGGGAGCCGTCCCAGGACGAGACGATGCCGTCGAGCGTACGGCGGATCCGCAGGTTCTCCGGGTGGTGCTGATCCCAGATGATGTCGCGCCCGGCCAGGGCCGCCTGCGAGAGGTAGTAGATGAGCTTCCTGGTTCGGACATCGAGCGCCTCGAACCCGGGCACCCGATAGCGAAGGATGCGCAGGTCCGCGAACTGCTCGGTCTGCCACACGAAGCCGTGGTCGGGTCCGGCCATGGAATCCTCCGGAGGGCTCACGAGGGGATACCTCTACTCACAACACCTGTGGAGCCGTTCTGCAAGCATGGAGGCGTCGGGCGACAGGGCGGTCACAAAGTCGACCGCCCTCCCGTGCCCTTGCCCTTGCCCTTGCCCTTGCCCTTGCCTGCTCGCGAACGCGCAGAATCCATCGTTTCCGAGCGGATACAATCCAACGCCGGGCGCCGTACCACCGCGCGGCCCTCACTTGTCCGACTTTGCGATTGCCCTGCGTCGGACGAGCGCTGGACGAACGGGCTCACGGCCGGAGCGCGAGACCCGGGAAAAACAGCCTCACGGCCGTCGCGCGAGCCGTCGCGAATCGTTGGTTGACGCGGTCAAACAGGTCGTCCACCTTCCGAGACACGTTCCCGGACATCTTCCCACACAGGCAGGAGGCTTCCATGCGAACCGGATGGAACGGCACGGTTGCGATCGCCCTGGCGGCGAGCGCGCTCGTCTTCGCCGGATGCGAGACGGACGACGAGAGCCTCGGCGACGCCGGGACCACGGACACGGCGCAGGACGTCGCAGAGGACACCACGATCGACGTGGGCGACTGCCCTGCCACGCCCGAGACGCTCTCCGGCGCCATGGGCGAGCGGACGCTGGGCTGCCCCGAGTACATCGTGGACGGCGACCTGGAGGTGAGCGGGGGCACGCTGACCATCCTCCCGGGCGTCCAGCTGACGTTCACGTCGGGCAGCACCCTGTGGATCAGCGACGACGCGGCCATCCACGCGGAGGGCACGGAGGACGCCCCCATCCGCCTGCTCGGCGCCACCGAGGCCCCCGCCTTCTGGCGGGCCTTCGTCATCGAGTCCCCGGATCCCACGAACGTGCTCCGGCACGTCGAGATCGCCCACGGCGGCTCCGAGGACTACTTCTCGAACAACCCCGCCGGCCTGTACCTCGGCGCGAGCGCGACCGTGACCATGGACCACGTCACGTTCCGGGACAACGGCGGGTACGGCCTGTCCGTGGAGCCGGACGTCAAGATGCCCGGCTTCACCTCCAACACCTTCTCGGGCAACGAGACGGCCAACGCGCTGATCTCCACCCGGCAGGTGGGCATGCTCGACGAGGCCAGCGACTACGGCGCCGAGGGCGAGTACGTGGAGGTCTACGGCCGGGTCGCCAGTGACGACGCCACGTGGCCCGCCACCAACGTGCCGCTCCGCTTCAGCGGGAACCACGAGTTCGACGCGGGCACCCTCACCCTCTCGGAGGGCGTGGACATCGAGATGACCATCGGCGCGACCCTCTGGATCGGCACCGAGGCCGCCATCGTGGCCAACGGGACCGAGGAGGACCCGGTGACCATCCGGGGCGCCACCGAGACCGCGGCGTTCTGGCGGGCCTTCGTCATCGAGTCCCCGAACCCCGTGAACACCCTGACCCACGTGGTCGTCGCCCACGGCGGCTCCGAGGACTACTTCTCGAACAACCCCGCCGGCCTGTACCTCGGGGACGGCGCGCGGGTGACCCTGGATCACTGCACGTTCCGGGACAACGGCGGCTACGGCCTGTCCGTCGAGACGGACGTGAAGATGCCGGGCTTCACCACGAACACCTTCTCCGGCAACGAGGAGGCGAGCGCCCTCGTCTCCACGCGACAGGTGGGGATGCTCGACGACGCCAGCGACTACGGCGCCGAGGGCGAGTACGTCCAGGTGTACGGCCGGGTGGCCTCCGGCGACAACACGTGGCCCGCCACGAACCGGCCGCTCCGGTTCACGGGCGACCACGAGCTGGAAGACGGCGCCTTCACCCTGGAGCCGGGCCTGCGCATCGAGTTCGTCTCGGGCGCGACCCTCTGGGTGAGCGACGACGCCAGCTTCACGGCCGAGGGCACCGCCGAGGCGCCCATCGAGTTCGTCGGCGCGACGGAGGTCGCCGAGTTCTGGCGGGCGTTCGTCATCGAGTCCCCGGATCCCACGAACTCCATGAGCCACGTGCGCATCGCCCACGGCGGCAGCGAAGAGTACTTCTCGAACGCCCCGGCCGGGCTGTACCTCGGGGGCAGCGCGCACCTGTCCCTGACCGACTCGGTACTGGAGGACAACGGCGGCGTGCAGCTCTACGTGGAGGACGGCGCCACCATCGACCCGGCCGACCCCACGACCGCGAACACCATCGACGGTGACGTGCGGCTCCCGGGTGAGTAGCCTCGTCGGGGGCGGGCCTCGCCCGGGGCCCGCCCCCCCACGGACGAGTCGGAGGGCGGATCCCCGACTCGTGCTGTAGAAACCCGCCAGAGCGCCGGGACCGTGGTACACCCGGCGACATGACGGTCTCGTACTGGCAGGACCGGGCCGCCTCCCACCTGATGGTCGCGCTGGGCCTGGCCACCCTGGCGGGTTGCGCCCCGATCCCGCTCCTGCAGGACGCGGGCATCGTCCGGAAGGGGCGCACCGTGACCGGCTTCGCTGGCGCCGTGAGCCTCCCGCTGGCCCCGGACACGCGCCTGGAGCCGGACGGCGGCGGGACGCAGGCTCACGACCCGGACCTCCACCTCCGCCCCCTGCCCCACGTCCTGGGCTGGGCGCGCCACGGCCTGGGAGGCCGCTCGGAGGCGCAGTTCGCCTTCCACGTGCCCACCTTCGGCATCCTGATCGGAGGCAAGCTCGGGCTGGTGGGCCCGGGCCCGGACGCTCCGTTCTCCCTGGCGGTATCCGGCGACGTGGGCGCGAGCCCCGTCCTGGGGGAGCCGGCCTGGGGAGGCTCGCTGCACGTGGACGTGGCTCCGCGGCCCTCGTGGAGCCTGGACGCCACCGTGCGGATGGGGGTCTCGCCGGGGCTGTGGGATCGACCCGCCCTGACCGCCGTCCTCGGCACGTCGTACCACGGCGACCGGACGCTCCACTTCGCCGCCGCGGGCACCGCGGACGTGGGCTTCGGCGGCGCGCCCGCGGCCTACCTCCTCGTCGGGTTCTCGGACTGAGGAAAAACGGATACCGTTCCGGCCATGAGTCAGCCAGCCCACCGTGATCGCACCGGCTCCCGCCTGCTCCTCGTGGCCCTCGGCCTGGTCCTCGCCTTCCTGGCCGCCGGGGCCGGCATCTGGTGGTACGTCTCCGGCCGCTTCGACGCGGCGGCCGTGCCCCTGAAGGGCTGGGAGGTGCCCGGGCTCCGCGTCGGCCTGCCGCAGTGGGCGGAGGAGGACGTGCAGGCCGACGGCGTGCCGGGCCACGTCACGCTGACCGCGCCCGGGGGCAGCGGCCGGTACCTGGAGATCCGCTGGAACCCGAGCGCCGGTCTGACCGCGGACGAGGTGGTCGAGGCGCTGACCGGGGACGCTCCGCTCCGAGAGGAGGAGCGACATTCGGTGCAGGTGGACGGCAGGCCCTCGTTCGTCTCGTACCTGGAGGCCGACGACGCCCGGAAGCGGGTGGCGTTCAGCCTGTGGCGATGCCCCGAGTCCGGGCTGGCCTATCAGCTCACGACGTTCGTGGACCTCCCGCGCGATCCCCTGATGGCCCTGCACGAGCGGATCCTGGGGACGGCGGGCTGCGCCCCGCTCGCCGCCGGGGACGCGCCCGAGCCGATCTTCCCCGTCTTCGACGCGCCGGAGGGCTTCAAGAAGGCGGACGAGGAGATCACCCAGGTGTGGGAGGGCGGTCAGGAGGGCGTATTCGACCTGGCGCCGGGGACCCCGGGCCGGCGGACCGCCGAGACCCTGAAGGAGACGCCGGCCCTCCGCGCCCAGTCCGCGCGCGCCGAGTTCGGCCTCGAGGACGTCCACCTGGGGTCGAAGCCTGTCTCGAAGGAAGGCCCCGGCGGCGCCCAGCGCGAGGTGTACGTGGGCCAGGGCATGGACAAGACCGGCAACCCGGTGCGCGTCCTCATGACCTGGTTCTACTGCCCGGACGCCGACCGGACGTTCCTGGCCTTCCACGCCGGTCCGCCCGGGCAGGGCCGGGAGCCGTTCGTCGACGCCCTCGTGGGCCTCCGCTGCCCCGAGCCCCGGAAGTAGCCGGACGGTCTCACCGGCCCGCCTCGTCCTGCGGACACTCGCGACGCGCCCTCCGCACGCTGGCGGCGATCGCGAGGAGGTCCACGCCGGCCTCCCGATCCACCAGGACGCCCGTCAGCCCCGCGGCCTCCGCGCCGGCGACGTCCAACTCCGCGTGATCCCCCACGTGCCAGGCCTCGTCCGCCCGGACCCCGTGCAGCGCCAGGGCGCGCTCGAACAACGCCGGGTCCGGCTTCCCCGCGCCCGCGTCCGCCGGGAGGGTCACGCCGTCGAAGAAGCCCGCGAGGCCGGTCGCCTCCAGCACGGCGGGCAGGCGGCGGTCGAAGTTGCTCGCGACGCCCAGGCGGACCCCCTCGGCGCGCAGGGACTCGAGGGCGGGGCGCGTGTCCGGGTAGACGTGCCAGGGCTCCGCCGTCGCGAACCACGCGAAGAGGTCGTCGAAGAACGCCTCGAAGTCGTCGAAGGCGATCCGGGCCCCGACGCGCTCGAACGCCGACCCGACGACCCGGCGCCACCAGGCCCGACCCGGGTCGGTCGGCCAGCCCGTCTCGGCCACGGCCGCCGCGAAGGCGTCGTCCAGCGCGGCGCCGTCGACCCGGACCCCGTGGCGGGCGGCGCGCTCGGCGTAGGCTCCGCCGATCCCGCCGCGCACGGTCATGAGCGTCCCCACGACGTCCAGGAGCACGAGCCGCGGCCTCACTGCTCCTCCTCCGGAGCGGGATAGCGCTCCTGCAGCTCCAGGGAGATGGCCCGCGACCCGGCGATGCCGCGGTAGGTCTCCACGTGGCCGCGCGGGACGCGGGTCTTGTCCGGGTGGTCCGGGTCCACCTCGTACATCTCCCAGTGGCCCGGCCCCTTCGAGACGAGATCGCCGGCCAGGTGGGTGACGGACTCCTGCTGCATCGCCTCGGAGGTGACGTACGCGTACCAGTCCGACGCCTGGTCCCGGCACTGCTCGGCCGGGAGCGTGGGGCAGCCCATGTCCACCTGGAAGCCGGCCGTCGCGACGCCGAACAGGAAGTCGTCCGGGAAGGCCAGCGGGCCGGGCCCGGTCGCCACGTCGGCGTCTCCCTCCCGCCCGGCGTCGGCGTCCCCGTGATCGGCGTCGGGGCCGGCCGGATCCGAGGCGCCATCGTCATCACAGGCGACCGAGCCCGGAGCCCCCAGGAGGAGCGCCAGGGCCATGAACACGTTCATCGCGCTTCTCGCCTGCATCTCGAAGCCTCCCTCCCCGGGGCCGCGACGCCCACCGCGTTGTAGCGAGGGCTCGGCGCCCCTACAAGAACCGAGCAAAGGAACGCGTTCTGCGGTAGGGAATCGAATACGGATCGAGCTTGGGACGTCTCCGGCGCCAGACCGCGAGCGCCGGGTTGACCGATCCCGACATCGGACCCACTTGTCGAGGCTGCCAGGCCCATGGGCGCCCACGCAGCCCCACGGACCCCGTCGGAACGAAGCACGCCATGTTCTCGTCCACCGCACGCCGACCGCTGTACCTGAGCGAGGCCTCCCTCGTCGGATACTGGGTCACCCTCAGCCTCGTCATCATGGTCTCCTACGAGGCCATCCCGCAGGGGCGCGTCGTGCTGGGCACCCACCTGGCCTTTCTGGTCGGCTCCGCGAGCGTCCTCCTCTGGGGCATGCGCCTGCCCGGGCGCCAGCAGTCCGCCCTGCGCATCGGCCTGGCCATCCTGGTCGTGCCCGCGGCCTTCACGCACCTGGGCGCCGTGGTGCCCCACGTGAACCCGCGGCGCATGGACGTGGCCCTCATCCAGCTGGACGAGTGGCTGTTCGGCGTGAACCCCCAGCTCTGGATCGAGCAGCTCTACCACCCCCTGCTCACCGAAATCCTGACGCTGTCCTACGCCTCGTACTACTTCCTGCCCTTCGCCGTGGTGATCCCGCTGGTGGTCGCCGCCCGCTATGCCGACGTGGAGGAGGTGGCCACGACGCTCCTCGTGGGCATCTTCGCCTCGTACTTCATCTACATGCTGGTGCCGGCGCGCAGCCCCTACGTCTTCGTCGAGACCGCCCGCGGCGCCGACCTGCTGCCCTACACCACGGAGCTCCGGGGGCTCCTGTTCGCCGACCGCATCCGCGAGGCCATCCACGCGGCGGAGCGCATCAAGCTGGACGCCTTCCCCTCCGGGCACACGGCGGTGTCCCTCATCGTGCTGGGCCTGGCCTGGCGCAAGGTGCGCCCCGCCTTCTGGGGCCTGCTGCCCGTCGTCACGCTGCTGGTCTTCAGCACGGTCTACCTGCGGTATCATTACGTCGTCGACGTGATCGCGGGCGCGGCCCTCGCGGGTGCCGTGCTCGCCTCGGTGCCGCCCGCCCTCGGCTGGTGGAACGCCCGATACGGCCTCCCCGACGATCCCACGGAGCTGACGTCCCTCACCGAGACCGAGCAGGCGCGCTGACGACCGGGGCCCGCCGGGGGAGGTGCCCGTGGGCCTGAGCGAGGTCCTGGCCTGGATCATCGGGGCCGAGTGCGTCCTCGCCATCGGCATGATCCTCCGCGTGCACCGCCTCCGCTTCCCCGGCTGGCTCGTCGTGCACGGCCTGGTGCTCGCGGCCCTCGTGGTCGGCTGGCTCGTGGCCCCGGGCCACGCCGGCTGGATCGCCGCCGTGCTGTGGACGCCCCTGGTCCTCGCGCCCATCCTGGGCCGCCGGGCCGTGACGCGCCTGGCCGGCCGGCAGCGCTTCGACGCCGCCGCGAAGGTGGCGCGGATCACCGCCTGGCTCCACCCGATGGACGGCTGGCGGGAGATCCCCCGCGTGCTCGAGGCCAACGCCCGCATCGCGGCCGGGGATCGGGACGGCGGCCGCCGCATCCTGCAGGCGCTCCGCGACGAGGACGGCCCCCTGTCGCGCGAGGCGACCCTCCAGCTCTGCCGCATGGAGGGCCGCTGGGAGGAGCTCATCCTCCTGGTGGACACCCACCCGAAGCGGGAGGCGCTCCTCCGGGATCCCAACGTCCTGCCGAGCTACGTCCGGGCGCTCGGCGAGACCGGCCGCGTCGAGGAGATGCTGGCAGTGCACGCCGAGCGCGTGGAGCCCCTCGCCGGCTCCCTCGGGGCCCGCTGGCTGACCAGGGCCCGGCTCGTGGCCGCTGCGTTCGCGGGGCGGGTCCGGCTGGTGGAGTCCCTCCTCGCCCACCCCGGGCGGGACCGGACCCCGGACGCCGACGCGTACTGGCGCGCCACGGCGCTACAGGCCGCCGGACGCTCCGAGGAGGCCCGAGAGCTGCTGCATCCCCTGGCCGAGCGCGGCCACCCCATGGTCCGCCCCGCGGCGGCCCGACGACTGGACTCCCCGGTTCGCCCGGTGGCCGACGAGGAACTGCCCGAGGCCGCGCTCGAGGCCCTGCGGCACGTGGAGGGCGAGACCCGCGAGCTGTTGACCTACGGCTCCCTGACGGATCCGCCGGTCGGCCCCCGGCCCCGCGCCACCTGGGCGCTGATCGTCGCGAACGTCGCCGTCTTCGTGGCGGAGCTTCCCGGCGGCGCCCAGGACGCGGCGAACCTCTTCGCCATGGGCGCCCTGCTCGCCCCGGCGGACCTCCTGGAGGGCGAGTGGTGGCGCGTCGTGACCTCGGCCTTCCTGCACTTCGGCGTGGGCCACCTGCTCATGAACATGGTGGCCCTGTGGTTCTTCGGCCGCTACCTGGAGCGGGTCCTGGGCACGCTCCGCTTCGCGATCCTGTACGCGATCGCCGCGCCGGCCTCCATGGCGCTCATCACCCTCGTGGCGACCTGGCGCGGAACGGGCACGCACCTCATCGTGGGCGCCTCGGGCGGCGTGATGGCGTTGCTGGGCGCGATCCTGGCCGTGCTGGGGCTGCGTTGGCGCCTCCAGCGGACGCCCGTCGCCGGCCGGGACCTGCTCCTGCTCCTGGCGATGCTGGGGCTCCAGACGGCCTTCGACGTCCTGACGCCCCAGGTGAGCTTCATCGGTCACGCCGCAGGGGCCATCCTGGGCCTGGGCCTGGGCCTCCTGCTGGCCCCGCGCCGCCGCGGATGACCCCGGAGTCGCGGGCCCTGGAGGGAATGGTCCACCTCGACGACCGCACACTCGATGGGCGGGACCCGAGCTCGTACAATGGGATCGACTGGATCCCCAGACGATTCGATCGCGCGTGGGGCCCGGAGCGCCCGGTGCACGGCGAGGTGCGCTACGAGGGCTCCGAGGCTGCGCGCAGGAAGCTGCGGATGTCGCGCCGGCCGGAGCGGTCCGGCCGGTCGTGACGCGCGGCATGGAGCCCCCCATGAGCGACTACGTTCGGCGCACGCGGCTCGAGCATTCCGCGGGAGTGGTGGACGCGTGGCACGCCCGGCCCGGCGCCTTCGAGCGCCTGCTGCCGCCGTGGGAGCGCGTGGAGGTCGTCTGCCACGAGGCCCCCTCCGACGCGGAGCCCATCGCGGACGGCGCGCGGCTGACCCTGCAGATGGGCCTCGGGCCGCTGCGGTTCCGGTGGGTGGCGAGGCACGAGGGTCGCGCGCCGGGTCGCGGCTTCCGAGACGTGCAGGAGAAGGGCCCTTTCGCGGAGTGGGTGCACGAGCACCACTTCCTCCCGGACGGGAACGGGAGCAGCACCCTGGAGGACGACGTCCACTACCGCCTGCCCCTGGGCGCCGTGGGACGCACGACCATGGGCGGCGCCGTCGCGGACCGCCTGAACCGCACCTTCCGCTATCGGCACCGGAGGACGCAGGTGGACCTGGATCGCCACGCGGAGGCGGAGGGACAGGGCCCCTGGCGGGTGGCGGTGACCGGTGCGTCGGGCATGGTGGGCGAGGCGCTGTGCGCGTTCCTCACCGCGGGAGGCCACCGGGTCGACCGCCTCGTGCGCGGCGATCCGGAGCCGGGGACCACCGACATCCACTGGCTCCCGTCCGGCGGGGAGGTGGACGCCTCGGCGCTGGAGGGCGTCGACGCGGTCGTCCACCTCGCCGGGGAGCCCATCTTCGGTCGCTGGACCGAGGAGAAGAAGCGGCGGATCATGGAGAGTCGGCGCGAGGGGACGCGGCTGCTGGCCGAGGCGCTGGCGAAGCTGGAGCGCAAGCCGAGGGTGCTCGTCTCCGCGTCCGGGGCCGACTACTACGGCGATCGCCCCGACGAGGTCGTGGACGAGGACAGCCCGCCCGGCGAGGGCTTCCTCGCCGAGGTCTGCCGAGCCTGGGAGGCGGGGACGACCCCGGCGGCCGAGGCCGGCGTCCGCGTCGTGAACCTGCGCATCGGGATGGTCGTCACGGCGCGGGGCGGCGCGTTGACCCAGATGCTCACGCCCTTCCGGCTGGGCCTCGGCGGGCGCATGGGGTCCGGGCGGCAGGGCATGCCGTGGATCGCCCTGGACGACCTGATCGGCGTCATCCACCGCGCCATCCGGGACGACGGCCTGTCCGGCCCCGTGAACGCGGTCTCCCCGGAGCCCGTCACCAACGCCCACTTCACGCGCACCCTGGCGCGGGTCCTCCACCGGCCGGCCTTCCTGCCGGTCCCGGGGGCGGCCGTCCGCCTCGCCCTGGGCGAGATGGGCCAGCACCTCCTCCTGGACGGGGCCCGCATCCTGCCGAAGCGCCTGCTGGAGCGAGGGCACCGCTGGGCCTTCCGCGACCTGGAGGACGCCCTGTCCTTCGAGCTGGGGAGGTAGCTACCGGTCCAGCTTGCGCAGGTTGGAGCAGGCGGCGGTCACGCCCCCGTCGCAGGCCTTCTTCAGGGCCTCCCGGGCGCGCTCGTCGCTCTGCACGCCGCCCTCGCCCTTCGTGTACATGACGCCCAGGTTCCCGCAGGCGCCCATGTCCCCGGCGTCGCAGGCGTCCTGGAACAGGCGCTTGGCCTCCTCCAGGTCCTGCTTTCCGCCGATGCCCTCGCGCAGGACCATGCCCAGCCCGGCGCAGCCCACCACGCTGCCGCCCTCGCAGGCCTTCCGGAGCAGCTTGCGGGCCTCGCGGCCCTGCCGGTTGATGTACCGGAGCCGCCCCAGGCGGGCGCACCCGAGCATGTTCCCGCCGTCGCAGGCCTTGGTGAACAGGGCCTCGGCCTCCTCCTCGCTCTGCTCGCCGCCCAGGCCGCGCAGGTGCAGCAGCCCCAGGTGGGCGCAGGCCTCCAGGATCCCGGCCTCGCAGGCCCTCCCGTGGACCTTCCGGGCCTCCTCGGCGTCGCGGGTTGCTGGCGGGCCCTCCACGAGCTTCACGCCGAGCTCCACGCAGGCCTGCGGCTC
Source organism: Myxococcota bacterium (assembly GCA_051747385.1). Taxonomy (GTDB): domain Bacteria; phylum Myxococcota_A; class UBA9042; order PHBI01; family JACKFB01; genus JBNJGB01. The sequence goes on from JBNJGB010000036.1 coordinate 21,361, forward strand.
CTCCTCGCAGGCGGCGCGCGGCTCGGCCAGGGGATCCACCTCCTCGGCCTCCTCCGCCTCCTGCGGCTGCTCGTTGTCCGGGGACTCGCAGGCCACGTCCGTGCTCACCGTCGCGGCGGAGCTTCCCGGCATGGCCGTGACCGTGACCGTGCCGTCGCAGGTGGCGCCGTCCTTGTCGGCCCGGACCGTGAAGCTGTTCCCGGGCCCCTCCTTGGGCTCCAGCTCGACGTTCGAGTAGCCCTCGGACTCCAGCTGTTCCCGAGCCTTCTGCTCGTGGTCGACGCAGCCGGGGATCACCCCGAGCGCGAGCGCGAGGAGGATGGGCGTCAGGGTGGCTCGGCGGGCGGACGGGTCCATGGGGTCCCTCCTGGCATGTCGCCGGGACGCTAGCAGCCCGCGGGGGGAGCCGCAACGCGCGCGTGAGGAGGCCTCGGAACAGGCGTCGGATGAGGGATGCACGCGTGCCGGCGCTGGACTACACTTCCGCCCGCCCCACACACCTCACACGAGGAGAGAACCCCATGGAGATCGGAACCATCCACGCGCTGGTCACCGGCGGCGCCTCCGGGTTGGGCCGCGCCACGGCCACCTGGCTGTCGTCGAAGGGCGCGAAGGTCGTCATCGCCGACTTGAAGGGCTCCAACGGCGAGGCCGTCGCGGCCGAGCTCGGCGAGAACGTCGTCTTCCAGCCCACCGACGTCACCTCCGAGGAGGACGTGGAGGCGGCCCTGAACGCCGTCGCCTCGAACTTCGGCCCCGTGAACACGGTCGTGAACTGCGCCGGCATCGCCATCGGCATGAAGACCGTGGGCAAGAAGGGCCCGCACTCCCTGGACGCCTTCGCGAAGGTGGTCACGGTCAACACCATCGGCACGTTCAACGTCATCCGCCTTGCGGCCGCCCGGATGGCCGAGGGCGAGCCGAACGCCGACGGCGAGCGCGGCGTCATCGTGAACACCGCCAGCGTCGCGGCCTTCGAGGGCCAGATCGGCCAGGCCGCCTACTCGGCCTCGAAGGGCGGCGTCGTGGGCATGACCCTGCCCATCGCCCGCGACCTGGCGCGCTCGGGCATCCGCGTCTGCACCATCGCGCCGGGCCTGTTCCTGACCCCGATGATGCAGGGCCTGCCCGCCAACGTGCAGGAGGCCCTGGGCCAGCAGGTGCCGTTCCCGTCGCGCCTCGGCAAGCCCGAGGAGTACGCGCGCCTCGTCGAGGCCATCGTGACCAACCCGATGCTCAACGGCGAGGTCATCCGCCTCGACGGCGCCATCCGCCTGCCCCCGAAGTAGACCACCCGAGGGGCGTCGGGTCCGCCCCGGCGCCCCGCTCCGACCTCCCGCCACCCCAGGAGCCCCCATGGCCGTCACCCCGTCCACGATGCTCGACCTGGGCACGAAGGCCCCGGACTTCACCCTGCCGGACCCGGAGGGCCGCGACGTCACGCTCTCCGACTTCGACGACGCGAAGGCCGTGGTGGTGATGTTCATCTGCAACCACTGCCCCTATGTGCTCCACATCGCCGACGCCCTCGGCGACTTCGCGCGGCGCTACCAGGACCGGGGCGTGGCCTTCGTGGCCATCAACGCCAACGACGCCGAGCGCTACCCGGCGGACAGCCCCCCGAAGATGGCCGACATGAAGGCCGCCCACGGCTGGCCGTTCCCCTACCTCTTCGACCAGACCCAGGCGGTCGCCAAGGCCTACCGCGCCGCGTGCACGCCGGACTTCTACCTCTTCGACGGCGATCGGAAGCTGGTCTACCGGGGCCAGTTCGACACCTCGCGCCCCGGCAACCACGAGCCGGTCGACGGCCACGCCCTGGCCGCCGCCATCGACGCCCTCCTCGCCGGCACCCCCGCCCCCGAGGACCAGGTCCCCTCGATGGGCTGCAACATCAAATGGAAGCCGGGCCACGAGCCGGACTACTTCTAGGAGCAGCGGCGGCCCCCTGCCCAGCTGGCTCCTCTCCCATCACGCGCTCGAGTGGACGTACTTGCTCTAGCCGTGAGGCACGAAGGCACCCGAGCCCCGGCTCCTCGGGCGCTCTGGGGAGCCGATGAGCGGGGCAGGGCCACGCACGCCCGGAGGGGCTGTTAGCAAACATTTCAGGCCAAACGTTTCGTTAGAGGTGGTCCGAGCAAAGAAGTCTTGATAGCGTCCCGACCCATGGTGACCCGCTCCCGAACAGGCCGATATCATGTCACCTCCGCGGGCGGAGAGGAGGTCCGGGCCTTCGTGCCCGACCCGCTGCCGCCCGAGCCGGCTCTCGAGCTCACTCCGGAGGATCACGACCTGATGGAGCGCGCCAACCGCGCGCTCGGACGCCTGGACGGCCTCACCGCCATCCTCCCGGACGTATCCCTCTTCGTGTACATGTACGTGCGCAAGGAGGCCGTCCTGTCCTCGCAGATCGAGGGCACGCAGTCCTCGATGTCCGACCTGCTGATGCACGAGGTCGACGGGGTCCCGGGCGTCCCCTTCGACGACGTGACGGAGGTCAGCAACTACGTCGCGGCCATGGACCACGGGTTGCAGCGCCTCCGCGCCGGCTTCCCGTTGTCCTTGCGGCTGTTGAGGGAGATCCACGGCATCCTCCTCGCTGGAGGTCGGGGGAGTGACAAGACGCCCGGGGACTTCCGCAGGACGCAGAACTGGCTCGGCGGCACCCGGCCGGGAAACGCCCTCTACGTGCCACCCCCGGTCCACGAGCTGATGGGCTGCCTCGACCCGTTCGAGAAGTTCCTCCACGACCAGCCGCAGCGGACGCCGCTGCTGATCAAGGCGGCCCTGGCCCACGCCCAGTTCGAGACCATCCATCCGTTCCTGGACGGGAATGGTCGGCTGGGCCGCCTCCTCATCACCTTCCTGTTGTGCGCCGAGGAGGCGCTCCACGAGCCGATCCTCTACCTCTCGCTGTACTTCAAGGAACATCGGGAGGCCTATTACGAGCGGCTCCAGCGGGTGCGCACCCACGGGGAGTGGGAGGAGTGGCTCCGCTTCTTCCTGGAGGCCACCACGACGACGGCCCGACAGGCGGTCGACAGCGCCAGGGCCCTCTTGTCCCTCTTCGCGCAAGACCGGCGACGGCTCCAGGAGAGCACGGGCCGTCGGGCAGGCTCCGCGCTCCAGATCCACGACGTCCTGCAGAGGCACCCCATCATCTCGATCGGTCGGGCCGCCCGGGAGAGCGGCCTCTCCGAGCCGACCGTCTCGGCGGTGTTCAAGGCCATGGGCGACATCGACATGGTCCGCGAGGTCACGGGGCGTCAGCGAGGCCGCATGTTCTCCTACGGCCCATACGTGGAGCTGCTCGCCGCCGGGACGGAGCCGCTGAGTTGATCTCGTGCGGGCACGGGGCGGCTCCCGCGCTCCGCCGGGCAGATGAGCCGCCGGGGACCACGGCTACTGGTGCTCCAGCTTCGCGCTCAGGTCGTCGCCCAGGAGATAGCCCTCGTTTCCGACGCTGCACTCGAGGCGCAGGAAGCCGCTGCCGTAGCGCTCCTTCAGGAGGTCCTTCACCTCGTTGAAGCGGCGCCAGTCCTCGAAGCAGGAGCGCTCGCGCCACAGGACCCGCTCGCCGCAGCCGATCTCGGCGACGTCACTGCGGGCGAAGCGCCAGAAGAAGGTGTGGGGGCCGCCGAGCAGGTCGGGGAGGTCCTGCGCGCTCTCCAGCCGGCCGTAGAACAAGCCGTCGCGGTCGGCGGTCGCCTCGGCCTCCTCGCGCTCGCGCTCCCTCGCCAGGATGCTGTCGAGCTGCTTCTGCGCCTCGGGAATGCCGCGGGCGGCGGCGATCTCGATGTCCATCCGGGTGGGATAGGAGACGGTCGCCAGGGTGTCCTCGCACTCCGGGCACTCGTAGGCCATCAGGTGACCGAAGAGCTCCATCCCGTCGGAGTCCAGGATCCCCTCCCAGCCGCAGGTGCACTGCACGGGCTGACCCTTCCAGGCGTCGTAATAGCCGTAGATGCGGCCCATGGCGCCTCCTCTGTGATGGGGTGCGGGAGCAGGCTACCGCCGCTGCACGTGGGTGACGACACCGGCGGGGTCGTGGCTTGTAGCCGGGGGCCGGATCAGCCGAAGACGGTCACCGTCTGGCGGCTGAGGGCAAGGAGATCACCCTCCGGACTCCAGACGGCGGCCTCCGTGTGGCCGTAGCCGTCCCGGGCCTGGTCCACGACGGCCTCGTACAGGAGCCAGCCGTCGGGCGGGAGCACGGGGCGCGGATGGACCATGCCGAGGGTCCAGGAGAGGCTGCTGGAGGGCGCCGGTCCCCGTAGCTGCGGGAGGACCGTGGGCGGCCAGGCGTCCACCAGGGCGACGAGGTGGGCGTCGGTCATGGCGGCCGGAGGCTCGCGGAAGCGGACCCAGCCGCCCAGGCGGCGCTCGGCGGAGCCCGTGAACGGCAGGTCGCCCAGGGTGACGCGCAGATCGACGTGCTGAGCGAACGCGGGGGTCACGCCCGCGACGATCGGGAGCTCGGCGGCCTCGTCCGGGCCCGGCAGGTCCGGCGCCGCCTCGGGCTCCGTGAGGACCTGCGACTCCCGCGCCGCACCGAACGCGCCGAGGACCACGGAGACGGTCTCCCCGCCCTGGACCGCGCGACCCTCGACGTGGGTCACGGTCCCGCCCTGGCGCAGCACCTCGACGCGGACCTCCAGGGGAACACCCGGGGTCGCCGGCCCCACGAACGACACGGCCAGGGAGCGCAGCGGCCGGTCGTCGGCGAGGCGCGCCCGCATGCCCTCGTGGACCAGGGCCACGAGCAGCCCCCCGAAGCCGGCGCGGCCCTGGGCCCAGTCCGGCGGGATGGTCACGGTGTCGTCGGGGGCGTCCTGCAGCGCCCGGATGACCTCGTCGAAGTGCACGGCGTCCTCCCGGCCGGGTGGAGAGCGTAGCCTACGGGGCCGCCGGGATGTAGACCTCATGGCGCGACGTCGGAGGCGGATTCGAACGGGAAAGGCGCTCCGGCCAGGACGGCTGGCGGCGGCAGTGCTAGCATCAGGGCATGGTGCAGGTTCGACCGGTGGTGTCACCGGCACATCGCCCCGTCGCGGAGCAGATCCGGCGGACGCGGGCGGCGTGGATGGTGGCGACCGCGACCAGCCTCCTGGGGATGGGGGCCACGCTGGCGCTCGCCGGGGTCAGCGGCCGGGAGGTCTCGGAGCTGACGAGGGATCCGAGCCAGATCCTCGACGCGGCCTGGTACACGGGCCTGCTGTCCTACGCCGGGCTGGCGGCCTGGGCGGCCTGCGCGGGGATCGCGATCTTCGGCGGGCTCCTGCTGCGCCGCGTGGACTCGGAGGTCCCGGTGGCCAGGCTGCTCCTGGGCGGCGGCGCCCTGTCGCTCGTCCTCCTCGCTGACGACACCCTGACGATCCACGAGGTGGTCCTGCCCTGGTATCTCGGCCTCCCGCAGCCCGTGACCTACGCGCTGTACGGGCTGCTCGGCCTGGCGTTCCTGGGCTGGAACCTCCGCGCGGTCCTGGAGACGGACTACCTCCTGCTCGCCATCGCCGTCGGGCTGCTCGGGACGTCGGTCGTGGCCGACGTGCTCATCCCGTACGGGCCGGTGGGCGTGGTGTTCGAGGACTTCGTGAAGTTCGCCGGGATCGTCTTCTGGCTCGCCTACTTCGCCCACGTGGCCGCGAGGCGGCTGGGCGGGATCACGCGGGGCGGGTGAGCTCTCCTCGGAGGCTCTCCTGCATCTGCGCGGCGACGCGCTCGGGATCGTCGTGCTTCCCGAGGAGGTAGAAGAGCTTGGCCAGCGCGGCCTCGGGCGTCATGTCGTATCCGCTGAGCACCCCAGCGGCCGCAAGGCCCGCGCCGCTCGCGTAGTCGTCCAGGTCGACGCGGCCCCGGAGGCACTGGCTCACGTCCACGATGACGACCCCGCGGTCGCGGGCGTCGCGCAGGGCGTCGATGAAGCCGCGGTCCCGGTCGGGGCCGTTGCCGACGCCGTAGCCCTCGATGACGAGGCCTTCCAGGGGCGGCCGGCAGAGCGCCGACACCATGCGCCCGGAGATCCCCGGAAAGAGGCGGATGGCGGCCACCAGGGGCTCGCCCACCTCCTGCACCCGCAGGGGCGCGCCGTCCTCGGCCGGGCGACGGACCAGATCCCGCTCGACCTCCACGTCCAGGCCCAGGGTGGCCAGGGGCGGCAGGTTGGGCGAGTCGAAGGCTCCGAAGCCCTCCGCGTCCACCTTGGTCGCCCGGCAGCCGCGGAGCAGGCGATCGCCGAAGTAGACCGTCACCTCGGGGATCGCCGGCTCGTGGGCCGCCAGGAGCATGGACGTGATGAGATTCTCGCGGGCGTCGGTCCGGAGCTCGCCCAGGGGGATCTGCGAGCCGGTCAGGACCACCGGCTTGCGCAGGTTCTCGAGGAGGAAGGCCAGGGCCGACGCCGTGAAGGCCATGGTGTCCGTGCCGTGGATCACGAGGAAGCCGTCGTAGTCCTCGTAGCGCGCCTCGATGTCCCGCGCGATGCGGACCCAGTCCGCCGGGGCCGTGTTCGAGGAGTCCAGCAGCGGCCGGTACTCCCCGACGACCCACGCGGGCATCCGCGGGTCGGACAGCTCCGGGATGGCCCGCATGCGCTCCTCGAGGAAGCCGGGCGCCGGCTCGAACTGGCCGCGGGCGTTCCGCCGCATCCCGATGGTGCCGCCGGTGTAGGCGACGTAGATCCGCTTGTCGTGGGGCATGGACCTCCCGGCGCGCGCCCTACTCGAACTCGGTGCACGCGTCGGTGGGATGATACACGGCGGCGCCCTGCTGGTAGACGAGCGTCGCGCCCAGGTGCCCCGCGTAGCCGAGCGCGCCCGCGCCGCCGAGGTAGGCGAGCAGCACCAGCGTCACGAGGCCGCGCCGCAGCCGGTCGGCCCCCTTCAGGATCGCCAGGGCCAGGTCGGCGGGGAGGGCGCAGGAGAACGTGATGGCCACGCCCCACGCGACGTTCTCGTGGGTCTTGGCCACGGTGGGATCGCACAGCGTGCGCCCCACCTCGCCGTCGGCCAGGGAGCCGGTCCAGATGGCGGCCCAGGCGGCGACGGCGCCCACTCCGAGCAGGAGGCGACCGGCCGGCGTCAGGAAGCCGAGCCGGCCGTCTCCGCTCACGAGCTGCCCGGCGATCCGGCACAGCGTCCCGAAGACGAGCAGCGCCAGCGGGGCGTGCACCGTGAGCGGGTGGAAGACCTCCACGCGCCAGAAGTCGGGCAGCTGGGGCATCGGGCTACTCCAGGATGACGACCTTCTTCGGGTCGAGGCGCTTGCCCTTCTTCTCCACCGTGACCTTCACCTGCTGGCCCGTCTCCAAGGCGGAGAACTCGGCCTTCTCCTCGCCCTTCATCAGCTCGGTCTGGTCGGTGAAGTACAGCTCGAGCTTCTTGCCGTCGGACTCGACGTAGATCTCGTCCTTGTCGGCCTCCACATTGACGACGGTGCCCTCGTAGGTGCCACTCTCCACCACGTCCGTCTTCTCGCAGGCGACGACCGTGAGCGACGAGGCGAGCAGGACCACCGTGATCACGATCGCGCGTCGGAGCTCGTTCCGAAGCATGTTCCTCTCCTGTGTGTGTGGCAGGGTTCGTCCCGAAAGGTCGCACAATCAGAGTGCGGTTCAAGGCCTTTTCTCGGCGTGCAGGGGCCGCGGGGCACTCAGTCGTCCGACAGCAGCCGGTAGCCCACGCCCGGCTCCGTCATGAACCAACGGGGGCGCGCCGCGTCCGTAGAGGCCGAGGGCCACCGCGAGGACCAGGGCCAGGGAGGCGGCGAGCACCAGGCCCTCTACGGCACGGATCTCGGACACCGCCAGGCCCCACGGTACGGAGGCGAGCATCGCCACGGCGAGCACCACGAGCAGGCGGGCGAGCACCTGGCCGACCAGGCGTCGGTTCAGGAGGCCCTTCGGGGAGGTGTCGACCGAGGTCGGCGCCTTGGCGCGGGCCCGGTGGGAGAAGGGGCGGGGGGCGGAGCCAACCACACCGCCGACCGTAGCGGCCGGCGCATGAGGAATGTGCAAACCTTGGCGCGCCGCCCGTAAAGATCCCGTAAACGCCGGCGGAGGGGCGCCCGCGCGGCTCAGGACACGTCGGCCCCCGGGGACAGCGGCAGCCCGGTCAGGAGCGACGGGAGTCGGACGGCGCGCTGGATGCGGTCGGCGACCGAGGCCACGACCTCGGAGTCCTCCGCGCACCGGCGCGGGAGGCGGAGCCACGGGTCGTACCTCGTGTCCACCTCGCCCAGGGTGACGATGCGGCAGTCGGCCTCCTTGAAGCCCTCCACCAGGAGGACGTCGAGGCCGATGAGCAGGCGCGCGGGCGGCTTCGCGGGCGGCCAGTCCACGGGCCGCGCGTGGAACCAGGCCACCTGGTCGGCGGCCGCCAGGATGACCGTCTCGGCGCCGGCCTGGCGGTGGCGCCACGTGTCCTTGCCGGGCTGGTCCACCGGGCAGTTCCGGTGGTGGGTGTGCTTCATGGTGCCCACGCGGACGCCGCGGCGGGTCAGCTCGGCGGTGAGGGCCTCGACGAGGGTCGTCTTGCCGCTGCCGGAGCGGCCGACGAGGGCGACCCGGACCGGGCGGCCGAGCAACCTGCGGAGGTGGCGGATCATGCGGCGTCCCTGCGACGGAGGCCCAGGGCCAGGGAGAGGAGGCCCGAGAAGACCAGGAAGCCGGCCCCGAGCGGGCCGAGGAACCGGACGGCGGCGCCCGCCGGATCGGCCGGCGGGACGGTGCGGACGAGCGGCGCCTCCAGCCAGCCGGAGACCCGCTCGATCGTGACCGTATCACCCGGTCGGAGCCGGATGTCGACCCTCGAGACCGCGCTCACGGGGACGCCTCCCCGGCCAGCGCCGCGAACGGAGGGGCCTGATCCAGGTCCAGCGGGAGATCCGCTACGGCGGCCACGGCGCGGCCGCAGGCCTCCGAGCCCACCTCGCACAGCCCCGCGGCCAGCCGGTTCAGGCGCTGGGGGCGCAGGCCGGACGGCGGCAGCGGCTCGCGGCTCCAGCGCTCGACCACCACACCGGCGAGCGTTCGGGCCCGGGCGTCCTCCCCGCACGCGTCGAGGGCCAGGAGGAGCTCTCCCACCTCGTCGACGGTGGCTTCCCGTGGGGCCTCCTCGCCGAGCGTCCCCGGTGGCCAGCGGTCCGCGGGGACCCGGTCGAGAGCATCGCACCGCTCCGGGATGGCCCGCGCCGCGCGGGCCTGGACGAGCAGGGTCTTCAGCGGGAACACCGTCGGCGGGGCGACACCCGCTCGCTCGTCGGCACGGAGCCGGAAGTAGAAGGGGTTCGAGCGCTGGCTGGTGTCCAGCAGGTCGCCGTCCGCGAAGGTGTCCTCCACGAAGCGGAGGATCCGGCCGGCCTCGTCGTCGCGGCCCCGGGCCTCCAGCAGCAGGGCCCACGAGAGGTTGTCCGCCGCGCGGCGCTCGAAGTGCGGGTGATACCAGCCGGGACCGGCGCAGTAGCGGAACACGCCCCCGTCCACCGGGTCCTGGAGTCCCTGCCACGGGTCCAGGTCGGGCAGCCGCTCGATGCCGTCCCGCCAGGCCTCGCCCGCGGCCGGCCCCTGCTCGGAGAGCCGGACCAGGGTCTCGGCCGGATACGCCTCCTCCATGCCGGGGAGCGGTTCGCCGTCCAGGCGGGGGCTGCGCCCGCGGAGGGCGGAGGTGATGGTGTTGGAGATCCAGCCTTCGGTCCGTTGGGGCGCCGGTCGACCACGACCACGTCCACGAGGCGAGTCGGCGGTCGGAGGGGTGATCCACCGCTGCAGCGCCAGGAGGAGATCCGGGTGCGGATGGCGCGCCGGGGTGCCGAAGCCTCCGTCGGCCTGGGAGACCTCGAAGAACACCTCGCGCTCCAGCCTCTCCAGGGCGGCGGCGGCGTCCTCGCGGTCCAGGGCCTCCTCGGGCAGCGTCCGGCCCTCGCCGCCGTCGGGATAGGGCTCCAGGGCGCCGCGGGCCACCTTGGCGCTGACGGCCTCCAGGAGGATGGTCGTCTCGGGGACGGGGAGATAGCCCGATCGGGTGAGGACGTGGCGCCCCTGCGCGTCGAAGAACAGGAGGCTGGGCAGGCCCTTCACGCCCGGGCGGTCCATCCAGGAGGGCTGCGCGTCCACGTCGACGTGTTCCACGTGGAACCTCGCGTCCAGCAGCGAACGCACCTCCGGGTGCGGGAGCACCTCGTGCTCGAACACGCGGCACCACTGGCACCACGGCGCCGTCAGCAGGACCATCCTCGGCCGCGCGCCCTCGCCCACGTCCGGCGCGCAGTCCGACGGCAGCCCGAGGACGGCGAGCAGCGCAGCCAGGAGACGCTCCCACACGTTCAGTCTCCCAGCGGCGCGATCTCGAGCGCCCCGGGCTGCGTCGGACACGCGTCCACGCACAGGCCGCAGCCCACGCAGGCATCCTCGTCCACGACGGGCCGCCCCAGGCGCAGGATCAGCGCCCCCTCGGCGCCCTCGGGGCACTGCCCGGAGCAGGCGCCGCACTCCGGCCCCATGAAGGGGAGACACCGGTCCTGGAGCACGCGGACCGTCCCCAGGTTCCACGTCCGGCCCTCGGGCACCTCCAGCACGCCCTCGGGGCAGGCCGCCGCGCACGGGAAGCCCTCGCACATGGTGCAGGGGCGGGACTCCGGGCGCATCACGGGGGTGCCTCCGCCCGGGCGGACGTCCTCGCGGAGGGTGTGGACGGCGTTGTCCGGGCAGGCCTCCACGCAGGCCATGCAGGCGTTGCAGCCCGCGAGGAAGAGGGCCTCGGGGAGGGCGCCGGGCGGGCGCCGACGGGGAGGAAACCGGCCCTTCAGGCGGTCCTCCACCACGGGCCTCGCCACGGCCTCGACCGTCTCCGCGGCGGCGGGGAGGAGGCTCCGGAGCCACCCGCGGCGGCTGACACGGCGCTCGCCCATGGCTACATCCTCCCCACGCGCATGTTCATGTCGGCGACCATGAGCGTCAGGCCCGCCACCGAGATGAGGATCATCACCGCGGTCATGGGGATGAGGCTCCTCGTGGCATGGCCCGGGTCGCGGAACAGCCGGCGGCTTACCCGGTGGGCCACGACGACGCCGAAGACGTGCCCCACGACGATGAGCGCCACCTGGAGGCCCCAGATGGTCGGCTCGCTCAGGAGGTGTCCGACGCTCACGCCGGCGGTGCCCAGCCAGTCGTCGCCGCGGCCGAGGGGATCGCTCAGCATGGGCACGATCTCGCCGCCCTCGCTGAACAGGTGCATGGCGTTGTGGGCCAGGTGGTAGAACAGCGCCACCGGCAGCAGCGACCACGCGTACTGCACGAACATCCGCTCCGCGGACACGCCCGAGCCCTGCGTCCAGCGCGCGGCCAGCTTGCAGCTTCCCCAGTACAGGGCCACCGGGATGGCGCAGGCGACGGCCATGGCCACCGTGAAGTTCCACGTGTGCGGCGTCCCCAGGGTGACGCTCATCCACTTGAGGATGCTCGTGCTCCCCGGCGCGAAGCTCTCCCAGGCCGTGGTCATGGACAGGCCGTGGAACAGGGTCAGGGCCAGGAGGCTCAGGGCCAGCCAGGCCTCGTCGGTCCGGGCCTTGCGCATCCGGGGCAGGTCGCCGCCGAAGGGCCGCAGGTTCAGGGCCACGTTCTGCCGCCGGCAGGACTTCACGCACTCCATACAGAGGGTGCAGTAGGTGGCGTCGACGGCGTGCTTGAGCGTGATGCCGGTCGGGCAGGGGTAGCCGTCCTCGTTGCCGGTCCGGCAGTCCTCGGTCTCGCAGGTCCGGCAGGCGGCGGGCTTCTTCGGCCGCACCTCCACGGGCGCGAAGTTCGCGTAGATGCCGTTGATCCGGCCGACCGGACACACGTGCTTGCAGAACGCTTTTCCATCGAAGGCCAGCGCCAGCACGACCGCCCCCACCGCCATGCCGAGGCCCATGTAGGCCGTCATCCGCGGGTCGGAGGTCACGCCCATGCCCAGCTCGGCCCAGCTGAGGAGCGCGAACAGGAAGATGGCCGGGTAGAGGTTCCGCATCCAGTCCGGGACCCTCAACCCGAGCGAGAGGGGCTCGACCCGCGCCTTCACCCGGAGGCGGGACATGAGGTTCGCCAGGCCGTCCCAGGGGCAGGCGAAGCAGAAGGCGGAGCCGAACAGGGCGACGGTGAAGATGAGGCCGGCCCACCAGACGGTCCAGACGGCCACCGGCGTAATGTTGCGATAGCGGCTGCCGGTCAGCCCCGCCCAGATGAGGAAGACCAGCACGCCCACCATGAGGAGCTGTGGGACGGCCTGGAACCAGCGGCTCCGCACGACCCGGTAGACCCTCCGGTTCCGGAGGAGGTTCAGGCGCCAGCCGCTGGGCTTCCGGCTCCCCCAGCGCTCCAGGACGAGGAACGAGGTGACGATGACCAGCGCAGCGCCCAGGACGAGCAGCCACCCCGGGATGCCGTCCATGACCATGACCACGTCGCCGTCGGTCTTCGTGTAGTAGGTGGCGTCCTCCGGGCCGCAGTAGTCGCCCAGCAGCGCCAGGTCGCGGTTCGCCGGCTCGGGATCCTGAGCCTGGGCGGCGCCCGACAGGCCCGTGGTGCTCAGGAGGACGGCCCCCAGAACCAGGCCCTTCACGGCGGCCGCCTGGGCCTCGAGGCGCTCCGCGCGTCCCTTGCGCCCCTTGCCCAGCAGCGCCAGCAGGAACACCAGCGCCACCGGGAAGCCGAGGCCCCCCAGCAGGAGCCAGTCCACGCCGCCCTCGTTCAGGTCCACGTGGAACGGCAGGGACAGGGTGCCGCTGCCGTCGGGCAGGTCGGCCACCAGCTCGTAGTCGCCGGTCTCGGGCAGGGTCTCCCGGGTCGAGTAGACCAGCTCCTCGTCGACGGTCTCCCGCGAGAAGGCGCTCACGACCTCCCCGTCGAGCCGGATCTCGAAGTCCACCGGGCCGGTGTAGTTCTCGTCCGCCTCCAGGTCGTAGAGGTAGACGTAGAACTTCACGTCCCGGGGCGTGTCGGAGCTCTGGCGGGCGTCGTAGCCCTGGAAGTTGAAGATGGTGGCGCCCATCTCCCAGTCGCCCTCGACCATCACGTGGTCGTTGGTGGGCACCTGGGGGTAGTTCTCGTAGTAGCCGTAGTGCGGCAGCCCCTTGTTGTGGTGCGCTTCGGCCGGGGACGCCGGCACGAGCAGGAGCAGCAGCAGCGCCAGCGGGGCGCCGAGCCGGCGCACGAGCCGGCCCTTGGGGCAGGTCGTGACACAGAGGCCGCACGCGTCGCAGGCCGGGGTGTGGGTCATGGTCTTCGGGGACAGGCCGTAGGGGCAGGTGATCTCGCAGGTCCGGCACGCGTCCGGGCACGGCTCGAGCCCGCGCTTGCGCAGCTTCAGCAGGGACAGCCGGCCGAGCTGCTCCAGGAGCCACCCCTGGGGACAGACGTTCCGGCAGAACAGCCCCGGGGCAGCGAGGACGTCGACCAGGAGCCACCCGCCGGCCACGACGAAGAGCCCGGCCGTCGTCCCGGCGGTCACGAGCAGGAAGAGCCCGGCCGCCACGCTCAGGTAGGGGAGGACGAGGAACCAGAAGGCGCCGCCGGTGAGCGCGGCGGCGACGAGGCCCCCCAGCAGGATCCAGCCGCCGAAGCGCTGCGGGTGGCGGAGGTGGGGCAGCGGCACGCCGAGACGGAGCAGGCCGCCCCGGACGAGCTGTCCGAGCTCGAAGAGCAGCCGCATGGGGCAGAGGTGACTGCAGAAGACCTTGCCCAGCAGCAGCGCCAGGAGGACGGGGATCACCAGACCCAGGAGCAGGGTCGGGTCGGCGGTGCCCGTCCGGACGGCGTGGGAGGCCACGAGGACGGGGTCGGCGCCCTCCAGGCCGAAGACCGTGGAGGACCCGAACATGCCCAGGAAGTCGAGGCTGGCCTCGTAGGGCTCGTCCCAGGAGGACAGGACCCGCTCGTTCAGGGCGTAGGCGTCGCCCACGGCCGGCCCCTCCATCAGCGTCACGAGGCGCTCGGAGTTGTGGGCCACCTTGAAGTTCCGCCAGGGGCCGCCCAGGGCCGCGTAGAGCACGAACGCCAGGGCGCCGATCTGGACCGCCTTCCGGAGCACCTGGCCCCACAGCCCGCGCCGCCCCATCATGCGCGCCTCCTCCGGTGGTCGCCGAGGCGCGCAGCCGGGATGACCCGGATCGCCTGGGGCAGGTGGAGGCAGGCCTGCTCGCAGAGGCCGCAGCCCACGCACGCCTCGGGGTGGACCGTGGGCTGCTCGAAGACGCCGATGGTGATGGCCTCTCCGGCGAGCGGGCACGCACGGTAGCAGGCCCCGCAGGTGCGGCCGGCGTAGCTGTAGCAGAGGCCCTCGTTCAGCCGGGCCTCGCCCATCTTCACGTCGGCCTTCCAGCCGTCGCGCGTGGCCTCGAAGGGCTTCAGCGCGCCGGAGGGGCAGACGTCCGCGCAGTCGCCGCACAGGGTGCAGCCCCGCTCACGGGCCCGGACGTACGGCGTGAACGCCTTGTCCAGCCCGTCGCGGAGGCCGAAGAAGTCGATGCAGTCGTTCGGACAGGCGCTCCCGCACTTGAAGCAGCGCAGGCAGGCGTCCTCGAAGGCGCCCTCGGCCAGCGCACCGGGCGGCCGGAGGTGCTGGTGCCCCGAGCGCGAGCGGCCGCGACCGACGAGTGCGCCGGCCGCGGCCACGGTCCCCGCCACGCCGGCGCCGAAGAAGGCGCGGCGTGACAGGCTCTCGGACTCCTCCTCGCTCACGCCGGCTTCAGCTTTTCGATTCTACCGGCGAGCTTCTTGAAGTCCGCCTGGCCGCTCACGGGGTCGAAGGCCCGGTGGCTCACGCCGTTGACCAGCCAGCGGTTCTTCGCCGGGTCGGCCGAGTCGGCCACCGAGAGGTTCCACGGGCTGAAGACGTAGCCGCGCGGCACGGTGTTGCGCGCAGGCTTCACCTTGGAGTCGAGGCCCAGGGAGGCCCGGGCCTGGTACTCGCCGCGGCGGGTGACGACGCGCACCCACTCCCCGTCCACGACGCCGAGGTCCTTCGCGTCGTCCGGGTGCATCTCCACGTACATCTCCGGGACCAGGCGCCGGGTCGTGCCGGAGCGGATGGTCTTGGCGGTGTGGAAGTGCTCGTAGACGACGCCCAGGCCGACCCAGAAGGGATACTTGCCCTCGGGCACCGCGTCCCACTTCTTGCCCAGGTGCTCCTGGTCGGGAAGCTCCGGCGTGAGGGCGTTGTCGCGGGCCTTCTCCAGGACGTCGAGGTGGTCGATGAAGTAGTAGCCCTCCTCGGTGCCGGCCCGGGACATCTCCGCGATGATCTCCTCGCGGCCCTCGTAGGTCTGCTCGCACGTGTGGATGTGCAGCTTGCCGTCGCCGGTCCGGAAGTCGCCGTACGGCTTGTCCTTCCAGCCCTCCTGGCCCATGTAGCGGCGCCGGGTGCCGCCGGCCTTGGCGGCCTCGTAGGTCGGCGCCGGCCACTGCATGCCGCGGAGCTGGCGGATCTGGTCGTACAGGCCGATCCCGTCCCGCTTCTCCACCTCGAGCATGCCGGTCAGATCGGCGTCGGAGCCCTTGGAGGCCTTCACCATGTCCCGGAAGATCTCCTCCGGGTCGTAGAAGCCGTTTTCCTTGCGCTCGTAGGGGAAGATCGCGTCCCCGTCGAGGCCCAGCTCGTTGGCGATCAGCTTCCCCTTGTCGATGACCATGTCGATGTCCGGCATGGTCCCCTCGATGGGGTTCTGGGTGCCGTCGCAGACGTAGAAGCGGCGCTCCGACTGGATGTAGGTGCCGCTCCACCACTCGCCCCAGGTCGCCGCCGGCAGGATGACGTCGGCGTACAGGTTGTTCGGCGCGTGGCGGTAGATCTCCTGGACCACGTTGAAGGTCTTCGACAGGGCCGGCCGCACCAGGGTGTTCTGGTCCGGCAGGTCGATGTGCGTGGCGTAGATGAGGAACATCGCCTTGACCTCATCCTTGAGCGCCCGCTCCATCATCCCGATGGCGTAGCCCGGGTTCTTGGCGTCCCGGGCCACCGCGGCCAGCCGCTCGCGCGGGACCCGCCAGTTGTCGGCGATCCAGTCGCGCCACTCGGTGTCGTCGATGCCCTGGTTGAACGGCAGGCGCCCCGTGAGGCCGCCCGTCAGCCGCTCGCCCATGGCGTTGGGCTGCCCGGTCATCGAGAAGGGCCCGCAGCCCGGCCGGCCGATGTTCCCGGTCAGGGCGTGCAGGTTCACGATGCTCATCGTGTTGTGCTGACCGTGGATGTGCTGGTTGTAGCCGATGCCCCAGAAGGTCAGCACGCCGCCGGTGCCGCGCTCCTTGCCCTTGCGCGTCGCCTCGGCCCACTCGCCCGCCACCTTCCGCAGGTACGCGGGCTCGATCATCGTCACGTCGGCCACCTGCTCGGGCGAGTAGCGCTCCTTGCAGGCCTTGACGTAGTCCTCCCACCCCGTCGTGTGGTTCTTCAGGAAGTCCCAGTCCACCACGTCCTCGTGCTCCTCGAGGATCACGTGGGCCATGGCGTTGAGGATGGAGATGTCTCCGTTGATGGTGGAGAAGTGGTACGAGCGCTCGGCGCCGCCCACCTCCTCGTAGCCCTGGACCGTGCCGGTCCGCCGCGGGTCCACCACCAGGGTCGGGATGCCCGTCTTCGCCTTGTGGTCGGCGTTGCGCCAGAAGACGATGGGGTGCGAGCCGCGGCAGTTGTGGCCGAAGTGGCAGATCATGTCCGCCTGCTCGATGTCGTCGTAGCAGGTCGGCGGGGTGTCGCTGCCCAGGCTCTTGAAGTAGCCGGTCACCGCCGAGGTCATGCACATCCGCGCGTTGGCCTCGATGGTGTTGGACCCGATGACCCCCTTCATGAAGAGGTTCTCGAGCCACTGGCCCTCCACGGGGAGCTGCCCCGAGCCGTACAGCGCGACGGAGTTGCCGCCGAACTTCTTCACCATCCCGGCGATCTGGTCGACGATGATGTGCTCGGCCTCCTCCCAGGTGGCCTCGCGGAACACGTCCTCGTCGAACCGCCCCTTCGTCTCGGACACGTGTCCCTTCAGCGGATCCGTCATGTCCTTGCGGATGAGGGGCTTGGTGAGGCGGTCCACGTAGATCGCCTCGGCCGACGTGAGCCCCTTGATGCACTGGAGGCCCTTGTTGGTCGGGTGCTCCTTGTCGGGGATCATCCCGACGATGCGGCCCTTCTCGGTCTGGATGATGGTCCCGCAGCCGACCCCGCAGTACGGGCAGGCCGACAGGATCTCCTTCGGCCCCTCGTCCTTGAGCGGCGCCTCGGTCCGGCCGGTCTCGTCCATGGGGCGGCCGCCGTGGGAGACGGCCTCCGTGGCGTTCTGCTGCGCCTCGTCCTTGCAGGCGCTCGCCGCCACGGCGCCGGCCGCCACGCTCGCGGCGCCCTTGAGGAACGTCCGGCGCCGGAAGCCGGTCTTTGCGGGGTTCGCCGGCGCCTCGCTCAGCAGCTCCTGGTCCTTCGCGGTGGGGAGGTCCTCGTTCGTCCGGTTCTCGGTCGTCATGTGCGGTGTCCCCCTACCAGGCCTCTTCACGGAGGTGGGCGATGACGTCCTCGATCTCCTGGTCGGAGAGGTTCGCCACCGAGATGATGTTGTGCTTGGAGAACGGCTTCATCTTGGTGCCGCTCTTGCCGTGCCGGAGGATGTAGCGGATGTAGCCGTCGGAGGCCTTGCTCAGGAACCCGCGCCGGCCGATGGCCGTCCCCGGTCCCGCCTCCGTGTAGCCGTTGCCCCGGACGCCGTGGCAGCCCGCGCAGACCGCCTTGAATACCTCCGCGCCATTGTCCGCGTCGCCTTCGAGCGCAGAGCGATCCAGCTTCGCGGGCTTCGTGGGCGTCTCGCTCCGGAGCCACGCCACGACGGCCTGCGCCTTGTCCTCCCCGAGGGCGTCCTTCCAGGCGATCATGGTGGTGCCGGTGCGGCCCTCGAGGATCGTCCGGAGGAGCATCTCGTCGCTGGCCGCGGCCAGGAACGACTCGCTGGCGAGGCGCGGGCCCAGGCCGACCTTCCCTTCGGCCGCCTGGCCGTGGCAGCCGACGCACATGGCGAAGGCCTCCTCGCCCTTGTCCACCTCGGCGGGCGTCACCTCGACGGTCCGCATCTCGGGGCGGCCCTCGTCGGGAGGCGTCGCCTGAGCCGCGGCGACGGTGATGGCCGTGCCCGCCACCGCCGCCATCAGCAGCGTGCGGGATCGCACATTTCGCATCGTCTTCCCCTTCCCTCGACGGTGGTCGAACGCATCTGTTCGGCGGTGGGCCATGTGCAAGGGGCAAACCGGCCTCTTCCGGTCCGAATTGACAACCGCCCGGGATCACGGGCGAAGAAAGATCCGAGCGCCGCGCTCCTCGCGTCGACCCCGGGATTCCCCGAGGGCATGGGGGCATAACCCCGGCCGTGCGATTCCCCACTGTGGTATTTGGCACGAGCCAAAACACGCACAACCTGCGGTTATGATTATATTCTCGTGTCGGGGCGGCGCGTTCCGTGCTGTGATGGGTGCGGCCTGGGCCTCTGGTTGCCCCTCGGGCCGTGCGAGAGCGCCCCGGCCACGACAG
The DNA here is from genome assembly GCA_051747385.1 of Myxococcota bacterium. Lineage (GTDB taxonomy): Bacteria > Myxococcota_A > UBA9042 > PHBI01 > JACKFB01 > JBNJGB01. The sequence continues at coordinate 39,891 of JBNJGB010000036.1, forward strand.
ACGCCGTGTGAAATGACGCAACTCACCCCGCTCCTCCTCACCCCTCCCTTCACCGCGGAGGACCTGCCCCGAACCCCCGGCGCGTACGTGATCGAGATGGTCCTGGACGCGCGGATCCGGGTGCGCGTGGGGAGGCTGGGGACCCTCGACCTCCCCGCCGGCACCTACCGCTACTACGGCAGCGCGCGGGGGCCGGGCGGATTGCGCGCGCGGGCCGGACGCCACCTGCGCGGCGACGGCCGACCCCGCTGGCACGTCGACCACCTGCGTGCCCGGGCGCGGGTGACCCGCGCAGAGCTGCACCCGGGCGGTCGCGAGTGCGCCCTCGTCGCCCGCGACCTGGAGGCGGGCTGGACGGTCCCGGCGCCGCGGTTCGGCTCCTCGGACTGCCGGACCTGCCCCGCCCACCTGCTCCGCCGTCCGTGACGCCGTGGCCCGGCCCCGGGACCGCGGGCGTCCCCGCCCGCGCAGCGGATAGGCCGGCGGGAGCCGCTCTTTCGGGCAAGGGCAAGGGCAAGGGCACGAGGCCAACTTGCCGAGCCCGCGAAACGTGGTCGTGGGCGTGGAGGTGGTCGGACTCACCAGGCCCGGCGTTTCGCCCCCATCAGGAGTGGGCTCCGGGCCGGGCCGCCTCGTGCCGCCGGGGCCGGCGGATCGCGGAGTGACCGCCGCGGACGGCGATTCTACTGCATCTTCCCCATGTCCTCCGCGGCTTTGCGGCTTGGCGCCTTGGCGCGAGCCCTTCGGTGCCGGGGAGATGTGGTTGATCGACAGGCGTCCCCGCCTGTCAATTGGTCACAAGTCGCCGAGAGCCCGCGAAACGTGGGCGTGGGCGTGGAGGTGGTCGGGCTCACCGGGCCCGAGGTTTCGCTCCCATCGGGAGTGGGCTCCGGGCCGGGCCGCCTCGTGCCGCCGGGGCCGACGGATCGAGGAGTGACCGCCGCGGACGGCGATTCTACTGCATCTTCCCCATGTCCTCCGCGGCTTTGCGGCTTGGCGCCTTGGCGCGAGCCCTTCGGTGCCGGGGAG
>JBNJGB010000036.1:41019-64927 GCA_051747385.1 Myxococcota bacterium
ATGTGGTTGATCGACAGGCGTCCCCGCCGGCGATCGAGAGGCCGCCGGCGGGGTCGGGGCCTTGCTACTCGACCGGCTCCACGGTGACCCTCAGAAGCTCGGACAGCGGCGGATAGCCCCAGATGGGGTCCGCCATGGCCCGGACGGTGCCGTCGCCCTCGGGGGCGCCGGTGTTCGGGGCGGCCTGGTGGGGCGCCATGTCGGGCCCCATGGCCCCGCCCTGGTTCGCCTCGGTGCCGGCGTCGAACGCCATGAGCAGCGCGTCCATGTCGTCGTCGATGTCCTCGTCCGGCCGCGGATCGCCGACCTCGTCGAGGAGCGGCACGCCCACCGGTCCGAGGGAGACGAACGTGTCGTTGGAGGGCACGACCATGGAGAAGAAGGTCAGGTACCGGTCCGTGACGGTCGGCGTCAGGGTGGCCGTATAGATGGCATCGGGGACGAGCGGCCCCGGATCCCCGCCCAGGGTCTCGTCGAGGATGCCGTGGGGGATCCCGGCGTCCGTGAGCGCGGCGTCCCAGACGGACGCGTCTCCGTCCTCCGCGAGGGACTCGAGGCTGGCAGAGGCCGCCTCCCCCATGGTGAACAGCTCTCCCGTGCCGTCGTGGAGCGCCCAGAGCACCGGCGTGAAGGTGGCCGGGAAGGCCGTGTCTCCGCCGGTGTTGGCGATCGTCACGTCGAAAGTCCCGGGGTCGTCCCCGGCCGCCACGTTCACGGCCAGACGCCCGCCCACGCCCAGGCCGGCGAGGTCGTTGGTGGCGTCGTCGTAGCGGTGGACGCCGTCCTCGAAGGGATCGGACGGTCCCTGGTCGGGGCCGTCCTGGCTCGACGCCTGGTTCGGGCCGACGCCCGGCACCTCGTTGGCCTCGGTCCCGGCGTCCCACAGGGCCACCAGCCGCTCCAGGTCGGCCTCCACGTCCGCCGCCGGGCGCGCGTCGCCGTTCTGCGACAGCAGGCGGACGCCCTGGGGCCGAGTTCCGATGAAGGCGTCGTTGGAGTGCACCACCATGAAGGCGAGCGTCAGCCAGGGGTGGTCCACATCGGGCACGACCGTGAGCTCGTAGGCCCCGCCCGGCGCGATGGTCCCGGGGTTGCCCGGGTCGTCGACGGGCTCCGCGGCCGCGCCCGTGGAGGCCACACCGTCGTCCGCGGTGGCCTCGCCGACGAGCCCGGTCGGATCGCCGTCCTCGGCGAGGCTCTCCAGCCCGGCGCTCGCCGGCGCGCCGCCCAGCCCGAACAGGCTGTAGGTCATGTCGTGGACGGCCCAGAACACGGGCGCCAGGGGCGTCATCATCCCCCCGGCCTCGGCGGAGACGTTGTCGACGCGGATCACGTAGGTGGGGACCTCGGCCGCCGTGTCCATGGTCACCGTGAAGTCGGCGATCTGCGACACCGGCGGGATCCACCGCGTCCCGTGCTCGAACGCGTGGACGACGCCCTCCGGCGCGCCCGTGTCCGCCACGTCCTGGCGCGGAGCCTGCCACGGGCCCAGGCCGGGTCGCTCGTCGACCTCGGTGCCGGCGTTCCACAGCGCGAGCATGTCGGTCACGTCCCGCGTGGGCAGCGGCTCGCCGTCCTGGTCGAACAGCGGGATGCCGCCGCCGGCCGGGGCCACGAAGACGTCGTTCGACTCCACGATCATCGCCGCCACCGACAGGACCCCGTCCTCCGGCGTCGCCGTGATCTCGGCCTCGTAGGCGTCGCCGGGAAGGAGCGGCGGCTCGCCGCCGCCGACGATCTGGAAGCCGTCGCTCGCCGTCACGCCCTCCTGCCCGGCCAGCGCGATCGACAGGTCGGTGGGGAGGCCGTCCTCGGCCAGGGCCTCGAGGCCGTTGTCCGGAGCCGGCTCACCCGGCGTGAAGAGGGGATCCTCGCTCGTGTGCGTGAGCCACGTGCCTCCCGCGACAGGCGTGGGCAGCGGCCAGAAGCCGCCGGAGACGTTCTCGACACGCACGCGGAAGGTGGAGCCGGTCGGTCCGACGTCCGCGTCCGCCACGTCCGGATCCACGTCCGTGGGGGTGTCGGGAGGAACGTCCGCACCCACGTCCGGCTCGGCGTCGGGCTCCACGTCCGGATCCACATCCGGTTCGACGTCGGGTTCCACGTCCGGATCCACGTCGGGGAGGACGTCGGGCTCCACGTCCGGATCCACGTCGGGGAGGACGTCGGGCTCCACGTCCACGGGGACGTCCTCCACCACGTCGGGCTCCACGTCCACGGGGACGTCCTCCACCACGTCCTCGCGTTCGCCGCCGTCGCCGTCGTCGCCGCAGGCCCCGAGGGCCATCCCCGGCAGGAACAGCGCACCGCACAACAAGACCGCTCGCCACGACATCATCGAGCCCTCCTGCGAAGAGAGAAGACGCACGCCTGCTCGCGTCCGGACCGCGTCGGAGCGAGCGCGACACCAGATGGAATGGGTGTGAAGCCCCGACGATACGCCTCGGGGAGGACCCCTGCCAACCCGGGGCACGGAGCCCCGTGGAGGGCTGTCGTGACGGGGCTCTACAGTACGCCCGCGTCGCGGAGATCCTCGGCCAGCCCTGCGTCGCGCAGCGCGTCCTCCACCCCGTCCCGCTCGGCGAGGGCCTCCATCTCGGCCGGCTCGAGCGTGGCGGTCTGGACCAGGGCCAGGTCCTCGCGCCGGAGCCTCAGGCGGAGGGCGCCGCCCGGCGTCTCCTCCAGCCCCACGGAGAGCGCGCCCTCCTCGTGGCCCCTGCGGATCTCCTTCGCCAGTCCCTCGAGATACCTGTGAAGCCGCAGGGCCCGGCGGTTGGAGGGCTCCCGGAACAGCTCGAAGTTCGCGTTCCTGGACAGGCGGATGCCGCGGGCCTCCAGCGCCCGCAGGCGATCGATCGGCTTGTCACGGTCCTGTTTCCCGCGCGCCATGGCGACAGGGTAACATCGGGGTGCCCGCGACACCGAGGAGGCCGCGATCACCTGGAAGGACTCGCCGCGTCGCTATCATCGCCTGCTGTTCGACAGGCACCCGGAGCCGCTGTTCCTGTTCGATCGAGGCACGCTGCGGTTCCTGGACGTCAACGAGGCCGCGGAGGAGTTCTACGGCTGGACGCGCGCGGAGTTCCTGGAGATGTCCCTGGAGGACATCCGCCCGGCGGACGAGCGCGCCGCCTTCCGGGCGGTCGTCGCGCACCCGCACGAGGGACACGGCCCCCGCGGGACCTGGACCCACCTGACGAAGGACGGCTCGCGGGTCGGAGTGGAGATCGTCACCCAGGACGTGGACGTCGAGGGGCGCCCGTGCCGGCTCGTGGCGGTCCGGGACGTGACGGCGCGGGAGCACGCCCTGGAGGCCCTGCGCGAGAGCGAGGAGCGCTATCGCCTGCTGGCCGATCACGCGACGGACATGATCTCGGTCCACGATCCGGACGGGATCTACCGCTACGCCTCCCCGGCCTGCCGGGACCTCCTCGGCTACGAGCCCGCCGAGCTGACGGGGCGCTCGGCCTACACGCTCTTCCACCCGGAGGACCTCGAGATCATCCGCGCGTCCCACGAGGGCATCCTGGAGCGGTCGGAGACGTCCGCGGTGGCGTACCGGATCCGGCGGAAGGACGGCCGATACGTCTGGTTCGAGACCACCTCCCGGACCATCCGGGATCCGGAGACCGGCGAGGTGCGCCACATCATCACCGTCTCCAGGGACGTGACCGTGCGGAAGGAGGCGGAGCTGGAGCGCGCGCGCTTCGCCCGCGAGCTGGAGGTGAAGAACGCGGAGCTGGAGCGCGCGCTCGCCGAGGTGAAGCGCCTGGGCGGGCTGCTGCCCATCTGCGCGAGCTGCAAGAGCATCCGCAACGACGAGGGCTACTGGGAGGAGGTGGAGACGTACGTGCGGAACCGCTCGGAGGCCAGCTTCAGCCACGGCATCTGCCCGGCCTGCATGGCGAGCCTGTACGGCGACCTCGACGAGGAGCCGGACGACGAGGACCCGGCGCCGCCACGTTGAGCCCCGTGTCCGGGCTGTGCTAACGGGACGCGATGCTCCGCGCGCTCCTCCCCGCCCTGCTCCTCGCGGCCCTCGTCGCCGGCTGCGCGGACGTGAACCACCCGCCGTCCCTGGCGCTCGTCGAGGACCGCTGGCTGCTGGTGGGCGAGCGCCTGGAGGTGAGCCTCGCGGGCACGGATCCGGACGGGGATCGGCTCGAGTTCTCGGTGGAGGGCCTCCCCGACGAGGCCGAGCTGACGTCGCGCACCCCGAGCACCGCGCTGCTGCTCTGGAGCCCCACCATCAAGGACACGGAGGCCGGCGGGCGCACCTGGGACGTCCAGGTGGTCGCCTCGGACGGGCACGGGGGCGAGGCGACCCTGGAGTTCACCGTCACGGTCTTCCCCGTGTTCGGCGTGCCCCGCTTCGACCTGCCGCCCGGGACCGTCCTCGACCTGGCGGACACGCGGGACCTGGTCCTGCCCGTGGAGGTGAAGGACGACGACTCCACGGAGGTGGACATCACGCTGAGCGAGGCGCCCGAAGGCGCGAAGCTGTCCGACAGCGGGCCGAAGTCGGCGCTGCTGTACTGGCGACCCACGGACGCCCAGCGCGAGATCCCCGTCCACCGCTTCGTGTTCACGGCGGAGGACGACGCGCACGCGCCCGTGGACCACACCCTCCTGGTGGTGCTGGTCCACGCCGAGGAGGGCGCCGGGTGACGCCTACGACCTGGAGGCGCGCATCGAGGCCGCCGGCGCCACGTGCGACGAGGACATCCTCGGGGTCCATGCCGCCCCGGGGACGGCGGTGCTCCTGTTCGTCGGCGTCTGGGAGGACCTGGCGGCGTGCCCGGCCTCTCCGGACTGGTACGCCGTGGACCTGAACGGCGGCGAGACCCTGGACGTCCTCGCCGAGAACCTCGCAGGCGAGGGCAGCCTGGACCTGGAGGTGTTCGCGGACCCGCAGGACGCCCCGGCCGACGCGGACTCGGCGGGACCGGGCGGGCTCGCGGAGGTCTCCCACGCCATCGCCGGGGAGGGGCGCCTCTGGTACCGGGTCACGGCGGACTCCCGGACGGACTATGTCCTGCTCCAGGAGATCACCGACCCGGACGGCCCGTGCGCCGACGATCGTTTCGAGCCCAACGGCGACCCGGCGAGCGCGCCGGAGGTGGCGCCCGGCGCCCTCACGTGGCTCCGCCTGTGCGGCGAGGAGGACGTGGACGCATTCCGGGTCCACGTGGGCGCCTTCCGGCCCCTGAGCGTGCTCACCTCCCACGCCGAGGACGCGGGGTACACGGACGTGACGGTGCGGCCGCCCGGCGCGACCTCCCTGGACGACGAGCTGGCGTCCGAGCTGGACTACGGGCCGGGCGTGAGCCTCGACGTCCTCGCCGAGGAGGCGGGCGTGTACACGGTCGTCGTGACGCCATTCGAGGTGGACGCGCTCCCGTACGACCTGGCCATCCTGGTGGAGTAACCCACCCGGGGGGGACCTGGCTAAAGTCCCCCGGGGATCCCCCCGTTGGGAAGGGGGTCGGGATCACGTCCACCGCGCGACTCCGGGAGATCGAGTTGGAAGACCCGCAGCGGCCCGAGCAGACGAGCATGCACCCGCGCATCCCCGGGGACGAGGACGTGCCCCACTCCTTCACGGCCCACGCGGTCATGCGGCGGACCTTCCTCAGGCTGCTCGGCACGGTGTTCGCGGCCGAGCTGACGGCCATGCTGCTCCTCCACTTCCTCCTCCCCACGGATCTGCCGCCGCTCATCGAGGCCACCGTGGACGCGGCGCTCCTGACGGTGCTCGTCGGCCTGCCCACCTGGTTTTTGATCCTCCAGCCTGTGAGCGGGGCCCTTCGGGAGGAGCACCAGGCCCTGGCCCGGCGCGCCGAGACCCTGCGCGCCGAGAGCGCCCACCAGGAGTTCGAGGCACGCCTGCACCGAGCCTTCGAGATGTCCGACTCCGAGCCCTCCCTGCAGCGGGTGCTCCGGCGGACCATCGACCACCTGAGCCCGGACGCCCCCATGGAGCTCCTCCTGGCCGACTCGTCGGAGGCCCACCTGCGCCAGGAGGTGGCCGGCGGGGCCGCGGCGGGCGGCTTCGGGTGCCCGGTGGACAGCCCGGCGAACTGCGTGGCGGCGCGGCGGGGCCAGGCCCGGATCTTCCCGGACAGCGGAGCCCTGGACGCGTGCCCCATGCTGCTGGACGCCTGCGAGGAGGGCTGCGCGGCCGCGTGCGTGCCCATGAGCGTCGGCGGCCGAACCGTGGGCGTCCTTCGGACGTCGCGCTCGCGGGGGGAGGAGATCCCGCGCTCCCTGGTCCGCGACATGGAGGTCGTCGCCAGCCAGGCGGGCAATCGACTCGGCCTGCTCCGGGCCATGGAGGCCTCCGAGCTGGCCGCCTCCACCGATCCCCTCACCGGGGTGCTCAACCGGCGCCGCCTGGATCACGTCCTGGGGACCTGGGTCCGTGCCGGGCGCTCCTTTGCGGTCGTGCTCGCGGACATCGACCACTTCAAGCGCCTCAACGACAGCTACAGCCACGAGACGGGGGATCGCTGTCTCCGGGCCTTCACCCAGGCCATCCGCGACGTGGTGCGCTCGAACGACCTCGTGGCGCGCCTCGGCGGCGAGGAGTTCGTCCTGGCCATGCCCGAGGCGGACGCCCCGAAGGCCGCCGAGGTGGTGGAGCGGATCCGCGCCGCCCTGCCCGACGCCCTGACGCGCGCCGCGGTCCCGCGCTTCACCGCGAGCTGGGGCGTGACCGACACGTCCGCGTCCACGGACATCGAAGAGCTCCTGCGGCTCGCGGACCGCGCCCTGTACGCGGCGAAGCACGCCGGTCGCGACCGCGTAGTGCTCTCCAGCGAGGAGGCGCCACCGGCCCCGGAGGACGAGGGGGCTCCGAGCACCCGCTCGCACGCCGGCCTCCGCGCGCTGACAGAGCCGGAGCCCGCCACCGCCGAGTAGGCCCACCCGCCCCGGGGGGCCCGGTGGGACCGCTACCCCGGCGATCACCCGGCAGCGGGACGAACAACGAGAAGCGAGCGGTTTGATCCGGGTGGGTGGAACAGCGTGGGGGTGCGGTCCGTTGTACGGGCCCGGGCGCGGTGCTAGGTTCCCGCCCCGGCTGACGACGCGCAAGGGATCGGGATTGGATCGACGCCGCTTCCTCCAGGGCATCTTCCTGACCGCCGCAGCGACCGCGTGGCCGAGCGCGGCGCGCGGGATCGGTGTGCCCCAGAACCTCCGCGTGGTGCGCCTGCGCCACGACGGGAACTGGGACGTGCACCAGGGCGCCGGCGAGGTCCTGGCCGAGGAGGTGAAGTTCCGCACGTCCGTCGACGTGTCCGTGGAGGAGGTGGCCCTGTCCATCGACGATCCGCGGCTGGGGACGGAGCCCTTCGCCATCCTCGCCGGCGACGACGACTTCACCCTCGGGGAGGGAGAGCGCGAGACGCTCCGGCGATGGCTCGAGCTCGGCGGCTTCCTGGTGATCGACAACGCGGGCCGGCCGGAGCCGTCGAAGGCCTTCGACCGGGCGGTCCGGCGCGAGATGGAGCACTTCTTCCCGCGGACGCCGTTGCAGCGGATCTCGCCGGGGCACGTCCTCTATCGCTCCTTCTACCGGCTGGACTACCCGGCCGGCCGGGAGATCCGCCGCCCGTACCTGGAGGGGCTGCGCCTCGGTCGGCGCTACGGCGTGGTCCTGAGCCACAACGACCTGCTCGGGGCCTGGGCCCGGGATCCCAACGGCCGCTTCCGGCACACCCCGACCCCCGGCGGGGCAAACCAGCGGGAGATGTCGTTCCGCCTGGGGATCAACCTGGTCATGTACGCCATGTGCCTGCACTACAAGGACGATCAGGTGCACCTCGACTACCTGCTCCACAACCGGAAGTGGAAGATCGAACGGCCCGAGTAGCCCGATCCACGCCAGCCGCCTCCCGAACCCGCCCCGGAGATCGCCCGAGACCGTGAGCTCCCTTCTCCCCGCCCCCGCCGGCCTGCTGGCCCAGCAGGCCGTCCACACCGAGCGCGACCTGGTCCTGCTCGGCGGCTGGGATCCGTGGGTCCAGGTCCTGGTCGGGGTCCTCGCCGTCCTCGTGCTGGGCCTGACCTTCTACAACTACCGCCGGCTCTTCCCGATCTGGCGGCGCTTCCTGCTCCTGGGCCTGCGGGCGGCGGTGGTCGTGCTGCTGGTGGCCATGTTCTACCAGCCGGCCCTGCTGGAGGAGCGCGTGGCCGAGGGCCGCAACCTCGTCGTGGTGCTCGTGGACACCTCCCAGAGCATGAGCCTGCCCCACGGCGACGAGGCCCGCATGGACCTGGCCCGGGACTTCCTCCGGGAGCGCGGGGACCTGTGGGAGCGGTTGTCCGAGAGCAACGACGTCGTCTTCCACGCGTTCGGCGACGAGGTCCGGGATCTGCCGGATCCGCGGGACGAGGAGGGCGCCGCGGGCGAGATCCGGGCCACGGACCGCCACACCCGCATCCTGGAGGCCCTGACCCGGGTGCGCACGCGCTATCGCAACCACGACCTCGGGGCCGTCCTGCTGCTCACGGACGGCATCGACACCACCCCGGACGGGCGACGGGCGCGCCCGGACGCCGCGGCGCAGGCCGTCCTCCGGGACCTGGACGCCCCCGTGGTGCCGTTCACCCTGCCCGACGACGGGAACCTCCGGGACGTCTCCGTGGCGGAGGTGAGCTACAACAACTTCGCCTTCGTGATGAACGCCACCTCCCTGGAGGCCGTCGTGAAGGTGCACGGCTACGACAAGGGACAGCTCACGGCCCGCCTGCTCGAGAACGGGCGCGAGGTGTCCCGGCGGACCGTGGATCTGGAGCCGGGGCGCAGCGAGTACCCCCTGAGCTTCGAGTTCGTGCCGCGCGAGCTGGGCAAGCAGGTCTACGCGGTGACCGTCTCCCACCTGGACGACGAGGTCTACGGGGCCAACAACGCGCGGCAGGTGATCGTGAAGGTCATCCGGGACAAGATCCGCGTGCTCCAGATCGTCGGCCAGCCGAGCTGGGACGAGCGCTTCCTCCGGAACCACCTGAAGGAGGACCCGAACGTCGATCTCATCAGCTTCTTCATCCTCATCAACCGGAACAGCTACCGCCCGGTGGGGCCCGGGGAGACGTCGCTCATCCCCTTCCCGGCCGAGGAGCTGTTCGAGGAGGAGCTGGGCGGGTTCGACCTGGCCATCTTCCAGAACTTCGACTACGGGCCGTTCCAGACGCGCAAGTACCTGCCCCGGGTGGCGCAGTACGTCCGGGACGGCGGCGCCTTCCTCATGGTGGGCGGGCCCAAGTCGTTCGCCTCGGGCGGCTACTACGGCACGGAGATCACGGACGTCCTCCCGGTGGACATCCCCCCGGGCTTCGGGAACGACCGCCTCCTGGACACGGAGGAGTTCGGGGCGGAGCTCACGGAGGCCGGCGAGCACCACCCCATCACCCGCCTGGCCATGGACCCGGCGGTGAACGAGAAGGTGTGGGAGGGCATGGAGCCGCTCCAGGGCGTCAACCTGGTGAGCCGGGCGAAGCCGAGCTCCGTCGTCCTGCTGGAGCACCCGAGCGTGGAGGATCAGACCGGGGCGCCGCTCCCCGTCGCCGCCGTCCGCGAGGCGGGTGACGGCCGCGCCATGTCCTTCCTGACGGACAGCACGTGGCACTGGAGCTTCATCGCGGGCAACAAGGGCAAGGACACGCGGCACTACGACACGTTCTGGACCAACGCCATCCGTTGGCTCATCAAGGATCCCGAGATGGACCTCGTGCGGGTGCGGGTGCTGCAGGAGCGAGTCTCCGTGGGCGACGAGGCCGACGCCAAGGTCCACGTCTATCGCCCCGACTACCGCCCGGCGACGGACCAGCCGGTGGAGGTGGTCGTCCGGCGGCGCGACGCCGGCACGGGCGCGGGCGAGGGCGAGGTGATCCTGAGCCTGCCCGACGCGAAGACGGACGCCGCAGGGGTCCTGGACGTGTCCATCCCGTTCGAGGAGGCGGGGATCTACGAGGTCATCGCGCGGTCGGACGTGGTCTCCGGGCGGACGGCGGAGGGAATCGACCTCTTCGTGGGCACGGACGTGAACCCGGAGTTCGAGACGGTCATCGGCGACGGGCGCCTCCTGGATCAGGTCGCGGCGGCCACCGGCGGCCGGGTGCAGTCGCTCACCACGGACGAGCCCGAGGTGGACCCCCACCCGCCGCGGGTCAGCCGGGTGCTGGACCGGCAGCACGACGAGCTGTGGAACGCCCCGTGGGTCCTCGCGGCCGTGGCCCTGCTGTTCGGCCTGGAGTGGTGGCTGCGCCGGCGCTACGGGTACTTGTAGGCAGCGCCCGCGTCCTTATGGATCGCCGGATGACCGAGACGTCCCGACGACTGCCCGAGTGGCTCGAGGAGCGGCTGCGGACCGCGCCTCGGGAGCCGGGCGTGTACATCATGCGCGATCGCTCCGGCACGCCGGTCTACATCGGCAAGGCCGTGGACCTGAAGGCGCGCCTGAAGCAGTACTTCGCGCCGAACCCCGGGGACACCCGGTTCTTCGTGGGCCTCCTGGACCGGGTGCTGGGGGTCATCGACGTCATCGTCACGTCGAACAACAAGGAGGCGCTGGTCCTCGAAAACGAGCTGATCAAGCGCCACAAGCCGCGCTTCAACGTGAAGCTGCGGGACGACAAGACCTACCTGTCCCTGCGCATCGGCCGGGAGCACCCCTGGCCGCGGGTGGAGGTGGTGCGCCGGCGGAAGGACGACGGGGCGGACTACTTCGGGCCGTACGACTCGGCCAGCGCCATCCGGAACACCCTCCGCGTGCTCAACCGGCACTTCCGGCTGCGGACCTGCCGGGACACGGAGTTCAAGAACCGCTCGCGCCCCTGCCTGGAGCACCAGATCGGCCGCTGCCCGGCGCCGTGCGTGCTGGACGTGGACCGGGAGGACTACGAGGAGAGCCTCCAGGAGGCGAAGCTCTTCCTCCAGGGGCGCGGCGACGACCTGGTCAAGCGGCTGCGGGAGCGCATGGAGCGAGCGGCCGAGCGGCTGGAGTTCGAGCTGGCGGCCCACTACCGGGACCAGGTGGAGGCCATCGACCGCTCCCTGGTGAAGCAGAACGTCCACCTGCCCGGCCGGGAGGACTTGGACGTGGTCGGCCTGTACCGGGAGGGCGCGGACGGCGTGCTCCAGCTCCTGACGGTCCGCGGCGGCGTGCTGATGGGGTCGCGCTCCCACGTGCTGAAGGGCGTGGAGCTTCCCGACGAGGACGTCCTCGACGACTTCCTGACCGAGCGGTACTCCGGCCAGGCGCCCATCCCCGACCGCGTGCTGGTGCCCGTGGACCTGGAGGACGCGGAGACCTGGAGCGAGATCCTGGGCGAGCTCCGCGGTCGGAAGATGCGCGTCTACCGGCCCCAGCGGGGGGACAAGAAGCGCCTGCTGGAGCTGGCCGAGAAGAACGCCCGGGAGGCGTGGTCGAGCCGAAGGCGGTCGGAGCAGGACGCCCTGAAGACGCTGGAGCGCCTCCGGAAGAAGCTCCACCTGCGCGACCTGCCCACGCGCATCGAGTGCTACGACATCTCGAACATCCAGGGGACGGACCCGGTCGGCTCCATGGTGGTCGCCGTCGACGGGGAGATGGCCCCGCGGGAGTACCGCCACTTCAAGATCCGCGGCCCGGACACCCCGGACGACTTCCGGATGATGTACGAGGTGCTCTCCCGGCGCTTCAAGCGCGGCCAGGACTCCCCGGACATGCCGGACCTGCTGCTCATCGACGGCGGCAAGGGCCAGCTCGAGATCGCCGTGCGCGTCCTGGACGAGCTCGGCGTGGCCGGCGTGGAGGTCGCCAGCCTGGCCAAGATGCGGATGCTCGACGCCCGGGGGCACATCGCGCAGGGCCAGGGCGGGATGCCGTCGAGCGACGACCCCTCGAAGATCCCGGAGCGCGTGTTCCGCCCGGGGCGCAAGAACCCCGTGGTCCTGAAGCCCAACTCGAACGCGCTGTACCTGCTCCAGCGCCTCCGGGACGAGGCCCACCGCTTCGCCATCACCCACCACCGGAAGCGGCGGCGCAAGCGGACCCTGACCACGGCCCTGGACGCCATCCCGGGCATCGGGCCGTCTCGGCGCAAGGCCCTGCTGCGACACTTCGGCAGCCTCGAGCGGGTCCGGGGGGCGTCCGTCGAGGAGATCGCGGCCTGCCCGGGCCTGTCGGAGCCGCTCGCGGAGCGCGTCCACGAGGCGCTGCACCCCTGATCGACGGGACCGGTGGAGACGGCCTGCAGGGAACGGCCAGCGAACGCCACAGCCCCGCTGCGCGCGCGAGTGGCCCACACACCGCCCCGCTGCGCGCGGGTGGCCCACCCCCACCCACCCACCTCATGACGCGCTGGGGGCGATTCGTTGCGCGCGAATTCGGGGCCCTCCGCAACCGGGATGGCAGGTCCCGTCATCGTCGGCGGCCCCGGCGGCGGCGAAAAAAATGAGAACTGAGTAGGCTTGACCCCACCTCCCCGGCCCCGCTGCGCGCGCGGGTGGCCCACCCCCACCCACCCGCCTGGTGACGCGCTGGGGGCGATTCGTTGCGCGCGAATTCGGGGCCCTCCGTAACCGGGATGGCTGGTCCCGTCATCGTCGGCGGCCCCGGCGGCGGCGAAAAAAATGAGAAGTGAGTAGGCTTGACCCCACCTCCCCACCTCTCCCGCTTCCGTGGCTCCTCACAGGAGGTGGCGGTCGAACCAGCGGCGGGACATGGCCCGGATGAAGGGCACGAACGCGGCCGCCGAATAGTGACCCGTGGGCAGCACGACCCGCCGGGGGCGGCCGATGGCCTCCCAGAGGCGGCGGCTGTTGGGCCAGAAGATCACGCGGTCGAAGCGAGCCGCCACGAACAACGTCGTGCTCGGGTCCATGCCGGCGGCGTCGTGGTGCGGGTCCAGGTCGCCCATCACCCGCTGCAGGTGGGTGCGCAGGGCCGGCACGGACAGACCGAGGCGCCGGGACACCTCGTCCCGCCAGGCCCGGACCTCCGCGTCCCGGGTCCGCGTGAGGACCTCCGCCATCCCCGTGCCGCCGATGCAGAGGACGGAGGCCCCGATCCGGTCGTCGACGCCCGCGACGGCGCTCCCGATCCCGGCGCCCATGCTGACGCCGAACAGGCCGAGGCGCTCGGGGCCGTCCGGCTGATCCAGCCACCAGCCCATGGCCCGGCGCACGTCGCGGCGGGACTGCACCACCAGGCGCGCCAGGTCCCGCAGGGGCCGTGCGGCGTCGAGCCACTCGGCCCGCCGCTCGAACCGGAGCACGCGAAAGCCCGCCTTGGCGTACCCCTCGGCGAAGTGCGTGGAGACCTCGTAGTCTCCGCCCTGGATGGGCAGCACGACGAGCCCGACCCGGGATCGCCGGCCCTCGCGCCGAGGGCGATACCGGTGCGCGACGACGCCCTCGTCGGATGGGAAGAGGCACCCGGGCTCGTCCGGGAGGCGCACCCGCTCCGCGGTCCACGCCTCGCTCACGCCTCGTCCTCACGTTCGTCCTCGCGGTTCACGTCGTCGGGTGAGAACGCGGGGAGCCACACGGCCAGGTGCTCGGCCCCCTCGGCGCCCGTCGAATACCGGACGCGCTCCCCCGCCGCGGCGAGCACGGCACGGCCGGCGGAGACGTCCACGACGCCTCCGTCCTGCCCGACGCGCAGCAGGCCGCGGAGGACCACCGTGTACTCGTCGAAGTCCGGCGTCTGCCAGGGCCCAAATCCGCTGACCGGGCCGAGCACCGAGCGCGCCGAGGCGGGTCCAGGTGCAAGGAAACGTTGGCGATTCGCGCGGAGGGGTAGCACAGCTACCTCGAGCACGAATCGGTGACGGCGACGCCGCAGATGGGCCCGAATCGGTGGGCGAATGCCGGAACGGGCAGCGGATTTGGGCAGAGCTCGGACCACTCGCCGGGGGCCTTCATGTGGGCCACGCTGACGCGGGTCTCCGCGTTGTTCACGCGCCCGACGTACTCGTCGATGGTCTTTTCGCCCGCCCCCGCGGCCGTGACTCGCGTGGGTCCCTCGATGAGCTGTGGCATCGTGCCTCCTTCCGTCGCCGCGGGAGTGTAGCGATCATCCCGGGCTGGTAGAAGGTGCCCATGCACATGGTCCGCGTCTACAGCAACCTCCACCCGATCCACGCGTACCTGGTCCGCTCCGCCCTCCGGGAGGCGGGCGTCCACGCGGAGGTGCGCGGCGAGCACCTCGCCGGCCTGGGCGGCCCGCCGACCTTCGCGGAGGTGTGGGTACCCGTCGGACAGCAGGCCGCCGCCATCCGCGTGCTGGGGGCCCTGGAGGAGGATCTCGCCGACGACGCCGACGACGGGTGACTACCGCCGCACCTGCGCGTCGCCGGTGTCTCGTCCCAAGACCTCGCGCACGACGCGCAGGAGGCGCTCGGCCCGGAACGGCTTCTGGATGAACCCGTCGGGCCGCTCCTCCTGAAAGGTCGCCATGACCTCCTGCCGGCTGTAGCCGCTGCTGACGACGACCGGGACGTCGGGCCGGATCCCGCGGAGCATCCGCAGCACCTCGACGCCGTCCCGCTTGGGCATGGTGAGGTCGAGCAGCACCACGTCCACCGCGTCCGCCCGCTCCCGGAAGCGCTCGACGGCCTCGTCGCCGTCCGCGGCGGTGACGACCTCGAGGCCCGCCCCGGTCAGCACCGCCTCGGCGAGGGTCCGCACCAGGTCCTCGTCGTCCGCCACGAGGACCGTGCCCTCGAGGTCCCCCTCCACCTCGGGCTCGGCGGCCTCCTCCTCGCCGGGCACCTCGCGCTCGATGCCCGGCAGCAGCACCCGCACCGCCGTCCCCTCTCCGGGCGCGCTCTCCACGTCCAGCGTCCCGCCGTGCCCCCGCACGATCCCGAGGATGGCGGCCAGCCCCAGCCCGTGCCCCTCCTCCTTGGTGGTGTAGAACGGATCGAACATGCGGCGCCGGGTCTCCTCGTCCATGCCCTCGCCGGTGTCGCATACCTCCAGCAGGGCGTATCGCCCCTCTTCGAGCTCACCCCCCAACTGGGTGGCGTCGAGGCTCTCCCGGTCGGCGTCCACGGCTCTCGTGCGGATGGTGATCCGGCCGCCCCCCTCGCCGATGGCGTCGCCCGCGTTGGTGATGAGGTTCATCACGAGCTGTCGGAGCTGCGTCGGATCCGCCTCCACGAGCGGGGTCTCGGGCGCGAAGTCGAACCGCAGGACGATCTTCTTGGGCAGCGAGGCCTCCAGGAGCTCGGACATCTCCTCGACCAGGTCCGGCAGGCGCAGGGGCTCCATCACGAGCCGCCCCCGCCCCGAGTAGGCCAGCATCTGCCGCGTCAGCTCCGACGCCCGCTGGGCCGCCACCTCGATCTGGGCCAGGCGGCTCCGCCAGGGCGCGTCCTCGGGGATCTCGTCGAGCAGCAGGCTCGCGTTGCCCAGGATGCCCACGAGGAGGTTGTTGAAGTCATGCGCCACGCCGCCCGCCAGGAGCCCCAGGCTCTCCAGCTTCTGGGAGCGCTGGAGCCGCGCCTCGAGGCGGGCCGCCTGCAGCCGCCTCCGCTCGGTCACGTCCAGGGCCACGGCCACCACCTGCTGCGCGCCGGCCTCCTGCACGCGCTCGACGCGGACCTCCCACACGTGACCGTCGACCTCGTACTCGTAGTTCGCCGGCTCGCCCGCCAGGGCCTGGCGGTGGCTGCCCACGACCTCCTCGGGATCTCCGGGCAGGGACTCGACCGAGGACCCCACGAGGTCTTCCGCGTCCGCCCCGCAGGCCGCCACCAGGCGCGCGCCCGCCGCCGAGCGGATGCGGAGGTCGCTCTCCGCGGTCCAGATCGCCCCTGGGACGTGCTCGAGGAGGATAGCCAGCCGGGTCTCGCTCGCCCGGAGCGCGGCCTCCGCTCGCGAGCGCTCCCGGACCTCCCGGGCCAGGCGGCGGTTGGCCTCCTGGAGCTGAGCCGTCCGATCCCGCACCAGCCTGCGCACCGTCTCGGTCCGCCCCACCACGAGCTGGACGTAGGCCGACAGGAGGATGGTGAGCAGCACACCCACGATGAAGACCACGACGTAGGTGGTCCCGCCGGCCTCCTCCATGGACTCCGGGAGGGTCATCCGGATCCCCCACGTGCGGCCACCCACCTCGACATCCTGCTCGTACAGCGCGGGCTTCGCCAGGAGGGCCGTGGCCTCCTCCTTCTCCGGGTAGAGCAGGACCGGCTCGCCGTCCTCCACATCGTGGATCGTCATGCGGAGCCACACCTCGGAGCCGGCTCGCGTCGCCCCGACGACGTCCTCGACGCGCAGCACCCCCACCGCGAACCCCTCGAGAGCGCGCCGGCGCTGCTCCCGGGTGACGAGGGCGACCCGGGGCTCGTAGACCGGCGCCACGACGAGCACGCCGTGGGTCGGCTCGGGGTCCTGGACGAGCCGGACCGACTCCGAGGCGACGATACGGCCCGTGTCACGCGCCTCCTCCAGCGCCGCACGGCGGGCCGGGTCGGACGCCAGGTCCAGCCCCAGCGCGCGCCGGTTGGCCAAGCTGGGGACCGCATAGAGCACGGGATGATAGACGTCCCGCACACCCGCCGGTTGCACCTCTCCCTCGTCCAGCTCGGTGATCCGGAACGCGGGCCAGCCGTCGCGGCGGGCCTCCTCCACCAGCCGGGTGCGCTGGTCGCCGGCGACGCGGGGCACCCACTCGAGGGCGGCCAGAGCGGCGTGGTGATCCAGCACCGGCAGGGAGAAGCGGTGCATCTCCTCGCGGGTGACCACCCGAGAGGCCTCGAACAGGCCCTGCAGGCCGCGCACCGCCTCCACGTTCCGCCCGATCTCCAGCTCCAACGTGTGGACGCGCTGGGCGGCCTGCACCTGCCGCTCCGCCCGCTGACGGCCGGCCAGCATGTCCCGAACCACGGAGGCGATCCAGAGGGACGCAGCGATGCCCAGGACGAGGATGACCAGACCGGACATCCAACGGCGGGACGCCGGGGCTGTGGGGGGCAGAGTCGACATGATCGGGCGTGGCCGGAGAGCCGACCGGATCCGAGTATAGCCCCGGGACGTCCCCGCCGTATACGGGTGCCCCGCATCAGTCGTCGGCGGGAGCCTCCCAGCGGAACTCCCGCAGGCCCTCGTCGAGCGGGGTGTCGAAGATGTGGTTCGTGTAGTTGCTCAGCGTCTTCTGGGCGACGCCGACCAGGACCTCCAGGGCGTGGCTCCTCTCGAAGCCCGCCTCCAGGAAGCGGTCGAGATCCCCGTCGGACAGCCACCCCCGCCTGGCGACGACGGTGCCGGCGAACCGCCGGAGAGCCTCCAGCCGATCCGTGGGCATGGGCTGCCCCGCGCGAATGGCCTTCAGGTCCTCGTCACCGCCGCCGGAGCCCTTGAAGCCCCAGCTGTGGGCCGCCATGCAGTAGTCGCAGCGGTTCTCGAACGCGGCGGCGAGGAGCACGGTCTGCTGCTCCACGGGGGACAGGCTGCTCTCCGAGAACGCCTCGGACAGGGCGGCGTAGGCCTTCGCGGCGGCGGGGGCCTCCGCCATCAGCCCGATGACATTGGGCACGAACCCGAGCTGCTGGGCCACGGCCTCCAGGACCGGGCGCGCCTGCTCCGGCGCGGTCTCGACGTCGTGGATCTTCGGCTCGCTCATGGAATTCTCCTCTCCTTTTGGAACGATTGGTCCAGAATTGGCACGGGAAGGGGGTGACGACGGCGCGCGCCGCCACCCGGATGCGGCTCCGGCTCAGTCGGCCGGAGGCCGCAGGACGGACAGGGTGACGTCGACCACCTGGCGGAGCGCCTCGGGGGAGGCACCCGACCGGGCCATCACGCCGAGGCCGTGCAGCGCCGCGGTCAGGTAGCGGGCCACCGCGCGGGGATCGAGGTCCGCGTCGACGTCGCCGACACGGGTGGCCCGGACGAGGGCGTCGTGGATGGCCTCCTCGCAACCCGCCAGGTGCCGCCGCACGACCGAGGTGGCCTCCTCGTCGACCAGCCCGAGCTCGAGGGCCGTGTTGGCCATCATGCAGGCGCCGATCTCCGGCCGACCCACGATGTGCTCCATGACGAACTCGAAGTGGGCGCGGATCGCCTCCACGCCGGCGTCGGGGCCGTACAGGGCCTCGATGCGCGCCGCGGTGTCCCTACGATAGCGATCCACGGCCCGCAGGAAGAGCGCCCGCTTGCCCCCGAAGGTGTCGTAGAGGCTCTGGCGGCCGAGGCCCATCGCGCCGAGCAGGTCGCGCATGCTGGTGGCCTCGTAGCCGCGGCGCCAGAACACGTCCACGGCACGGCTCAACGCCTCGTCCTCGTCGAATTCCCTGGGTCGGGGCACGGTCATCTCCTCCGATCGACACCTGCACCCTCGCACATTACGGAACGATCGGTCCAGAACAGGGTATGCGACCCGACGACGCTCCACCACTTCGCCCAAGCGCGTGGGGCGCCGAGGCGCCAAGCCGCAAACGCGCGGAGAACACGGGGAAGTTGCAGTAGGGCCGCCGTCCCCGCCTCACAGTTCTACACATCTCGGGATGCCGCAGTCTCGCGGACAGTCGCGCGCCAAGCCGCCAAGCCGCCAAGACCCAAAGACCAGCGAACCGCTTGCACACCGGTTCGGCTGAGACTGTCGGGTCACCGGCAGGCCCACAGCGAGCACACGGGACCGAAGCATGCCGCCTTCCTTTGCGTCTTCGCGCCTTTGCGCGAGCCCTTCGTCTTGCGACATGTGACGAACTGTGAGCCGTCCACGGCGGCCGCGTGCCGATCCGCCGACGGCGATGGACATGAGTCGGGGCGATGGCTCGACCTGGCTGCCCGCGAGGATCGCAGCGCCGACGGGCCTGGGACGGCGGGCGTCCCCGCCCGCCAACGCGGTCGTGCCCCGGCCTATCGAGTCGGCCGGGGCCTCAAGCGCGCCTTCGGGTTCTCCTCCAGGAACTCCTCCAGGAGGTCGTCGGGCCGCGCGCGGACGTGGCCCGTCACGGTCCAGTCGGTCAGGCGGTGGTGGTCCCCCACGTGGCCGTCGTCGGGGTGGAGCGTGGCGACCAGGGGGGTGCCCTCGACGTCCCGCCGGTCGAGCACGATCCCGGCGAGGGTCGGATATTCGCCGCCGCTGGCGGCCGTCCAGAAGACCAGATCGCCGGGCAGGAAGTCCGCGCGCCTGTCCATCGAGTCGACGCGCACGCCGTGGGTCTCGCCGAAGGTCTCCAGGAACGTCCAGAGGTTGGGCAGCCTGCGGTGGTCGATGGCCGTGTCGGGCCGCTTGTTCGCCCAGAGGTGGAGCGGATAGCGCCGCGGGTGCCCCACCCGATCCAGGTGGATCATCTGCTGGAGGTCGATCCCCACCTCTCGCAGGCAGCGCACCACCAGGTCCGAAGAGGCCCCGAGGTGCGCCGGCACGTCTCCCCACGGATAGTCCATGGCGTGGTAGCCGCCGGACACCCGGACCCCGCGAGCCACCTGCGCCTCGGCGCAGATCACCAGGCGGGCGCCGACGTCTCCGGGCGCCGGCCAGTCGGGAAGCTCCGGCGGCGCCGGCGACTCCCCCTCGTCGCCCGTGAGGACCTCGTTCAGCGCCCTCCGGAAGGCCCGCTCCCGGGCGACCCAGTCCCGGGGGTCCTCGAACAGGGGGCTGAACACCGAGTACCAGAGCCAGCCCACCCCTCCCGCCAGGGCGAGGAGCACCATCAGGAAGAGCAGCGGATGGCGCCTGCGAGCCCGGCTTGCGTAGGTGACCACGGGCATGACGCGGCGACGCGCGGCCATCAGAGCGTCGACACCCAGCCCGTCCAGGGTCCGAGCGCGGCGACCCAGACCATCAGGGCGAGCAGCACGAGGTCGTGGGAGAGGCGACGCTCCGCTCCCCCGAGGAGGCCGCCGATGAGGGCGCCGCCACCCAGGACTGCGCCCGCCCCGAGCGTCCAGGCGACCGGGGCCGGTGCGAGCAGGGCGATGCCCGCCGTGGCCAGGGCCAGGCCCAGCGGAAGCTCGGGGCCGCCCACGGACGGAAGCTCGACGTCGGTGGGGGACGGGCGACGGAGCCTGACGAACGCCAGGGCCCCGAGGAGGGCACCGGTCACCAGGCGCAGCGCGTCCACCAGCGGCCGGGACGCCAGGGTCAGGTGGCCCTCGGCGGGCGGATCCACCGGCACCACGGCCGCGGCGCCGCCCATGCGTTCACTCAGGATGCGGCGCAGGGCGTCCTCCGAGGGCAGGGAGACGGTGCCCCCGACCAGCTCGGCCAGGCCGGCCGCCCCCGCGACGACCATCAGGGCGCCCAGCACCAGGGCGGCGGACCACGCAGGCCGTCGCCATCGATCCTCGCCCGAGGCGCCGACGGCCAGGAGCAGCCAGGCCACGAACGGGGCGACCCACGCGAGCACGGGGAGGGCGCCGGCGAGCGGAGGCGGGTGCGGGACGACGGCGGGGATGGCGGTCCGGACCATCGAGCGGCGCTCGGGATCGCCGGTCACCACCTCGAGGGCCAGCGGAGCACCGTCGGCCGTGAAGAGGCGGACGGTGTCGTCCGGGAGCACGCACGCCACCAGGGCCAGCCCGCACAGGAGCACGCCGGTGCCCTGGGCGCGGGGTCCGATCAGCCACGGCAGGGCCCGCTCGGCCCGGCGCGCGACGAACCCCACCGCGAGGCCTGCAGCCACCACGCCGGCCCAGAGCATCGGATCCGGCACGCGCGCCGTCGACTGAGCCAGCGCGAGGGCGAGCGCGAGCGCCCCCATGGGGAGCGCCAGCAAGCCCCCGGCCGCAGCCGCGGAGGCCACGCCGAGCAGGAGCGCCGGGCCCGCCGGGGCCGGACCCGTGAGAGCCAGGGCGCAGGCCACCAGGCCCAGGACGCCGCCGGCGACGGTGCGGGCGCGGCTCATGCGACCTCCTCTCCCTCGCCGTGTACGTCCAGCGCGTGGAGCTCCAGCATGACGCGCCCCGGGAGCCCGGGGCGGTTGAACGACCACGCCCGCACCTCGGTCGTCTCCTCGTGGGGCACCACGACCACGCCGAGGTGCGGCAGGGCGCCCATGATCACGAGGCCCAGGACGAGGAAGGCCAGGCCGGCCCAGCGGAGGAAGCGCTCGGGGTGGGCCTCCGCCATGAGCTGCACCTCCCAGGCCGGCACGCCGTCCACGCGGAGGGCGCCCGGCAGGGCCGCGGGCTCTCGCTCGAGGGCGGGGCTGAGCAGCGCGGCCGGGCCGTCCGGCGGCCGGGCCACCACGAGCGGGCCGTCCGGACCCGCGAAGGGGGTCAGGCGCGTGCCGTCATCGAGCTCGTAGGTCCGGCCGTCCTCGCCTTGGAGCACCTCCGGGGGTCCCTGTCCGCGGCGGAGGAGGAGCGTCGGCTGCCCGAGCTGGGGACGCGGCGTCTCGCTGAGGGGCCGGAGCGTCACGCCGGCCGCCGAGTCGGACTGCCCCGCGCCGACCTGCAACGGCTCGTCCGCCATGAAGCCCCGGATCCGGCAGGTGCGGCGCCGGAGCGGATCGGCCGGATCCGCGCGTCTGCAGTGGACGTCGAAGGTGAGCTGACGCTCGATCCACGTGTCCTCGGCACGCACCGTGGCCCGGCCGGTGGAGGCGTCGTCCACACCCGGGATCAGCTCCACGCGGGCCTCCAAGGCGGCCTTCTCGCCGACCAAGACGGCGGCGCCCAGGACGACGAGGCCGAGGACGACCAGCCCGAGGCCCTCGTTCCAGAGGCCGCGACGCATGGCGAGGACACCGCGCTCCGTCGGCGCCGGCTTGCGGACGCCCGCCGACCGGGCCACCGCAGAGGCCACAGCCTCGTCGCGGCCGTGCACCTGCCCCCTCGCTCGGGCGACGGCGGGGCCGACCCAGGTCCTCCGCGCCCGCTCCTCCACCGGCGTCAGCGCGCGGTGGCGCAGGTACAGGCCGATCCCGTTGAGGGCCAGCAGCAGGACGAGGAGCACGAAGGGCCAGGACGTGAGCGCCGTGTCCAGGCCCAGGAGCAGGATCGCCCGGGCCACTGCCCAGTCGTATCGCTCCAGCAGCTCGGCGCGTCCGAGGCCCTGGTCTACGGCGCCGCCACCCAGGACGACCGCCGCGAGGAGCCCGGCGAGCACCATGAACGTGCGTGACGATCCGAGCACAGCCCAGCCGACCTGGTAGGCCTCCTCCTGGAGGTCCCCGGTCGTGCTCTGCTGCTCCGGCGCTTCGGTGGGCTGGGTCGCGTCGGCCATCGCCGGGGACCCTTATCACCGCCGCTCGCCCCCGGCAACGGGCGCTGGCTGCCGTCGACGGGATGTGCGAGGCTCCCGGCCCATGAATCGACCCATGGCGGTGATCGGACTGACGGGAGGGATCGGGGCGGGCAAGAGCACCGTCGCCGAGCGGTTCGCGGAGCGGGGCGTGCCCGTGATCGACGCGGACCAGGTGGCGCGCGAGGTGGTGGAGCCGGGGGAGCCGGCCCTGGAGCTCATCCGCGCGTTCTGGGGCGACCGGGTCATCCGCGAGGACGGGACCCTGGACCGCCAGGCCCTGGGCAACATCGTCTTCGCCTCCCGGGAGCAGCTCGAGCGGCTGAACCAGATCACCCACCCGCAGATCATGTCGCGCGTCGGCCAGCGCCTCGTGGATCTCCAGCGGGCGGGTCACGCCTGGGCCGTCTACGAGGCCGCGCTCATCCTCGAGAACGACCTCGCGCCCGGGCTGACCGAGCTGATCGTGGTGATCTGCGACCCGGCGACCCAGGTCCGGCGCATGATGGAGCGCAGCGGCTTCTCCGAGGAGCACGCCCGCGAGCGCCTGGCGAACCAGACGGACAACGCCACCCGCCGCGAGCGGGCGGACATCGTCATCGACAACGACGGGACCCTCGAGGAGCTGATGGCCCGGACGGACGAGGTCATCGACGAGCTGAACGCGCGGTATGGGGTCGAAAAGTGAGAAATGAGCAGGCTTGACCCCACCCGGGTCAGCCCAGGGACACGACCCGGGAGCGGGCCAGCTGCTCGAGGGCCGCGCAGGCGGTGAGGGGCGGCAGCCGCGAGGCGTCCAGCACGTCCCGGATGGTGCGCTCGCCGTCCACGAGGTTCCACACGTCGCCCAGGTGGCCCTGCTCCAGGTAGCCGGCGGGCATGTCCTCCACCGACACCGCGCCGCGCCGGACGATGCGGGTGAAGGGGCCCAGGTAGTTCTCGTAGATCTGCAGGAGACGGTCGGCGTTCAGCTCCAGGAACTCCGCGGCCTCGCCCTCCAGCGAGCCCATGTTCAGGAGGCGCTCCAGGGAGACCAGCGCGCCCTCGCCGTCGTTGATGGAGAACAGCCAGAGCACGTCCTCGTAGAGCAGCTCCGCGGCCCGCCGGGCCATGTCGGCGACCTCGGCCTCGGAGCGCTGCCGGCGCTTGGTGACCGGCCGCGTCGGCGTCTCCCGGGTGATGGGGCGCTGCCGCTCCGCGCGCGACGCCACCCGCTCGCCGCCCTCGGCCTGGAGCTCGAAGACGTCGCCGGGCTCGACCGTCCGCACCTCCTCGGTCGCCCCGCCGCCCTCCTCGATCCTCCTCCGGAGGAGCTCCACGACGGCGTCGAGGCCGGCGTAGGCGGTGCGAATGGACTCCGCGCTGCGATCGTCCTCGGCCAGGGTCCGCGCGCGGCGCGCTCCGGCGCGTGGGTCGGACAGGGCGGGCTCGAGGATCTCGAGCATCTGTCGCCTGGCCCCCGCGTCTTCGCTCACCGGATCGCACCTCCCGCGCGTCCGTCAGCTTGCCCGAACGACCGCCGGGCGTCCAGGCGACCGCCCGTCAGGACCAGGGCGGTCGCAAAGTCGACCGCCCTCCCTTGCCCGTGCCCGTGCCCTTGCCCTTGCCTGCTCTCGAACGCACAGAATCCATCGTTTCCGAGCGGATACAATCCGGCGCCGGGCGCCGTACCGCCGCGCCGCCCTCACTTGTCCGACTTTGCGATTGCCCTGCCGTCAGGA
>JBNJGB010000037.1:0-62463 GCA_051747385.1 Myxococcota bacterium
GGGACCGCGGACCGCGGGTCTGCGAGCGATCTCCGAGTGGATCGGCCAGGCGCGGAGCGCCGATTCCGGGTCCCGAGCCATGCCATGAGGCATGGCGCAACGGTCCCGGAAGGCCGAGGCGCCGGAGATCGCCGCTAGCCCAACGGGAGCGGTCCTGTTTGGTGCTCTAGCAGTGTCCGGGGAAAGTCGGACCGAGCGGACCCGAGCCGATTTCGTGCAGATCGTCGAGGCGGCGCGCGATGCGCCGCCGGTTCCGGAACCCGAGGCGAACCAGTAGGTTCGCCGCAGCGGTTCCGGGACGGCGAGATGCGCGGAAGCGGCCGGGAACCGCGACGGGAGAGTTTTCCCGGACGCTGCTAGGGCTCGGTCGGAGGCTCGTCCAGGGCCTCCAGCTTCGCGCGGACCAGCGCGGGGGCCTCGTCGCGGAGGTCCTCCAGGAAGGCCCGTACCTCCGGATCGTGATCCACGAGGAGGTCCAGGGCCCGATCCCGCGCTGCCCAGCCGTTGTCGGCCTCCCCCGCGGTGGCGCGGGCGACGCGTAGCGCCCGGCTCCGCTGCTCGTCCGTGGCCGCTTCGGCGTCGTGCGCGGCCTCGACCGCGGCGACGTACGACGGCGTCATCCCGCCCTGCCGCGCACGCTCCTCCTGGAGCGCGAGCAGATCGTCGAGGCGATCTCCGCAGCGGCCGGAGAACGCCGCCAGGTATGCGGCCTTCGCGGCGACCCGATCCGACTCCGCCTTGGCCTGCTCGAGCCACAGGCCGCACACCGCCCGGTCCTCGCCGCCCCCCCAGGCCCAGAACGCCGACAGGGCCGCCGCGCGGACCTCCGGGGCGCGATCGCTCCGGGCGGCCCGGCGGGTGACGTCGGACCACCGCGCGCCGCCATAGACGAGCAGGTCGCCCACGAGCGCAGCGCGCAGCGCGGATAGCGGATGCCCGGAGGCCATCTCCTCCACCTGCTCCACGCGCCCCGCGGCCTCGAGGTCCAGGCGGGCGGCCACGCCGCCCAGGGGCGTGGCCACGGCCGGATCGCGCTCCTCGCGTGCGGCGTCGACGACCCGGCGGGCGAGGTCGGCGTCGGTCCGCACGGTCGTCCCCCGTCGCAGCAGGCCCGACGCAGCCAGATAGCGGATTCGCCGATCCTCGCGGCCCAGGAGGTCCACCAGCGCGGCGTCCGCCTCCGCGTCCTCCAGGGCCTCCAGCCACGCGGCGTAGGGCGCGCAGCGCACCGAGAAGCCCCCGCGCCAGTCGCAGGTGAGGGCCTCGCGCACGGGCCGCTGCAGCCCCGGCCCCTCCTCGGGTGCCTCGGCCTGCGGGGCATCTTCCGGGGCCTCGGACGGCGTGGGTGCCTCGCCCCGGCAGGCCAGCAGCCCCACCAGCGCCAGCAGCGCCGCCCCGGTTCGCCACGTCGTCGTCATCCGGCCCTCCGGCCCGAAGGCTAGCCCCCCAGGGCCCGTGGCCACAACACGGTGCCCGCGAGGCCACACGGAGCCGGTCCCGGCGGCGACGCTCAGCGCCCGCCGAAGAGCCCGGTGAGGAGGCGCCGAAACACCCGGGCCAGGTCCTCCTCGTCGGGCGCCTCGCTGGGCCTCGCCAGGGCCTCCAGTTCGAGGCCGCGCAGCGTGGCGAGGACCAGCCGGGCGTCCAGGCCGGGGTCGCTGGAACCGAACGCCGCGCCGTACTCCCGCAGCATCCACTCGAGCCGCTCCTGCCAACGGCGGTAGTCCTCCTCGAGGGCCGGCTTCCGGCCGGCCTCCAACGCCAGCTCCAGCTCGGCGAGCAGGCCCTCACGCTCCTCCAGGTCGCTCAACACGGTCCGGGCGAGGGTGTGGGCGGCGACGTCGACCAGGGACGGCGCCGGCGGCGCCAACGTAGCCACCTCCGCGTCCCTGAGGGCCTCCAGGGGCGCCGACAGGGCCTCGAACCGCGCCACGGACGTCTCGGCATAGTGGCGGAGGGCCTGGGCCATCAGATCGCCGATGGACTCGAAGTGGTACGTCGTGCCCCGGACGGACGTCCCCGCCTCCCGCGCGACCGCGCGATGCGTGACCCCGCGCGGCCCCTCCCGGGCGAGCAGGCGCAGGGTCGCCTCGATCACCTGCCGTCGGGTCTCCTCTCCCCGTCGTTGCCTCGGGCTCAAGATCGCCTCCTCGCGGCGCGACGCAGGGCCGGCGCCAGCTCTCGAAATGTCCGATAGGCCGTATCGTACCCACGGGTGGCGCCCGGCGTCGGCTCGAACACGTCGGCGGCCCGGATGAGCCTGCCCGCGGTGGCGACGTCCGGCAGCGCGCCCACGGCCACGCCCGCAACCAGCGCCGCCCCGACGGCCCCGGCCGCGCGCGGGTTCTCCACCCGCTCGATGCGCTCCCCCGTCACGTCCGTGAGGGCCTGGAGCCAGGCGTCGCTCTCCACCCCACCCCCGATCGCGCGCAGGCCCGGCCGCCGGGGGCCGGCCCCGTCGACGGCCTCGAGGATCCAGCGCAGGTTCAGGGCCACGCCCTCCAGCACCGCACGCGCGAGGTGGGCGCGTCCGTGCTCCATGGACAGGCCCACCCAGCCCCCCCGGAGCGCCGGATCCGGCACCGGCGAACGCTCGCCGTACAACCAGGGCAGGAACAGGAGACCGTCACACCCCGGCGGGGCCTGCTCGGCCACCCGATCGAGGGGCCCCACCTCCCGCTCGAACCAGTCGCGACAGGCGCCGGCGGTCTCCGACTCGGCGATCAGCAGGCTCCCCCGCCGCGCAGCCGACGGGACCGACGCGATGCCGACCGAGGGCTCGCTCGCGGGCCGGTCGACGGCGACCCCGATCCAGGACGAGGTCCCGAGGTAGAGGTGCCCCTCGCCCGGTCCCACGGCGCCGCTCCCCACGGCCGCGGCGGGGATGTCCGCCATGCCCATGGCCACCGGCAGCCCCTCGGGGAGGCCGATCTCGACGGCCGCCCGCGCGGTCAGCCGTCCCGCCACGTCGGTCGACGGCACCACCGGCGGCGTGCGATCCAGCGGATACCGGGCCAGTCCGGCCAGGAGCCGCGACCACCTCCGCTTCCGGGCGTGATACAGCCCGGTCGCGCCGGCCGCCGTGGGATCCATCGCCAGGCGGCCGGTGGCGCGCGCGACCAGGAAGGACGTAGCGTCGCCGTACGCCGCCGTGGCCGCGTGGACCGAGGGCTCCTCTTCGCGGATCCAGGCCACCTTGGCCACCAGGTCCTTGCCCGTCGGCGATCCTCCGGCCACCCACCGGAGCACGCGCTCGCCGCCGAACCGCCGGCAGATACGCCGGGCCTGCGCCGACGCCCGGTGGTCCATCCAGCTGATCGCCTCACGGGTCGGCCGGCCGCGGGCATCCATCGGCACGAGGGAGAGCATCTGTCCGGCGAACGCCAGGCCGTGGACATCCCGGGGATCGACACCGTCCGTCACGGCGCGGGTCGCCTCGCAGACGGCCCGCCACCAGGTCTCCGGGTCCTGCTCCACGCGCCCCCGTCCGGGGTCATCGACGGCGTAGCCGACGCGGTGGGAGGCCAGCAGACGGCCCGCGTCGTCCACCAGGACGGCCTTGTCGCTCCCGGTGCCCAGGTCGTGCCCGACGAACAGCCCCATCAGAAGGGCAGCGGTACCGGCGAGACGGTCCCGTCGGCGTCCACCTGCTCGATGCGGATGGAGTCCCGGCCGCCCCTTCCCATGGCCCGGACGGCCTCGAAGGCGGTGCCGAGCGCGTCGAGCGGCTTCACGGCCGCCTCGGGCGGGAGCACGCCGGGCCCCTCCACGGCCCCGCGCGCCATGAGGACCGCGCCGGCCGCGGCGGGGATGCCCGTGCCCTCCCCCGCCCCGGCGGTCCTCGACGAGAGCTGGAACACGTAGGAGCGCGGCTCTCCGTGCCGCTCCCCCGACACCACGACCTTCAGGCAGCCGGTCGGGCCCGTCATGCCGGCCTCGGCCAGCAATTCGGCGCGGCGCGACAGGATGTGGGCGACGGACACGTCGAGGGGGACGACGGGGCGGCCCCGCACGGAGAGGGGCGCCTCGCTGCAGGCGCCGGCGCGCACCATGTCCTGCGTCAGGCGGAAGTACGACAGGGGGAGGATGACCCCCAGGTTGGTCGCCCTGCGGAGCCCGGGGATGTGCTGCGGGAGGGTGATCGTCTCCGGGTGCGGATACGGATGGACGGGACAGCGCCCGACGTCGTGGAAGTCCGTCTCGACCACGTAGGCCTGCCCGCTCTCCTCGAGCTGTCGGACGCTCACGAACTCCCCGTCGACGAACAGGGGGATGTCGGTCTTCATGGCGTGGATCCGGTGCTGGACGACTGCGGGCCCCTCGTCGGGCTCGCCGCCGTGGACGTGCATGATGTCTGCGCCCTCCACGCGGTCGAGCAGGCCGTCGGCGCACAGCCGCACGAAGACGTTGGCCAGGCCCGGCGAGTTGCCCATCCCGAGCAGTGCCCGGACGCCCCGCTCCCGCGCCCGACCGTCCATCTCGAGCATGCGCCGCGTGGGCTCCAGGTCGTCGCAGACGTCCACGTAGTCCACGCCGGCCTCGATGGCGGCCTCCAGGATGGGCGGACCGAATCGGTAGAACGGGCCGACGCAGTTCAGCACGACGTCCGCGTCCTCGAGGATCGCGGCGAGGGAGCTCGGGTCCGTCGCGTCCACGACCCTGGGGGCCATGCGCCGATCGCCCAGGGCGTCGACCACCTGGCGGGCCGCGTCCCGCCTCACGTCGGCCACGGCGATCCGGTCGAACACGTCGAAGGAGGACAGCGCCTCCGTCGCCACCCGGCCGATGCCGCCCGCGGCGCCCAGGACCACGATCCGTTTGCCTCTCTCGCCCATGGCTCACCTCCTGTGGCGACCGATTGTGTAACAAGAGTTCCAATTCATCAACGAGTCGCGCGAAACCCGGATCCGCTGACCGGGCCGAGCACCGAGCGCGCCGAGGCGGGTCCAGGTGCAAGGAAACGTGGCCGATCCGCGCGGAGGCGCGGCCAAACCACCCCGGAGTAGCAGCGCTACCTCGAGCACGAATCGGTGACGGTGACGCCTCTCGAGGAGCCCGAATCGGTGGGCGAATGCCGGAACAGGCAGCGGAGCCGGGCGCAACCGGCGTGGATTCGCGCCTGAATCGGGGTGTGCCCTGTGCTAGGCTGCCGGCGCTCGAGGCGACCGGAGGACGAGCGATGGCCAGGCGGACGACGACCCTTCTTGCGACGGCGATCACCCTGGCGGCGGCCTCGCCGGCCCTCGCCGACTGGGAGCAGGAGCACGGGTCCGGCTCGGAGTACTTCCTCAGCCTCTCCGTGCTCTCCGGCGACGAGATCGCCGTGGGCGGCTTCGAGCTCGACCAGAGCGGCCGGTTCCCCGCTCCCAAGCCCCTGCTGCTGTTCAGCGAGGACGGGGGACAGTCGCTGCAGCCCATCACGGGAGACCTGGAGCAGCAGGGCGGCGGCCTGTTCGGGGGCGCCGTGCAGGTCGACTCCGCGGCGTTCGTGGACGACCAGACCGGCTGGGCGGCCATGTCCGACAAGGTGTTCGCGACGGCGGATCGCGGCGCCTCCTGGTCGAGCGCCGCCACCCTGGACGCGCCTGTGGCCGACCTGCACTTCTTCGACGCCTCCACGGGCGTCGCCGTCGGCGAGGAGGGGCTGATCGCGCGAACGACGGACGGCGGCGCCACCTGGACCACGGTGGACTCCGGGACGACCGCCGACCTGGGCTGCATGTTCTGGCTGGACGGCCAGCGCGGCTTCGCCGCCGGCGCGACGATCGAGGAGACCGAGGAGGGCTTCGGCGACGAGACCACGGAGACCTACGGCGACGGGATCGTCCTGTCCACGACCGACGGCGGCCAGACGTGGACGGCCGGACACCAGACCAGCGGCCTGGTCCTCTGCCCGCTGTTCTTCCTGCCCGACGGCCAGACGGGCTGGGTCGCCGGCCACGAGAAGGGCGAGAACGAGGGCCAGACCGTCGCCCACCTGCTGGCCTCCACCGACGGGGGCGCCACCTTCCAGGACACGAACCTGCCCACCGAGGTCGGCACCCTGAAGGGCGTCTTCGAGATGCCCATCCAGACGGCGGCGTTCCAGGCCATGCATTGGACCGACGCGGACCACGGGCACCTGGGCGGCGTCGCCTACGTCACCAAGGTCAACGACAGCCAGAGCAACAGCAACGCGCCCATCTACCGCGTCGTGGACTATCGCACCGAGGACGGCGGAGCGACGTGGGAGAAGACGGACCTCGGCGAGATCGAGGTCAGCCTGTTCGGCGGCCCCAAGCCCCAGGACGACGGCTACACGATGGCCGGGCACATGCGCTCCCTGAACGACGGCTTCATGGTCGGCGCGAACGCAGGCGTCTGGCGCTACCGGCAGGCGTGCACGGCGGAGACCGACTGCGGACCGGGAGAGGCCTGCGCCGAGAGCGGCTTCTGTGGCCCCGATCCCTCCGCGGGCCCCGGCCCGGGTCCCGGCCCCGACAGTGACGTCTGGGCGGGAGGAGACGCGGCCGGCTGGGACGGATACGCCGGGGACGGCGGCACCGGCCCGGGACCGGGTCCGGGCTCCGGTAGCGGCACCGGCGGCGACGGCGGCGGCTGCGCGGGCGGCCCCGGCGCGCCGATCCTGCCCGCCGCGCTGGCTCTCCTGGCGCTCGTGGTGCTGAGGCGCCGCCGGGCCTGAGACCCCGACGCGGCGAAGGCAGTCGGCGCCTGGGACCACGGGCGTCCCCGAGGCTGTCGCCATGGCCTCCCGACGAGGCAGCCGGCTCCGTCTTCGCGGGCGAGACGCCCGCCGTCCCAGGCGTCCGACGGAATCAGACGGGCGCCCACGGGTTGCAGGTCGGGGGCCCGTCGGGAACCATGGCGCCCGGAGGCCCCCTCTTCGACCCTCTGGCCGAGGTCCCTCCGTGACGCGCCCCCCGCTCCGACTACTGCTCGTGACCGTCTTCACGCCGCTCGCAGCCTGTGGAGGTGCGCGCACGACCCCGGATCCCGCCCCATCGCCCACCGCCGATCACGGGAGCCAGCCCTTGTCCTATCCCGAGACGAAGCGCCAGGACATCGTCGACGAGCTCTTCGGCGTCCGGGTCCCGGACCCGTATCGCTGGCTCGAGGAGCCCGACGAGCCCGAGGTCCGGGCCTGGATGGACGCACAGGACTCCCTCGCCCGGGAGCACCTGGGAAGCCTGTCCGGCCGCGACCGCCTCGAGGCGCGCTTCCGCGAGCTGTTCTACATCGACACGATCCACGCTCCGACCCTGCGCGGCGACCGCCTCTTCTACCAGCGCCGGCACGCGGACCGGGAGAAGACGGTCTTCTACTGGAAGGATGGCCAGGACGGGGAGGAGCACGTCCTCCTCGACCCCAACACCATCAGCGACGACGGCAGCGTGTCCGTGGGCGGCGTGTGGCCCTCTCCGGACGGCGCACGCGTCGTCTACAGCCTCAAGGAGAACAACGCCGACGAGGCCACGCTGTACGTGATGCACGTCGCCACGGACGCGATCAGCGACGTGGACGTCATCCCTGGCGCGAAGTACGCCTCGCCCTCGTGGACACCCGAGGGGGACGGCTTCTACTACGTCCACCTCCCCACGGACCCGTCCATCCCTGCCGACGAGCGGCCCGGTCACGCGGTCGCCCGCCGCCACGTCCTCGGCACGTCGGCGGCGGAGGATCCCGTCGTCCACGAGGCCACCGGGGACCCATCGACCTTCCTGGGCGTGGAGCTTTCGCCGGACGGCCGCTGGCTGCTCGCCACCGTTTCGCACGGCTGGGACTCGACCGACGTGTACTACAGGGACCTCGAGGCCGACGACGTGGCCTGGCGCCCCCTCGTGACGGGGACCGAGCACCGGTACATCGTGAACGCGTGGGAGGACACCTTCTTCGTCACCACGGACGAAGGCGCCCCCAACTGGCGCGTCCTGGCCGCTCCGGCGGAGGATCCCGCCCGGGAGAGCTGGCGCGAGGTCGTCCCGGAGTCCGACGAGCGCGTCCTGGACCGGGCACAGATCCTGGGCGGCCACCTGGTGCTCACCTGGCTGGAGGATGCGCGGAGCCGCCTGGAGGTGCGCACGCTGACGGGGGAGCACGTGCGCGACATCCCCCTGCCCTCCTTGGGCGCCACCGGCGGCATGAAGGGGAGGCCCGACCAGGACGAGGCGTACTTCGCGTTCGACTCCTTCGTCACCCCGCCCCGCGTCTACCGGACGACCCTCTCCACGGGTGCCACGGACCTCTGGGAGGAGGCCGACGTGCCCGTAGACCCGTCGCCCTACACGGTGGAGCAGACCTGGTTCACCTCGGCGGACGGCACGAGGGTGTCCATGTTCGTCGTCCACCGGAAGGACCTGGTGCGCGACGGCGACACGCCGTTCCTCCTGTACGGCTACGGCGGCTTCGACGTGAACATGCTCCCGGACTTCCGGGCGAGCATCTATCCATGGCTGGAGGCGGGGGGCGGCTACGCCCTGCCGAACCTCCGCGGAGGCGGCGAGTACGGCGAGGCCTGGCACCGTGCGGGCATGCTGGAGAACAAGCAGAACGTCTTCGACGACTTCATCGCCGCGGCGGAGCACCTCGTCGACGAGGGCTACACGCGCCCGGATCGCCTGGCCATCTCCGGAGGCTCGAACGGCGGCCTCCTCGTGGGCGCCGCCACCACCCAGCGACCGGACCTGTTCGAGGCCGTCGTCTGCGCGGTCCCCCTGCTCGACATGCTGCGCTACCACGAGTTCGGCAGCGGCCGGACCTGGATGCGCGAGTACGGCGATCCCGACGAGGAGGAGCACTTCCGCTTCCTCCACGCCTACTCGCCCTATCACCACGTCCGGCCAGGGACGAACTATCCGGCCCTGCTCATGCTCTCGGCGGACAGCGACGACCGCGTCGACCCCATGCACGCCCGGAAGATGACCGCGGCGCTGCAACACGCGACCTCCGCGGACCACCCCATCCTGCTCCGCATCGAGGAGAACGCCGGCCACGGTGGCGCGGACATGGTCGCGAAGTATGTCGAGAAGGCCGCGGACACGTACGCCTTCCTCATGCACCGCCTGGGCCTCTCCCCGGCCGGCGTGGACCTCGCAGGTCCGGGTGGCGAGCGCTGACCTGCGACGCGTTTCCTCGTGGCGCATGACGTGCCTCCGGCGTTAGACTCGCCCGTGGGCCACACCGCGGCGCGCGGAGGAGCCATGACCCGTACCCCGGACGAGGCCGTCGCGACCAGCCGCACGCCCACGGGCGAGGAGGTGCGGACCACGCTCGCCGCATCGCGGCGCTCGCGGCGGTGGCGGTGGATCGCGACCGCGCTGATCGTCGCCGCGCTGGGCGTGGGCGCCTGGCTGCTGACCCGTCGGCTGGGCGAGCCTCCGCCCGCCCCGTCCTATCTCACCGAGGCCGTCGACCGGGGCGACGTGGTGACCGCCGTCACGGCCACGGGTACGATCGAGGCCGTGCGCGTCGTGGAGGTGGGCGCCGAGATCTCCGGCCGCGTCGTCACCGTCGAGGCGGAGGTGAACGACGAGGTCGCCGAGGGGCAGGTGCTGGCCCGCCTGGACACGGAGCCCATCGAGGCGCGGCTGGAGGAGGCGGAGGCTCGGCTCGACTCGGCCCGCGCCTCGACCCGGCAGGCCCTGGCGACCCTCCGCGAGGCCCGGCTGGCCGAGAAGCGGGTGAAGCGCCTGGACGCCGGCGGCGTCGCGGCCGAGCAACAGCTCGAGGAGGCCGTGGCGGCGCGGCAGCGGGCGGAGGCGTCGTACGCCGCCGCCAAGGCCCAGCAGCGCCTGGCCGAGGCCCAGCTCAAGGAGGTGCAGACGGACCTGGACAAGGCGGTCATCGAGTCGCCGGTCTCCGGCATCGTCCTGACCCGCAGCGTGGAGCCGGGCAACGCCGTGGCCGCTCAGTTCCAGACCCCGGTCCTGTTCACCATCGCCCAGGATCTCCGCGACATGGAGCTCCGGCTCGCCGTGGACGAGGCGGACGTGGGCCGGGTCGCCGGCGGCATGCCCGCCACGTTCACCGTGGACGCGTGGCCCGACCGCGCGTTCGAGGGCGAGGTGTCCCTGGTGTCCTTCGCGCCCACCGTCGAGCAGGGGGTGGTGACCTACGAGACCCGGGTGTCGGTGGACAACGAGGGGCGCCTGCTCCGCCCGGGGATGACGGCGACGGCGACCATCACGTCGAGCCGCGTGGAGGACGTCCTCCGGATCCCCAACGCGGCGCTCCGCTTCGCGCCGCCCCGGGCCATGAGGGGCGGGCCTCCCAGCCCCTTCCCCATGCGCAAGCAGCGGAGCGAGCAGGACGAGGACGCAGACCGTACCGAGCGGAGGCGTCCCTCCGGTCCGGTGGTCTGGGTGCTCCGCGGCGGCGACCTGCACGCCGTCGCCGTGACCACGGGCGTCACGGACGGCACATGGACGGAGATCCGCTCGGGCGACCTGGACGCGGGCGACCGCGTCGTCGTCGGCGTGGAGCGGAGCGAGCCGTGAGCGCCGCGGAGCCGACCCCGGTCCTCGAGCTTCGCGAGGTCCACAAGGTCTACGGGAAGGGACGGGCCGCGGTGCGCGCCCTGGACGGGGTCGACCTGGTGATTCGCGAGGGCGAGTTCGTGGCCATCATGGGCGCCAGCGGCTCCGGCAAGTCCACGTGCATGAACGTGCTCGGCGCGCTCGATCGCCCCACCTCCGGCCGCTATATGTTTCGCGATGTCGAGGTGGGCGGCCTGGACAATGACCAGCGCGCCATGCTGCGGCGGCACTACCTCGGCTTCGTCTTCCAGAGCTTCAACCTGCTCGCGCGGACGAGCGCCGTGGACAACGTCGTGCTCCCCCTCCTCTACCGGCGCGTCCCCCGGTCCGAGCGCCTCGCCCGGGCCATGCAGGTGCTGGACCTCGTGGGCCTCGCCGACCGGGCCGGCCACACGCCGTCGCAGCTCTCGGGCGGCGAGCAGCAGCGCGTAGCCATCGCGCGGGCCCTGGTGACGGACCCCGCGGTCGTCCTGGCGGACGAGCCCACGGGCAACCTCGACAGCGTCCGCAGCGCCGAGATCATGGACCTGCTGGCCGAGCTCAACGCGTCTCGCGGCATCACGGCGGTGATGGTGACCCACGAGCCCTCGGCTGCGCGCTACGCCCGCCGCGCCGTGTGGTTCCAGGACGGCCGGCTGGTCCGCGACGGCGCGCCGGAGGAGGTCCTCCGATGATGCTCTGGGTCACCATCGGCATGGCCCTGCACGCCATGACGCGCAACAAGATGCGCTCGTTCTTGACCATGCTCGGCGTGGTCATCGGCGTGGCCGCGGTCATCGCCATGGTCCACATCGGCGAGGGCGCCACCCGCTCGGTGCGCGACCAGATCGCCAGCCTGGGGCAGAACCTGCTCATGGTCCGCCCCGGCGCGGGCGCACGAGGCCCCGGCGGCGCCCGGGTGACCGGCGAGCCCTTCGACCTGGAGGACGCCGAGGCCATCGCCGAGCAGGTGCCGAACGTGGAGGTCGCGCCGACCCTGAACTCCGGCGTCCTCGCCGTGTACGGCCACGACAACTGGCCCACGACCGTGACGGGCACCACGAACGCGTTCTTCGAGGTGCGCGACTGGGAGGTGGCGGAGGGCCGCCGCTTCGATCCCGCCGAGCTCCGCACGGGCGCGCCGGTCTGCATCCTCGGGGCGACGGTCCACGACGAGCTCCTCCCGGGCCAGGAGGCGATCGGCGCGACCCTCCGCCTGGGCAGGGTCTCCTGCCGGGTCGTGGGGGTCCTCGAGAGCAAGCAGTCGATGATGGGCGCCGACCCGGACGACGTGGTGCTCATGCCCATCCGCACGGTCCAGCGTCGCCTCGCCGGGACCCAGGAGGTCCAGATGCTCTACGTCTCGGCCCTGGTCGAGGGGACCACGCAACAGGCGCAGGCCTCCCTCGAGGCGCTGCTCCGCGAGCGACGGCGCATCGGCCCCGGCGATCCGGACGACTTTCAGGTCCGAGACATGGAGGAGATCGCCAAGCGCGTCGAGGGCACCACCGGGACCATGACCATGCTCCTGGGCGCCGTGGCCGCCGTGAGCCTCCTGGTCGGGGGCATCGGCATCATGAACATCATGCTGGTCAGCGTCACGGAGCGGACCCGGGAGATCGGCATCCGGCTGGCCGTGGGCGCCCGGGGACGCGAGGTCCTGCTCCAGTTCCTGGTGGAAGCCGCCATGCTCTCCACTCTGGGCGGCGTGGTCGGCATCGGCCTCGGCCTCGGCGGGTCCTGGCTGGCCTCGTCGAAGATGGGCCTGCCCTTCGCCGTGGTGCCGGAGATCGTGGTCACGGCCTTCCTGTTCTCCGCGGGGGTCGGCGTCCTTTTCGGCTTCGTCCCGGCGCGCAAGGCCTCCCGCCTGAACCCCATCGAGGCGCTCCGCCATGAGTAGGCTCCCCGCCGTCGCCGCCGCCCTGCTGGCCGGGGTCGCCGCCGCCACGCCGGCCGGCGCCCTGGAGCTCACCCCCGAGGCGGCCCTCCGCCGGGCCATCGAGCACAGCCCCACCCTGTCCGCGGCCGCGCTGGAATTGGAACGGGCACGCCTGGCCGTGCGGGGGGAGGAGCACCACTACCGACCCGGCCTCGTCGCCGACCTGGGCTACACGCGCACGGCCTCTCCCACCCTCCGGGGCGACGGGGTGAGCGTCGGGACCATGGACGACGTGACCCTCGGCGTGGGCGTGGACCAGGAGTTCGCCGCCGGGACCCGCGTCGGCGCCGACCTTGAGGTTCGTGGGTATCGGAGCGTGTTCGTGCAGCCCGACCTCGTGGGCGACCTGATCCTCGGTCCGGGCTACGCCATCTCGCTCACCCTGTCCGCGACCCAGCCCCTCCTGCGCGGAGCAGGTCGGGACGTGGGCCTGGCCGAGCTGCGCTCCGCCCGCCGCGACCGCGAGGCCGCCGAGGAGGAGCGCCTGCGCGTCGCGAGCACCACGGCCCGGGACGTCCTCGCGGCCTGGTGGGAGCTCTGGTACGCCCAGGAGGCGGCCCGCATCCAGCAGAAGGGCCTCGACGTCGCCCGCCGACAGCTCGAGGACGCCCGGAAGCGCGAAGCCGCGGGCGAGATCGCGCCCCTGGACCTGCTCCCGCTCCGCACCGAGGTGGCCTCCGTCCGGGAGTCGCTCATCGACGCCGAGACGACGGTCCGCCAGCGCCGGGTCGCCCTCGCCCGGCTCGTCGGGACGCCCCCGACCGGCGAGCACCTCGTGGCGTCGGCCCCCGGCACGCCGGCCGTCCCGAGTGCCCTCCCCACCGACGAGACGGTGGCCGAGCGGGCGCGCGAGGAGGCCTACGAGGTGGCCGCACTCCGAGCCGGGGTCCGCCGGGCCCGCATCGCCGCCATGGTCGCCGAGGACCAGGCGCAGCCCCGGCTCGACGCGAGCGCCTGGGTCACCGCCTCGGGCCTCGGCAACGAGGACCCGGCTGCCGCCCTGGAGATGTGGGGCAGCCTCGGGGCCGTGAGCGCCTTCACGGGCCTGGAGCTGGAGCTGCCCCTGGACCGGACCGAGCTTCGCTCGGAGGCGGCCCGCGCGCGGCTCGCCGCGGACACGGCCCAGGAGGACCTCCGCGAGGCCCGGGAGCGCCTCGCCGCCCAGGCCGTCCGGCAGCACGACGCCCTCGGCGCGGCTATCGAGCGTCTGGAGTTCGCCGCCGAGACGGCGCGCCTCGCCGCCGAGTCCGCCCGCGGCCAGGTGGTGCGCTTCGAGGCCGGCGCCGCCACGGCCCTGGACGTCGTCATCGCCGAGCAGGAGCGCCGCAGGGCCGAGCTTCGGGTCGCCCGTGCGCAGGCCGACGTCGCCATCGGCTGGGCCGAGGTTCGCCACACGACCGCCCGCCTCCTCGGCGACGTCGCGCCGGAGTAGCCCCCGCCGTCCCCGGCGGTCACGACCGGGCCGCCCCTACTCGATGGCGCCGTGGTAGCGCAGCCCCCAGTACGGCAGGAGCCAGAACGTGGGCGTGAGGCGCTGGCTGCCGTCCCCTCCACGGGCCAGGTGGTACGGGTTCGAGTCCCAGCGGACGACCCCGATCTCGTCGTAGGGCAGCACCCGGTCGACCTGCGGGTCGCCGTGGCGGTCCTTCCCGTCGCGCTCCACGTCGGTCCGGTGGGAGTGGTCCACGCGGAACATGCGGAGGTCGATGGGATAGTCGTGCAGCGTCCGGACGCCGGCCTCCAGGCCCGGGACCTCGTCCATCGCCGCCGCCATCGCCAGGCTCTTGAGCGGGTTGCGCTCGCCCTCCTCGTACTCGAAGGCGTCGACCATGGACCGGGCCCAGCGCTCGCGCCGCTCCTGATACGGGTCGTAACGGAGCAGGGTCAGGAACGCCAGGTCGGCCAGCTCGTGGTCGCAGTAGTTCGCGTGCACCTTGGCGGTCCAGGTCGCCACGTCGTCGTGGAAGTCCACCAGCTCGTCGTAGCGGTGCTCCTCGACGAGCGTCTCGTAGGCGTCCAGGAAGCGCTGCTCGCCGGACACGTGCCAGGCCGCCACCATCGCGGCCAGGATCTCGGTGGAGTTCAGGTAGGCGGACCCGAAGTAGGCGTCCCCGCACGCAGCGATGTCGCCCGTCTCCTCGACGCAGACGTCGAGCCCGTCCACCGCGATGGCCAGGGACTCGGGCGCCCAGTAGCCGTGCGTCGTGCGCTCCCCGTCCAGGTCGACGAGCCGGTAGTCGTGGTCGAGGATGTACCCGGCGAGGCCCGTGACGTACGACGCCACCTCGGCCCGCTCCGCGTCGTCCTTCGCGCACAGGTCGTAGTACAGGGGCAGGCCGAAGAAGTGCCCCGTCGTCTCGTCGCTCGAGGTGTCGTCCTTCCAGTAGTAGTCGTGGCCGTCCTCGAAGGAGGCGTGGTGCCAGTTCCCCTGGGTCGCCTTGCTGTCGTAGACGGCGCCCTCGTCGTCCCGCACGACCGACCGCGACACGAACCCGTAGCCCAGGCCGGTCTCCGCGAACGACACGGCCGGCACGTCCAGCAGCAGCTCCATGTTGTCCAGGGCCTTGCGCGCCGCCTCGTAGTACCGCTCGTCCCCCGTCACCGCGTACGCGTAGCAGAACGCCCCCAGGGCCTCCTGGGTCCACTGGCCGTCGTTGTCGTCGTCCGGCAGGAAGCAGTCCTCCTGCCGCCACGCGCTCTCGCAGTGGGCCTGCGGCGTCACGAAGCCCCCCAGCCGCCAGTGGAAGGCGTTCAGCTGCTCGAAGTACGCCTCGGCCTTGTCCGCCAGGGTCGTCGGCACCTTCTCGAGCCGCGCCACGCCGGCCTCCGTCGCGACCCACAGGCGCCCCTCGCCGTCGAACGCCACGCCCCGGGCGTGGTCCGCCGGGAGCCACCGCTGCGACTGGAAGTGCTCGCGCGTCTCCATCGCGTCGGACAGCAGCGAGACCCCGACGGCGTGACGCACCGCGAGCCGCCCCTCGCCGCCGTCCCGGGCGAGCCCCTCGATGTCGGCCGAGGGAAGCTCCCCCTCGCCGGAGTCCAGCGTCCGCACCGACTGGTCGTCCTCCTCCACGAAGACCTTCGTCCCGCTGGCCGCCACGAAGCCGCCCGGACCCGCGGTCAGCGCCGTCAGCACGTCGCCGTCCGGCGCGCTCCAGACCGCCTCGAGCCCCTCCTGGCCCCAGGCGTGGACGCCACCCTCCAGCGCGACCAGCAGGCTCCCGCCCCGGCAGGCCACCGCCACCGGCGTCGACGGGACCGTCAGCTCGGAGCACGCCCCGCCCTCCAGCCGACACAGCCCCGCGTCGTGGAGGACGTGCACCTCCTCGCCGCAAACGACCACGTCCCGCGCCGCCTCCA
Source organism: Myxococcota bacterium (assembly GCA_051747385.1). Classification (GTDB taxonomy): domain Bacteria; phylum Myxococcota_A; class UBA9042; order PHBI01; family JACKFB01; genus JBNJGB01. The sequence goes on from JBNJGB010000037.1 coordinate 15,811, forward strand.
CGGCGACCTCGGACACGACCGCGCCGTCCGCCTCCAGCTCGAAGACCGCCTCCGCGGTGGCCGCGTGGATCCCACCCTCGACCAGCGCCACGGCCCGGACCGCGCCCGACACCTTCTCCGCCGCCACCCGGGCGAACGCCCCGTCCTCCGGGTCCTCCAGCCGGAACAGCCCGTCGGCCGTCCCCGCAACCACCCCGTCCGCCCCGGCGGCCACGCTCCGCACGTCCAGCACGGGAAGCTGCTCGGTCGTCCGCCAGAAGCGGCTCCGGTCCTCGAGGAACGGCTCGTCCGTCACGGCGTTCGAGTGGGTGAGTCGCTCGTGGACCCGGTCCGGGTCCGGCGCCTCCGGCCCCGAGTCGACGTCCTGCACGTCCGGCTCGGCGTCGGCCGCCCCGTCCTCGGCGATGGCCTCCGGTCCCGACACCGCGTCGGCGTCGGCCACGGGCGGCACGTCCTGCTCGCCCCCCTCCCCTGCGATCGATCCGCACCCGGCGAGCACGACCAGGGTCACCACCTCCGCGAGCCACCACCTCGAGCGCGACATCCAGGCCTCCGCGGGCACGATCCGTCAGGGGAACCCTCATACCCCGGGGCCTCCCGCCGGAGCAAACCCCCGCCGTCTCCCCCTTCCGGCGTGAGACGGCCGATACCCCCGGCAGATGGATCGGCGATCCTCCGCTGTCGTATGACGAGCGCGGTGACGCGGAGCGCGCGCGCCTCGTACGGTGTGGCTCCGGCGCGACTGCGAGACGCTGGCCTGGGCTAGAGGATGAAAGAAATCACTTCATCTGATGAAATGATTTCGCGCTGCTGCCGCATGCCGCCACCGACGGTGGTAGAGAGGTACGCCAGCTGCGACCCGACCCCATTCCTCACGCCGTCACCCACTGGGGCGGGGCGAGAGCATGGACGACTACGTGGCCCCTGGCTCCATCGCACAGCTCGAGAGGAGCCGCTCCGGCTGACCGCCGCGGATTTCCGCGGAGTCGTCGACGGCCGCGGCGATGCGCTCGCGGCGGGGGGCCGCTCAGAACATCCGCCATCCCACGCCGACGCTGAGCACCACCGTGTGCACGTACGAGCGGAACACGTCGTTCAGGTAGCCCTCCACCCCCCGCTCGAAGGTCCTGGCGTTCGCCGTGCCGCCACCCGGGCCGTCGTAGGTGACGTCGGTGGACGACCCCAGCGTGAACGTGCCACCGACGGCCGCGCGGAGGCGGAGGCCCGGCTGCACGGTCCAGGCCCAGCCCACCTCCAGGCCCAGCATGTGGAGCGCGGCGTCGGCCCGGACCTCCGCGTTCTCGGCGCCGTCCGGCGGATCGATCCCGGAGGCCAGCGCGAAGAGCTCCGGGCCGGTGACGGCCCCACCCAGGGCCGCGAGCGTGTAGGACCCGTCGAAGTACAAGCCCCGGTCGGGCACCGGCCGCCATCCCACCTTCGGCCGGATGACCAGGGAGTTGGTCAGCACGGACCCGACCAGGTCGGCCGTGGCCTCGTTGTACCACCCCGCGCCCGTGCCGATCTCGTTGATCATCCGGATGTATCCGCGCGGCATCACGCCCACGGAGACCCCGAGGCGGAGGCGCCCGGGGAGCTCGAACGTCCCCTGCCCCCCGACCTGGATGGGGAGGTCCGTCACCGCCTCCGCGTCGAAGTGCCAGGGCCGCTCCTCGGCGCGGACGTGCGGCGCCACGAGGAGCCCGACGAGGGCCATGAGCGCCACGCCGATCCGGCTCCTCCGCCTCATCCCGCGTACCGGCGGACCCGGGCGAGCCCGGCGTGCTCTCCCGTCGCGAGGACCCGGGTTCCGGGCTCCGCGCGCCTCGTGGGAGGGGGCATCGTCTCGTGGGGGCATGGGCGCGACCTCGCTCGGCGTACCGCTCACCAGTTCGGTGCCCGCCCACGCCGGACTGATCACCTCCCGGACGAACCCCTTTCTTCACAGGAGGCACAGGGGGCGGCTCGACACCGACTGCGACTTCGGGTCCCACGTGCAGGCGATCCTGGACGCGCTCGACGGGGCGGGGCAGTGGGAGGCCTGACCAGGGATGCGAGCTGCCCCCCTGGTCACGAACTGGCCAGCGAGCCTGCCCTTCCGCTAGAATCACCTCGGACTCGTCGGAGGTCGAACCGAGCCATGCCCGCCTCGAACACACACCGAGCCGACCGGCTCGTCGAGAAACTCCGCGCTCTCCCACCGGAGCGACTCGAAGAGGTGGAGGACTTCGTCGACTTCCTCCGAACTCGCTCTGCGGACCGTCAATCCACGAGGAAGTGGGCCGGCGCGTCCGAGCAGGCGTTCGAGCGCATCTGGGACAACGACGAGGACGCCGCCTACGATGAGCTTTGAGTTCGGCGACGTCGTGCTCGTCCGGTTTCCCTTTACGAATCAGCGGGACGCCAAGAAGCGTCCGGCGGTAGTCGTCAGCTCGTCGCGTTATCAAGACTCGCGACCCGATGTCGTCATCCTGGCCCTCACCAGTCGCGTTCCCACCGCCCCCGATTTCGGCGTACACGTGCTCTCTGGTTGGCGCCAGGCCGGCTCGTCAAGCCCACCGCGATGAAGCCGGTCCTGGCCACCATCGAGCAATCACTCGTAGAGCGCACCCTCGGTCGTGTCGAAGTGCCCGATCAGGAAGGCCTTCGACGGGTCCTCGACGACGTCATCGGCTGAGTCTCATCGTCGAGCCTGTAGAGCCCGTGCCGGGGTGATCGGAAAGCCCGCCAAGGACCCGCCGGACCCGCGCCTCGGGCCCCTCGGCATCGCGCCGGACGTCCTCGAACCAGCCGGGCGAGGCGCCGGGCGGGCGGTGTCCCGTCCGGCAGAACCAGCTCCGGAGGTTTGTTCGGGACAGCTACGCCCATCACGCCCTCGCGAGGCTCTGCGGGCCACTGATCGTACCGCACACCGCACGCCGGAACCCCCGCGCACCACGACAAAGGCCCCGACGGATGGTCCGCCGGGGCCTCGTGCCTGGTGGGCGCTACTGGATTTTGTAGGCGTCCCCGGCAGTTGATGCCTGCGGGCCGTGGAGCGATCCGGCTGCGTGAGGGGATCGCGGTGCAGGTCCCAGTGTCACCCATCGAGTAGGCGGAACGGGCCGAGCCGGCCCCGGTGATGTAGACGCCTCGTCGAAGGAGGCGAGGCATTGGCGTGGGACCGGAGGCGCTGGTCACGGGAATCGTGCGCGGGACCCGCACCCGTGGAGACGGCCCGTCGGGCCACGCCGTGAGCTGCAGCAGCGAAAGCCGTCGTCGTCGTTGGAGTCGCCCGGCGAGTCGTCGTCGCGATTGCCGACGCGCACGTCGGCGGCGTCGTTGTCGAAGTCGCCGCCGCGTCCGACGAGGTTGGAGCTGCGTGGACCTCCGGTCCACTGGGCTGCAGCCCCACTGGACAACGGTACTGTCGTCAAGCCAGCGCAGCATCGAGCGGCGAAGCCGCCGCGTATCAGCCTGCTGCAGGTGGCCGCACAGACTGGCCGCACAGTCCACCCCGTCGTCCTCTCCGGAAGGCTCCAGCCACGCACGGAGAGCGGAGGCACGCAGCTTCCCAGCCCCCGCGAAGTCAGAAGTCAGTAGACTTGACCCCCAAGTCCCGAACTGGCGACCGCGGAGTCGTCGTGACCGTCCTGAGCATGTAGGGTGATGCCCGAAGCCCGGGTGACGCGTGCTCCGGTGACGATTGCCGGACGACCGAGACGACTTGGAGCGAAGAGATGCCTACCGTGAGCATCAAGGCCCACTATGACGGCGAGCGGATCGTGCTCGACGAGCCGTTCGAGCTCCCCCCCGACTCACCGCTGATGGTCACCGTCCTTCCAACGCCGGACGCCGAGATGGGAGAAGACTGGGCCGGAGCAGCCAAGACGGCGTTGGCGGGAGCTTACGGGGACGACGAGCCCGAGTACACGACCGCTGACCTGCGCCGCTGATGAGAGAAGGCGACGTCGTCCTCACGCCCCTTCCGCAGGCGGATGGGAGGATCAAGAACCGTCTGGCGATCGTGCTTCGAGCCGTGCCTCCTCACGGCGACCTGCTCGTGTGTGGCGTGAGCACACAGCTTCGTCACGAGGTGGCTGGCTTCGACGATGTCGTGGAACCCGACGACCCGGACTTCCCCGACACCGGCCTCAAGACGGCCTCTCTCATCCTGCTTGGCTTCCTGGCCGTCCTGCCAACCAGGTCATTCCTGGGGGCCATCGGCTCGTTCGGCACGGAGCGCCATCGCGTTCTGCTCGAGCGTCTGGCTCGGTTTCTCACCGACGGCGCCCCGCCCTGACGAGAGGACGTGACCCCACATCGCCCTTGACGCCCAGCGCGAAATCAGAAGTTCCACGTGGGTCCCGGCGCGACCGCACCATACGCGAGATACGAGTCAGCCCGGTCCGTCCGCAGCCGATTCTCGCGGACCTCCAGCCCCCTCCGGCGCCCTCGTGGGCCGTGTCGGACGTCATCCGACGGGCTCGGCAAGGTCCGTGCGGCGCTCGATTCGCTCCCCATGCCCCCGCCCGCCCGGGCGCCGAAACACGACCCCGGGTCGGGCTCTCTAGAGCCCCAAGACAAGGACGAAGGACGGCCCGGACCAGCTCCCGGTGGGCCAGGTGGCGCCGGAGCGAGCCGTGCGCGCATCCTCCCTCAAACCCAGCGGCCCGCGAAGTCAGAAGTCAGTAGACTTGACCCCCAAGACACAAGACAGGTCGCCGGGGGACGAGCAGGCCTGTTCCACATCGCGCTCCGCGGTTGGCGCGTTCGACAGGGTCCTCTACACTGGTCACGCCCGGTTCCGGAGTACCGACATGCCTTCGCGTACGGAAGTCCACAAGCTGGTAGACGACCACAGGGGCCTCGGGGAGCCCATGAGCGGCGCGCTCTGGGTGAAGCGTGACGATGCGACCGCTCACGTGGTCGAGATCCTGCCCGAGCTGCCGGACGACGATACGGTGACGCAGCCGTTCGTTTTCTCACCGAGCGGAGACTTCCGTTACACGCTTCACCTCTACGCCTCGAACCTGGAGTCCTTGCTGCGCGCGATCGACCGCGACCCGGCCTTCGCGCGCCTGATCGCGGACGGCGAGGCGCTCGTCTCCTCGGCTGATACGGCCAGGCTGCAAGACGCGGCCGAGGCCGCCCTCGACGAGACCGCCGAACGCGATGGCGGGCACTGAGGCGAGCGCATGCCAACGATTCCGGCGAGCCGTCACTGGTTGGACCAGGCACGCGCAGACTTGCGAGCAGCTCGGTGCACCGACGACGCTGTCGCGGAATGCCATCGGCGCTACTGGCTTCAGCAGGCGTACGAAAAGGCCCTGAAGGCCTACCTCGTCGCCCAGGTAGGCAAGAGGGAGAGGCACGAGGTGCTCCTCATCGTTCGCGACACCATCCTGGGCAGCCACTCCCCCTTGACGGACTTCCCAAGGGGCGTGGACCTCGACGACCTGAAGGCGCGTCTGGAGCAGGCCTACCCCGACGACTGGCAACGAGGTCTCCGGCTCGTAGAGCTCCTCCGACGCCATGCCCACGCATTCGTGACGAACCGCCGCGGCCACGAAGCCCTCTACAAGCTGGATGACACTCGCCCGAGTATCGCCGCTCGTTACCCGAGCTATCGCTACCCATTCTTCGACGGAGGCAAGAGTGTAGCCCCTGCGAAGTGGCGAGGCTGGACCGGCTACCAGGGCCCCGAGGAGGAGGTGGCCGGCGCGGTCGAGGAGCTGATCGACGCCGCCAGAGTTGCGGGTTCGCTCGGGTTGCGCTGACGAATGAGCACGCCGAGGTGACCCGGCCGCGAGGTCGCCCCCGCGGCCGGGCCACTCTCCTCTTCGTCCGGCACGGCCGGCGCGGGACCGGAGGCGCTGGTCACGGGAGTCGTGCTCGGGGGCCGCATCCGTGGAGACGGCCCGTCGGGCCACGCCGTGAGCTGCAGCAGCGAAAGCCGTCGTCGTCGTTGGAGTCGCCCGGCGAGTCGTCGTCGCGATTGCCGGCGCGCACGTCGGTGGCGTCGTTGTCGAAGTCGCCGCCGCGTTCGACGCGGTTGGAGCTGCGTGGACCTCCGGCCCACTGGGCGGCAGCCTCACTCGACAACGGCACCGTCGTCAAGCCGTCGCAGCATCGAGCGGCCAAGCCGCGTCGTGTCCGCCTGCTGCAGGTGGCCGCACAGGCTAGCCGCGCGGCCCACCTCGTCGTCCTTCCCGGAAGGCTCGCGGGACGCGCGCCGGATGGAGGCGCCGAGCTTCCGCCCAAAGCGCCGTCGCCCCTCCTTCTGGATGCGGATGAGGCCGGGCCAGACCCGGAAGCCGAGCCAGGGGAAGCCCTCCGTCACCGGCGCGACGACCGTGGCTCGCTCCTTCAGCCGGAGACCCAGCGCCTCCCGGGCCACGTCCCGCACCTCGGCCGCGATGCGCCACAGGGTGGGCTTGTCGTCGGCGAAGGCGAGCATGTCGTCCATGTAGCGGACCCAGGGGCTGTCCGGGTACGCGGCCAGGACGTGCTGGTCCACGACACCACGTCCAGGACTCTCGAACAGGACCAGGTCGGCCGGCCCCGCCGCCTTCGGGCGGGCCATGGAGCACCTCCAGCAGCGCGCGGCCGTGGCGCTTCAGCCGCTTCTTGCCGACGCCGTCCACGGAGCCCAGGGCCTCGAGCGTGCGCGGCATCTGTCCAGCCACCTCCGCGGCCTGCCGGTTGGTCAGGATGACGTACGGCGGGACGCCTTCGCGCTCGGCCGCCTCGCGGCGCCAGGTGCGCAGGCGGTCGTAGACGGCGCGGCCGGCCTCGTCCAGCGCCCGGACCTCCTCGCGGACCGAGGGCTTCGCCTCCTCTCCAGGTGCGGCTCCGGCCTCCGGCTTCGGGGCCGCGCGGGGCTCGAGCGGCTTCGTCTCGAGGAAGACCGTCCAGGCCGCGTGCCCGTCCCGCTCGAAGAACCTGGGCTCGGCCCGGATCAGCTCCCGGTGTGCCAGGTGGCGCCGGAGCGGGCCGTCGTCGAACAGCCCCGTCGCGGGGTCGAAGGGCACCGTCAGGACGCGAAGCTCACGCATCCAGGGCTCCCTTCCACCCACCCGCGCCATCGCGACCGGGGGGCTGCGCCCCCCTGGGCCCCCCGCCCCGAGACCGCGCCGAGGCTTCGATGCCGCGCCGGCCTCCGGGTCCGGGCGGCCTTCCCCGCCGCTACGCGCGGGGCCCCTGGCTCGCCCCGACCCTCCGGCCCGCGCTTCGCGTGGGGGTCCACGCTCCTGTCGCGCCTTGGGCACGGCCGCTCCCGCGGCCGAACGCGACCGGCCGCAGGGGCGGCCGGCCAGTGGAACAGGGGAACAGCTACTCCGTGGACCTGCAGCAGCGGAAGCCGATGACGTAGAAGCTGACGCCCGGCGAGTCGTAGCCGCGATAGCCGGCGCGCACGCCGGGGGCGGTGACGAAGAAGTTGCCGCCGCGTCTGACACGATAGGAGCTGCTCCCCTCCTCCCAGGCCGACCCGTCCGTGGGGGCGCCCTCGTACGACCCGTGCCACCGGTCCTGGACCCACTCCCCGACGTTCCCAGCCATGTCCAACGCCCCGTACGGGCTGGCACCAGACGGGTAGCTACCCACAGGCGTCGTATCCTCGACGCACCAGTCGAAGTTCACCAGGCCGTTGTCGCACGTCGGCTCCTCGTTCCCCCAGGGATACTTCCGGCCGTCCGTCCCGCGTGCCGCCTTCTCCCACTCCGACTCCGTACACAGACGCTTGCCCGACCACTGGCAGTAGTCGCTCGCGTCGTGCCAGCTCACGTAGTTGATCGGGTGGTCCTGCTTGTCCACCGGGTCGTACGTTCCGTACGTGCCGCCCGTCGAAGAAGGCTCGTCACACGACCCGGCCGACACGCACGCCTTGTAGGCCGACGCCGTCACCTCCGTCACGTCAATCTCGAAACCAGGCACCACCACCTCGTGCTGAGGGTACTCGGCCGAGTAACAGTCGTCGTCCACAGACTCGTTGCACCCCATCATGAACGGCCCCCCCGGTACCTCCACCATCTCCGGGCAGTCCGGCCAGCACCCAGACGTCGTCTCCACGCACAGCCCGCCGTCACAGGTCTCCCCGGACCCACACGTCCCACAGGACCCGCCACACCCATCCCCACCACATTCCAGGCCCGAGCAGTCCGAGACACAGTCCGGCGTGCACACCCCGGCATCGCAGGTCTCGTCCTCCCCGCAGGGGCCGCACGTCCCGCCACACCCATCCGGACCACACTCCGCATCCGAGCACGCCGGCTCGCAGTCGTACGCCACGCAGTCCATCGTCCCCGTCGCCGGGTCCGGCCCGCACTTCTTGAAGTCCTCCGCGCAGTCCGCCGTGGCCTCCGTCCCGTCGGCCGTGCAGTAGGTCAGCACGTCCCCATCGCAGGACCACGTCTCCGCCCCCGTGCAGAGCCCGCCGCAGCCGTCGGCCGCCCCACAGGCCTTGCCGTCGCAGTCCGGAATGCACTCCGTCGTGCACTCGCCGGTCGCCGGGTCGATCGTCCCCTCACAAGCAGCCACCGCCATCTGGACGGCGGCCGCGACATCGAGGACCGACGCGCCATCGACGGTTCCCTGGGAGCCGGTGAGCAGCGCCTGCCGCACCTGCCCCGCAGACCAGTCGGGCATCACCGACCACACCAGCGCGGCCGCCCCGGTGACGAGCGGTGCCGACAGCGACGTGCCGTGATCGTAGGCCGTGCCGTTGCCACCGGACAGGAGCTGGATGTCTTGGCCCCCGAAGGTGTAGCACGGCTCATCGCCGCCCGGCGCGACGACATCCAGCCCACCTTGGTTCGAGTAGCAGGCCAACTCCCCCAGATCGAAGTCCGTGGCTCCGACGACGACGATTCGCTCCGAGACCGAGCTGTCCGTGATGCCCGCGGTCGGCGTCGCGTACGAAGCAGTCTGGAGCGCCTCGTTGCCCGCCGCGTCCACGAGCAGCCACTTTCCGTCATCCAGACGCGCCTTCAGCTCGTTGGTCCAGATGGCCACGTACCGGTCGTGCTTCGACTCCGGGTCATCCCACGGCGCGACGCCCTTGTCCCACGGGCCGTCTCGCTTCCCGTCACGGAACGTCAAGGCCGCGCTGTAGTTGATGACGCGGACATCCCGGTCCAGCAGCCAGTCCATGCAGTAGAAGAACGTCGTCCACAACCCGTCGTGCTGGCAGTAGTACACCTCCGCTTCGGGCGCCACGCCAGGCAGCTCGAGATCGTTGGTGCCCCCCGCCGCCACAAGGCCCGTCACCTCGGTGCCATGCTCCGTGTACAGCGACGCTGGGCCGGGTAGCGGCGCAAATCGTGTCGCAACGACGGCGTCCGCCAGGTCCTCGTGAAGCGTGAAGCCCGTATCGATGACCCCCACGCGTGTCCCGGCACCACGCGTGGTCTGCCAGGCGGAGGGCGCTCGAATCGCCTCCAGGTGGCGGTTGTCGCCTGCGGGGCTCGTCTCGTTGTACGTGCCAGGCGGGATGGCCGCGTCGGATGTGAGGATCTCCTCCACGGCGAGCGAGACCCACTCGGTGTCCTCGAGAGATGCCCGGGCCTTCTCGAAGTCCTCGAAGCTGGTCCCCGCGTCGAGGTGTACGATGTAGCGCCGCGTCTTGGGCTGGTAGGCCACGATGACGCCTCCGACTTCTTCGATCGCCGCGGTCAGCGCGTCGGCGTCGTGGTCCTCCACCGCGTACACGAGCAGCACGTTCGGCACGTACTGCAGCCCCGTCTCCGGATGTTCCTCGGCCGTCGATACGTCGGAGTACGCCACCACCGGCAGCGCATCCTCCGGAGACGGCACGCACTCGGTGCCCACAGCCTGGTAGCCCGCATCACACAGGCACTTGGCCTCGCCGCCGGCCACCACGCACCCACCGTGGTCCGAGCAGGCCACGCCCTCGCAGGGGTTCTCCTGGGCCACGCAGGCGGTGCCCTGGGCCTGGTAGCCGGAGTCGCACACGCAGACCGCCCCGGTCGCACCGGCGACGCAGGTGCCGTGCCCGGAGCAGTCCACGGACTCGCACGGCCCGGCGGGATCGGGCTCGCAGTCCGCGCCGTCCGCCACGTACCCGGAGCCGCACACGCAGGTGGGGCCGGTCGGGGTCACCACGCACGCGCCCTGGCCCGAGCAGTCGTTGTCGGAGCAGGGGTCCACGTTCTCCACGCAGTCCTGCTGGCTCCGGTAGTAGCCCGGATCGCAGACGCAGAGGGGCTCGCCCGCGCCGGTCACGACGCAGGAGCCGTGGTCGCCGCAGGTCACGTCCTCGCAGGCGGACGAGGCTTGTCCGGCGGGGACGCAGGTGCCGTCGTCCGGCGCGTAGCCCGAGTCGCAGAGGCACGCCGGACCGCCCTCAGCCTCGACGCACTGGCCGTGCCCGCCACAGGACACCCCGTCGCAGGCGTCGGGGACGACCTCGCACGGGCCGCCGTCCGAGGACGTGTAGCCCGACTCGCAGACGCAGACCGGTCCGCTGGCTCCCTCGGCGCAGGTGCCGTGCTCACCGCACGACGCCTCCGCACAGTACGTGTTCGAGGAATCACCATCGTCACAGGCCGCGAAGCCAGCAACCGCGGTGCACAGAGCCACAAGCCAGACCATCCGCCGTCCCATGAGCGCCTCCGTTCGCGCAGATTCGCGGCAACGTAGCACCCTTGCACGAGAGCGGCCACCGCCGACAACGTGCTGCAGGAAACGCAGGGGCGGGCAGGCGCGGAGCGCGGGTGTCAGACACTCCCACATTTCATTTCTGCGTGCGCGCCCACGGGCCCTGCTCGTTGGTTCTGGCTCAATCGCAGTCTGACCGCCTGGCGACTCACCGCATCGACGACGGGTCTCGTGGGCCGGGCATGACGGAGGCACCGACTACCCGCTTGCTGCAGCCGCTCGAGCTCCGGCGCCACCGCCGGAATGAGCTCCAGTCTGCGGCCACGCAGCAGAAGACCGACGACGCCGGTGACGCGAATGCCGAGGCCTTCGGCAACGCTGCGGGCTCGGCGCTCGTCCAGGCCGGCGACTGCCCGATGACGTAGTGCCACCGCGATGACTTGCTGCTCGCCCGACCCGAGCGCGAGGGTCTCCCGGGGGGGACGAGCATCGGGGCGGGCAGACGCCACAGATCCTTGACGGCGAGCACCTGCGACGGCTCGGGAGAGTCGGGCCTGTCGCAGAGTTCATACCAGACGCCGTCGGGCACGAGGACTCGGTCGAAGAGACCGTCGAGCAGGTCGACGCGCCCCAGCGTCGCCAGGGCGATGAGCAGGGACGTGTCGGCCGCGAGGGTCAGTCCAGATCCCACGCCGCGAGCTCAGTGGCCACGTCGTGCTCGTCCCAGTCATTCCAGGTGTGACGCGCAGCCCGGGCGGCCAGCTCACCGCGCAGACCCGTGAGGGGAGCGGGCTGGAGCTGCGCGAGCATCCGGCGTGTAGCCCGAAGCGCCCGTCGGGCCGCCTCATGGAACCGGTCCGAAGACTCCCCCGCGGCCACGACGGCCATGAGGAGTGCCGAGTCCGCTCGCAGGACGGCCGCCACCGGCTCCGCCAGCACCCAGTCCCGGTCGGCATTCAACGCGAGGGCCTCGTCGAGGTCCGCCACGAGGTCCTCGCGCGGATAGTCCCGCGCAGCCTCGGCAGCCAGGTAGACGACCGCGCCGTAGTCCTCGAGCGCCTGGTTCAGCAGGCGCCACGAGAACCGATCGCGCGCGGCCGACGCGGACGCCTCTCGTTGCTCGAAATCCGCCACCATCTCCTCGAAGGTGTCCGTGAGCAGCCTGCCCCGCTCGACGCCCAGCTCCTCCAGCAGCTCGTGCGCGAGGCGGGCCAGCCGGAGCAACCAGCGCGTCTCCTCCGGGCTGCCCTCCGCCGGTGGCTCCTCGGCGCCGCGCTCCACGAGCTGCTCGAAGCGCACTCTGAAGCGGGTACGCCGTCGCGCCGGCAACGCCTCGAAGAGGCGCGGCCACAAGGGCTTCGGCGGTTCGTTCGGGACGGGCAGGCCCATCGGATCCTCGTCGGATGTCGGACTCCACGATGCTACCGCAATCCTAGAGGCGGCTGGAAGGCTGGCGCCAAAACAAAGAAGGCCCCGACGGATGGTCCGCCGGGGCCTCGTGCCTGGTGGGCGCTACTGGATTTGAACCAGTGACTTCTACCGTGTGAAGGTAGCACTCTACCACTGAGTTAAGCGCCCGTGGTGCGCTGTGCGCGGGGAGGGTTTGTAGTGCTGCTCGGGGCGGGTGTCAAGCCCGACCTGCAGGTCGTCCGGGTGCGCTCAGTGGGCCGTGGGCTGGTGGCGCGGCAGGAGGGGGATGACGTCGCCCAGGAGGTAGAGGCTGCCGGCGATGAGGAGGCCTCCCTCGGGGGCGGCGAGGCGCCGGGCCTGCTCCAGGGCCGCCGGGAGGTGGGGCTCCACCTCGAGGTGGACACGGTGGTCCCGGGACAGCTTGGAGAGGGGCTCCAGGGGCGGCGGCGGCATGTCGGGCAGGGTCGTGACCACGACGGCGTCGACCAGGGGGCCCAGGGGCGCCACGATGCCGGCCACGTCCTTGTCGTAGCGGGCCGAGAAGAGGAGGACCCGCGGCCGCTCGGGGAGGAGGTTCTCGACCTCGCCGGCCAGGGACTCGGCGCCCATGGGGTTGTGGGCCCCGTCCAGGAGGATGGCCGGCCAGCGGCGGCCCGAGGCGTCGACCCAGGGCTCGTGGCGATCGAGACGGCCGGGGTGGCGGGCGCGCAGGAGGCCCTCGGCCAGGTGGACGGCCTTGAACTGGAAGCCGTGGTCGGCCAGGGACTCGGCCGCGGCGCAGGCGAGGGCGGCGTTGTGGGCCTGATGGCGGCCGGCGATGCGCAGCTTCACCGGGCCGATGCGGTGGAGCCAGCCCCGGTAGCGGAAGCCCCGGTGGAGCCAGCGATAGCGGAAGTCCACGCGGGCGCGGCGGATGGGGGAGCGCAGGGCGTAGGCGCGCGGGCCGACGACGGAGCGGAACAGGGGCCGGGCGACGTTGGTGACGAGCGTGCTCCCCTCCTGGATGATGCCCGCCTTCTCGGCGCAGATGTCCTCGAGGCTGTCGCCGAGGAACTGCTGGTGGTCGAGGCCGATGGGGGTGATGACGGAGACGAGGGGCGGGACGACGGCGGTGGCGTCGAGGCGGCCGCCGAGGCCCACCTCGAGGATGACCAGGTCGACCTCGCGCTCGGCGAAGTAGCCCAGGGCCATGACGGTGAGGGCCTCGAAGAAGGTCAGGGGGACCGGGTCCTCGCCGTCGGCGCCCTCGACGACGTCGCGGATGCGGCCCGCCCAGGCGGCGAACTCCGAGGGGAGGATGTGCAGGCCGCCGACCCGGATGCGCTCCGTGATGTCGACGAGGTGGGGGCTCGTGTAGAGGCCGACGCGGTGCCCGGCGGTCTGGGCGATGGAGGCCAGGAAGGCGGCCGTGGAGCCCTTGCCGTTCGTGCCGGCGATGGTCACGGCGCGCAGGTCCCGGTGGGGGTCGCCCAGGCGGTGCAGCGCCTCTCGGACCCGCTCCAGGCCCAGGCGGATGCCGGACGGGCGTAGCTCGAGGAGCCAGGCGAGGGCCTGCTCGAAGGTCCACCTGGCCTCGGCGGTCACGTCCGTCATCCCGCACAGGCTAACCGCGCCACGGGGCGGGAGCAATGACGGGCGACGGGGGCCGGCCCGATGGCCGTTGTCAAGGTTCGGCGGCGGGGAAGGGTTGTCCGGGGGGGACGTGTTGAGCTAGCAATCGGCTCCGTCCGACGCGGAGGAGCCATGGATCCCGAAACCGCCCCGCCCCGCCCGCCCGACAAGCCCGCCGACCGGATGACGGTGGACGAGCTCGCGGCGGCGGTCCGTTACCACAACTGGCGCTACTTCACGCTGGCCGAGCCCGAGATCAGCGACTACGCCTTCGATCGCCTCACGCGGCGACTGCAGGGGCTGGCGCCGGACCACCCGGTGCTGCGCGAGCTGGTGACGGACGTGGCCTCGGGGGAGAAGGTCTTCCACGACGTCCCCATGCTCAGCCTGGACAAGGTCTACGACCAGGCCGAGCTCGACAAGTGGCTCGCCGGCCGTGAGCGCGAGGACTACGAGGGCCTGTGGACGGAGTCGCCGAAGGTGGACGGCGTGGCGGCGTCGTTCAAGTACGACGAGACGGGGCGGCTGGTGCAGGCGGCGACGCGAGGGGACGGCGCGCGCGGCGAGGTGTTCACGGCCAACGCGCGGTACATCGGGGCCATCCCGAAGCAGCTCGACGGCGGGCCGCTGGACGGGCCGGTGGAGGTCCGCGGAGAGCTGTACCTCCGCTGGAGCGTCTTCCGGGCGCTGGAGGGGGACTTCACGAGCCCGCGCAACACGACGGCGGGGGCCATCAAGCAGAAGGACCCGCAGGCGACGGCGCGGTACGGGCTGGAGTTCTTCGCGTACGACGTCCTGGGGCCCGCGTTCGCCACCGAGACGGACAAGCTCGGCTGGGCCGCGGACCGCGGCTTCGAGACCGTGGACACGCGGACGATCCCCGCCGCGGAGATCCAGGCCGGCTACGAGCGCTGGGTCGCCGCGCGAGAGCACCTCGACTTCGAGATCGACGGCGTCGTCTACAAGTTCGACGACATCCCGGCCCAGCGACGCGTGGGGAGGACGAGCCACCACCCGAGCTACGCCGTGGCGTACAAGTTCCCGGGCGACAGCGGGAAGTCGACGCTCGAGCGCATCGAGTGGTCCGTGAGCCGCACGGGCACCATCACGCCGGTCGCCATCATCGACCCCATCGAGCTGTCCGGGGCGGTGGTGACGCGCTGCTCGCTCCACAACCTCACGGTCATGGAGGAGCTCGGCATCCAGCAGGGGGCGACGGTCGTGGCCATGCGCCGCGGCGGCGTCATCCCCCACATCGAGGCCGTGGCCGAGCCGGGCGTGGAGCCGGTGCAGATCCCCACGGAGTGCCCGTCTTGCGGGGCGCCCACCCGCGTGAGGCGCAACGAGCAGGTGAAGGGCGGCGAGGTCGAGCGCGTCGTCGAGGTGCTGACCTGCACCGACCCGCTCCGGTGCCCCGACGCCGTGCGGGGGACCCTACAGCACTTCACCGCGCAGGCCGACATCGACGGGTTCGGGCCGAAGATGGTCCAGAAGCTCCTGGACGCCGGGAAGCTGCGGACGCCGGCGGACTTCTACGCGCTGACGGCCGACGACCTCCTGGAATTGGAGGGGGTGGGACCGGTCCTGGCGAACAAGCTGGTGGGGAACATCCGGTCCCGGCGGACCCTGCCCCTGGAGGTGTTCCTGCGGGGGCTCGGCGTGGAGAACGTGGGCGACGTGATGGCCCGCCTGCTGGCCCAGCAGTTCCGGAGCCTGGACCGCGTCCTGGAGCTGGAGGTCGAGGATCTGGTGGCCCTGGAGGGCTTCCAGGAGACCCTCGCGCGCGCCGTCGTCGAGGGCCTGCGGGAGCGGCGGCCGCTGGTGGACGCCCTCCGGCGCCACGTGACCGTGGAGGACTACCACGCGGTGGAGTCCCTGGCGGCGGAGGCCGGCGACAGCCCCATCTCGGGCAGGAGCTTCGTCTTCACGGGCAAGCTCGCCACCATGAACCGGAAGGACGCCCAGCGCCTCGTGCGCGAACACGGGGGCACCACGCCGACCGGGGTGACCAAGACCCTCGACTACCTGGTCATCGGCGACGAGGGCTCGCCGCTCCTCGGCGAGGGCACGAAGTCGACCAAGCACGCGAAGGCCGAGAAGCACGTCGCGGCGGGGGCGCCCATCCGCATCATCGCGGAGTCGACCTTCCAGCGGATGCTCGAGGGGGAGGCCCCGGACGCCTGACCCGAGCGCGTATGGCGACGTCGAGCCCCGGCGGGAAGGGGGAACCGGGGCCCGACACCGCCCGAGCCGAATCAGGGCTGGGGCTCCCGATCCGGCTCTTCCGGTCGATCCTCGCCGGGCGGCACGCTCTCCGGCGGCGGCGCCGTGGGCGTGCGCATCCCCCGAGGACCGCCCGTCTTCGCGGTCTCGATGAGGATCTCGATCCGCTGGTTGGCCTCGCGCCCCTCCGCCGTGGCGTTGCTCTCGAGAGGCTCCGACTCGCCGCGACCCTCCGCGGTGATCCGCTCACCCGGCAGCCCGTGGGTGACGAGGTACGTGCGCACCGCCTCCGCGCGGCGCGTCGACAGCTCGCGGTTGAACGTCTCGGCGCCCCGCGAGTCCGTGTGCCCGACCACCTCGATCTCCGACCAGGTCAGCTCGTCGGCCAGGTCGACCACCCGGTCCAGCCGCACATGGGAGCCCGCCATCAGCTCGGCCTCCTCGGGCTGGAAGAGCGCGTCGGCCTCCAGGGTCACGCGCACGCCGCGCGGCTCGTCCTCCACGTTCGCCACCATCTCCAGGCGACCGCGGGGGCTCCGCAGACCTCGCTCGGCCTGGACGCCCCGATCCCCGGCCTCCGCCGCCTCGCGACCGGCCGGCTCGTCCAGCCGCCGGGCCATGTCCTCGCGGAACCAGCGTTCCACGTCCGCCTCCGCGGTGGCCTCGCCGCGACGCCGGAGCATCTGGGTCCGCGCCTGGGCGATGTTGATCCTGCGCAGCGCGAGGGCTGCCCGGTTGGAGCTCACCTCCTCGTCGCCGTCGCGCCAGGCGTCCTCGGCCTCCTCCAGGGCCACCTTGGCCCTACGAAGCTCGTCCGCGGCGATCCGGGCCTCCGGCCCCTCGAGCGCCTGCCGGTACTCGGCGCGCGCCTGGCGCAGCTCCTCGGGGGGCTGGGAGGTCGCGCAGGCCGTGAGGAGCGCCCCCGCGATGAGCGGGAGGACCATCGCTTTCGTCATCGTCCGCATGATGTCCTCCGTGCCGTCGTCGCAGGGGCGGATCCCCGCCCGCTGCACCCGTCGTGCCATCCGCCAGGGCGGGCCGAACGCCTGTCGTTCATACACATCTCGGCAAGCTGGCCTCGTTCCCTTGCCCTTGCCCGTGCCCGTGCCCGAAAGAGCGGCTCCGGCGGGGATATCCGCTGCGCGGGCGGGGACGCCCGCGGTCCCGGGCGCCGGTCGCGTTCGCTGGGACGGCGGGCTTTCAGCCCGCCAGACGTGGAGTGGCTCTGCGCCGACCACGACCACGTCCACGTCTCGCTGGCGCTCGGCGACTTGTGAACAATTGACAGGCCGAACGCTGGCCGGGAGCCCCGCGCGCCGTGGACAAATGCCCCGGCGCAGACCTTGTGCCCCACCCGGCCGTCACGGCGCCGCCTCCTCTCTGCCGGCCGGCCACACGACGATGTCGATCCGCTCGTTGGCCTGCCGCCCGATCTCGCTGTCGTTGCTGTCGATGGGCTCCATCTCGCCGCGGCCCGTGGCGCTGATCCGCTCGCCGGGGAAGCCGTGCATCACCAGCCACATCCGCACCGCGTCCGCCCGTCGCCGCGACAGGTCCTCGTTGTAGCCCGCCGTCCCGAGGGCGTCCGTGTGGCCGACCACCTCGATCTCGGCGTCGGGGACCTCCGCCAGGAAGCGGTCGACGCGCTCCAGGTCGTCCACGCCGCGCGACCGGATCTCGGCGTCGTCCACGTCGAACAGCTCATGGGCGGGCAGCGTCACCACGTACCCGTCGTCGTCCCGGTGCACCCGCGCGATCTCCTGGAGCAGCGCCACGGCGTACGGCGCCCCGGCCTCGGCCTGGATGCGGTGCTCCCGCGCCTCCCAGTCGGGCTGCTCCTCGCCCTCGCCGGGCTCCTCCAGCTCGCGGGCCATGTCGGCGCGGAACTCCCTGGCCAGCTCCTCCTCCGAGGCACGGACGTGGTCCGCCCGGTGGTCGGCCAGGGCCTGATCGGCGCGCGTGGCCGCGAGCTGCACCCGCCGCAGGGCCACGTAGGCCAGGCTCTTCGCGCGCTCGTCGTCGCCGTGCTCCTCGTACGCCGTCTCGGCGCGACGCAGGGCCTCCTTCGCCTCGTCCATCTCCTCGGGGGCCAGGTCGGCCGCCGCGGTCTGCGCCACCCGGACGTACTCGGCGCGGGCCTGTCGAAGCTCGGCGGGCGGTCGCGTGGTGGCGCACATCGCCACGACGGCGCCCGCGACCAGCATCCCGAGCCCTCCCAGCACGATCTTCGTCCTCATGGCCTCCTCCCCCTCCGCCGCGTCGGCGCGACGAAGCATCTTCCCCGACGCGGGTGCACCGTCCGTGCCAGGGAGGCGAGGAGACCCCGCGGGGATCAGCGCAGGAGGCCCTCCAGGGCGGCTTCCAAGGTGGCGCGGTCGGTCACGCGCTCGGCCCGGAGGCCCACCTCGAGGGCCGCCGCGACGTTGTCCGCGCGGTCGTCGACGTAGCGGATGCGCTCCGGGGGATGGGAGACGAGGGCCAGCGCCGCCTCGAAGGCCCGGCGATCCGGCTTCGTCGCGCCCAGGTCGAAGGAGTACAGCAGCCTCTCCGCGCCGGGCAGCGGGCCCAGGGCGCGGATGTGGACCGGGTCCGTGTTGCTCAGGACGCCGTAGGGGACGGCCAGGCGCTCCACCAGCCTCGGGACCCACGGCCGCCAGCGGACGACGGCGCCCCAGACATCGAGGAGCACCTCCATGGGCACCGGGCGGCCGGCGGCCTCCTCCACGCGACGGCGCATCCCCTCCGCGTCGAGGCGCCCCACGTCGCCGTCCGCCTTGGCCCCGCTGTCGTGGAACGCCGGGTGGAACGCGACCGGGTCGTAGCCGTGATCAGCCCACCGCCGCTCGGCCCGATCCATGTCCACGTCGACCAGCACGCCGCCCAGGTCGAACAGCACGAACTCGACGGGTCCGGCGGCGCGGCGCGCGTCCATTGCCGGTGCTCGATCCGCTGTGCTATCCACCTGCCTGCTTCCTGTCGGGGGGATGATGCGCCGGAGCGTCGAGGTCCAGAACATTCTCGCGGAGGCCGAGGACATGGCCGGGAGCGCGGGGCACGCGCTCACGACCGGTCACATCCTCCTGGGGATGCAGACGAGGGCCAACCGCGCCGCGCAGCTGCTCGGCGACCTCCGCCTGGACGACGATCGTATCCTCGACGCGCTCCGATCCGTCAAAGAGGACGACGGCGGGCTGGCGGAGTCCGACGACGTCCTGGAGCGGGTCGGCGAGCGGATGGTCCACTCGACGCGGCGCACGGACGCGCCCATGGTGTCGAGCCTGCACCTGCTGCTGGCGCTCACCCGCGACAAGGACACCGTGGCCTACCGGATGTTCCAGCGCATGGGCGTGCAGCCGCGCGACGTCCGCACCCTGGCCCTATCGCGGATCCACGGCCCCATGCCCCGGGCGATCCAGCAGGCGGCGGACCGGAGCCGCGCCTTCCGCGACGAGCCGACCCGGAACGTGGCCCTGGCGGATGACGAGCCGGCGCCGCAGCCCCGGGCCGAACGGGACCCCGCCCCCCGACCCGCGGTGGCGCAGACCTCCGCGCCGGAGCCCCCGCCCCTCGAGGACGAGCGCCCCTTTCCACCGCTCCTCCGGGAGAGCCGGCGCACGCGTCCCGAAGGTCCCCCGACGCCCGAGGAGGAGGCCGCGGCCCCCTATCGCCTCGACCCGGACGAGTATCCGCACCTGACCTCCCTGGGCCGGAACCTCACGGCCGAGGCCGCCGCGGGCCACATCGACCCGGTGGTGGGCCGGGACCTGCTCATCGACTCGATGATCGACATCCTCAACAAGCGCCGGAGCAACAACCCCTGCCTGGTGGGGGAGCCCGGCGTGGGGAAGACCGCCGTGGTGGAGGGGCTCGCCGTGGTCCTCCTGAAGCACGGCGAGCGGGTGCCGGCCCTGCGGGACCGCGTGCTCGTGGGCATCGACGTGGGCGCCCTCGTGGCGGGGACCGAGCTCCGCGGCGCCTTCTCGCGGCGCATGTCGGAGCTCAAGGAGGAGGTGCGCCGGGCGGCGGGCCGCGTCATCGTCTTCATCGACGAGCTCCACACGCTCATCGGGGCCGGCAGCGGGGACGGGGCCCTGGACGCCGCCAACGACCTGAAGGCGGCCCTGGCGCGGGGCGAGTTCCCGTGCATCGGCGCGACGACCACCCGGGAGTACCACCGCTACGTGGCCCGGGACCCGGCGCTGGAGCGGCGCTTCCAGCCCCTCGAGGTCGAGGAGCCCTCCGAGGAGGAGGCCCTGATCATCCTCGAGGGCATCAAGGAGCAGTACGAGGCCCACCACGGGGTCGTGTACCTGGAGGAGGCCCTGGAGGCGGCGGTGCGCATGAGCCGGCGCTACATCGTGGAGCGGCGCCTGCCCGACAAGGCCATCAACCTCGTGGACACGGCGGCGGCGCGGGCCGTGCGGAAGGGCACGGAGACCGTGGAGCCCCGCGACGTGGCCGAGGTGGTCGGCGAGATCGCGCACATCCCGGTGGAGCGCCTCCTGATGAGCGACGCCGAGCGCATCCTGGGCATCCGCGACTTCCTGGCGGAGCGCATCGTCGGCCACGGGGAGGTGCTGGACGTCGTCTCGGAGGTCATCCAGCGGAACAGCGCGGGGTTCGCCTCGCAGCGGCCCATCGGGTCGTTCCTGTTCCTGGGCCCGACCGGCGTCGGCAAGACGGAGACCGCCAAGGTCCTGGCGGACTTCCTGTTCTGCACGAAGGAGGCCCTGACCCGCT
This sequence comes from Myxococcota bacterium, assembly GCA_051747385.1. Taxonomy (GTDB): domain Bacteria; phylum Myxococcota_A; class UBA9042; order PHBI01; family JACKFB01; genus JBNJGB01. The sequence goes on from JBNJGB010000037.1 coordinate 36,391, forward strand.
TCGACATGAGCGAGTACATGGAGCGCCACGCCGTGAGCCGCCTGCTGGGCGCCGCGCCGGGATACGTGGGCCACGAGGAGGCGGGCGCGCTGACGGCGGCCCTGACGCGGCGGCCCTATCAGATCGTCCTGTTCGACGAGATCGAGAAGGCCCACGCGGACGTCCTCAACATCCTCCTGCAGATCCTGGACGAGGGGCGCATCACCGACGCCAAGGGCCACGTGCTCAGCTTCTCGAACACCGTCGTCATCATGACCAGCAACCTGGGCGCCGAAGCGCTGGACGGCTACCGGCGCAAGCGGATCGGCTTCGGGGACGCCGGCGACGACCTGTCCGGGGTGGGCCGCGAGGACCTGGCGCGCGTGCAGGAGGCGGCGCGGAAGTCCCTGCCGCCGGAGCTCTGGGGGCGCATCGACGAGAAGTGCGTGTTCGGGCCCCTCGGCCGGGAGGAGGTGGCCGACATCGCGCGCCTGCTGGCGGCGGAGTCGTCGGATCAGCTCCGGACCTCCACCGGCATCGCCTACACCATCACCCCGGAGGTGGTCGACCACCTCATCGAGCGGGGCGGCTGGGAGCCGGCCCTGGGGGCGCGGCCCATGCGGAACGCGGTGAAGCGGGTGTGCGAGACGGCCGTCGCCCGGGCGGTGCTCGAGGGGCGGGCGAAGAAGGGCGACCGCCTGCGGCTGGAGATCGTCGAGGGCGGCCTGGAGGTCGTGAACGAGGACCCCGAGGAGTCGGCGGAGGACGCTCCGCCGGCCGAGGCCTGACGCCGTGGCGGACTCCGGGACCACGAGGCGAGGCATGTCGCCCCGCCGGGTGTGGGCGGGGCGCGTGGCGCTGCTGCTGTTCCTGGCGGGCGGGCTGATCCTGTGGCGCCTGATGGAGCCCGTGGAGACGTTCGTCGCCTTCGACGTGCCGCCGACGACGCCGACGGGAGAGGGGCCGCCCCTGACCCGGCGCGCGCTCCGGGGGATCGAGGGCCAGGTCCTGGACCCGGACGGGGAGGCCGTGGCGCGGGTCCAGCTGGACCTGCCGACGGGCGTCCGCGGGCCGACCACGCCGCCCGTGGTGCTGCGCCTGCCGCGGGACGACTACCGGATGTCGCTGCGGCTCGTGGGGCGATCGGGGCAGCTCGTGGAGCGCGACCTGGCCCTGACCATCGAAGACGCCGGCTATCGGCGCGTGGACCTGGAGTGACGGTCCGGAGGTGCGAGACATGAAGGTCGCGGTGCTCATCGGAGGTCGCAGCGGAGAGCACGACGTCTCCCTGGTCACCGGCCGCGCGGTGTCCGACGCCCTCGACCGCATCGGCTGGCCGCGCTTCGAGCTCCTCCTGGGCCGAGAGGGAGGCGCCTCGTGGCCCGGCGGCGAGGGGACCGTGGCCGACGGCCTGTCCGCCATGGCGCGCTGGGAGCCGGACGCGGCGTTCATCGCCATGCACGGCACCTACGGCGAGGACGGCCGCGTGCAGGGGGCGCTGGAGATGCTGGACGTGCCCTACCAGGGCTCCGGCGTGGCGGCGTCGGCCGTGGCGCTCGACAAGGCCCGGACCAAGCAGGTCTACGAGGCGGTCGGGCTGCCCGTGGCGCGGGATCGCGTGCTCACCCGCCGGGCGCTGGCGGCCGGCATCCCCTGGGAGGGACTGGTGGCAGGCCTGGGCCTGCCGCTGGTGCTCAAGACGGCCGAGAGCGGCTCGAGCGTGGGCGTGGAGGTCGTCGAGCGGGCCGGGGACCTGCCGCGCCGTGCCGAGGCGCTCCTGCGGGAGTCGGACCGGCTCGTCGTGGAGTCCTGGCTGCCGGGCGCGGAGCTCACGTGTCCGGTCCTGGAGGACGCCGACGGCACGCCGGAGGCCCTGCCCCTCATCGAGATCCGGCCGCGGGGCGGGGGCTGGTTCGACTACGACACGAAGTACGACCCCGAGGCCGTCGACGAGCTCTGCCCCGCCCCCGTCGACGAGGCGCTGGCCGCCGAGGTGTCGCGGCTGGGGCTCCTGGCCCACGAGGCCCTGGGCTGCCGGCACTACAGCCGCACGGACTTCAAGCTGGACGCCGAGGGCCGCCCACGGGTGCTCGAGACCAACACCCTGCCCGGCCTGACGCCGGCGAGCCTGGTCCCCAAGAGCGCCGCCGAGGCCGGGATCGCCTTCGACGACCTGATCCGCCACCTGCTGGAGCTGGCGGTCGGGTAGACCGTCGACCTCCTCCCGGGCACGCCCGTCGTCTCGGGAGTGCGGCCGCCGTGCCGGCGGTCGGTGGGCGGCCCGTACGCGGTCGGTGGGCGGCCCGTACGCGGTCGGTGGGCGGCCCGTACGCCGTACGGACACACGCTCGCGCGCGGGATGGCCCCGCCCCCACCCACCCTCCGTGACGGGATCGGGGCGGGTCGTTGCGCGATTTCTTCCGGCCGGCCGTAACCGGAGGGCCGCTAGGAGTCTGTAGTGTATTGCGGACCGAGCGAGCCCGAGACGATTTCGTCCAGATCGGCGTTCGACGGTTCCGTTGGCAGCGCCAAGCGCTGCCGCGCTGGCCCGAAGGGCCAGGAGAGCCGGCGACCGCAGGGAGCCGGAGAACCAGTAGGTTCGGCGGAGGGTTCTCGGGCGTCGAGATGGGCGGAAGCGGCCGGGAGTCGCGACGGGAGCATATGCGCTACAGGCTCCTAGTGCCGGACGCGCCGGATCTCCCGGACGGAACGCTCCACGGCCCGGACGGCCTCGGGGCCGGGGTCGCGCTCGGCGTAGCGGACGGCCTCGAAGGCCTCGGTCACCGCGACGACGGCGTCGGCGGCCGGATAGCCGCTGGAGCGCAGGCGCGCCGCGAGCTCGCGGGGGGTCTCCTCGTCGCGCCGGGCGATGCCCTGGCGGCCCAGCACCTTCAGCATGCGGGCGTAGGCCTCGCCGACGCGGCCGCCCGGGGTCGGCCCCGACCGGCCGAGGCGGCCGCGGAGCCAGCTCAGCAAGGCCGCCAGGACGCCGAAGCGCCAAAGGAGGATCAGGACGATCGGCGTCGCGACGAGGGCCCAGGTCGTCGGATCCTTCGCCCACTTCTCCAGGCCCTTCTTCCACGACCCGGCGCGCTTCGGGTTGCCCTCGGGCCTGGGGAAGACGTCCCGCAGGTCGCCCATGGCCTCGCCGACGGCCGAGAAGAAGGCGATCTGCTTGTCCAGGTCGTACTCGACCACCCACTTGAACCACTGCAGGCGGAGGCTGTCGATCCACTCCTCCACCATTCCCACGAAGCCCTCGCGCCCCGGCACGAGGACGGCGTTGGCCGGCGTCGGGTCGAACGTCACCCAGCCGTACTCGGGGAAGAGGACCTCCACCCACGAGTGCGCGTCGGCCTGCCGGATGGCGTAGTAGTCGCCCACCGCGTTGTAGTCGCCGCCGTAGAAGCCGTTCACGATGCGGGTCGGGACGTCCACGGTCCGCAACATGAGGGCCATGGCGGTGGCGAAGTACTCGCAGTGGCCCGACTTCCGCTCCAGCAGGAAGTCCTCCAGGGGCCGCTTCGGGTCGTGGCCGCCCTCCGTCGTATACGCGTAGTTCGACTTCAGGTGGCGCTCGAGGGCCGCGGCCTTGTCGTAGGCGGTCTCCGCGTCGGCGGTCACCGCGCGGGCCAGCGCCTCCACGGCGGGGTCCAGCTCGTCGGGTGTCTGGAGATAGAGCTTGGGCAGGCCGTCCGGGAGCGCTCCCTCCGCCTCTCGCAGGCGCTCGGCGTCCCGGCTCACCACCTGCGAGATCACCCGGTAGCGGAGGGCCACCTCGTCCGACACCCTCGTGGACACGTCCCCGGCGCCGTCCTGGTAGAACCGGATGGAGTCCTTTCGCAGGCGGTCCAGCTCCGGCCGGGGGATGCTGAGGAGGCGCATCCGGGGCTGGCCGAAGATCATCCGCTGCCCCATGTCGAGCGGCTCCAGGTAGACGTCCTGGACCAGGCGCTCGGAGGGCAGGCGCTTCGACGGCTTCACGCGGTCGTGGATCCGCCAGCGCCCCGGGTCGGTCCGCGGGACCTCGAACTGACCGGACTCTCCGCCCTTCTTCCACCGGATGCCGTCGTACGTGTCGAAGCTGATGCCCCGCATCCGGAGGTCCCGACGCCCGGCGCTCCCCTCGTCCCCGGGGATCTCCACGCGCATCACCACCCGCAGGTTCTGCTTGATGGTCCCGAAGTGGCCGAGCTGCACGGTGTCCGCGAAGCCCGACACCGACTGCCCGGAGCGGCCCTGCTTGAAGAAGAAGCCCATGCCGAGCCGCGGGAAGAAGAAGAAGATCACCAGGCTGAAGGCGAAGACGACCACCGCCAGCACGCTCGTGCCGGCGAGGAAGCGGCCGGTGACCAGGTCCCGGGCCTTCCACATGAGGTCGGCGGGGCGCTCTCCGACGCTGGCCTGCTCCTCCTGGAGCGTCTCCACGTCCCGCTGCAGGTGGAGCAGCACGAGGCCCCAGACCAGCAGGACGATGTAGGGCACGAACAGGAACAGGAACGACAGCGCCGGGTTCACCACGGCGCCGGCGACGATGGCCATGAAGGTCAGGCCGTAGAGCTGGAAGACGTCCCGGGAGCTTCGGCTCTGGAACAGCCGCGTCACCACCATCACGAGGGCGAACAGGATGGCGTAGAGCAGGTAGTAGCCGGTGCTCCAGCCCATGACACCAAGGGCGACCATGGCCGCGAGGGTGGCCAGGGTCCACCACCGGGAGTGGGCCTCCACGCGCCGGCGCGGCGGGTCGTAGAACCAGGACGCGATCATCGCCCCGTAGGCGCCCACGACGGCCGGCAGCGGGATCTCGCCGCTCGTGGCCAGGGGCATGAGGCCCAGGGCCACCGTCGCGTAGAGCACCAGCTTGTGGAGGACGTCGAAGGTCACGCGGCCTCCTCCGCCTCGGGCTCCTCGCCGCCGGGCACCGGCAGGTGCCGATCCGCGTCCACCGGGATCCCCGCCCGCCGCTGATCGAGGGTGACGACGGCGAGCCGCTCCACGTTCCGCCGCGTGTACTCGTCGAACAGGGGCACGCGCGTCCCGGCGCGCACCGTGCGGACCGGCAGGCCGGCCAGGATCTCGTAGATGCGGACGAGGACGACGTGTCCGCCGTCGGGCGCCACCCCGCCGTCGGCCGTGGCCAGGCCGACCGCGTAGCCCTCCTCCACCAGGGCCGTGGCCAGGTTTGCCACGTGCTCGATGGCGCGCTCCAGCCGGCGCCGGGCGGCCGGGACGTCGCGCGGGATCACGTTGGCCAGGGTCAGCATCACCCGCCGCGCCGCGGGGCGCTGGCTTTCACGCACCACCAGCTTGTCCCGCCGCGCGGTCACCTTCCAGGCGATGGACCGGGCATCGTCACCGATGCGAGCGTCGCGGAGGGCGTAGAACTCGTCCCCCTGCCCGATCCGGGCGATCTCCTCCTCGGCGCCGGCCACGATCGGGCGCAGGCTGGGCGGCGCCACCGGGCGGATCCGCGGGAAGACGAGGTAGCGGGCCGGGATGGGCACGAAGCGGCTCTTCTCGAAGAAGCCGAACGGGAAGCGGGTCGTCAGGCGCAGTCCCGCCGTCGGTATCCAGCCCCGCGTGGAGGCCTCCACGCGCAGGTGGGCCGGCAGGGTTTCGCCCGGGGCCAGCCGCAGCACGAACGCGCGCCGCTGCTCCAGGCCCCAGGACGGTCCCACCAGCTCGGCGAGCTCCACCGAGTAGGAGACCAGCCGCCGCTTGGCGTTGTGCAGGTCGACCCGCACGAGCGCCGGCTGGCCCGCGAAGAGGTGGGGCGGATCGAAGCGCACGGCCCGCACGCCGCGCAGGGTCAGCTCGGACAGCACGCCGCTGATCATGATGAGGGACAGGAGGATGCCCAGCACCAGGTACAGGAGGTTGTTGCCGCTGTTCACGGCGCCGAAGCCGACGCCCAGGGTCACGAAGAACAGCAGCTTGCCCTCGCGGGTGAAGCGCAGGCGGCGGGGGATGGCCCGCCCCAGGCGACGGACCTCCCGCGGCGTGAGCGGCGCCGCGCGCTCGGACGGGGCGGCGACGGCCACGGCCTACAGGGGGACCGGGGTGGTCTCCAGGATCTCCCGGAGCACGTTCTCGGCCTCCTGCCGGCGCTCCGCGGCCCCGTCGTGCACGCTCCGCACGATGGCGCGGTGGCTGCACACGGGCAGGTAGAGGGCCTTCACGTCGTCCGGCAGCACGTGGTCCCGGCCGTGGAGGTACGCCCGGGCCTGGCACGCCCGGTACAGGGCGATGGCGCCGCGCGTGGACACGCCCAGGGCCAGGTACGGGCTGTCGCGCGTCGCGGCGACGAGGCGCTGGAGGTAGTCCAGCACCGGGTCGGAGCAGGTGAGCTGGACGACGCGCTCCTGCATGGCGGCCACGTCCTCGGCGTGCAGCACCGCCTCCACCGAGTCGGCCGCGTCGCGGAAGCCCAGGGCCCGCACGATGCGCCGCTCCACGTCCGGCGCGGGGTAGCCGATGGTCACGCGGACCAGGAAGCGGTCGAGTTGAGACTCCGGCAGCGGATAGGTCCCCGCGAACTCCAGCGGGTTCTGCGTGGCGAGCACCATGAACGGCCTCGGCAGGGGCCAGGTCCGATCGTCTACGGTCACCTGCTGCTCGTTCATGGCCTCGAGCAGGGCGCTCTGGGTGCGCGGCGTAGTCCGGTTGATCTCGTCGGCGAGCACGAGGTTGGCGAAGACCGGGCCCGGCCGGAACTCGAACTCGGAGCGCTCGCGGTCGAAGACGCTCACGCCGAGGATGTCGGCGGGGAGCAGGTCGCTCGTGAACTGCACGCGCTTGAAGCTGCAGCCCAGGGCGCGCGCCACCGCCCGGGCCAGGGTCGTCTTGCCCACGCCGGGCACGTCCTCGAAGAGCACGTGGCCCTGGGCGAGCATGGCCACGAGGGTCAGCTCCACCTGCTCGCGCTTGCCCACGAACAGCGACTCGATGGCCTCGATCATCCGCTGCAGGCGGGCGTGATCCTCGGCGTGCCCCGCCTGCGAGCTCTCCAGGTTCACCGCCAAACCGACTCCTCGTCCGCCACCACCGTGTTGCGCAGGGTGCCGAGGCCCTCGAGGGTCACCTCGACCGTGTCGCCCGGCACGAGCGGCCCGACCCCGGAGGGGGTCCCCGTCGCGATGACGTCCCCGGGCTCCAGGGTCATCCCGCGGCTGACGTACGAGACCAGCGCGTGGGGCGGGAACACCATGTCCGACAGGGGCGCGTCCTGGCGCACCTCCCCGTTGACGGTGGTCGTGAGGCGCTGCTCGCCGGGCTCGAAGTCCGTGTCCAGCCAGGGCCCCATGGGCGCGAAGGTGTCGAAGCCCTTGGCGCGGGCGAACTGCACGTCCTTGCGCTGCAGATCCCGGGCCGTCACGTCGTTCAGGATGGTGTAGCCCAGGACGTGGCGCGGGGCCTCCTCGGGCGAGACCCTCCGCGTCCGGCGGCCGATGACCACCGCCAGCTCGCCCTCGTGGTGCACGAGGTCCGTCTGGCCGGTCGGATACACGATCCGCCCCTCGTGCCCGATGAGCGCGCTGGGCGCTTTCAGGAAGATGAGGGGCTGCTCCGGGACCTGCCCGCCCATCTCGTCCGCGTGGGCCCGGTAGTTCTTGCCGATGCACACGATCTTGCTCGGCCGCACGGGCGGATCGAACCGCACCAGGTGCCAGGGCAGGACCGCGCCCGCGTCCCCCAGGCCCGGCTCGAACAGGGAGCCCTCGAGGGGCTGGAGGCCGTCGTCGACCACCCGGCCCCAGCGGTGCTTGCCCAGCATGGTGAAGTAGACGTACCGCGGCATCGTGGGTCACTGTACGTGGGCGCCTTCCCCCCGTCCAGACCGGCGCCGCCGAATCGGACCTTCACGGTCCGGCATTCGGTGGTACCCTGTGTGCCGCCCACGAGCGTGGAGGTTCGAGCGATGCACGAGACGGCGCTATCCGCGATGCACGCCCAGGCGGGCGCGGACCTGGAGGAGGTGGACGGGGTGGCCATCCCGACCCGCCTCGGGGATCCCATGGACGAGTGGCGCGCGGCACGCGAGGGGGCGGCCCTGTTCGACCTGTCGTGGCGGACGCACCTCGCGGTGACCGGTCGCCACCGCCAGCGCTTCCTGCACAACATGACCACCTGCGAGATCAAGGCCCTGGAGCCCGGCCAGGGGAACTTCGGCATGGCGGTCGACGGCAAGGGCAAGCTGGTGGCCGGCTTCTACGTGGAGGCGGACGAGGACCGCTTCTACCTGGAGGTGGCCCGGGCCCGCCGGGGCCCCTTCGTGGCGCAGATGAAGCGCTACATCGTCGCCGACGACGTGCAGTTCGTGCCGGAGGACGGCCGGACGGTGCTCGGGCTGGTGGGGCCGCACGCCGACGAGGCCCTGGAGCGCGCCCTCGGGGAGCCTCCCGGCGTCGACACCGACTACCACTGGCGCCGTGGGACCGTCGCCGGGGTGACCGTGCGCATCCGGCGGGATCCCCACCGCCTCGCACGCCCGGGGTGGACGGTCACGGTCGCCGACGAGGACGCGCCGGCCGTCTGGTCCGCCCTCGCGGAGGCCGGCGCCACGCCCGCCGGGCACGAGACCTTCGACGCCCTGCGCATCCGGGCGGGCGTGCCCCGCGACGGGCTGGACATGACCGAGGCCAACATCCCGCTGGAGTCCCGCGCCCTGTACGACACGGTGGACTGGGACAAGGGCTGCTACATCGGCCAGGAGGTCATCGCCATGATGCACTACCGGGGCAAGCCGAGCCGCCACCTCCGCGCCGTGCGCCTGCCGGCCGGGGCGACGCCTCCCCCGCCCGGCTCCCACCTGCAGACGCCGGAGGGCAAGAAGGCCGGCGTGCTGGGGACGGCCTCGACGCACCCCGCCCTGCCCGGCCCCGTGGGCCTGGCCGTGGTCAAGCGCAAGCTGTCCGAGGCGGGCACGCCCCTCGTCCTCGAGGACGGCACGGAGGCGGAGGTCGCCGACCTGCCCCTCGAGCTCCCTGAATAGTCGGCGCTCCGCCGCGTCGACCCCCTCGCCCACCCCACAGAGAGGACGCACATGACGCGAAGCATTCGCAACGTGGCTCTCGCCGGCGGCGCGCTGGCCGGCCTCCTCCTCGCCGTCGCGCCGGGCAGCGCCCGCCCCGTCCCGGACCCGGTCGCACCGACGGCTCCGGCGGCCGAGGGCGAGGCGCCCGACGGGAAGGCCATCTTCCTGGGCGAGTGCAAGAAGTGCCACGGCGAGGCGGGCAAGGGCGACACGCGCATGGGTCGCAAGTACGAGGTGCCGGACATGACCACGAAGGAGTGGCAGGACGAGCACCCCGTGGACAAGATCGTCGAGGTGGTCACCGACGGCATCGAGGACTCCAAGATGGACTCGTTCACCGACGACCTGTCCGCCGAGGAGATCCGGGCCGTGGCCGAGTTCGTGAAGACCCTCGGAGGCTGATCGCGCGATCGCGGCGCGCTCCCGGGCACCCGGCGCCGGTCCCCGCGCCGCCGCCGGGTGTCGTGCGTTCGGAGGGGGGCCCGAGGACGTCCTTTCGCGTGCCGGCGCGGCGTGCTAAGCACCACGGCCGCGACAAGAGCCCCAACCGCACGACGACAGAGGGAGCCAGCCATGGTCGACTTCAAGCTCACCGAAGAGCAGCAGATGCTGCGCCAGCTCGCGCGGGACTTCACCAAGAACGAAATCATGCCTGCGGCCGAGCACCACGACCGCACCGGCGAGTTCCCCGAGGCCATCTGCCGGAAGGCCTGGGAGAACGGCCTCATGAACATCCACATCCCCGAGTCGTGCGGCGGCCTGGAGCTGGGATCGTTCGAGGGCGTCCTGGTGGGTGAGGAGACCGGCTACGGCTGCTCGGGCATCGGCACGGCCATGGAGGCCAACAACCTCGCCGAGGCCCCGGTCATCGTGGCCGGCAGCGAGGAGCTCAAGAAGAAGATCCTCGGCCCCATGACCGAGGAGTTCCAGATGGCCTCCTACTGCGTCACCGAGCCGGGCGCCGGCTCCGACGTGGCGGGCCTGTCCACCACGGCCGTGAAGAAGGGCGACAAGTGGGTCCTCAACGGCCAGAAGATGTGGATCACCAACGCCGCCAAGGCCGACTGGTACTTCGTGCTGGCCAAGACCGACCCCACCGCCGGGCACCGCGGCATGACGGGCTTCGTGGTCCCCCGTGAGACGGACGGCGTCTCGATCGGCAAGAAGGAGTGGAACATGGGCCAGCGCGCGTCCGACACGCGCGGGGTCACCTTCGAGGACGTCGCCATCCCGGAGGACTACATCGTCGGCGGCGAGGGCCAGGGCTTCAAGGTGGCCATGGCCGCCTTCGACCACACCCGCCCGGTGGTTGCGTCCATGGCCGTGGGCGTCGCCCGCCGCGCCATGGAGGAGGCCATCGAGTACGCCAAGGAGCGCAAGGCGTTCGGCCGCCCCATCGGCAGCTTCCAGGGCATCTCCTTCATGATCGCCGACATGGCCAAGGCCGTGCACGCCGGCCGCCTGCTCACCTGGCAGGCCGCCTGGAAGATCGACCAGGGCATTCGGAACTCCTTCGAGGCGGCCATGGCCAAGTGCTTCGCCGCCGACGAGTGCATGCGCATCTGCGTCGACGCGGTCCAGATCTTCGGCGGCTACGGCTTCAACACCGAGTACCCGGTGGAGAAGCTGATGCGCGACGCCAAGGTCTTCCAGATCTACGAGGGCACCTCGCAGATCCAGCGGCTCATCATCAGCCGCCACCTGATGAAGGACTAGTCCTCCTCGGGGACGAGCACCAGGGGCTCGGACGGGGGCCGCTGCGCCAACAGCTGGGCGACGGCGCGCCCCCGGACCACCCCCTCCCGATAGAGCACGAGGTCCAGCCCGCGGGTGGCCGCCAGCAGCTCGCCGCGCTCGGCGAGGAAGGCCGCCCGGGGCGCCTGGGCCCCGTTCAAGCGCAGGTTGTCGCGCGTCAGGACGACCAGGAGCAGCAGGCCCCCCGGGACCAGGCGCTCCACCAGCCGGGGCACCAGGGCGCGGTTCCGGTAGTACAGGCAGGTGATCAGGTCCCAGGCCGGCGCCAGCCCCTCCGGCAGCCCCTCGTCCAGATCCTGCGCCACGAAGCGGACGCGATCTCCCACGCCGCGCGACTCCGCCAGGGCCCGCGCCTTGTCCAGGGCGACGGAGGAGACGTCCACCGCGTCGACCCCCAGGCCCCGCTCGGCCAGCCACGCTGCGGTCTGTCCCTCGCCGCACGCCACGTCCAGCGCGCGCCCGGCCCGCGGCAGGGCCTCGGCGACCTCCAGGAGGATCGGCTTGGGTCCGCGGCCCATCGCGTACGCCTCGCCGGCGAATCGCGCGTCCCAGCGCTCGCGGTCCCGCTCCGACACGCTCAGGCCTCCAGGTCGCGGGCGGCCTGCGCGACGCGCTCCACGAACGCCTCGACGCGCGCGTCGTCCTCGGCCGGAAGCTCCAGGCCGTCCACGGGCTCCGACAGGCGCAGGGCGATGTCGACCAGCGCGTGTCGGCGCAGGAGCAGGATCAGCACCCGCGGCGGCCCCTCCACGATGTCCCGGATGGTCGGCCAGTGGCCCCGGCCCGACGCCTCGTGCTTCCCCGCCTCCACGACGACCACGGGCTGATCGCCGGAGGACCAGGCCCGGCCCTGCTCGAACCCGTCCGCCTCGAAGGCGAAGTCGCACAGGTCCGGGTCGCCGGAGACCCGGGCCAGCGGCACGCGCTCCCCGGTGTCCAGGTCCACGAGGTCGAAGCCGCGCTCCCGGCCGCCCCGGATCGCCGGCTCCTGGAGGGCGCCGCCCACGCGCAGCCCGCGCCGGCGGAGGCCGTCGACCACCGCCCGGCACACCTCGCGCCGGCCCTCCTCCCCGCGGCCGACGATGGCGGCCCAGGGGTTCACGGCGCCTCCCGGGCGGCGCGTTCCAGCAGGGCGCGGGCGCGGGCCTTCTCGCCGCGCTCCGCCAGGACGCGCCCGTAGGACTCCAGGGTCCGGCGCAGCTCCAGGCTGTCGCCGGCCTCCTCCTGCAGGGCGACGGCGGCGTCGAAGGACTCGCAGGCCTTGCGGCCCAGCGCGTCGTCACCGCTCTCGTCCACGTAGATCTGGTGGCCCAGGATCTCGCCGCGCGTGCGGAGGGCCTCCGCCAGGGCCGGCCGGAGCCCGAGCGTGCGGAAGGTGCGGATCGCCTCGTCGACCTCCGCCAGGGCGCCCTCCAGGTCGCCGCGCGCGATGCCCACGGCGCCGCGCAGACGCCTCGCCTCCGCCACGGCGCGCCGATCGCCGAGCTGATCGCCGATCCGCGCCGCCTCCGACACCGCGCGCTCGGCCGCGTCCAGCCGTCCGGTCTCCGCGAGCGCCTCTCCGAGGCGGTTCAGGAACGTGGCCGAGAGCCCCCGGAGGCCGACCTCGTCCGCCAGGGAAAGGCCGTCCTGCCAGGCCGCGATGGCCTCGTCCAGCTCCCCGCGGGCCCGCCGGACCGCGCCCAACCCCACCAGCGTCCTCGCCTCGCCCACGCGATCGCCCGCCGCGCGGCGGAGGGACAGGGACTCCAGGAAGCCCTCCTCCGCGGCGCGGAGGTGACCCATGTGGAGCCGCGCCTCCGCGACCCCGATCAGGCTGTCCGCCATCCCGGCGCGATCGCCGACGCGGCGCCGCAGAGACAGGGCCTCGGCGAACCAGCGGAGCGCCTCGTCGCGCGCCCCGTCGGCGCCCTGGGCCCAGGCCAGCCTGGCGATCTCCTCCAGGACGGCGGCCATGCCGGCCCGATCCTCCAGCCCCCGGTACATGGTCTCGGCGTTCCGCAGGCATGGGCGAGCGCGCCGGTGGTCCCCCATGCGGCGGTGGGTCCGCCCGAGCATGAGCCAGGCCCACGCCCCGGTCGGGGGATCTCCCGCCACCTCGCTGGCCTCCAGGAGCGCCCCGAACACCCGCCGCGACTCCGCGAGCTCGCCGGTGGCCGCCAGGACCTCGCCCAGGCCGCGCAGGGCCGGGACGAGCAGGTCCACGCGATCCGGCTCCACCGCGCCCAGCGCCCGCAGGTAGAGGCTCCGCGCGCGCTCCACGGCGTGGTCCTCCCGAGCCGCCGCGGCGCTCCGGAGCCACCAGGCCGCGGCGCGCTCCGGCCGCCCGCCGGCCTCCAGGTGCTCGGCCACGACGGGCTGCCAGGCGGCGGGATCCCGGAGCGGCAGGGACGCGAGCCACTGGGCCGCCAGGCGGTGGGCCGAGGCCCGGAGGTCCGGCGCCATGTCCTCGAGGAGGATCTCCTGGTCGGCCCGATCCCGGAAGGCAATCTCGCGCTGGTCCTCCAGGCTCGAGGCGTCCCGCGCGACGAGCAGGCCCTCGGCGACGGCGCGCTTCAGGGTCGCGTCCAACCAGGCGCCGGTGTCGTCCTCGAACCACGGCATGTAGGCCCGCGGGGCCGGCCCGGGGTGCACGCGCAGCAGGGTGAGGAGGCCCTCGCGCCAGAACGTCGTCCCGATCACCGCCGCGAGGCCGAGCGCGTGCCGCAGGCCCTCCGGCAGCGCCCCGATGCGCGCCCGCGCGGCCGCCTCGGGGCTGGCGGCGAGGTCTACCTGGGCGGACAGCACCCCCCGGTCCACCTCCCAGACGTCGTCTCCGGGCTTCAGGGCGCCCCGCTGGACCAGGAGGCGGACGTTGTCCTCCACCAGGCGCGGGCTGCCGGCGGACCGGGCGACCAGGTCCTCCACGAGCCCGGGCGGGATCTCCCGCACCCTGGCGAGCACCGCCCGGACCAGCCTCTCCGTCTCGGCCCGCGACAGGGGCTCCAGGCGAATCTCCGTGTGCTCGTGGGTCCCCCGCGACAGGGGCGCGGGGGTGGGTGCGTCGCCGACCAGGACGAGCACGAAGGGCAACCCGCTCAGCGCATCCAGCGCCCCCTCCAGGAGGGTCAGGGTCCGCGGCGTCAGGTGGCGCGCCCGGTGGACGACGACGACCTGGGGCGCGCGCTCCGCGTCGTAGCGGAGGAGGCTATGGAGGGTCCGCAGAGCCTGGCGCTGGAAGTCGAGCACCTCGCGCCCCGAGGCCGTGGCCGGGCCCAGGCCGCGCACGCCGGCCAGGTAGCCCAGGTGGCGGGCCGCCGTCGGCGCGCGGCGCGGCTCCACGAGGGCCTCGACGCCCTCCCGGATGCGCTCCCGGGCGACGTCCTCCCGATCGTGGGGCCCGACGCCGAAGCGCCGCCTGAGGAGCTGGCCGACCACCGCCACCCCGTCCGGGGCCTCCCCCTCCGCGCAGGTGGCGGCGGAGATCTCGAACCCGCGGCGCTCCGGCTCGAGCAGCGAGAACATCTCCGCCAGCAGGCGGGTCCTCCCCGACCCGGCCTCGCCGATCACGCCGACGGTCCTCGGCGCCCGCGCGTTCACCGCGTCCCGGACGGCGTTGTACAGGCGCTCCAGCTCGGCGCGCCGGCCCACGAACGGCATGGGCACGCCGTGGACGCGGAAGTCGCTCCGCAGCATGCGCTCGAGCCGGAAGGCGTGGGGCTCGAGGATGACCGACGGCACGCCGGTGAGGCTCGTGTCCGTTCCCATCACGGGCCGGCGCAGGTCGACGAGCGTCTCCAGCCCGCCGTCGGGGTTCAGATCGAGGTCGTCGTGGTCCCGAGCCATCCAAGCGGTGTTACCGCGGGCGCGCTACTCGGCGCAACGGCACCCGGCCGCCCGTCGTCAACCGTCTTCGGTCCGGCGCTTGCGCCTGCGTTTGATGAGGCCGGTCTTCCCGCCCCGCCGCTGCGGAGGCTCCTCCTCGACGGGGCCGCCGCGACCCTCCAGCGCCTCCCGGATGCGCAGGGTCAGGAGCTCGCGCGCGCCGCCCAGGTTCCCGCGGCGGCTCCGCTCCCGCCCGAAGACGACGCGCACGGTCCCCCGGCGATCGGCTCGCAGGTCGCGATGCCCGAGCACGAGGGCCTTCTGGTCCTCGTCGAGCACGTCGCAGCGCCGGACCTCGAAGCGAAGCTCGACCGTGGTGGGCACCTGCCGGGCGGCCTCCGGGGTGCCATCACCGCCGAGGTCGCGCACGAAGGACACGGAGAGGCAGTCGCCCGGGATCGTCAGCGAGTCTGTCACCACCAGAGACTCCATGGCGGGCATGCTATGCACGGCGCCCTCCGCCGTCGACCCAAATCCCGCGCGACGATCCTCCGACGCCGGCGGGGACGCCTGTCGATCATACATATCTCCGCAAGTTGGCCTCGTGCCCTTGCCCTTGCCCTTGCCCTTGCCCTTGCCTGAAAGAGCGGCTCCCGCCGGCCTATCTCTGCGCGGGCGGGGACGCCCGCGGTCCCAGACGCCGGTCGCGTGTCCTTGGACGGCGGGCTTCCAGCCCGCCACACGTGGC
Organism: Myxococcota bacterium; assembly: GCA_051747385.1. GTDB lineage: Bacteria > Myxococcota_A > UBA9042 > PHBI01 > JACKFB01 > JBNJGB01. Next base: position 51,711 of record JBNJGB010000037.1, read on the forward strand.
ATGGCTGATGGCTTGGGAATGCAGCCACTTCCACGTCCCGCGGCTCTCGGCGAGTTATGACCAATCGACAGGCGGGGACGCCCGTCCACTGTCCACGAGTGCCGAGAGCCAACAAGACGTGGACGTGGACATGGTCGTGGTCGTGGTCGGCAGGAGCCGCTCGCTCGGGAACGAGTACGGGTGTTCGCGGCACGCATCGGCCCGATCGGAGACGGGTCGCGACTGACCCGCCCAAGTCACGACTGACCCACCCTCAGGGGTCGCAACCCGGCGGAATCGCGCGGGAGCGCTGCTGGCACGCGCCTTGCGGTGTCTCGGGACCGGACGACCCACCCCCCGAGGCGACCATGATCAAGCCCATCACCCTGATCCTCCTGCTGGCAGCCCTGCTCGCACCCGCGGCGCTGGCCACGCCTCCGCCGGCGGACGGCGACGACATCCGGGCCCTCTGGGAGCGCGTCGACCGGATGGAGGCCGACATCGCCGACCACGAGGCACGCGCCCGCCGGGACATCCGGCGCGGCCTCAACAAGGCCGCCCTGCACCGCTACCAGGAGATCATCGCCGACGTGCAGGTGGAGATGGGCCTGCTCGGCGACCTGTACGACCTGGAGCGGGATCTGGAGCGACAGACCGAGATCCTGACCCGGCAGGGCACGGCTCGCGAACGCCTCGAGCGCGCCCGGGACATCGTCAGCGTGCTTCGGGCGACGACTCGCCGCTGACCGCCCGCTCGCCGAGGACGCCCACGGCCTCCAGGGCCCGCTCCGCCGCGGCCCGCTGCGCGTCCTTCTTGGATCCGCCCTTCCCGCGCGCCGTCAGGTGGCTCCCCACGGAGACCTCCGCCTCGAAGCGCGCGTCATGGTCGGGCCCCTCGACGCCGACCATCTCGTAGGTGGGCGTGATCCGGTGCGCCGCCTGGGCCCACTCCTGGAGCATGCTCTTGGGGTCCTTCGGCGGCCGGGCCTCCAGCGTGCGCATGCGGCCGGCGAACAGGCGCTGGATCGCGTGCTCCGCCACGTCGTAGCCCGCGTCCAGGTAGGTCGCCCCCAGGACCGACTCCACGGCGTCGGCCAGCAGCGAGCGCCGGGTCCGTCCGCCGGTGCGCTCCTCCCCCACCCCGACGCGGAGCATCGCCCCCAGCTCCAGGTTTCGCGCCAGGGACGCCAGGGTCCTCGCGTTGACGATACGGGCGCGCATCTGGGTGAGCTGACCCTCCGGCATCTGCGGATAGGTCCGGTAGAGCCAGTCGCTGATCGCCAGCTCGAGCACGGCGTCGCCCAGGAACTCCAGGCGCTCGTAGTCCAGCACGTCCCCGCCGTGCTCGTGGCTGTAGGAGCTGTGGGTCAGCGCGCGCTCCAGGAGCGTCATGTCCCGGAACTCGTGGCCCAGCGCGAACTGCAGCGCTGCCATCAGCGTCGGCTCGAACTCGTGATCAGCCATGCATCGTCGCCTCTCGGGCGGGCGCCGGCCCCTCGATGGTGGCCGCCCCCAGCACCCGGTCACGGTCGTACAATACCAATTGCTGTCCCGGCGTCACGGCCGTCACCGGCTCCTCGAACGCGAGGGACAGCCGCTGCTCGTCCACGGCTTCGATGCGCGCCGCGGCGCCGTCGTGCCGGTGGCGCACCCGGGCGATGACCCGGGCCCCCGGCGCCGGAGGATCCACCAGCCACCGCGGCCGCTCCGCCCGGACGCCGCCGGCCCGGACGTCCTGCTTCCGCCCGACCACCAGGGCGTTGTCGTCCGGGCGCAGGCGCACCACGTAGCGCGGCTCGGGCGCCGAGATCCCCAGCCCCCGCCGCTGGCCGACCGTGTATCGGTGCAGCCCGCGGTGCCTGCCCAGCCGCATCCCGTCCAGGGACACGATGGGCCCGCCGCCCCGCAGCCGCTCCCCGGCCTCCTCCTCGACGTAGCGGGCGTAATCGTCGTCCGGGACGAAGCAGATCTCCTGGCTCTCCGACTTGGACGCCACCGGCAGGCCCATCCGCTCGGCGTGCCCCCGGACCTCGCCCTTCGTCAGGTCCCCCAGGGGGAAGATCACCCGCTCGAGCGACTTCCGGGGGATGCCGGCCACGAAGTAGCTCTGGTCCTTGCCCGGATCCCGGCCGCGCCGGAGCGCCACGGAGCCGTCCTCCTCCAGGGTCGTCCGGACGTAGTGCCCGGTCGCCAGGTAGTCCGCGCCGAGCATCCGCGCCCGCGCCAGCAGCGTCCGGAACTTCACCGTGTCGTTGCAGCGGACGCACGGGTTGGGCGTCCGGCCCTGCACGTACGCGTCCACGAAGGGATCGACCACGCCCTTCCGGAACGCCTCCTGGTAGTTTCCGACGTAGAAGGGGATGCCCAGGCCATCGGCCACGCGGCGCGCGTCGCTCACGTCGTCCAGGCCGCAGCACTGCTGGGACGCGTCGGGGTCGGTGGCGTCCGACTGGTCGTAGAGCTTCATCATGACGCCGATCACCTCGTGGCCCGCCTCCACGAGCAGCCCGGCCGTCGTGGACGAGTCCACGCCCCCGGACATGGCCACGACGACCCGACAGCGGCGTCCCTCCAGGCGCTTCATACGGCCACCTCCCGCGCCCGCGCCACCAGGCCGGGCAGCACGGCCGCCGCGCGATCCACGTCCTCCTCCGTCGTGTCCCAGCCCACGCTGAAGCGCACCGCGGAGCGCGCCAGGTCCTCGTCCAGCCCCATGGCCAGCAGCACGTGGGACGGGTCCAGGCTCCCGGCCGTGCAGGCGCTCCCGCTGGAGCAGGCCACCCCGGCCAGGTCCAGGCCGAACAGCAGGGCCTCGCCCTCGGCGCCCTCGAAGAGCAGGTTCAGGGTGTTGGGCAGGCAGCGCTCGGGGTCGCCCACCCGCCGCACGTCTCCCACGCCGTCCCGGAGCGACGCCCACAGTCGATCCCGCAGCCGCGCCATCCGGCCGGCCTCGGCCTCCAGGTCCCGGGTCGCCTCCTCGCAGGCCGCGCCGAAGCCCGCCGCCGCGGACACGTCCTCGGTGCCGCCCCGGCGGTTCCGCTCCTGGTGCCCGCCGTGGAGCAGAGGGGTCGGCGCGAGCCCGGACCTCGTCCACAGGGCGCCGGCCCCGGACGGCCCGCCGACCTTGTGCGAGCTGATCGTGAGCATGTCCACACCCCAGGCCCCGACGTCCACCGGGACGCGCCCGAGGGCCTGCGCGGCGTCCACGTGGAGGTGCGCCCCCACCGACCGCGCGGCCTCGGCGATCTCCGCCACGGGCGCCAGCACGCCCGTCTCGTTGTTGGCCGCCACCACCGAGACCAGCAGCACGTCATCCCCGAGGCGAGCCTCCACCTCCGCCGGATCGACCCGGCCGGCGGCGTCCACCGGCACGACCTCCACCTCGAGGCCGAGGGGGCCGTCCGCCAGCCACCGCGCGGGCGCCAGGACCGACGGGTGCTCCACGGCGCTCACGAGCACGCGCCGCCGCGGGCCGCCGAGGTGCCGGAGCGCCAGGCCCTTGAGCGCCAGGTTGTTCGCCTCCGTGGCCGAGCCGGTGAGGACCAGGTCGGTCGGACGCGCGCCCACGGCCCGCGCCACCTGCTCGCGCCCCCGCTCCAGGGCGGCCCGGGCCGCGCGACCCTCGGCATGCACGCTCGAGGGGTTGCCGCCGGCTCCGGCCCGCACCTCGTCCATGGCCCGCCGCGCCGACGGGCGCAGGGGCGAGGTGGCGTTGTGGTCCAGGTAGACGCGCTGGTGGGTGCTTCCTCTCACGGGGCCCTTGGATGCCAGAAACGGATCGGCGTGGGAAGGATCGCGGCCGGGCCACGCTCTTGACCGTGTCCCGAGACGGGAGTACGAACGCCCGGTGTCCGACTCGACCCGCCGACGCCGCCTGGGGAAGTTCCACTGGATCGTCCTGGGCGTGTGGTTCGTGCTCGCCGGCTGGCTGCTCGTCTCGATCGTGACCAGCGTCGTGGGCGCCCTGTACTTCGGGGACGGCCCGGTGGAGCGCGGCGAGGCCGTCAGCGCCCCGGCGACAGGGCCCGACGGAGCCGACGGCCCTCCTCGGCCGACGGAGCCCTGAGGACGAACCGGCGGCGCGTGGGGCCCAGGTCCTCGATGTCGACGCGGAGCGTGGCCACCTCGAGCACCGCCCCGACGCGCTCCGGCCACTCCACGACCACCACGCGATCCCCGGCCAGCAGGTCCCGGAAGCCCAGGGCCTCCAGCTCGTCCTCGTCGTCGAGGCGGTAGAGGTCCAGGTGGGCCACGGGCAGCCGCCCGCCGTCGTACAGGTTCACCAGGGCGAAGGTCGGGCTGGACACGCCGGCGTCGCGGGGGACCTCCAGGGCCTCGCAGAGCATCCGCGTGAGGATGGTCTTGCCGGCCCCGAGGTCGCCCACGAGCGCGACCACGTCGCCGGGCTCGAGGATCCCCGCCAGGGCGCCCGCGAGGCGACGCGTGTCCTCCTCGGAGGCGCTCTCGAAGACCACGACGCCGGCGTCCGGGGAGACATCCCGCTGCTCGGTGTGATCGGCCATGGGAGCCCTACTTGAACTCGACTTCCATGATCTCGTAGGTCCGCGAGCCGCCGGGCGCCTGGAAGACCACCTCGTCGCCCTCCTCCTTGCCGATGATGGCGCGGGCGATGGGCGACTGATAGCTGATGGTGCCCTCCTTGATGTCCGACTCGTCGGTCCCGACGATCTGGTAGGTAACCTCCTCGTCGGTGTCGACGTTGAGCAGGGTCACCGTGGCGCCGAAGACGACCTTGTCGCCGCCGAGCGTGGACGGATCGACCACCTCGGCGCGGCCGAGCTTGTCCTCCAGCTCGCGCATCTCGCCCTCGAGGAACGCCTGACGCTCCTTGGCGGCGTGGAACTCCGCGTTCTCGGAGATGTCACCGTGGGCGCGGGCCTCCTCGATGTCCGTGACGTTCTGCGGGCGATCGACCTCCTTGATCTCCTTGAGCCGCGCCCGCAGCTTCTCCATGCCCCTCCGGGTGATGATGTAGCGATTGTCGGTCATCGTTCGGCTCGATCCTCTCGGTACAGTTCCTGGAGCGACGTGATGTGCGGCGTGGGGTCGTCGAGCCGCGACGCGATGGAGGCGACCGCGGCCCACGCCCCGGGGATCGTCGTCTGATACGGGATCCCCTGCACGTAGGCGGAGCGTCGGATGTCGCGGGAGTCGATGATCGACTGACGCCCGATCGTGGTGTTGATGACCAGGGCGATCTCGTCGGACTTGATGCGATCGACCACGTGGGGCCGCCCCTCGGCGACCTTGTTCACCACCTCGCAGTCGACACCCCGTGACCGCAGATACTGGGCGGTTCCGCGCGTACACACAAGGGCGAAGCCCAGCTCCGCCAGTTTCCTCGCCGCCCCCAGCACCAGGGGCTTGTCGCTGTCCTTGACCGAGATGAACACGCGGCCGGACGTCGGGAGCTCGAAGCCGCTGGCCACCTGCGCCTTGCCGTAGGCCCGCTCGAAGGAGCGGTCGACGCCCATGACCTCGCCGGTGGACTTCATCTCCGGGCCCAGGATGGTGTCGTTTCCCGGGAAGCGGTTGAACGGGAAGACCACCTCCTTGACCGCCACGTGGGAGGGCACGACCTCGGCGGTGAAACCGATGTCGGCGAGCGTCTCCCCGGCCATGACCCGCGCGGCCACCTTGGCGATGGGCACGCCGGTCGCCTTGGACACGAAGGGCACCGTGCGCGACGCCCGCGGGTTCACCTCCAGGACGTACACCGTCCGCCCCCGAACCGCGTACTGGACGTTCATCAGGCCGACCACGCCCAGCTCCCTGGCGAGGGCCGTCGTCTGGTCGCGCACCAGGTCGAGGACCGGCTCGGGCAGCGTGTGGGGCGGCAGCGAGCACGCCGAGTCGCCCGAGTGGACCCCGGCCTCCTCGATGTGCTGCATGACGCCGGCGATCACGACGTCGGTCCCGTCGCACACCGCGTCCACGTCCAGCTCCTCGGCGTCCTCCAGGAACTCGTCGATGAGCACGGGGTGGTCCGGGGAGACGTCGACCGCCTGCTCGATGTAGCGCCGGAGCTCCTCGGAGGAGTAGACGATCTCCATGGCCCGGCCGCCGAGGACGTAGCTGGGCCGCACGATGATGGGATAGCCGATGCTGTCGGCGATCTCGAGGGCCTCCGTGGCCGTCCGGGCCAGGCCGTTGCGGGGCTGCCGCAGGCCCAGCTTGTCGACGAGGGCGCCGAAGCGCTCCCGATCCTCCGCGCGGTCGATGGCGTCCGTGGAGGTGCCCAGCACCGGCACCCCCAGGCGCTCCAGCTTCGTGGCCAGCTTGAGCGGCGTCTGGCCGCCGAACTGCAGGATGACGCCGTCCGGCTTCTCCACGTGGAGGATCTCCAGGACGTCCTCCAGGGTGAGCGGCTCGAAGTACAGCCGATCCGACGTGTCGTAGTCCGTGGAGACCGTCTCCGGGTTGCAGTTGACCATGATGGTCTCCCACCCCGCCTCGGACAGCGCCAGGACCCCGTGCACGCAGCAGTAGTCGAACTCGATGCCCTGCCCGATGCGGTTCGGGCCGCTGCCCAGGATGACGACCTTCTTGCGATCCGTGGGATCGGCCTCCGACTCGCCCTCGTACGTGCCGTACAGGTAGGGGGTCATGGCCTCGAACTCGGCCGCGCAGGTGTCCACGCGCTTGTAGACGGGCCGGACGCCCTGGCTCTGCCGCCTGCCGCGGACCTCCTCCTCCGTCGTCCCGCGCAGCGCGGCGATCCGGTGGTCGCTGAAGCCGTCCCGCTTCCACTCGCGGAGGACCTCGGCGCTCAGCTTCGGCGCGTCGCGGATCTCCGCCTCGCGGTCGATGAGGATGCGGATGTGGGTCAGGAACCACGGGTCGATGCCGGTGTAGCCCTGGACGTCCTCCACGGACAGGCCGGCCCGGAAGGCGTCGCCCAGCGCCCACAGGCGGTCCGGGTTCGGCTGCCGCAGGGCCTGGATCAGCTCGGCGCGAGACAGCTCGTCGTCCCCGTGGCCGAAGCGCTCCTCGAAGCCGTGGCTCCCCAGCTCCAGAGAGCGCATGGCCTTCTGGAGGCTCTCCCGGAAGGTCCGGCCGATGGCCATGACCTCGCCCACCGACTTCATCTGCGTGGTGAGGACCGGCGGCGTCTCCGGGAACTTCTCGAAGGTGAAGCGCGGGATCTTCGTGACGACGTAGTCGATGGACGGCTCGAAGCACGCGGGCGTCGAGCCGGTGATGTCGTTGGTGATCTCGTCGAGGGTGTAGCCCACGGCCAGGCGCGCCGCGATCTTGGCGATGGGGAAGCCGGTGGCCTTGGACGCCAGGGCCGACGAGCGGCTCACGCGCGGGTTCATCTCCACGACGACCATGCGCCCGTCGTCCGGGTTCACGGCGAACTGGACGTTGGAGCCGCCCGTGTCGACGCCGATCTCCCGCATGATGGCCAGCGCGGCGTTCCGCATGCGCTGGTACTCCTTGTCCGTGAGCGTCTGGGCGGGCGCCACGGTGATGGAGTCGCCCGTGTGGACGCCCATGGCGTCGAGGTTCTCGATGCTGCACACGATCACCACGTTGTCCGCGTGATCGCGCATCACCTCGAGCTCGTACTCCTTCCAGCCGATGATGCTCTCCTCGACCAGCACCTCGCCGACCGGGGAGGCGTCGAGCCCCCAGCGGATGTACTCCTCGAACTCCTCGACGTTGTAGGCGACGTTCCCGCCGAAGCCGCCGAGCGTGTAGGAGGGCCGCATGATGATGGGGAACGGGATGCCCATGTCCCGCACGATGGACCAGGCCTCGTCCCGCGAGCGGGCGTAGCCGGACCGCGTGACGGTGAGCCCGATCCGCTCCATGGCGCCCTTGAAGGACTCCCGGTCCTCGGCCTTGCGGATGGCGCCCAGGCTCGCGCCGATGAGCTCCGTGCCATAGCGCTCGAGCACGCCGCGGTCGGCCACCTTCAGGGCCAGGTTGAGGCCGGTCTGCCCGCCGATGGTGGGCAGCAGCGCGTCCGGGCGCTCCCGCTCGATGATCCGCTCGAGGACCTCCGGGGTCAGGGGCTCGACGTACGTGGCGTCGGCGAACTCCGGATCCGTCATGATCGTGGCGGGGTTGGAGTTCACCAGGATGACGCGGAAGCCGTCCTCGCGGAGGGCCTTGCACGCCTGCGTGCCAGAGTAGTCGAACTCGCAGGCCTGACCGATGACGATCGGGCCCGAGCCGATGAGGAGGATGCTCTCGATGTCCTGACGTCGCGGCATGTGCGTTCGCCTCGAAGGTCCGACGCGGGTCGGGGTGCGGGTGGGGTCGGCGGGGCGGGTGTCTCTCTCCGGATCTAGATATCGCGGGTCAGCTTGCCGTCCTTCGTCAGGACGTAGGGCACGGGGAGGGCGCTCTCCCCCTCCTCGCCCCCCTCGAGCTGCTCCCTCCACGGCTCGAGGGACCAGTCGTTTTCGATGATCTGCTCCAGCACGACCGTCTTCACGCGGGGCGACTCCTCCGGGTCGAGGATGCGCTCGACGGCCGGCTCCTTCGCGACGTCCTCCCCGTAGGTGATGAGGCCGTCGATGGCCAGGGTCCGGACCTCCTCGTCCTCATCCCGCACCAGCTCCATGAGCCGCTCCTTCACCTCCGGGTGAGGGAAGTCGCGGAGGTTGGACACGAGCTGGAGCCTCTGCTCGTTCTGCCGGATGTCCCGCTCCCCGGCGCGGTCCAGGGCCTTGAGGAGGAACTCCACGGCCGTGTCCATGCCGGCGATGTCCTTCAGCGCCCGGAGCGGCCAGTAGACCGCGTCGTGCTCCTCCACGAAGCGCTTGATGGGCGCGATGGCCGCCGGTCCCGCGTCCACGAGGAGCTGATAGGCCAGGCGCTTCTCGTCCTCGTCGACGATGCTCTGCTCCGTCCGATAGGTGAAGCGCTGGCACAGGCCGTACAGCGCCTCGTCGGAGCGCATCTCCGCGAGCTGCTGCATCACGCCCTGCCGATCCTGCGGCTGGGTGTAGGCGTTCGTCACCTTCTTGACGAGCTTGTCGACCTTCGATCCGCGGTCGCCGAACAGGTTGAACAGTCCCATGGGTGCTCCTCGCGCGGCTGCGCGCAGCCCCGCTGCTGGGTCGACGCGACGCCGCCCTGATGGTGTCGAGAGCCGCGCGCCCTATAGCAGATCCGATCGGACGCCAGCAATGTCCGCGGACGGAGGCCGGGGCTGACAACGACACGCCGAATCCCTAGACTCCGGCTCCGCTGTCGTGGAGGTAACACAGTGGCCGTGCAGATCATCCTCGCGTCCCAATCGCCCCGCCGGAAGGAGCTCCTCGAGCGGCTCGGCTTCACCGTGAAGGTGATGCCCGCCAACATCGACGAGGTCCGCCAGGACGGGGAGCCGGTCGAGAGCTTCGTCAAGCGGATGGCGCGGGACAAGTGCCTGGCCGTCGTCGAGCGCATGCAGACCACGCTCTATCCGACCGACGCGGAGGGGCAGCCCATCCCGGCGGGCCCCGACTCCCGCCGCCACATCGAGACGCGCTGGGTCATCGGCGCCGACACGATCGTGGTCCTGGGCGACGACATCATGGGCAAGCCCAAGGACACGGCGGAGGCCTCGGAGATGCTCTCGCGCCTGAGCGGCCGCAAGCACCGGGTCATCACCGGCTTCTGCATCCACGACCTCCGCAAGGACAAGGAGGGCGTGCAGGCGGTCTCCACCGAGGCCCAGTTCAAGAAGCTGACGCCGACGGAGGTCGAGAAGTACGTCTCCGTGGGCGAGTCCATGGACAAGGCCGGCGCCTACGCGATCCAGGGCGTCGGCGCCTACCTCGTGGACAACATCGTCGGCTCCTACACCAACGTCGTCGGCCTCCCCCTCTGCCAGGTCATCGAGATGATGGAGGAGATGGGCGCCCACGACGTCCTCCCGTACTGAGGTGCCCCCGATGACGACGCTCGCCGAGCGACTGGAGGCGGTCCGGGGCCGCCTCGTCGACGCCTGCCGCGCCGCGGGCCGTGATCCCGAGGACGTGACGCTCCTGGCCGTGTCCAAGCGACACCCGGACGAGAAGGTGCGCGCCCTTGCCGACCTGGGTCAGCGGGACTTCGCGGAGAACCTCGTCCAGGCCTGGCGCCGGCGCCGGGAGCGGATGGCGGACGTGGACGTCCGCTGGCATCTCGTCGGCCCGATCCAGTCCAACAAGGCGAAGTACGTGGCCCGGGACCTGCCGCACCTGGTCCACACCATCGACCGCGACAGCGTCGTGGACGCCCTGGACAGGCGGATCGAGGCCGGACGAAGCCTGGACGTGCTCGTCCAGGTGAACATCGACGAGGAGCCCCAGAAGGCGGGCTGCGACCCCGCGGACCTGGACGCCCTCGCGGACCGGGTGGCCGCCTCCGAGGCGCTGAGGCTGCGCGGCCTCATGTGCATCCCGCGTCCGCCCGAGGAGGGCACCCCGCGCGAGGCCTTCGCGCGGACCCGCGGCCTCCTGGAGGGCACCGCCGATCGCCTCGAGGGCCCGCCCATCCTCTCCATGGGGATGTCGGCCGACTTCGAGGACGCCATCCTGGAGGGGAGCACCCTCGTGCGGGTCGGCACGGCCCTGTTCGGGCCCCGGCCCTCTTAGAGGCCTCTCGGTCGGTCGGCAAATCTCGCGCAAAGCCGCGAAGGCGCAAAGGCATCCCGCCCTTCGATTCTCCGTGGCTTGGCGGCTTGGCGCCTTGGCGCGAGCCCTGTCGACCGGCGAGGCGCGTTCGCTTCACCCCCGGAATCTCGCGCAAAGACCCGAAGACGCAAAGGAAT
>JBNJGB010000038.1:0-62190 GCA_051747385.1 Myxococcota bacterium
TGAGTCGGGACAACAAACCGCGGCTCCGGTCGCATAACTCTAGTTGTCTCAATGCCCTGGGGGCGGGCGGGGTGTGAGTCGGGAGATGCCGGTGTTTCGCATCGGTGACCGGATGGCAGTCTGTCTCAATGCCCTGGGGGCGGGCGGGGTGTGAGTCGGATGGCCATTTTACGTCGTCAACTGCTCAGTCACTGGCGTCTCAATGCCCTGGGGGCGGGCGGGGTGTGAGTCGGGGTGCTCACAGAATGAGCGAAACGGCTACCCTCATCGTGTCTCAATGCCCTGGGGGCGGGCGGGGTGTGAGTCGGCGTTCTCCCCGTGCGGCTGTACGTCTGCGGGTCCAGGTCTCAATGCCCTGGGGGCGGGCGGGGTGTGAGTCGGAGGAGTTCTTCCTTGATCAAGAACCTTTTCGTAGGTTGTCTCAATGCCCTGGGGGCGGGCGGGGTGTGAGTCGGCTGGTGAAGCACGAAGAGCTGGGGCCGCGGCCATTCAGTCTCAATGCCCTGGGGGCGGGCGGGGTGTGAGTCGGTAGAACGAGGAGGGTGAGAACCACATGATTGGACTGTGTCTCAATGCCCTGGGGGCGGGCGGGGTGTGAGTCGGCACACAGGAGGACCTATGGTCCAGAACTACCCGCGACTGTCTCAATGCCCTGGGGGCGGGCGGGGTGTGAGTCGGTCAACCACGCCCTTCTGCTTCCGTGGAATCACGAGCAGGTCTCAATGCCCTGGGGGCGGGCGGGGTGTGAGTCGGCTGGCTGAGTATCTTAGCCGAGGGGAATGGAATGAAGTGTCTCAATGCCCTGGGGGCGGGCGGGGTGTGAGTCGGCTCAGCGGCTCGGATCGTGGGTAAGAAGTTCAGAGGGCCTGTCTCAATGCCCTGGGGGCGGGCGGGGTGTGAGTCGGGGGGTGCGTTCTTCTCATGGTTAGGGCGCGAACACGGTCTCAATGCCCTGGGGGCGGGCGGGGTGTGAGTCGGTTCGGTCCCAGGACGGAGGCAGAAATGCTACGAAGTTACTGTCTCAATGCCCTGGGGGCGGGCGGGGTGTGAGTCGGATCGGCGTAGAGTACGTCGGTGAGCTCGTCCAGAAGACCGAGTCTCAATGCCCTGGGGGCGGGCGGGGTGTGAGTCGGCATGGCCTTCGGCCATGCTACCGCGAACGTCACGCGGCAGTCTCAATGCCCTGGGGGCGGGCGGGGTGTGAGTCGGCGTATGCCGGAACTCCACACCATGTCATGAGCGGTGGAAGGGTCTCAATGCCCTGGGGGCGGGCGGGGTGTGAGTCGGACAAGCTGCCCTGCACGGGTGGTGTGAGAATCTTGTCTCAATGCCCTGGGGGCGGGCGGGGTGTGAGTCGGGATACGTCATCTGTGCGGCGCTGTTCGTGCTTGCTGCCCTGTCTCAATGCCCTGGGGGCGGGCGGGGTGTGAGTCGGGGTCACGTTCATCTGACTGAGCCTCTTATGCGGCGAGCAGTCTCAATGCCCTGGGGGCGGGCGGGGTGTGAGTCGGCGTGCCGAAAACTATCGCGAGGAGGTGCCCATGAGCACGGAGTCTCAATGCCCTGGGGGCGGGCGGGGTGTGAGTCGGGTCCTCTGGACCTTTCACCATACGGTGATTGTACTTGAGTCTCAATGCCCTGGGGGCGGGCGGGGTGTGAGTCGGTAACCCCGGCTGCCAAGGAGGCAACCATGAAGCGCGTTGTCTCAATGCCCTGGGGGCGGGCGGGGTGTGAGTCGGAACGCCCAGCCCGCCGACGAGGAGGGCAACTTCGCAGTCTCAATGCCCTGGGGGCGGGCGGGGTGTGAGTCGGGCGTGATCAAGAAGATCACGCGCTGGTTCGGGCCTGAGGTCTCAATGCCCTGGGGGCGGGCGGGGTGTGAGTCGGCGACAACCCCATGAGGGAGGGATCACATGAAGCGCATGAGTCTCAATGCCCTGGGGGCGGGCGGGGTGTGAGTCGGCCAGGCCGTGGCCACGATCATGTGCATGCCCGTCCTCGGTCTCAATGCCCTGGGGGCGGGCGGGGTGTGAGTCGGTCAGAAAGTAGTAAAAGGAAATAACTACAAAAAGTAAAGTCTCAATGCCCTGGGGGCGGGCGGGGTGTGAGTCGGAGCATGCCTTCGAAGGTGGCGGCGTGCAAAGGGATTCAGGCCGTCGAACGCTAACCGGCGGGTGCGAAGGTCATGGTGGGCTCGACTTCACCCTCGGCAGCCGTGCACAAGGCCGCCGAATCCGGCGTTGTTCCAGTCGCTTACGATCCTTCGCTAGCGACCGGGGGTCCGGGTGGGTGTGCGAGGTTAGCGCATTCGTGGAATCAGCTATTCGGTTGCCAGGGAACCGGGAGGTATGATCGCTTCTGCGCGGGCCGAAGGTCAAGGCTGACGCCAGGGATGGGCCGGCGCGTGATGCAGGCGGATGACAGGGGCGCCGCGTGGACGTGCTGCTGCTACACGGACTGGGAGATGGGCCGGCGAGCTTCGGAGCCCTTCGACGTCGGCTGGAAGCCTGCGGGCTGGCCGTCCGGGCGCCCCGCCTCGACACCGTGTGCGGGCAGCTCGCCGCGCCGTCGTTCGAGGCGCTCGCGGAGGCCATCGCGGTGGCGGACGAGACGAGGGAGCCGCGACATCGGACGACCATCATCGGCCACTCGCTCGGGGCGCTCGTGGGCGTCGCCATGGCCGAGCGGATCGACGACGCCGGGCTCGTCGTCCTCGAGGGATCCCTGCACGCCCATGACGAGGAGACGGTGCGCGCCTTCCTGTGTCGTGGGGACGGGGACGGGCTCGGGCGGCTGATCCGGGCGCTCGAGGGCGCTGCGGACTCATCCCTTCCGGCCACGTACCTGCCGGCGGCGCGGCGAACCGATCCGGTCGTCTTCTGCGGGATGGCAGCGGAGCTCGTCACGCGCCGGCAGGAGATGGCGGATCGCTTTCGACGGCTCCGGCGTCCACGGCTGTACCTGGCAGGGGACGACTCGGCGGGGGCGCTGGCGCGGGACTTTGCCCAGGCGGAGGACGACGAGCCTGGCCTACGGGTGGAGGTCGTCCAGGGCGCGGGGCACTGGCCGCACGTCGACCAGCCGGACGCGGTCTGGGAGAGCATCCACCGATGGTGGGCGAGCCTGGAGGGAGTGGCCAACCCCGGATAGGAGGAGACGTCCGCGCCATGCGTGTGTGCTACTTCGGTGAGCTGGACCCGTACACCGGGTCGTTCCCCAACCGGCTCCATGCCCTGCCGGAGCTTGTGGCCACGCTGAAGCTCCTCGTGCTGCTCCACGACGTCGTCATCCTCCCGCCGGGGAGCCTGCTCGAGCACGCGCTCGCCCTGCCCGCCTTCGAGGAGCTGGCCCCGCTCGTTCGCGCCGGGCGCCTGGGCACGTCGGCCGACCGGGCGGCGCCGCCTCCTCCGACCTACTTCGAGCGGCGCATCGAGCGGACGCTGGAGTCGCAGGCCCACGCCAGGCGCGAGACGCCCTCCATCCGGTGGCGCCGAGACGAGGCGAGGAGGCTACGTGACCGCTGGCTCGCCCTGCTCCCGAAGGCGTGGGCGGTGCGGCGCGACGTGTCCGCGCAGGTCGGCGGCCTCGCCGACGGAGTGCTGGCGGGGTCGCAGGACCTGAGGGCCCAGGAGGCCGACGCGGTGGCCCGACACCTCGAGGACTTCCTCCTGCGGACACGGGACGCCGGAGTGACGCCCCTCCGGGACCACGTGCTGGCCTTCCTCGGCGAGCTCCGCGGCGACGTTCCGCGCGAGCAGATCCAGCGGGCCGCGGCGCTCGTCCAGAACACCTACTTCGCCCAGGGAGTCGCTCGGCACGACGTCGGGCGCGCGACCGGCGACGGGTGCGTCCTCTTCCCTGGTCTCTTTGCGAGTGTCGCCCGGCACGCCGATCTCGTCGCGCCGTGGGACGACGCCTTGCGCGACGGTGTCCTCCGGGAACGAGCCGAGCGCCTCGGCGTCGACCTCGCGGCGCTGCTGCAGCTATCCGTCGCGGACGTGCTGGAGCTCGCGGCCAGCGACGAGTGGCAGGCCCTGGCGACCGCATTGCGCGGGCAGCCCGAGCCGCCCGCCGAGGTCGTCGAAGCCGTCCGCGCTCGACTCGCCGGCCGCGACATTCGAGACGCCCTGCCCGGCGGTGCCGAAGCGCTCGGATCCGCGGCCCTGGCCCCCCGCCTGCTCCCCCCGCCCTGGCAGCTCGCCGCGTACGGTCTGCTCGGCAGCCTCGGCGCGACGGAGCATGGCGCCGCGGCAGCCAGTCCGACCGATCCGCCGACGCTCGAGCTGGACTGGAGCCGCCGGGAGCTGCGCTCGGGGATCCGGCCGAGGGAGGGAGTCGCCCTCACGCCGGCCCAGACCCACCTGCTGACGCTCCTCGCCATCGCCGGGGAGGTCGGCCTCTCCCTCGAGGAGCTCCGGCAGGCCCTCCGGGAGCTGGACCTGTTGGCCTTCGACAACCCCGACTGGCAACCCGCGCCGCCACATCCCACCGAGGCGGCGGGTGCCCTCCGGAACCGCCTGGACGTGGAGAAGAGCAAGCTGGAGCAACTCCTGTCGCCCATGGGCCACGGCGTCGAGGTGTCGGCGGGTCGCTGGCGCCTGCGTGCCCCGGAGCGGTTCGCGCTCGTCGGCACGCCATGGCAGGTGCCCACGCAGGACCAGAGGGTCCCCGCGCCGCCGGAGGCGCTGTCACCCCAGATGCGCCGGGCGTGGAGGGTTCTGGCCCGGCACATGCCAAGCGAGACCTCTGCGGCCCGCCTCGCGCAGGCCCTCGGATGGGCGGAGTCCGCCGACGCGGCACGGAAGGTCTCCAGAGCGATTCACAGGCTGCGGTCGCGGCTGGAGCAGAGCCGTCAGGCCTGGACGGTCCACGCGGACCAGCTCGGAAGCTACCGCCTCCTGCCACTCCCCGGCGACGAGGAGCCCCCGGAACACGGTTAAGATGCGCCCGGTCCCTCGCCGCGGACACCATGGCCCCGTCGACGGCACGAACCGACGAGCCAAGGAGGTCCGACGATGGATCGAGCACGGTTGGAGGAGTTCCGGCGGAAGCTCCGCGAGGGGCGGCCCGTCCGGGTGGTGGACGGCGAGGTGAAGCTCGCCGGGGCAGGCGCACGCGCCGGTCAGTCCGCGGGCGGCGACCGGAAGCAGCGACCGGAGCGGGAGCCGCAGGGCGTCCGCGTGAAGCCGCACGAGTGGGGCGCCGCCAGCGCCTCCCTGCACGCGACGGAGGCCGGCCAGCGCCGGGCCCTGGCGGAGAGGGACCTGCTGGCGCGCGAGTACCCCGGATTCGTCATGGACGTGGACGACGACGGCACCGTCTTCGCACACGGCTGGATCGGCCCCACGGAGAACCTGAAGGGGAGCTATCACGTCCTGCTCGTGATGCCGCCCGGGTACGGACAGGGCGTGATGCCCGTCGTCCACGTCCTGGAGCCGCCGCTCCGCGCCGACGCGCCTCACCGGTTCCGGGACGGGAGCCTGTGCCTGGATCACTCGGGCGCGTTCACGCGGCGGTCCACGCTGGTGACGATCCTGGCCTGGGTCAGCGTGTGGCTCGTGCTCTACGAGGGCTGGATCCAGTCCGGCCGGAGCTGGTGAGGAGGACCACATGAACCTGCTGCTCACCGAGACGGCCGCCCGGGTCATCCGGGAGGCCGCGCTGCGAGGCGCTCGCCAGGGCGTCGAGTTCGGCGGCTCGCTCCTCGCCTGGGAGGGCGACCGGGAGACGCTGGTGGCCTTCGCGGTGCCGACGGGTGCCGGAGCCGACCAGGCCTTCGGCCACCTTGTCACGGACGCCGAGTTCCAGAACGAGGTCCTCGAGACGGTCGGCGCGAGCCTGCCCGAGCTCACCTACGTGGGCGACTGGCACGTGCACCCGACGGGAATGGACCACCTCTCCGGGACGGACCTGCGCACCGCGGCGGCCATCCTGGACGACCCGGCGCACGGGCGCGAAGAGCTGATCCTGCTGCTCGGCGCGCCCATGGCGCACGGCGAGCCGGTGATCCGCGGCTTCCACGCCTGGATGGACGACGCGGGGCTCGAGGTGGCGGACGTCCCGCCGAGGCTCGTTCGTCCCGATGGCGAGGAGGTCCTGGAGCGCCTGGGCAAGGCCCTGCCCGACCTCGCGACGCTGCTCGAGGCCTCGGACGCCGTGGCGCCGGCGCCGGTGTCCCATCCGGCCGGCGCCCGCATCCGCGAGGAGGTGGAGGAGCTCCGCGCCCTGCCCGGCACGAGCGCCCAGCTCCGGGCGGCGGACGGGTTGCTCGGCGCCCGGATCACCCGCGGCAGGCGGGAGGTCGTCGTGGTGTTCCCGCCGGAGTATCCGGCCGGCGCTCCGTGGGTGCTGCGAGGTTCGACGGACGGCCGGAGCGTCCGTCCGGTCCCGCTCGCGTACGGCTGGAGCAGCCTCCATCGCCTGACCGACGTCGTGGGGCCGGCTCTGGCGCGGCACGCCCCGGCTCGGCCGCGCCCGAGGAGGGGGCTCCGGGCAGCACTCGCCCGGGAGGTGAAGGCTCTGGGCCGCTGGGTCCTCGGCCTCCCCATCTCCGAGGAGGTGAAGCGATGACGACGTCCGGTTGGAAGGTCGATGCGCTGCTGGGAGCCCACGGCCAGGCACCGGAGCCGCGGGGCGGCGTGCTCGTCATCGAGCGGGATCTGCTCGTCCAGGCCTTCGGCGGGTCCGGGAGGTTCCTGTTCGGGCGGCGCGAAGCACACGATGGCGAGGAGCTGGTGCGGGCGCACGCCCTCGAGCCCGGGGGCGGCCTGGAGCCCGTGGCCATGCTGGGCGCGGGGAGCGACGGCGGCGGCCTGGTGCTGACTGGAACCGCCGAGCAGCCCACGGCACACCGCGGAGGCGTCCCCTGGGAGGTCCTGGTCGTCGACCCAGGGCGCTACCGGGACCGGGTCCGCGCGCTCCCGGGAGTCGGCGCGGTGACCGGGCGCAGCGTCGTGCTCGTCGGGCTCGGCTCGGTGGGTTCCAGCATCGGCTCGCGCCTGGTGCGACTGGGCGTGGCCGTCGACGGCTGCGACCCCGATCGCTTGATGCCGGAGAACCTGATCCGCTGGGGGCTCGACGCCGCTCCGGAGGTGCACGTGGGCCGACGGAAGGCCCACGCCTGGGAGAACGTCCTCGAGGCCACGGTGCCGGATGCGGCGGTACGCGGCCACGCCATCGACGTGGTCCGGCAGCCCGTGGCCTTCGACCGCCTCCTGGACGAGCGCAAGCCGGACCTCCTCATCGTGGCCACGGACACGAGGGACTCCCGGCGAACCGCCAACGCCGCGGCCGCACGCCACGACGTGCCTGCCCTGTACGTGTCGCTCTCCGACGGAGCCTCCAGCGTCCGCGTGGAGGTCGTCGAGGACGCGCGGCGCGGGCCCTGCCATCTGTGCGCCGCCGCCGCGGAGGGTTCCGGCGACCTCGCCTCCTCCGGCCTCCGGCGGTCACGGACACCGTATGCCACGGAGTCGGCAGGGGCGGACGCCGGAGTGCCGGCCCTGCCCGTCCAGGTGGCGATGGGGTGCGCCGTAGCGGGCCGGGTCGCCCTCGCCCTGCTCGCAGGAGAGCCCTGGCGAGGCTACTTCCGGCGCGGGACCCAGGACGGGAACGTGCTCTTCATGTCCCTGCGACCGGACTGGTGGATCTTCGAGGAGCCGTGGGAGCGCCTCGTCTACGCCGCGGAGCGGCACCGCGAGTGCCCCACGTGTGGCGGCGGGGAGTCGGGCCATGGCGACTGACGGCGTGCTCCTCGTGGTGATGCTGTTGCTCGTCATCTGTGTCACGGCCGCTGTCGGCGTGCTGTGGGAGCGGGTCCGCCGCTTCGAGGATCGTGCAGCACGGCCGAGTCCCAGCCGGGTTCCCCCCGCTCCGCCCCAGCGCCGTGAGGTGCGACCGCGGCAGCTCCCCCAGCGACGGCACGGACACGCGCCCGGCTCGACCCCGCGTGTCGACGCGTACGGCGAGCTGAAGGAGGATCTCTGATGGCACGAACGGGACCGATCACCCGTACCGAGCTGGCGGCTGCCTTCGGCCGGGTCCGGACAGCGAGCCAGTCGCCCGGAGCCGACCGCGTCACCCCCGAGGAGTTCGAGGCGCACCTGGACCAGCACCTGGAGGGGCTGGAGACGGCCCTGGCAACAGGAACATGGTCGCCGGACGCCCTGCTCCGCGTACCGATCGCCAAGGCCCGGGGTGGCACGCGGCGTCTGGCCATCCCGACCGTGCGGGACCGCGTGGTCATCGAGTGCCTGCGCCGTCGCCTCGAGCCCGTCATCGAGCCGACACTGAGCGACGCCGCGTTCGCGTTCCGGCCCGGACGATCCGCCCGTGCGGCCGTCGACACCCTGTCGGAGGCGGTGGAGGACGGCGCCGTATACGTGCTCCAGGGCGACATCCGAGCGTTCTTCGACCGCATCCCGCTCGATCGCCTGCTGGAGCAGCTCCGGCGGCACGTCGCGGACGAGCCGACCCTGGAGGCGACGCACCGACTGCTGCATGGGCACGCGACGACGGACAGGCACGGTCTCGCGCAGGGCTCCGCGCTGTCCCCGCTCCTGTCGAACCTGTACCTCACGCCCGTCGACCGGGCGATGGAGTCCGCAAGGTATCGATTCATCCGATACGCCGACGATCTCGCCGTGCCGACTCGCGAGCACGACGCGGCCTCGGCCGCCCTCCGGCACCTCCAGCGGGAGCTCGATCGCCTGGGTCTGTCTCTCGTACAAGACAAGACCCGCGTCGCGTCCGTCGCTCGCGGTGTCACGTGGCTCGGCTTCCACATCGGCCCGGACGGATGTCACGTCTCAAGCGGGGCCGTGGACAGCCTCCGCGCCAGGATCGAGGCTGCCGCGCGCGAAGCCCCCACCGCCTCGCTCCGCGGCCGCCTGGAGCCCCTGGTCCGCGGCTGGGTCCAGTACTTCGACACACCGCTACCCGACGGGGTCACCCTCGGGCCGCACGGCGACCTCGTTCGAGCGCTCATCGAGGAGCACTCACGAGCCGGCACCGTCGCGGCCCGCGGCCACTCCGCGACGAGCCCCGACGACGCGGAGGTCGACGTCGGCGCCCCGACCGCGCCCGGGGGTCCGCCGGACACGAACCGCGAGGCCATCGACGACCTGCTCGACGCGGCCGACGCGCTGGCGACGCAGGGGGACTTCGCGGCGGCCGACGCCCGCTGGAGGGAGGCCGATCACCTCCGGCGCCGGGTTCCTGAGGACCCGCCGCCAGACGAGCCCACGCGCCGGTGGGATCCGGACCTCCTGGACGCCTTCCTGGGGCTGTTCTGCGCCGGCCAGGAGGCTTTCGAACGCGTGTCCCGGCGCCGGGGCCACGGGACGGATGGCCGGCCGGCCTCCGTCGAGGTGGAGTGCCCACCCGGGCACGCCGACGCCCGCGCCCACCTGTCGGGCGAGGCGTCCATGGCGGTCCGGCCGCGACTCCCCGACGGGACCTCCATGCTCGGCGTGCTCGACATCGACGCCGCAGGAGACGCGTCCGCCGCCGCAGCCCAGGCCTTCGCGGAGGCCGTCCGAACGGTGGCACGCAGCCAGGGCGTCGAGGTCCTGGTCGAGGAGACCGGCGGTCGTGGCGTGCACGTCTGGTGCCCACTCTCCGAGCCCGTGCCCGCGGACCGTCTCGGCCGGTGGCTGGACGCGCTGCAGGCCTCCGCCGGTGAGCCCGCCGAAGGGATTCGTGTCGAGCGCCTGCCGGCCACGGACGACGAGCCCGACCTCGCCTCCCAGGCCATGACCCTCCCTCTCGGAGTCCATCGGCGGACGGGGGACCGCAGCACCCTGCACCACGCCCATGGTACCGTCGACGATGCTCTGGCCGGGCTCCTCTCGGTGGAAACGACTCCGCCCTCCCACGTGGCCATGCCCACCGCGCCGGTGGCCGATGGGGAGAGTGAGCCGCACACGGTACCGGCCGCCCTCCCCGACTGGGCGTCGTTCGGCGTGGCCGTCGAGCGCGTGATGGCCGGGTGCGCAGTGCTACGCCATCTCGCCGACAAGGCGGCCACGGTCGGACACCTGGACCACTCGGAGCGACTCAGCCTGCTCTACAGCCTGGGACATCTGGGCAAGGCGGGCGAGCGCGCCATCCACGCCATCGTGGGCAAGTGCCGGAACTACGACGTCCGCGAGACCGACCGGCAGATCCGGCGCCTCACCGGGATCCCCATCGGCTGCCGGCGCCTGAAGCAGAAGCACGCGGACGGGGCCCTCGAAGCAGCCTGCGTCTGCGAATTCGGAGATGTTCGCCGCCGCGGCGGCTACCCCACGCCGCTGCTCCACGCGGGAGGGTTCCGGCGGAGGTGGAAGCGCATCCTCCAGGGCCGCGACCGGGTCCGCGAGGAGGCACGCCAAGCCGAGCGGCCGCCCGCGCGGGCCGTCACGGAACCCTCGCCTCTGCCCCGCGCAAGCGACGAGGAGGCCCGGGGCGTCCTCGTGCGTGGGATACCGCCGCACGACTGGGCTTGAGTTCGACGCGGAGGACACCATGGAGCGCAAGACGCTGTACGTGACGGATCACGAAGCCCGGGTCCACCGGCGGCAGGGCGCCATCGCCGTGTCCGTCGAGGGCGCGACCCTGGAGAAGCTCCCTGCGGACGAGGTGGACCGGGTGGTCGTCTTCGGCAACGGTCAGGTGACCACCCAGGCCATCGCCCTCCTCCTGGCGCGGGGAGCCCAGGTGGCCTTCTTCTCGTCGTCCGGGCGATACCGGGGGCAGATCGTCTCCCCGGCGTCGGGCAACGTCTTCCTCCGCATGGCCCAGCACGCCCTCCACGGGGACGAGACCTTTCGCGTAGACTTCGCAAGGGAGCTGGTGCGAACCAAGCTCACGGATGCCCGGGGCCGCCTGCTTCGCTTCCGCCGCAACCACCCGGAGGCTACCGGGCCGCTGGAGGAGGCCGCGGGGCACCTGGAGGGCTCCCTCCGCAGGCTGGCGTCGGCGGACAGCGTCGAGTCCCTCCGTGGGATCGAAGGCGACGGCGCCCGAGCCTACTTCGGCGTCTTCGATCATCAGGTGCGCGCGCCGCTGGTCTTCGAGCGACGGAGTCGACACCCGGCGCACAACGAGGTGAATGCCCTGCTGAACCTCGGCTACACGCTCATCACGAACGAGCTCGCGGGCCGCCTCGAGGCCGCGGGGTTCGACCCGCGCATCGGGTACTTCCATGGCATCCGGTATGGGCGAGCCTCCCTGGCGCTCGACCTCGTGGAGGCCCACCGGGTCCGCGTGGTCGACCGCCTCACGCTGTCCGCGCTCAACCGGCGGATGATCGGTCGGGACGACTTCGAGGACCGCGGGGATGGCCGCGGACCGAGGCTGACGCGGCGGGCGCTGGGGCGGTACCTCGCCATCTACGAGGAGACGATGGGCGACACGATCCCCGGGGAACTCAGCCCGCGGACCCGCATCCGGGACCAGATCACCGACCTCCGGCATCGCGTACTGTCCCCCGGACGCGAGGCGGCCTGAAGATGGCCACGGAGCTGCTCGTCGCCTACGACATCCCCTCCGACCGGCGGCGGCGGAAGGTGGCGGACGCCCTGGAGCGGCTCGGCCGCCGCGTGCAATACAGCGTGTTCGTCCTCCGCGGCCGCAGCGCCGTACAGGCCGAGCGCGCCATCGAACCCCTCATCGATCCCGCCGAGGACGATGTCCGGATCCACGTCCTCTGCGCGGCGTGTGCGGAGCGGACCCGGCTCCTGGGCCTCGCGCGGCGGACACGGGGTCCCGCCGGGTTTCGCATCTTCTGAGGGGAGCGCGCCCGGTCACTCCATGGTGGCGTGCAGGCGGAAGCGGCCCAGGCCGAAGCTGGTGGACTTGCCCAGGTGGACGGTCTGGGCGGCCCGGAGAAGGGGGAGGAAGGGTCCGACGGGACCCTCGAAGTCGATGCGCCCGAGCAGGCCGCGCATGGGGACCGTAGCGTCTCGCTCCAGGGAGTGCCGCTTCCAGGCGTGAGGCCGGAGGTCGCTCCTGGTGACGCGCACGCTGCCCGCCAGGTCCTGGAGAACCGGCCAATCGGGCATCGAGGCCCCGTCGGTGCTCCCATACATCGCCGCGAGAAGCTCCAGGCGACGGCGAGCGTGGCGGACCAGCTCCGGGAAATCCAGATCGGTCACCAGCTCCTTCCGTCCGCTGCGATACAGCTCCGTCGGCGTCAGCAGGTCCACGCGGAGCCTGCCCTGCCCCGGGGCGCCGTCCGAGACCGGCAGGCCCTGGGTGGGCTCGACGGCCACGTCGTCGAGCACGACACGGCCCTCGTCCCGGCCCAGAGGAAGGTCGGCCACGTGCGCCAGGGCGCCGCGCAGCCGCTCCGTGGGGTCGGGCTCCAGGGAGCGGAGCAGACGAAACGACAGCTCGAGGCGCTCTCCGTCCCAGAGGCCCTTGTCGCGGAGGCGCGGATAGCGGGGCACGAGGGCCTTCGGCGCCCTCCCCCTGCCCTGCAGGAGGCGATGTGGCGAGTCCTCGGGGACTGGCGTATCGAGGAGCAGGCCGTACACGCATCGGCCGGGCTCGCGGCACGGGCCCTCGACGCCGTGCCCGTGCCGACCGCAGCCGGCGCGCATCAGGGCTCGGCCCAGAACGCCATGGACCAGCCCCTCCGGCCGGGCGGGCCATCGGAATGGGCGAACGACACGGTATGTGGCTCGGAGCTCGGTGACGGGAAGGCGCATGGGGCGACCTCGGCTTCGGGGCGGTGGCATGCTCGCCACGCAACGCGGACCTGTCAACGCGGCCCGACGGGTGTTTACCGCCTGTGTCGCCGTCCGAGGGTGGGCACACCCCACCCGCACTGCCGGAGCGAAGGCGGCCGACTCCGTCACCAGGTCACCAGGGCAGTCCTGCGTCGTGTCGCCTCGCCCTTCCGGACCGCCCCATCAAGGCATCTCACCGCCACGCACAAGAATCTCTGCGCATGGCCTTGACCGGCTCCGATGCGGCCCTACGGTCCGCGCCCTTCGACGACGCCGCATCACGCACCTGCGTATCTGCGCGCCTCCGCCCGACCGTTTCCGCTTCTCCACCTTCCTCGAGCTGCTGATGACCTACGTGACCAACGCGACGATGGCATCGTACATCCGCGATGTCGTGAACCTCCCGGCCGACCGCGAGAGCAGATTCCGCGGCCAGGTGACCTACCTCCGCGACCGCTTCCAGAGCTACGCCGCAGAGCACCCGACGCTGAGCGTGAAGAAGCTGCTCGGCTCCGGGTCGTTGAAGAAGCGGACGCACAACAGCCGGCTGAACGACATCGACATCGCGGCGTACGTGGACGCCGGGGACGTCACGAACGATGACGTCCACGAGGTGAACCACGCACAGCTCCTGAGCCACGTCTGCGACACGCTCCGCGCTGTCTACGGCGGCACCAAGGACCCGTCGGACTTCGAGGTCCGGTCGACGGCCGTCGCCATCCACTTCCACGGCTCCAAGCTGGACGTCGACGTGGTGCCGGTCGTCGTCGACCACCGGTCCGGGTGTGACGAAGGCTGGGTCCTTCGAGGCGGTGCCTCTCCCCTCCGTACGTGCATTCCTCGGCACGCGGAGTTCATCCGTGCGGTACACGGCGACCACCCCGGCTTCCGCGAGTTTGTCCGGCTGATGAAGTGGTGGCGCACCAAGAACGAGGTCGCGGTCAGGTCGTTCCTGCTGGAGCTCCTCGCTGCGCACCTCTGCAGGCGCGGCGAGCTCACTCCGAACCGACCGCTCGACGCGTTCGAGGACTTCGTCGACTGGATCGCCCAGACCCGTCTCGACGTCGACATCTGGTTCGATGACTGGTTCCACGACCCGGGAGGCCAGCGCGCCCTGCCCTTCGTGATGGACCCGGTCAATCCGCTGAACAACGCCGCCGAGAAGATGCAGGAGGTCTGGGGCCCCTCACAGCGGCTGCTGGGCCTGGTCGATGCTGCGGACCAGGCCGCTGCCGCCCTGTCCGAGGCGCGCGCCGCGCGTACGAAGGCCCAGGCCGGAGATGCCCTCGCTCAGGTCTTCGGACCGTCGGTCAAGGCGGTGGCCCGATGACAGCAACGGCGACGGCTACGCAGACATGGACACACACCGCGACCCGGGCGCAGGTGAACCACTTCGGCATGAAGGTAGGGGCGGAGATCCGGAACCTGTTCGTGCGACCGGGTCTCATGTCCGAAGACCTGGCCCTGAACCTGCGCGACGACATCTGCGCCTACCTGTCTCGCGGATTCGCTGAGGTGGTGAGCCTCCAGCTCCGCCGCGGACCGACGGTCGTCTTCGCGCTCGAGTTCACCCTGGAGCAGTGGAACGGGACGGCCTCCGATGACCGCGGCCGGGGGTACCGACGACCGGACACAGCGGGGCTCAACTGGGGCGTGTTCATCGAGCAGACCGCTCGGTTCGACGAACTCGATGAGGGCGAGAAGCGGAAGTTCTGGGACAGCCTCGAGGGTAGCTGGGGTCCCGCCGACCGACTCGAGTACGACGGCGGTGGAGCGTGGTCCGGTGTCGACCGGCACCATGTCCACACGGGGTCCCAGCTCAGCCGGCGCGTGTTCGGATGACGCAGTTCGTAAGCAAGGCGAGCGGGCACAGCGTCGAGGTGGACCTGGACGCCGTCCTGGACCAGGTGGAGGCTGCCTGCCCGGGTGAAGACCCGGTCCCGATCGCTCGACGCCGCGTTCTGGAGCAACTGGACCTCGATGGGCTCCCCCCGTCGGACGAGGACGTCATGGCCATCGAGCAGGCGGTGATGGCCGGGCTTCGGAAGGGACGATTCCCGGATTCAGTGACCTTGGAGAGCAACTTGTACGCACGTCCACCACGCCGATCTCCGCGGAAGGAAGCCACGGAGCCCGAGGAAGTCGAAGGGTTCGACCTCGTCGTGCCCCTGCCCAACGACGACGCAGACTCCAGGTTCGAGGCCCTCATCGGGCTGGACGGCCACAAGCGCGACATGCTCGCCATCGCCCGAGAGCTTCGCGACCCGGCGCGGCTCCGGCGTTGGGCAGCAAAACACCATGCCGGCGCTTCCGTGCCAATCCTGGAGCGGTTGCACCGGCGAGTGCCCCTCATCGTCCTCGCGGGGGATGTCGGAAGCGGCAAGACGGAGCTGGCGGAGACCTTCGGAAGCGTGCTGGCACGCGACACGGGCGAGGAGATGCAGCTCCTGCGGCTTGGCCTGGCAGCTCGTGGCACGGGCATGCAGGGACAGGCGACCGCGAAGATCCAGGCAGCCTTCGCGACGGCGAAGAGGCGCGCCCAAGACACCCCCGTAGTCCTCCTCCTCGACGAAGCCGACGCCATCGCGCAGTCGAGGGAAGAGGCACAGATGCATCATGAGGACCGGGCGGGGGTCAACGCCCTGATCCAGGCCGTCGACCAGGTGCGCGAGCTGGACGGGCGACTCATCGTCGTCATGTGCACCAACCGGAGCAGCGCGCTCGACCCCGCCCTCGTGCGCCGTGCTGCTCTCGTCCTACGCTTCGACAGGCCGGACAGGGCCGCACGTGCGAGCATCCTCAAGGGCGCTCTCGGCCCCCTGCTGGAGGCCAGCATCGTCGAAGAGGTGGCCGGCGTGACGGGTGTAACCGACGGCCGGCCCTCGTTCGCAGCGTCCGACCTCGTCACTCGCGTCGTGCCGCAGGCCATCCGACGTGCGGCCAGCGAGGACCGTCCGCTTACCGTCGATGACCTGCTCGACGTCGTTCGCACGGTCGAGCCGACCCCTCCGTTCCGGGATGAGTAGCCGGGACCGGCCGTCGGACGTGGCCGTACCCCTCGGGTAGAATCTGGCATCGCGCCACACGCCACACACACACCACAAACAACGTACGACTGGCGAATTGGGATATGAAGAAGGTCGACCTGGGCAAGCTGTTCTTCGGACTGCAGGACGAGCTGGCGAGCAAGCTGGGGACCACTCGCTCGGTCGTCGGCCACGGCGGCGCCAAGGGAGCCGCTACGGAGGCCCATTGGCAGGAGATGCTCTCCGCCTTCCTGCCTACGCGGTACCAGGTGTCGAAGGGCTTCGTAGTCGACGCCGACGGCGCCCGAAGCGACGAGCTCGATCTGATCATCCATGACCGCCAGTACTCCCCGTTCCTCCTGCCCTACGAAGGCGCCCACCACGTGCCGGCCGAGAGCGTGTACGCCGTCTTCGAAGTGAAGCAGGACATCTCCAAGGCGAGGCTCGAATACGCGGGCGACAAGGCGGCGTCCGTGCGCGCTCTCCGCCGCACCTCCGTCAGCATCAGGCACGCTGGCGGCACCTTCCCGCCCAAGCCCCCGGGACCGATTCTGGCAGGCTTCCTCTGTCTCGAGAGCTCGTGGGCAGGCGGACTCGGCGACGCCTTCGACGAACACCTCGCCGCACTGTCGGGCGACCGGGTCGTGGACCTGGGCTGCGTACTGAATCACGGGGCCTTCCACAGAGACGAGGGCGACACCCTCTCCACATCGAGCGCCGACACCGCGCTCGTCTGGTTTTTCGTGACGTTGGTGAGCCGCCTGCAGAGACTGGGCACGGTGCCCGCGCTCGATCTCCACCAGTACCTGGAGGTCATCGAGGGGGCGGCCGACGGGGATGCTCCCGATTGAGTGAACGCGCTTCGGGAGGGGGGCCATAGGGCTCCGACTCGGAGCTTGATCCCAGGCCGGTGCAGACCCGTGCGCCGTCCGGCGTGCAGGCACGGGGTGCTCCCGACGCGCTCATGCTCGTCCACGCAGCCGGCAAGGAGACGACGCTGGCCATTCCCCCTCCTCCCGGACGCCCCCGCATGGCACTTCGGCGACGTCGACCCCGAGGGCGTCGCCATCTGACGCCAGATGCACCGCGAGGTCCCGCGCCCGCCTCTCGTCGTCCGGGAGTCCTGGGCCGGTGGCGGGCGCCGAGACGTGCTGCAGCCCCCGGACCTCGACGTGACCGTGCGCGGGGCCATCTCCACCGGGCGGCGCCTGCAGCCAGCGGCGACCTCATCACCGTGAAGGTCCTGGACTTGGACCTCCAGCGGCGGCGTATTTCGCTGGATGCGCGGGATGGGGCCGGAGGGGGATGACGGCGGCGGACTTGTCGCCGTGCGCAGAAACCACTACCATTGGTGGTGATTTCTGCGTGGAACGGCAAGTGATGCGTTCGATCGACTTCTTCGAGACCCACCCTGTCTTCACCCACGAGGAGTTCGTGGAGGCGAGGGCCCCGCTCGGGACGAGCAGGCGCACGAGCGACAACCTGCTCGCCAAGCACGTGGCCGCCGGCCGGCTGGTGCGGGTTCGCCGCGGTCTGTACGCCGCCGTGCCCCGTGGGATCACGCCCGAGGAGGCACCCGTCGACCCGTACCTGGTGGCCACGAAGCTCGCCCCGGACGCGACGGTGGCCTACCACGCGGCGCTCCAGTTCCACGGAAGGACATACTCGGTCTGGCGGCGCTTCCACTACCTGACGCGGCGTCGGGCCCGCCCGTTGACGTTTCGGGAGATGGAGTTCGTGCCGGTCCAGGTGCCGCGCGCGCTGCGTGCGCTCCCCGATGCGGGAGATGGCGTCGTGGAAGAGCGACACGGCGGTGGAGTCGCGCGGGTCACGACGCTCGAGCGAACCATGGTGGACGTGCTCGATGCCCCCGAGAAATCCGGCGGCTGGGAGGAGGTCTGGCGCTCCCTGGAGATGGTGGAGTTCCTCGACCTCGACGCCGTCGTCGACTACGCCCTGAAGCTGGGCTCGGCGCTGACGGTGGCGCGGGTCGGGTTCTTCCTGGAGCAGCACCGGGACACCCTGATGGTGGAGGACCGGCACCTGGATGCACTGCGAACGGCAGCCCCGGCCCAACCCCGCTATCTGGACACGACGCGCGAAGCCGGAACGCTCGTCGCGCCCTGGAACCTGATCGTACCGGAGCGCGTGCTCGACCAGACATGGCAGGAGGTAGCGTGAGGCTCTCGGACGACCGCGCGGAGATGCGCGCCGACCGGCCGATGAGCGCGGTGGGGCCCCTCGGGTACTTCGCGACACCGGAGCGCTGAGTGGAGCATCTGGCTCCGTCCGCCGGTCCAATCCGTCGCCCGCGTTCGCGTAACCGACGTATGGCCTTTGCGCCGGACTGCGATTATGGTCGATACGGAAGCAGCCCCGGAGACCGTGATGGCCTACAAGATGGTCCGAAAGATGGATCCAGTGCTGAAGGACCTGACGCCACGACAGGTCGAGATGGTCCTGAAGGCTCTCAGCGAAGGACGTCGCGTCGCCGTGCCGGGCGAAGACGATCAGTGGATCACGCTGGCACCGACCCATCGTCGGGGACGATCGGCCCGCACCTCGAATGCCTCGCGCACGGCTGACTCGAAGGGGGAGCGGGTCGCGCGTAGCGAAGGTTGACCGCTGGCCCCACTGTCACGAGTGTTGGTCGATAGTCCTCGTTGAACCTCGCCTTTCCCGCCTTTTTCATCTTCCTGGTGCTGCTGCCTGGGTTCCTGTTCATCTTCGTCATGAAGCGCGACAGGGAGCAGCACCACACGCCTCCCAGGATCACGACGACCGCCCAAGACGTTGCCGAGGCATCCCTGGCCAGCATCGCCCTCCACGGCGTGGCGATCCTCGTGGCGGCAAACGCCGGATACCCCGTCGACTTCGAAGCCGTGCTCGAGTTGGTTGCGGCCCCAAAACAGTTCGACTTTGGGAGGATGGACCAGTCGTCCGCCGCTATCTGGGCGTATGGTGTGGGGGTCTACGCCGGAAGCGCCGCCCTCGGGAAAGCCATCGGACACGTTGCCAACCGGAATGGCTGGTTTCCGGCGTTGGGGTGGTCCGACCAGGTAGAGGAGAAGAGCACCTGGCTCAGCCTCCTAACGTCGGGGGCCGAGCCGCCCATCCTCTACAAGGGGCTGTTCGAGGGCGTGGAGTTCCACAAGGACGGAACGGCACGGTACGTCACCATCACGAAGGTGCAGAAGGCCGAATTCCACCACGCCGAAGAGGAGCCGACCTGGGTCGAAGTCGACGCCCAATCACTGGTCATCGACGGCGGCTCCATCCTCAACATCGCGATCGACATCGCCACCGACTGGGAGATCGAGGGAACCTCCTCCGAGTCGGAGTTGAAGGGCTTCGTGAAGCAGGACGACCTGTACGTCGAGCCCGCATGACACCCGTGGCGGGCTTTTGCAGC
The DNA here is from genome assembly GCA_051747385.1 of Myxococcota bacterium. Classification (GTDB taxonomy): domain Bacteria; phylum Myxococcota_A; class UBA9042; order PHBI01; family JACKFB01; genus JBNJGB01. Next base: position 19,152 of record JBNJGB010000038.1, read on the forward strand.
GCCGGGACCAAGATAGAGGCTATCCATGGCAGCCCGGACGATCGAGGAGACCGCGCGTGAGCTGGCGGCGGCCCATCGGGCCGAGGATCCCGACACGCTGGCCGTCTACCTCGTACCCGACCCGAAGGGCCAGGAGGTGCGCTTGATCGAGGTCAGCGCCTCCGTAGATCCAGTCGGGGACGTGCTCCCGTTCCGCCTCGAACCGGCCCCCGACAAGGGCATCGACTATCCGGTGGTCATCCTCCTCCTCAGTCCAACCGACTGGGAACAGCTCCAGCGTAGTGAGCTGGAGCTCCCCGAAGGCTGGAGGATCGACCGATCGCCTCTGGACGTGGGCAGCGTCGACCCCGGTGTGTCCCGCGACGAGATGGTAGAGGCCGTCCGCGAGTCGCGCCGGCACGAGCCCTCGCAGGAGGGATAGGGCGGTAGGGACCAGGTCGCCCGCGCCCTCCAGGGCGACCGGACGGCCCGGCCCTACGACTCAGGGACTCAGGCGCGCGAGAGGTAGTCCTCGGAGACGAAGACGTTGCGGGTCCGGAAGGGGGGCGGAGACTCGAGCATGAGGCGCAGGCGGAGGGCAAAACTCTTCGCGGGGAAGGCGAAGAAGGGCTCGGGGCTGTGGGTGGCGGCGACCCAGGCGGGAGCCTCCATGCCCTGCTCCCGGCAGAGGGCGCTCACGACGGCGGCGACGAGGCCCTCCATCGGGCCGTTCCGGTCGGGCCCCTCGGCGATAATGGCCGCTCGCTCGGAGACGTCACCTCGACGGAAGGCGTCCACGAAAGCGTTGACGTACCGCTGGAAGCCGGCCTCGTCCTCGTGGCAGTGGACGATGAGCTCATGCGCCGTCATCAAACATCTCCTCGAGTAGCAGACGAACCCGGACCGGCGGTCGAGCAGGTCCACCACGGCGGCATCCTAGCACTCGGCCGGCTCCGCGGCACCCACCGGCAGCTCCTCGAGGGGACGGTTTGTCCAGATGGTCGTGTGGTCAACTCGCGATGTGCTAGAATCGCACACAGAGGAGGTGGCCGCCATGGCACGGGCGTGGAAGAGCATCGGAGAGCGCATCGCCAAGGCCCGCAGAGACGCGGGGATGACGCAGCACGAGCTGTCCCAGGCGGTCGGCTTGGACCGGACGGCGGTGTCCAAGCTGGAGCGCGGTCAGCGGAAGCTCGACGCGATGGAGCTGATGGCGATCGCCCAGGCCGTGCATCGTTCCGTGGATTGGCTCCTGGAGATCGGCGGGCCGGGGGCCGTCCCGAGCCATCGCGGACGGGGAGCCGGCGACACCCTGGTGGAGGCCCGCGCGGACACCCTGGCGCGTGACGTCGGGTTGCTGATCCGGCTGGGGGTCCTCGAGCCGCCATCTCCGCTCGCCCGCGCCGGTGAGGTGGCGGGCCCGGCCGACGCCGAGCGTACCGCCAGGGACGTGCGCCAGCAGACCGGGATCCATGGGGATCCGATCCCGGACCTGGCGGCGTTTGGTGAGCGACTCGGACTCTACACGGTCTGCGAGCAGCTCGGGTCGGGGCTCCCAGAGGGCTGCTACATGGCCCTGGAGGATGCGGGGGTCGTGCTCCTGAACGGAAGCCTCCCGAGCGGGCGGCAGCGGTTCACCCTCGCCCACGAGATCGGCCACCACGTGCTCCAGGACGAGTACTCCGTGGATTGGTCGGTACTGGGTGACGCGGAGTCGGAGCGGATCGTCAATGCGTTCGCCGTCCACTTGCTGCTGCCGGCCGACGGGCTGAAGCCTCGCTGGACGGGACTGGTCCAGCGAGGACTCGATGTCCGAAGCCGAGCCATCATTGTCGCAGCCGAGTACGGGGCGAGTTGGACCGCGACGGTGCCACAGCTCGCCAGGCTCGGGCTGCTCGACGAGGCGGAACGGGCCATGCTGTCCGAGCCGGGTGTTTCCCCACGCCGCGGCGACTACGAGGAGCTGGAGGTCTCGGTGCCGGAGAAGCTCCCGAGCCCCATGGTGTCGCCGAAGCTGCGCGCGGCCGTCCTGCGTGCCTACCGTAGCCGGAAGGTCACGGCAGGCAGGGCGCTCGAGCTGCTCCGCGGTACGCTCACCGCAGACGACTTGCCGCTCCTGCCGGACCTCCCCATGGATGGGCTCTGGGCCGACATCGGATGACGCTGCTCGCGATCGACGCGAGCGTCCTGAACCCGTTCGCACGAGCGGACAGGCTGGCGGATCTGGAGTGGCTCACCCGAGGCTATGACCGGGTCACGACTCGGCCCGTCATCGAGGAGCTGCGGGCCGGCGCTGCCGCGTACCCGACCCTGCTGAAGCCGAGCCGCGCCCCGTGGCTCCGCGTCGACCGCTTCGAGACCCTGGAGCTGCTCGAGGTCTTCGCGCGCTATAAGGAGCGGTTCGGCCCCGGGCCCCGAGACGTCGGCGAGGCGACCATCCTCGCATGGACGGAGGTCCACGGCGGGGAGGCGCTCCTCGACGACCAGACCGCGTACACGATCGGAGCGGAGCATGGCCTTCGCGTCCGCCGGACCCTCGGCTTCGTCGCCCGCGCCCTGCGTGATGGCCGCTTGGGCGAAGGCGACGCCCGCGACCTCGTCGACGCCCTTATCGACGCTGGAGCACGGTTGCCATGCGACGGAGCGTCGCTACTCGCGTGGTGCCGCCGCAACGGCCTTCGGTGACGGCACCCCGTGGGCGACCGGCCCCGATTCAGGACTCCCTCGGGGAGACGGGAGCTCGTGGCGGCGGGTAGCAGCCGGCCGTCGCCAGTGGCTTGCCCGAGGTGCCCGCCCGGTGCGAGGCTGCGCGGGTTCGAGAGGGAAACAAGGGAAAGCTCGTGGGGCCCAGGGCCGGGTTGGGACGAGGAGAGGCGTGGCGACGGCCGAGACGGAGGAAGCGCGCAGGGATCTGCCGCGGATGCTCGCGGAGCTGAGCCAGGTCGAGGCGGCCCTCGAGGTGAAGCCCGTGGACCTGGGGTTTCTGGTGGCGCTGCGGTTCCACGGCGAGGCCCACGGGACGTCCAGCGTCGAGGAGGAGACCCTGCGGGAGGTGTTCGAGGGGGTCTCGGAGGTCTACAACCCGGGGGCTCCGTTGCCCCAGAAGGCGGCGGCCCACGCCATCGAGAGGCTCCGCCAGCAGCGCCTCCTGGCGCGGGTGGACGGGGCGCGGCTGGTGCGGGCCGGGGCCTACGCGCTGACGGGGCTGGCTCGCGGGATCGTCGACTTTTTCATCGAGGACGGGGCGCTCACGCGCGAGAGCCTGGAACTCCTCCTGTCCAGCCTGCGGGCCACGCTGACCGCGGCCTCGCAGGCGGCGCGGAAGGGCAGCGACGAGGCCTTCTGGGACCGGGAGGTATCGGAGCGGCTGCGGGTCGTCGTCGCGGACCTCATCGACGCCATCGACCGCCGCCAGCGGGGGCTCGACGCCCAGCAGGCCGACATCCGCGAGGAGGTCGCGTCCATGCTGGAGCGCGAGTGGTTCGAGGCCATCGATCGCTGCGAGGCGCTCTTGGACGAGACGGCGCGCACGCTCCGCGAGCTGAACGGCGTGCTCGTGGTGGAGGTGGAGGCCATCGAGGGCCAGCTCCAGGACATCGAGGAGCTGGCGCGCGCGGCCGGTGTGGCGAGCGTCGAGGTCGCGGTGCGGGAGGTGACGGATCAGCTGACCCGGATCGCCCACTGGGGGGAGGCGCGGATGGAGGCCTGGTCCGCGTACTTCCAGTTCGTGCAGCGCTACATCCGCTCCGTGGTCCGGCTGGACCGGGATCGGGCGTTCAGCCGGCGGCTGCGGGAGCTGATCCGACAGTTTCCGGAGCGGGAGTGGAGAATCCCGATCGCGCAGATGCCGGCCTTCCGGGGGCTGCGGGAGCCGGAGCGGCGGCGGATCGAGGAGCCCGTGCGCTGGCGCCGCGGGGAGCGGAGCAGACCGAAGGACGTGCCGCCGTCCGAGCCGGACTTCGACGAGGACGCCTGGGCCCGGGACCTCTTAGCGGAGCGCGGCGCGGTTCGACTCTCGGAGGCGCTGGAGGAGGCGCTGCCGAAGCTGGCCGAGGCGCAGCGCTTCGCGGCGGTGGGGCGGATCGCCCACGCGCTCGCCACCCACGGGGCGGTGAGGCCGGTGACCGACGGCTGGACTGCGGTGGAGGGCGGTCTGGAGGTGCAGGACTGGATCATCGAGGCCCGGGAGGCGACCTGATGGAGGATGTCGGGCCGTTCCAGTCCCTCGAGGACGTGATCCGGGACGAGCGCTTCGCGGACGTCGACACGCGGCTCCGGGCCGGCGTCCATATCGACGACGAGGACGTGTCGGCGTACGCGTTCCTGGACGACGGGCAGCCGTGGCTCAGCGACTTCTACGACGCCTACGGCTACGAGCTGGTCGAGGCGCAGGAGCGCTACTGGTACCTCGTCCCGAACCGCGACGTGGCGTGGGCCGGGCAGCTGACGCGCGCCGAGATGGTGGTGGGGACGACCCTCGCCCTGCTCCACCTCGATCCCACGACGCTTCGGCACGAAGGGCGCCTCCCGAAGGACCAGGTGCTGGAGACCCTGTCGCGTCTCATCGAGCCCAAGGCCCTGTCGATCTTCTTGAAGGGCAAGCGCCGACACCACAACGCCGCCGTGGAGGAGGAGCAGCTCCGCAAGGCCGTGGACAAGGCCCTCCGGGAGCTGAAGCGGCTCGGCTTCGTCGAGCTGCCGGACTCGGACACGGTGCGTGTGCGCTCCGCCATCTTCCGGTTCACCGAGCCGGTGCGGGACCGCGAGCAGCGAGCCGGCTTGGAGCAGCTCGTGGCCCACGGGTACGTCGAGGCGGAGGAGGAGCCGGACGGCGACGAGGACGACGGGGAGGCGACCGTGGAGGAGGACCCGGAGGACCGCGACCACGCCGGGGAGGGGTCTTGAGCGGGCAGGCACGCATCACCGGCGCGGCGCTCGTGAACTGGCGCGGGGTGCCCTTCCAACACTACGAGATGGACCCCTACGTCACCGGGCTCGAGGGCATCAACGGCGCGGGGAAGACCACGGTGATGATCGCCATGTACGCGGCGCTCCTGCCCGACCTGAACCACCTCCGGTTCCGGAACGTGGGCGAGAGCGCCGGCGGGGGCGGACCGAACGGCGTGTACGGCCGCCTCGGCGAGCGCGGCGGCATCTCCTACTCGGTGCTCGATCTGCGGCTCGGCGGCGGCGAGCGCATCCTGGCAGGCGTCGGCGTGGAGCGCCGCTCGGAGCCGAACCTGGACCTCCACCCGTTCATCGTGCGCCGGCTGGCCGACGACGTGCCGCTGGAGGACGTCCTGCTCGCCCGCGAGGACGACGACCGGGAGCGCGTCCCGGAGCGGGACGAGGTGAGCCAGCTCGTGGCGCGCCGGGGCGGGGAGCTCCACTGGCGGAAGCCCCACCAGTACTTCCGGGAGCTCTTCGAGGCGGGCGCCCTTCCCCTCGACCTGTCCGCCCGCGAGGCCCGCTCCCGGATGGACCAGGTCCTGCGGACCAGCATGATGGGCGGCATCTCGCGCGCTCTGGCCCAGGGGCTCCGCGACTACCTGCTGCAGCGCGACGACACCCTGGCCAACACGGTCCGGCGCATGCAGGACAACCTCACGGCCTGCCGCCGCACGCGGAGCCAGGTCCGGGAGAGCCGCCGGCTCCGGGAGGGCCTGCACAAGGTGCTCGGGGCCGGGCGCGCCATGTTCGCGGCGTCGGTCTACGACCTGCGAGCGCGCCGAGACGAGACGCGCCGCGTGCTGGAGGCCAAGACCGAGGCACTCGACGAGACGCGCGAACGGATCGCGGGACGCCGCCGGCGCCTGAAGGAGCTGGAGGAGACCCTGGCCGCGCTGGACGACCGCCTGTGCGGCCTCGAAGACGAGCAACGAGCGGCGGAGGAACGTCTGCAGGTACTCCGTGACGCGCGGGACCTGGAGGAGCGGCTCGCCGCGCTTCGCCCGGAGGAGAAGAGAGCCGCAGACGTGCTCGCAGGTGCGAAGGAGACGGTCGGGCAGGCCGAGAAGTCGCTCGGACGCACCCGACGGGAAGTCGGGAGGGTGCGCGACCGGCTCCACGAGCTGACGGACGCCCTGTCCCGGGCCGAGCAGGTCTACGAGGACCTGGCGAGGAAGGTGGGGCTCTACAACGAGGCCGAGCAGGCGCGCGCGGAGGCCTCCTCGCGGATCGGGGAGGACCTCACGTCCGACGACGAGGCCCTCGAGTCCCTCATCGCGCGGGCGGACGACCTGCGACGACGGGACGCCGAGCGCCTGGACCACGCCGTGCGGCGGCTGGACGGAGCGGAAGCCCGCGCGGCCGCCTTCGCTGAAGTTCACGCCGCCCTGGAGCGATGGGCGGGCCGAGAGATCGCCCCGGAGGACGCGCTGGCCGAGGCCGACTCGGCGCTCAGGACCCGGCGGGAGCAGCGCTCGCTCGCCGAGGGTCTCGAAGACCTGCGGGGGAAGCGGCGTGAGTCCGCGAAGCTCGTCGAGGAGCAGCGCCGCACGCGGGCCGAGGCGGCGGAGCTCGGGGTCGAGACCGCGGACGACCTGCTCCGGGAGCGCGAGGGCCTCGACGAGAGGATCCGAAGCCTCGGCGAGGGCATCCGGGAGGCGGACGACACGCGCCGGAGGGCGGAGTCGGAGGTCGAGGAGCTGGATCGGCGGCGAGGCGAGCTGGAGACCTCCGCGGAGGCCTGGGATCGGTGCCGCGCGCTGGGTTCTCGCCTCGCGGCGGCCTGGGACCTCCGGCTCGCGGCGCCGGAGGACGCCCCGGACGCCGAGAAGGCGCTCCGGAGGCTCCGGGAGGAGACGCTCGCCGAACGGCAGCGGCTCGAGCGCGAGGTGAAGGCCCTGAGCGAGACCATCGAGCGCCTGGAGGCTGCCGGCGGGGACGTGGACGCGCGGCTCCTGCAGGTCCGGGACGAGGTCGACGGTCACCTGGTCGCGGGCCGCTTCGACGACGTGCCGGTCGAGGAAGCCGCGGCCGTGGAGGCTCGCCTGGGCCCTCTCCTGGGCGGCGTGGTCGTGGACGACCCGGCGAAGAGCGCGGAGAAGGTCGCGGCGATGGACGAGCGGCCCGACACGGTCTGGCTGTTGCCTTCGGACCGCGAGCCGCCGGAGGGGGACGTGGCAGGCAACTCCGTCGTCGTGGACGAGGGCGCCGCCCACCGGGTCACGCGGCTTCCCGACCACCCGATCGTGGGCCGTGCGGCCCGCGAGCAGCGCGTGAAGGAGCTGGAGGAGCGGCGGGAGGACCTGGAGCGCGCCCAGGAGAACCACACGGTACGGCTGCAGCGGCTCGACTCGTCCCTCGCCGAGGCGGAGGAGCTCCGCGGGCTGCGCGAGCACCTGGGCGCGCCGGACCCGCGCGAGGCCCTCGGGCGGGTCGAGGCCGCGCGGGCCGAGGCGGAGCGGCGTGCGGCGGAGGCGACCGAGCGGTCGGAGGCATTCCGCGTCGAGATGGCGGGTGTGAGGGAGCGTCAGGAGCGCGTCATCGCCCTGCTCCCCGGGGCGCGGCTGCTCGATCCGCCGGACCACCGGGAGCGGCTCGAGGCGCTGGAGGCCCGGGTGAAGGCCGCGGAGGAGGCCGAGGCGGAGCTGGAGCGCACCGCGGCCGACGCCGCCGTCGTCGACGAGGGCCGGGAGGTGCTCCGGGAGCCGCCCCTGTCGCCGGACGAGATGGACACACTCCGGCGCGAGGTCGCGCAGGTCGAGGAGCGACTGGAGGAGCAGCGCAAGACGCTCCGAGCCCTCCGGCACTTCCGCGAGCAGGCCGAACACCTCCGGTGGGCGGACCTCGTCGGCGTGCTCGACTCGGAGCAGTCGGCCGTCGAGCGGTACCGGGAGGAGCAGGTGGAGGTCCGAGAGAGGCTCGGCGAGATGGAGGAGCGCGAGCAGGCGGTCCGGGACGAGGTGGACGCGGCGCGCGAGGCGAAGAACGAGGCCCACGTCGAGCACGCCCAGCTCAGGAAGAGCAGGGAGCAGCTCGAGCGGGAGCTGGCCGAGTTCGAAGTCCGCGACGTCTCCGACGAGCAGCTGGCCGAGGCGGCCGCCGAGGTGGAGCGCGTGGGTGCCGAGGCCGAAGCGCTCGGCCGGGAGCGCGGCGGGAGACACGACGAGCGCGTGAGCCAGGGGACGCGACTGGAGACAGACGAGGAGGAACAGGCGCGACTCGAGGGCGAGGTGGAGACGGCCCGGCGCAATCACGAGCCGACGGTCGCCCGGTGGGAGGGCCTGGTGGCGCGCGCTCGGGAGCTGGGCGTGTGGAGCGACGCGTCCGGGGACGACGAGGAGGCGGAGCTGGGCGGCAAGGGGAGCCCCACCCTGAGCGAGCTCGCGCGGGAGCGGGCGAAGCACCTCGTCCAGGCGCTCCGGGAGAGCGAGGACGGCCGGGACCTGGCCGAGGAGCTGGGGCCGAGGCTCCTGGACACCGGCGTGCCACCCTACCTGGAGGCGTGGGTGGCGGTGCGGGACTGGCTGGTCCGGCGGGTGCCGAAGAACGTCAGCGAGAGCGACGATCCCGTGGTCGCCCTCCAGGAGCTCGACGGGCGGCTGGCGACCCTCGAGCAGCGCCTGCGGCGCAAGGAGAGTGACCTCCGCCAGAGCGCCGGGAGCATCGCCCACGCCATCCACTCGCGGGTGCGCCGCGAGATGAACCGGGTCCGGAAGCTGAACGAGGCCCTGCGAGACGTCGGGTTCGGGAACATCGAGCACATCCGCCTCCGGGCCGAGCGCATCGACGTGATGACGCGGCTCCTGGACTCGCTGAAGGCCCAGGGGGACCTCTTCGACCAGGACCTGCCGGTGGAGGAGGCGCTCCAGCGGGTGTTCGAGCAGGTCGGCGGCGGTCGCGTGCGGGGCGAGGAGCTGCTGGATCATCGCCGCTACCTGGACGTGCGGGTCGACGTGCGGCGCAAGGGCAAGGAGCGCTGGGAGGTGGCCGACCCGAGCAGGCTGTCCACGGGCGAGGCCATCGGCGTCGGCGCGGCAGTCCTCATGGTGGTCCTGGGCGCGTGGGAGGAGAACGCCCGGCTCCTCCGCACGGCCCGCGGCCGGTCGCTCCGCTTCCTGTTCCTCGACGAGGCCAACCGGCTGGACCGCGGCAACCTGGGCGTGGTGTTCGAGATGTGCCGCCGCCTGGGGCTGCAGCTCGTCGTGGCCGCCCCCGAGGTCGCACACAGCGACGGGTGCACCGTCTACCGGCTGGTCCGCACGACGGGAGACGACGGCCGCGAACGCGTGCAGGTCTCGGGGCGTCGGATCCGGCGACGCGACGACGTGGCCTGATGGCCGACGACGCCGAGCGGGCCGGAGCGCTGGAGCTCTGGCAGACCGGCACGCTCCGGGTGCGTGGCGGCACGAAGCGCCTCGCGGCCGAGCTGGAGTCCCTGGGTTGGCTGACGCACACGGCCCGGCGCCGCGAACGGGCGCTCGTCGAGGACGCGCGGGGCCACCTCGCCGCCTTCCTCGACCGGCGGTTTCCCGCATGGCGAGAGACCCTGGACGCGCTCCGCGAGCGGGGCCTGGAGCCGTCGCCCGAGGCCCTGGCTCGACTGCGCAGCCTGGAGCGGCAACGCTCGATCGCGTCGTGGCCGATCCCGGATCGCATCAACCGCCGCAGCGCCGCCGGCCTCCTGGCGGACCACTCGAAGGCCCCGCTCCCCGACTCGACGCTCGATCCCGTGGGCGCCGCCACCCTGACCTCCGACAGCGTGCTGCGCATCCGCCCGAACCGGGGCCTGAAGGTCCGGCGGGGCGGTGAGGTGGTCGACGCCACCCGAGTTGCCAACGTCCTCGGAGAGCTGATGCTGACCGAGCGGGCCCTGATGGACGACCTGCGATTCGCGAGCTTACTGCCCCGCGCCATCCTGACCGTCGAGAACCGCGCGCCGTACGTCGACCTGCACCCACCCGACCACCTGATGCTCGTCCACGCGCCCGGCAAGGAGACCACGCTCGCCATCCGCCTCCTCCGCGACCTCCTCCCGGACGTCCCCGCCTTGCACTTCGGCGACCTCGACCCGGAGGGCGTCGCCATCTTCCGCCAGATGCAACGCGAGGTCCCGCGCCTCCGCCTCCTCGTGCCCGAGTTCTGGCGTGATCGTCTCCCGACGCACGCCCTCGCGAAGACCTGGCCCGCCGACCTCGACCTCGCCGACCTCCCGCCGCTGGTGCAGGACCTGGCGCGCTTTGGCCGGTGGCTGGAGCAGGAGAGCGTCGCGCTCGATCCTCGCATGGGCCCGCTGCTGGAATCGCTCCTCGCCGGGCGGACCTGACGGAACCCAGGGATCCGTTCGCAGCCCGTGCGAGGCGTGCGTCTTGGCGTGCCGCCACCGCGGGGCTCCTTCTTTCACCTGCCGTGCGGTTCTTTGCGGGCTGACATGCTTCGAGCCGGTTTCGACAGGGTCATGACACGCGATACCGCCCGGAATTGCTGTGAAGCAACCGGGCGACGCGATGCGACCAGACGAGCGTAGGTTCACGGCGCCGCGCCAGCGGGTATCATCTCGCTCCAGACCATCCCACAAGGGCCCCTTGACAGCGCAACCAAGCGCCTCCTAGCCTCCGCCGAAGTCAACGCTGGTGGATCGGAGGGCGGCGTGAAACGGCCTTTTTTTGGTGGGCTGCGCTCACCCAGTGAATTCGTGCACATCGCGCAAGCGCACACGCACCTGACGCGAGTGCTCTTCGCGCTGTTCCTCGTGACGTCGACGGTGGCCGCGTCCGCAGATGCCCGGGCTGCCGACATCTGTTCGGACGCCACGACGGACTGTTGCGTCGGGGTCGGTTACTGGACCGGGCAGCTCGCCTTGGAAGGAACCGACGGCCGAGCGAACATCGCCGACGAGTTCCGCAAGCTGCAGGGTTCAGAGACCGGTTTCAGCGGACGATCGACGTCTCGCACCGTGTGGTCGGGGATCGCAGGGGTGGCCGCCTTCGCCTTGGTCCTGGGCTTCCTGTTCTGGCGGGCATCCCGCAGCAACTGGCCGGGATGGCTCGAGATGCTGGTGCTCAGCCTCGTCCCTGCAGCCGCTCTGATTGGGGCCAGCTACCTGCTCACCGTGCAGGACTCGGAGGCTGCCGCAGACGGCTTCGTGGAGGACAGTCTCCAGGGCTTCTGCGGCAACGACGGGATGTGCACCGGCCTGCTGTGGCCGAAGTACTTCCGCGGAGACCGCGCGAGCGAGAGCATCTCCTCGTGCTCCCGCATCGACGGCCGGTACGTCGCCGAGGAAGTGAGAGAGAGCGGTGGGTCCTGCGGGGAAGTCTGTGACGACGCGCTCGTGAGGGACACGGTGCAGGACGCGAGCGTCGACGCCCCGCTGGGAAGAAGCCCCGCCCTCCTTCAGCAGCGCAGCAGCGCCATTCGGGACGTCCTCCAGCTCTGTAACGAGGTCGACAAGAAGTGGGGCACCAAGGGCGGACCCACCGCGAAGGCATGGACGGCATGCCGGGACCAGGTGGCCCACAGCCTCCGCCAGGACACGGACCCAGATCCGCCCCTGACCTACTGGTACGTGCCCTTCCTCGCCTTCGGGCTCGTCAGCTTCGGCATCCGCACGCTTCGATAGGTGTCATCATGGCCTACTCTCTCGTTCTCATCGGCGGCACCGGACAGCACTTCGGTTGGACGGTCGGCTCCCTGGCGACTCTGGGCGTGGTGCCGCCGCCCGATCGCGTCGTGGTCATCGATGCCGACACGCGCCCGGAGGGCTCCGAGCCGAACGCAATGACCGAAGCACTCCGGGAGTCCCTCGATCTGGCGCGCTACAGCCGCTTCGCGGAAGACGAGGACGGCGACAACCTGCCGTTCATCGAGGAGCACCCACTTGGCAACCAAGCCGCGAAAAACCTGGCCAGCGCCTACATCGGTGACGATCACCTCGAGGTCTTCTACACGCACGACCAGGCGGCGCACTCCACGTCAGAGGGATTCCACGCGGAACCACAGCTCGGTGCGGCGAGCTATCTGAAGGAGGTCCTCCTCGCAGGCCAAGGGGGCTCGCGCCTGCGTGAAATCGTCGGGAAGCTCACGGGACGGGTGTTTATCGTCGGCTCCGTCGCCGGCGGCACGGGGGCCGGTCTCTGGCGGCTGGTGGCTCGCTTCGTGCGAGAGAACCAGACGAGCGCGGACGTGCGCTTGATCCTCTTCGGCCACCTCTTCCAGATCAGCAACATGGGCGAGGACGCCCTGCCCGGCATCACCGGGTCGGTGAACACCGCCAGGCTCATCTCCAACACACGAGCCGGCTTCCAGCAGCTCCGATACGAGGCGCAGCGCCCTCCCTCGCAGCGAAGTTTCTCCAAGGCCTACGTCGTGGGATACCCGCCTCGGTACCCCGGCGTGCTGCCCCAGAACAGGCGTCACCGCATGCTGCTCCCGGCGTCGCGGATGACCCTCGTGGCCTCCACGGCCCTGCAGGACACGGCAGACCCCAGTGAGCAGGACCCACTGCGGGTATTCGTCTATCCCTCGCCGGGCGACGCGGCCAGGCAGGACGGCCTGTTCACCCTGCGCTTCGGAGCGCGGGATCTCGCGACGCGGGCCAGGCTCACCGTTCCAGGGAGCCCCCTCCGTGCCTGGGCCGATGCCGCGAGACAGGCTTTCGACGACATCCGTGCCATGGACTTCGACGCTGGCTGGAGCAGCATGCTGCGAAAGCGACGGCTGTCGAAGACCTTCACCCAGACGGTGAAGAAACACGGCGGTGCGCATCATCAGTGGGCGCAAGAGCTCAAGTCCGAGAGCGAGGTCGGTTCGCGCGTCCTCGACACCTTCGCGCGCTGGCTCGCCGACAGCGCCGCGAACGAGTTCCCCCCCACCCCACAGCGCCAGGACTCGGACGCCTCCCTCATCCAGTCGCCGTCGTGGCAGGACGCGTTGAACCGGTTGGGGAAGTTCGTGGAGCAGGATCCCGGCAAGATCCACCTCCACGTGCGCCGCTGGCTCGTGGGAATCGCCTCGAGCCAGATCGATTGGGGTACGGCGAAGACTCCCAGCGCACCCAATGCCGGGAACCCGGTCCCACTCGCTCCCTTCGAGGTGAACAACGTCCAGAAGCCTCACGGGTGGGCCTCCGTGCCCGCCGATGCCGTCAGCATCGGGATCCCCACGCGTTCGCAGAGCTACGCCACGCCGATGGCGCGCGCGCACTGGATCGCGGACCTCATCCTCTGGGATCCGGCGAGCGACGACGCGAAGCAGCTCGACGACGCGGAGCGCGCTCGCATCGAGGAGCAGCGGAATCGGGCGCTGCAAGAGGCGGGACTCCTGTGGAGCGCCCTCCTCGCGGGCGTCCTCGACGTGGAGGAGGAGGAGCTCCCGCGCATCGATCTCCAGGAGTCGGACTCCGTGCAGGGTACGCTGCTCCACGTGATCTCGCTCTTGGAGGGGGCGACTCTCGGCGGTCGAATCCAGTGGCTCGTCTTCGAGGGGAGGCTGGTTGGGGCCGTCCACCCGGTCCTGGGTCCATTCCTCGGCAACCAGGCCATCGCCGACGAGCTGCTGCCGATCCTGCAGGAGCGCACCGGAACGCACAGCGACGCAGTGGCCGCTCTCGCACGGGGCGCGCTCGGGAGCGTCGATATCGACGGGCGTCGGCCGGCATGGCACCGAGCCCTGCAGGAGATCGAGTCGCGTGCGGACGCTCCGAACCTGGCGCGTTTCGCGCGTCGGTCGCTCTCTCTTCGTCTGGAAGGCCTGCGAGATGCGCTCTCGGTCGAGGCCTTGGAGCCCGCCCGGGAAGCCGCGGTCCTCCGACTCGTCGGGTCCAACGGGAGCTCTGTCGCATCCTGCCTGCCCTGGTCGGCCAACGAGGTGAAGCGCAGGCTCCTCGAGGAGGATCCGGCCCAGGCGGTCTTCTCTCCCCAAGACGACGGCTTCTTCACGCTGCTCTCCGGTCAGGAGAGGTATTTCCGGACCCGGGAGGAGGTGCTCGAGAACTGGAACGTCGAGGTGTTCCCGGGTGAGTACGCGCCTGCGGAGACCAAGCGTTTCCTGATGGCCATCGAGCCGCCGAAGGTCAAGCAGCGATCGGCCGCCAGGTATCGCCTACAGATCGCAGTCCAGAGAGGATCGGATTTCCAAGTCGTGGATGTTCCGACCGAGCAGCCGCAGGACTCGGGGCAGGCGGCCTGGGTGTCTCATCTGGCCGTGGAGGGCCGTCCGCGGCTCCTGATCATCGAGGATCTGCGCAACGGAGCCACCGGCACCTTCCCGTTGCTGTCGGCTCCGACGAGGACGCGCGAGTCCTCGGCCACCGTGGACGTCTCGTTGGACTTCGGCACGTCTCGGTCCTGCGTGGCGTTGCGCCGGGACGACTTCACCTTCGGCGGCTACGAGGCACCGTCCCATCGCCTCGTAGACGTCCAGGAGACGGCCAACGTCCAGCTCAGTAGATACCGCCCCTGGGTCCGAACGCTGATGGTCGGCTCCGGCTTGAGCGCCGACACGACGGATCTCGGACATGCCGCGGCGAAGAACTGCCGCATCCTGGTGGCCCCCTCTGCGCTGCATCGCCGGGCGGCTCCCCTGCCAGCCTCGCAGGGCATCGAGCCGCTCGACCTGTTCATCCCCGGGGACACCCCGGCTCCGCGCGACAACACCATCCAGGCCGTAGCCAGCGAGACCGGGATCAAGTGGGAGGGCACCGTCGACGAGATCGAGGCGTACGTGGCCTGGCTTCTCTATCTTTCGGCCGTCGAGGCCGACTGGCAGTCGGACCAGCGCAACCAGCAAGCCCCGCAGTCGATGCACATCATCCACTCGTTTCCGCTGGCCTTCTCCGAGAAGCGTGCCGGGGACGTCAGGGCCGGGACCCAAGGAGCGACCCAGAGGCTGGAGGAGTGGACGAACTTCAGCGTCTCCTCACGTGGCAACGGACAGGTCAACGAGTCCAAGGCGGCGCTGGCGTTCGCGCGAGGGGCGGCCGAGGGCGGCTTCGTGTCCACGATCGACATCGGAGGCGGGACCGTCGACTACTCGATCGCGTGGGTGGAACCGGGCGGTCAGGCGATCATCCCGTTGGCCGTCGACAGCGTGCAGCTGGGTGGCGAGGCGATCATGCGCAACGTCGCCGCGCTCGACCCCGATCTGCAACAGGAACGCCAGGCCGGCATGGCCCTCAACGCCCTGAGGCAGCGGATCCTCGATGTCGGGTTCTATCGGGCGACCACCAAGCACATGGACCAGGCCTACGCCAAGGAGTTCGTGGAGCTCGTGCGGGAGTACGGATCCCGTCTCCTCGCTGGAGTCGTCCTTCGCGTCTCGTCCGACGACTGGCCTCAGTGGCTGCAAGCGGACGAGGGGACGCGTACCGCCATCAAGCGGGATCTGGCCCACGATGCCACCTTCAAGCTGTACCTGGTCGGCGGAGGCTGGCGCATCCTCGAGTCTGCGTTCGGGGTCCAGCCCGACGATTGGCGCAACGACAGCCCTCAGCTCGCGAAGCACGTCCGCTCCCCCATCGAGTCCTCCATCCGTGAACTCCTGGGTGACGCCGGCCGAGAGATCAGCATCTATCCGCAGGCGAGCATGCTGGACGTCCCCGGCAAGGAGAAGGCAGCCGTCGCTGTAGGGGCGTTCGTGACCTCCGACGGCAATGGCGACATGCTCTTCGCCGACGGCCTCCGGACCTTCAACGGCATGGGCGAGAACGGACGAGGCCACGACGAAGTCCCATGGACCCAGGAGGTGGGCGGGGACGAGGCTCCCGAGATCCCCCTGGGCACGAGGCTGATCGCCCTGCCCGAACTCACGAGGCAGGCGAAGGAGCTGCACCTGCGGGAGTGGACGTTCGGTCGCGCCATCGAGGAGGACCGCAACTCCCACCTCATCAGCGAGGCGCTCAACCGCCGGGAGCAGGACGGCGCCCGGGTGGCGCTTCGTGCGGCGCGAGACCGTCACGGACGCCGTCAGCGTTCGGCGCTGTCGATCGTCTATGAGGCGTTCTTCGGACAGCGACTCAAGGCCCGTGGCTGATCCACACCGGATTCCAACGAACCGGAGGACTCGATGGAAGTGGTCGCGGACCTGGCGTTCTTGATCGGCTTCGCGATCGTGTACGAGGCCGTGTGGAGCCACGGGACGGCGTGGACCGGCGAGCGCGATCCGCGTCGATACGGCCGAGATCTGATGCCTCGACAGCATTCGCGTTCGTCCGTCCCACCCCGACGTGTCCATGGTCAGCTGACTCCAGCTCAACTGCAGAGGATCGCCGAGGAGACGAGATCCGAGCCACAGCATGGTTCTACTCCGGGACCGCCCCAGGCTCGCACCGAGACCGCGACATCATCGACGTCCCCGTCGAACCGGTGGCCCCGCGGCAAGCAATCTGGAAGAGCGGTCGGCACAGCCGTGTCCAGCCCGAAAGCTCGGATAGCGCGTCGTACACCGCCTCCGGCAGAGAACCCTGTACAGACGATGATGCGACTCTGGAACTCCGGCTTCGCCAGCAAGCGCGGCCTCAGTCAGGTGGTCGCGGATCTGCAGACGCACTGTCAGGCACACGTACGCACGTCACAGGACGGAATCGCGGCTCCGTTGGTGGCGGTGAGCCTCCCGAGCAACCAGGACATCGTATTCCTGCTGCCCGACCTGGACGATCTGGCGTTCGGAGACGTCATGGAGCTCTTCGAGTCCACCGACGGACCGGACTCGGATCGCTTCGCCGACGTGGCCGCCGTGACTCGGCCCGCTACGTACAATGCCCGTCTTCCGCTGGAGGGGCGCAACCAGACCACGCTGGCCACCTCGGGTGCACGGCAAGGCACCGTTCGGTTGGCGAAATGATCACATGGGGAACGATGAACCATCAGCTGGTCCTGCTTCTGTCGGCATCGCTGTGTCTCGGGGCCTGCGCCAAGGAGTCCGAGGCCTCCGAGTCCAGCGGAAACGAACCGATGTTCGCCGTGTCGGAGGAGGCTGCCTCCTCGGGCGAGGAGCCCGAGGGTGGCGAGCCGAGGAATCCCGAGGCTGCTCCTGAAGGGCGACGGACCGAGCCGGGCCGTGCTCCCGACAAGGGCGAGCCGCCGCCCGGAACGGAGGAGGGAAGCGCTCCGCCGTCCGCCGACACCGACTGGATCCCCAGGTCGCTGCCAACCCAGAGCCCCCCGGGCCCGGCCGCGGATACACCAAGCGAATTGGTCTACGCAGTGGACTGTTCGGCGAGCATGCAGCGCCTGCGGTGGGCGGACGATCACCGGAGTCCCCTGGCCCTCCGATTCCTGGAGCAGGAGCTCGGCAAGGCGCTCGGTGGCTACGCCGCCCGAGCTGACGGCACCGTGAGCTACGGCGCATGCGCCTTCGGAAGCCAGGTCGAGTGTCTGGACGAGGACCTGGGAGCCAGCGGGATCGAGGGCATCTGCTCGCGAACGGGCATATTCAAGAACTCGTCCCGCCCGGAAGCACGTCGGGCCAGCCGCGGCTCGGAGATCGGCGAGGCGCTGGACCACGTCCTGGACGCCGCCACCGGGCCGGAGGGGCTGGGGCTGGTCATGACGGACGGGTTCTATCGCCCCGCTGGTGAGCGGGAGACCAAGGTCGACTGCACCCGTGTGCAGAGCCCCCTCGTGGCCGGGGTCTACCCCACCGAGCGTCTGCTCCGTGGCATGTCGGAGGGAGACCGCAGCTTCGCGGCCATCGTGTTCCGGAAGGTCACGTACTCTGGAAGCTACCAGCCCTGTCGCGCCAAGAACCCCGAGCGTCCGGGCCAGGTGCCGCTGGTGCTCTTCGCCTGGGGTCCGGACTCGGACCGCTTCGAGGCCTTCATCGCGTCCATCCTGGAGCGGGCTGCGCGCTTCGAGCCGACAGCGTTCCAGGTGACGCCCCGCCTACGCGGAGGCTCGGAGCTGGCCCGTTCGGTGTCCGTCCGGTCGTGGTGGCGGAGTCCGGGAGACCGTGCAGATGCACGACGCCTCGACGACTGCGTCAGCGCCAACCCGTCGCTGTGCCGGCTGCCACGGAAGTGGGAACCGTCGGTCGAGAGGAACCTGGTCCTCGCGCTCGAGAGCGCAGAGCAGGAGGCCCCCGCGGCTTGGTCCGTCTGGCGTCCCGCCGTGTCCTGGCCGGAGCGCCGGCTCTTCCTCGGTTCCCCCGGAGGCAGGTTCTCCGGTTTCCTCTCACGGGAGGCGAGCCTGTTCTCGTCGGTTACCGGGGCGTTCGAGACCATCTCGGACGCGGATGGTGACGATGACGGACCGCTCGGCCACCGCCGTTGCCCCACCGTTCAGAAGCTGACCGAGGAGTGGGAGACCGAGCGGGGCCAGCACGAGGACGCACGCCCCGCCCATTGGGTGGCGGCACGAGTGTCGTCCGTCGCGGGTTCGAAGCGAGGGTACTCCTGCGACCGCCTCAAACGCCGGCTCGAGTCCCAGCTCGACTGCACGGAGGAGCTCGGTGGCGCACCCGCAGCAACAGACAACGGGCGCGGTCGCCCAGACCCGGTCGTCTTCGTCCCCGAGGGGTGCCTGCCGGACGTCGGGCCGAGGGAGCCCCTTCTCGACGTCTACGTGGCCTCTTCACCGCATGTCCTCGAGGGCGCCGAGCTGGATCGGGCCCTCTCGGAGGCGACGAGAGACTTCGCGGGCGACACGAACCCGGGGCCCGGCTCGATCCACGGGCTTCGGCAGCTGCTGGGCAAGCTCGCGCGAGGCGTCCATCGCGACTCCGTCGCCGAGCTCGAGTCACACGAAGGGCCCAACCGCCTCGGCCACATTCGAATTCAGCCCTGATCCCGACAGAAGTGGAGATTCATCATGTGCGGCTACGGTAGCTTCTGGTTCAAGCTCGTCCTCGGACTCGCCTTGATGGGGGGTGGGGTGTTCGCCAAGTACAAGGCAGAGGCGGCGACCGAGCAGAGCCCGCCTCGAGAGGAGGAGGGGGCATCCGAGACGTCCGAAGGGAACGCGGACTTCCGTGGCTGGGACGCCGATTTCGACAGGTCCGAAGACGAGGGCGAGGGGTGCGAGCAGGAGACACAACACGAGGCGGAACTCCAGATCGGCGGGAAGAGCATCGGCGTCTCCTGTCGGAAGGATTGGAAGGGTTGGCGATGCCACGACGCGAGTACGAGCGAGATGCAGGGCGCGATCATTCGTGAGCGCGAGCCCGGCGAGGCCTGCCTCGCGCTTCCCGCGCTTCCCACATCGAAGGAGGCTGCTGGGCCGAAGAAGGCGGCGATAGCAACCGAGTTCGAGGACACCGCGAAGATGTGCGCGAGCAAGAAACCACTGACCCCGAAGGCGCAACTCTTCCTTTCGCGCCTCGTGGAGGGCAACTGGCGACTGCTCATCAACAAGTCGATCGTGCAGGAGGAGGACTACGGCCACGCCCACAGGGCAGTGGAGCACCTCTGCAGCGAGCACCCAAGAGAAGACGCCAGGTTGAAGGCGAAAGCGATGCTGAGGGAGCTGCAGAAGCTCGCTCCTTGCCGCACGGGGGTCGAGTGATGGCCTGGCTCATGCCAATCATCGGAGACATCGCCATCGGAGGCGGGCTGGTCCTTCTTGCCCTCGCACTCCTCACCCGCGCCATCGAGCGTCAGAACCATCAAGACCGTGAAGTCGATCTCGGGCCGGTCCGGGAGGAGCTCGACTCCCTTCGGGCACAGGTGGCCAATGTCCGGGACGTGAGGGAGCTGGACCGGCGCGTCTCCGACCTTCAGGCCTCCGTGGGCCAGAACGCAGCCACATACGCTTCCAAGCTGAAGGCGGCAGAGGAGTACGCCCACAAGGCACGCGGGCATCTGAAGCGGCAGCTGGATGGCCTCACGGCAACGCTCCGGGACGTCCACGACCGGGCCGTCGAAGTGGACGCGATGATCGAGGTCGCCCGGCGGGAGACCGCCCTGCGCCGCGTCGAGGCGCACCTCGCGAATGGTGAGAAGTCAACCAGGCCGACGGAGCAGTCGACAGCGGCCGCCCACGCCGCCGGGCCCTCGAGCGGGGTCGAGGTCGGCCCATGAACCTGTTCCCTCCGCGAAATCGTGCTGGAGTCGTCGCGGCAGTGCTCCTGGGGCTGGTCGTCGGGCTCCTGCCGACGAGGTCCGCCTCGGCCGTCGAGTCGGAAGCGCCTGTGGTCCGCGTCTTCATCCACGTGGACTTCCTCCGGGCGACCGACCTCTTGTCGGCGAATCCCGACGAGCAGTCCGATGCGAGACAATCCCTGGCCCACCTCCTCAGCGATATGCTCAGCGGGCTGGACGACCTGCAGAGGTTCCGACGGAAAGCTCTGGCAGGCCCCGACGTGAAGGACGTCACCTGGCAGATCCAGGCGTCCGTCAACACGCGCTCCGGTGGCGAGCCCGCGCCATCCATCATGCGCTGGATGGCGGGGAACAGTATATCTGCGCGTCAGGCAACGGTACGGACCCGGCTCGATTCGCTCCTCGACAGCGCCCAGCCACCCAACTATCAAACCCCGAACTTCGCCATGAAGGCACTTCTCGCGGAGCTGAACGGCGCGCAAGACCGGGCGGGCGGCTCTTCCAAGACCTCTCCGTGGGCAGCCGCCCCGACGCATGTGCTCTTCGTGGCCTTGTCCGATGGCAGCGGCGACTACGCCCCCTATCCCGGCTTCGCCCGCAATGGCAGCAAGCGAATGAAGAAGATGGCCTCGGAGTACGGCGTGAAATTCATCGGTCTCCACCCCACCCGGAACGGCGCCGCGGTCCGTCCCTTCTGGATGAGCGCTGACTGGAAGCGCCCCGAAGGAGCGTGGATGCGCATCCTGCCGCGCAGATCGGCCGCCATGGAGATCATGGGCCTCGTCGCGTCGCTGACCATCGGGGACCGATGGCAACCGTGCAGTCGCATCCCTGCAGGAGCCATCGCCGCAGACGTCCTGGTACGAGGCGAACTGCAGGGCGGCCCGGACGACAACCTCCAACGCCTGCACGCCGACGGCGAGACCGCGAGCGTCGACGCGGACGCATGGGCGGCGCGAACGCGCAGCCTGGCGTTCCTCCGCAGCCTGTCCCTCCGACCGGAAGACCAGGGGCTCACGTCACCCAGCACGCTCCACAAGCTCGAGTGTGACTGGGAGTACCTGCAGCCTGCGACGGTTCGCGCGGCGACTCCCGAGGGCGGGCCGCTGCCGGGGGACATGGTGCGGGTGTCGCTCGCCCATCCGTCCGACTCGCCGCGGCCAGTCCTCCGTGGAGGACGCCTCGAGGTCCAGGTCGGTAGGGAGCCTCTCTCCCACGCCTGCACCCTGGACTCGGTGTTCGACGGCGAGTGCGAGGTCGGCCCCGTCCCGGAGGGCAGCGACGAGCTCGTAGTCACCATCGCGGGCTCGCCGGGCTGGAACGTCCGACCCGTCCGCGAGACCGTGCACACTCGGCAGCCTCGTGCAGCGAGCGTGACCTCGGCCGCTCTCGTGGGCTGCGGCGACGGAGCCGAGGTGCTCGAAGAATACTACTTCCTGTTCGGCCCGCCCTCGGAGATCTGTGTGAGCTATGCAATCGCCGCGGAGGCCGACGAATCGCTGCCGACCCCCGCCCTTCGGGGCCTCGACCTGGAGCTTCGAGTGGGCGGGGAGGCCATTGGGTGGACGCCCATCGCCGACGAGCAGGGGGTGGCCCAGTTCGAGGTGTCGCCCGACCGGCTCGTCGGAGCGGGGGCCATCTCGGTCCATCTGGCACCCGCTGAGGAGGCGTCCCGGTGGCGTGAGACCAAGCGCCGCTATGACCTGACCATCGACAAGGCCGCAGCCATGACCCTGCCGGAGGTCGCCGACTGGCGTATCCCCACGTACGTCCTCCTGGCCCTCTTCGCGCTCGCCCTCGTGGCCCGCTTCATCATGAACCGGGCCCAGCGGACCGCTCTCGAGCTCGTGTTCTATGTGCCGTCCTGGTCAGAGCACCCCTTCCAGACGGTGCAGGTACCCACCAAGTTCGGCCAGTGGGTCCCCCCGAAGCAACTCCAACCCGCACTCGGCATCGATCAACTGCGTGTGCGGCAGTGGATCCGAAAGTTCGAGATCGACGTCGCTCCGTCCCAGAGCTTCAAGAGAGACCAGCGCATGCGCGAGCGGTATCCACACACCCGGCAGGAGTGCGCTCGCGCCACGAAGGATCGATTCGTGTGGGGGCCGTTCGAGGTCCACTGCGTTCCGTCGGCCAGCGGTGGAGGAGAGCGGAAGTGAACGGTTCAGCCTCGAAGCGCTTCCCGGAGCTCGATGACGTCGAGGCGCTCAAACGCCGCGGACAGCACATCACCGACACGGCCTACTGCACCATCTGGCGTGTGGAGCTGCCGTGGCCGGAGGGGGCTCACCTCCGGCCACGGACCATCGCTCTCAAGGAGGCCACGGACCCCGCGCAGAACGACCAGAGCGGTCTCCGGGCGGAGTACGACGTGCTGCGTACGCTCATGTCGGAGTGCGGAAGCATGTATCCGGTGCCCGTGCCGGAGCCGCTGGCGCTCCTCGAGCCACGCGCCGGGCAGGAGCGCCTGACACTCGCTCTGGAGTGGATCGACGGCGAGGAGATGGAGTACTTCGCCACGTCCGGGACGACACGGTTGAGCGCCGAGCGTCTCCTGCGGGACGTCTATCGCCTGGTCCGGCTCCTCGCCGTCGTCCATGGCGACGGCGAAAGTCGCGCCCCCTCGGTGCTCCCGGACCTCAAGCGGAACTCGCTGAAGATCACGTCCGCCGGCGTGCGGGTCCTGGACTGGAACGTGCTCAAGTCCTTTTCCCTCGAAAGAGCCCTCCTGGACATGGAGAACGTTCTGCGCTTCATGGCCGAGGTATTCGCCGGGGAGTTCACGGCCGATCTCGTGGATGCGCGGGATCGCGTCGAGGAGGCCTCCCGCGGTGCGCGCGAGCAGGAGGAGAAGTTCGCCGGCTGGGTCCTCCGAACGTGTCTCCTCCAGCTCGAGCGCTACGTTCCGGTGCCTGGTGCAGCCAAGGAAGATCAGGAGCGCGAGTTCCGCCGCTTCGAGGAGGAGCTGTGCACCTTCCTCATTCGGACGGTCGAGCTCCTGGCCTCCAAGTCCAGAACGCAATGGTCCGCCGACGGACCGCGGATTGACCTCCTCGAGGCCATCCGGGCTGCGAGTGCCGGTCCAGGGGGCGGTCGCTTTCCGGATGTCTCGCGTGTGCTGGACGGCCGGGCCGACCCGGCGCACGACCACGCAACGAACCGCCCGGTCCAGAGCGGACATCCGCTCTCGACCCGGATTCACGAGCTGCGCGAGCTGGCCGGCGAGCTCGGTTGGCCCGCACGCCTCCGCGAGGCATCGCGCGCCCGCTCAGTCGAAGGAGACGGATGATGGAAGTGGGAACGCAGAATGATCGCTTCGTCGACGAGCTGTTCGGTGGTTCCGAAGGAGACGCGTCCAGCGGCGAGGAGGGCGCCCCGGAGCGACTCAGCCCGCGTGCCGGGAGCCAACAACGATACGAGGCCCTCGTGGAGGCTATGCGCAACGGCGAGTCGCTCGTCGAACGGCAGCACGAGATCGAGCACCTGAAGCGCGTCGCCGGGGAGTCCACCTCGCGGTTTCCGCTCCTCGATGAAATCACCGCAGCCTACGAGGCGCAGGAGAAGCTGACGTCCGACGTCAAGACGATGGTCGAGACCCATCGCGAGCGGACCGCGCAGCTCGAGGCGATCTACAGGCGCCTCGAAGACGACCTGGTGGCCGGACACGGCGTCTCCGACTCCCGGATGCATCTTCCCGCCGAGGTCTCGGAGCAGCTCGGGCTCCGCGAGGGGACCTGGAACGTGGAGGAGCTACGTATCCAGAGCGCGCGACGTGTCAGCGACCACATCCGCGATTCGTTGCGCGACGACCTGATGAAGCGATGGGCCGAGGGCAGCGATCTCTGGTCCGGCACGCTCAAGAAGCTCCAGGGTCAGTGCTCCCGCCTGGATGAGCTTCTCTCCCGTCGGCTGCCCACCTCCCATAGGTCGGCCTTCACGCTGGCGGAGGCGCGGGAAGGCGCCCAGGCGCTACAGGACGCAGCCGAGAAGCTGCTGGTGGCCTTCAGCGATCCGGAGCTGGACACGGATGTGCGCTATCGGGCCGCCAACGAAGCCGTGATGAACGTCACGCAGGGATTGACGAGCGGCGACCTGGCCGTACTCCTCCCGCGAGAGGTCCATGCATCGTTCAAGTCGCTTCTGGGCCGGAGGGGCTTCTGGTCATGGGCGGACTTCATCGCGCGCATCGACGAGCGGCTCGGAGGCCTCGCCATCTGGGAGGCGCGGGACGATTGGAACTCCGTGTGTACGGCCGAGCTGACGAGTCTACGTTCGGTCGAGTCCGACTTGAAGAGCCTCGAGAGCTCCTTGCAAGCGCTGGATGACGCCATCCGGGGCATCACCGCACATCGGGTGGACTGGACCTCGCTGGGGCTCGGCCACGACGTCTTTCGCAACGTGCGTGAGCACACCGACGATCTCGTGGAGACCTGGAAGCTCCTGGAGACGGACGAGTCGGAGACGACGACGTTGATGGAGGAGCTGTCCGACCGGCTTTCTCAACAGAAGACGGCCCTTCGACGAGCGCAGCAGCTGATGGGTCGACTCCGGCTTCCTTCGGACACCCGCACCGTGAACCAGGTGAAGGAGTGGCTGGCCCAGGCCAAGCAACAAGCCACGACGCTGTTCGAGACCCTTGGTGACGACAACGGCGCAGAACGAGCCCTGCACATGCTGGACGTGTCCCGGCAGGACGTCAGCACGAGAGCCGCACAAAGCCAGCTGCCGAAGTCGATCATCGAGCTGACGGAGATCGAGACGCCCTGGAGTGATCTGCGGACCGCTGCGCGGAAGAGCGGGCCCATGTGGCTCGAGTCCATCGTGGCGGCGTTGGAGCGGCAGGTCGAGTCGGCGTCGGACTGGCGCTCCTTCTGCGCCGGCTGGAACTCGGAGATCCCATCTCAGCGCGCACCGGTCGCCGTCTATCTGGCCAGCCGTTCGCCGCACTACCTTCAGCACGCCTTGACGTGCCTGATGACGAGCATTCGAACCAGCAGCCCGCTTCGGGAGCATCGTCCCGAGATGCTGCAGATCTTCGGGCGACGGATCCGGGATTGGACCCGCTTTCTGGAGGCGGTCCAGGCGTACCAGTCGATCGTCACGTCCCCGGTGCTCGCCGAAGCCGACGCGAACGAGTGGGAGTTGGACACCCTCGTCCGGCTACACCGACAGCTGCGGCATCTTCGATTCCCCGACATGCAGGACGCGTGGCCGGAAGCGCTGCATGCCGACGGGCGGACCCTGGAGGCCGAGCTCGAAGCGGCCCACGCGAAGGCCTTGGCAGCGCTCGATGCCCGCATCCTCATCACGGTCGCCGTGCACCTGAACCCGGACCAGGGCTTCCCCCCTATGTGGCGCATGTCCAGCACGGATGGCGACGAAGCGGGAGGCAGTGCCGTACTCGAGACCCGATGGCAGAACGCCTGGGTGGCCTGTGATGCACTCTACGACTCCCTCAAGACCACGGCACTTCTGAAGGCCCAGCTCAAGAAGGACCCACGGCTCGGGCTGTTCTCCATTGCGGGGATGCCCTTGTCGCCGAGCGCGGGCGCTCGATCCGGCCACAAGATTCAGGGAGCGTCCGACTGGACACCGGAAGCCATCCGCCAGGCCTGTGAGGACACGACGAGCGCGTTGCGTCAGCTGTGGCCCGAGCAGTCCAGTCTGGACACGTACGTCGGCAAGCTGGACCGGCAGCTCACCCGCGTATCCCTCGACCCCGTCAAGCTCGGCCTCCAAGCGCCGGAGGGGACGTCCGCGGAGCGTTCGGCGACCGCCGGTGCACAGATGGAGCGGATCCTCAGCTTCGCGAAGATGAAGCTGGAGGGCGCGTTCGAGTCGGCTGCCACGGACTCGATTCGGGGCCTCGACACCTTCGAGGTCCTGACACACGACGCCGCGTGGCTCGTGGCGGAGATCGAAGCCAGCAGCCTCGAACTTCCCAGGAAGGTACACGCCCTCGCCACGGAGGTATTCGGAAGTGCCCGACACACCTCTGCCCTCAACGTGAAGATCAGCGCACTGAGAGAGGCGTGGACCGAAGGAGACCAGGAGGCGATCGTGGATCAGGTCGTCCACCTGTGGGACCTCGGAAGGCAGGTGAGCAGTCGTCGCCGAGACGGATATGTCCTCGAGGACTGGAAGCACCGCCACTTTGGATGGACGCTGGAAGCTCTCCGGAGGTACCTCAACGCTCTGTTCGACGCGTCACGCGACGAGAAACAGGCAGCGTGGGGCCAGGTCCTGTCGAAACGAGTCTCCCCGCACGATCCACCGGAGAACCTGGCCTCGACCGTGGCAGCCGTCACGTGGTTCGGCATCCATCGAGAGGCCCCCACTCCCTTCCTCGACCATCTCTGGAAGCTGGCCGGAGCATAGTCCGCGCTTGGGCCTTGAAGCGCAGCGCGGGGTGTTTCGTCGCGTGACGTGATGGATGTGCAACAGACCGCCGTCGCCGTGGGGAGCTACGCCTGGGAGGCGCTGGCGGCGACCCTCGTGCAGATCTTCACCGTGCTCGGGCCGGCGATCGTGTTGGCCTTCGTCATGAACCTGGTGGCGCGGGCGTCGCAGCGCGGAGGTCAGCAGCTCCTCGGGGAGTGGTACCTGCGACTGTTCGGCTGGCTTGGCACCGCCGTGCACGAGAGCGGTCACGCATTGTTCTGCGTGCTGTTCGGTCATCGCATCACCGACATCTGCTTCTTCGAGCCGGATCCGGCGAAGCGGCACGGCGGGACGCTCGGGTACGTCGCCCACGCGTACGACCCGAAGAACCTGTACCACCTCGTCGGCAACCTCTTCATCGGCATCGGCCCGATCATCCTGGGGACGGCGGTGCTATACGGCGCCGCGTGGTTCCTCCTGGGCGACGAGGTCGTGGCCAGCGTGTCGACGGCCTCGCTGGAGTCCTCGACCTTCACGTCCTTCGCGTCCGCAGGGGTCTTCCTCGACGAGGTCGGGACGGGGACGTGGAGCCTGCTGGGCTCCCTCTTCACCGCCGAGCGCACGACGAGCTGGGAGATCTACCTGTTTCTGTACGTGGCGTTCTCCGTCGGCAGCTCCATCAGCCTGAGCCGGCCCGACGTGGAGAGCGCGCTGCACGGGTTCGGCGTCCTGTTCGCGCTCGTGCTCCTCTTCAACCTGGCCACCTTGCACGCGGGGGACTTCGCCATGGAGACCCTCCAGGGGTTGGGCCACGTCACCAGCACGGTCTATGGCGTGATGCTCCTGGCCCTCGTGGTCAACGCCTGCATCACCGTCGTGGTGGTCGCCATGCCCTGGACCGCGCGGAAGCTGGCGCGGGGTCGCTGACACAGAGCGCGACTGTACCGGCGCCGGACTGTCCTACTCGTCCAGGCGCGTCCGCAGCTCCTCCAGCCCACGTCGAGCGTCGCTCGCTACCGAATACTCGGCGTTGGCGGCCACCTCTTCGAGGCGGGGAATGTCCTCCGCCGTACCGATGTCACCGAGGAGCCTCGCCGCCTCGCGTCGGATGCGGGTTTGTTCTGCGTCGAGCGCGTCGCGGACGGCGGGCAAGGCCTCCTCGCCGATGCGTTTCAGTGCGACCGACACGGCCAGGTTCTGAATCCGCTCATCCGAGGTGAGGTCTCCGGCGGACCAAAGCCCGACCAGCCGTCTCGCCGCTCTTGGACCACCGATGCGCCCCAAGGCCTCCCTGGCCCGACGACGCACGTGGTCCCCCGGGTCTGTCGCTGCCGCGGTCGCCAGGGGCTCGATGGCCTCCTCGCGGCCGAGCTCGCCGAGCCGTACGACCGCCGTCTCGCGCATCTCCTCGTCCGGATCGCTCCGAAGAGCCAGGGACAGCTCATCAACGGCCTGTTCCCCATCGTCGGCGGCCAACTGGAGGAGAGCTCGTTCGCGCTCCAGCGGCGGGTCCTCCAAGCGATAGCCGGCATTGTCGCCCGCGTCCCGACAGCTCCATGAGGCGGTGGTGCACACGATGACGGTCAGCGCGAGTCGCGTCGCGCATTCCGCGCGCATGCGTGCTGCAGCGTGCAACATCTGCGAGACCATCGCTCCCTCCGCGTCGCTTGCCCCCGCATGAGATCATACATCCTGGCGAAGCGCCATCGTGGTGCAACTCCGTGGGAAGGTCAGCAATGTATCCGAAACCGCAGTGAGAAGTTGCTCAGTCTGGCTATGCAGGGCAGAATTGGTATCGACTGCGACCTGCGTGCATCTGCTGGAGCCGTCCCTGTCGAGGAGCCAACTCGGAGATTCCGGATGGAACGAGCGAAAGAGAACACCCGGACGGGCACCGAAGCCGTGTCCCCGAAGAGCAACCAGGAGGCAAGGGCCAGAGGGGGTCGACTCCGCGGCATGCCGTACGACGCCCAGAAGGCTGCCTTGAGCCCGTCCTCGCAGAGCTATGAGAGGCAGCAGGGCGCACGCAGCCCAGTCCAGATGAAGCGGAGCGGCGAGCAGGCGCAGGGCGGCCGAGACGTCAAGAGAGCCGAATCAGCTGCCGCCCTGGCTCCCGAGGAGAAGCAGGCGCTCGCCAACCAGATCCGCGACCAGATCCCGTACGCCGCGGACGCGTACATGAAGGCGTGCCGCGACAAGCAGCGGAGTCTGGAGGCTGCAGCGAAGAAGAAGGTCGAAGTGGCGGGGATGGCCCTCGACCTGGTGATGGCGATGGTCCCGCCCTCCTTCTCGACGGTGGCGAAGAACACGCTCATGGGTGTCTCGCGGAGTCTCGAAGGGGCCGCGTTGGAGCAAGCGGTCGAGCACGCCGAGGGAAGCCTGCGAGGCGGCCTGGTACGAGCGAACATGTCGGTCTGGTCGAAGAACCTGAAGGCAGGTCTCGACAAGGTCGTTGTGGGGACCGGCGATCCGGCGGACTACGTGAGCACGCTGGAGAAGCAAGCCCCGCTCAGCTTCTCCAAGATGGCGGGCGCGATCACTTGGCGCCTCCCGGACGCCGAGATCATCGCGCACGCCGGGTACTGGTTCTCGGACACGCCAAAGAACGTCGACCACTATGCGCAGCTCATTGAGCAGAAGGTAGCCGTCTTCGAGGCGCTGACGGACACGATCAACCTGCCGGGCGTCGACTGGGAGTTCGAGGGGGGCTCGGGAGCGCTCGCCTACTGCGTGGACGACAAGGGCGCTCGAACCGAGAACCCGGTGGGATCGACCATGGCGGTCGTGGACTTCCTGAAGGGAGACGAGACCGAGGTCATCGCGTATGTGCCTCCGGGGATGGAGGCGGGAGCCCTCGCCAAGCACCTCTCCGAGTATGGCTCGCCACCCCGGAAGTTCATCTGCGATGGAGGGCGAGCGGTGCGGTTCGCAGAGTGATCTCGATCGCCCGTATGTCACCGTATGTCAGGCAGCCTTTGACGTATCGAGCAGGCAGGGCGTGCTCCTCCGGAGGCAGGTGAGCAGGTGACGAGACGCTGGCGCTGGAGCATCGCCGTCGCGACCTTCGCAGTGGGGACGTTGCTGGCGTGGTGGTGGACGCAGCCTGTCTCCGAGGTCGTGAGTGGAGTCGTGGCGCGGTCGGGAGACCATGCGCTGGTCCTGTACGGCAGCGACGTCGCGTCGGGGGCGGTGAGCATCGCACTTGTCGACCAGTCCGGGGCGCTCGAGTGGGAGCAGGAGCTACCCGGCGCGGGCGACCCGGACGCAGCCCGGCACGGCATCGCGGTGAACGAGGAGCGGGCCGCAGTGCAGCTGGCGCGCGGCGGCGTGGCGGTCCTGCGCCTCGATGATGGGTCCGTAGCCTGGACGTCCGACGCACCCGAATCCGGCTCGGCGCTGCTCGGCGTCCCGCCACGCATCGCCGGAGACACAGTCGTCGACGCGTGGACGACACCTGGGGACGGCCGAGGCTACGTCGTGACGGGGCGGAGCCTGGCCGACGGGTCCGTGCGGTGGCGTTTCCGAGGTGACTCGGGAATGCCCAAGTACTCTCTCGTGGCCGGTGGGTGGCTCGCCATCCGGGACATGGGGTGGACGATCGTGCCCTTCGACGAGGGCCGAGCCGAGCGTCGGGGGCAACGCCTCGATGACCGGTTCCGCGGCGACGTGTGCATCCTGGATGGTCGCGTCGTCGGAATGGACGGGGAACACCTGCTGACGACACCGCTCGACGAGCCCGATGGGCCACCGAAGGCCATCCGGCTGTCCGAACCGGGCATCGACCATGCGATGGCATGCGGCACTCGGGGCCGAGACACGGTCTTCACAGGGCGAGGGGCGGACGGGCTCGTCATGGTGGCGATGGAGTCCACGACGGGGCAGGTCCGGTGGAAGCTCTCCATGCCCGGGTGGCGACTGGCCCGGTTCGGCGGTGCGCCCGACAGGCACGATCCGCGGTTCCATCCGCTCCGGGGCGAGATGCTCGACTTCGTGCCCGTGCTGGTATCCGGCGAGGACGCTTCCGGTGCGAAGCTCGTCGTCATCGATGTCCGGAGCGGCGACATCGCGTGGGAGAGCGCGCTCCGTCCCGGACTGCGAACGTACCAGGTCGTCCGGAGCCCGGCGGGTGTCCACTACCTGGATGGCCGCGGGCACGTCGCCGCGTTGGACGGGGACACCGGGAAGCTGGCGGGGGCTGTGCGGGGTCCGACGGCCTGGCTGCGAGGCGTCCACACGACTGCGGAGTCCCTCTGGGTCTACTCCAGGGAGGTCACGACCGGGTCGGTGCTGCCGGTCCTGGCGCTGGACGCGCGCCTGGCCCCTCCCGGCCACGGGACCGACGCACTCACAGTGCGCGACGACTTCGAGGAGACCACGGCATGGCTGGATGTGCCGGACGCGTTCTCGGGAGCGCCGTGATGCTTCGGTCCCGCTCCCCCGTTGCCGCTGCCGAGGGGGTGTGGGACGATCGCGCCATGGTCTCCGACGCCACCATCAAGCGCTACGCGCGGATCTACCGGGAGGAGGCACGCCGCGACGAGGAGGCCCGTCGCCGTGTAGCCCGGGAGGTGCTGGACCGCTCGGCCGCCGTGGCGACGATGCTGCGCGAGGACTTCGGGGCCGAGCGTGTGGGCTACTTCGGGTCGCTGGTGACAGGGCGCCTGGAGGAGACGAGCGACGTCGACCTCTACGTGGACCGGATCCGTCGCGGCGGGTACTTCCGCGCCATCGACAGGGCCACCGACGCCCTGGGACGGCACGTGGACCTGGTCGAGCTGGAGCGCGCGCCCGAGTCCCTGCGCGAGGTCATCGCGCGGGATGGGGTGGACGTCGATGGCTGACCGAGTTGCGCCTGACGGGCTGCAGTTGTAGGTCGGGTGTCGCGACCCCGGACGAGGACGCGCGCATGAACGAGTGGTGCGAGGGTTTGGACATCGACGTGCCGCGGCTCGAGGCGGTCATGGATCACCGCGAGGCGAACACGTACTCGCTGCTGATGGTGGCCCTGCTGGAGCGGGGCGAGCCGATGACGCTGGCGCAGGTGGCGCGGAGGTTCGAGGAGGCGGGGATCGCTCCGGAGCCACGGGCCCTCCTGTCGCTGCAGCGGTGCAAGCCGGGGCGGGCGCCCATCTACCGCGAGGGCGACCTCTATCACCTGGACGCGCACGACCCCGAGGCGGACCTGTGGGCGTTTCGCCTGGGGCTCCGGCCGGCGACGAAACGTGAGCCCCACGAGGAGGGGCTCTCTCCGAGCGAGGTGGCCAGGCGACGGCGCGCAGCCCGGGCGGCGGAGCTGGCGAAGATGCGCCGCGTGCTGGTGGTGGGATTCCCCGCGAACAAGCCGGAGGCCGT
Source organism: Myxococcota bacterium (assembly GCA_051747385.1). Classification (GTDB taxonomy): domain Bacteria; phylum Myxococcota_A; class UBA9042; order PHBI01; family JACKFB01; genus JBNJGB01. Next base: position 50,842 of record JBNJGB010000038.1, read on the forward strand.
GGCGCTGCTCGACGTGGAGGAGCGGGAGATCGAGACCTTCGTCGGGGACGAGCTCGGCGCCGTGCCCGAGCGCCTGGAGGCCTTCGACATCCTCGGCGCCATGGACGCGCGCAAGCTACTGGGGGCGCTCGGGTTTCCAGTCGGTGCGCGACGCGTGGCCGAGCTGGGGCCGCCCCAGAAGACCAAGAAGCTCAACCAGCGCGGCCGGACCCTGAAGCTCACGACGAAGCTGCTCATCCAGGGCTCGTGCGGCATCAGCCGCCCGTTCGGCGATCCGAAGAAGCTGAAGGCCTACCTGCGCGACGGGCAGCACGGCAAGCTGCGGCGGCGCCTGGCGGCGGACGCCAAGTCGCTGTACGCGCTCTATCAGTACGGCCGACTCCACGGGTCGGTCCGGCTCCGCTGGGGATTCCTCGACGAGCCGATCCCCGCCCCCTGGGCGTCGTGGGACGAGACGAAGCTCTTCGACCTGAAGCAGAGCGCTCTGGACAAGGGCGTCCCGCTGGAGGTCGTGGTGGGCAACGCCCCCGGCTGGGCCGACCCGTGGTCGCGCGCGAAGCGGGCCTTCGTGCAGACCAACCCCCACGGCTGGGGCATGCCGCTATACGACGAAGAGGGGATGCCCATCGACACGCGGGACGTCCAGCTGGCGCGGCTGTGAGAACGACGCGTGGCCTCGGATGGGAGGCCATTGGTTCAGCGGCGGACCTCGGCTCCGAGCCGGCGGCCGGCCTCGATGGCGGCGCGCCGGAGCATCCGTCGCCGGGGGAGGTCGTCGTCGTGGCGGCGCAGGATGCGGACGATGGCGTCCGCGCGCTCGGCGTCGGTTCGCGCGAGCACGAGGTGCCCCTGGCGGATGGCCTGCAGGGCGACGCCGCTGTCCGAGCGGTCCACGTCGACCACGTCCAGCCGCTCGCCGACGGGGCCCAGCGCGTCCGTGACTGCCGCCACGACGTCGCGGCGAGCGAGCTCCCGGGCTCGGCCGCGGACCGCCGGGTCGTAGGCCACCGCGAGGTCCAGGTCGCTGCCGGGGTGCGGACGTCCATGGACCCGGGAGCCGAACAGCCAGGCCACCCGCACGGCCTCGATGGGATCGAGGGCCCTGGCGATCGCCTGCTCCTCCTCGGGTCCGACTCGGGCCTGCTCGAGCATCCGCCTCCCTGGGTGCGGGCTTCCAGTCTCGCCCACGCCGACGGCCTGGGGCAAGCGGTCGCCGCGGAGGCACACGCCGCCCGCCGAAGGCCTTGCGTTCAACGGGACGGGGATCGTAGGTCACGGCCCGTGACCGGGGACGGGGAGGACCGATGAGCGCAGCGGCCGGGGTCGATGTCGAGGGAGAGCCGGAGCGGGATCCGCTGCTCGTGGATGCGGAGGCCCTGCGGGGGCTGGCGTCGGACGCGGTGGTGAAGCGCGGGATCCGGTACTTCAAGGAGGACCGCGTCCACGGGCTGGGGTGGATGGACGGCCGGGTCTGGGCCTCGGTGGAGGGGTCGCGGCGTGGCGAGCCGTACGAGGTCGAGCTGGCCGTGGACGACGACGGCGAGATCGGCGTCGAGTGCTCGTGTCCCTTCGACCAGGAGCCGACGTGCAAGCACGCGGTGGCGACGCTGCTGGCGTACGCCGCGCGGCAGGAGGTGGCCGACGAGACGATCCGGGGGGCCGCGGACGAGGCGGTGGCCGACCGGCGGAAGCGCGGGCGCACCGAGGTCATGGCGAAGCACGTCGGCGGTCCAGGTGGTGGACCGGCGGGTGCTCGGGCCGCTGTGGCACTTCCTGCTCGAGTTCCACGTGACCGACGAGCGCGGGAAGGTGCTGGGCTACCGGAACCTGTCGGAGCTGCGGCGGCGCATCGCCCCGGTGCTGCTGCGGCGGGATCGGGCCGTGGTGGCGGATCAGCTCCCCGAGCGCATCGTCCAGCAGGTCGACGTGCCGATGTCGAACGCCCAGAAGGCGCTGGAGGGCGAGGCGCTCCACCAGGCCGCGAAGCTCTACTCCGTCACGAAGCGACGGCCGCTCACGCCGGCGGAGCAGCAGCGCCTCATGGCCGCGCTCCAGACGGCGCGGATGGCGTGCAACGCGGCGCAGCTCGTGGACGAGGAGTCCAAGGCCAAGGCGCCGAAGCTCGAGGAGCTGGGCCGGCTGCTGGAGGAGCTGTGCGTGGACGGCGGCCGGAAGGTGGTCGTCTTCAGCCAGTGGGAGCGCATGACGCGCATGGCCGAGCAGGAGGCGCACAAGCTGGGGCTGGGGACGGTGCGGCTCCACGGCGGTGTCCCGTCGGGCTCGCGCGGCAAGCTCCTGGAGCGCTTCCGCGAGGAGCCGGACTGCCAGGTGTTCCTGTCCACGGACGCCGGGGGCGTGGGGCTGAACCTCCAGAGCGCGAGCGCCCTCGTCAACCTGGACATGCCCTGGAACCCGGCCGTCCTGAACCAGCGCATCGCGCGGGTCCACCGGCTGGGCCAGAAGGAGACGGCGCACATCCTGCTCATGGTGTCGGCCGACTCCTACGAGGAGCGGGTGGCGGCCATCGTGGAGTCCAAGCGCCACCTCTTCGCGCACACGGTCGGGCCGGACGCGTCCGAGGACGTGGTGGGCATCTCCCGGAAGACCCTCGACCTGGCCATGCAGGCTCTCGACGACGGTCCCGAAAGCCGCGCCGGGGAGACCGGCCGGGAGGAGGAGCGCGAGGAGGAGGCGCCCGAACCGACGGCGGAGAAGCCCGAGGGGCGGCGCGCCATCCCGCAGGACGACGACGGGACCCTCGCCCGGCTGGTGGCGGAGATCCAGCAGCGGTGCGGGCCTCGCGTGGAGCGCATCGTGGCGCGGAGGACCGGGCTGCTGGTGGTGGTCGACCCGCCCGCCGAGGGGGACCAGGAGCTTGCGGCGCTCGCACCCGAGGGCCTCGAGGTGGCGGTGCTGGACCCGGGGACGTTCGGGAGCCTGCGGCGCCTGGGCCTCGCGGACGTCGAGGTGGTCGTGGAGCGCTCCGAGGACACGGAGGCCCCGCCCGCCGACCTGCTCGGCGACCTGGCCCGTCGCAAGCTGCAGGCCGGCGAGGTCCTCGTGCAGCAGGGGTGCCACGCGGAGGGCCTGGCGCTCCTCGTGGAGGCCATGACTGCCGCGGTCGCGCGCACGGCCGGCGCCTCGGAAGTGCCGCAGCGGGACGACCTGACGGTGTGGCTCTACGGGGAGGCGATCCCCAGCGGCCGCGTGGCCCAGGAGGACGCGACCGCCCTGCTCCGCGCCGACGGGCTGGCGCGGGCTCCGGCTGTTCCGGAGTCCCTGGCGGCCGAGGTGCTTCGCGACGCCCGCGCGATGATCCCCGACGAGACGAGCGCAGCTCAGGCCGGCGCCGTCGGGTAGAGCCGCACGCCCTCGCAACTCGCCGGCGCATCGGGAAGTGACCGCCGGGGACGGCGGTCCTACTGCATCTTCCCCTTGTTGTCCGCGCCTTGGCGGCTTGGCGGCTTGGCGCGAGCCCTTCGGGACCAGGCAGATGTGTATGATCGACAGGCGAGGACGCTGGCGCCATCTCTGTGGGTGCGATTGCCCTGGGCCTCGTCCACACCGTTGACACGGGATCCCGGGTGTGTGAGGCCTCTTCGTCGTGCAGGGAGGAGGTCCCGTGGAGGATGAGGTCCGGGCGCTCCGGGAGGAGCTGAAGGTCGCGCTGCGGCCCGTGGACAAGGCGCGGAAGGCGCTCGACGGGCTGGCCAAGGCCGGCGCGCTGAAGCAGATCGACCGGCTGTCGAAGCACCTGAAGGGGCTGAAGGCCGCGAACCTGGAGGCGTTCGCCCTGGAGGACCAGCGACAGCGGCTCGTCGAGGACCTGGAACAGGCCCTGGGCCGGCTGCGGCGGGAGCGTCGGATGGCGCTCCTCGGGCCGCTCCAGCGGATGGCCGGCGAGGCGGGGATCCCCGTAGAGACGGTGGCGGAGACGCCGCCGACCCTGGCCCTGTCGCCCCTGACGGCGGAGCTGGACTTCGAGGCCGGCGAGGCGCGGCTCTGCTACGCGCGGGAGACCGTGGAGACGGCCGCGCTCGAGCCGGAGGCGATCCTGGAGGCGCGCGGCGAGGCCATGGCGGCCATCAAGGACCGGGCGGTGCCCTCCGAGGCCTTCTTCGGGAGGGCGCGGGACGCCTACCGGATGGCGCTCGTGGCCCGGGGCAGCGAGGACGGTGAGCGGCTGGACCTGGTCGACCTGCTCGCGCCGCTGACGCTCCTGGCGACCGACCGCGACGAGTGGCGGAAGCGGTCGGTGTCGAAGATGGACGACTTCCCGCGGTATCTCCTGGCGTATCAGCTCCAGCGGCTGCGGCGGGACGGGGTCCTGGAGCGGGACGGCGTCCGACTGGAGCTCGGGACGGCCACGGGCGGGGCCACGAAGGACAAGCGGAACGTGCTCTTCGTGCCCAGCACGCCCACCGAGGGCCAGTACTACCTGTCCATCCGCTTCGTGACGGAGGGGACGCGATGACGGCCACGACGATGGGCCCCCTCGGCGGCGGCGATGGCGGTGGCGAGGACGCGACGACGCGCAGGCTGGTGGCGCGGCACATCCTGCAGCGCCTCGGCGAGGGCGGCCAGCCGCCCGAGCACGACGTGAGCCGCATCAACGTCGGCAACGAGACCTACCTGCGGGTCCTCGACCACGAGTACTTCGGGCAGCTCCTGCGGATCGGCGCCAGCTTCAAGCTGGTCCAGGGCTACTTCGGCGGCGGCAAGACCCACTTCCTGTACTGCGTGCGGGAGCTGGCCTGGAATCACGGCTTCGCCACGGCGGTGGTGGAGCTGTCGCCGGGGGAGTGCCCCTACGACGACAGCTTCAAGGTCTACCGGGCGGTGGCGCGGCGCCTGTCGCTGAAGCCCTCCGACCCGCTGGTGCCGCCGAACCTGGGCATCGGCGACGTGGTGCGGAGCCGCGTGGACGACGAGCTGGACCGGGCCGTCGCGGTGTTGCGCGAGCAGGGGACGCCGGAGCCCGAAGCGGCCGCGCGACAGGAGGTCTCGCGCTGGCTGGAGCGGACCGTGGGGCGGGCCCCGTGCGAGAGCCACTCGTTCCGGCAGGCCGTCTCCCAGCTGGGGCTGGCGTACCTGCGCGACGACTCGGGGACGGAGCAGCGGCTCGACGCCTGGCTCGCCGGAGAGCCCGTCCCGCCGAAGGAGCTCCGGGACGTGGGGGTCTACGAGCAGCTGGGCCGGGCGAACGGCTTCACCATGCTCCGGTGCATCACGCAGATGGTGGTGGCGCTGGGGCTCCGCGGCACGGCGCTCCTGTTCGACGAGGTGGACCGGAACCTCAGCGTCAGCGCGAAGCGGAGCCACGCCATCGGCGACAACCTCCGGCAGGTCATCGACCTGTGCGGGAGGCACCAGCTGCCGAACACACTGTTCATGTACGCCGTCCCGCCGGAGTTCCTCCGGAACGTCGCGCCCGACTATCCGGCGCTGTACCAACGGCTCAAGAGCCCGGTCCCGCTCAGCGTGCGGAGCCCCCAGGCGGTGCTCATCGACCTGGAGAAGCTCGACCTGGACCCGGTGGACATGCTCGACCGGCTGGGGTTGAAGATCCTCGAGGTCTTCGAGGAGGCCCGCGAGCTGAAGCTGGACGCCCGCCTGCAGCGGCAGAACGCCCGCGAGCTGGCCGTGGCCTCGGTGGACGCCTTCTTCGACGTCAACCACCGGCGCCTGTTCGTGAAGACCTGGGTGGACCTCCTCCACCGCCAGATGATCGACGGCGAGCTCCGCCTCGACGACGACGCGGCCCGGAAGCTCGTCCTGGACGGCTACGAGGGCCTCACCGACACCGCGGACGACGACGGCTTCGCCGACTTCTGAGGTGCCATGCTGGAGACCTTCACGGGAGACGACGCCACGCCACCCCGCGTGAGCCACCCCGTCCACGGCCACGGCGTCGTGGAGTCGTGGCGGCGAGGGGGGCGCGCGGCCGTGGTGCGCTTCGACGACCGCCCGCTGCCGGTCGAGGTGGCGAGCCGCGAGCTGGAGGTCGACGGGGACCGACCGGGTGCCCCGGGCGAAGGCGCGGGCGGCCCCTCGGAGGACGCAGAGGAGCACCTCCGGGGCAGCCTGCAGCAGGACGTGGCGGCCATGACCCTGGAGGCGATGCGCCTCGGGGTGGTCCCTGCGGCCGACCTGACGGCGTACACGGTCGGACGGGACGAGGCCATCGCCCGCGTGGACGCCGACCTCGAGCGGGCCGCGACCGGGGGCGGGGGCGCGGTGCGGGCGTTCCTGGGGGACTACGGCACCGGCAAGACGCACCTGCTCGAGCTGGCGCAGCAGCGGGCGCTGGACGCCGGCTACGTGACGTCGCTGGTGATGCTCGACCCGGAGGAGACCGCCCCGTCCCACCCGAAGCGCGTCTACCGCTCCGTCGTGCGGAACCTGCGCTATCCCGACCGGCCATTCGAGGAGGGCGCCGGGCTGCGACCTCTGCTCGACCGCGCGGTCGCCTCCCCCGAGGCCCTGGAGGCGTTCGGCGTCGACCCGCCCCTCCGCGGGCACGCCCGGGACCTGGTGCACGACACGCCGTTCCACCTCTACCTGACCCCCGTCCTGGCCTATCACCGGACGCTGACCGCGGCGCAGGACGTCCCGGACGCCGAGCTGGCCGGGGACCTGCTCCTGGACTGGCTCGAGGGACACCCCACCATCTCGAACCAGCAGATCGACCGGCTCCTGTCCGCCCTGCCCGGCCGCTTCCCGAAGCTCTACAGCCTGCTGGACTACCGGCCGTGGGCGCGCATCTACGGCTACCTCCTGAGCGGGCTGTCCGCCCTCGCCCGGCGCGTCGGCCACCGGGGCCTCGTCGTGCTGCTCGACGAGGCCGAGTTCTACGCGCTCCTGTCGAAGGGCAACCGGGGCTACGCGCGGGACCTGTTCCGGGCCTGGGCCGTGGCGACCGGGCAGGCCGAGGACGACGGGTCGGGCGTCGGGGGCTACGGCATCCAGCGCCACGTCCCGCCCCGCTACGGGGACGGGAGCGGGCTGGTGCTGGCGCTGGCCATGACGCCCAACGAGCAGGGCGAGGCCGTCCTCCGCGAGGCCGTGCCGGAGCCGCTCCACCACGCGCTCGAGCCCCTGTCCCGGGACGACTACCTCCTCCTCGCCGAGCGCGTCTGCGACTTCTACGCCAGCGCCTGGCCGGACTGGAGCCTCCCGCGTGCGGTGGTCCCGGCCCTCGGGCGGGTCCTCGCGGAGCTTCTCGGAGGCGGCTTCGTCGACAACCCCCGGCAGGCCATGAAGTTCGTCATCGAGTTCCTGGACGTGGCCCGGACGCAGCCCGACGCCGTGCCCGGCGTGGTGCGGAACCTCCAGTCCACGGTGCTGTTCTGACGTGGACGGCGCAGTGGACGACGAGCGGACGGTCCGCGACCTGCTGCCCCACGCGTGGTACCCGTTCTTCGGGCGCTTCGGACGCCTGACGCCCATCCAGCGTCGCGCCGTCCGGCCCATCGTCCGCGGCGAGCCGGTGCTGCTGACCGCGCCCACGGCCTCGGGCAAGACGGAGGCGGCCCTGGCGCCCCTGGTGGAGCGCCTCCTGGCCGGAGACACGCCGCGGGCGGGGCTCGCCATTGTCGTGGTGACGCCGACCCGGGCGCTCGCCAACGACCTGCACCGCCGCCTCGCGGGACCGCTTCGGCGCGCCGGGGTGGGCCTCGATCTGAAGACCGGAGACGCCCCGGGCTTCGACGACGACGCCCCGCCAGGCGTGCTGGTCACGACGCCCGAGTCGCTGGACTCCATGCTGTCGAGGCGCCCCCGGGCGCTGCGGACGGTCCAGGCGGTGGTCTGCGACGAGCTCCACCTCCTGGACCGGAGCGCCCGGGGTGACCAGCTCCGCTGCCTCCTGGCGCGGCTCGACCAGGTGGCGCCCGGCGTCCAGCGCTGCGCGGCGTCGGCCACGGTCCCCGACACGGGGGCGCTCGCGCGGCGCTTCCTGGGACCGGAGGCCCGGATGGTCACCGGCGGAGGCGAGGCCGGACGAGCCATCGACGCCGACGTCGCCGAGGCCCGGACGCTCGAGGAGGCCGCCGACGCGGTCATGGAGCGCTTCACGTCCGGCGGAGCGCGGAAGCTCCTCGTGTTCACGAACGTCCGGGCCGAGGTGGAGGCGCTGACCGCCCTTCTGTCGGGCGAGCCCCGCCTGCGCTCCCGCGTGTTCGCGCACCACGGCTCCCTGTCCCGCGACGAGCGCCTGCGGGTGGAGGGGCGCTTCCTGGACGCCCCGCGCGCCGTGTGCGTCGCCACGATGACCCTGGAGCTGGGCGTGGACATCGGCGACGTGGACCGCGTGGTGCTGCTCTCGCCGCCCCCGAACGTCTCGTCGCTAGTGCAGCGCGTGGGCCGCGCGAACCGGGGCGAGGCGACCACCCGGGTGACGTGCCTCCACGACGGGGCGTTCGAGCGGACGCGCTTCGAGCACCTCCTCGAGTGCGCTGCCGCAGGGACGCTGTTCGAGGACTCCGTGGCGCTCCGGCCGACCGTCGTGGCCCAGCAGGCCCTGTCGCTCCTGCTCCAGAACCCGAAGGGCTGGATCTCCGTGGAGGCGCTGCACGGGCGCCTCGCGCCGGACGCCGCCTCCCTGTGGGCCGCCGACGACTGCGAAGCGATCCTCGGCCAGATGGCCGAGGCCGGCTGGCTGCGCGCCGTGGACCGGGGCCGCTTCGTCGCCGAGGAGCGCGCGACGCAGGCCTTCGAGTACGGACGGATGCACTCGCTCATCGCCTCCAGCCCCGAGGTGGAGGTGGTGGACGAGGTCACCGGCCGGCCGGTCGGCCGCGCGCGGGTGTCGGCGAGCGAGCGGGACGCCCTGGCCTCCGGCGGCGACGTCGCCCTGTCCCTCGGCGGCAAGCGGCGGGAGGTCACGCGGATCCGCGACGAGCGCGTCTTCGTCCGGAGCGACGACGGCGTCGAGGAGGGCCGCTTCATCGCGCGGGAGGCGCCGCGGTACTCGCTCGGCCTCGCGCGGGACCTGGCCCGACACGTCGGGCTGCCGGCCGATACGCTGCTGCTCGAGCGCATGGGCGAGGACCGGTGGCGCCTGGCCCACTTCCTCGGGACGGTGGGCGGCGCGCTCCTGGACGGCGTGCTGCGCCGGCGCGGGATGAAGCGCAAGGCCAAGGGGCGCGGCGGACCGTTCTTCACACGGGTAGACGGCCCCGACGTGCCGGACGACGGGAGCCTGGGCAACGAGGACAGGCTGACCCGGGAGCTCGAGACGGAGCTGCTCCGGAGGCGCAAGACGTTCGCCGGGCTGCTGCAGCCGGGGCCGTTCGTGGAGTGCGTCCCGGACGCGCTCCTCGACCGGTGGATCCGCGAGTCGGTGGACGTCGAGCGATACGCCGGTGTGCTATCGGCGATGCGCGTCGTGGCACATGCAGATGGGGAGGCGTGATGGGCAGGCAGAAGGCCGTGGAGAAGGCACGCAAGCGCGCCAGGAAGCGCGAGGAGGCGAGGCGACGCTTGGTGGAGCGCGCAGCCGAGCAGCTCGCCCCGCTCACCGAGGCCGTCCGGTACCTGGAGCGGGCCGTGGACGACCTGATGGACGAGCTGTCGTCCGAGGCTCGTGTCTGGCGGGAGGTCCGGACGACGGCTCCGGAGGACATGGTGCGCGCGATGGCCTTCGACCACATGGTCAAGACGAGCACCCGACTCAGCGGTGATCCGGTACGCGCCCTCGAACGGCGGGCTGGTGGGCCGGCCCCTCCCCTGGCCCGCGCGATCGCGGAGGCGGCCGCGTGGGCCATCGAGCCATGGCACTTCGAGCCCGGGCGGGCCCGGCCGGGGGGCGAGATCGAGCACCTCGTGCTGCCGGGAATGCTCCCCGTCCGAGGCGTGGCCGTCCTGGGACGAGGGGGTGCGCTCGCCGACACCAGCGGCACCTACCTTGGCTGGGCCGTGGAGTGGGGCGACAGCATGTTCGTGGTCGCCTTCCCGCGGCTCGAAGGGCGCCGCTTGGAGATCCTCGACGCCCACGTCGACGCCTACGTCAACGCCTGGATCGCAGCCGGGCTCGACGTCTCGGACGACCCACCGCTGATCGGGTCGGTGGTGAGCACCATCGTGATGGCGGAGGGGGAGCCGGGTGAACCCGTCGGTGTGGTCGACTACCTCGGGCTCTACGATCCCGAACCGCTGGACTGGGGCCCGGACGTCTGGTCCGAGGACATTCCGGTCGATCCGGGGTTCTTCGCGGACGGCGTGGTGCCGGTGCAGGCGCCTCATCATCAGCTCCGCGGTCATGGCGGCCTGTCCTGGAGAGCGAACCGCGAAGACGTCGAGCGCTGGATCCTCCGCTGGCGGGACCACCGCGCCGTCAAGGGCTGGAACTGGCAGAGCTGGATGATCCGCGTGCGCTGGTCCCGTGAGCTCACCGCCCGCGCGAAGGAAGCCGCCGACCTGGAGCCGATCCGGAAGGCCGTCCGCGAGCTGGCGATCGTCGCCAGCCGCGGCGCCAGCCTCCTCCGTGGCCTGCCCAGTCGCGAGCCCACACCGGCTCCCTCGGCAGAGTCCCACGTCCTCGAATGGCTGGGCGTCCAGGACGACGCCACGATGCCCGGCGCGAGGGACGAGCGGCTGAAGCGACACCCCGTGTCCGTCCTGGCGCTCGACGACGAGGTGGTGGCGAAGCTCGACCTGCCCACCGAGGCGCCGATCGGCGCCGCCCTGGAGCGACTCGACGACCACCGTGACGAGGCCGTCCGCCACGCGGTGCAGGAAGCCTGGGAGACCTACCGCGCCGAACGCCGCTGGCTCGCCACGTTCGGTCCGCTCGACCTCGAATCCGACGACGACGTCTGCATCGTGGACTGGGCCGAGATCCACCACGCGATGCACGCCCTCTTCGACCGGCGTGCGAGCGCCCTTCCGGTGGCGGATCTGGAGCGCATCGAACGCAAGGCCCGGCGCCCCGTGTCCTGCCTGGTGAAGGCCGGTGAGCTGACCGGCGAGGACGCCCCGCTGGCCGACCTCCCGCCGACGGAGGAGATCCTCCTCGGCACGAAGGGCCTCGGCGCCGGCTCGCGGGAGCATCTGCTCCGGACCACGCTCGCGTGGCTCGCCCGCTGGCGATACGAGGCGGCCGGGCTCTCCCCCGCGGACCTGGAGCGACACGAGACCCGCGCCGCCGGGGGCGAGCGGCTCCACGAGGCCCTGGACGACCTCGCCGGCCTGTTCGAGTGACCTCGTCGCGGCGACCCGGCTACCCACGGAGGCGCTCCTCGACCCAGGCGACGAAGGCCGCGGCGTCGATGCGGCGGCGGTAGGGGAAGACGTCCTCCGGTGGGGCGGCGTCGTGGAGGTGGGCGGCGAGATCCCGGTCGGCGCAGA
>JBNJGB010000039.1:0-41721 GCA_051747385.1 Myxococcota bacterium
CCGCCGGCGGCGCGTACGTCCCCGCGATGAGCGACGAGACGGTCATCGTGAAGGAGCAGGGGACGATCTTCCTGGGCGGCCCGCCGCTGGTGAAGGCCGCCACGGGCGAGGAGGTCACCGCGGAGGAGCTGGGCGGCGCCGACGTCCACACCCGCCTGTCCGGCGTCGCCGACCACTTCGCGAAGGACGACGAGGACGCCCTCCGCATCACGCGGCGGATCGTCAGCACCCTGAACCGGCGAAAGCGCGTGGACATGGACCTGCGCACGCCGGAGGATCCCGCGTACGACCCGGAGGAGCTGTACGGCATCGTGCCGCCGGATCTGCGCACGACCTTCGACGTCCGCGAGGTCATCGCCCGGGTCGTGGACGGCAGCCGCTTCGGCGAGTTCAAGGCGCGCTACGCCCCCTCGGTGGTCTGCGGGTTCGCGCACCTGCACGGCTATCCGGTCGGGATCATCGCCAACAACGGCGTGCTCTTCAGCGAGTCGGCGCTCAAGGCCACGCACTTCATCGAGATGTGCTGCCTGCGCCGCATCCCACTCGTCTTCGTGCAGAACATCACCGGCTTCATGGTGGGGCGCGAGTACGAGAACAGGGGCATCGCCAAGGACGGGGCCAAGATGGTCCACGCCGTGGCGACGGCGAACGTGCCCAAGCTCACGCTCATCATCGGCGGGTCCTACGGCGCCGGGAACTACGGCATGTGCGGCCGCGCCTACGAGCCCCGCTTCATGTGGACGTGGCCCAACTCGCGCATCTCCGTCATGGGCGGGGAGCAGGCTGCGAACGTGCTGGCGACCGTGAAGGAGGACCAGCTCGGCCGGAAGGGGAAGGGCTGGACGGACGACGACAGGGCGGCATTCAAGCAGCCGATCCTCGACAAGTACGAGCGCGAGGGGAACCCGTACTACGCCACGGCCCGCCTGTGGGACGACGGCATCGTCGACCCGGCGGACACGCGGCGCGTGCTGGCGCTGAGCCTCTCCGCCAGCCTCAACGCCCCCATCCCGGAGTGGCGACCCGGCGTCTTCCGCATGTAGGAGCCTCCATGGCCGACCATCTCGTCGTCGAGCGGCAGGGCCCCGTCGCCCGGGTCTGGATGAACCGGCCCGACGTCCACAACGCGTTCAACGACGCCCTGGTGCGAGAGCTGAGCGAGGCGTTCCGGGCGCTGTCGGCGGACGACGACGTCCGGGCGATCGTCCTGGGCGGGCGGGGCCGGAGCTTCTGCGCGGGGGCGGATCTGTCGTGGATGCGCTCCATGGCGACGTTCACGGACGAGGACAACATCCGCGACTCGCGGAAGCTGGCCGGCCTGTTCGACCTCGTCGACCGCTGCCCGAAGCCGGTGATCGGGCGCATCCAGGGCGCCGCCATCGGGGGCGGCACCGGGCTGGTCGCGGTCTGCGACGTGCCCATCGCGGCCGAGCGGGCGAAGTTCGGCTTCAGCGAGGTCCGCCTCGGCCTGGCCCCTGCCGTCATCTCGCCGTTCCTGGTGGCGCGCATCGGCGTGGGCGTCGCCCGCGAGCTGTTCGTGACCGGCGCGCGCTTCAAGGCCGACCGGGCGAAGGAGATCGGCCTGGTCAACCGCGTCGAGCCCGACGAGGAGGCCCTGGACGCCGCCGTGGACGAGACCCTGGAGGCCATCCTGCAGGGCGCGCCGCGGGCCCAGGCCGCGTGCAAGCACCTCGCGAAGACCGTCGCGGAGGAGCCGCGGAAGGTCGCCTTCGAGAAGACCGCCCGCCTCATCGCCGACCTGCGCGCGGCGGAGGAGGGCCAGGAGGGCATGGCGGCGTTCCTGGAGCGCCGGCCGCCCGCGTGGCGGACTTCCTGGCCGCCGGAGGAGGGGGAGTGAAGCGCGTCCTCATCGCCAACCGCGGCGAGATCGCCGTCCGGATCGCCCGGTCCTGCCGGGCCCTGGGCATCGAGACGGTCGCCGTCCACTCCGAAGCAGACGCCGCCGCGCCCCACGTCCTGGCCGCGGACCTGGCCGTGGGCATCGGACCGCCGCCCGCGGCCGAGAGCTACCTGGACGTGCAGCGGGTCCTCGAAGCCGCCCGGGAGACGGGCGCCGACGCCATCCACCCCGGCTACGGCTTCCTGAGCGAGAACGCGGACTTCGCGCGCGCCGTGGCGGACGCCGGGCTGATCTGGATCGGGCCGTCCCCGGAGTCCATCGAGGAGATGGGATCCAAGATCGCCTCCCGCCGCGCCATGGAGGCCGCCGGGGTGCCCGTGGTCCCCGGCATGGAGGTCGGCGACGACACCCCGGACGAGATCGTGGCGGCGGCGAAGTCCTCCATCGGCTTCCCGGTGCTCGTGAAGGCGTCCGCGGGCGGCGGCGGCAAGGGCATGCGCGCCGTCCACGACCCGAAGGACCTGCCGGCCGCGCTCGAGGGCGCCCGGCGCGAGGCGGCGTCGGCCTTCGGGGACGGCACGGTCTACCTGGAGAAGCTGCTCGTGCGCCCACGGCACGTGGAGATCCAGGTGTTCGGGGACTCCCACGGGCACGCCGTCCACCTCATGGAGCGTGAGTGCTCCATCCAGCGGCGGCACCAGAAGATCCTCGAGGAGACCCCGTCGCCGGCCCTTGACGAGGCGTTGCGGCAGCAGATGGGCGAGGCCGCGGTGGCCGCGGCGCAGGCCGTGGACTACGTCGGCGCCGGCACCGTGGAGTTCATGCTCACGCCGGACGGGGACTTCTACTTCCTGGAGATGAACACGCGGCTGCAGGTGGAGCACCCCATCACAGAGGAGGTGCTCGGGGTGGACCTGGTGGCCGCCCAGATCGCCGTGGCGCGCGGCGAGGCGCTTCCCTGGCGGCAGGAGGACCTGGAGCCGCGGGGGCACGCCATCGAGGTCCGGCTGTACGCGGAGGATCCCTCGAAGGGCTTCCTGCCGGCCACGGGCAGGCTCCTCCGGTATCGGCCGCCCGAGGGTCCGGGCATCCGGCACGACGGGGGCGTCGCCGAGGGCGGCGAGGTGGGCACGTACTACGATCCGATGCTGGCGAAGCTGATCGCCCGCGGCGCGACCCGTCGGGAGGCCATCGGCCGGATGCGGGAGGCCCTGAGCCGGTGGGAGATCCACGGCGTGGTGACCAACCTGGGCTTCCTGCTCCAGGTGCTGGACCACCCGACGTTCGAGGCCGGCGACACCCACACGGGCTTCATCGACGAGGAGATGGCGGACGTGGACCTGGGGGCGCCGGAGCCGGACGAGGACGCGCTGATCGCGGTGGCCCTCGCGGATCGCCTCCGCCCGGGGGCGGCCGAGGCGCCCGTCGGCGGGGGAGAGGGCGAGGGCGATCCCGTCTCGCCCTGGCGGACGCTCGGGGCCTGGCGAGGTGTAAAATGAGCCGCCGGGTACGATACGGCGACGAGGCGCTGACCATCGGGGCGCGACCCGACGGCGGCCGGGGGGACGGGTACGTCGTCCACCTGGGCGGCCGCTTGCTCCGGGTGACGGCCTGGACGGCGCCGGACGGCTCGATGCTCGTCACGACGGAGGACGGGCGACGCTTCCGGGCCGTCGTCACGCCGGACGGGGACGTCCGCTGGGTGACCATCGGGGCGAAGACGGTGCGCGTCCGGGAGGCCGGGCACGGCGGGGCGGCCGAGGCAGCCGAGGCGGGCCTTGAGGCCCCCATGCCCGGCAAGGTCCTGGA
Organism: Myxococcota bacterium; assembly: GCA_051747385.1. Classification (GTDB taxonomy): domain Bacteria; phylum Myxococcota_A; class UBA9042; order PHBI01; family JACKFB01; genus JBNJGB01. The sequence continues at coordinate 3,671 of JBNJGB010000039.1, forward strand.
GGTGGCCGTGGCCGCCGGGGATCGCGTGGCGGCCGGCGACGTGCTCCTCATCGTCGAGGCCATGAAGATGGAGCACGCCATCAAGGCCCCCCACGACGGGACCGTGGCTCAGGTCACAGCGTCCGCCGGTGATATGGTGAACCCGGGAACACCGCTGGTGACCTTCGAGGACGAGGCGTCGTGACGAACGAGGTCCGCATCACCGAGGTGGGCCCGCGAGACGGGCTCCAGAACGAGCGCGCGGCCATCTCCACCCGGACGAAGGTCCGCTTCGTGGAGGCCCTCGTCGAGGCGGGCGCGCGCCAGATCGAGGTCACCAGCTTCGTGCACCCGAAGCGGGTCCCGGCCCTGGCCGACGCGGAGACGGTCTACTCGACGGTCGGGAAGCAGGCCGGCGTGCGCTACGTGGCGCTGACGCCCAACCGGCGCGGCTACGAGCGGGCCCTGTCCGCCGGCTGCGACGCGGTGGCGGTCTTCACGGCGGCCAGCGAAGGCTTCACCCGGGCGAACATCGGCATGACCATCCCGGAGAGCCTGGAGCACTTCCGGGCGATCGCACGGCACGCCTCCGAGGACGGGGTCGCGGTCCGCGGCTACGTCTCCACCGCCTTCGAGTGCCCGTACGACGGGCCCGTCGCGCCGGAGACGGTGGCGGAGGTCGCCGAGGCGCTGCTGGAGATGGAGTGCTACGAGGTGAGCATCGGCGACACCATCGGCGTCGCCACGCCCGCCGACGTCCGCCGCCTCCTGGACGTGCTCCTGGCGCGCCTGCCGGCGGATCGCGTGTGCCTGCACCTCCACGACACCTGGGGGATGGCCGCGGCGGGCGCCATGACGGCGCTGGACTACGGGATCCGGCGCTTCGACGCGAGCGCCGGCGGTCTGGGCGGCTGCCCCTATGCCCCCGGGGCGACCGGCAACGCCGCCACCGAGGACCTCATCTACCTGTTCGAGAGCCTGGGCTACGACACGGGCATGGACATCGAGGCCGTGGCCACCGCCGCCGACGAGATCGGCCGCTCGGTGGACCACCCGCTGCCCAGCCGCGTCCACCAGGCGCTCATCGCCCGACGCAACCGGGAGGGCCCCACGTGCTGAGAGCCGACGGCCTGAGCCGTTCCCAGTTCATGCCCATGTGGCGCGACGCCATGTGGCACGCCGTCGACCCCGCGGAGCGGGCGCGCCTCGTCCTGGAGCTCGGCCGCCTGGCGATCCGGGAGGAGGGCAGGGCGTCGCCCCTGCTGGTGGCGTACAGCGCCCACCGGGATCCACCGTTTTCGGTGATGGCCCTGACGGACGCGCCGTCGCAGGCGGACGCCCCGGAGCTGCGGCAGACCGTGGAGGCGCGCCTGGCCGAGATGGGCGCGACGGAGGTGTACGTCCTGCTCACGCTGCAGGCCGGCGAGCGGGACGGGGTGGCCCAGTACGTGCTCACGAGCTGGGGGGAGACCCTGGACGGCGAGGAGGCGTGCTGGATGCAGGCCTATCGCCACCGGGGCGAGCGGGTCGAGGAGGCCCCGGCGATGGGCGTGCCCGATCCCACCACCACGGAGATCAGCCGGCGCCTCACCGGACTCCTCACCCGGCACCACTGAGGCCGGAGGGGCGGGGCGGGCGGAGCGCCCCCTGGCGAAGTTGCTCGACGACGCTGTCCATCAGGAGGATGCCCCGGACGCCGTCGTCGTCCATGACCACCGCCGCGCGGCTCTGGCCGGCGCCCATGAGGCCGAGCAGGTCCCGGAGCGGCGTCTCCGCCCGGGTGGTCACGATGTTGCGGTCGAGGATCTGGTGCAGGAAGTGAGGCTCGAACCCGGCGGCCACGGCGCTCAGGAGCGGCTCGCGGTGGACCACGCCCATGACCCGCGCCCCGAAGATCACCGGGATGGCCCGGCGGTCGCCGTCGGCGCGCAGCTCGGCCAGGACCTCCGCGGGGTCGGCCGTGGCCGGGACCGTGCAGCCGATGGGGAGCATCATGTCGCCGGCCCGGCGCCCGTCCAGCAGCGCCCGGGCGACGCCGCTCTTCTCCTCCGCCCCCGCCGCGAACCAGACGAACACGGCGATCGCGCCCAGCATGAGGTCGGCCAGCAGGATGGATCCCACGAGCAGGCCCGCGGCCAGGAAGCGCCCGACGGTGGCGGCGCGGCGCGTGGCGCGGAGGGCGCCCATGCGCCGGGTGAGGGCGGCCCGGAGGACCCGCCCACCGTCGAGGGGGAAGGCCGGGAGCAGGTTGAAGACGCCCAGGATGAGGTTCATCACCGCCGCGTGGGCCAGGAACAGCGAGCCGAACAGGGCGTACAGCCCCCAGCTCGCCGCCGCCAGGCCGAGGCTGGTGGCGGGGCCGGCGAGGGCGATCCACATCTCGTGGGCGGGGAAGCGCGGCAGCGACGTCAGGCGGGCCATGCCACCGATGGGCAACAGGAGGATCTCCTGCGTGTCCACGCCGTAGCGCCGGGCCAAGAGGGCGTGCCCCAGCTCGTGGAGCAGGACGCTGCCGGCCAGGAGCCCGACGATCGTCGCGCCGTACACCAGCTGGTGCCGCGTGTCGGCCGCGAAGAGGCCGAGCGCGAGCAGGACGACGAGGAGGGAGGCGTGGGCCTTGATCGGGATGCCGAACAAGCGCCCCATGGGCAGGGACCAACGCATGGTACCCCCACCATAGCCCCCGGCGCGGCCGAGTCCACCGCAGGGGCGGATCCGACCACCCGCGAGCGACCGTCGAGGCCGGAGAAAGTGAGAAGTGAGTAGGTTTGACCCCGACATGACCGAGCGGAGGGCCGATCTGGACGTCCGGGGCCACGGGCCGCGCGGTCCCTGGGCCGACGTGCCGGACGCGACCTGGACCGACTGGCGCTGGCAGCAGCGCAACCGCGTCCGCACCCTGGAGGACCTCGAGCGCGTGATCCGGCTCACGGACGGGGAGCGCGCGGCCTTCCACGGGTCGTCCGATCGGTTCCGGGTGGCCGTGACGCCGTACTACGCCGCGCTCATGGATCCGGACGACCCCGGCTGCCCGGTCCGCCGCCAGGCCGTGCCGCACCCCGGCGAGCTGCGGGCCAGCCCCACGGACCTCGCGGATCCCCTCGGCGAGGAGGAGTTCATGCCGGTGCCGGGCATCACGCATCGGTACCCGGACCGGGTGCTCTTCTACGTCACTCACAACTGCCCGGTGTACTGCCGCCACTGCACGCGGAAGCGCAAGGTGGCGGACCCGGGCAGCGCGGCCTCGCGGGCGCAGATCGCCGGCGGCCTGGACTACGTCCGCCGCCACGAGGAGGTCCGGGACGTGCTCGTCTCCGGCGGGGATCCCCTGAGCCTGTCCGACGACCGGCTGGACTCGCTGCTGGGCGACCTCGCCGCCATCCCGCACGTCGAGGTCGTGCGCCTGTGCACCCGGAACCCGGTCACGCTGCCGTTCCGGTTCACGCCCGCGCTGGTGGAGCGCCTCCGCCGGCACCAGCCGCTGTTCGTGCACACCCACTTCAACCACCCCCGGGAGTGCACGCCGGAGGCCGCCCGCTGCCTGCGCGCCCTGGGGGACGCCGGGCTGTCGGTGGCCAACCAGATGGTGCTCCTCCGCGGGGTGAACGACGACGCGGCGGCGGTGCGCGAGGTCAACCACTGGCTGCTGCGCCAGCGGTGCCGGCCCTACTACCTCTTCCAGGCGGACCTCGCGGAGGGCATCGGCCACTTCCGGACGACGGTGGAGGCCGGCATGGAGATCATCCGGTCCCTTCGCGGGTTCACCTCCGGGATGGCCGTACCCCACTACGTCATCGATGCGCCGGGCGGGGGCGGGAAGATCCCCGTCGTCCCGGACTACGGGCTGCGCCGGGAGGGGGACCGCTGGGTCTTCCGGAACTACCTTGGAGAGCGCTACGAGTACCCCGCCGAGTGAGATGCCGCGGGACGGGGGCGACTGGCGCGGGGTGGACGTCCCTGCTAACGTCCGTGCGCGTCCATCGTCCCGGGGGTCGGTGCCGGTGGGACGCGAACGGCGCTCGGAGGGTTCCACTCGATGGAACGTCGAAATGGGGTCGGCACGATGGCGGGGTGGTTCGCCGTGGTGGCGATGGCGTGGCTCCTGCCCGCATGTATCGATGGCGGGCGCGTGGACAGCGCGCTGCCGCCCGGGTTCCTCGCGGACGTACCACCCACGGAGGACGCGGACGCCGGGGACGGGGCCGCGGACGCCGACGTCGAGGACGCCGACGTGGCGGACGCTCCGGAGGACGCCGACGTCGAGGTGGGCCCGGACGCGGACGCCGACGCGGCGGACGTCGAGCTCCCTCCGCAGTGCGAGGTAGACGCCGACTGCCTGCCGTTCGACGACGGCAACCTCTGCAACGGGCGCTGGACCTGCCAGGACGGCACGTGCGTGGAGGAGGCTCCGGTCGAGTGCGAGCAGGACGAAGTGGGCGCCTGCCGGGAGGTCGCCTGCGACCCGCCGACCGGCGAGTGCGTGACGGTGGCGGTCCCCGACGGGACGGCGTGCTCCGACCAGGACCCCTGCACCCCCGACGATCGCTGCGAGGCGGGCGAGTGCCGGTCGGGCGAGCGCATGTCCTGCGACGACGGCAACCCCTGCACGGAGGACGCCTGCGTGTCCGGCGCCTGTCGGCACAGCAACGCCTCGCTGGGGACCTCCTGCGACGACGGCAATCCCTGCACGGTGGGCGACACCTGCAACCTGGGTCGCTGCACGGGCCAGGACAACCTCTGCGAGTGCCAGGTCGACGAGGACTGCGCGGAGTACGAGGACGGCGACGCCTGCAACGGCGTGGTGAAGTGCGTGGGCGGGGAGTGCAAGGCCGGCCTGTCCGACATCCCGGTGTGCCACGAGATGGTGGACCCGGGCCCGTGCGAGCTTCCGACCTGCGACCCGGAGACGGGCGATTGCGGCGTGGTCCCGGCCCCCGACGGCACCGGATGCGACGACGGCGACCCCTGCACCGTCGGCGACACGTGCCAGGGCGGCACGTGCACCGGAGGTCCGCCGCGAACGTGCGACGGCGGACCGTGCGCCGACGCGGCCTGCGATGCCGAAACCGGCGTCTGCGAGGCCACCGCGGCCGAGGACGGGACCTCCTGCGAGGGCGAGGGGTGCCTGGCCGGCGCGACCTGCCGCGACGGGGCCTGCATCCCGGCCGCGGACGTCTGCGCCTGCGAGGAGGACGCGGACTGCGGCCAGTTCGGTGACGGCGACCTGTGCGACGGGACGCTCTCCTGCGTCCTGGGCCGCTGCGTGAACGATCCCTCGACGCTGCCGGAGTGCCCGCCGATCACCGACCCTCAGTGCCAGGAGACGGCGTGTGACCCGGCGACGGGCGACTGCACGCTGGAGGACCTCTCCGACGGCACCCCCTGCGACGACGGCGACGCCTGCACCGAGGACGACGCCTGCGTCGGGGGCGTCTGCGAGGGCACGTCCACGGTCTGCGAGGCCACCGGCCCCTGCACGGAGGCCGCCTGCGACCCGGTCCTGGGATGCCGGGTGCGGGACGTCGGCGTCGCGTGCGAGTCGGGCGATCTCTGCGCCGAAGCCAGCGGCTGCAGCGGCGGCGAGTGCGTCGCGGTCGCGGAGAAGTCGTGCCCGGGTGGGGGGACGTGCCTGGACGCCGCGTGCAATCCAGCGACCGGGGGCTGCGAGTTCATGGCGGTCACGGGCGACTGCGACGACGGCGATCCGTGCACGGCCGAGGACGCCTGCCTGGGCGGAGAGTGCCTGGGCGCGCCCGTGTCCTGCGACGACGACGAGCCGTGCACCGCCGACGCCTGCCTCGAGGACGGCACGTGCGAGCACACACCCATCGACGGCCTGGTCTGCGACGACGGCAACGCCTGCACCACCGGCGACGTCTGCCAGTCCGGCGCGTGCAGCGGGAGCCTCGCCGGCGACTGCGAATGCGACGTCGCCGCGGACTGCGAGGTCTACGACGACGGGAACCCCTGCAACGGAACCCTCACCTGCGATGCGGGCGACTGCGTGATGGATCCGGCCACCGTGATCACCTGCGACGAGGAGGCCTCCAGCCCCTGCCTGGCGACCCGCTGCGACCCGGAGCAGGGGGAGTGCGTCGAAGTGCCGAGGGCCGACGGGCTGGCCTGCCGGGACACGGACCCGTGCATCCTGGGCGGGGCGTGCCAGGCCGGCGTCTGCGTCGGCCTCCCGCGCAGCTGCGACGACGGGAACCCCTGCACCACGGACTCGTGCGATCCGGAGCTCGGCTGCGTCCACGAGGCGATGAGCGGCGACGCCTGCGACGACGGGAACCCCTGCACCACCGGGACCGCCTGCACCGACGGACAGTGCGTGGGCGGGGAGAACACGTGCGGGTGCACCGAGGACGCCGACTGCGTGGACGCCGAGGACGGGAACGCGTGCAACGGGACCCTCGTCTGCGTCGACGAGGCCTGCGTGGTGGACCCCGCGACCGTGGTGACCTGCGAGCAGAGCGCGGACCCGTGCGTCGAGAACGTCTGCGACCAGGAGACGGGGGCCTGCGAGCCGACGCCGGTCGCCGACGCGGCCTGCGAGGACGGCAACCCGTGCACCGTCGGGGACACCTGCGTGGACGGCGTCTGCGAGCCCGGGGAGCCCAGGGCCTGCACCGCCGGCGGACAGTGCGCCGAGGGGAGCTGCGATCCGGCGACGGGCGAGTGCCTCTACACGGCGGTGGAGGGCGCCTGCGACGACGGCAACCCGTGCACCACCGGCGACTCCTGCGAGGGCGGCACGTGCGGCGGGGACACGAACCTCTGCCCATGCACGGTGGACGAGGACTGCGACAGCCAGATCGCGAACAAGTGCCTCGGGACGCCGGCCTGCGGCGTGAGCGGCTGCGAGGTGATCGAGGACACGGCCGTGGAGTGCGGTCAGCCGGACGACACCGCGTGCGCCTTCCACGAGTGCGACCCGGCGACGGGCGACTGCGTCGAGACGGTGCTCGACGAGGGCGAACCCTGCGAGGACGGCGACCCCTGCACGGTCTCCACGACCTGCGATGCGAGCGGCCAGTGCGTGGGAGAGCCGCTGGACTGCGACGACGGCAACCCCTGCACGGCCGACACCTGCGAGCCCGACGAGGGATGCGTCCACACGCCGCTCGAGGACGACACCACGTGCGAGGACGACGACCCGTGCACCCAGACCAGCGCCTGCGAGGCCGGGGAGTGCGTCGCCACGTCCATCGCGCCGGAGTGCTTCTGCGGCGGGGGAGGGACGTGCCCCACTGTCGACGACCCGTGCGACGGGACCTACGAGTGCGTCAGCGGCATCTGTCGGCTCTCCGACCCCGTCGAGTGCTCGCCCACCGGCCGCGAGCCGTGCCTCACGAACACGTGCGATCCGGCCACCGGCTCCTGTGAGACCCAGCAGCCGGCGGGGGGCACGGCGTGTGACGACGGCGACCCCTGCACCGACAACGACCGGTGCGCCGCGGGCTCCTGCATCGGCGACAAGGTGAGCTGCGACGACGGGAACTCGTGCACGGAGGACACGTGCGTCGACGGCTCGTGCATCCACGGGATCGTCGACGGCGGGTCGTGCGACGACGGCGACCCCTGCACCAGGCTCGAGGAGTGCGTCGAGGGTGTGTGCACGGGCGGAACCGACGTCTGCGACTGCAACGACGACAGCGACTGCACCTTCCTGGACGACGGGGACCAGTGCAACGGCGTCGCGGGCTGTGTCGACGGTCGGTGCCAGGAGCGCATCGAGGGCTCCGAGGTCACCTGCTTCGACCCCGACCCCTACGACTGCCGGGAGGTGGCCTGCAACCCGGACACCGGCGCCTGCGAGGAGACCGTGCGACCGGACGGGGCGGCCTGCACCGACGGCAGCGTGTGCACCAGCCCGGACCAGTGCTCGGAGGGCGAGTGCGTGGGCGTGCCCACGGTGACCTGCGACGACCCGAACCCGTCCGACTGCGTCGACATCGCCTGCCACCCGGATCTGGGTGTGTGCACGCCCATGGAGCGGCCGGACGGCACGTCCTGTGACGACGGCAACGCCTGCACCGAGGGCGACGTCTGCGTGAGCGGCGGCTGCCAGGGCACCCTCATCGACTGCGACGACGGCGAACCGTGCACCGAGGACATCTGCTCGGCCAGCCTCGGGTGCGTGCACCGGCGGCTGTTCGGGCCGTGCGACGACGGCGATCCCTGCACTGACGGAACCCGCTGCAACGCTGGCGTGTGCACCGGCGGTTCGGACGCCTGTCCTTGCGACAGCTTCAGCGACTGCCAGCACCTCAACGACGGCGACGCCTGCACGGGTCTCTGGCAGTGCGCCAGCGGCAACTGCACGCTCGACACGTCCAACATCCCCGACTGCCCGCCGTCCGACAATCCGTGCGTGGCGGTGTCCTGCACCGAAGGGGCCTGTCAGGAGACCCTGCTCGACGGGACGTGGTGCGACGACGGCGACCCGTGCACGGTGGACGACCAGTGCGTCGAGGGCGTCTGCGAGGGCGAGGCCACGGCCTGCGACGACGGCAACCCGTGCACCCTGGACACGTGCTCCTCCGCGACGGGCGCGTGCACCTACGAGCCCGCCGCCTCCGGCACCGCCTGCGAGGACGGGGATCCGTGCACGGCGGGCGACACCTGCAGGGGCGGTGAGTGCGTCCCGGGCGACGACCAGGGCTGCGCCTGCGACGAGGACGCGGACTGCGCGGCCTTCGAGGACGGCAACCTCTGCAATGGGACGCTGGTCTGCGACGGCGGGACATGCCGCGTAAACCCGGCCACGGTGGTCGCCTGCCCGGTGGATCCGACGGGCTGCGTGCCCGAGGTCTGCGACCCGGAGACGGGCCAGTGCGTGGCCGACCCGGCGCCCGAGGGGGCGCCCTGCAACGACGGGGACCCCTGCACCGTCGACGACCGATGCTCCGGCGGCGTCTGCGCCGGCACGCTCATGGACTGCACCGACGACAACCCGTGCACCGAGGACGTCTGCGACTCGGCCCTGGGCTGCCTCCACCTGGACGCCGCCGGCCCCTGCGACGACGGGGACCCCTGCACGGTCGGCGATGTCTGCGTCGACGGCGAGTGTGTCGGGGAGCCGAACACCTGCGACGACGGGAATCCCTGCACGGCCGACAGCTGCCTCTCGTCGACCATCGGGTGCCGCAACCTCAATGAGGCCAACACGTTGGAGTGTGACGACGGCAACGCCTGCACCACCGGCGATCGCTGCACCGACGGCGTGTGCACGGGCCAGAACACCTGCGACTGCGAGTCGGACGCCGACTGCGAGACCGCGGACCTCTGCAACGGCGAGATGGAGTGCGTGGACGGCTTCTGCGAGGTCGTGCCGGGCTCGTCGCCCGACTGCCCCGACGACACGGCGTGCGCCACCTGGGCCTGCTCGTCGAGCACCGGGGAGTGCGTCATGACGCCCATCAACGAGGGCGGCGAGTGCGACGACGGCAGCCTCTGCACGGAGGGCGACTCCTGCGTGGAGGGCTCCTGCGTGGGCACGCCCATCGACTGCGCAGACGAAGGCGGCCCCTGCGTCGACCAGGTCTGCCACCCCGCCTCGGGATGCCAGCCCGTCGACGCCAGCGCGGCGTGCGACGACTCGGATCCCTGCACGGTGGACGACCACTGCGTGGAGGGCACGTGCCGCGGTCTGCCGGCCGTGGCCCCCACGGAGACGTTCGACGACGGCGACCTGACGGCGTGGACCCTCGACTCCGCGAGCGAGGTGGCCGGTTGGCAGCTCACGGCGGCGCGCGCCGCGAGCGAGCCGCTGTCCATGGTCGCCCTGAACCCGGAGACGGGTAGCCTCGGGGATCCCGCCGGTCCGTGGAGCGCGACCGCTACCCGGGCCGCGGTCTCCATCCCCGAGGGCAGCCTGGCGGCCGAGGTGCGCTTCCACGCGGACCTCGACGTGACCGGGGACGCCTGCCTCCAGGTCCTCGTGGACGACGCCCTGGTCCACGAGCAGTGCGACGCCACGGACGGGTTCGTACCCTCCGCGTCGGGCGCGGTCGACCTGACCGCCTTCGCCGGCCAGGCGGTGGAGGTCGCCTTCGTGGTGGACGTGGCCACGGCCGAGACCGGCGGGGCGGGGATCTTCCTCGATGACGTGGCCTTCGACTGGTCCTGCCCGGTGAAGTGAGGGGATCGATGCGGACTGGCAAGCGGACGGGACGAGGCACGGCGCTGCACGGGATCGTCGCGGCGGCGCTCTGCGCGGGCCTCGTCGGCGTGGCGAGCGGCGAGGCCCGGGCGGCCACGGACCTCAACGCCAGCGCGTTCCAGCCGTCCTCGCTCCCCGGGGACCTCCTGTCCGTGGGGACGTCCCGCACGGCGGCTCCCATGTCCCTGACGACGGGGCTGGACCTGCACTTCGCGGACGCGCCCATGGGCTTCGAGGGCACCGATCCCGTGCGCGACGCCACGTTCACGGAGGAGACGGTCGGCAGCCGCACCATGGCCGAGCTTCTCGTGGGCTTCACGCCCATCTCGCGGCTCCAGGTGGGCCTCGCGCTGCCGTTCGTGCTCACGGGCGACGGCGCCGGCCGGCGCTACAGCGGCGCGCCGGACACCTCCGGCTTCCACGTGGGCGAGGCGCGCCTCGACCTGAAGGGCGTGCTCTTCCGGGACGATATCTTCGGCCTGGCCGTCGGCGCCTACGGGACCTTCCCGACCGCCACGCAGGACTCCCTGGCGGGCAACGGCCTGGGTGGCGGCGCCCGCATCATCACGGATCTCACCCTGGGCCGCGTGCTGCTGGCCCTCAACCTCGGCGCCTACCTCCGAGGGGAGGATGCCACGTTCCAGCCGGACGGTCTGGCGGATCCCATCCTGGAGGTGGGCCACGAGTGGACGGCCGGCCTGGGCGGGGAGGTGCGCGTGGTGGACGGCGTCTCCGTCGTGGCCGAGACCTACCTGCGGACGGCCCTGGACGAGCCCTTCGCCGACGATGGGACCACGCAGCTCGAGGGTCTGGGCGGCGTCCGGTGGCGCCCCATCGAGTCCGTCGCCGTGACGGCCGGCGCGGGCGGCGGCACGCCCCTGTACGAGGGCTACGGCACGAGCCGCTTCCGCGTCTTCGCCGGCGCCCGCTGGACGTGGACGGCGCCCGGCGACCGCGACGGCGACGGAATCCCCGACGGCGAGGACGAGTGCCCACTGTGGCCGGAGGACATGGACGGGTTCGAGGATCGGGACGGCTGCCCCGACCCGGACAACGACGGCGACGAGATCCTCGACGGCGAGGACGCGTGCCCGAACGACCCCGAGGACATGGACGGCTTCGAGGACGGCGACGGCTGCCCCGACCCGGACAACGACGGCGACGGGATCCCCGATGTCGACGACGAGTGCCCGAACGAGCCAGAGGACATGGACGGCTTCGAGGACGGCGACGGCTGCCCCGACCCGGACAACGACGGCGACGGAATCCCCGATGTCGACGACGAGTGCCCGAACGAGCCAGAGACGGTCAACGGCTACGAGGACGACGACGGCTGCCCCGACTACCCGGGCGTGAAGGTGGAGGGCGAGCGCATCCTGCTGGACACGCCGGTGGTCTTCGACCGCCGCAGCCACGAGCCCGAGTCCTCCTCCTACGAGGTGCTGCGCAACCTGGCGCGCCTGATGAACGCGAACCCGGGCTGGGCCACGGTGCGCATCGAGGTGCACGCCGGCGGCCGTTGGCGCCCCGAGCGCTGGATGGAGGTGACCCGCGAGAGGGCCCGGGCGCTGCGGCAGTTCCTGGTGGTCGAGGGTGTGGCGCCGCACCGCCTGGAGATCGTCCCCAAGGGCGTGACCGAGCCGGTCGCGGACAACGAGACCCGCGAGGGACGCGCGCAGAACGACCGCGTGGAGATCACCATCCGCCGGGAGTAGGAGCAGGGCGCCGAAGGCCGTGACTCTTGGCGTGCGTCGCCCGGGCCCATGGTGTAGCGTGCCCGCCCCCACGGGACGGGAGGTCATACCCTTGGCAGGACGGCTGACTCAGGAGCTCTCCCAGGCCGCGTCGCGGGCCATCCGCGAGGCCCTGGACGTGGACGCGGACCCGGACGTGCGGGAGACGAACGACCCGCGCTTCGGCGACTACCAGATCAACGGCGTGCTGCCGCTGGCGCGCGTCCTGAAGGACAACCCGCGCAAGCTGGCCGAGCGGGTCGTGGAGTGCCTGGACACCGGCGGCATGTGCCTGGAGCCGGAGATCGCCGGCCCCGGCTTCATCAACCTGCGCCTGGACCCCGCGTGGTTGGCGGACGCCGTGGCCTCCCAGGCCGCCGACGAGCGTTTCGGCGTGGGCCCGGTCGCCGACCCGCAGAAGGTGGTCGTCGACTTCTCCAGCCCGAACGTGGCCAAGCGGATGCACGTGGGGCACCTGCGCTCCACCATCATCGGCGACGCCCTGGTGCGGACGCTGAGCTTCCTGGGCCATGACGTGGTGGGGGACAACCACGTGGGCGACTGGGGCACCCAGTTCGGCATCCTCCTGTGGGCCTGGAAGCGCCACAAGGACGAGGCGGCTCTCGAGGCGGATCCCATCGGCGAGCTGGAGCGCCTGTACAAGCTGGGCAGCGAGGCGGCCAAGGAGGACCAGGAGGTCGCCGAGGCCTGCCGCGCCGAGCTCGCGAGGCTCCAGGCCGGAGACGAGGACAACGAGGCCCTCTGGAAGCGGTTCGTGGCCATCTCCCGGGAGGCGGCCGAGCGTATCTACGAGCGCCTCAACGTCTCCTTCGACACCTGGCACGGCGAGAGCTTCTACCACGACCGCCTCGGCGACGTGGTGGACGACCTCCTCGAGCGCGGCCTGGCCCGGGAGAGCGAGGGCGCCATCGCCGTCTTCTTCCCGGACGACGAGCAGCTCGAGGACAAGCCGTTCCTCATCCGCAAGCGGGACGGCGCGTACCTGTACGCCACGACCGACGTGGCGACCATCCTCTACCGGATGGAGGCCTACGACCCGGACCGCATCATCTACGTGGTGGACGTGCGCCAGTCGCTGCACTTCGAGCAGCTCTTCGCCACCGTGCGGGCCATGGGCTTCGAGGTGGACCTGGAGCACGTGGGCTTCGGGATGATGCTCGGGGCCGACGGGCGGCCGTTTCGGACCCGCGAGGGCGGCACCGTGAGCCTCTCCGACCTGCTGGACGAAGCCGAGGGCCGGATCCTGCCGGTCGTGCGCGACAAGTGGCCCGGCGCCAGCGAGGAGGACGCCCGCGAGATCGCCGCAGCCGTGGGAATCGGCGCGGTGAAGTACGCCGACCTGTCCCAGAACCTCGCCACGGACTACCGCTTCGACTGGGACAAGCTCCTGGCGGCCGAGGGCAACACCGGGCCCTATCTCCAGTACTCCATGGTCCGCATCCGCTCAGTCCTGCGGGAGTACGAGGCCCGCTTCGGTGAGGTCTTCGACCCCGCCGGCGTCGCCCTCCAGCTCGACGACGACCGGGAGCGCGAGCTCGCGGCGCACCTGCTGAAGCTGGGCGACGTGCTGGACTCGGTGGGCCGCCTGCTCCGCCCCCACTTCATCTGCGACTGGCTCTTCAACGCCGCCCGCCGGTTCAGCAGCTTCTACGCCGCGTGCCCCATCCTGAAGGCCGACGACGAGGCGCAGCGCCGCTCCCGGCTGGCCCTCTGCCTGGCCACGGAGACGGCGATGGAGGTGGGCCTGAGCTGCCTCAACATCCCCGTGGTGGAGCGGATGTAGGTCGTGCGGCCTGCCCGCACGGCCGAGCAGGACCGGCGTCCCCGCCTCACAGTCCTACACACCTCGGGATCCCCCGGTCTCGCGGACAGTCGCGCGCCAAGACGCAAAGGCCAGCGAATCGCTTGCACACCGGTTCGGCTGAGACTGTAGGGTCACCTGCAGGCCCACGGCGAGCACACCGGGCCGAAGCATGCCGTTTCCCTTTGCGTCTTCGCGTCTTTGCGCGAGCCCTTCGTGTTGCGACATGTGACGAGCTGCGAGGCGTCTCCGCCGGTCGCTCGTGCAGTGGCGGCAGCAGGATCCCTAGAAGAGCACCCGCGCGAGTCGGCGGCGCTGCTCCTCGACGCGCTCGTCGTCGCGACCGGCGGCCTCCAGGATCGTGGCGGCGGCCTTCTTCGCCCGGTCCCGGACCTCCTTGGGGCCGGTGCCGGCCAGGTCCACCAGGCCGGACAGGCTCCCGGCGAAATCGCCCTCCACGGCGTCCGCGAGGGAGCCGAGGTAGGTGGCCTCGGCGTCGTCGGGGTTGCTGCGGGCCCGCTCCCGCACGGCCTCCTCGCCGCCGGCGTCGCGGATCTGCTCGGCCAGCTCGTCCAGGGCCAGGGCGGCCTGGGCGGCGTTGAACTCGGGCATCTCGGGGCCGACCTTCGTCAGAAACTCCCGGGCCTCGTCCTTCCGCCCCTCGGTCAGCAGGAGCCTCCCGAGCGCCAGGAGGGCCTCGCCGTCCGACTCGTCCTTGTCCAGGCGCCCGCGCCAGAAGGCCTCGGCCTCCTCGGGGTCCGTGGGGACCGTCTCCTCCTGGGGCACCTCCACACCGCAGCGCTCGAGCACGCCGTCGATCCAGCGCTTCACCTCCTGCTTGGGCAGCGCGCCGACGAACTGGTCCACGATCTGGCCCTGGTAGACGGCCATGACCGTCGGGATGGACTGGGCGCCGAAGTACTGGGCGATGCGCGGGCTCTGGTCCACGTCGATCTTCGCCAGGACGAACGCTCCCCGGCAGTCGTCCGCCAGCCCCTCCAGGGCGGGCCCGAGCGTCTTGCACGGGCCGCACCACTCGGCCCAGAAGTCGATGACCACCGGGGTCTGCTCGCTCCTGCGGCCGACCTCGTCGTTGAAGGTGGCCTCGGTGACGTCGATGACATGCGGGGATGCGGACATGGGCGTGTCTCCTTCGGCTCGTGTGCCACCTATGCGCCCCGACCGGTGCACGGTCAAGGAGGGCCTCTAGCCAGGGCGGTCGCAAAGTCGGAGAGGTGAGGGCCGTGCGGCGGTACGGCGCCCAGCGCCGGATTGCACCCGCTCGGAAACGATGGGTTCTGCGCGTCTGAGAGCAGGCAAGGGCACGGGCAAGGGCAAAGGCAAGGGAGGGCGGTCGACTTTGCGACCGCCCTGCGCCTCACGCCGGGGGGGCCTGTCCGGCGCGCGGCCGTCCCGCTATGATGCCGCGCACCTTCACACCGGAGGCGCCATGGTCCGCCGCATCGCCCACACACTCCCCGCGCTGCTCGTCGCCGCGGTCGCATCGTCCGCCCAGGCGGGAGCCCTGGACGCCGCGCCCCGCTCCGTCCGCCTGCCGTGGACCTTCGCCCCGGAGGTGGAGGGCTTCGAGGGCACCCTGGTCCACGGGGCCGGCCTCGGCTTCCTCGATGGCGCCGAGCTCGGGCTCGGCTGGACCTCGCGGGTGGACGGCTCCGGCCCGGCCGACGGCTTCGTCGTCGGAGGCGCCGGGCGCCTCGGCCCGCTCGGCCTGGGCCTCGCCGTCAGCCGGGTGGGGGAGGGCGGCCTCGACGACGCCGTCACCCGCGTGGACCTGGCCCCGGCGCTTCGCCTCGGCGACCTCCTGGCCGTCGGCATGCGCTGGCACACCCTGCGCGGCGGCGGAGAGGGGCTGGACGGCTTCGGCTCCATCTCGCTTTCCGCCACGCTCCGCCCGAGCCGCGGGCTCTCCCTGGCCCTGGGCGTGGATCGCGTGAACCGGCCCCACCTGGACGAGGAGGTCCTGGCGCCCATCCTCCGCGGGGGCCTGGGTATCCGACCCGGCGACGAGCGGGTCACCTTCGGGGCCGAGGGCGCCGCCGTGCTCTCGGAGGAGGAGGGCTGGCTGGCCGGCCTCAGCCTGCGCTTCATGCCCGTCCCGGGCCTGGAGGTGGGCGGCTACGGCCGCTTCGTGCGCGACGTGGGCCGGCCCGACCGGATGGAGTGGGGCGCCTATCTCGGCCTGGGTCAGGGCGGGGCGCACCTGGGCGCCAGCCTGGACCGCCGCAGCCGGGCGAGCGACGACCCGGTCCCGACGACCATGGACCTCTCGCTGCTGCTGAAGGTCGGGACGCGTACGCGCCCGTCGCTGGTGACGCCCGGGGGCAAGGTGGTGCGCATGGAACTCTCCGGCGACATCCCCGAGCGCCCGTCTCCGGGACTGTTCGGGGGCGGCGGCGTGCCCCTGGCGGCGTGGCTCGGCGCGCTCCAGGCCATGGCGCGCGACGACGACGTGGCGGGCGTCCTCCTGGACGTCAGGGCCGCCCCGGACTGGGGGCAGTGCTGGGAGCTTCGACAGGCCATGGGCGCCCTGAAGCGGGCCGGCAAGCGCGTCTACGTGCGTCTGACCATGGGCGACATGCGGGCCATGTACCTGGCCTCGGCCGCGGATCGTGTCCTGCTGCACTCCTCGGGCGCCCTGGACCTGCGCGGCCTGTCGATCACGCGCACCTACCTCGCGGGACTCCTCTCGAAGGTGGGCGTCAACGCCCAGATCGTGCGGTGGTCGGAGTACAAGTCGGCGCCCGAGCAGTTCACGCGCCGCGGCCCCAGCGATCCGGCCGCGGAGCAGACGCGGGACCTCCTCCGTGCCGTCGACACGGCCTGGTTCGCCGCCGTCACCGGGGGGCGCGGCCTGAAGCGCGAACGCCTGAAGGAGATCCTCCGCGACGGCCCGCAGACGATGCGCATGGCCCACGACCTCGGCCTGGTGGATCGGGTGCTGCCGGACCGGAAGATCGAGGAGGCCATCCGGGAGGACCTCGGCCGGCGCGCGCGCGTCGTGGACGGCTATCACCCGCCGCCCGGCGCGTGGCGCCGCTGGGGTGGTCCGGCGCGGGTGGCCATCGTGCCCGTGGTGGGGAGCATCGTGGACGGGGAGGGCAGCGACCTGGACCTGCCCATCCTCGGGACGACCACGGGCGATCGGGACGTGACGTCCGCCATGGACCGCGCGCTCCGGGATCCGCGGATCGTGGCGATCGTGATCCGCGTCGACAGCCCGGGCGGCTCGGTGACCGCCAGCGAGCGCATGTACCAGGCCGTGCAGCGGGCGGCCGAGCGCAAGCCCGTGGTCGTGAGCTTCGGGGACGTGGCGGCAAGCGGCGGCTACTACCTGGCCGCAGGGGCGCCGCGCATCCTGTCGACGCCGCTGACGATCACGGGGAGCATCGGCATCTTCGCCGGCAAGGTGGACCTCAGCGGCCTCCACGACCTGCTGGGCGTCGACACGTGGACCGAGAGGACCGCGCCCCACGCCGACGCCATGGGCACGCACCGGCCGTGGACCGGCGAGGAGCGCCGCAACGCCCGGGAGCGCCTGGAGGCCTACTACGAGCGCTTCGTCTCCCTGGTGGCCTCCGGCCGGGGCCTGGACTCCGAGGCCGCCCACGAGCGCGCCAGGGGCCGCGTCTGGATCGGGAGCAGGGCGCTGGCGTTGAATCTCGTGGACGCGGAGGGGGGCCTGTGGGATGCGGTGCGCCGGGCGCGGCGAGAGGCCGGCCTGGACGTGGACGATCCCGTCGACGTCGCGTACATGACCGAGCGTGGGCTGCTGGCTCGCATCGGGGATCTGGTGGCGCAGGGGTTCGGAGGCTCGGCCTCCCCCCGGACGCCGGAAGGTCGCGGGCCCGGCCGTCGCCTCGGCGCCTGGCTGGAGACCCTGGAGCACCTCGGCCGCGGGGGACTCCAGACCCGCATGCCCTATCTCCTGGAGATCCGCTGAGCATGACCTGTCCCATCCCCTTCGAAGTCGAGGCCGTCGACCGGGGCACCGGCGCGCGCGCCGGGCGGCTGTCCATGGCGCGCGGCGTCGTCCACACGCCGACGTTCATGCCCGTGGGCACCCAGGCGGCGATCCGCAGCCTGCCGCCGGTGTTCCTGGGCGAGATCGGCGCCGAGATCGTCCTGGCGAACACCTATCACCTGCACCAGCGGCCGGGGGAGGCCCTGATCGAGAAGATGGGCGGCCTCCACCGCTTCATGGCCGTGGACGTCCCCGTCCTGACGGACTCCGGCGGCTTCCAGGTCTTCTCCCTCGACAAGAAGGAGGTCTCCGAGGAGGGCGTCTCCTTCGCCTACGAGCTGGACGGCAGGCGGACCTTCCTGTCGCCGGAGAGCTCCATGGCCATCCAGGAGGCCCTGGGCGCGGACATCGCCATGGCCTTCGACGAGTGCCTGCCGCCCGGCGTCTCCCACGCGGAGACGGAGCGCTCCGTGGATCTCACGGCCCGCTGGGCGGAGCGGAGCCTGTCTGCCCACGACCGCCCGGACCAGTCGCTGTTCGGAATCGTTCAGGGGGGGATGCACGGGGATCTGCGGCGCCGCTCCGCCGGCCAGATCACCTCGCTGCCCTTCGACGGCTTCGCCATCGGCGGCCTGAGCGTGGGGGAGGGCCCGGAGGAGATGAACCGGGTGCTCGCCGAGACCACCCCGCACATGCCGGCCGGGGCGCCGCGCTACCTCATGGGGGTGGGGCGGCCCCAGGACCTGGTGGACGGCGTCGCCCTCGGCGTGGACATGTTCGACTGCGTCATCCCGACCCGCCACGCCCGGAGCGGGACGCTGTACACCTTCCAGGGGCGCATGCGGGTGACCCACAAGCGCTATCGCCGGGACGGCTACCCCGTCGACACGGCGTGCACCTGCTATACCTGCCGGACCTTCTCGCGCGCCTACCTCCATCACCTGTTCAGCGTGGGCGAGGTCCTGGGCGCGACCCTCTGCACCATCCACAACCTCACGTTCTTCCGCGAGCTCATGGCCCGCGCGAGGGAGGCCGTGCTGGCCGGGTCGTTCACCTCCTACCGGCGGACCATCAAGGACCTGTACCCGGAGAAGGGTTCAAAGGGGGCGTCGGACGATCAGAAGGTGCGGAGGAAGCGTGCGGCCCGGAAGGTCCAGGACGGGCGCAAGCCGAAGCGCAAGAAGCCGGGCAAGGGTGCGGGCGGGCGCCGGGGGGCGAAGCCCCGGCGGGGCGGAGGTCGGAAGAGGGGCTGAACCAGCCGTGTTGGGCTCCACGGTCGCGGCAACCTCGCCCGGCCGGGACGTCGGATGCTACGTTGCCCCGGCTGGAAACCAAGGGTGCGAACGTGAGCAACGAGTCGAGCAAGAGCAGCCGCCGCGGGTTCTTCCGCGCCAGCATCCGGCGCCTCCGGGAGGGGGCCCTGGAGGCAGCGCGCGAGTTCGCCGACGCCGGCTCCGTCATGGCCGACAGCGTGACCGGCCTGGACCCAGACCCGCCGGCGGCTCGTGCGCGGCCCCACCGGAGGGCGAGCCCCGGGCGCAGCATGGTCCGGCCCCCCGGCGCCCTGCCGGAGATCGACTTCCTGTCCACGTGCGAGCGGTGCGCGAAGTGCGTCGAGGCGTGCCCCGAGGACGCCATCCTGCAGGCCGGCACCCAGTACGGGGTCCGGTCGGAGGGCACGCCCATGCTCCAGCCGGACCGGACCCCCTGTGTCATGTGCGCCGACGTACCCTGCGCGTCGGCTTGCCCGTCGGGCGCGCTGAAGCCCATCCCGGCGGAGGCCATCCGCATCGGGGAGGCCCTGGTGATGGGCAACCTGTGCCTCAATCGGCGAGGCGAGGCGTGCGAGGCCTGCATCGACGCCTGCCCGTATCCCGACGAGGCCATCCGGGCCGGGGAGGGCGGGGTGCCCGTCGTGAGCGGGGACGCGTGCACGGGGTGTGGGCTCTGCGCCTCGAGCTGCCCGGCCTATCCCAAGGCCATCGCGATCCGCCCGCTGTAGGAGCCTCTAGAGCGCCGAACGGGACCGCGGACCGCGGGTCTGCGAGCGATCTCCGAGTGGATCGGCCAGGCGCGGAGCGCCGATTCCGGGTCCCGAAGGCGCTGCGAAGCAGCGCGGCGCTGGCCCGGAGGGCCAGGAGAGCCGGCGACAGCCGGAATGCCATGAGGCATGGCGCAGCGGTCCCGGAAGGCCGAGGCGCCGGAGATCGCCGCTAGCCCAACGGGAGCGGTCCTGTTTGGTGCTCTGGCAGTGTCAGGGGAAAGTCGGACCGAAGGGTCGGGAGAGCCGGCGGCCGGAGGGGGCCGGAGGGCAGAAGCGGCCGGGATTCGCGCCGGGAGCATGTGCGCTACAGGCTCCTGCCGCGAGGCCCGGTAGCAGGCTCTCGCCCACGGCGCCGGCGATAAGCTTGCCCCGCCCGGAAGGGCTGCTATTCTCCCGCCAGGAAGGGGGTCCGTGCCCGACGCCGATCCGCCGCGGGGAGGCCTCGGGGCTTCAGTCCGACGCCCGGACGGCCGATACACGGTTGAACGTAAGGGGCGGGGATCTCCCCGCCATTCAGGGATCCTCCAGAGGAGTCGCATGTTCCGCCTGCTGCTGAGCGTCATCTTCTTCGCGCTGACCCTCATCGGCGCGATCGTCGTCTACCTCGCGGTGAACGAGGCGGCCGAGCCCCTGGAGCAGCGCCTGGAGAGCGGGGTGCAGATCAGCCACCAGGGCTATGGCACCATCCAGCGCCTCCGGGATCTGCAGATGCGCGACCTGGCGTCGGGCATCGCGGAGTCGCGCGTTCAGGCCAACCTGAGCGTCCTGACAGAGTACCGGGACGAGATGCTCGACCTGGAGGCGGAGGTCTACGAGCAGTTCCCGGGCGACGTGGACGACGAGACGCTGCACGGGAAGCGCCGCGCGTGGGTGGCGGAGCACGCCGGCTTCCTCGATCGGATGGTCGAGGACCTCGCGGCCCGGATGGAGGCCATGGGCGAGGAGGAGATCTGGGCGGACTCGTCGCGCGAGGAGTGGAAGGAGGGTCGCCGTGAGGCCCTGGAGTTCTGCAGCGCCATCGCGGTGAGCAACTGCTTCTTCCGTCTGACCTATTTCCCGCTCAAGGAGATCACGGATCGCATCCGGAAGGACGACCCGTACGGCATCCGCCCGGACTTCGTGGTGGTCACGGACGAGCGCGGCACGGGCCTCGCCGACGTGACGCGCCCCAAGTGGTCCGACGACACCCGCTTCGCCGAGCGCTACCCCCTGGTGCGGAAGACCCGCGAGGGGGTCATCACCCGGGACGTCATCCGCTTGGAAGAGGACGACGCCTACTACTTCGTGACCGCCGCGCCGATGTTCGACGGGGACGCCTACCGGGGATCCGTGCTGGCGGGCGTGGAGATCGACGACGGTCTGCTCGAGGGGGAGAGCAGGGCCCTGGGCTGGAAGGTCAGCTACTTCGACGGGAAGAAGCTCATCCGCTCGTCGCTGACCGACCGGCTCCGCAGCGAGATGCTGCACAACCTGCCGCCGCGGACGGAGGAGCCGAGGCTCTTCTTCCTCCGCACCGAGCACATGGTGGCGCAGTTCGTGCCGGTGACCGGCAACTACACCAACGCCGACATCAAGGTCGCCATCTCCGGCGACCGGGAGGCCTTCCTGGCGCCCATCGACACCATCGAGTCCTATATCTGGCTCTACGGCGCGCTGATGTTCCTCATCGGCATGGGCCTGTTCACGTGGGTCATCCGGACCTACACGAAGCCGCTGGTGGAGATCGACAGCGGCATCCACGAGATCATCACGGGCAACCGCGACTACGAGTTCCGCTCCGACTACAGGGACCAGCTGTGGTCGTCCATGGCCCAGTCCCTCAACCGGATGGTCGGCATCCTCCTGGGCCGAAAGATCGAGGAGGACGAGCTCGAGGAGTACATGGGCGTCCAGTCCCACCGCGACGAGCCCGAGGGGCGGGACCAGGCCGCGGGCGAGTAGGCCCGGCGCCCCCACCTTGCAGTCCTACACATCTCGGAATGGCACCGTCTCCCGGACGATCGCGCGCCAGGCCGCCAAGACCCGAAGGCCAGCGAGCTGCTTGCACACCGGTTCGGCTGAGACTGTCAGGTCACCGGAGGGCACACAGGGAGCACACCGAGCCTGGGCGTGCCGGTTTCCTTTGCGTCTTCGCGCCTTTGCGCGAGCTCCTGGTCTTGCGACATGTGACGAACCGTGAGGCGTCCGCGCCGGTCGGAGCATCCGTCGCCGCCGGGGACGGTGGCGCGACTGCGACGGAGAGGGTCCCGGCGTCCGTCAGCGCTGCTCCAGCCAGGCGATGGTCACGCCGTCGCCGCCCTCGTAGCGATCCCCGGGCCGCCAGGTGGTGACGTAGGGGACGAGGGCGAGGCGCTCGCGGACCTCCTCGCGGAGGGCGCCGGTGCCGCGGCCGTGGATGATCCACACGGCGTCCTCGCCGGCCCGGAACGCCCGGTCCAGGAAGGGCTCCAGCAGAGCGGGGACCTCGTCACGGCGAAGGCCGCGCAGGTCCAGGCTGTTGAACTCCATCTGGGGCGGGGGCGTCCGCCCGTCGGCGTCCGGCGTGACCGCCTCCACGCGCACGGCCGGCTCGCTTCGGGGCGGGTCGCTCCCGGCGCGCAGGCGGCCCACCTGGTCGGCCTCCACGGTCATCCGGAGTCCGCCGACGGCGACGAGGAGCCGGTCTCCCCGGGGCTCCACGACCTGGCCCGGCCGCCGTAGCGGGCGCACCCAGACGTCCCTGCCCGACGCCGGGGTGTCCACGAAGTCGCCGCCGTCGCCGGGGCCGGAGCCCGACGGAGCAGGGCGGGGCGGGGGGGGCGCCTCGTCCTCGGCCTCTTCTCCGGCGACGCGGTGCTCCAGCTCGAGGACCTGCCGGCGGCGGCGCTCCAGCTCCCTGGGATCCTTCGAGCGCTGGACTTCGGCCACCTGGTGCCGGATGACCTCGAGGGCGCTCCGCGCCTCCGCGAGCACCTCCCGGCGCATCCGCTTCACCTCGGCGTCTGCCTCGCGTCGGAGCCGCTCGCGCTCCCCCTCCAGCCGGGCCGCCTCCTGCTCTGCCTCGCGCCGCGCCTTGCGCGCCTCGTCCAGCTCCCGCTCGGCACGCTCCCGGGCGGACTCGAGCCGCCCCACGGCCTCCCCGAGGCCCTCGTGGCCCACCGAGATCGCCCGGGCGCGGGCCAGGATGTCCCCGTCGAAGCCGAGCCGCTCCGCGATCTCGAAGGGGCTGGAGGCCCCGGGCGCGCCCATGGCCAGGACGTAGGTCGGCCGGAGCGTCCGGGGATCGATGCCCACGCGCGCGTTGGCGAACCGCGCGTCGTCGTAGGCGAGCGTCTTGAGCCGCTCGTAGTGGGTCGTGACGAACCCGCGCACGCCGCGCTCGGCCAGGGCCTCCAGGACGGCGATGGCCAGGGCGGCGCCGCGTTCGGGCTCCGTGCCCACGATCAGCTCGTCGAGGAGCACCAGCGTGTGCCGATCCGCGTGCTCGAGGAGCGCGCGCAGGGCGTGGATGTGGCCGGAGAAGGTCGACAGATCGCGCTGGATGTCCTGGGGATCGCCGATGATGGCGTGCAGGCCGTGGAACAGGACCACCCGGCTGTCGGCCTCGGCCGGGATGGGCAGGCCAACCCACGCCATGAGCGTCGTGAGCCCGATGGTGTTCAGGGTGACCGTCTTGCCACCGGTGTTCGGCCCGGTGATGAGCACGAACGCGTGCTGCTCGTCCAGCTCCACGTCGTTGGGCACCACGTCGGCGTCCTTGAACAGCAGCAGCGGGTTCCGCACCCGGTGCAGCCACATGCGGCCGCGGTCGGACACCGCCGGCAGGTGCGCGTCCCAGCGCTCGCCAAACACTGCACGGGCGTGCAGGAGGTCCAGATCCGTGGCGCGCTCCAGGCCCTCGAGCAGCTCGTGCGCCTCCTCGGCGACCCAGTTCGAGCGCTCGACCAGGACGCGTCGCTCCTCGTTGTCGGCCTCGGCGGCGGCCAGCTTCAGCTCGTTGTTCGCGGCGATGAAGCCCTCGGGCTCCACGTAGACGGTCTGGCCCGTGTTGGAGGTGCCGTGGATGATGCCCGGGACCTGACCCTGGAACGAGGCCGTGACCGGCACCACGTACCGATCCTCCCGCACCGTGTAGTACTCGTCCTGCAGGAGCTCCTCGACCTCGGCGCGGTGGACCCAGCGATCCAGGCGGGCCTTGATGTCCTGCTGGTGGCGCGCCAGGCGCCGGCGGGCGGCCGCCAACTCCGGGCTGGCGTCGTCGCGGACGCGGCCGGTCTCGTCGAAGGTCCGGGCCAGCTCGCGTCCCAGGGCCGTCAGGTCCGTGAGGCCGGTCGCGGCCTCGGCCACGGCCGGCACCTCGTCGGCGTGCTCCCGGAGCCACCGGCTGAGCCGGCCGAGGTGGGTCGCGGTCCGGGCGACGGCCGTCAGCGACTCCGCGTCGGCGACGCCGCGCCGGCGACACAGATCCACGACCGAGCGGATGTCGTCGAGGCCGTCCAGGGGCACCTCGGCGTCCCGCTCGCGCATGGCCACCAGCTCGGCGACGCGGTCCATGGTGCGGCGGACGTGGTCCGGATCCTCGCAGAACGGGAGCGCGCGTGCGCGGCGACGCGCCAGCTCGGTGGCGCAGCACTCGGACAGCGCGGCGCGGACGCGCGGCCATCCCAGGTCGCGGAGGCAGTCGGCGGTGACGTCGAGCATGGCGTTCCAGGGTGGGAACGGGGGCGAAGCCGGTCAAGCATACCTCGGCGCGCCGGACATGACTCACGACGGGGAGCGCGGATCGCTTCGGGGCGCCGAAGCGGCTCCGGCCGACAACGTCCGATAATGTATATTATGGAAACTTTGTGCTCGGGGGCCGGAGAGCGCGGCCGGAGGCGCCTCCCAGGCGTCTCACCGGCTCTTGATGGACCCCGGGCGCCACGCTACCCTTGCCGCGCTTCGACGTCCCGAGCCCGGGGCCTCCGACGAACGAGCATCGGTTGCCGATGGCCTACCTCGCCTATCAGTCCGACGACGGCGCGTCCCGCAAGGTGCGGATCGACGCCGAGCAGCCCATCGTGAAGATCGGGCGCTCCAAGGAGTGCGCGATCCGCACCCGGAACAACACGGTCTCTCGGCGTCACTGCCAGGTCGTGTTCTCCGGGAGCGAGTACAAGCTCCACGATCTGGGCAGCTCCAACGGGACCTTCTTCGACCGCAAGCGCGTCGAGGAGCACGCCCTCGAACCCGGAGACGTGTTCTTCTGCGGGAACTTCCGCGTCGAGCTCCTGCTGCCCGACGAGGCCGCCGCCGAGCCTCCCGAGCCTCCGCCTGCTCCGCAGCCGGCATCTGCCGCCGCGGCGCCCGGGCCGCCGCCGGTGCCCCCGGCCGCGCCGCCGGACGAGGCCGACGAGGGCGTGTCCTTCGGTGCCGAGGCTCCGGCGCAGGAGGCTCCCGCGCCGGAGCTGCCCAGCTTCGACGAGGTCAGCGGAGAGCACGCGTCCGTGCGACCGGAGCCCCCTGCTCCTCCCGAGCCCGAGCAGGAGGGGGCCGATTTCGTGTCCGAGCTGCAGGCCGAGCTGGCCTCCGTGCGGGAGGAGCTGGACCTCGCCCGCATCCAGTCGGAGTCCCTGCAGCAGGCGGCGGACGAGGCCGTGGCCGGCGAGGAGCGCGAGGCGGCCGAGCGGGCCGAAGCGCAGGCCGAGCTGGCCCGCCTGCGCGAGGAGCTGGAGGCAGCGCGGGGCCAGGACGAGGCCGGTGCGGAGGAGGCTCGGACCCTCCGCGAGGAGCTGGAGGCCGCTCGCGAGGAGGCCCGGGAGGCCGCGGAGGCGCGAGACGGTCTGCAGCAGCAGCTCGAGGAGCTCGAGCAGCGGGTCGGGGAGGCTGCGGAGGCCGGCGAGGCGCGAGACGACCTTCAGCAGCGGGTCGAGGCGCTCGAGCGTGACCTGGAGGAGACCCGGAAGGCGGCCGAGGACGCCGAGGCACGAGCGGCCGAGGGCGGCCAGGCCTTGGAGGAGCAGGTCCAGGCCCTCCGGGAGGACAACGAGACCCTCCGGACGAGCGAGGAGGAGGCTCGCGCCGCGCGTGACGAGGTCGCCGAGACCGCCCGCACGGCAGAGGAGATGGTCTCCCTCCTCGAGGAGGACAACGAGGAGCTCCGCGCGAAGGTCGAGCAGGCCGAGGAGAAGGCCCGGGAGGCCCGCGAAGCCGTCGAGGGCGATCGCGACGAGCTCCGGGGCGAGCTGGAGGGCTTGCGTGACGATCTCCGCCGGGTCGAGGAGGAGCGCGACGGACTACGTGGGGAGCTGGAGGAGTCGCGACGGGGCTTCGAGGCGAGGGAGTCGGAGCTCCGCGAAGAGGTGAAGAGTCTGGAGGAGGCGCTCCACGCCGCGCCGGAGCCCGGCGAGTTCGCGGATCTCCAGCGCCGCGTGGAGGAGGCCGAGCAGGCCCGGAAGGACCTGCTGTCGCGCTCGGCCCAGATGGAGTCCGAGCTGGAGAGCCTGCGCGAGAGCGCCACCCAGGAGAGCCAGGAGGCGGCCGCCCTCTCCTCCCAGCTCACGGAGGCCCGCCAGGGCCGCGAGGCCGCAGAGGCGGAGGTGGCGGAGCTCAAGGAGCTGCTCCTCGGGACCGCCAGCGCCGACGAGGTGGCCGCGTTCAAGCGCCGCATCGAGGATCTGGAGGAGGCCCTGGCCCGCACCGAGGCCGAGCGGGATCGCCTGAAGCAGGCGGCCGAGGACGCCGGCAGCCGCGGCGAGGGCCTCGAGGGCGACCTGGACAAGGCCCGCGCGCAGGTGGCCGAGCTGGAGCTGGAGAAGCGATCGCTGGAAGAGCGCGTCTCCACCCTGGAAGGCGAGCTGGGTTCAAGCCGCGACGAGCTGGAGGCCCGCGGAGAGACCGCCTCCGAGCTGCAGACGGAGCTGGCCGCCACGAAGGACGCCCTCGCCGCCCTCGAGGAGGAGCGCGACGAGTGGGCCGACCGCCTGGGGGCCCTGGAGAAGGACCTGGCCGAGGCCCGCGAGGCGCGCCAGCACCTCGACGAGGAGCTCCAGGCCACCACCAAGGCCCGCGGGGCCGCCGAGAAGCGCGTCCGCGAGCTGGAGAAGACCCTGGAGGACCTCCGCGAGAAGGGAGGCGAGGCCGAGTCCCTGGCCGGCGAGCTCTCCGAGGCCCGTGGCGAGCTGGACCGTCTCCGCGGAGAGCTCGAGGAGGCTCGGGCCGCCGCGGAGTCCCACGAGAATGCCGCAGACGAGGCCCGCTCCGAGCGTGAGCGGCTCGACGGCGAGCTGAAGGAGGCCCGGGAAGCGCTGGAGACCTCACGCTCGGACGCCCAGCGGCTCGAGGCGTCCCTGGAGGAGGCCCGAAAGGCCGCGGAGGAGGCCTCCAGGCAGGCCGAGAGCGCCGCCGCCGACACCGGCGAGCTGGCCGAGGCCCGCGGCCACCTGGAGGACGCCCGCGCCCGGGTCCAGGCCCTCGAGGAGGAGCAGGACGACCTGGTCACGGCGAACAAGCGCCACGTGAAGCGCATCGCCGGGCTCCTGGAGCAGGTCCAGGACCTGGAGGAGCAGGCCGCCGCCGGGGCCGGAGACGACGAGGCGGTGACCCGCCTGGAGGGCGAGCTGGAGCAGGTCCGGGGCGACCTCGAGCGCATGGAGCAGAAGAACGCCCGCCTGCGGGAGGCCCTCGAGACGGCGGAGGAGACCGCCTCCCGCGCGGACGAGTATGCCGCGGAGCTGGAGCGCCTCCGCTCGGAGGTGTCCCGACTGCAGGACAAGCTCGAGGCGGCCCCCGCCGGCGGCGACGTGGGCGACGCCGAGTTCCGCGAGCAGGTGGTCGGCCTGTACGAGGCCATCAACGACTACGCCTCCGGCTGGCGCAACGACGTGGCGCTGAGCCAGGACTTCCTCGCGGACATCGAGGAAGGGGTCTTCGAGAGCCCGGAGGCCCGGGACGAGACCTACGAGGGGCTCCGTGAGACGCTGGAGGCCCTCCGGGACACGAGCGAGTCCATGAAGGAACAGCTCAAGGCGTTCCGACGTCTGATCGAACCGTGAGAACTGGCGGGCGGACGCCCGGCCCTGCCCAGGAGAAGATGAATGCCCGACAAGCCCCTTCCCGGCGAGGATCAGCTCGTCACGATGGTCTCCGTCCGAGAGGGCAACATCTACGTGACCTCTGCGCGGGTGCTGGTGAGCAAGGCGACCGCCATCGGACTCCACGTGGACACCAGCCTCTCGGAGCCGCCCTCCTTCGACCGCGCCCAGCCCCTCACCCTGCTCTACACGCGGGGCGACCGGGTGCTGCGGCTCAAGGCGGTCGTCCGTGAGCCCATCGACTCGGAGCGCCTGACCGTCCAGCCGGTGGGCGACGTCAAGGAGGGCGATCGACGGGACTTCCGCCGCGCCGACGTCCGCGCGAACGTGTACGTCGCCGCGGCGGAGGGGGACGACCTCGAGGCCGCCCGCGAGGCGCAGATGGGCTCGTCCGTATCCGACGATCAGTTCCGGGAGCAGGAGATCAACCTCTCCGGCTCCGGCGCCCAGATCGTCGCCGACGCGCCCTACGATGCCGGCAGCCTCCTCGACCTCCGAATCATCCTCCCCCTGCCCACCCCCACCCGGGTCGCCGTCATCGCCGAGGTGGTCCGAAGTGAGGGCGAGGACGCGGGCGCCCGTATCGCGACCCGATTCGCGGAGATCTCCGAGACGGACCAGGATCTGGTCGTCTACACGGTCTTCTCCCGCTACTTCGAGGCCGAGGGACTCACCGAGGACCTGGACCTCGACGTGTGAGCGGCTCCGGCGGGTCCGGCAGGGGTCGCGCCGTGATCGCCGGGCCCCGCCCGTACACGTCCGGGTACAAGCGCACGTCGCCGTCGGCCCCGCGCCCGGCGGTGACGTAGTGGATGAAGATGGGCATCGGCCGGTGCAGCGTCACCGTCGCCTCGCGGCCCGAGCGCAGGATGGACACCGCCCCGCTCCACCCCACCGGGTGGCGGTCGAGGGCCAGCAGCCGCCTCGCCAGGTCGAGGGCGTCCTCCACGCGCACGCACCCGTGGCTCAGGGCGCGGTGGACCCGGTCGAAGAGGCGCTTCTTGGGGGTGTCGTGCAGGTACACGCCCCTTCCCCCCGGGAAGAGGAACTTCACTCGCCCGAGCGCGTTGTCCGGGCCCGGAAGCTGCACGGCCCGCTCCACTCCCTGCGAGTCGACGAAGAGCTCGAAGTCGTCGTAGACGCCCGAGTAGCGCTGCGCGCGGGGATCGAGCTCCAGCTCCTTGATCCGCCTCGGGACGTGCCACGACGGGTTCAGGACGACGTCCGTGATCCGGCTGGCCAACGTCGGCGTCCGGTCGAGGTGGCCCTCCCGCTCCTCGAAGGGGGCGTTCGCCCACCGGTTCGAGCCGACCACCACCCGGTGGCGGGCCACCACGCGGTCGCCCTCGAACAGCCGCAGCCCGAAGGCCGGGATGTTCACCTCGACGCGATCGGGGTGTCGCCGCGCCGGGTTGCGCCGGAGGTGGTCCAGGGCAGCCTCGATCTGCGCCACCCGCTCGGACAACGGCACGGCCAGCGCCTCGAGCGTCGCCTCGTCCGGGAGGCCGGTGACCCTCAGCGCGTGGCGCCGCTGGAAGTCCCGGATCGCCGCCTCCAGAGCCGGCCCGAAGCGATCGGCCGCCTCCACCGGAGGTGCGGGGAAGCCCACCTCCCGGAGTCGGTCCCGCAGGCGGGCCACACGTGACGCCGTGTCCCCGGGATCCAGCCTCGTCCACCGACGTCCGGTGCCGATGCCGGTCGGCCCCTGCGCCTCCACGGCCGACGCCATGCGACGATACCGCGCCAGCGCGTCCACGAGGACCGCGTAGCCGGGACCCGCGGGCTCCAGGCGAGCCAGCCAGCCCGCGGGATCCGCGAGCACCTCCCCTGGCAGCCGCTCCGGAGCGTCAGCGGAGACGCGGGGACCGCCGAGCACCCGGGCCACCCCGAACGCCAGGCGCCACGCGAGGACCTCGACGCGCTCCATGAGCGCCCGTGGGGGCGGTTCCGCCCCACCCTGCCCGTCGCCGCCGCCCCGGACCCGACGAAGAGCTTCGCGCGCCGCCTCGAGGGGCGCAGGGTCCAAGAGATCCGGCTCGCCGCCCTCCCGCACCAGCCGTCGGGCGCGGTCCACGACGAGATCCACGGCGTCGTGCTCGCCGTCATCGCCCACGAGGCGCAACGGGACACCGCCGGGAGCCGAGAGCGCCGCGCGCACGGCGACGTCCATCGGCGACGGTCCGCCGTCGGCCAGGACGGCTTCGACCCGGGTGGCGCGAAGGCGGGGCGCGGTGCGGACGGGCCGGCTCGGCGGGTGCGCCGTCGTCGGCTCGCCGCCGGGCGGCTCGGAGCGGCTCGCCACCACGCCGGCGCACCCGCCGGTCGGCCCGGCGGCCACGAGCAGCAGGGCGGCGACCCGCAGCGCTACAGCAGGTCGTCCTCGTCCGGCTCGGGCACGACCTTCTCGCGCTCCGGCTCGGGCTCCTCGTCCGGCTTCGGCAGGGGCTCCTCCTGCGGCTTCTTGTCGAAGCGCACGGTCCGCTTGGCCACGTAGTGGACCACCCGGCCCCTGCGCCGCCGCTTGAAGTCGTCCGGCTCGAGCGTGAGGGTCTCGCCCTCGTAGCCCTGATCCACCGGCGTGAGGGTCACCTCGATCTTCTCCTCGGACAGGTCGAGGTTCTTGATGACGGCCTTCTTGCCCATGTTCTCGAACTCGACCGCGGACCACTCGTGGCCGTCGACCGAGACCTTGGCGAACTGCGTGTTCATCTTCACGTGCAGCTCGCCGACCGGCGGCTCCTCCTCCTGCGCATGGGACGGAGCACCGGCGCCGAGCGCCAGCAGGAGGACGGCCAGGAAAGACGGAACGGAGCGCATGGCAGGACCCCTCGTTCGCGGGCATGGACCGACGCGGTGCGGTACCGCGTCCGGCCTCGGAGACGTTTCGGGGCGCGACGCGATTCCGCTGGATCCGCATCATGCGAATGATAGCAGCGTCCGGGAAAACTCTCCACGTCGCGGATGCCGGCCGCTTCCATCAGCCTCGACGCCCGAGAACCCGCCGCCGTACCGCCTGGTACGCCGGCTCCCTCCGGTCGCCGGCTCTCCTGGCGCTTCGGGCCAGCGCGGCAGCACCTGGCGCTGCCAACGGAACCGTCGTGCGCCGATTCCGGCGAAATCGGCTCTGCCCCGCTCCACCGGTGTCAACAGTTTCCGACGTGGACGCGCTCGCCGGCGATCCAGACCTCGCGCACCGGGTTGGCGGCCATCTGATACGGGATGTGCCAGAACCCGGGCACGTCGCACACGGCCAGGTCGCACGGCGCCCCCGGAGTGACGGTGCCCGTGCCGTCCTCCAGGCCGATCGCCCGGGCCGCGCTGCGGGTCACGCCGATCAGGGCCTCCTCCGGCCGAAGGCCCTGCAGCGTGCACCCGAGGGTGATCATGAGCGGCAGGTGCCGGGACGGGCAGGTGCCGGGGTTGCAGTCGGTAGCCAGGGCCACGTCCACCCCGCCGTCTACGAGCCTGCGGCCGGGCGCCCGGCGTGCCGTCCCCAGGAAGGCCGACGCGCCCGGCAGGAGCACCGCGACGGTGCCCGCCTCGGCCATGGCCTCGACGTCCGCCTCGGAGACGTGCTCCAGGTGGTCCGCGCTCACAGCCCCGAGGCCGGCCGCCGCCGCGCTCCCGCCCGTGTGGCCGAGCTGCTCCGCGTGCACTTTCAGGCCGAAGCCGAGGGACCTGGCCCGGTCGAGGATGGTCACGGTCTCCTCCACCGTGTAGGCCCCGGCGTCGCAGAAGACGTCGACGTGGCGCGCGAGCCTCCGCCGGTGGACTTCCGGCAGGATCTCGTCGGTGATGAGGCGCACGTACGCCGCCCGGTCGTGGCGGAACTCGTCCGGGACGATGTGGGCCGCGAGCAGCGTGGGGATCACCCGCACCGGCCCCTCCTCCCCGAGGCGCCGTGCGACCTCGAGCATCTTCACCTCGTCGGCGAGGGTGAGGCCGTAGCCCGACTTGATCTCGACCGCCGTCACGCCGTGCGCCAGGAGGTCCCGGAGGCGGGGACGGGCGAGCGCCACGAGGTCCTCCACGGAGGCGGCCCGTGTGGCCCGGACCGTGAGGCGGATCCCCCCGCCCCGCCGGGCCACCTCCTCGTAGCTCAGGCCGGCGCAGCGCGCTGCGAAGTCGGCCGTCCGATCCCCGGCGTAGACGAGGTGGGTGTGTGGGTCCACGAGCCCGGGGAGGACCACCGCCCCGCCCAGATCCACCACCTCCGCGTCGGGATCGGCCGGGGCGTCCGCCCGCGCGCCCACCCAACGCACGCGTCCCGCGGCGTCGGCGACCACCGCGGCGTCTCGGATCACCCCCAGCGCCCGCGCGGCCGTTGTCCACAGCGGATCGTCACCCGCCGCGCCGTCGGGTCCGAGCCCCGGATCCATGGTGAGCAGCTCGGCGATGCCGACGAACGTCCGCGCCCGGCCCACGTCGTCCTCCCGTGCGGTGTGGATGGGCGCGATTGTAGGGCCGTCCGCGGCCGTGGTAAACGCTCGCCATGGACCCTCGCCCCTGCGCCGCCGGCCTGCCCGCCCTGCTCCTCGTCGTCGCGCTCGGCGCCTGCGGGCCGCGCACGGCGGACGTGGCCATGCACGAGGGCATCGCCGCTCACCGGGACGGGGACCACCCGCGCGCAGAGGCACGCTATCGCAAGGCCCTCTCCCTGGATCCCGGGGCCGCCGGGGCATGGAACAACCTGGCGCTCCTCGCCCTCGCGGACGGCGAGCTGACCCAGGCCGTCCGCCTGCTCGAGGAGGAGCTGGACCGTCACCCGCAGAGCGACTCGGCGCGCCTCAACCGGGCCCTCGTGTTGCTGCGCCTCGGTCGTGCGGAGGACGCCGCGGAGGTGCTGGAGCCCATGGCCGGCTTCGGAGGCGGTCTCCCGTCTCGACGACCCGAGGTCATCCTGACCGAGGACCGCGCCCGCACGCTCCTGGCCCTGTCCCACTGGCAGCAGGGCGTTGCGCCGGAGGACGTGCAGGAGCCCGCCCGGCGTGTCCTGGAACGGGAGGTTCCGAGAGGCCAGCCGGTGGAGGGCCGCGCCGCCGTGCTCGCCCTCGCCCGCCGCGTCGTGGCCTGGCAGGCCGCGCGGGACGGGCGCTGGGCCGACGTGGTGGCGACGTGGCCGGACGTCGGCCCCGAGGCGCGCTCGGACAGGCTGCTGCTCGCCTGGGCGCAGTGGCGGACGGGCGCCCACGACCAGGCCGTGGAAGCCCTGGGGCCCGCCGAGGAGGACGCCGCGCCCCGCTCGCGCGTCTTCCGGGCACACCTGCTCACCGAGGCGGGGCGGGCAGACGAGGCCCGGGACGTCCTCGACGGCCTGCCGGACGAGGTGCCGCCCCCGGTGCGCGTGGCCGCGGAGCGGCTCCTCGCGACCCTGGACGCGCACGCGGACCGCTGGGACGACGCCCTGACCCACCTGGACGCCGCGCTGGAGGCCGCCGAGGAGCCTCCGTCCGGGCTCTGGGTCTCCCGCGCCGTCGCCCTCGCCCGCACCGGGCGCGTCGACGAGGCCCGGCTCGTCGTGGCCGGCGTCCTGCGCGACGACCCGGATCACGCCGAGGCCCGAGCGCTTCACGACCTTCTGCGCTGAGCGCGGCCCCTCGACGCCACGTCGCCTCTCATGCGAGATGGAGCGCCAGCGGCCCCGGCCCCCCCAGCCAGTGGAGCGGAGGTGGCACCGGCGACGGCAGAAAATGAAAAATGAGTAGGTTTGACCCCACCGATCCTACTGGCCCGAGGCCTCGGCCATGCGGATCACCTCGCGAAGCTGGCCGCGGATGAACTTCGAATACTCCTCGTCGTCCTGGCGCTCGCGGGCCCAGCCCAGGACCCGCTCGTTGCCCACGGCGACCAGGCCGAGGCCCCGCAGGATGCGCAGCCGCAGCGGCTCCTCGATGGCGATCAGCTCCGGGGCCTCGGCGTCCAGGTCCACGTAGCCCACTTCGCAGGTGGCGGCGGCGCCCTCTGCGTCGAACGCCTCGAAGAGGGGGTCGGCGATGGCCGCGTGGCCCGTGTTGCCGAGGACGTGCACGGCATCACAGCGCCGCTGAATCGGCCCGTCGTCCGCCAGGTCCCCGAAGATCCCGATGAGCTTCGGGTAGAAGGCGTCGACGTCGTCGTCCGTCTCGGGGACGTAGTGCCGGCTGATCTCCCCGATGGCCCAGGCGAGCGTGCGGAAGGCCTCGCGGTCGCCGGCGACCTTCGGGGCGAGGCGTGAGAGGGGCTTCATGGCCGCCGGCTCCCGGATGAGCCCCAGGGCGGACACGGCGCCCAGCCACGGCGGCCCAGGATCCTCCGCGTGCTGCCGCGCCCACTCCACGAACAGATCCACGCTCTCGCGGTCGCGGAGCTTGCCGAGGGTGCGGGCCACGTGGGCCGCCGTCTCGGGCCGCGACGACTCGAAGACGTCGCGCAGGTCGGGGGCCACGTGCCGGCGCAGGTCGCGCACCAGGTCGATCTCCCAGTGGTCCCGGACGCCCTCCTCCACCCAGCTGTCCACGGAGCTGACCAGCGAGCCCGCGAGCTGTCCCAGGGCCACGAGGGCCGCGTCGCGCACCTCGGGAGGCTGGCGCTCGTCTCGCCACGCCATGTCGAGGAGCTCCAGGGCGTCCCGCACCAGCGGCTCGCGGTGCTTGTCCGCGAGCTCGCCGATCAGATCCAGCTTCAGCTCGGTGTTGTCGCCGCGGAGGATCGTCCGCTTGCTGCCCACGCGCTGATACTCGCCGAAGAAGCCTCCGGTCATGGCCTCGATGGCCAGGGCGCCGACGACCACCAGCACCACCACGATCGCGGAGAAGCCGAGCATGTGGGAGCGAGGCAGCGGGGGCGGCGCCAGCGGATCCTCGGGCTCCGCGATCTCCACGGACTCCCCCAGGATCACGCGCTCCCGCCAGCGGTGCGGGAAGATCTGGTCGCCCAGGAGGATCCCCAGGCACACCGAGCCCGTGAGGAGCAGGAACAGCCACAGGGTGAGGATCCCCATGTCCCCCACCACCGAGTCGCTCGCGTGCCGCACGTAGTCGGCGACGGGGAGCGCGGCCCCGAACAGGAGTCCGAAGGCGACGACGGCGGCGACGGCGAGGCGGGTGCGGGTTCGCGCCAGCCAGCGGAACGGACTCAACGCACGCCTTCCAGGACCTTGGGGAGCCCCCGGGCCTGCTCGATCCAGTCGCCGAGCGAGTCCTCCCCGGGGAGGACCTCGGTGATGCCGTGCGCCTCGTTCGCGGCGATGATGCGCTCGTGCAGCGTCGCAGGGCTCGCCTTGCGGAGGTCGGTCGTGTGCCGCACGCCGGCCGCCTGGAGCAGGCGGACCATGGTCGGCCCGACGCCCCGGACGCGGAGCAGGTCGCACTGGGTCGCCAGCTCGGTCATGCGGGCGTAGGAGAGCCCCGTCCGGCGGGACAGATCCCGCCGCGCCTCGGCCTTCGCCGCGGCCTCGAACAGGGCCAGGGTCGTGTCGACGTCGGCCTCGCGGAGGGCCTCGTGCTCCGCCTCCGTGACCAGCCCCGCGGCGGGGAGGCGGTAGTGGGAGGCGGCGGCCTCATCGGGAGCGAGCACGCACAGGGCGCCGACGATCGCGGTGAGCGCCGCCACGCGGGGGACGCTCGCCGAGAAGGTGCAGACGTTCATGGGCGAACACCGGGCTCGTCGGGGAGGAAGAAGTTGACCGAGAAGCCCACCATCCAGTTGTGGCCGAAGCTCCGGCCGGGGATCGAGCCGTCCCGGCGACTGGCGAGCGCGCGGTTGACGATGTAGTCGCGCACGTGGACGCCGACGGCGATCCAGGGCTCCGGGTACAGGCGCGTACCCAGGCCGAACATCGGCATCAACGAGACCTCGTCGTCGATCCGCCCGTCTCCGCTCACCATCGCCATGCCGAAGCCGGCCTGGAGGTGGAGATCCATCCGGGTGAGGTACTTCCCGAAGAGCATGAACTTTCCGTCCAGGGGCACCACCTCCACCGCGGCGTTCGCCAGCAGCTGGAGAGACGTGGTGCTGAGCGTGAAGGGCTCGTCCGGGGTGCTCAGCTCCGACTCGATGTCGTCGGCCAGGCCGGTGTCCGCACCGAACCCGCCCATGACATCGACCCCGAAGCCGAGCCAGTTCTGGATGTAATACCGCCAGGACGCCCCCATCAGGAAGTTGCGCGCGTAGGCGTCGTTGACGGTGAAGCCGAACGTCGGCGCCAGGACGTGGCGTCCGTCGTGCAGCAGGACCTTGTTCCGGACGGCCGGCAGGCCCTCGATGGGAGACTGGGCGCGGGCGGCCGGGACGAACGCCAGGAGCGCGACGCCCAGCAGGACGGCGCGGGCCAGGCGGGCTGGGCGGGTGTACGTCATCGGGGGAAGCGGTACTCGAAGTCGAACGGGAAGAAGATGGACAGCCCGGTCTGGAAGACGACGTGGTTCACCACCTCGTCACCGGCGTTGAACTTTTCCACGTAGATGTGGTCCTTGACCTCACTGGTCCACGCCAGCCAGTCGTTGAAGAACACCCGCCAGCCGAAGCCGACGGTGATCGTCCAGCGGAGGTCGTCGCTCCGGGTCGACTCCAGCACGCCGCCCCCCACCATGGTGGACAGGTCGAAGTGGACGATGTTCGACCCGAAGAGCGCGAACTTTCCGAAGATGGGCGTGTAGGCCAGGTTCCCGCCGGCCATCCACTCCATGGCCGCGCGCTCGGGGAAGAGCTCGTAGTTGTCCGTGACGTCGTCGAACTGGCTCGACTCGTCCGCCCAGTAGTGCGCGTAGCTCCCGCCGATGGACCAGTGCTCGTCGAAGTGGAAGCGCATGGCGCCCGACGCGCGGAAGTGGCGGAACATGGTGTCCGCCACGCCGATGCCGCCGAAGCCCTGGAGCTCCAGGCGGTGACGTCGCAGGACCCGGCGCCGCTGGATGACGCGGATCGAGCCCTTCAGCTCCTCGGAGGCGGGCTTCGTGGTGGCGGTCTCGTCCGCGATCCCGGCGCCTTCCCCCTCCCCCGCCGCGGGGGGGGCCTCATCGGTCTGGGCAGCGGCCGGAGCCGTCGCCAGCAAGAGGGCCGAGAGGAGCGTGACCACGGAGCGCTGTGCGAGCGGAGAGGGAGTCGTCAACACGCGTCCAGTCCGGAGTCCGGGTTGGAGGGACGGCGCCTCGATGCACTCGGACGAGGCGACAGGACTGTACCCCGGCCACCTCGCCCGGTCAAGGCGACCTCGCGATGCAGGACACGCCGAAAACCCGTTCGTGTTCAGCGGGTTAGAAAAACGCGCGCCCCGCGCGGCCCGGTTCAGCTCGCGAACAGCGCCTCCACGAACTCGTCGGGCTGGAAGAGCCGGAGGTCCTCGACGCGCTCTCCCACCCCGACGTAGCGGATCGGGATCCGCATCTCGTCGCAGACGCCCAGCACGATGCCACCCTTGGCCGTGCCGTCGAGCTTGGTCAGCACGATGCCCGTGACCTGGCAGGCCTCGCCGAACATCTGGGCCTGCTGGATCGCATTCTGTCCCGTCGTCGCGTCCAGGACGAGGAGCACCTCGTGTGGGGCGCCCGGCAGGGCCTTGTCCGTGACGCGGTAGACCTTCTTCAGCTCCTCCATGAGGTTGACCTGCGTGTGCAGGCGCCCCGCCGTGTCCACGAGGACCACGTCGGCGCCGTCCTCCGCGGCCTGACGGACGCCGTCGAACACCACGGAGCCCGGGTCCGCGCCTTCCTTGCCGCGGAACACCGGCGCGCCCACGCGGCGCCCCCACTGCTCGAGCTGCTCGGCGGCGGCCGCTCGGAAGGTGTCGCCCGCCACCAGGCGCACGTCCTTCCCCTCCCGCACCAGCTGGTGGGCGAGCTTGCCGATGGTCGTCGTCTTCCCGGAGCCGTTCACGCCGAGGATCATGATCACGCGCGGCTGCCCGGCCGCGGGCTCCGTGCGGCGGTCGTTGTCCGCCGCCTCGCGGAGGATGACCTGCGCGTCCATGCGCAGGACCTCCCAGATCCGGTCCAGATCGCCCATATCGCGGCCGGACAATGTCCCGCGCACGGCGTCGAGGAGCCGGTCGGCGGTCTTCACGCCGATGTCCGCCGTGAAGAGGACCTCCTCGAGCTGATCGACCACGTCCTCCTCGAGCTCCTTGCTCGTGAAGATGCGGCTGATCCGCGCGATGAAGCCCTCCTTCCGGGTCTTGCCGAGACCCTCCCGGAGGCTCTTCGGCTCGGCCTCCGCGCGCTCGCGCTCCTCCTCGGCCCTCTTCGCCTCGGCCGCGGCGGCCGTCTCCTCGGCACGCTTCTCCTGCGCCTTCTGCTCGGC
>JBNJGB010000039.1:41821-60579 GCA_051747385.1 Myxococcota bacterium
GCTCGGCCTCCGCGCGCTCGCGCTCCTCCTCGGCCCTCTTCGCCTCGGCCGCGGCGGCCGTCTCCTCGGCACGCTTCTCCTGCGCCTTCTGCTCGGCTTCGGCGGTCTTCGCCTCGGCGGCCGCGCGCTCCGCCTCGAGGGCCTTGTCCTCTTCGACGGCCCGGGTCTCCACGGCCTCCCGGCCGGGCGCAGCGGCCGGAAGCTCCTCGGCCTGTTCCCGGGCCTCGGCGACCCCGGTCTCGGCCGGCGCCTCTTCCGTCGGCTCCTCGCGGCCGCGCCGGCGGCGCAGGACCAGCACGAGGACCACCAGCAGGACCAGCACGGCGGCGGCGATGGCGATCAGCGTCGTGTCGTCCATGCCGCCGATCCGGGCGACACGGAGCGTCTCCTCGACGGTGGGGCTGAAGCTGCTCATGGAGGATCTCCGGCTCGAAAAGGCGGCGGACTATACCAACGGCCCCCCACCTTGGCCACGACCTCCCGCTCGCTCCCCAGGGCGGTCGCAAAGTCGACCGCCCTCCCTTGCCCTTGCCCTTGCCCTTGCCTGCTCTCGGACGCGCAGAATCCATCGTTTCCGAGCGGGTGCATTCCGGCGCCGGGCGTCGTACCGCCGCGCGGCCCACGCTTGTCCGACTTTGCGATTGCCCTGGCTCGCCCCCTGGCCGGCGCTCCCCGCCCTGCTATGCTGGGCGCCGTGACGAACCCCGCCCGTCGAGGTGGACGGCGTCCGGGCCTCTTTCGCCCGCGCCTCCCGGCCACGCTCCTGCTGGCGCTGGTCTCGCTCTCGGCTCCCCCGCCGGCTGCGGATGCGGTGTCCGTCCGGGTCCGGGCCCGCAGCGACCTGGAGGTGCGCGCGACGAAGCGGCAGGCCGGGCTCGCGCTGACTGGAACGCTCCGGGACGACCGGGGGCGGCCCCTGGCGCGCCAGGCGGTCCACGCGGAGGTCGAGGGCCTGGCGCCCCGGAGCCTCCTGACCGGCCAGCGAGGCCGCTTCGAGCTGCTGGTGGGCGCCGAGGACGCACTGGCCCTCGCTCGCGAGGTGGGCGAGCGCGTGGAGTGGACCCTCTCCTACGAGGGCACGGCGTCCTGGGGCCCGATCACGGCCCGGGGCGAGCTGGACCTGGAGCGCGAGCCCACGTGGCTGACCGTGGAGGTGGATCCTCCGGTCGCCAGCCTGGACCGGGAGTCCGTGGCCATCCGCGTCGGCGTCCACGCCGGCGACGACGCGCTCGGCCAGGTGCCGGTGCGCGTCCGCGTGGCCGACGGTCCGGAGCTGGTGGGCGAGAGCGACGAGGACGGCCGGGTCGTGTTCCTGGTGCGGCCGGACACGCTGGGGCGGGCCGGCCCGCTCGACATCCAGGCCCGCTGGGAGGGGGATCTGCACCACGCGCCCGCCCGGGCCGAGGCCAGCCTCACCGTCCTCCGGCCGACCCGCATCACCCTCCGCGTCGGGCGCGAGGGAGGGCCGCGCACAGGCCGCTACCGGTTCAGCGGCAGGCTCTCCGACGACCGCGGCGCGGTGGCCGGCGCCACGGTGGCCCTGGTCACGCGGTCGGCGGGAGGGTCGGGGGGCGACGACGCCCTCCGTACCCGGACGGTCTCCCTCACCGACGATCAAGGCGTCTTCCTGGCGGCCATACAGGCTCGCGAGCTGACCGCCCCCGAACCCTCCACGATCGAGGTTCGCGCCGTCCACCAGCCGTCCGGCGGGGTCCGCGCCCCGGTTCGCAGCCGTCCGGCGCGGATCCCGGTGCCCGGCCCGCCCGGGGTCCCCTTCGCCTGGTACCTGGCCTCCATCGCGGCGGGCATGGGCGTGATCCTGCTGCTGGTGGCCGTGCGGATGCGCTTCTGGGAGGAGATCGGGGCCGCGTGGGCCCGCTGGCGCCGGCGCCAGCGCGTGCCCGCCGCCGGCCCCGCCGCCGCACCTCCCCTCGTGGTCGCCGACGCGTCCGGCGAGGATCTCCGCCCCGACTGGATCGCCGGTCGCGTGGTCGACGCCCACACCGGGCGTCCGGTGCCGGGAGCCGCGGTGACCCTCGCCCGCAGCGGCACCGTGGCCCAGCGCCTCACGGCCGAGCGGGACGGGGCTTTCGCGGCCGGACCGCTGGGCGAGGGACGCTGGACCGTGCGCCTGGAGGCGCTCGGGCACCTGGAGCGGGCACGTGCCGTGGACGTCCCCCACGACGGGCGGCTCGACGGGGCGACCTTCGCTCTCGTGTCGCTCCGGAGCCGGATCCGCGACGTATTCGCAGCCGCCCTGCGGCGGTTCGACGGATCCCTCCGCTGGGGCCTCGACACGCCCGCAGAGGCCGCACGCGGCGCCCGGTCCGCGCCGCCCGACGCCGTCGATCGCCTCGCCCGACTCCGGGCCGTCGTGGAGCGAGCCTGGTTCGGCCCCACCCCGCCGACCCTGGACGACGTCCGCGAGGCGGAGCGCCTCCTCGAGGAGATGTCCTAGTGGGGTCAAACCTACTCACTTCTCATTTTCTGACGCCGCCCCCCCGGTGGCGCTCCGGAGGAACGCCGGAGGTCCGAGCAGGGTCAAACCTACTCACTTCTCATTTTCCGACGCCGGCCCCCCGGTGGCGCCCTGGAGGAACGCCGGTGGAGTCGCAAGTGACCGCCGCAGCCGGCCGCCCTGCTGCATTTGCATCTTCCGTTTATTCCCCGCGCCTTTGCGGCTTGGCGCCTTTGCGCGAGCCCGACGCCTGCCGAGATGTGCATGGCCGACGGTCGGGGACGCCGGCGCCCCGAGCGAGCCGGCCGGGAGCGCGCCTGCTGGCCGCAGCGGGGCTCCTCCTGGTCCTGGTGATCGCCTCCCCCGCCCGGGCGGAGGACTACGCCCCGGACGCCGAGGCGTGGAACGGGATCGGCTACCTCGTCGACACGGCCGGAGAGGCCAAGGTCGACCTGGAGATGCTCGACACCGTGGATCTGGATCGCCTGCGCCCCGGCGACGTCCTGCTGTGGCTCCATCCGACCCGGCCTCTGCCCGTGGCCGACCTCCTGTCCTTCGTCACGGACGGGGGACACCTGGTCGTCGCCGACGACCGGGGCCGCGCGGACGCACTGCTCGAGGTGGCGGGAATGCACCGCCTGCCGGGCGGGCCCGAGGAGCACGGGACCTGGTACCAGGGCCAGGAGGGGATCCCTCTGCTCCGCCCGGATCAGGAGCACTTTCTGTTCTTCAACGTGGAGGAGGTCGCCGCGAACTACCCGGCGGCGCTGCGGGGCGCCGGGCGGGCCGTGCTGTCGTTCGACGGCGGCCGCGAGGCGCTGGTGATGGAGCGCCGCCTCGGCGAGGGGACCATCCTCGCCATCGCCGATCCCAGCATGTTCATCAACGAGATGCTGCGGCGGTTCTACGGCAACAAGCAGTTCGCGGCGAACGTCATGCGCCTGTACTGCGAGGGCGGGCGCTGTGCGGTCTCCCTCGTCCTCCCCGGCGCCGAGGTGGAGGGCGGATACCGCTCCGGCGTGGGAGCGCTGGGGCGCCTGCCGGTCCTTCTCGAGGACGCAGTGACCCACCTGAACGGCGCGCTGGAGCGTCTGAACGGGCGTCTCGGCGTGTCCCCGTGGGTCTACGGGGTGGTCGGGATCGTCGTGGCGCTGCTGGGCCTCGCCCTCGCCGGGGCCCTCCGCCGGAGGCGTCGCGCAGCCGACCATCCGCCCCTCGACGGCGAGGTCCACAGCGAGTCCCCCATCCGCCAGCAGACCCGGGGCCTCGTCGCCGGCCAGCAGGACGCCGACTTCGTGGAGCCCGCGCGCACCCTCGTGGAGGAGATGGGCCGTCTGGCCCGGTCGGTGGGGGCGCCGGGGCTGCTGCCGAGCCGACATGCGCCGGAGGTCGCGGCGCCGGGCGCGGCCGACGACCCCGTCCTGCGGAACGCCCTGTTGCGGATACGCCGTGAGGCCGCTAGCTTGCAACGGTCGGTGCCACCGGTCGTGAGCGCGGAGCGCTTCCTGCGCCTGCTGAGCGACGTGCGGACCGTGTCCCGTCACCTCGATCCGAAGGCCCATGCAGAGCCACGATCCCCGCAACGGCCGGAACGAAGCTGACGCCCCCGCGGGCCCGCCCGCTGACGCGGAGGCCCCGTCGGCGGAAGAGATCGGTCGGGCGGCGCAGATCCGCGAGTCGGTGCGGCGGGAGATCGCCCACGTCTACGTCGGCGCCCCGGAGACCACGGACCTCCTCCTCATCGCGCTGTTCGCGCGGGGGCACGTCCTGCTCGAGGGCGTACCGGGCATCGCCAAGACCACCCTGGTGAAGGCGTTCGCCACGACCCTGGGTTGCCGGTTTTCGCGCATCCAGTTCACGCCGGACCTGCTCCCCGCGGACATCACCGGCACCAACGTCCTCAACCTGAAGGACAACACCTTCGTGCTCCGAAAGGGCCCGATCTTCGCGCACGTGGTGCTGGGCGACGAGATCAACCGCGCCCCCGCGAAGACCCAGAGCGCCCTGCTGGAGGCCATGCAGGAGACCCAGGTCACCATCGAGGGCCGCACCGAGGCCCTGCCCAGTCCGTTCATGGTGCTGGCGACCCAGAACCCGGTGGAGCAAGAGGGCGTGTACGTCCTCCCCGAGGCCCAGATCGACCGGTTCGTCTTCAAGCTGGAGCTCCCCTATCCGACGTTCGCGCAGGAGCGGCGGATCCTGGCCACGTACAACGAGCCGCTGGAGGCGGTCCGGCCGGTGCTGACGCCGGAGGAGATCCTCCACCTGGCCGCGCGCTCGGAGCGCATCCACATCGCCTCGGAGCTCCTCGACTACGTCGTCCGCCTGGTCCAACAGACCCGGCGGCACCCGGCCGTGCTCCTCGGGGCGAGCCCGCGCGCCTCCCTGGCCCTGATGCGCTGCGCGAAGGTCCGCGCCTTCCTATACGGACGCGCCCACGTGCTGCCCGACGACATCCGGGCGCTGGTGCCGTACATCCTCCGCCACCGCATCATCCTCACGCCGGAGGCCGAGCTGGATCGCCTGACGGTCGAGCAGGTGGTGGAGGAGTGCCTGGGCGAGGTGCCCTGGGCCGAGGGCGGATGACCCTCCGCCTGGGCCGGGTCGGCCGCTGGCTCGTGGCCGGCGGGCTGTCCGTGCTGGGCTCCGGCCTCGTCGCCGGGCTGCCCGTCCTCACCATCATGGGCGGCGCCATGCTGCTGGGGCTCGTGTGGGCCGCCGCCGAGGCGCGGGTGGTCGCACACGCCCTGCGCCGGGGCGATCTCCGCGTGCACATGGACGGCGCGCAGGCCCGCGTCCGGGTCGCCCGCACGCTCCGGCGCACCGTGACGCTCGAAGGCCCCTTGCGCCACCGCCTGCGCGGGCTGGAGCTCTCCGCGGGCGCCGTGGCCCCGCTGCAGGCGGAGGTCGAGCCCCGCGGGGACGGCTACGTGCTCTCCATGTCCTCGCCGCGCGTTGGCCACGCCTGGCTCCACGGCTTCCACGTGGACGCCTTCGTCGCCGGCGGCCTCCTGGAACTCCGCGGCTGGGTGCCCCACCGCCTGTCCCTGTCCGTGCTCCCCCTAAGCTTCCCGCTGCGGGAGGAGGCGCCGCTCCAGGCGACACGCGCCGCCCTCCAGGATCGCGCCGGGCTGAGCCGGGCGCGCCGCCGAGGCTTCGGCATGGAGATCCGCGAGCTCCGCGATCACCAGCCGGGCGATCCCTTCAAGCACATCGCCTGGGGGGCCTCGGCGCGCCGCGGGAAGCTCATCAGCCGGGAGTTCGAGTCCGATCGCATGCTGAGCGCCTGGCTCGTGCTGGACGTCTCCCCGAGCATGTACTGGGGACCGCCCGGCGGCACGCGCATCGACTTCGCCATCGAGACCGCCTGGAACCTGGCCCACCTGCTCCTCGCCCGGGGAGATCGGGTCGGCCTGCTGCTGCACGACGAGCGCGTCCGGATGCACGTCCCACCCTCCTCCTCCTCGGGCCAGCGCTTTCGCATCCTCGAGGGCGTCCAGGAGGTGCACCACCTCCTCCACGAGGATCGGACCGAGGTGACCGATCGCGAGCTGGTGGAGGCCGTGGGCCGCTGGTTCGAAGCCCAGGAGCGCCGCTCGTTCCGCCTCCCGGGGCGCCTGGTGCGCCACGCCGGGCCGCGGCACGTGGCCTGGGACGAGGCGCGCCTCCTCCACGCCGTGGAGCGGCGCCTCGAGGAGCTTCGGGGCGCCCGGCGTCCCGGACGATTCGCGATCCCGACGCAGGCGTACGCTCGGGAGCCCCGGCACGCCACCTACCGGGCGTTCTGCCGCCACGCCGGCGTCCCCCTGCCCCTCGATCCCACGCCCCGGCCCGGCGGCCAGGCGCACGGCCTGGAGCAGGCCGTGGAGCGGATCCTCCGCACCCGCGGCGGGCCGCACACCCTGGTCGTGATCTCCGACCTTGCCACGGCGGACGACATCGAGGCTCTCCGTCGCGCGGCCCTGGGCGCCCGGCGGCACCGGCACGCCGTCGTGGTGCTCTGCCCGGCGGACCCGGCCTTCGAGTCTCCACCCGAGGGCGTGGACAACCCCCTGGCCGAGGCCCTCGTGGAGGTGGAGCGCCTCCGGACCCGGCACGGCCTGGAGGCGGTGGAGGCGGCGCTCCGTCCCGCCGGGGTCAAGGTGGTCCCCTGCGGCCCGCGGGACACCACGCCGCGCCTGCTCCTGCGCCTCGATCAGGTCGCGTAGCCCCCTCCCGAAATGTCCCCGGGG
Source organism: Myxococcota bacterium (assembly GCA_051747385.1). Classification (GTDB taxonomy): domain Bacteria; phylum Myxococcota_A; class UBA9042; order PHBI01; family JACKFB01; genus JBNJGB01. The sequence continues at coordinate 48,512 of JBNJGB010000039.1, forward strand.
GACTTCACGTTGATCCGGGGCGTGGCTCCGGGGTAGGCACGTGCCCTTCGAGACGCCGGGGAGAGAGGACGCCATGGCCCGACCGCTGATGACCGCCGAGATGAGCGCCCGCGTGGTGGAGACCCTGAACAAGCGCCACGGCGCCAGGCTCCGCGACGAGCGCTTCACGGTCTCGGGACGCCTGGAGGAGCAGACCGTCGTGGTCACCTTCCTCCTGGAGCGGAGCGATCGGACGCTCGCCTACGAGATGCAGGCGGCCAAGACCATCCCCGAGACGGGCGCGCTCACGCCGGGGGGGACCCTCGACCTCTGCCTCGACTTCCTCGACTGGTACCTGGAGCAGTACTTCCGCGAGGATCGCGACCTGCTGCTCCCCCTCGACTGGCAGCCCCACCGCTTCGGAGAGCACGAGGTGATGGCGCGGGGCGACGTCCGGAATCCGGCAGTCGAGGAGGCGGCGGACGCCTGGCTCCGCGGGGAGCGCCCCGAAGTGGATCACCTGAAGGAGTAGTCCCCTCGCCGGGTCAGGCCGCCACGGCCTCGCCGTCGAGCTGGCCGCAGGCCGCGCCGATGTCGTCGCCCTTCGAGTAGCGGACCGTCACGTTGTAGTGCGCGTCGCGCACCGCGCGGCCGAAGGCGTCCACCCGGCCCGCGGCGGGTCGCTCGTAGGGCGCGCCGGGCCACGGGTTGAAGGGGATCAGGTTCACCTTGATCCTCGTCTTCAGCGGGGCCAGCAGCTTCACCAGGCGGCGGGCGTCGGCGTCGGTGTCGTTCACGCCCCCGAGCAGGACGTACTCGACCGTGATGCGGCGGCGCGGCGGCAGCGGGAACTCGTCGAGGGCGGCGAGCAGGCTGGCGATGTCCCACTTGCGGTCCAGGGGCATCAGCCGCGCCCGCTGCGCGTCGTGGGAGGCGTTGAGGCTGACCGCCAGGTTCACCGGCACGTCCCGCCCCAGGTCCGGGATCCGCGAGACGACGCCGCTGGTGGAGACAGTGATCCGGCGGCCGGAGAAGTTCTGCCCCTTCTCGTCCAGGAGGATGCGGATCGAGTCCACCACCCGCCCGTAGTTGTCGAGGGGCTCCCCCATGCCCATGTAGACCAGGTTGTGGAGGCGCTCGCCGTCGCCCACGACCTCCGACGCCCAGAGGACCTGGTCCACGATCTCCGCCGCGGTCAGGTCGCGACGCTTGGGCATCCGCGCCGTGAGGCAGAAGTCGCAGCGCATCTTGCAGCCCACCTGGCTCGACAGGCACTGGGTGAGCCGGCCCTCGTTCATGGGGATGACCACCGACTCGATGCGGTGACCGTCCGCGGTCCGGAGCAGCAGCTTGCGGGTGCCGTCGGAGGCCGTCCGGACGTCGTCCAGGGCCAGCCCGCCGAGGTGCGCCACCTCCGGGAGGCGCTCCCGGAGCGCCTTCGAGAGGTTCGTCATCCCGTCGAAGCCCCGCGCGCCCCGCCCGTGGATCCACTGGAAGATCTGGTCGCCACGGAAGGCGCGCTCGCCCAGGCTCTCCTGCACCCAGCGCCGGAGCGCGTCGCGGGTCAGGTTCTTGAGGTCGGGGAGCCCGGCGTGGTCCGCTGTGGTGGCATGATGCATGGCCCCCATATGGGGCACGACCCCGGCGCGTGGCAAGGCCCGGGTGCCGGGGTCGTGCGCGGCCTCCTACCGACTCACGGCCCGACGTGGTCGATGAGCGCGTCGTCCAGCAGGGCCCGGGCGGTCCCCCCGGCGCCGAACCCCTCGCCGGCGTAGACCAGGTCGTCGACGACGTAGGCGGCCGAGGTGGCGGGGGCCGCGAGGACGTCGCCGCGCCGGACCCGCTCGTAGGCCAGCCGCGGCGGCTCTCCCCGCGCGATGCGCCCGACCAGCCGGGTCGTGGCGCCCCGCCCGGCCGCGTCGCGGATCCACTCCGGGTCCAGGCCCCGGATGTCGGGGGCCTCGATCTGCAGGGGATCGTGGGGCCGGCCGGTCAGGATGCTGGCGACCGCGGCGAGCTTGGTCGCGGCGTCGACGCCCCGGAAGTCCAGCTCGGGATCGGGCTCCAGCACGCCGGCCCGGCGCGCGCGGTCGACGCCGTCCGCGAAGGTGCCGCCGGCCTCGGCGGTGGTGAGGATGGTCGTGGTCGAGGCGTTGCCGGTGATCGCGACGTAGCGCCAGGTCTCCCGGAGCCAGCGGAGGTCGCGCTGGATGCTCCGCCCGGCGCCTCCGAGGGCGGCGTGGAAGCCGAACAGCGGGTGGCGGGCGAGCCCGGGATCGGCGCAGAGGACGTGCTTCGCGGCGGTGACGACCCGGACGCCCTCCTCCAGCCGCCGGCGGATCCAGCGCGCGTCCGCGGGGCCGCGCTCCACGAGGGTCGGGGCGGCGAAGCAGATCACGTTCGCGGTCTCGCGGAAGCCCGGGGGCTCCGCCCACTCGCGGAGCGGACGCCCGGCCCGCTTCCACGCCGTGATCGCGGGGCCGTCGGTCGTAGCCACGGTCGCGGTGCTGTCGGCGACGGAGACGAGGTCCACGTCCGAGGCGATGAGGAGGTCGAGGAGTGCGCAGCCGACGTGTCCGGCGCCGACGAGGGCGAGCCGGGGACGCACGAGCGAGGGCGGAGAGGTCCCGGAGGTGCAGGTGCACTCGGGGCGAAGGGGTGTGGCGGACATTCCGTACTCCAGGGTCTCGGGTGAGCGCCCATCGACCCGGGTCGGTGATCCGCCGAGAGGGTGAGCCCTCTCGAGTACGCGAACCGTGCGTCTCCTCGGGGGCTCATCTTCCGGATGGACCGGGTCCAACCGCAGGATTTGGCACCTGCCCCCCGTGGGGTGGTTGCCTCGGCGTCACAGGGCCTGTCCCTCAGCCGATCTCGATGAGCATCCGAGGAATATCCCCCGCCCCCGGAACCCGTCAAGCATTTCGGCGCCCCGCCCCAGGGCGGTCGCAAAGTCGACCGCCCTCCCTTGCCCTTGCCCGTGCCCTTGCCTGCTCTCGAACGCGCAGAATCCTTCGTTTCCGAGGGGATAGAATCCGGCGCCGGGCGCCGCACCGCCGCGCGGCCCTCACTTGTCCGACTCTTCGATTGCCCTGCGCCCCGCCCTTCGCCCTCGGCGTGCTGTGGGCGCTCGGCTTCGCGGTGCGCCGCCGGGCTGGACCAGCCGACGCGTCGAGCCCCCGGACGCACGACGCCCCCGGACCGTCACCGGCGCCGGGGTCGTGTCGCGTGCCTGCGGCGTGGGCGCTACACGCGCTCGAAGCAGGAGAAGAAGTACGACGTCTCGAAGGCGGCCGTGTCCGGGGCGTCGGAGCCGTGGGCGGCGTTCTTGCCGATGTCCGTGCCGTACTTGCCGCGGACGGTGTCCGCCGGGGCCTCCTCGGCGTTGGTCGGGCCCATGAGGTCACGCCACCTCTTGATGGCGCCCTCGGCCTCCAGGATCATCAGGACCACCGGGCCGGAGCTCATGAACTCCACGAGCTCGCCGAAGAACGGGCGCTCCGCGTGGACGTGATAGAAGCCCTCGGCCTGCTCCTTGGTGAGCCGGGCCTTCTTCATGGCCACGATGTCGAAGCCCTCGGCCTCGATCATAGAGAGGATGTTCCCGGCGTGGCCCGCCTTCACGGCGTCGGGCTTGATGATCGCGAGGGTGCGCTCGGTCGCCATCGGATGGTCTCCTGGTCTGGGTCGTGGTGGGACGTGGAACGTCAAAAAAGCCCCCGGCCCGCTCGTCGGACCGGAGGCTGTCGGGGTGAGCCCGGGCCTGGAGGCCCGAGCCACGGCTGCGCTACAGGAGGGACTGCAGGGCCGTGCCCATGACGGAGGGGTTCTCCGCCACCTTCACGCCCGCGTCCTCGAGGGCCGCGATCTTGTCGGCCGCGGTGCCCTTACCGCCGGAGATGATGGCGCCGGCGTGGCCCATGCGCTTGCCGGGAGGGGCCGTGACGCCGGCGATGAAGCCGACGATGGGCTTGGTGAAGTTCTCCTTCACCCACGCCGCGGCCTGCTCCTCCGCGGTGCCGCCGATCTCGCCGATCATGATGACGGCGTCGGTCTCGTCGTCCGCCTGGAAGGCCGACAGGACGTCGATGAAGTCGGTGCCGTTCACCGGGTCGCCGCCGATGCCCACGCAGGTGGACTGGCCGATGCCCAGCGCCGTGAGCTGGCCGACGGCCTCGTAGGTCAGCGTGCCGGAGCGGCTCACGACACCGACCCGGCCGGCCTTGTGGACGTGCCCCGGCATGATGCCGATCTTGGCCTTGCCCGGGCTGATGACGCCGGGGCAGTTGGGCCCCACCAGGCGCACGTCGGGATGGTCCTTGAGGAAGTGCTTGGCGCGCATCATGTCCAACACCGGGATGCCCTCGGTGATGGCCACGATGAGCTTCACCCCCGCGTGGGCCGCCTCCATGATGGCGTCCGCGGCGAAGGGCGGCGGGACGTAGATGGCGGTGGCGTTGGCGCCCGCCTCGTCCACGGCCTGCTTCACGGTGTTGAAGATGGGGATGGAGTCGTCGAACTTCTGCCCGCCCTTGCCCGGCGTGACGCCGGCGACGACGTTCGTGCCGTACTCCACCATCTGGCGGGTGTGGAAGGCGCCGGCGCTGCCGGTGATGCCCTGGACGACCAGCCGGGTGTTCTCGTCGACGTAGATGGCCACGTTGTCCTCCTGGGTGCGCGCCGCCGGCCGGGCTCGACCCGACCGGCGGGACGCCGTTCCTACTTGTTGGCGGCGGCGACGGCCTTCTCGGCCCCGTCGGCCATGGAGTCCGCGCTGGTGATGGTGAGACCCGAGTCGGCGAGGATCTTCTTGCCGAGCTCCACGTTGGTGCCCTCGAGGCGCACGACGAGCGGCACGTCGAGGTGCAGCGTGTTCGCGGCCTCCACCAGCCCGTTGGCGATGGTGTCGCACTTCATGATGCCGCCGAAGATGTTGACGAAGATCGCCTTCACGTCGTCGCCCACGAGGATGCGGAACGCCTCGGTCACCTTCTCCGTGGTGGCGGAGCCGCCCACGTCGAGGAAGTTCGCCGGCTCGCCCCCGAAGTGCTTGAGGATGTCCATGGTGGCCATGGCCAGCCCCGCGCCGTTGACCAGGCAGCCGATGTCGCCGTCCAGCTTGATGTAGCTGAGGTCGTGCTCGCTGGCCCGGATCTCGGAGGGCTCCTCCTCGGTGAGGTCTCGGAGCTCCACGATGTCCTTGTGGCGGAACAGCGCGCTGGAGTCGAAGCCGATCTTGGCGTCCAGGGCGATGACGTCGCCCCCACCGGTGACCACCAGCGGGTTGATCTCCGCCATGCTGGCGTCCTTTTCGACGAACGCCTTGTAGAGCTTCTGCGCGAACGCCGTGATGCGCCGCGCCAGCCTGGCGTCGAGGCCGAGCTGCTCGGCCGCGTTCCGCACCTGGTACGGCTGCAGGCCGACGCCAGGATGGGTGACGATGCGCGCGATCTTCTCGGGGGTCTCGGCGGCCACCTTCTCGATCTCCACGCCGCCCTCGGTGGACAGCATGAAGCTCACGGTGTCGGCCTCGCGGTCGACCACGCCCCCGAGGTAGAGCTCGGACGCGATGTCGCAGCCCTCCTCGACGTAGACCCGGTTGACCACCTTGCCCTGGGGCCCGGTCTGGTGCGTGACCAGCGTGGAGCCCAGCATGGCGTTCGCCGCCTCGTGGACCTCCGCCACGGACTTGACGACCTTGACGCCGCCGGCCTTGCCGCGCCCGCCGGCGTGGATCTGGGCCTTGACGACCCAGAGGTCCCCGCCCAGCTGCTTGGCGGCCTGCTCGGCCTCGGCCGCCGTGAACGCGACCTGCCCCGCCGGGACCGGGATCCCGTAGCTGCGGAGCACTTCCTTCGCCTGATGCTCGTGGATGTTCATCCTGATTGCTCTCCGTGCAGGGAGGGGTGTGTTCCGTTCCGACTAGCCGAGGTTCTCGACGATGGCGTCGGCGAACTCGGAGCACTTGAGCTTCGTCGCGCCCTCCATCTGCCGCTCGAGGTCGTACGTGACGCGCTTCTGGGCGATGGTCTCGCCGATGGCCTCGATGACGTTCGCCGCCGCCTCGGTCCAGCCGAGGTGGTCGAGCATCATCACGCCGGACAGGAGGAGGCTGGAGGGGTTGACCTTGTCCATGCCGGCGTACTTCGGCGCGGTGCCGTGGGTCGCCTCGAAGACGGCGACCTGGTCGCCCACGTTGGCGCCGGGGGCGAGGCCGAGGCCGCCCACCTGGGCCACCGCCGCGTCCGACAGGTAGTCGCCGTTGAGGTTGAGCGTCGCCACGACGTCGTACTCGGCGGGCCGCAGCAGGAGCTGCTGGAACATCATGTCCGCGATGCGGTCCTTGACGAGGATCTTGCCCTCGGGGAGCTTGCCGTCGTGCTTGTCCCACATCTCGTCCTCGGAGATGGTCTGCTCCGGGAACTCCTCGCGCGCGAGCTCGTAGCCCCAGTCACGGAAGGCGCCCTCCGTGAACTTCATGATGTTGCCCTTGTGCACCAGCGTCACCGACTTCCGCCCGTGCTCGATGGCGTACTCGATGGCCTTGCGCACGAGGCGCTTGGTGCCGAAGGCCGAGACCGGCTTCACGCCGATGGCCGACTTTTCGCGGACCGTCTTGCCCATGGAGCGCAGGAGGTCGGCGACCTTCTCGGCCTCGTCCGTCTCGGCGCGGAACTCGATGCCCGAGTACACGTCCTCGGTGTTCTCGCGGAAGATGACGACGTCCATGTCGCCGGGCTTCTTCACGGGGCTCGGTACGCCCTCGAACCAGCGGCACGGCCGGATGCAGGCGTACAGGTCGAGCTGCTGGCGGATGGAGACGTTCAGGCTCCGGTAGCCGCCGCCCACCGGCGTGGTGAGCGGGCCCTTGATGGCCACGATGTACTCGGTGATCTGCTCGAGGGTCCTGGCCGGCAGCCACTCGCCGACCTCGTCGTTCGCCTTCTCGCCGGCGAAGACCTCGTACCAGGCGATGGCCTTGTCCCCGCCGTAGGTCTTGCGGACCGCCGCGTCGATGACCTTCTTCGTGGCTGCCCAGATGTCCGGACCGATCCCGTCGCCCTCGATGAAGGGGATGATGGGCTTGTCGGGGACGGACAGGCTGCCGTCCTCCTCGACCGTGATCTTCTCGCCGTGGCTGGGCACCTGATAGGGGTCGCTCATGTCGTCCCTCCGGAGTTCGTCGACGTGGGTCCGCTGGGGCGGATGGCACGACCCGGCCGGGGCGCTCCCGACGGCGAGCCGTGCGGTCGCCGCGTGTCTACGCCGCCACCCCTGCTGCGTCAAGGCTGCTCTCGGGGCGCCGTCGCGGTGGAAACCGGGCCCCGCGTCGTCGTCGTTGACACGGGCGTCGGCGACCGGTACCAACGCCGCCGATGTTGCGCCGGGGTATCGCCTTGAACGGACCGATGAAGATCTTCTCGGGTCGCTCCCACCCGGAGCTGGCCGCGCAGGTATGTTCCATCCTCGACGTGCCTTTGGGGCAGTCGGAGGTCATCAAGTTCTCGAACGAGAACCTGATGGTGAAGGTGAACGAGAACGTCCGCGGATGCGACGTCTTCGTGATCCAGACCAGCTGCCCACCCGTCAACGAGGGGCTCATCGAGCTGCTGGTCACCATCGACGCGCTGAAGCACGCCTCCGCGGGGCGGGTGACGGCCGTGATCCCGTACTTCCCGTACGTGCGATCCGACAAGAAGGACAAGCCGCGCATCTCCATCGCCGCGCGGCTGATGGCGGACCTCCTGGAGACGGCGGGGGCCGACCGCGTCGTGACCATGGACCTGCACGCCCCGCAGATCCAGGGCTTCTTCCGGATCCCCGTCGATCACCTCCAGGCCGTCCCGATCATCACGGACTACCTGAAGCAGAACGACATCTCGAAGACCGTCCTGGTGGCCGGCGACGCGGGCGAGGCCAAGGAGGTCGGCCGGTACGCCAACCGCATGAACCTCCCCATGGCCATCATCGACAAGCGCCGCGAGGACGACTCGGAGAAGCCGAAGCCCGCGCACCTCATCGGCGACGTCGACGGGATGCACGCCGTCATCGTCGACGACGAGGTCTCCACGGGCCGGACCCTGATCGAGGCCGCCAACTTCCTCAAGGACAAGGGCGCCATCTCGGTGACCGCCGCGTTCACCCACCCGGTGCTGGCGGGCGAGGCCGTGCGACGCCTCGAGGACTCCGCCATCGAGGAGCTCGTCTTCTGCGACACCATCCCGCTGCAGGGGAAGTGGTCGGAGAAGTTCCGCGTGCGATCGGTGGCGACGCTCTTCGCCAAGGCCATCCGCCGGATCCACGACGGCGACTCGATCTCCCAGCTCTTCCGGTAGCGCCGCCGGCTCGGCTCAGATCCCGAAGCCGAGCATCAGCATCACCTGGGAGCCCCAGGAGCGCGCGGCCTCGCCGTCTTCCCGTCCCAGGGCGCGCTGCCAGGACAGGCGGAGCTTCGCGGGCCCGAGGCTCCCCGTCACGGCCGCCTCGGCGCTGAGGACGAGCAGGTTGTCCTCCACGCCGTGCCGGCGCAGCGTGCGGTCGAGGAATCCAGCGCCCACGCCGGCCTCCACGCCGATGGGACCCGGGATGGGCGGCCGCAGGTGGAACGCCAGGCTCCCCCCCGCGAAGTCCACGGGGCCCTCCCCCGGCCCGCCGAGGAAGCCGTGGAGCGCCAGGCTCACGTCGGACCAGTCGCCCGTGCTCCAGGACAGCTGCGTGGTGCCCACCGCCTCGACGGTGTCGGGGCGCCAGCGCGGGCCGGCGCCGGCGTAGACCGAGACCGTGTCGGCGCGTACGGCCGGCGCCGACGCGCCCAGGACCAGGACGAGGAGCAGAGCGCCGAGGGGGATGCTGCGTGACATGGGACGCCTCCCGTACGTCGGGGATACGTCACCACGGACGGGCCCGGCCGTCGAAGATTCACCCCATCTCCGGCTCGAAAGGGCTCGCGCCAAGGCGCCAAGCCGCGAAGGCGCGGAGCACACGGGGAAGATGCAGTTGTACCGCCGCCCCCGGCGGTCACTTCCCGCTCCACCGGCGCCGGCAGCACGACGAGGCCCGATCCCGAATACACTCCCCATGGGACCGGAACGCCTTGGCCGGTGGGGCCGACCACGTCCACGACCACGTGGCGAGATGCGGTCGGTACGCCAGCGCTACTGCGGCCGGATCATCTCCTCGGGGAGGAGGCGGTGCTTGTCGACCTCCGGGAAGAGACCGTCCAGGTAGTCGGCGAGCTTCTCGTTGGTCGGGCCGTACCCGCCGCTGTACATGAACACCTCCAGATCGCGGACGACCTGGTGGGCGTGCTGATAGCGCGCGTTCATGTCGCGGGCGAGCAGGCGCTCCAGGATGGGCTCGATCTCCGCCGGGATGGCCGGGTTCCAGTCCCGGGGCGAGGGGATGGGCTTGCCCCGGTGCAGCTCCATCACCTCCTCGACGGTCTCCACGGGATAGAGCTGCTCGCCGGTGAGCATCTCGAAGAGCACCAGCCCGAGGGCGAAGATGTCGGTGCGGTGATCCGTCTCCAGGCCCATGCCCTGCTCCGGCGCCATGTACGGCACCTTGCCCATGATCTGCTGCTGCTCGTCGGGCCCCTCCACGCGCAGCGTCTTGGCGATCCCGAAGTCGGCGAGCTTCACCACGCCCTGCCAGCTCGCGAAGACGTTCACCGGGCTCACGTCCCGGTGGACGACGTTCAGGCGCCGCCCGTCGCGGCCGCGCTTCTCGTGCGCGTAGGACAGGGCGCGGGCCACGCGGCTCGTGACGAACACCGCCAGCTCCGGCGGCAGGTACTCGTTCCTCTCGTCCAGCCGTGAGTTGATGTCCTCGAAGGTCACGCCGTGGACCCACTCCATGACGATGGCGAACGAACCCGCCATGTCCACGAGCTGATACACCTGCTGTATGTTCTCGTGCACCAGGTCGGCCACCAGCTTGGCCTCCGCGATGAACAGGTCGCGGAACAGGCCGCTGTCGATCAGCTCACGGCGGATCGTCTTGATTCCGACCGTCTTCGTGAAACCGCTGACCCCGAGCTGCTCGGCCAGGAACACCTTGCCCATACCGCCCTCGGCCACCTCGGAGATCAGCCGATACGTGCCGACGTACTGGAAGAAGTCCAGGTCCAAGCGGGCCTCCTCGTCGTCGTCTCCGGGCAGCGCCGCGGGCGTGCGCAGCGGCGGTCGCGTCCAGCTCCGAGCGCCCGCGGCGCTCTTCCTGAGACCAGTGCGCGCCACGGGGCGATTGGATGGTGATCTCGACTTCATGGCGTCGGCAACCCCAGCTCTCCCTCCGGCGACCACTCCCGCAGGACGACCTGGGGCGGACGCGGCGGGTCGTGCTCCTCGATCCAGGCGCGCCAGGATGCCTCGTCCAGCCCCAGCCCGGCGCCGCTCAGATCCCGGAGGGCGCTGACCGTCCGGTGGCGCAGATAGCCCGGGGCGTCCTCCAGGAAGTCCACGAGCGGCCGGATGGCCCGCGGATCCCCGAGCGTCCGGAGACCGTCGATCGCGGCCCGGAGCAGCATCCCGTCGAGCGCCGGACTCAGCGTCCGCAGCAGCGGCTCCAGGGCCTCGTCGTGGCCGCTCCGCCCCAGGGCCCGGAGCGCCTCGACGGCGATGGCCGGCTCCTCGTGCTCGGTGAGGGCGCGGACCATGGGCAGACCCGCCGCCTCCCCCTGCCGGACGAGCGCCAGGGCCGCGGCGGCCTCGAGGCGCTCGTCCTCGGCGCGCTGAAGCAACTTCCGGATCGGCTCCAGGGCGCCCAGACCCTCCAGGCCCACCAGGGCCCTCGCCCGATAGCCCAGATCCGTGTCCTCGCGGCGGAGGACGCGAACCAGGTGCTCCACGAGGCGCTCGCGAAGCTCCGGGCGGCCCTCCGCGGCCTCCACCAGGGCGGCGCCGATCCGCTCCTGCATCCAGCGCTGGTCCACCAGGAGCAGCCCCATGCACGAGCCGAAGTAGCAGACCCGGCCCGCGCACTCGGCGTCCCTCCGACAGGACTGGCCGCTCCCGTACAGCATCGCGTCCACGGCCGGCGGCAGCGCCTCTCCGGGCGGTAACGGTCGAGCCGCCGGCGCCTCCTCGGCAGGGGGCGCGCCCTCCGCACACGCCGCGAGCAGCGCGAACGCGAGCACGACCGCCGCCGGGAGCGCAGCCCTCACCCTCCCCGCACCCGTCGGGCGCGCGCCACCAGGGCCTCGAAGAGGCGTAGCTGGCTCGGACGATCGAGCATCCACTCCGGGTGCCACTGGACCCCCAGCACCCACGGGGAGCCCTCGCGCTCGAAGGCCTCCACGATCCCCTCCGGCGACCAGGCCGTCTCCCGCAGACACGCAGGCATGTCCTTCAGCCCCTGGTGGTGGACGGTGTTCACGTGGTGCGGCTCGTCGCCGAACAAGCCGTGAAGCTCGCTGTCGGGGGCGATCCGCACGTCGTGCGACAGGGTGTCGTAGAGCTCCTGGCTGCGGTGCACCTTGGATCCCTCGCGCTGGGTCACGAGATCCTGCCAGAGGGTGCCGCCTTCGGCGACGTTCACCACCTGCGCTCCCCGGCACACCGCCAGCACGGGACGTCCGAGCTTCACGGCGGCCCTGTACAGCGCGATCTCCCAGCGATCCCGCTGGAGGTCGCCCCGCCAGGCGTCCTTCAGGGGCTCCTCGCCGTAGGACAGGGGGCTCACGTCGGCCCCGCCGGTCAGCAGGAGGCCCTCCAGCCGGGACATCACCGCCTCCGCCTGCAGGGCGAGCTCCTGGTCGTCCGTGAGCCCGGCCCGATACGGCATGACCGGGAGCCCCCCGGCGCGACGTACCGCGACCGCCATGGTGGCCTCCCCGTACTCGAGCGGCTTGTTCTTGTAGAACTTGCGCTCCTCCGCAGGGAACTCGTTGGGGCTGAGAGCGATGAGCGGGCGGTTGGACATGCCGTCCATGCTTAGAGCGCCCGACCCGGCGCCGTCAACGTCGGCGGCTCTCGAAGCAGGGCAATCGCAACGTCGGACAAGCGTGGGCCGCGCGGCGGCACGACGCCCGGCGCCGGAATCCACCCGCTCGGAAACGATGGACTCTGCGCGTCCGAGAGCAGGCAAGGGCA
>JBNJGB010000040.1:0-20996 GCA_051747385.1 Myxococcota bacterium
CGCGGGGTGAAAAGAGAACTCACGATGGGTCGGACCACCTCGGTCACAAGAAGCCGTCGCAGAGCGCGCGCCTTCGCAGCTGATTGGCAAGACGTTGGGCTGCCCTCCGCTATATTCGGAAGCCTTAAACCAGCGAGGTGATACGCCATGGGCGCTGAATCGCCCACTATTGACATCGTCGCCGACAACTGGCTCCTGCAAGAGGCGGTGCACGCGGTGGTCCGCTCGGAAGAAGCTGGCGACGACGCAGCTTGGTTCGACCTCAGCCGGCATGAGCCAGTAGTCCGAACGGGATCGTCGACTGCCGCTAGCGTCATGAGTCTTCTAGCTACGCTGGAACAAGTGGTGCTTGCGGACACGATCCGGGTGTTGCCCACGTTCATGAACACTTGGTTGGAAGAAGACCAAGCTCTCGACTCGCTTCACAAGGACGGCGCAATCCTGCCGCTGGGCGGCACGGTTGAGCAACGCCGTCCTTTGACGGAAAGGTACCTCAAGCACATCAGAGCTCATCCTGTCGCCGCCCAACTCTTCGCCGAGTCGTCCGAAGATCCGTTCGAGCGCAATTCATTCGAAGCTCAGGTGTGGTGGGGTGGGGCGTCCTACCTGGGTATTGCAGAGGACCGAGAGCTATCGTACGTCCCACATCCCATCAGGGGGCATGCGCTACACCAGGCCATCTACTACCATGGATGGCCAGAGGGCCCAGTAGCGAAGGTGCTGGACTCGATAGGCAACTCAAGAGTCCAGCTGTCGCGAAGCCTCAACGTCGCAGGCGATGCGGAGGCCACGGCGATCCGCTATCGTATCTCTCCGATTCCCCTACTTGTCCTTCGGGAAGCCTCAAGGCGAGAGGACTTGTTCGAGGTGGCTCGGCAACTGCGCCACGAGCACGAGTTTCAGCGGTTCCGATGCGATCTTGCGCGACTACGGCAAGCCATGTCGGTAGAGGATCTCAAAGAAGCGCAGGGGCTCCTCAAGAGCTTTGAGTCCGCGATACTAGAGGTCGAACGGAGGCTAAACCTCCGGAAACACAACCCTGAGGTGGACGGTCCAATTCACGTTTCGTGGAAGTCGCTGCCGGTTCGGGTGCCAACGGTGCTCCACTCGCCTGTCCGAACCCCTGCCCATACCGCGATCATCCAACGCATCGTCGAAACAGGATTGGAGAACCTTGAATCGCTCCTGTCTAGCCGCCTTGGAATTCGATCGCGAGCCGTCGTCGCCGACATCGTCAACGGGGGCTTCACGGCAGGCTAGATCAAGGCAGCCCAACCAGAAAATGCTACTGACAGGGCCCTCCGCTTCGCTCCGGGACCCTGCAGTAGATTTTCAAGGCGTTGGGCTGCGGGCGCTACTTAAACCCGAGGAAGACGGATTTGACCCTGTTCGCTGACCAGCTTGCCTTGCGTGCATTCTCGTTGGACGTCGGAACCTCCGCTGAGCAGTTGGCCGACAAGCTTGAGATATTGGAGCGCCTACACCTACGCCGAAGGTCGGGCGAGCTAGCTGACCTGACCGAAACACGAGTTGAGCAGTCCTTCAACGAACGCCTGTTCTCCGAAGTCTTCGACTACAGGACGCTCCTCCGAGACGGCGCCGGCGAATATCATCTTCAGCCGCGGTTCCGGCACAAACGTCACCGGTATGATGATTTTGCCCTGGGCTTTTTCGGTCCGACCGGTGGGGTTCCTGTCGTGTCCTGCGAACTCAAGTCCTACGGCACGGATCTCGACGCTCCGCAGACAGGGGGCAGCTATTCGGGACAGACCCCGGTCGAGCAGGCGCACTCAGCGGTGTCGGGCCCGCAGGTCCGATGGATCCTACTGTCGAACTTCGATGAGTTGAGGCTCTATCGCGCAGGCGACCAAAGTAGATGTTTCCGGACTTTACTCTCAGGCATCTACACTGTGACAGATTTTCGCGAAGTCTATGCAGTCTTCTCACGCAAGGCACTCCTTGGCTCGTCGCCTTCCAGTTCTCCATTAGATGGGCTCCATAGCATGCAAACACCGTCCGTTGTTCCACCCAAGAAAGGCCGCATCCGTCTACTTCAGCACTCCTGGATGTCGGGTCCCGACCCCAACGTGCCGTTCTTTCGCCTCGAAGAAGCCATGGCGCGCTCACCCAACATCTCGATTGGAGAGGCTGTGCCGAAGGGCGAACGCCTCGTCCATGAAGTGCGAGACGTGTCCGGATCGCCAGAGCTCGTGCGCGAGGCTAGCAAAGCCGGCGCGTTCCGGAGGTCACAGTACGTCGAGCTGTCGGGTGCGGGCCCTGGCACTGCCCTGCAAGGCGAGTCGCTTCGGAAGTGCATCTTCGGGTTCCTCTGCGAAGCCCACCTTTTCTACTCGCACCTCACCAAGACGCATACAACGGACCGTCGTGAGGTCAGCGTGCTATGGTTGCTCGATGGGATCGCAGATTCGGAGTTGGGCGCTCCGGCGCATTGGTTCCCCGTGGGCATCCCGTCTCTGAACGTCCGGGCACCATCGGACGCCGAATCCTCCGAGTACGAGCGCACAGGACTCCTGTCGATCGCGTCCGTGAACGCTAATGAGTCCAAGTTTGAGGATCTCGCCTATGACGCCATGAGGGAGCTGCTTTTCCCCTTCGTAGCGAGGGTGCCCGGAACGAGTCAGCGGACCAGGGTGACTCCCAGGAGGAAGTAGCTGCATGCAAGATCGTGAAACGCAGCCCAACCAACAGTGATTCGAGGGAACGACCCGATGCAGCGAGGCCGGTACGCCGGAGGCAGTGGCGCGTGAGGTGGCGAGGAGTCTGCGTATGCCGTGGGTCGGGTCGTGCCCGCGAATCGTTGTTGAACAAGCCGGCACCGAGCGCCGGTCTATGCAGAAATCGTCCGGCGGGCAGGGGTCCGGATGGGGCACGCGCGGGTCGCGACCGGTGGATGACCGGGACTGGACCACGTGCGGGATGGGTCGAGCGGCGATGAAAGGGGTGATCCGAGGCGCGGGTGCGACGCAGCAAGGCCCTCGCGTGGGCCTCGGGACGTACGAGGCCGGGAGCACCTGGCTGGGAGCTCGAAAGGCATCTGGTAGGGCCGGTTCATGTCGGAGCCCTCGGTGGCCCGCGGGGCCGGTCGTTGGCGGACGGAGCGTCGACGGTGGCGGGAATCTCGAAGGCCCGGTGGAGCGTCCCGACGCCGCAGTCGGGGCAGCGGCGCGGGGGGATACCGACAAGTTCGAGGAGCTCCCGGGTGGTGTCCGGGACGGGCATCGGGGGCTCGGCCGGGCCGTCGGGCTCGAGGAGGCTTCGGGCGTGCTCGAGTCGGCCGTGGACGTGCGCGGAGGCGTACAGGCCGTAGTGTCGGATCTTGTGGAACCCTCGCGGCAGGACGTGCTGGAGGAAGCGCCGGACGAAGGTGCCTGGGTCGAGGCTGGCGGTGTCGTCGCCGCGGGTGATGAAGGTGACGCGGTCGTCGGTGACGTCGAGGAGGCGGCCGTCGGAGATGGCGACGCGGTGGGTGTAGCGGCCGAGGTACTCGAAGACGTCCTTGGGCCCACCGAAGGGCTTCTTGGCGTAGACGACCCAGGGCTTCGCCCGGAGCGCCTCGATGAAGCCCTGGAAGGCCACGGGGTGATCCAGGCGGCGCTCGGTGGGGCCGAGGCGAAGGGTGCCCTGGCCGTGGGCGCGCTCGATGGCGTCGAGGAGCTTGCCCCGGAAGACGAGGCCGAGGGCCTTGACGGGAAAGAGGAAGGGGCGCTTTCGCTTCCGGCTCTTGCTCGGACGCTCGGAGGCGGGGCGGATCCAGCGGGAGTCGTCGGCGGCGAGGGCACCGGCGGTGACGACGCAGTGGGCGTGGGGGTGGTAGCGGAGCTCGCGGGTCCAGGTGTGAAGGACCGTGGTGACGCCGAGGAGGCCTCCGAGATGGCGCGGGTCGTGGCCGAAGTCGAGCAGCGTGGCGGCGGCGGCGCGGAGGAGCTCGGAGTAGACCAGGTTCTGGTTGAACCGCGCGATGGGGCGGAGCTCGTCCGGCAGGGTGAAGACGACGTGGTAGTGCGCGGCGGGGAGGACGCGGGCGATGCGGCGCTCGATCCAGGCGCGCTGGGCCAGGCTCTGGCAGCTCGGGCAGTGCCGGTCCCGGCAGGCGTTGTAGGCGGCGTGGATGACCCCGCACTCGTCGCAGACGTAGGCGTAGCCGCCGAGCGCCGGGGTTCGGCAGCGGGTGATGGAGCGGATGGCGTGGCGTTGCTGGGGACTCAGCCCGTCGCGTGCGAGCAGCTGGTCGGCCTGGGGGCCGATGACATCGGCGACTCGCCAGCGGGGCCAGGGTCGTTGCGCCGCGCCGTCCGCGTGTGGGATAACGTCGGCCAGGGGACGCTACCGGTCGGTCCAGCCGGAGCGGGCGGCGGTGTCGAGCGGGCTTTTGACCTGGCAGAGCTTGTGGCGGGACAGATGCAGGTAGCGCATCGTCGTACGGATGGAGCGGTGGCCGAGCAAGAGCTGGAGATGGTGGATGTTCCGGCTGTCGGACTCCATGACGTGCGTGGCGAAGGTGTGCCGCAGGATGTGAGGGGTGACGGGCTTGCCGATGCGCGCCCGGTGCCCGGCGCGCTTGATGCCTCGCTGGAGGGTGTCGCGGCTAACCGGCTGTCCGGGCGACCGGCCGGCGAACAGCCAGGGCGGCGTGGGGCGGGCGACGCGGTAGTAGTCGCGGAGGCAGGCCAGCAAGCGCTCGCCGATGGGGACGTAGCGGCCGTGGCGCCCCTTGGCCTGGCGGACGTGGATGAGCATGCGGTCGCTGTCGACGTCGTCGGGCATGAGCATGCGGACCTCCTGGAGCCGCAGGCCCGTGTCGTAGATGAGCGCGACGACGGTGAGGATGAGCAGGTTGTCGGCCGCGGCCAGCACGCGGTGGACCTCGCCGCGGCTCAGCACGTCGGGCTCGATGGCGTCGACCTTCGCCAGCGGCAGGTGGGCGACGACGTCCGGCCGGCGCACGGTTCGGCGGAAGAAGAACAGAAAGGCGCAGACGTAGACCCTCTGGGTCGACGGGCTGAGGCCCCGCTCCTCGGTCAGGTGGAGCAGGAACCGCCGGACGTCCTCCTCCTCGATGCGCCTCGGCGGCTTGCCGACGAAGTCGACCAGCTTCCGCACGCACCGCTCGTACTCCCCCATGGTCGCCGGGGAGTACCCGGCCAGCTTCAGGTCTTCCAGCATCCGGTCTCGCAGTCGCATGACTCCCCCTTCTGCAGCCCAAGGCGGGCGCAGGTTGTTTGTTCATGGGAAGTCTACGCGCCCTCCGAGACCGGATGCTGGCCTTTGCCCCCGCACACCCCCGCCCGCTCAGGCACCTGCGCGGGCGACAGGTCAGCCGTCCCGCACCTCTGCGCCAGCCCCAGCGGACCTGCCGCGCCAGCGGCTTCGTTCAACCAGCCAATGCAGCCGCCGAAGGCGCGCGGGATGAGAAGAGAACTCACGATGGGTCGGACCACCTCGGCGCCAACAAACCGCGGCAGAGCGCGCGCCTTCGCAGCTGATTGGCAAGACGTTCGGCAGCTGAGGGCCTGCGGAAGGTTGATTCGCCGTCCTAGCCGGGGTATCCAAGACCCCGTAGGCAGCGCGTCGTTCCGCCTGGATCACCCGACATCCGTTCAGACGAGGTAGTCCATGCCGCCATCTAAGGGCTCGAAGAGGAAGGCCAATCGGAGGCAGGCTAACCTGCCGCCGTACTGGGATTTGGTGCAAGACGGCGCCGAACTGCAGCTCAGTCTGAACGCTGGTCGGCTGCCCGCTCCGGAAGTGGACTACCACGCGGATGACTCCTTCGTTGAGTCGGGACATCAAGCGCTCACGCTGTGGTTCTTGCAGTATGCGCCCCGTTCTACCCGAGCGGTGACCAGCTTGGGCGTCAGCGCCTCCAGGGGCGACCTCAGCCGGCTACTTGAAGGAACCAGTGCCATCGAAGAGCGACTTCGGCGGCTCCCCGGTGCCGCTCCGCGGTCGGAGCCCGACGTCTCCAAGCTGACCTCGGAAGATGTACGCAAGGTCCCTGGATCTGTGTTCCTCGCATCAACGGACGATAGCCGTGCAATGATGGACGTCTACGTGGTGGAGGTCTTCAGCTCAGAGAGGCTACAGGCTGCGAAGTCAGGTGAGTACGCGCCGGAGGTCCATGGTACTGTGCGCGTATTCATGCCACCCGTCATCCTGGGGCAACTACTGACGGACCTTCGGGAGGCGTTGTCGTGACTACGCACCTCTTCGGTCTCGAATCGCTAACAGCGTCTCATTTCCCGGTGTATGGCGGCTACGAGTCAGTCGCTCTGGTGGCTGCTGTGCCTGCGCGAGAGGCTCGGGCAAACGAGGAAGCCACTGCGCTAACTGGGGAGACGACTACGAAGATCGATCCGGCTGCGGGCACTTCGGGTACGGCCGTGGCCACGCTCGTAGCTCTCGCTGTTCTCAGTGGTGGCCTCGCTCAGAACGCTGAAGCTGGAACGCTTCAGTCGCGTTCGCACTTTCTGGACCTAATGCAGAACACTGCTTCAGCAGTTGTGGCGCCGACGGAGCGCTCCGTTCTGGACAGCAGGGAGCCGGAATTGGCTGCTTGGATCCGGCAAGTCGGTGAGCAGCCCCCAAGCGTTGCGGCTCTGGAACTCCATCGGCGGATGAATGCCGAACTGCGAGAGAAGCGTTTCGAGAAGATTTCGGAAGCACTTGCTGCCGTTGACGTTGCCGACGTCACGACTCTCGCTCTTGTTGGTGTGCTCCGTTCTACGTTCGCCGCCCGAACGCGAATCCCTGAATGGCGCAACTTCGCGCGTCGCGTCCGGAAGGCACTCGAACAGCGTGGTGAGAACGCCGACGTCTTGCTTCGCGGGCTAGGGGGCTACGCCTAGCAATGGTGCGGGTTCGGTATCTCGGGGAGTGCGGTTGGCGAACGGTGCGCCATCTGGGCGTTGGGTTGCAGGGCGATGCGACGCAACGGCACCTTGGCGTGCTGTTTCGGGATCCTACTACGAGGGACCACAAGGTCTTCCACCTTGAGTGGCACTACCGCGCACGGTCTGAAGCTCCAAGTCCGGACTGGCATTGGTTCGAGAGCGGGTTAGATGAGACGAATGCCATCCTCATGGCCGGCTGGGTGGCCCTGGTCGCTGAGGAGTATTCACATGGCCGGTTGCCGTACGGAATCGACTATACCGACAACCATTTCGAGAGCGCGACCGGCCGCTGGGTGGACGAGAACGGGCTCACATGCGCCACGCTGGTCGTAGCGCTGTTCGAAGCCCAAGGCCACGAGACTCTCCAACGCGACACGTGGAAGTCGCGTACCAGCGACTCGAGTTGGCAGGAGAAGATCCTCCATTTGCTCGAAACTAGGAGCGGTTGCTCGCAGGAGTATTTGGAGGAGCAGCGGAGCAGGGTTGGCTGTCTTCGCTTTCGGCCGGAAGAAGTCGCGGTTGGCATTGCGCTCTACCCACCGTCGGTGTGCTTCAGTTGCGCAGAGCCACTGGGGCATGGCTTGGTGCGGCTCGTCGGCCGGCGCTGACATAGCTGCCGAACCAGAGAGGTTGGGCACGACGACGTCCGGCTCGGATGGCGCGGGTCGTGTGCCGGTGGGTGTCCGCCCCCGGGTTTGACGCGTGGGGCGCGGCGCCGGAGACTGGGCTCCGGCATGGGCACGGACACCGAGATGCTGGGCGTACCGTACGGCATGGACGAGGCCGGGCGCCTCGTCAGACCTTCGGCGGCGAGCAGGGACCGGGCCTATCGATGCCCGAAGTGCCGCGCACCGCTGGTCCTGAAGGCGGGGCCGGTGAGGGTGACCCACTTCTCCCATGGAAGGAGCGGGCCGTGCGATCCGGACAGCGTGGTCCGCTGGACTGCCATGCGCCTCGTGGTCCAGGGCGTCCACGAGTGGAAGAGCGGAGACGGACCCGCGCCGACGGTGGAGCGATACTGCGGGCGCTGCGGTGTCGTGGAGGATCTGCCGCTCCCGGAGCGGGTGAAGTCGGCCGCCGTGGAGAGTCCGGGCGATGACAGCGACGCTCGGGTGGCCGACGTGGCGCTCCTGGACGAGGAGGGGCGCACCGTGGGGCTCGTAGCCATCGTGGGGGTCGGCGAGAGAAGCTGTGCGAGGTCGCCGGCCCGGGCGGTGCCGTGTGCGGAGCTGGATGCGTGGGAGGTGTTGCAGGAGCCCCTCGTCTGGCGGCCGCTGGATACCACGGCGCGGGAGTATGTGTGCGACAGCTGCCACGCGACCGCGCGCGAGCAGCGGAGACGCCTGGCAGACGTGGCCCGGAGGAACCGCCAGCCGCTCCCGGGGCCTCCGTATCGGGCCGCCGTCTACTGCTGCTGGAGCTGTGGGGAGGACACCCTGGTGTACACGTGGAGCGGCCATGTCCCGTGGACCAGGACCCGACCGCCGGAGCCGCGCCCCAGGACCGTGAGGTGGCGGTTCTCGTGGCAGATCGAGGAGTCCTACTGGGCGAACAACTGTGCCCGCTGTGGCGCGATTCAAGGCGACTTCTACCTCTTCCACGACGAGGACGGGCCGTTCGTCGAGGCGGTCGACGACCCTCCGGTCGGGGCCGGGCGACCCACTCTCGTGGACGAGGCACTCGATATCCTCTTCGAGTCCCCGCTCCCGTGAGCGGTATGCCCGAGCGGTCCGACGGCCTGACGATGACGCGCCGGGCGGTCGTCTCGCCGGGCGCCGAGCCGACATGAGGAAGGTCCCCGCCGCCATGCTGGTCCTCGTGCTCCTCGTCGGACTCGGCGGGGCGTGCTGGGAGGCGCCGGACGGGCGACGCACGCAGCCGCTGCCTTCGCCGTCCGGGAAGTACGTCCTGACGGTGCCCATCGAGAGGAACCCGGCCTACCACGACTCGCGCGTCTGGAAGGTGACCATCCGCACGCCGGCCGGGGAGGTGCTGTACAGGGACGAGTCGTCCGAGTTCGTCGGCCACCTCGACGTGTACCGGGCCTGGGACGAGGACGACAGGGTGTGGCTCTACAACAGCGACGACGGGAGCGTGTGGTTCTGGGAGCGCGACGGGGAGCGCTGGGAGAAGCGGCACGGGGGCTTCGGAGCCGATCGGACGGTGATCGAGCGGCGATGAGAGGGGGGACCCGAGTCGCCCGAGTTCCTCCTCTGCAGCCCGAGGTGGGCGCAGGTGGTTGGTTCGTGGGAAGCTCTGGGAGGTCATCGGACGACAAGGAGACGAGTGGCCGGCGTGAGTACGGGGTTCGTGGCACTGGCCGCACTGTTCTGGGGGCTGTCGGGCGGGATCGGCGGGATCCTCATGGACGACGGTTGGGACCCGTTCGTCGTGTCGTTCTACCGCGGCGCGATCGGGCTGTTGTTCGTCCTCCTCTGGCTGGCGTTGCGCCCCCGCGGGAGCGGGCTGGCGAGCGGCCGACTGTGGTTCTGGTCGGCGATCGCCGGTCTGGGCGTAGCCGGCAACTTCGCCCTCTACTTCGTGAGCATCGCGGAGGGCAGCGTCGCGGTCGCGGCGACCCTGATGTACTGCGCGCCGGTGTTCGTCTACCTCGTGTCCTTCGCACTGAAGCTCGAGAGGCCCACCCTGTTCAAGTGGGCCGCGATCGCGATGGTCATGCTCGGCGTCGTGCTGCTCACGGGGATTCTCGAGGTCGGAGCGGGTGACGTCACGCCGATCGCCGCCGGCGCCGGGCTGTTCTCCGGCCTGTCCTATGCGGTGTTCATCTTCGGCTTCAAGAATGCGGCGCCGCACGGCAGCCCGCAGGGGATCCTCGTGATAGCGTTCGCGGTGCTCGCCACCCTGCTCGTCGGGCTGGGCGACGCCGAGCAGATCGCGGCAGTGCTGAAGACGCCGAGTTGGCCACTGTTCGTGGTGCTGGGTGTGCTCGGTGCCGGGTTGTCGTTCATCTTCTATATCGTCGGCCTGAACCACACCACGCCGGCCGTGGCCTCGATTGTGGCGATGGTCGAGCCCGTCACCGCGTCGCTGTTCGGCGTCGTGATTCTCGATGAGAGCCTGGCCGCACTGCAGGTCGTCGGCATGGGGCTGGTTCTGGTCACGGTCACGGCCCTGAGCGTGCGTTCGCGCGCTTGATGGTGTGAACGAGCACCGGTCCGGGGGTCGGGTCGCAACTTGTTGACTTGCCACGATTGACAGGGCGAAGGCTGCCGCGTGCGTATGGGGCCATGGCGCGACCTCTTCGCATCCAGTCCCCTGGACTCTGGCACCATGCGACGGACCGGGCTCAGCTCACGCACCTGGACCGGGGCGGCATACGGGGCGCTACTGGAGCGTGGCGAAGCGTCGGCTCAGCAACAGCTCGAGGGCGTCGCCGAGGTCGCGGGGGAGCGGAGCGTCGTGGACCAGCGCGCGGGCGTCCGGGGCGGCGGCGACGATCTCGTCGAGGACGCGGGCGGCGGCGCGTTCCGGGAGGCCGACGTCATCGGCGAAGGCGAGCCATGACTTCCGGTTCAGGCGGGCATCGCGGCCGCGGACGGGGAGGGCGACGCGCTGGCCCGACAGCCTGACGATGCCCCGGCGGCTCATTCGGTCCACTCCGCCACCGGCTCGCGCGGCTGGTCGACGACGCCGACCGTCTTGCCGAAGACCCCCAGCACGGCGGAGACCTCGGCGAGCCGGACGGTGGACTTGCCGCGCTCCAACTCGGAGAGGAAGCGCGTGCCGACGCCGGCGAGCTCCGCGAGGTGGCGTTGTGTGAGGCCGTGGGCCCGGCGCTGCTCGCGGACGAAGGCTCCGATGTCGTGTTCCCGTTCGGGCATGGCAGCGGAAGATTAGCGTCTCCGCGGGGCTGCTGCAATAAACCATTCCCGATCGGGATCAAAACCGTTGGAGCGGCCGCGAGTCGTGAAGCGCTGGGGACTCTATGTGCCCGATCGGGATCAAGCGGATCGGGGCAAGCCTGACCTTGCCGGAGTGCGCCGTCGGGGCAGGATGCGCGCATCATTTGGAGCCGACCTCCCCATGACGGCGGCGAGATCAGCAGGGAGCGACGGCGGGCCCGCTCCGACGAGGTCCTCCCCTGGAACGGGTCAGCGCGGACATCCGGCGTGGAGGCGGCAGAACGTGATCCGGTCGGGTGCGGAAGCTCGGGATGATCTGCAGGCAGGCCAGCGCTCTCCGGTCCGCAGGTAAAGGGTTCCGGTAATTCGTACCGGTTCGACTCCGCGGAATCGCGCTGGGATGTGGCGGAGTGGCGTGATTCCAGTGGGTTGGGCGTGATGGCACGCGCCGTGTAGTGCTCCCTCGGTCGGAAGGCCCGGTGGCGGTCCCCGGGTCGCAGACGAACCGAGGGGGTTTGTGATGTGTGGCGATGTGTGGAATTCCGGATCTTTGCGCCGGGTGATGGCGGTGATGGTCGCCGTCGTCGGTGTCGGTCTGGCCCAGCCGGTGTGGGCGGCGTGCACGTTGTTGGATCCGGACTCGGACGACGACGGGCTCTGCAACTCGGAGGACAACTGCGTCTTCACGGCGAACGAGGACCAGGTCGACACCGACGGGGACGGCCAGGGTGACGCCTGCGACTCGGACGACGACGGCGACGGCGTCGACGACGACCAGGACAACTGCCCGCTCACCCCGAACTCGGGGCAGGCGGACGTCGACGGGGACGGCGACGGTGACGCCTGCGACTCGGACGACGACGGGGACGGGATCCTCGACTCCAACGACGTGTGCCCGAAGGTCCCGGACCCGGGGCAGGAGGACAACGACGGCGACGGGATGGGGGACGCCTGCGACGACGACGACGACGGGGACAACGTCCTGGACGAGGAGGACAACTGCCCGTTCGTGGCCAACCCCGAGCAGACCGACACCGACGGGGACGGGGCGGGCGACGCGTGCGACCCGGACGACGACGACGACGGGGTCGACGACGGCGAGGACAACTGCCCCCTGCACGCGAACGCCGACCAGAGCGACCTGGACGGGGACGGCCTGGGCGACGTCTGCGACGACGACGTGGACGGCGACGGCGTGCCGGACGACGAGGACAACTGCCCGACGACCGCGAACGCCGGGCAGGGGGACTCGGACGGGAACGGCATCGGCGACGCCTGTGACTCCGGCGACGCGGACGACGACGGCGTGGCCGACGCCAACGACGTGTGCCCGAACGTGCCCGACCCCGAGCAGACCGACACGGACGGAGACGGCAAGGGCGACGCCTGCGACGAGGACGACGACAACGACGGTGTGCCCGACTCGGGGGACAACTGCCCGCTGACGCCCAACGTGGAGCAGGCCAACGAGGACGGCGATCCCCTCGGGGACGCGTGCGACCCGGACGACGACGGGGACGCCGTGGACGACGAGGAGGACAACTGCCGCCTCGTCCCGAACCCGGACCAGGTGGACACGGACGGCGACGGCCAGGGCGACGCGTGCGACCCGGACGACGACGGGGACGGCGTCGCGGACGGCGAGGACAACTGCCCGTTCGTGGACAACCCGGGGCAGGCCGACACGGACGAGGACGGCGCCGGGGACGCGTGCGACGAGGACGCGGACGGCGACGGCGTGGCCAACGAGGACGACAACTGCGCGCTCGTCCCGAACGAGGGGCAGGCGGACACGGACGAGGACGGCGCCGGGGACGCCTGCGACTCGGACGACGACGGCGACGAGGTGCCGGACGGGAGCGACAACTGTCCGCTGGTGGCGAACCCCGAGCAGGCCGACACGGACGGCGACGGCGCCGGGGACGCCTGCGACCCGGACGACGACGGCGACGAGGTGCCGGACGAGGAGGACAACTGCCCCCTGGTCGCGAACGCGGAGCAGGGCGACGTGGACGACGACGGCGCCGGGGACGCCTGCGACGACGACATGGACGGCGACGGGGTGGCCAACGAGGAGGACAACTGCCCGGCGACCGCCAACGCGGACCAGAAGGACCTGGACCAGGACGGCGAGGGCGACGTCTGCGACGACTACTCGGACGCCGACAAGGACGAGGTCGTCGACGACCTGGACAACTGCCCGACGGTCCCGAACCCGCTCCAGGAGGACCACGACGAGGACGGCCGCGGCGACGTCTGCGACCTGGACGACGACGGCGACGGGGTGGCCGACGCGGAGGACAACTGCCCCCTGACCGCGAACCCGGACCAGGCCGACCTGGACGGGGACGGGCAGGGCGACGCCTGCGACGGGGACGTGGACGGCGACGGCTTCCCCGACGGGAGCGACAACTGCCCCACGTGGCCGAACCCGGACCAGGCCGACACCGACGACGACGGGGTGGGCGACGCGTGCTCCGAGGACGCGGACGGCGACGGCATCCCGGACGGGGACGACCTGTGCCCCCAGACGCCGGACCCCGGGCAGGTCGACACGGACGGGGACGGGCAGGGCGACGCCTGCGACGAGGACGACGACAACGACGGCGTCTCCGACGTGGCCGACAACTGCCCCACGAAGGCCAACTTCTCGCAGACGGACACCGACGGCGACGGCGCCGGGGACGCGTGCGACATGGACGACGACGGGGACGACGTGCCCGACGCCCTCGACAACTGCCCGAAGGTGGCCAACGCGGGGCAGGCCGACGCGGACCAGGACGGCATCGGCGACGCCTGCGACTCCGACATGGACCAGGACGACGACGGGGTGCAGGACGGCGAGGACAACTGCCCGCTCGTGTCCAACCCCGAGCAGACGGACACGGACGACGACGGCGAGGGCGACGCCTGCGACGCGGACGACGACGGCGACGGCGTGGAGGACGACGAGGACCTGTGCCCGAAGGTCGCCGACCCCGACCAGGTCGACACCGACGAAGACGGGGAGGGCGACGCCTGCGACCCGGACGCGGACGGTGACGGGGTCGACAACGGCGACGACGTGTGCCCGCTGGTGGCGGACGCCGAGCAGGTGGACACGGACGGCGACGGGGAGGGCGACGCGTGCGACCCGGACGACGACGGGGACACGGTGCCCGACGAGGACGACAACTGCCCGCTCACCTTCAACGCCGACCAGACCGACACGGACGAGGACGGCGTGGGCGACGCGTGCGACGACCTCGTGGACAGCGACGACGACGGCGTCCCGGACGCGGCCGACCTGTGCCCCGACACCCCCGACGCCGAGCAGCTGGACCAGGACGGGGACGGCGTGGGCGACGCGTGCGACCCGGACGTGGACGGCGACGGCGTGGACGACGTGGACGACCTGTGCCCGCTGGTGGCGGACGCCGAGCAGGTGGACACGGACGGCGACGGGGAGGGCGACGCGTGCGACCCGGACGACGACGGTGACGGCATCGACGACGAGCTGGACGCCTGCCCGAAGCTCCCGCTGGCCGACGGCGAGGACGCGCACCCCGACCAGGACGGCGACGGGGTGGGCGACGCGTGCGACAGCGACGACGACGACGACGGGCTGGCCGACGCGGACGACAACTGCCCGCTCACGCCGAACGCGGACCAGGCGGACGCGGACGGTGACGGGGTGGGCGACGCGTGCGACGGCGACGCCGACGGCGACGGCCTGTCCGACGAGGAGGAGGCGGCCATCGGCTCGGACCCGCTCGTCGCGGATACGGACGGCGACGGCTTCGACGACCTGGAGGAGGTCGAGAGCGGGACGTCGCCCCTCCGCGCCGCGGACCATCCGGGTCACCGGCGGCCGGCCGACGCGGAGCTCGTGGGCGGCGGCTGCCAGGGCGGCTCCGGCGCCGCGCCGTGGTGGCTGGGGCTGGCGTTCCTCGCGCTCCTGCAGGCTCTGAGGTGGCGGCCCGGCTCGTCGCGGGGCGGGCGCCGGCGTCGCGCGACCACGGCGCTGTCCGTGCTCCTCGCCGTGCCGGCCACGCTCCCGGCCGCCGAGGCCCGCGCGGACGGACTCGACCTGAGCGGCTGGCGCCTGCACGAGGGCTCCGGGGACGGGATCGGCGTCCAGACGACCGACACCCTGAACCAGCTCGACTTCTCCCTGGGCGCCGCGTGGATGCACTCCGGCGACCTGGCCCGCCTGGCGTACGAGCGGGACGGGGACGACCGCGACCTGTCGGTCCTCGAGGGCGCCGAGACCCTGACCGTGTGGGGCGCCGTGGGCCTCGCCTCGGACCTCCAGCTCTCCCTGGAGCTCCCGACGGCCCTGTCCCTCACCGCGGGCGACGACTTCGACGCCGGCGCCGGCTCCCTGGGGAGCCAGGGCGTGGGCGACCTCTACGTGGACGTGAAGTACCGCATCCTCGACCGCTTCGAGGCGCCGCTCGGGCTGGCCCTGAGCGCCTTCGGGACGCTGCCGACCGGGGACCGGGATCAGCTCCGCGGGCACGGCGTGGCGACGGGCGGCGTCCGGGCGGTGGTCGACTGGGCCACCGGGCCGGTGCTCGTGGCGGGCAACGTGGGCTTCCACGGGCGACCGGAGCGGACCCGCCTGGGGCAGACCGTCGGCTCCTCGGTCGAGGCGGGCGGGCTGGTGCGCCTGAACCTGTGGCAGCGCTACCTGGGCACCTTCGCGATGGCGCGCGGCTCCGTGGGCCTGGCCGGCGACGACTCCAGCCCGGTGGAGGCCCTGGGCGGCCTCCAGTCCGAGGTGGCCGGGTTCCAGGCGCGCGTGGCGGCCGGGGCCGGGCTCAACGGGGACCTGGGCACCAGCGATCTGCGGGTGTTGGCGTCGGTGGGCTACGGCGTCGGCGCGGCGAACGACCGGGACGGGGACGGCATCTCCGACGACGAGGACCGTTGCCCGAACCGGCCCGAGGACGTGGACGGCTTCGAGGACCTGGACGGGTGCCCGGACGACGACAACGACGGCGACGGCCGCCCCGACTCGGTGGACGAGTGCCCGATGCAGGCGGAGGATCTGGACGGCTTCGAGGATCACGACGGCTGCCCGGAGCGGGACAACGACGGCGACGGCCTCGAGGACTCCGTGGACGTCTGCCCGAACCAGGCCGAGGACCACGACGGGTTCGAGGACGAGGACGGCTGCCCGGACACGGACAACGACGGCGACGGCATCCCCGACGGCGTCGACGAGTGCCCGGCCCGGGCCGAGACGCCGAACGGCTTCCGGGACAGCGACGGCTGCCCGGACGACGAGCCCACCTACGTCTTCAAGGCCGACGAGCCCATCCGCTTCTACGACATCACCTTCGCCACGGGCAGCGCCCGGCTGAAGGGAAGCTCCGACGAGGTCCTGGCGGAGATCGTGGACTCGCTGAAGAAGCAGCCGGACGTGCGCGTCCGCATCGAGGGGCACACGGACTCCCGCGGCAGCGACGAGCGGAACCTCATCCTCAGCCAGCAGCGCGCGCTGACGGTCCTCAACCGCCTGGTGGAGGCCGGCGTCGCGAAGGAGCGACTCGAGTACGAGGGCTACGGCGAGACCCGACCCATCGCGGACAACGACACGCGGAATGGGCGCGGGCTCAACCGGCGCGTGGAGTTCCACGTCATCGGCGGCGGCCCGCAGGCCGCACCGTAGCCACGGTCACCCGCCCGCGCGGGACCGGAGCGTCACCACGACCGCCGCGGTCCGCACCCGGGCCGACGGGTGACTCCGGTACTCGCCGGGCGGGTCCCTGACATCCGCGATTCGTGGGGGCGATCGCGGGTGTGCCGGGGAGTCGGCGGGAAGGTCCCGTCGACTCCCCTTCTCTGCTTCCGGGGTACCGGGAGAACGCCCGAAACGTGGACGTGGGCGTGGACGTGGTCGTGGTCGGCGCTTCGGGCACTCGCGCGGCGAACCGGGCGGCGGTGGCATGGGGACCGGCATCCCCTCGATGCACTCCCCGGCCATGAGCCGCGCCACGTCTGGCTGGAAGCCCGCCGTCCCGGGAAACGCGACGGGCACCTGGGACCGCGGGCGTCCCGCCCGCGCAGAGATGGGGCGGCGGTGCCGCCGCGCGCGCCCCGTCCGGCGGCGTCAGTCGAAGGCCTGGCCGGGCTTTGCGCCGAAGGCCTTGAGGATCTTCGCCAGGGGGCAGAAGCCGGTGAAGCTGGCCTGGAGCAGGTTCGCGCCCACGAAGGCCGTGAAGAACAGCCAGTAGACGTGGTGGATCTGCGACAGCAGCAGGCTGACGAGGATGAACGTGCCTGCGAAGGCCATGACAAGGCGATCGATGGGCATGGGTACACTCCGTGTGCGTGTCGGTGACCGGCCCCGCGCCGTCCGCATCATCATGGCGCGCCAGGCCGCTCACGGAAAGGAAGAAGTCCGTCTCCGTGGCGCGCCATTCCCGGCGCGGGGCGTTGACCGCCGGCGCGGCGGGTGGCCATCATCTGCGCGCGGAGCCGCCCGCCCGTCCACGTCACGCGAGGTCCCCCGTGTCCGCGAATGCGCCCTTTGCGCCGTTCCGCGCGTCCGAGCAGGGCGACGCCCTCGTGCTCGATCGCCCCCGCAGCCTCGGGGTGCTGGCATGGCGCACCGGGCTGTGGGGGGTCCTGCTGGCCCTGGCGGGGCTGATGGCGCTCATACCGTACGCGGCGATCACGCACGGCGCCGGGGTGACGGACCGGGTGCTCGCCGTAGCGCTGTTCGTCCCGCTGTGGCTCGTGTTCAGGCTGGTCCTCCTCGGATTCCGGATGGAGGGCGTGAGCCGGATCGAGGCCCGGCCGGATGGGCTCGTCGTCTCCAAGCGCGGGGCCCTGCGCCCGGATTCGACGACCGTGTCGCGGGAGGACCTCGAGGCCGTGACCGTCCGAGGTGGAGACCTCTCGTCCGGCGACGGCGTCCGGAGGTGGGTCCAGGTGTGGGCGCAGCGCCGTGGGGGGCCGGACGCCTGGGTGTACCTGGGCTGGCTCCACGGGGTGGCTGGGGAGCCGGCCGCCGAACACCCCGGCGTGGTGGCGCTCGCGGAGAGGCTGGGGCTGCCCGTCTCGGATCGGGAGTAGTCGTCCGGGACGTGGGTGTCCGCCGCCACGCCGGGCAGGCCGTCGCCTCCGGGCCGTCCCCGGCGGTCCCTTCCCGAGCCACCGGCGCCGGCCGCGCTACGAGGTCCGGTCCCGAGTCCACGCCCGATGGGACCGGAACGCCTTGGCCGGTGAGCCCGACCACGACCACGTCCCCGACCACGTTTCGCGGGCTCTCGGCGAGCCGTGAACCATGGACAGGCGTCGCCGCCGACGCCCGGTCAGTCGCCCCGGGCAGCGATCGGCCGCGGTGGATCCGCGCAGAGCTCCTGGCCGCACAATGCCGTCTCACACCATGGGTGCAGCGCAGAGGCGTCGGCACGGCGAAGCCCCCGAGCCCGGCGCGAGGACGGGAGCGGGGGCGGGCGGTCGACGGCCCCTCCCGGAGGAGGAGCCGCCGTCCACGTGCGATCGCGCAGGCTCTAGCCGCGCTTGTCGATGGGCACGTAGGGCCGCTCGGTCGGGCCCGTGTAGATCTGGCGCGGGCGGCTGATGGGGAGGCCCTGGGTGAGCCCCTCCTTCCACTGCGCGATCCAGCCGGGCAGGCGGCCGAGGGAGAACATCACCGTGAACATGTTGGTCGGGATGCCCATGGCCCGGTAGATGATGCCGCTGTAGAAGTCGACGTTCGGGTAGAGCTTCTTGTCGACGAAGTACGAGTCCTTCAGCGCGTGCTCCTCGAGCTTCCGCGCGATGTCCAGCAGCTCGTCCTTCTTCTGCATCTTGTCGAGGACGGAGGCCGCCTTGTCGCGCAGGATGTACGCGCGCGGGTCGTAGTTCTTGTAGACCCGGTGGCCGAAGCCCATCAGGCGGAAGCCGGAGTCCTTGTCCTTGGCCAGCTTGACGTACTTGTCGACGTCGCCGCCGTCCTGCCGGATCTGCTCGAGCATCTCGAGGACGCGCTGGTTGGCGCCGCCGTGGAGCGGGCCCCACAGGGCGCTGATGCCGGCGCTGATGGACGCGTAGAGGTTCGCCCGCGCGCTGCCGACGGTGCGGACGGTGGTCGTGGAGCAGTTCTGCTCGTGGTCCGCGTGGAGGATGAGGAGCAGGTCGAGGACCTTCGCCACCTCGGCGTCGACCTCGTAGGGCTCCGTGGGGAACGCGAACATCATCTCGAGCAGCCGCGCCGCGTAGCCGCGGGCGTTGTTCGGATAGATGTAGGGCTGCCCCAGGGACTGCTTGTAGCTGAAGGCCGCGATGGTGGGCAGCTTGGCCATCAGCCGGATGGAGTCCAGCCGGATCTGGTCGGGATCCAGCGGATCCTTCTCGTTCTGGTAGAAGGTGGACAGGGCCTGGACCACCGCCGAGAGGATCGCCATGGGGTGGGCGTCCGGCGGGAAGGCCCGGAACATGGGCTTGAGCTGCTCGTGGAGCAGGCTGTGCTTCGTGAGCGACTCCTCGAATTCGTCGAATTCGCTCTTCGTCGGGAGCCTGCCCTCGGTCATCAGGTAGCAGGTCTCGAGGAACGACGAGTTCTCCGCGATCTCCGTGATGGGATAGCCGCGGTAGCGGAGGACGCCCTCCTCGCCGTTGATGAACGTGATGTCGCTCTGGCAGGCGCCGGTGTTGACGAAGCCCGGATCGACCGTGATGTAGCCGGTCTCCTTCCGGAACTTGCCGAGCACCAGCCCCTTCTCGCCCTCGCTTCCCGTGATGACGTCGATGTCGAGGGACTTGCCGTTGTCGAGTGTCAGTGTGGCCGTGTCGCCCATGTTCGCCTCCTTCCCGGGCTCCGATGCCACGTGGAGACGACCCGGTCCATCACCGTCGGGCCCGAGCCGTGCGCCGCGTGTTCGCACGTTCGCGTCATGCAACGGGCGTACCGGGCAGCCGTGGAGGCGGCAGGTGCAGCAGCCACGGGAGCCGGAGCCCGCGGGGGCTCCTCCGGTACCGGTGCGAGGTGCCCCTGAAATGCGTTCGGGGTGTGCGAATCGACACAGACGGGGCGACCCGCCACGCTCGCTTCCGCCGCCCGGACGTCCGGCGGATCGACGAGCAGCGCGCCCGAACGGAGGGCAGCTGTCCCGCGGCGCATCATGCTCGGTCCCGCGCCCGGCGCGCGCTCGGGACGGACGCATGGTGGAGCGGAGTCATCTCCGCACGTCGTGCGAGCCGGGCGGGTCGTCCGCGACCGCGGGGCGAGGCGAATCGCCTCGCGGAACGGGCCTTGGTCCGCGGGCTCTCCCCCTCGTCGCAGAGCAGTGTTTCGTGGCACTCGGTGACGCGTAACCGGCGGCCCGGATCGGGTTTGCGGACGCGCCGGGCCATGGCGTACAAAGCCAGGGTTCGGGCGAGGGCGCACGGGGGCGACTCGCGACAGTGGAGAGGCGATGATGGTTCGAGTCGGTTCCTTCGGGCGGAGCCCGGCGACGTGGGTTGCCGCGGTCGGTGCGGCGCTCGCGTTGGTGGCCTGTGGTGGCGGGGGAGCGGGGGATGACGGGTGCGACTCGTGCTCGCCCCACGCTCGCTGCGAGGAGAGAACCGGGGGCGGCTCCGCGTGCGTGTGCCGCGAGGGCTTCACCGGGGACGGGCGGACCTGCGAGAACGTGGACGAATGTGCCGCCGGGACCCACGGCTGCGACGCCCTGGCCACGTGCACGGACTCCATCGGCGGCTACGCGTGCGAGTGCGCCGAGGGCTACGAGGGGGACGGGCGAAGCTGCGCGGACGTGGACGAGTGCGCCGAGGGGCTTCACGACTGCGGGCCGAAGGCGGTCTGCGACAACACGCCCGGGGGCTTCGAGTGCGCCTGCGCCGAGGGCTACGAGGGCGACGGCGAGGTCTGCAAGGACGTGGACGAGTGCGCCGAGGGCCTGGACGACTGCGCCCCGGAGGCCGCGTGCACGAACACGAGCGGGGGCTACGAGTGCACGTGCCCCGAGGGTTACGAGGGCGACGGGACCGCCTGCACGGACGTGGACGAGTGCGCGGAGGGCCTGGACGACTGCGCCGACGCGGCCACGTGCACCAACACCGAGGGAGGCTGGGACTGCGGCTGCCCGGAGGGCTACGAGGGCGACGGCGAGGTCTGCACGGACGTGGACGAGTGCGCCGAGGGCCTGGACGATTGCGCGGAGCAGGCGACGTGCACGAACACCGACGGGGGCTTCGAGTGCGCCTGCGACGCGGGCTGGAGCGG
>JBNJGB010000040.1:21096-59011 GCA_051747385.1 Myxococcota bacterium
TGACGGGACGGCGTGCACGGACGTGGACGAGTGCGCCGAGGGCCTGGACGACTGCGCGGAGCAGGCGACGTGCACGAACACCGACGGGGGCTTCGAGTGTACGTGTGACGCGGGCTGGAGCGGCGACGGGACGGCCTGCGAGGACGTGGACGAGTGTGCGGCGGGCCTAGACGACTGCGCGGAGCAGGCGACGTGCACGAACACCGACGGGGGCTTCGAGTGCGCCTGCGACGCGGGCTGGAGCGGTGACGGGACGGCGTGCACGGACGTGGACGAGTGCGCCGAGGGCCTGGACGACTGCGCGGAGCAGGCGACGTGCACGAACACCGACGGGGGCTTCGAGTGCGCCTGCCTCGCCGGGTTCGTGGGCGACGGGACCACGTGCGAGGATGTGGACGAGTGCGCGGCGGGCCTGGACGACTGCGCGGAGCACGCGACGTGCACGAACACGGGCGGGGGGTTCGAGTGCGAGTGCGACTCCGGCTGGGCCGGCGACGGGACGGTCTGCGAGAACGTCGACGAGTGCGCTGAGGGCACCGACGACTGCGATCCGAACGCCACCTGTACGGACACTACGGGGGGCTGGGTCTGTGCCTGTGAGGACGGCTTCGAGGGTGACGGGACGATCTGCGAGGACGTGGACGAGTGCGCCCTGGAGATCGACGACTGCGACGTCCACTCCACCTGCGACAACACGGACGGCGGCTTCGACTGCCTCTGCAAGGAGGGCTACGAGGACACGGCCGAGGGGTGCGCGAACGTCGACGAGTGCGCCGAGGGGCTGGACGACTGCGACCCGCACGCCAAGTGCGAGGACACCATCGGCAGCTATCACTGCACGTGCGAGGACGGCTGGGCCGGCGACGGGAAGAGCTGTGCGGACGTGAACGAGTGCGCCCTGGAGACCGACGACTGCGATCCGAACGCCACGTGCACGAACACCGTGGGGTCCTGGGAGTGCGCCTGCGACGAGGGCTTCGAGGGCGACGGGACCACCTGCGACGACGTGGACGAGTGCGCTCTGGAGACCGACGACTGCGATCCGAACGCCACCTGTACGAACACGCCCGGAAGCTGGGAGTGCACCTGCGACTCCGGCTGGGCCGGCGACGGGACGGTCTGCGAGAACGTCGACGAGTGCGCCGAGGGCCTCGACGACTGCGACGTCCACGCGACGTGCACGGACACGCCCGGAAGCTGGGAGTGTGCCTGCCACGAGGGCTTCGTCGGCGACGGGACGACCTGCGACGACGTGGACGAGTGCGCCGAGGGGCTGGACGACTGCGACCCGAACGCCATCTGCACGAACACGCCCGGAAGCTGGGAATGCGCGTGCCAGGACGGCTACGAGGGCGATGGACAGAGCTGCGAGCTGATCACCCACGGCGTCGTGGGCGCGCGGACGCAGACGGACCCGGCGCGCTGGGCGGACGGCAGCTACGCCGAGGCCTGCCACGCCTATCGCTATCCCGGGCTGCCCTACGTCTACGAGGGGAGCACCGGCGACGGCTGGTACACGATCAAGCCTCACCCGGACGAGCCGGCGTTCGAGGTGGAGTGCGACATGACCACCGACGGTGGCGGCTGGACCGGCGTCACGCCGACCATCGCGTATGACCGCTTCGGGGCGACGATCCAGACGCTCGTCGGGAGCGGGTGTACGTTCAACTCCAAGAGACCGGAGGGTCACGTGGCGGGGAACATCCTCTGCCGGTACCAGGTGGACATCGGCTTCGAATACGACGCCATCCGCGTGGACATGACGATCATGGCCCGCACGGGCGGGGGCTCGCACACGTCCGACCTGCACCGCTACTCCGGCGGGTGGGGCAAGAACTACTGCAACTCGTGTCGCGGCGACTTCGTGGTCGGCAGCCCGGAGAACGGCAGCCCGGTCATCAGCCTGGGGCAGGCCAGGGGCGCGACGAAGTGCGCGGCTGTCGCGAGCTACAACAACGGGGAGACCATCGGGTTCAGCGGCCTGCAGCGCAGCACGGCGCGGTCCCGGACCCTTCGCATGGAGTTCGGCGAACAGTGTGTCCAGGACGAGGGCTGGCGGTGGGACTCGGGCTACGCCTGGGTCCGTGACGACAGCGTGGTGACGGCCACGGTCGGATCCGCCGGGCCGGGCCCGGGCGAGCAGGGCGACGCGCCAGCGACGTCGGGGTCCGGGTGGGCCCCGGTGGATCGATGCGTGGCGGCCCCGGCGCGATGAGGGACTCCATGCAGATGGTGCTCCACGATCTGCCGTGTCGCGAGCCGATCTCGTCGAGCAGCGGTTACACGTCCGGAGATCCCTGGAACCCTCACGGAGGCTGCGGCAGGAGCGCATCCAGCTGGACGTGGAACGTCACCCTCGAGGGCGGCTTCGGCCCTCCGATCATGCAGTTCCACCCGCGCTCGCTCCACGCCGACCGCTGCGTGGACGGCGGGGACACCTCCGACCTCCATCGCTTGGAGATCCTCGTGCGATGACCCGTGCGCGTCCCCGACGGGCGACCGGCCTCGAACGCTGGTAGCATGGGGGCCCGACGCCATCCCTCTCCCACTCGCGGGATCCCCCGACCCCGGGAGCCATGACGGACCAGATTGCCGGTTGCGTCCTCTCCGAGGAGCTTCGCCGCACGAGGCGGTCACGGGTGTACCGTGCCCGCGACGAGGACGGGCGGGCGGTCATCCTGAAGGTCCCCGGCGGCGATCACCCCTCTCCGGGCGATCTGGCGCGCATCCGCCGAGAGTATCGGATCCTGCGGGACCTGGACTGCCCGGGGGTCGTGGGGGCGCTGGGCCTCCGGCGCTCCGGAGGGACCTGGACCCTGATCCTCGAGGACGTGCCCGGGGAGTCCCTAGAGCGAGCCCTCGAGCGCGGGCCGATGCCCGTGGTGGAGGCCCTCGACGTGACCCTCCGGGTCGCGGAGATCCTGGGCTGCGTCCACGCGCGGGGTATCCTGCACCGGGACGTGAACCCGTCGAACATCGTCCGGGACCCCGACTCCGGGCGCGTCGTGCTCGTGGACTGGGGCATCGCCACCCCGGCGTGGGGCGGTCCCCGGGCGGCGGAGGTCCCCGAGCGGCTGGAGGGCACCCTGGCGTTCATGGCCCCCGAGCAGACGGGGCGCACCGGCCGGCCCGTGGACGATCGAAGCGATCTGTACTCCCTCGGGTGCACCCTCTACGCGCTGCTCCTGGGGAGGGGGCCCTTCGAGGCCGGTGATCCCATGGAGATGGCCTACGCCCACCTGGCGCGCCGTGCCGTGCCGCCGACGCGCCGCGACCCGAGCGTGCCGTCGCAGGTCTCCCGCGTCGTGACGAAGCTGCTCCGCAAGGCCGCCGAGGAGCGGTACCAGAGCGCGCACGGCCTGGCCGCGGATCTGCGCCGGTGCCTCGACGACCTGCGGCGGACCGGCGCCGTCGCCGAGTTCGCCCTCGGCGCCCACGACGTCCGCCAGACGCTGGAGGTGTCGCGGCGGCTGGTGGGGCGCTCGGAGGAGGTGACCCTCCTTCGCGAGAGCTTCGAGCGCGTGGCGCACGGGCGCAGCCGGCTGGTGCTGGTCGCCGGGAGCCCCGGCATCGGAAAGACCGTGCTGGTGCGGCAGCTCTATCGCCCGCTCACACGCCTCCGCGGGCGCTTCGCGGTGGGCAAGTTCGACCAGTACCAGCGGGACGTGCCCTACAGCGCCATCGTGGCGGCGCTGAGGAGTCTGGTGCGGCAGATCGCGGCCTCCGAGGAGTCGGCGCTGGAGCGGTGGCGCGAGCGGCTGAGGGCGGCCGTGCGCCCGAACGGCAGCGTGCTCCTCCGCGTCCTGCCGGAGGCGGAGTGGCTCGTCGGTCCGCAGCCCGACGTCCAGGAGCTCGGCCCCGCCGAGGCCCGCCATCGGCTGTGGCTCGTGTTCCGCCGCTTCCTGCGGGCGCTGTGCGGGGCGGAGGGCCCGCTGGTGCTCTTCGTGGACGACCTCCAGTGGGCCGACCCGGCGTCCCTCGCGCTCCTGGAGGCCCTGCTGGCGGACGAGGACCTCCCGCACCTGCTGGTCGTGGGCGCCTTCCGGGACGAGGACGTGGGCCCCGGACACCCGCTCCGTGTCGTCGTGGAGAGCCTCCGCAAGGTCGGCGTCCCCATCCGGCGCATCGATCTGGGCCCCCTGTCGCTTCACGACGTCGTGTCCCTCGTCGCGCACACCGTCCGGCGCGATCGGGAGGAGGTCCGGGGCCTGGCCGGTCTGGTCCACCACAAGACCGGCGGCAATCCCTTCTTCGTCAACCGCTTCCTGGAGACCCTCGAGCGCAAGGGCGATCTGTGGTTCGACACGGAGGCCGGGCGCTGGCGCTGGGACCTGGCTCGCATCCGCCGGGAGGACATCACCGACAACGTCGTGGAGCTCCTCGTGGAGCACCTCGAGGAGCTTCCGCCTGCGACCCGGGAGAGCCTCGCCGTGGCCGCGCTCCTGGGAGGCCGCTTCGACCTGGGGCTGGTGGCGCGAACCCGCGGGGTCTCCACGCCGAAGGCCTACGCCGACCTCTTGCCGGCCCTCCGGGAGCAGGCGGTCCTGGAGCTGACGGCCCCCGTGCCGGCCGACGCGGACGACCCGGAGGCCCCGCTGGTGGTCGATCGCTTCCGGTTCGCCCACGATCGCATCCAGCAGGCCGCGGCGGCGCTCGTGGTCGAGGAGGACCGCCCGGCGACCCACCTCCGCATCGGCCGCCTCCTCCGGGAGGCGTTCGAGGAGGGGAGCCGCCGCGGACCCAGCCTGTTCGACGTCGTCAGCCAGCTCGACGCCGGCCGGAGCCGGATGAGCGATCCCGCCGAGCGGCTCGACCTGGCCCGGCTGAACCTGGAGGCGGGGCGGCGATCGCGGGCGTCCCAGGCCTACGCCGCGGCCGCGGGCTACCTCGCCGTGGCCATGGAGTGCCTGCCGGATGACGCCTGGGAGTCCGCGCCGCGCCTCGCGCTGGACATCCACGCGGCCCGGGTGGACGCGGAGAGCGCGGCGGGGAGCTTCGAGGTGGCGGAAGACCTGGCCCTCCGGACGCTCGAGCGGGTCGAGGATCCCCTGGACCGGATCCCCCTGTACCAGGTCCTCGTGCGCCAGTACGGCCTGGAGGGCCGCTACGAGGAGTCGGCCCGGGTGGCGTCCGAGGGGCTGGGCTTGCTGGGCATCCGGCTGCCCACCTCGGACCTGGACGCGGCCATCGCCGGAGAGCTCGAGCGCCTCCGCGGGAGCCTGGGCGATCGCCCCCTGGCCTCGCTCCTGGACGCGCCGGCCACCGAGGACGAGGAGGCGGCCGCGGCGCACATGCTGCTCATCGCGCTCGGCCCCAGCGCCGCCTTCATCGACCAGCGCCTGGTCCTCCTCGTCGGGCTGGTGTCGGTGAATCTCTCCCTCGAGCGCGGGATGCAGGTGCACTCCATCCCGGGCTTCGCCACCTACGGCATGCTCCTGTGCCGGCTCGGCGACTACGCGGGAGGATGCGAGGCGGCGCAGCTCG
The DNA here is from genome assembly GCA_051747385.1 of Myxococcota bacterium. Classification (GTDB taxonomy): domain Bacteria; phylum Myxococcota_A; class UBA9042; order PHBI01; family JACKFB01; genus JBNJGB01. The sequence continues at coordinate 26,581 of JBNJGB010000040.1, forward strand.
CCCTGGGGCTGTCCGAGCGCTTCGGCGACCTCTTCTACCGCAGCCTGGTGGCCGACCTGACGGGCGCGTTCATCATGGTCTGGTCCAGGCCCCTGGACGAGGCGCTGCCGGTCCTGCAGGAGGCCATGCGGGCCTGCGAGGAGAGCGGGAACGTCGCCTGGGCCGCCTTCCCCCTGGAGAACGAGCTGCTGCAGCTCCTGTTCGGCGGGGAGTCCCTGGACGCCATCCTCGAGGTCGCCGATCCGTTCATCGCGTACGCCGAGGCCACCCACAACGTCATGGCCGTGGACAGCATGGTGGCCGTCCGCCTCGTCGCCCGGAACCTCGCCGGGCGCACCCCGGGACGCGACGTCTTCGAGGATGGGCTGTACGAGTCCGGCGAAGCGTTCATGGCCGCGTGCCGCGAGCGCCGGAGCCACCACGCCGTGGCGATGTTCCTCATCGATCGGGCCGAGACGCGCGTGATCCACGGGCAGCCCGAGGCGGCCCTGGAGGACCTCGCGGAGGCGGCGCCCCTGCTGGATTTTCTCCTGGGGAGCCCGGTCGTCGCGAAGCACGTGCTGTGCGAGGCCCTGGCCACGGCCGACGTCTGCGTGAAGCGCCCGGCGGCGGAGCGGGGGCCACTCCTGGAGCGTGTCGAGGCCCTGCGGGAGACGGTCGCGCGGTGGGCGGAGAGCTGCCCGTCGACCTTCCTCCACAAGCTGCTCCTGGTGGACGCCGACCTGGCGCGGCTGCGGGGGGATCTGCTCGAGGCCGTGGACCTCTACGACGCGGCCGCCGAGGAGGCGCGGGAGCAGGGCTTCACCCACCTGGAGGCCCTGGCCGCCGAGCGGGCCGCCGCGCTCTGGCTGGCTCGCGACAAGCCCCGCATCGCGCGCGGCTATCTGGAGGACGCCCGCCGGGTGTATCGCCTGTGGGGGGCGGCTCGGAAGGTCGCGGACCTGGAGGCCCGGCACGAGGGGCTGGGGCCGGTCGAGGTCGCACCACCCGCGCCCGCGGACTCGATGGCCACCCTGTCGGTCTCGAGCGGGGCCCTGCTGGACGCGACCAGCGTCACGAAGGCGTCCGAGTCCATCGCGGGCCGCCTGGACCTGGAGGACGTCCTGGCGGCGCTGATGCGTGTGACCATGGAGAACGCCGGGGCCCGGAGCGGGGCGCTGTTCTGGCCCGACGAGGACGAGCCCGAGCGCCTCGTGGTCGCGGTGGAGGCCGACGGGACGGAGGGGAGGGAGCGCGTGCTGCCCGGCGCGACGCTGGAGGACTGGGCCGGCCCCAGGTCCGTGGCCCGCTTCGTGCGCCGCACGGGGGAGGCGATCGTCTCCGGTGACCTCGCCCGGGATCCGCGCTTCATGGGCGACCCCCACGTGGACGAGGGGCCGACGGCGTCCGTCCTGTGCATCCCCGTCACGCACCGCGGCGAGCTGCGGGGCGTGCTCTACCTGGCGAACGATCTGGCCCGGGACGCCTTCACCCGGGAGCAGGTCGAGCTCCTGCGCATCCTGGCGGGGCAGATCGCCATCTCCCTCGAGAACGCCCGCCTGTACGAGGCCGCCAAGCGCGAGAACGCGGCCCGGCGCGAGCTCGAGGCCATCCAGCGGGGCGGCACGCGGATGCTGGCGCGGCTCACCTCCGGGCGCTCCCTCGACCAGATGCTGTCCGATCTCGCGGAGACCGTGGAGGACGTGCGGCCCGGCCTCCTGGCGTGCGTCCTGGTGCTCGAGCCGGACGGGGACCGTGTGCGGGTGGCCGCGGCGCCGAGCCTCCCCGCCGAGTACCGGGAGGGGCTCGAGGCCATGCCCCTGGGCGAGGAGCCCTGCGCGTGCCTGGAGGCCGTGACCACCGGCCGGCGGGCCATCACGGCGGACGTCCGGACCGACGCGCGCTGGGAGGAACACCTGCCCGCGCTGGACCGAGCCGGCCTGAGGGCGGCCTGGTCGGAGCCCATCGTCGGCACGGGCCGACGGCTCCTCGGCGCGGTGACCGTGTACGCGCGGGAGCCCCGACGGCCGCAGGCCTGGGACCTGGAGCTCCTCGAGACCGCGGCGCGCCTGGCCGGGATCGCTATCGAGCGCAGCGCGCGGGAGGCGGCCCGGCGTGAGATGGAGGCGCAGATGGAGGCCGCGCAGAAGCTGGAGAGCCTGGGCATGCTCGCCAGCGGCGTGGCCCACGACTTCAAGAACCTCCTGGGCGGTATCCGCGGGCACGCGAGCCTGGCCCTGGAGGAGGCCCAGGGGACGGTGCGGGAGCACGTCGAGCGCGTCGAGGACATCTCCGTCCGGGCCGCCGACCTCTGCGAGCAGCTCCTGGCCTACGCCGGGCGGCGCGAACGGGTCGTGGAGCACCTGTCCGTGACGCGGCTGGTCGACGAGATGAGCCGGCTCCTCGAGACCTCCATCGGACCGCGGGTGCATCTCGACCGGAGGCTGGCGCCGGACCTGCCGCCCGTCGAGGGCGACGCCACCCAGCTTCGACAGGTGGTGCTGAACCTCATCCTCAACGCCTCCGACGCCATCGGGGACGAGGAGGGGACCATCGTCGTGAAGACCGGCCGGACGCGCTGCGACCGGGCGTGCCTTCGGGGCACCCTGCTGGCCGAGGACCTGCCCGAGGGCGAGTACGTCTTCCTCGAGGTGTCCGACACGGGCGGCGGCATGGACGCCGACACGCTGGCCCACATCTTCGACCCGTTCTTCACGACCAAGGAGGACGGCCACGGCTTGGGCCTGGCGGCCGTGCTCGGCATCGTGCGGGCCCACGAGGGGACCATCGAGGCGGGCTCCGTCCCGGGCCGCGGGTCGCGTATCCGGATCCTCTTCCCGGCCCGAGGGGAGGCCGCGCTCGCGGAGGACGGCGCGGAGGTCGAGGCCGCACCCCCGAGGCGCTTCGAGGGCCTCGCCCTGGTGGCCGACGACGATCGGGTCATCTCCTACATGGCCACCCACATGCTGCAGCGCCTCGGCTTCGACACCCTGACCGTGTCCGACGGGCGGGAGGCCGTGGCCGTGTTCGATCAGCACGCGGACGACGTCGCCCTGGTCGTGCTCGACAAGCACATGCCGGGTCTCCCGGGCGCGGAGATCCTGGCCTCGATCCGCCGCCGCCGCCCGGACGTGCCGGTGCTGCTCGCCAGCGGGGACGTGTGGAAGGAGGACACGGGCCCCTACGGCACCGTGGACACGCCGACGGCCAGCATCCGCAAGCCCTACTCCCTCGAGGAGCTTCGGCGCAGCCTGGACTCGCTCATCCCCGCGTGAAGAGGGAAGTTGCGCTCCCGGCCCGCCGGTCGGCTGCCCCGGCTCCACCTGCCGTGGTAGGCTCCCCGCCGGAGGGGAAGGAGATGCGGCGAGCGTCCTGGTGGCCGAAAGCGCCGGCGGTGCCATCCCGACGGGCCGCCACGCGCGGTTCGGGGGTGACCCGCCCATCGGAAACCTGTACACCTCCATGCTGCAGGCGGTCGGAGTGGACGTGGCCACCTTCGGCGACGACGGCCCCGGCCCCCTGGACGGGCTCGCCCGAGCCGGAACCACACGCGACCCCCGAGCCACCGATGAACCGACTCCTCCCGCCCCTCTCCGGCCTCGTCCTCCTCGTCCTCCCCCTGGCCTCCGCGGCGTGCGACTCGGGGGGCGGCTGCCCCGAGCACGGCTGCCTGGACGAGGTCTCCGTCCCGGCCGGCACCGTCTCCATGGGGTGCGATCCCGCCCAGGACGACGCCTGCCTCGACGACGAGGGACCGCCGCACGACGTGACCGTCCCCGCCTTTCGGATCGATCGGTTCGAGGTGACGGCCGCGCAGTACGCCTCCTTCCTGAACGCCCACGGGAGCAACGACTGCGCCGACGCGCACTGCGTCAACGTCGGAGACGACGCCCTGCCCGTCACCGACGAGGGCGGCGCCTGGGCCGCGCGGGAAGGCCTGGCGCAGCACCCCATGACGCAGGTCACCTGGCATGGCGCGGAGGCGTTCTGCGCTCGGCGAGAGCAGGCTCTCTGCTCGGAGGCGCAGTGGGTTCGCGCTGCCCGCGGCGACGACGAGCGCCTGTTCCCCTGGGGCGACGAGGAGCCTTCCTGCGAGGCCGAGTTGGCCCACATCGCCGCTCCCCACCAGTCCCCGGACATCGACGATCTCGGGGGGTGTGGGACGGGCCTCACCGCGCCGGTCGGCAGCCACCCGAAGGGCGTGAGTCCGTTCGGGGTCCACGACCTCAGCGGCAACGTCGCCGAGTGGGTGGCGGATCCCTATCACGCCGGCTACGAGGGGGCCCCGACGGACGGCTCCGTCTGGGCGGAGGGGGGCCAGCAGGGCCTCCGCGTCATCCGGGGCGGCAACGCGAACGACCCGCCGCGTCACGTGCGCGTGACGAGCCGGCACGATGGCGGAGTCAACGACGGCGCGCGCTTCCGCGGCTTTCGCTGCTGCCGCTGGCAATAGGTCAGGTCCCGACATGCCCTTCGACACCGAATCCGCCGCCGAGATCGAGCGCGCCGACCTCTCCGTCGGACGCGTCGACGAGGTCCTCGCCCTGGACGCCGAGGGCGTCTACGCCGTGGCCAGCGGTCCGCCCCCGATGGGCGAGGGCCGGGGCGCCGCCCACATCTTCCTCGACGCGGTGCGGGACTTCGCCGAGGGCCTCCGCCGGGCCGTGGACACCTACGGCGGCTCCAAGGAGGCCTGGGGTCGCATCCAGGTGGTCTTCCAGGGCGTCTTCGAGCAGGCCTCCGAGACCATCCGCGCCGCCTACACGGGCGCCACGCCGGACACGTCCGGGACCGTCCTCGTCGTCGGCGCCGAGGTGGCCGCGGTGGCCCACATCGGCCACACCCGGGCGTACATCCTGCGCGGGGGCGAGGTCGTCCGCCTGACCCGCGACGACCGCGACGCCGGCGGGGGCGCGCAGCAGGCCGCCGACCGGACGCGCATGGCGGTCTCGGCCGGCTCGGAGCGCGGCAGCCAGGCCATGGGCCAGAAGGGTCCGCTGCGCGTGGAAGCCGTGCGCTTCCGGCTGGCGCCCGACTCCGCCATCATGCTGGTCTCGGAGGGCGTCGCCGACACCCTGCGCGGCCGCGACCTCCTCCAGACCCTGGGGATCATCCCGTCCGTGGCGGGCATCGCGGGCGCCATCACCAAGGCCGCCGCCCAGCGCCAGTCCGTCGCCGACAGCTCCGCCGTGGTCGTGGGTATCGCCGCCGCGGGCCGCCCCCTGACCCTCACTCCGCCCCAGTCCGGCCGGCCCGCCGGGCAGCAGGACCGGCTGCCCCGGCAATCCCGGCAACCCCGGCAGCCCCAGCCGGGGCAGGCTCCGCCGGCGCCACAGGCCCCGCCACAGCAGGCTGCCTCGGCCCAGACGCCGAACCAGGCCCGGGAGCAGGAGCTCGCCCGCCGCGACGTGGAGCTCCTCGGCGGGGCCGCGCTCTTCGCCGACCTCTCCCCGGACCTCCTCGGCCGCCTCCGCGGCGCCATGGACGAGATCACCCTGCCGAAGGGCGACCTCATGTACGCCCGCGGCGAGTCCTCCTGCCGCCTCTACATGGTCACCCACGGTGGCCTCGAAGCCGTCCGCGAGGGCACCCGCCTGGCGAAGCTCCCGGTCGGCCAGCTCACGGGCGAGGCCACCCTCTACGCGAAGGCGTCGTCCTCCGTCTGGGTGCGCGCCACCGCCGACACCCGCGTCCTGGAGCTTCCCCTGGACCGCCTCGAGTCCCTCGCCGACACCGACCCGGCCCTTGCGGCGCCCATCTTCCGCGCCCTGGCCCGCCGCAACGCCGCCCGCGCCGCCCGCGCCCGCCAGCAGAAGCGGTCCTGATGCCGGTCCGGAAGCTCCGCTCGCTCGAGGAAGCGGAAGAGTCGGTCTGGATGGACCGGGACGACCCGCGGCTGCTCGACACCATCCGCGCCGTCCAGGCCCTCTCGGCCCGCCTCGCCCCCCGACGCTTCCCACCGGTCGTCTACGAGCACCGCTCCATCGAGGAGATGAACCGCCAGACCGAGCGCTGGGAGGCCGAGGCCGTCCGGCGCGCGCGGAGCGAGAACGGCCGACGCCCCTCGGACAGCAGCCGCTGCACGTTCTGCAGGAACTCCACCTGCTCTTGCGCCGTCGGCGTCTGCTGCACCGTGCCTCCCGAGCGATTCTGCGGAATCGTGGCGTACGTCAGGGCTGCGGGGCAAGGTCGCCTTTGTCCGGGACGCCGCGGCGTGGGATACTGCCCGCCAGGCAGGCAAGGGTGCGATCATGAACGGATACGTCGGCGTCACGGACGAGCGTTGGTACCGCTTCCTCGCCGGTGAGCCCGGCGTCGACGACGTCAACTTCTGGAAGCCGTCGGGATCGAGCAACTTCAAGAGCCTGGCGCCGGGCCGCGGAGCGACCGGATCCCGACGCCCTCCGCTGGCACAACGAGCACGTCTACCTGGGGTGAATTGAAGCGGCCCGTCTGCTCAGGCCTCGGTGAGATCGTCGACCCAGGCGGCCTGCTCCGATCCGGTGATCCAGCCGAGATTCTGCAGATGCCTGGTGAGCGTCGAGACGCCGACGCCGAGCGCGCGCATCGCCTCCCGGAGGGTCTGTGGCGTCCAGGACTCCGTGTCCCGCGACAAGACCGCCGCGACAGCGGGCTCTGGCGCCAGGAGCATGGCGGCGAAGGCGTTGGCGCGTCGTTCGAGCGGATAGGGCGCCCAGGGACTCGATACGATACCGACGCGCCCGCTCCCGTCGCCATCGTACAGCAGGTGGCACAGCTCATGGGCCAGCGTCATCCGCCGCCCCCACGGCTTCTTGGCGAAGCGTCCCGAGCGATTGACCGCGATGGTGGGCCGGCGACCCGGGGCGACGATGGCGACGCCGTCGACTTCCACGTCGTCCAGATGGAGGTCCTGCACGGCGATGCCGAGGACAGGAAGCAAGGCGGCCTCGATGTCGTATTCGCCCGTCATGGGAGCGTGCTCGGGAACGCCGAATGCCTCACGAAATGCCAATGCCCGGTCCACGCCGTCTTGCGTGATGTCCTGCGGACCGCCGATGGGACGTGACGCTTCCCGGTACCGATCGAGGTGCGTCCCAGCGCACTCGTCGGCCTGTCCGGCGAGCTGCAGGAGGCTCGTCAGGTCGCGCTCGCTCAGGCGTGGTGATGCGGAACGGTACAGCAGGACCGGCGGTGGCAGCGGCGTGACGAGGCCGGGGGCCGGGTTCTCCGAGAGGCCCAGCAAGGCCTTCACGGTTTGCCGGGGAGAGCCTCCGACGACTCCGGCGAGTCGACGGAGGCCTCGCGCCGCTCGTTCGATGTCCAACCCTGCCGTGATGGCCAGTCGACGTATCTGCCGCTCCGGCGAGTCCAGCGCGTCCAGGGCGTCCGTGAGGCGGCTCGATGCCGCAGCAGCAGTCTCTTCCAGTGCGTCGGCAATGGCCCGGCACCAGCCATACATGACTGTGGCGACCTCTTCCGGCGGCAGATGCGCGACTCCTGGCTGCTCGACGAGGGTGATGCCTCCCGGAACGCTGCGCCACTCTCGGTCGTCCCAGGAGAGCTCGACGTCCGGTCCGAAACGGCGGAGGTGCAGGTCGGGTATCCGGAAGTCCGGCAGCGCGCTTCCGAACCCGTGGCGACCCCACCACTCCTCCCGCGTATCGAGCAGCGCGTCCAGCCGATCCTCATCAGACGGCAGCGCGCTGAGGCTGTCGCTCCGCCAGGCGGCTGCATGGAGAGAGCGGGAGGGCGTGCCGAGTCGCTCTTCGTGGAGCAGATAGTCCCAGCTACGCACCACCCACTCGGCCAGTGGCAGCAACGGCACCTCGGCGCGCTCGACGATTTCGTCGCCCGTCGTGCGGCCGCGGGTCAAGTTGCGGCCACCGACCCAGACCTCGAGCGCCCCCCAGGAGGCGCGTCGTTCCTCCGTGTCGGCGTCGTCAGGCGCTTCGCGAAGCTCGAAACCCAGCGAGAAGCGCTCGGGAGCTCCGAAACGTGTGATGCTCATGAACCGAACTCCCGGCCCCAACCCTTGCGGACGGCCTTTCGCCACTCCGTGTTCGTGAGTCGCTCAGCCCGGATGAGCCCCTTGCGAGCGGCATTCGGGAGCCGGGACCAGGGGATGGGATGGCCGTGCCACCTCCCCGGCTCATGCTGGAACGCCCTGTACGCGTATCGTCCCTGGACGTTGTAGACGGCGCCGGCCACCTCTATGCCCGACTCCAGAAGGGCCTGAGCCTGGTCCTGGTCCATGTCATCGGGACAGGGCGAGCCCCAGGAACCCGGCTCCTTGTGCTTCCGGTAGTTGGTGGTGTCGTAGACGCGCGGCACGGCATCCTCATCGAAGGCATCTCGGCGCGGTTCTCCGCTCCCGCGTTCCGCGCCCCGAGGGTACGTGGTGGGTGGCTCGGCGTCCACGTGCCCGGCATTGCCAGAGGCCACGGCCAGATCCAGGCCTGACGGGGCTGACGGCGCTCCTCTGAGGCGCTTCCGCGGGATCACGCCTCTCCACTTCGGGGAGGCGCCGGTCCTGCTGAGTGCTCGTCCAGCATCTCCGCGGCGAAGCGGAGTACTTGGGGGACGTCCTCGCGCTCCAGGTCCGGGTAGTCGCGGAGCAGCTCGTCCCAGTCCGGGTACTGCGCCAGGACTTCCAGAACTCGTCGCACCGTCAGGCGCATCCCCCGAACACAGGGCTGGCCCCCCATGACCTCGGGGTCGCAGGTGATGCGCTCGTAGCCGGGGACGGTCCGTCGCATGCCCTGAATGGTACCGCAGACGCGCTCTCGACGCGGGCGGATGACGAGCCACAGGCCGTGCGCCTTGCACCCCACCGGGCCCGCGTCGTACCAACGTGCCCGGCACGCTGTGGAGGTGGCGCGGATGGAGCACTTCGGGGACAAGGTCGGGTTCATCTGGTCCGTCGCGGACCTGCTCCGCGGCACCTACAAGCGGAGCGAGTACGGGCGGGCGATCCTGCCGTTCACCGTGCTCCGCCGCCTGGACCAGGTGATGGCGCCGAAGCGCGACGCCGTGCGGGAGGCCGCCGAGAAGCACGCGGACAAGCCGGACGCGCTCCGCGAGAAGATGCTCGTGAAGGCGGCCGGACACCGCTTCTACAACACGTCGAAGCTGGACTTCCCGTCGCTCATGGCCGACCCGGCGCACGTGGCGCAGAACATGGTCGCCTACCTGCACGGGTTCTCGCCCAACGCGCGCGACATCGTGGAGCACTTCCGCTTCGACGAGCAGGTGGAGCGCCTCGACGGCGCGGGCCTCCTCTACCTCGTGGTGCAGCGGTTCAACGAGATCGACCTCCACCCGGACACGGTCTCCAACCTCGAGATGGGCTACATCTTCGAGGAGCTGATCCGGAAGTTCGCCGAGCAGTCCAACGAGACGGCCGGTGAGCACTTCACGCCCCGCGAGGTCATCCGCCTGATGGTGAACCTGCTGTTCGCCGAGGACGACGACGCGCTGCGCAAGGAGGGCATCGTCCGCACCATGTACGACCCGGCCTGCGGGACGGGCGGCATGCTCTCGGTGGCCGAGGAGTACCTGGCCGAGCTGAACCCGGACGCGAAGCTGGAGACCTTCGGCCAGGAGGTCAACGGCGAGTCCTACGCCATCTGCAAGGCCGACATGCTCATCAAGGGCGAGGAGGCCGACAACATCAAGTTCGGCAACAGCTTCACCGAGGACCGCCTGGGCGACCTGGCCGCCGACTACCTCATCTCGAACCCGCCCTTCGGCGTCGCCTGGCACCAGTCCGAGTCCGTCATCAAGGCCGAGCACGAGGAGCTTGGCCACGCCGGCCGCTTCGGCCCGGGCCTGCCCCGCAAGAACGACGGCGCGCTGCTGTTCCTGCTGCACATGCTCTCGAAGATGAAGCCGGCGGAGCAGGGCGGCTCGCGCCTGGCCATCGTCTTCAACGGCTCGCCGCTGTTCACGGGCGGGGCCGGCTCCGGCGAGAGCGAGATCCGCCGGCACCTGCTGGAGCACGACCTCCTCGAGGCCATCGTCGCCCTGCCGGACCAGATGTTCTACAACACCGGCATCCACACCTACGTCTGGCTGGTCACCAACCGGAAGGCCCCCGAGCGCCGCGGGAAGGTGCAGCTCATCAACGGCGTCGGCCGCTACCGCAAGATGCGGAAGTCCCTGGGCAACAAGCGGAACGAGCTGTCGCCCCAGCACATCGAGGAGCTGACCCGCCTCTACGGCGACCACGCCCACGACCACGCCGACGTCCGCGTCTTCGACAACGAGGACTTCGGCTTCCACCGCATCACCGTCGAGCGGCCCCTGCGGTTGAACCTCCAGGCCAGCCCCGAGCGCATCGCCCGCCTGGAGGACGAGACGACCTGGCAGAACCTCGCCCGTAGCCGCAAGAAGGACCCCGAGAAGCGCGAGGCCGACCTCCGCGAGGGCCGCGAGAAGCAGGAGGCCGTCCGCCGCGTCCTCGCCCGCCTCGACGCAGAGCACCTCTACACGGACCGCGCCGACTTCCTGGCCGACCTGAAGGCCGCCGCCAAGGCCGAGGGCGTGAAGCTGACCAAGTCCCTCCGCAGCACCATCGTGAGCGCCCTGGGCGAGCGCGACGAGGACGCCGCCATCTGCCGCGACAAGGACGGCAACCCGGAGCCGGACACCGACCTGCGCGACTACGAGAACGTCCCCCTGGAGGACGACATCGACGCCTACATGGAGCGCGAGGTCCTGCCACACGTCCCCGACGCCTGGGTGGACCACGACAAGACCAAGGTCGGCTACGAGATCCCCTTCACGCGCCACTTCTACGAGTACACGCCCCCGCGCCCCTTGGACGAGATCGAGTCCGAGATCCGCGACCTGGAGTCCCGCATCCGCGGCATGCTGGAGGAGGTGCTGGCGTGAGCCTTCCCAATGGTATCGAGGTCCAGAACCCGGGCTACTCCCTCGTCTCGGAGGAGCGCTGGGGCGAGCAGGTCTCCGAGACCCGCAACCCGGCGCTGGCGGGCATGTTCCGGGACCTGGACCTCGCCGAGAAGCGCGGCACTGGCATCCGCCGCATGAGGGAGATGATGCGGGACGCCGGCCTGTCGATGCCGCTGTTCGAGAGCGACCGGCGCGGCAAGCGGTTCGTCGTCACGTTCTACTTCCACCACCTCCTCGACGAGGCCGACCTGGAGTGGCTCCGGCAGTTCGACGGCATCGACGACGCCGACGCGCAGCTCCTGGTCCAGGCCCGCAACAACGGCCGCATCACCAACCGCGAGGTCCGCGCCTTCTCGGGCGACGACACCCTCGCGGCCTCCCGCCGCCTCGCCCGCCTGTGCAAGCGCGGCTTCCTCGACAAGCGCGGCCCGAACAAGCAGGAGACCTTCTACGTCCTGGCCCGCGGCAACGAAGGCGTCTCGGAGCCGGAGCAGGGGAGGCTTTTCGATGACGGAGACCAGATCGGGACCACATCGGGCCCAGGTCGCGACCAAGAACGACCAAGTCGCGACCAAGTCGCGACCAAGTCACGACCAAGTCGCGACCAAGTCGGGACCAGGTCGGGACCAAGAAGGACCAAGAAGGACCAAGAAGGCACCAAGTCGGATATCGGGACCAGGTCGGCACCGAGTTCCGGGACCAAGTCGCCCGCCGGTACCAAGTCGGGATCAAGTCCAGGCACCAGGTCGGGACCAAGTGGGGACCAAGTGGGGACCAAGTCGGTTATCGGGACCAAGTCGGGGCCAGCTTCCGGGACCAAGTCGGGACCAGGTCGGGACCAAGTCGGGACCAAGTCGGGACCAAGTCGGGACCAAGTCGAACTGCTTGAATTTGCGTCAGAAGAGCGCTCGGTGGTGGAGATCATGGACCGCCTCGGCTGGAAGCACAGGACCAAGTTCCGGAACCGCATTATCCAGCCGCTCCTCGATGCGGGCTGGCTGCGCATGACGATCCCCGACAAGCCCCGCAGCAGCAAGCAGCGGTACGTCCGCACCGAGGCCGGCGCTCGGGCGGTGGAGGAGGGCTCGCAATGAACATGCCGGTTCGTGATGGGGCCTGGCCCAGGCCTCGGCTACGGCGAGTATCGCGCTTCAACCCGTCGAAGTCGGAGGTGGCGGGGCGTGCGGGCGACACGGAGGTCAGCTTCCTGCCGATGGAAGCTGTTTCTGAGGACGGGAAGGTGGACTGGTCGAGCACGAAACCGCTCTCCGAGGTCTACGGTGGGTACACCTACTTCGCGAACAGCGATGTCGTCGTCGCCAAGATCACCCCGTGCTTCGAGAATGGAAAAGGGGCACTGGTCGACAAGTGCGTCAATGGCATCGGCTTCGGTACGACCGAGTTCCACGTGATTCGCCCCGGCCCGGAGTTGCAGGCCCGGTTCCTGGCCTATTGGATGCGTACGCACCGCTTCCGCAACGAGGGAGCCGCGATGATGACCGGCGCGGCTGGTCAACAACGCGTGCCCGAGGGGTTCATCAAGAACTTTCGCATCAGCCTCCCACCGTGCTCGGTCCAGCGCGCCATCGCCGACTTCCTCGACCGGAAGACCGCGGCCATCGACGCGCTCATCGCCGACAAGGAGCGACTCCTCGCGCTGCTCGCCGAGAAGCGCGCCGCGCTCATCCACCGGGCGGTCACCAAGGGCCTCGACCCCGACGTCCCCATGAAGGACTCCGGCATCCCCTGGATCGGGGAGGTTCCGGCGCATTGGGAGGTGAAGCGGCTCAAGTTCCACATGTCTGACGTTGTGGATTGTCTGCACTCGACACCCGAATATCGGGAAGACGGTTCGTTCCCCGCCATTCGAACGGCTGACCTGATCCCTGGGCGTCTTGACGTAGCAGGCGCGCAACGAGTCGATGACGAGGCGTTCCTGGCTCGGATTCGCCGTCTGAAGCCCCAAGCGGGAGACATCATCTACTCTCGCGAGGGGGAGCGGTACGGAATGGCGGCGTTGGTACCGCCAGAAACCGAACTGTGTCTTGCTCAGCGCGTGATGATGTTGAGGACCCATGACGAGCACGACGCTCGGTTCGTCATGTGGGCGCTGAACTCGGCGGCGGTCTTCCACCAGGTGCGTCAGGACACGGTCGGTGCGACATCGCCGCGCGTGAACATCGAGACCATCCGCAACGCGTGGCTGGCGGTTCCACCGTTGGGCGAGCAACGAGGCATCGGAGACGCCGTAGAGGCAGGAATCGAAGCAGTCGATGACGCGACTGAGCTTATCCAGGCCCACATAGACAAGCTTCGCGAGTACCGCCAGGCCCTCATCACCGCGGCGGTGACGGGGCAGATCGACGTGACCGGACAGGCCGAGGAGGAGGCGGCGTGAAGCGGATGGACCTCCTGGCGGTGGCGCACGAGCTGGACGAGGCGTGGCACGGGCAGCCGCGATCCTTCGAGCGGGAGCCGGTGCCCCGGTTCTGGGGGCTGGTCATGCTGCCGGCTGCGGCCTACTACCCGGTAGCAGCTCCGCGTCCAACGCAGGACCAGGGATGAACTCGGCACTGCCTAGAGATCCACCGCTGGTGCACTTCACCAACGCGGACTGGAGCTACCTCGCCGACGGCCAGTACGACGTCGACACGATGGTCGAGAAGCTCAACCAGGCCGGCGCATTCGTCGTGGTGGCGCCGCATCACCTCCAGGAGTGGGTGCCCCTCGCCCAGGACAGCCTGGATAGACGCCTGGGATTGGCCGAACGGCTTGGTCGGGTCGTCTATCTCGACGAAGATGCCCGCTCCCTTTGGTCCGTGGATCCGCGACAGGTGCGGACCTCTCTCGCCTCGGCATCGGACCTACGCGCCCTGATCTTCGACGAGCGCGGGGAGATCCACCCTTGGATCCACCGGAGCAGGAACCAGCACAGGAGGCTCGGAGAGGCCGAGTTCTTCGCACGGAGTGCTCGACTCGCCTCCAGGCGTGCTCGCAAGCCTCTTGATATCCAGTCGCCGTCGAGACTCGCACGCTTCCACAAGCTCAACGCCAGGCACGGCTCCGATCTGTCCCGAGCATGGAATCGGAGCCGGCGTCTATCTGCGTGGATGACCACTGCTGGTACTCTGCTGGACCGTGTCGTGCCCTCCCGGATGAAGGAAGAGACTGAACGATTGGGTAGGCGGCTGCAGAAGTTCTTGGACGGCATCGAGCCGAGAATAGAAGCCGCGCCAGCTGGCGTCGACGTGGACAGTCGAGGCTTCCGGTTCTGGTGGGCGGTGCGCCGTAAGCTGTGGGCGAAGCCATCGGAAGTCGGCGGCTTGGGTGAGCGCATGGACTTGGAGGAACTCAAGTTGTGGCCGATCTGCTCGCTGTTGACTGTGGATAGGCGCATCGAGAACGCGGTTGGCGAGGCCCTCCGTGAGCTGAACTGGCCCGACGCGTCGCGTATCAGTGCCCGGTTCGTGAGGGCTCGTCAGGAACAGGCCATCTGGAAGCGTCTCGACTGGATCGCAACCCAGGTTCAGGCCGAAAGGGGAGTCGCATGAAAGCCCACTCCGAGGAGGCGTTCGAGGCGCTCATCGAGGACCACCTGGTCACGCACGGCGGGTACGTGCGGGGGAACCGGGACGGGTGGGACGCGGGGATGGCGCTCATCGCGGAGGACCTGCTCGGGTTCGTGGAGGAGACCCAGCCGAAGGTCTGGGAGAAGCTCCGGGGGATCCACGGGAGCGGGCTGGAGGGGAAGCTCCTCGACGGGTTCGACAAGGCGACGAAGGGGCCGGGCGGGGTGCTCGGGGTGCTCCGGCACGGGTTCAAGTTCTACGGGAAGCTCGTGCGGGTGGCGACGTTCCAGCCGGCGCACGGGCTGAACCCCGAGGTGGAGGCGGCCTACGCGGCGAACCGGCTGGCGGTGGTGCGGCAGCTTCGGCACGACCCGAAGCGGCCCAAGGACGCGCTGGACCTGGCGCTGTTCCTGAACGGCATCCCGGTGGTGACGGCGGAGCTGAAGAACCCGCTCACGCGGCAGAACGCCGAGGACGCGGTGCGGCAGTACCGGGAGGACCGGGACCCGCACGCGCCCATCTTCCGCTTCGAGGAGCGGGCGCTGGTCCACTTCGCCTTGGGCACGGACCGCGTGCGCATGACGACGCGGCTGGCGGGGAAGGGGACGTTCTTCCTGCCGTTCGACCGGGGGACCGGGACCGGGGCCGGGAACCCTCCGGTGGAGGGGAAGCACCGGACGTTCTACCTGTGGGAGCACGTCTGGCAGCGCGACAGCCTCATGGACGTCCTGGCGCGCTTCATCCACCTCCAGGCCGAGGAGGAGCGCGGCCCGGACGGGAAGAAGCACACGAAGAAGACGATGATCTTCCCGCGCTACCATCAGCTCGACTGCGTGCGGCGGCTGGTGGCGGCGGCGCGGCAGGACGGGGCGGGGCGGAACTACCTGGTCCAGCACTCGACCGGCTCCGGGAAGTCGAACTCCATCGCGTGGCTGGCGCACCGGCTGGCGTCGCTCCACGACGCGACCGACCGGAAGGTCTTCGACTCGGTGGTGGTCATCACGGACCGGGTGGTGCTGGACCGGCAGCTCCAGGACACCATCTTCCAGCTCGACCACAAGCAGGGGGTGGTGCGGAAGATCGACCGGGACTCGGCGCAGCTCGCGACGGCCCTGGAGGCGGGCGTCCCCATCCTCATCAGCACCCTCCACAAGTTCGGGTTCATCGCGGACAAGATCGAGTCGCTGCCGGACCGGCGGTACGCGGTCATCGTGGACGAGGCCCACTCGTCCCAGTCCGGCGAGATGGCCACGGACATGAAGGACGTGCTCGCGGGGAGCCGCATCGAGGCGAAGCTGGCCGAGGAGGACGCGGACGCGCCCGACCAGGCGGCCCTGCGCGCGGCCATCGCCCGGGGGCAGCACGACAACCTGAGCTTCTTCGCCTTCACCGCGACGCCCAAGTACAAGACCCTCGAGCTGTTCGGGCACAAGGGCCCGGAGGGGAAGCCCGCGCCGTTCCACCTCTACTCGATGCGGCAGGCCATCGAGGAGGGGTTCATCCTGGACGTGCTGCGCGGCTACACGACCTACAAGCGGTACTTCCGGCTGGTCCGCGCCGTGAACGACGACCCGGACGTGGACAAGACGAAAGGCGCGAAGGCCCTGGCGCGGTTCGTCAGCCTGCACCCGCACAACGTCGCGCAGAAGGCCGAGGTGATGCTGGAGCACTTCCGGGGGTGCGTGCAGCACCGGCTCCAGGGGCGGGCGAAGGCGATGGTGGTGACGTCCTCGCGGCTCCACGCGGTGAAGTACAAGAGGGAGCTGGACCGCCAGATCGCCGAGAAGCGATTCCGCGGAATCGGGGTGCTGGTGGCGTTCTCGGGCGAGGTGCGGGACGACGACAACCCCAGCTTCACCTACACCGAGCCGCAGATGAACGGCGGCCTCAAGGAGTCGGAGCTTCCGCGGGCCTTCGCGGGGCGCGACTACAACCTGCTGGTGGTGGCGGACAAGTACCAGACGGGCTTCGACCAGCCGCTGCTCCAGACCATGTACGTGGACAAGAAGCTGTCGGGCATCCAGGCGGTGCAGACGCTGTCGCGGCTCAACCGGAAGGCGCCGGGCAAGGAGGAGACCTTCGTCCTGGACTTCGTCAACGAGCGCGACGACATCCTGGACAGCTTCCAGCTCTACTACGAGGGCACGACGGCCGCCGACGACGTGGACCCGCAGCGGCTGTACGAGCTGCAGGGGAAGCTGGACGCCGCCCAGGTCTGGCACGCGAGCGACGTGGACCGCTTCGCGAGGGTGTTCTTCAAGCCGCGGCACCAGCAGAGGCCGGCGGACGGGGCCGCCATGAACGCCGCCCTCGACCCGGCCGTGGACCGCTTCAAGGCCCTGGACGAGGAGGCCGCCGAGGACTTCCGCGGCAGGCTGGGCGCGTTCTGCAACCTCTACGGCTTCCTGGCGCAGATCGTCCCGTTCACGGACGCGGACCTGGAGAAGCGCTTCGCGTTCGGCCGCATGCTGCTGCGGAAGCTGCCCGCGAAGGGCGAGACGTCGCCCGAGGTGGACCTGGGCGAGGACGTGGCGCTGGCCTACTACCGCCTGGAGAAGGAGGCCGAGGGGGCTCTTTCGATGGTGTCGGAGGGCTCCCGCGAGGTGTACGGCCCCGACGAGACGGGCACGGGCACCCAGCGCGACCCGGAGTTCGAGAAGCTGTCGCGCCTCATCGACGTCCTGAACGACCGCTTCGGCACCGACTTCGACGCGCAGGACCTCATCGACGGGCTGTCCGAGCGCATGGTCGCCGACGAGGGCCTGCAGCAGGCCGCTCGGGCCAACGACCGCGAGAACTTCCGCTACGTCTTCGAGCCTGCCCTGGACGACGCCCTCATCGAGCGCCACGACGAGCACGCCCGCTTCATCGACGGCCTGTACTCGAACGCGGACATGCTGCGCGTGTTCCGCCGCCTGCTGATGGACGACCTCTACCCGCGGCTGCGCGGTGAGCGGGAGGCGGAGGCGGAGGCATTGTGAGGAGCCTGCGGCTCGCGGCCGCGGCTCTGCTCGTGGTGGCGTGCTCACCGGCGGGGGACTCGGACCTCGCTGGCTCCGTGGAGGCGTACTGCAGAGCGTTCGCCGCCGGTCTGGAGCGGGACGCTGCGGCCGGGCATGTGCTCGAACTGCAGTACCGGGGCAGGGAGCGGGACATCCGCACCGCGCGCTTCTGCGCGGAGGTTCGAGTGCCGGGCGAGGGAGGTGGTTTGCCCGCGCTCGTCGACCGGTTCGCGCAGCTCGCCGAGAGTCTCCGGGCTGGCCTCGTTGCGCAGGACCCCACGCAGGAGCCCTCCGAGGAGGTCCGACACCTGCTCCGCGAGATGGCCACCACCATGGAGCGTATCAACGAGCACCCGGCGCGGTGACCGGTCCCGCGCCTACGTGTCCAGCTGGAACCGTCGGAGGACCTCGGCGAGCTGCTCCTCCGGGGGGTCGGAGCGCACGACGTACAGGCGGTCGAGGGGGTGGCGGTCGGCGAGCGTGGGGTCGCGGGTCAGGACGACGCGTGCGCCGGCGTCGGCGAGCCAGCCGGTCTCGGAGCGGCCGGCGCGGTGGGTGACGACGAAGCCTCCGGCTTCCAGTCTGCCGGCGAGGGCCTCGAGGTCGTCGTCGACGGTGAAGCAGAGGTCGCGCAGGGGGGCGTCGCGGACCCGGGTGGTCCCGGCGACGTCGAACGACTCGAAGACCGGGTAGGCGCTCAAGTGGGCGCCGTCGTGGAGCGGGGCGTCCTGGTGGACGGAGCGGCCGTCGACCAGGACCAGGTCCACCTCCTCTGCGGGTACGCCGATGGCAGCGAGGGCGTCGCGCACGGTGGCGCGGTCGTCGAGTTCCAAGGGGAAGCGCAGCTTTCGCCGTGTGGGCGAGAGGTGGTCGTTCAGCTCCTCGTAGACCCGGATCCGCACCTGCATGGGTTCAAGGGTACAGGGCCGGTTGGGGCTCGGGCTCGCAGGAGGTCCGGCCCTCGGCGTCGTGGACGCAGTGGTAGCCGGGCGCGCAGCCGGCGTGGCAGACGTCGCCGGGGCGGGTGCAGACCCGGATGGCCTCGGAGCAGCGCGCTCCCTCGCGCCGCGCCGACACGCAGCGCCCGTCGTACCCGCAGTCCGCGTCGGACGTGCACTCGTCGCACACGCAGATGGGCCCCGTGTCCTCGGGCCCGGGCGCCGCGCCTCCGCAGTACACACGATGCGTGACGCGCCACCGGCACGGCCACGGCGCGGACGCCAGGGCGAGGGACACCGGCGCGCCCGGCTCGTCGCACTGCTCCGGCGTCAGGCCTTCCCACCGCGTCGCGGACTCATCCCGGAGGGGCTCCTCGTCGCCTTCGCGCTCCTGCGCCGGTCGGTCCCCGGCGCACGAGACGAACGAGAGCGCGAGCAGCAGGGCGAGCAATGCGCGGATCACGGGCGCCTCCCAGGGGCTGTCGGGAGCGTCGCTTTCGCGCCCTCCCTTGACGGACACGCGGCCATTCTGCTCCAAGCCGGGGGGAAGCGACAGCCGAGGAGCGCGCGTGAAGGACTACGGGGACAGGGTGGCGGTCATCACCGGGGCCGCGTCTGGCATCGGGCGCGCGCTGGCCCTCGAGCTTGCGCGGCGCGGCGCCCGCCTGGCGCTGTCCGACGTGGACGGCGACGCCGTGGAGGAGACGGCGCGGGACTGCAGGCGCCTGGACGCCGAGGCCTGGGCGACGACGCTGGACGTGCGCGACCGGGAGCCGGTCCGGGCCTGGGCGGACCAGGTGGAGGCGCGGTTCGGCGGGGTCGACCTCGTGGTGAACAACGCCGGGGTCTCCCTCACGGCCGACGCGCTGAACCAGTCGCGCGACGACCTGGACTGGGTGATGGACGTGGACTTCTGGGGCGTGGTCAACGGCACGGAGGCCTTCCTGCCCAAGCTCATCGCCTCGGGTGGAGGCCACGTCGTGCAGCTCTCGAGCCTCTTCGGCCTCCTCGCGGCCCCCAGCCAGAGCGGATACAACGCCGCCAAGTTCGCCGTGCGGGGCTACAGCGAGTCCCTGGCGATGGAGATGGCCCTGTACGGCTACCCGGTGCGCATCTCCTGCGTCCACCCGGGCGGCATCGCCACGAACATCGTCCACAACGCGCGGATCGGGGACGGCCACGACCCGGCGCTCATCCTCGAGATGTTCCACCGCGTCGCGCGCACCTCGCCGGAGCGGGCCGCCCGCACCATCCTGCGCGGCGTCGAGAAGGGCCGCTCGCGCATCCTCGTGGGGGCGGACGCGTGGGCCTTGCACCTGCTCCAGTCTGTCCTCGGATCCCGCTATCAGCGGTTGCTCGTGACCCGGATGCGACGGCATCTGGGGCCGCTCGCCGCCACCCGGGAGGAGATGTGATCCGCACCGAGGTCGCCATCGTAGGCAGCGGCTTCTCGGGCCTGGGCATGGCCATCCGGCTCCAGGAGGCGGGGGTCCGCGACCTGGTCGTCCTGGAGAAGGCCTCCAGCGTCGGCGGGACCTGGCGCGACAACACCTACCCGGGGTGTGCGTGCGACATCCCGTCGCACCTGTACTCGTTCTCCTTCGACCTGAACCCGGACTGGACGCGCGTGTGGTCGCCCCAGGCCGAGATCCGCGAGTACCTCGAGGCGTGCGTCGACCGCCACGGCCTGCGCGACCGCATCCTGTTGGACGCCGGCGTGGAGCGCGCCGTGTTCGACGAGGACGAGGCCCTGTGGCACCTGCACACCGCCGACGGGCGGGAGGTCGTGGCGCGCGTCGTCGTCCACGGCGTCGGGGCGCTCCGAGACCCGGCCTGGCCGGACATCCCCGGCCGCGAGACGTTCGAGGGGCCGCAGCTCCACTCCGCACGCTGGGACCACGACGTGGACCTCGCCGGGCGCGGCGTCGGCGTCATCGGGACCGGGGCCAGCGCCGTACAGCTCGTCCCGCGCCTGGCCGACGAGGCCTCGGAGCTGACGGTGTTCCAGCGCACCGCGCCGTGGATCGTGCCGCGCCCCGACCGCGCCTACCGTCCCCTGGAGAAGGCCCTGTTCCGGCGCATCCCGGGGGCGATGCGTCTCTATCGGACGCTGCTCTACCTGAAGTACGAGCTGCGCTACCCGCTGTTCTTCCGCACGCAGCGCCTGTCGCCGCTAGCGGAGGCCTTCTATCGGCGGTTCATCGCCTCCGAGGTGGACGACGTCGACCTGCGGCGCGCCGTGACGCCGGACTACCGCATCGGCTGCAAGCGCGTCCTGGTCTCGAGCGAGTGGTACCCGACCCTGGCGCGCGAGCACGTGCACCTGGAGACGGAGCGGGTCGAGGCCATCACGCCACACGGTGTGCGCCTGGCCGACGGCCGCGAGGTCGAGGTCGACGCCCTGGTCTACGGAACCGGCTTCAAGGTCGACGAGCCGCTCGGCGACATGGAGGTGGAGGGGCTGGGCGGCCGCGACCTGGCGGAGGAGTGGGGAGGGCGGCCGCGGGCCTACCTGGGGATGGCGGTGCCGGGCTTCCCCAACGCCTTCCTACTGCTGGGGCCGAACACGGCGCTGGGCCACAACTCGGTGGTCGTCATGATCGAGGCGCAGGTCCGCTACGTCGCGCAGGCGGTGCGGTACCTGCGCGAGCACCCCGACGTGGCGTGGCTCGACGTGCGCCCGCACGCGCTGGGGGAGTTCGTGGAGGAGGTGGACGCGCGCCATCGCGACCAGGTCTGGGCCAGCGGCTGCGACAGCTGGTACCTGGGGCGGGGCGACGAGAACTTCACCCTGTGGCCCGGCTCCACGGTCGAGTACATCCTGCGCACGCGCCGGTTCGACCCGGAGCCCTACGAGGTCGTTCGCCGCTAGTCTTCGACCAGGGTCTGGCGCAGGTGGTCCGCTGCGGCGTGGACCGCCTCCTGCGCCGCCGGCATCACGCCCGCGAAGCTGCAGAACCCGTGGATGAGCGAGCGGTGGCAGGTGGCGTGGACCTCGACCCCCGCAGCCGCCAGCCGGCGCGCCCACGCCAGGGCCTCGTCCCGGAGGGGATCGAACCCCGCTGCGGCCACGTAGGCCGGCGGCATCCCGGCCAGGTCGTCCTCGGGCGCCAGGAGCGGCGACACGCGCACGTCGGCCGGGTTCTGTCCGCCGAGGTACTGGGACGTGAACCAGTCGATGAGCGGGAGGTCCAGGGCGAACCCGCTGCCGAAGAGGCGGTGCGAGGCCCGGCGCTCCGAGACGTCCGTCAGCGGGTACAGGAGCACCTGGTACGCCGGCGTCGGCTCCCCCGCGCGCGCCGTCAGCAGGGAGACCACCGTCGCGAGGTTGCCGCCCGCGCTGTCGCCGCCCACCGCCACGCGGTCCGGGTCCACGCCGAGCGCCTCGGCCTCCTCGCGCGCCCAGCGGAAGGCGGCCAGGGCGTCCTCCACCGCAGCCGGGAAGCGGGCCTCGGGCGCGAGCCGGTAGTCGACCGACAGGACCGGCACACCGGAGCGAGCGGCGAGGCGCCGGCAGTGCTCGTCGTGGGTGTCGAGGCCGCCGATGACGAAGCCGCCGCCGTGGAAGTAGACGAGCAGCGGGTCTGCTCCTCGCCCCCCGTGCGGACGGTGCAACCGGGCGGGCAGCAGCCCGGCCGGCCCGGGGACCTCCAGGTCGCGGACCTCCGCCATGACGGCCGGCGTCGAGGAGAAGATCCCCAGCGTGCGCGCCGCGTCCGCCCGCGCCTCGGCCGGCGAGAGCGTCTCCATGGGCGCCCGGCCCGACAGCCTGTCCAGGCGCAGCCCCAGCTGGGCGAGCGGGTCCAGCACCTGCCCGTCGACCTGCACCGCAGGACCTCCGAGGACGCGGACGACGCGGGGTGGCAGGCTGAGCAGGCGGCGCGCGACGGCGCGCTCGACGTGGCGGCGCATGGGACTCCTCGTGGCAGGGTGGGGCGTCCGGGCGTTGACCGTGGCCCGGCCGCCGCCGATCCTAGCGGAGAACCCCACCCCCAGGAAGCCGATGCAGCACGACGTTCTCCGCCGCGCGGTCCGCGTCCTCGTCGCGGCCGCGCTGTGCCTCGTCCTCGCCGCGGGAGCCCTCGCCCGCTGGCCGAACCCCGGCCCGCTGGACGTGTCCGGGCTCGCCACGGGCCGCTACGCCACCGCCGAGGCCCTGATGGAGAAGACCATCTTCCAGGTCGACGTCCTGAGGGTCTACGTCCGCTTCGGCCCCGGGACGCAGGCACGGGTGAAGGACCTGGCCACCCGCTCCGGCGAGGTCTCCCGAGCGCACGTCGCCCGTGTCGCGGCCAACGCCGAGCACGCCTACGTGGCCGTGCACTTCGAGCGAGACGTGGACCTGGACCGCTTCATCGAGGGCGTGAAGGAGAGCCTCCGCGCCGCCGTCGACGCCGGCTTCATCGAGCAGTCCCAGTACGGCCAGGTCGCCCGGGACCTCCCGCGCTGGTTCGGCTACCTATCCGACCGCGGCTTCGAGGACGGCGACGAGCTCCTCTACCGCGTCCGCCCCGACAGCCTGCGCACCCTCCACCGCACGCACGACGGGAAGATCCGCCTCGACCAGACCGACGAGGGCACCAGCCCCCGAAAGGTGCTCCTCTCCGGCTACCTCGCCCCCGGCGCCGACCTCCACGACGACCTGCTGGACTCGCTCCTGGAGTAGGCCCCTTTCACAGGTTGGACGTGTAGCTGCACCCGCTCTTGTCGCCCCGGTACTCGGAGCACCCCAGGAAGGGGCCGTGCCGGCCGCTCCGCTGCACGAGCGCCCCGGTGCTGCACCGCGGACACGGGGGAAAGCGGCCGCCGCAGTCCGTGCAGGCGAACGACGCCTGGCTGCCGTCGTTCATCCGGACGAGCCCTCCCGAGCGGCACGACGGGCACCGCGGGAGCTTGCCCGAGCACAAAGGGTAGTTCAGGCAGGGCCACCAGTGGCCGTCGTATCTGCTCTCCTGCTGGCGGATGGTCCGGCCCTCGCACCGGGCGCAGAGGTGCCGCTCCGCGTACTCCCCGGCCGTCGTGACGTGCTGCTCGAAGGCCTCCTCGAGTACCTGCTGGACGAAAGCCGACGGGTTGTTCGACGGGGCAAGGAGGTAGGCGCGCTCCCTGGCCCGTGTGACGGCGACGTAGAAGAGTCGGCGCTCCTCGCCGTGGGGATGGCCATCGGGTGAGGCCAGGACCATCTTCAGGACGGGGTCGTCCGCCACTTCGGAGGGGAAGCCGAACCTCCCGGCCTCGTTGCCGACCACGATGACGTAGTCGGCTTCGCGCCCCTTCGCAGAGTGGATGGTGCTGTACCGCACGTCCAAACCCCAGGACCTGCCCTGCTGCGCCAGCGCCTCGAACCGACCGGTGTCCAGTGCGGGACCCTTGGAGCCGGGGGCGCGTCGGAGCCTGTAGCGGCCAAGGACGAACACCGTGGGCAGGCCGTCGCCGCTCCACCGCTCGCTGATGTCTCCCAGGGCTTCGTGCAGGGCGGCCTCCGTCCGATCCCAGCCGAAGCCATGGAAGAGCACGCTCACCGAGCCGCCCGGGGGAGCGGGCCGGTGCGACTCGATGGTCTTGGAGAGCTGGGAAGGATTGCGCGTGACGAACGTGGAGCTGAAGTCCGCCAGGCCCTGGTGGAACCGGAAGGTGCGCCCGAGGGGCGTGGTGGCGGTGGCGCCCACGACGTCCGCGAAGCCTGTGAACAGACCCACGTCCGCGCCGGTGAAACGGAAGATGGACTGCCAGTCGTCTCCTACGGCGAAGAGACGGCAACCGCGGATCTGTCGCCGCAGGGCCTGGACCAGCGCGAGGCGGTTGTCCGAGATGTCCTGGAACTCGTCCATGAGGACGTAGCGATACGGTGATCGGTACGAGCGGTCCTCCACGTAGTCCCGAGCGCGGCCGATCATGTCGTCGAAGTCGATGTCGTCGTCCGCCGCGAGCCGTCGCTCGTAGGCCCCCAGGATCTCGAGGAAGATCCCCAGGAACACGCGGTCGCGCTCTCCATAGGCGCGAGCGAGCGCCTGTTCGGTCGTCGTCCGGTTGCCCTTGTAGAGGCTGAGGAAGGACGCGAGCAGCTCGATGAACTTCGAGAAGACGCGGTTCCGCTCGTCGAGGAGCGCCTCGATCTCCCCGTCGGTGAGCGGACGTGTCCCGACCCCATGCTCCGCCAGCTTCGTCCGCAGCCGCTCCGGGAAGCCCCCCTCGGTGAAGTCGTAGCTGAAGCTCTCGACCAGCGTCGTGCCGTGCTGGCGGTGCAGTCCGCGCTTCCAGTGCATGGACTCCAGGTACAGCTCCGCGTTCACCCCCGGCGCGGTGCTCCCGTCGCGCTGGACGCCGAAGTGCTCGATGTAGACGTCGTGGTCCGGGAGGTAGAAGTCCGGCTGGTACTGGCGGTGCGCCACCGTCGCCGTCGGATGGCGATACTTCGGTTCGTACTCCCAGTCGATGCCGTGGAGCGTGAGCCAGTTGCCGACCTGCACCTCCTGCACGCTCTTGACCTTCACGTCGCTCAGCGTGCGCAGCTCGTGCTCGGCCTCCGACGGCGTGGGCGCGAACCGCAAGGCGTGGAGCCCGATCTCGCGCATCCGGCGATAATACTCGTCCGGCGTCTCCGCCTGCTTCTCCGGTGCCTCCTCGTACAGGAGGTCCGTGAAGAACCGGATGATGTCGCGGCGCCAGGATTGGTCGCGCAGGAGCCCTGCCACCCGCTCCGAGATGAACTTCTGCCGCGCCCTGGAGTCCTCCGCCAGCACCGACAGGCTCCGCTTCCTGCCCTCGACCTCGGCTACGATGCTGTTGCCGAGCGAGTGGAACGTCTTGACTTCGACCTGGACGCCCAGGTGATCGTCGAGGCGCTCGGCCAGCTCACCGGCAGCCTTCCTGGCGAAGGCCAGGACCGCGATCTCCTCCGGCGCCGCCAGCCCGTGCCTCAGCAGGTAGCCCACCTTGCCCACCATCGTGGAGGTCTTGCCCGTCCCCGCGCCGGA
Organism: Myxococcota bacterium; assembly: GCA_051747385.1. GTDB lineage: Bacteria > Myxococcota_A > UBA9042 > PHBI01 > JACKFB01 > JBNJGB01. The sequence continues at coordinate 51,942 of JBNJGB010000040.1, forward strand.
CACGACGAGGTTGTTGTCCTCGTCCCGCACGATGGCGAGGCGCTGCTCGTCCGTGAGCGGATAGCGCTCGATGCCGTCGAACCACTCGGAGTCGCAGGCGAGCCGGTTACGAACGAAGGCCTCGTTGAGCCCCGCCACGTAGTCGGTCGGGTCGGTCAGCACCCGCCACGCCCTGCGCTGGCGCGCCGCCTCGTCCTGTCGCAGCAGCCCCAGGACGAGCCACGATGGCTGCTCCCCGAGCAGGGCCCGATGCTCCGCCTGCCACGCCGCCACCGCAGAGGCCGGGATGTACTCCCCGCCGGTGACGTCGCGCAGCCCCGCCACGGCCCGCTCGGCCTGCAATAGCACACGCCTCGCACGTCGGCGCCCTCCCAGGAGAAACAGCAACGCGACCAGCACCAGCGCAGTCGATCCGGCAGCTTCCATCGAGCGTCACTTCCATTCCGGCCGTGTCCGCCCCGCAGGGTGCCCCCGCCGCGCCGGGCGTTCAACGTCAATGGGGGCGTGGCGCGGAAAACGAGCGGCTCGGCACCAGATCCCCTGACCCACGACCGGACGCCACAGCGCCAACGCGGGCCGCGAGGAGCGCTCTAGCGTTGCTCCCGCATCAGCACCCGGCGCACCGGCTCGGGGTCCGAAGACGCGCTCCGGCCTCCGGTCGCCTCGCGCGCCAGACGGTCGTCCAGCCAGCCTGCGACGGCCACTTCGTCGACGCCGAGCCAGCTCAACGTCTCGGCCGCTTCGCGGATGCTCTCGTGCGCCCGATCGGCGACACTTCCCACTACCCCGTCGATGCCGGCCGCGCCGAGCTCTGCGCCTCCGATGCGATAAGCGGCCAGCATCCCATCTCGAGGCGAGGCGTCCACGGGTACCAGGTCCAACACCTCCGGCGTCGCCTTCCAACTCGAGACCGTGAAGCTCCCGACCTGGAGGCGCCCGGCTTCCACGCGCACCGCCACCTCGCCCTGGTCGTCGCACGCCCCGGCAAGCGCCTCCATCGCCGCCCCCGTGACCCGAACGCACGCCTCCCCGGTCACCTCGGCATCGAGCGCCTGCACCACGCCGCCCCAGGCGAGCCGGAGCCCGCCCGGCCCGAGCTGCCACGTCCCCGCCACCTCTCGCGCCGCCCCGCTCGCCAACTCGACCACTCTCCCGAGCGCCTCGCTCAGCTCCGCAGCCGCCACCACCGCCTCGACCATCTCCACCTCCAAGCACGCGCCGAACCCTGCCACGGCCATCGCCACCCGGCAAAGCCGTCACCGCCGTGGATCACCGCGCAAAGAAAAAGCCCCTGACGAATCAGGGGCTTTGCGTGGAGCGGGCGACCGGACTCGAACCGGCGACCCTCAGCTTGGGAACTCGGGCGAACGCCTTGACGGGGATCTCGAAGGCTTGTGGTTCCAGTGGGTTCCGGTTCGTGTCGGTTGTCCGGCTGCGCCTCGCGCTCCGCGTTGTTAGCACCCGTTAGCACCTTTGCGTTAGCACCCAGGCGATGTGCTTCCGATCTGAGCCGGCGGACCTCCCGCTCCCGTTCGGGGTGCAGCACCGCCTCGCGGATACCCGCCGACGCCCTCGTCAACGGCCGCTGGGATCCCCTCGCCGAACTGCTGTCCAACGCCGACGCCCGCGAGAACGTAGCCGCGGACCTGCCCTACACGCAGTGGTAGGTAGCGTTCCTGGCTATCACGGTCTGCGGCCTTGGCTTGAAACCTGTAGCGCGCGCATTCGCGTATGCCGTAACAACGGCGCCTAATGTGCTTCAGGTAGCTACGGCTTGACGCAACGGACCCAGCCGCCAACAGCCGCTCCGACCTGCATGGAGAGGCATTCAAAGAAGTCGGATCCGAATGTGAACTTGATTGCCTCGTCGATTGCCTCGGAGTGGTGTCCTAGATAGCCATTTGACGTGGCGCTAGAATAGTCTGTGCCGCCGCAAGGACCGTCGAACGCGGGGTTCAAGGAGCAGCCATCCCCTCCATTCGCCGGGGCAACGCAAAGCTCCGGAAACTCCGCACCGAAAGGCACGCGCCATCCACTTCCAAAGGAGTCGCAATACGCGATTGCCGAAGTGATGCTGTCCTTTTTTGCCACATCTTTATGCCATGTCAGTCCAGTTTCGGTGTCCAGGATGGTCCCATCCTCCAAGTCAACGAACCTCTCCAGAGTAAGACATACACCATCCTCGCACACTTGATTATCTGCGCAGGTGCCGCAGCTCTCCCCGCAAATCGGGTCAAGGCCGCACTCGCGGCCCGAGCAGTCGGCCGTGCAGGCGTCAGCGAGGCACTGCCCTTGCTTGCAGGTCCGGTCGTCCGAGCACGCCCCGCAGCTCTCGCCGCACATCGGGTCGAGGCCGCACTCGCGTCCCGAGCAGTCAGGCTGGCACGGACCGGGGCCGGGCGAGAACGGAGCGCAGGCGGTACCGAGGATCCACTCGATGGGATCAAACGTGTAGGCCAGCTCGACGTCGAGCAAGCTGAAGAACTCCAGCTCGCCGCCGACGGTTGCCTCGACACCCAGGGCTGTCTCGGTGCAGGTCTCGTCGCGCGTCTGCTCCACGGTGCCGCGGGCATAGGCTCCGACTTCGGCGAATGGGCCGGCCATGCTGTACGCTTGGGTCTTCAGCCGTGCAGAAAGGCCGACCTTCAAGCTCCCATCAGCGACCTGGCCGTCGAGTGGACTGACCTCGAGGTTCGCGTCGAACTCTCGTGCGCCGTAGGGCTCCACCGTTCCCGTCTGGTTCTGCGCCCCTCCTTGGAGGAACACTCCGCCCGACGCCGAGGCCGACACGCCCGTGGACAGTTCGAGCGCGCCGTAGATGGCCGGCTCGAGATCGAACGTGATGGTCACTGGACCGGCCTGGACGAAGCCAAGGGGCACCTCCGGCAACGCCTTCCGCCAAGTCGCGCCGAGGGCTGCCATGACGTCCGCCGTCACCGACCACTCGATGGCGCTCCAGAAGGCGACGTCGAACTTCAGCGGGCTGCCCAGGCCCTTCTTCATGACGAACGTGTCGATGCCTGCGCGGGCCGTCGCCTCGAACACGGCGTCCCGGATTGCGGCCGAACCAGCGTCGCCTTCGATTGCTATCTGTCCGATGGTCGAGGAGAACGGCATGGCCGGGGTCGACAGGGACTCCTCGTGTTGGAACTCCATGAAGTCGGCTTTGCCCGATGGCAGCTCGCCACCCGGATCGGCCGCCAGTTGCTCGGCCGGCGGGCGAGCGGCGATCACCCCGAAGAAGCCCTCCTCGATGACCTCGTCCAGCGCCGCGGGAGTCGTTTCCACCGTGGCACTCGTGGCATCGGCCTCCAGGACCTGCGTCACGCGCACGAGAAGCCCTTGACCTTCGTTGCTCAGCAGGATGGAGCCCACGTCGATCGCGCTCGCGGTGTCGCCGTCGAGGTGGACCGTCACCCTGGAGCCGTCGCGTTCGAACGAACCGCCGGAGCCCGGGGCACCGACCTGGACGGCTTCGTCCACCAGCTGGAGATCGTTGGCGAAGACCCGGAGGTGCTTGTCGACCGGTGCACCTTCCGCGAACGTCACCGCCAGTGCAGGGTTGTGTTCGCCCGGATCTTCGAAGGTCACGTCGCGGTGTCCCTCGGCGGGGCATGGCGACAATGTCTCGTCGTAGGTCCCGTCCCCATCCAGATCGACGCGGCAGGTAGGCGACGCAGTCGAGGCGATCTCCCACCGGAGCGTCGTGGACAGGGGGGCGTCTCCCCAAGCCGTGTCGGCCTCGAAGACGACGGCGGCCTCCTGATCTGCGGGGTCAGTGGCTTCGTTCCCCGGGGCTCCGCCGTCCTCGCACGCGGGCAACGCGCCCACGACGACCATCAACGTGATAAGGCCAAGCGAGCCTGTCCACCCTCGTTGCATTGCCTCCTCCTACGGCGAACACCGCCGTGTTGCGCTGTTGGCGCCCCTCGTGAATCCTCAGGGTAGTCGCGGTGTCAGCCAGTTCGTTTGGAAGACGCTATACCTGCGATGCGGTGTCGACAACCGATGCCGGGCTTCGCCGTGCAACTGCGCAAGCAGGTGTCCGTTGCTCCGAATTCCGGCGGTCAGGGTACCTGGTACGGGACGTCGAATACGTCCGTGAACGTCCCCTGGGCTGCCGTGTACGTCACGGACAGCTCGGCGTCGACCTGGTCGCCACTGCTTCCTGTGGAGGCCCAGGTCACGATGTACGTCTTCTTCAAGGCGTTGGAGATGGCTGCGTAGAGGGTAGCGAGGTCCGCAGGGCTCGGCGCCGGGAAGTAGCCCGAAGCGTCCTTTCCGGCGTGGGTTCCGTCGGTGAGCTGTACGAGCCGCTGTTCTGTATCAGGATCGACTCCGAGTCCGATCGCGAACACCGGGACGTCCGCTTGGTCCGCGGCTGCTATCGCGTCGGTCAGGCTTGCGCTGGATTCGGAGTCGGCGCCATCGGAGAGCAGGATGACGGCACGGGCTCCCGCTTGGACAGCGGTCGCCGTGACCCCTTCGAGTACCGCGTCCCAAGCGCGTGTACCTCCCCCAGGCACCACCAAGGAGAGCGCGTCGTGCAGCACTGTCCCATCGGAGGTGAAGTCCTGCAGGAGGGTCACGTCCGATGAGAAGTCGATGATCGCTGCGCGGTCGTTGAACTTCATCTGGTCGACGAACAGCGAGGCTGCATCCAGCGCGGCCTCGAGCTTCGAGCCAGGCCCGCTGTCCATGCTTCCAGAGCTGTCGATCACCAGGCACGCGGAGACGGCTTCGCCGGATGACTCGGCCGTCGTCACGCTTACGACGTCCGCGGCCTCGCTGGTGCCTCCGATCGACTCGGCGACCGCGAAGTTCCCGACGGTCAGGTGCTCGATGGGTTGCCCCTGTTGAGTCGTGACCATCGCATACACCTTCACGGCGTCCGGGGCCCCGCTCGCGTCGACCTGCGTGACGACCACGTCCATGTCGGTCGTTGCCTGATCCGTCGGGTCTGAATAGGGCTCGGGCCCCTGGAGCTCCTCCTCCCACCCCACGAACGACTCGACGAGCGCCGCGCCGTACGAGACGGCCAGGGGGGCCGTCTCGATGAACGTCGTGCGTGCCGCCGCTTCATCGATCTTGGCGAAGCGCTTCGCGGTCGCCTCCGCAGTCGCGGTGTCGCCCGTGTCCTTCAGGACTGCATACCGGACGGCGTGGAAGAGGTTCCCCTTGAACGCGAGCGGCGCTCCGGTCGTTCCGCTGCGGAAGTAGTCCCCGTCCTCGTAGTGCGGGACTTCCGGCGGGTGCACGCCGCCGTGCTTGAACGCGAATGCCGTGTCGTCGCTGACGTGCCGCTTCGAGGTGAAGTCGGCGATCTCCCGGATGTAGGTCGCAGCATCGGCCACGGTCTCGACGGATGGAGGGACATCGGGCACCGCGTCCCAGCCTCCCACGAGCTGCCAGAGCTCTGACGGGGACATCCGCGACAAGTAGTATCCGTGAGCGTCGAGACCGTCGACGAACATGTCGTTGCGGACATGCGCCGGGTGCGACAGATCCTGAAGCACGTGGAGCGCGTGACCAAGGCAGCGGTAGGCTCGGAGTCGCTCCTCGTCGTTCGCGTCCTCCAAGCCTTCGACGGCCGGCCCGAGGGCGCACGCGTTCCGTTCATCCGATAGCGCCCACTCCAGCGCATTGGACGGGGCGACGAGGTCCCATTCGCTCCCATCCACGAGGATTGGAAGCTCCTCGCCCGTAATCGCATCGACTCCGAAGAAGTGGTTCTCGGCGCGTTGGCGTGCCCGGTCGCGGACATCCGGCGAGACGAGCGAGTCCGTCAGCGAGACGATCGGATACGCGTTCGGTGCCTGCGTTCCGGGCACCGAGAAGTCTTCTTCGATGGAGCCGAGGATGACCTGTTGGGCGATGGCCTCGTCGAGGGTCTCGCCCGTGATCTGCTCGTAGCGGGCCAGCGAGAGCGCCGTGAGCCACGGGTGGATACCCATGCCGTAGCCGTCCACCTTCCAGGGGGTTGGCTTCGAGGCCCACGCCGCGGCCGACTCGAACACCTCGGCGAGGGTGCTTCCAGCGTCCGCGTCATGCGTCGGATAGGCCTGCGTCGGGCGAGCCCCGCCCAGGACCACGAACGATACGACACAGAGCGCGCAGAGAGCGCGCGCGGGCCGGCTAGTCACCAGCTCAGAAGGCGCCATTGCCCCTCCACGGCCATCAGGACGAGCTCGTCGGTGCTGGTGGTGCCATCCGGCAGGTCGAGCGTGGTGCCGATCCGGGCGAAACGCCCATCGTTGTCGGCGACCGTCCCGTTCTCCAAGGCGTCCGCCAAGAGCTTCAGAACGTCTGGTGGCAGGACCTCGATCAAGCGCCGGTAGCGGCTCCGGAAGTTGGGATGACAGGAGGCCAGCGCGGAGTCGTCGAAGCCCTGCCGCATGTAGACGGCAAATGTGCGCAGGAACTCCCCTGGTGCTCCCGGCCCGTGGGGTCCGGCCTGTTCGCACGCACCGTCCACGCACTCGCCGCCGGCCGGGCAGGTGCCGCACGACTCGCCGCACGCGGGATCGGGGCCGCACTCGCGGTCGGCGCAGGTTGGAACGCAGGTGTCGTCCGGGCCTTCCGCGAGGAGCGTGTTCCAGTCGAACAGCTCGGTGCTGTAGTGGGCCAGTGACCAGCTCAGGATGGTGAGATCGAAGTCGAGCGTGCCCGCCAGCCCGCCCAAGAGCTTCCAGCTCGGTGGCAGGGCGGCCCCGTAGCCCTGCCATTCGAGGTACGGGACGAGTCCCAAGGTCGAGCCTGCGGACGCATAGAGCGAAAGCTCGAGCTCGGGTCGGACATAGACTCGCAGTCGCGAGGCCCCTTGCGCCTGCCAGGTCGGCGGGTGAGCGTTGCCCGTGAGCGCGGGGTCCCAGACCTGTTGCCAGGATCCATCCTCGTAGATGGCTCCGGCTCGCGTGTCCGACTGGGCATCGAAGCCGGTCTCCACGGTAGCGGACCCCTCCAGCTCGCCTTCCCCAGGCGTCAGGATAGTTGCCGCCTCTGTTGAGCGCGCGCGGAGCGCGCCCGAGACCCGCGAAGCGGGGCGAGCATGATGTTTGATGGGATGGTGA
>JBNJGB010000041.1:0-15801 GCA_051747385.1 Myxococcota bacterium
TCAGACGCGCAAAACCCATCGTTTCCGAGGGGTGCAACCCGGCGCCGGGCGCCGTACCGCCGCGCGGCCCACGTTTCTCGGACTTTGCGATTGCCCTGCGCGGAGCCCCAGGGCGGTCGCAAGGTCGACCGCCCTCCCTTGCCCTTGCCCTTGCCCTTGCCCTTGCCTGCTCTCAGACGCGCAAAACCCATCGTTTCCGAGGGGTGCAACCCGGCGCCGGGCGCCGTACCGCCGCGCGGCCCACGTTTCTCGGACTTTGCGATTGCCCTGCGCGGAGCCCCGGGGCGCGAGCGGGGACGCGCCTTGACACCCCGCGGGGGGCCGCCGGATGATGCGCTCGGTCCATCCCCTCGGGACATGCGGAGGAGCGGGCATGATGGAGCGTTCGAGCTGGTGGGTGACGGGACTCTTCGCGGCGGTCCTCTTCCTGGGCGCCTGCGAGGGGAAGGTCACCGAGGCGGACCTCCAGAAGTGGACGCACAACGACCTGGGCCTCGAGCGCATCGGGGAGGTCGTCGCGAACCCCGAGCAGCCCATGGACACCCGCGTCCGGGCCCTCGAGGTGGTGGTCGAGAAGGGCTTCGCCACCCGCATCCGCACCATGCTGGACGAGGTGCCCGCGGAGGCGGACCGGAACGAGCTGGTGAGCCGCCTCCGGGAGCGGCTCATGAAGCACCTGGCGGACCGGACCGAGGCCCAGTTCGACGCCAAGGACGCGCTGATGATCATGCAGCGCTATCTCACGCCGGAGGAGTTCGCGGCGGTCCAGGAGCAGGTGGCCGGGTGGGCCTTCCGCGACATCACCTGGGACTCGTCCGAGGCGGACGTGAAGAAGAAGGTCGAGTCGCGCATCGCTTCCGGACAGATCGCGGACCTGGGGCCCTACGGTTGGGAGGGCGCGGCCATCCTCCTGAGCCACGGCTTCGCCGTGGACAAGATGCTGAACTACCTGTCGGAGGCCCAGGCCTCGGAGGCGACGGAGGGCTTGCTGAAGGGGCTCCGGCGACTCCACGAGAGCATCGGGATCCGGCTGCACCACCTGGAGGCGCTCGCGCGGACCGAGCGCCTCTCCGCGGCGGCCTATCTGCTGGAGATCTACGGGGACGAAGAGTACGACGCCGACATCCGCACGTCGGCGTTCAACTCGGCGGTCGGCATGCTGGACAAGTCCGGGATCAAGGAAGGCGATACGAAGCCCGTCGTGCAGCGCCTCCTGAAGCTGATGGAGCGCAAGAGCCCGGAGGACCGGTGGCTCGGCGCGGTCCACATCGTGCGCCTGACGGGGGCGAAGCACCTGGACGAGGTCCTCGGGAAGTTCGAGGACGACGGGATCTACCCCAGGGCCGAGGAGCCCACCTCGAAGACCCTCCTGGACTTCTGCCTCGACATCCACGACCTGGAGCACTCCGAGGAGGCCGTCCCGGTCTTCATGAAGCACGCCACGGGCGACGACCCGGTCCCCGCGGCCATCAGCGTCGTCTGCCTCAAGGCGAACCGGGCACAGCAGGCGACCAAGGTGCTCCGCGAGCTCGCGGAGCCCGCCGACGAGCCGATCACGCTCGAGCGCTTCCTGGGTGCGGACTACACCCTGAGCGCCCTGGCGCGGAACGCCCTCGAGGGGCTCGAGATGATGAGGGAGGCCGCCGCCGCCGAGGAGGCGGGCGATCTCGACGAGGTCGAGGCCCGGAACAAGCGCCTCATCATCACCTTTGAGCTGAAGGCCACCGGCGACGCCTACGAGAAGGTGGTCGCCGACCGCTTCGAGAAGTTCCGGAAGCAGTACGAGGCCAACCCAGAGGCCTTCGAGTAGACGGGCGACCGCTCTCGAACCCTCCCGTTCCGTTCCTGAACGACAGGCTCCGTCGAAGCATCCACCGCGCGGCCCCGGTCGCGTGTTCCGGGACGGCGGTCCCACTGCCTCCCCTCCATTCGCTCGGGGCCTTTGCGGCTTTGCGCCTTGGCGCGAGCCTCTCGAAGCGCCGCGAGAGCCCGGCTCAGCTCACCCAGGCCGCCTCGGCCTCCTCGGCGGCGCGGCGGGAGGCCGGCCAGGCATGGAGGACCTCCGTGAGCTTCTCCGTGAGGCCGGTGAGGGTGTTCCGGTCGATGGCGCTCGTCGCGAGGGCCTCGTGCCGCCGGCAGATGGCGTCCAGGCTCTCCTCGGCGTCGTAGCGGTCCACCTTGTTGAAGACCACCACCCGCTCCTTGTCGCCCACGTCCAGGTCGCGCAGGACGCGATCGACGGCCTCCATGCGGTCCTCCCAGCCCGGCGTGGAGACGTCCACGACGTGCACGAGGATGTCCGCGTCGCCCAGCTCTTCCAGGGTGGCCTTGAAGGCCGCGACGAGGTCCTCCGGCAGGTCCCGGATGAAGCCCACGGTGTCCGTGAGCACCAGCTCCGTCTCGTCGGGGAAGCGCATCCGGCGGCTGGTGGGGTCCAGGGTCGCGAAGAGCTTGTCCTCGACCTGGACGTCCGAGCCGGTCAGCGCGTTCAGCAGCGTCGACTTGCCCGCGTTCGTGTAGCCCACGATGGCCGCGACCGGCACGTCGGACTGCACGCGACGGCTGCGGCGGTTCTGGCGCTGTTTGCCCAGCTTCTTCGCCTGCTTCTGGAGCTTGGTGATGCGGTCCTTCGCTCGGCGGCGGTCGATCTCCAGCTTCGTCTCGCCCGGGCCCCGGCCGCCGATGCCGCCCGCGAGCCGGCTCATGGCGGTCCCGCTCCCGGACAGCCGGGGCAGGGAATACTCGAGCTGGGCCAGCTCCACCTGGAGCTTGCCGTCACGCGTGGTGGCGTGCTGGGCGAAGATGTCCAGGATGAGCTGTGTCCGGTCGATGACCTTCGCGTCCGTCACCTCCGCGATGCTGCGCGCCTGTCCCGGGTTCAGGTCCCGGTCGAAGATGATGAGGTCGGCGCCGCGCTGCATGGACGCCAGGACGAGCTGATCCAGCTTGCCCCGCCCGATGACGTAGCGGGGATCGACCTTCCGGCGCTTCTGGACGAGGGTCTCGACGATCTGGACGTCCGCCGTGCGCGCCAGCTCCCGGAGCTCCGCGAGGCTCTCGGCGATGTCCGGCTCGCCCGGCGCGCCGGTGGCGAGGTGCACGGCCACGGCCAGGGTCTTGCCGGTGCCCGCCGCCTCGACGAGCTGTCCGCGGTAGGCGGCGAACTGGGACTCCAGGTCCTCGATGAAGGCCAGGAAGTCCAGCCCGGCTTCCACCTCGTGCACGGGCTCGGGCGAGAGGATCTCCCACAGCTCCTCGGAGGGGCTCGGCGGCACCAGGTGGGCCAGCTCCAGGCTCTCCGCCTGGCCGTCCCGGTCGGCCTGGATGACGCCGATGAGGTCGAGCTGCAGCAGGGACAGGTCCGTCAGGTCGTCCCGCGTGATCGGCTCGCCGCCGATGTGCGTGTGGAGCAGGCGGAGGCCACGGAACCGGCTCCGACCGGCGCGCTGGCGGCCGAGGTCCGGCAGGAAGAGCTTCCGGGCGTCGCCCACCACCACGTGCTGGATGCGCCCGCGCCGGTCCACCAGGACCCCGACCTGGCGCCTGAGGTCGCGCGAGATCTCGGCCATGAAGCCGGCCAGCTCGCGCGTGACGACCCGGGAAGGGGGGATGGTGCGGCGGAAGATCCGCTCCAGGGCCTGCCGCTGTCTTGCCTTGAGACCTGACGTGTTGCCGCTCAGTCGAGTTGCGATGTCGCGTCCTCCTGGTTCGCCGAATCGAACACCCGTAACCGTGTCCGGCGGGAGTGCGGGCCAGCGCCGCGAACGCCGCGGGCCGCCGCACTGCGCGGCCCCGCCGCATTCCCGGCTCGGTTCATTCTGGCGAACGTGATGTAACCGGCTGGAATTCGTTCTCTTTTCCGAAAGACCCGCGCCTTGTCCGGCGGGACCTCTTCCTCGAAGATACGCGCTGACCCGCCGAGGTCCAGGGTCTTCCGGGCTCGCGGCGGGTCGCCCCGACGCGCCCCACGGAGCCGCCCGACGGCGTCTCCGCGTCCTTGACACCCTTCGCGAACACCCTGTAAAGCCAACGCTTCCCGCATCCCGTGGACGTTCATTCCACGGGGCAGAACAGGCAGGCGGACCGTGACATTTCACACTCTTCGCAGCACGCATCGCGCGGCTGCGTCCCTCGTGGGCGCGGCGTCGCTCCTGCTGATCGCCGGCGTCGCCGGGGAGGCCCGGGCGCTCGAGACCACCGGCCCGGGCGCCGAGACCACGGTCGAGGCCAGCGACGAGGACGGCGCGGACAAGGCTCTGCCGCTCACCGCGAGCCTGCGATGGGAGACGGCCGTCGGCGTGGGTACCTTCGTGAAGGGCGCCCAGAACAACGACCTGGTCGCCAGCACCATCACGCCGACCCTGTCCTGGCGCATCAACGACGAGCTTCGGCTGTCCGGCACGATCTACGGCACCTGGTACCAGGTCGTGGACTACGGCACGTCCCTGCCGGACAACGAGTTCCTCTGGTCCGATCTGGCCCTGAAGCTCTCCGCCCCGGACATCTGGTCGGACGACGACCTGGGGCTGAAGGTCCACGGGTCGTTCTCGGTGTACCTCCCCACGTCCCTCGCGAGCCGGTTCCAGACCCGCCTGTTCAGCGTCCAGCCGTCGGCGGGCCTCACCTGGAGCATCGGCCCCGTCCGGATCGGCACCAACGTCAGCCTCTCCAAGTACTTCACGCGCTCCAGCACGCCGGAGATCGACTGCAGCAAGTGGCCGGACGGCTCGCAGTGCCCCGGCGGGCGCGACCCGAACGACCCGACGTTCGAGAACGACTCGACGGTCGGCGTCGGCAGTCTCTTCGGCCCCGCGGCCGGCGGCGCGTTCAGCGGCGTCTCCCACGGCGGCGAGGTCTGGATCCCGTCGAGCGGCGTGAACTCGTTCGGCGTGAGCTACGGCCTGAACGTGGCCTGGGAGATCGTCTCGGGCCTGTCGGTGTCGGGCGGCCTGTCCATGGCGCACTACTTCGGCGTCCGCTCCTTCGAGGACGACGCCCTCTCGTCGGGCCACGCCCGGGCTGGCCGAAACCAGACCGATCGGCTGACGTCCACGGTCGGGCTCGACTACCAGATCATGAAGCACCTGGGCGTCGGCACCTCGCTGACGACCAGCACCATCCGTCCGCTGGGTGCGAAGGGGGACGATTTCGTCGCCTTCGACTTCGAGCGCGCCCCCGACAACATCACCACCTGGAATTTCTCGGTGAGCGGCACCTACTAGGCCCCATCAGGCCCCCCGGCGGGCCACGCCACCCGGCTGCCCCACGCTCCTTCTCGGAGGTCTCGTGATGAATGCTCTGCTGTCCCCCCGACCCCTCCGGCGGTACCTGGCCGTGGCGTTGGCGGTGATCCTGCTGCCCCTCGCCGGGGCCTGCGTCGAAGACGTGGGGCTCGTCAACCGCACCAACTCGGACAAGATCGACAAGCAGCTCCTGGGCGGCGTGTGGATCTACGCCCAGACGACGGTCGACGCGCCGTACAGCACGGCCATGAGCTTCACGGGCGAGACGAACTTCGGCGGCAGCGCGAAGATCGTCTTCGACGTCCAGGAGGACAAGCTCATCGCCTATCCGGTCGTCGAGGCGGTGGACGGCACCGAGGATGGCTACAAGTTCACGAAGATCCGGAAGTACTGGGATCCGGACGCCCGCGACGAGTTCGTGGAGATGTACGTGGCCCAGCCCATCGCCGTCTGGCCCATCGAGAGCCACTACGACGTCATCCGGAAGTACAACTCGTACAACGGCGCCCAGACCAACGAGGTCGTCGAGAACACCACCGACCGGCCGTGGTACGAGCGGGACTTCATCCGGGTGGCGTGGCACGACCAGAAGATCGGGCAGTTCTTCTACGAGCTGGCGGGCGACCAGGGCACGGACAGCTACTTCGTCGGCCAGGACAAGCAGGGTCAGCCTGACCAGATGACCCTCGACCTCGACGGCGGGTACCTGGACTACGTGGTGCGCAGCCAGGTGGCGCCGCGTGGTCAGACCCGCTGCAGCATCTTCGGACTGAGCCCCTACGACTGCGCCGAGGCGGAGGTCCGCGTCCGGCACAGCTTCCGCAAGCTCGATCCGGAGCGGGACTACGAGCCGCTCCGCTATCACAACAACGAGCACCAGGACAAGTTCGGCTACTTCCTCACGGAGCGGAACGCGTGGGACGAGGACTGGGGCCCCTCCTACGAGGGCAAGGTCTCCTACGCGAACCGGTGGAACCTCTGGGAGGACAACTTCACGTACGAGCAGCCGACGGACGCCGACGGCAACCCGCTGGACATCCCCTGCACGGCCGACTGGGAGTGCGACGAGGCGGGCGGCGAGCGCTGCCAGAAGACCAACTCCTGGTTCGAGGAGGGCTACTGCGCGAAGCCGGTACCCAGGCCGTTCAGCCAGCGGACCCTGCGCCCGGTCGTCTATCATCTCAACGCGGACTGGCACCCGGACTACATGGCGGACGCCTACGCCTCGGCCGAGGGCTGGAACGAGATCTTCCGTGACACGGTCGCCTGGATGCTCTTCTTCGAGGAGCGCGGCGAGCTGGACGTCCGCGCCTGCGAGGTGGACGCCGACTGTGCGGTGCAGGGCCTGGTGGCCGACCGGAACGTGCCCGTCACCTACGACGGCCTGCCCTGCCACGGCGACGCCGAGTGCAGCAGCGGCTTCTGCGGCTCCTCCGGCTACTGCGCCGAGACGCGCACCTGCGGTGCGGGCACCCCCTGCGCCGTAGGCCAGGCCTGCCAGGGCGGCGTCTGCGTGGAGGACGGCCAGCAGGTCGAGCGGAAGCTCGACGTGACGGCCACCCGCGGCTCGTCGGTCATCTACTACGGCGGGGGGAGCCTCCTCACCCACGACAACTTCTCCAACGCCATGCTCAGCGGTCTGGGCAACTCCAACGCCTATGTCCGCTTCGTGCACGCGGCGCCGGACGCGGGTGACCTCGGGCTCACCGTCAACGGCGCGAACCTGCCGGGCGGGGCCTTCGACACCGAGCGGGACTACGATCCGGCCGACCCGGCCACCGGGCCTTTCGTCGCCGCGGTACCGGCCGGCACGGGCCTCGAGTTCACGGTGACCGCCGGCGGCGCGCAGGTGGCCACGAAGAAGGCCGACCTCGTCGCCAAGAACTCCTACACGGTCGTCTACAACGGCGAGGACGTCCTCGTGTTCGGCGAGAGCTTCAACAACTCCCGCCGGGGCGTGCGCTTCATCCACGCCGCCGCCAACGAGGGCCCCATGGACGCCGGGCTCGCCGGCGTGCGCATCTCGCAGGAGATGTCCTACCGGGACGTCACCTCCTACGAGAACATCGCCGGGGCCACCCAGCGGGCGACCATCAGCCGGGCCGGGTCGCGCGGCGACATCACCTGCCACATGGACGAGGGCGTGGGCCGCTGCGTGGGCTGGGGCTCCGAGCTGACCCAGGAGGACCTGGACCGGAAGCGCCAGATCAAGCAGAGCCTGCCGGACCTGTTCCTCATCTGCCAGAACCGCTACGACGAGTTCGAGGCGACGGACCAGGCGAACATCCAGGCGGCTGCGCAGACCCAGGCCGGGATCCTGGAGGGTGAGCCCGACCGGGACGGCGGCTACTACGGCGACGCCTGGTACACGCAGAAGCTGGAGGACGGCGGCTACTACAACCCCTGCGGGGATCCCGAGCTGGTGCCGCACCCGACGGAGATGAAGCGCATCGGCGACATCCGGTACTCCTTCTTCTACTGGGTCAACGAGGCCATGCGCGCCGGACCGCTCGGCTACGGCCCGTCCATCGCGGACCCGGACACGGGACAGATCATCTCGGCCACCGCCAACATCTACGGCGGCGCCCTGCACACCTACGGCCAGTGGGCCGCGGACCTCATCGACCTGGTCTCCGGCGACCTGTCGATGGACGACGTGGTCACGGGCCGTTGGATCCGCGAGTACCTGGACAACCGCGTCGAGCCCGACGAGCCCGAGACGGCCACGGTCTACGGCGGCCTGAGCAACGCCGAGCCCATCGAGGCGACGGAGCCCATGAACGGCGATCTCGACCCCGAGGTGGGGCTGGCCGAGGACGCCGCGTCCATGCACGGGCGGACCGATCTCACGTCCAAGCTCGCCGAGGCGCCCCTGGCCGGCCGCGCGCCGGTCCGCATGCCGGAGGACTACGAGTTCCCCGAGATCATGGATTACATGCGGCATCCGCAGAAGCTGAAGCAGGACGTGGAGCAGCGCTTCCCGCAGATCGAGCAGTCCTACTTCCACGACCGCCTGCAGAAGGTCCGCGGGACCTGGATCGAGGACCTGGCGCTGAACAACGAGATCATGTCCGCCGCGCCCGCCGTGGACCCGACCGGCGAGATGACCCAGGACGAGCTGATGCGTGAGCTGTCGCCGGCGTCCTGGGCCTCCAAGTACGCCATGCGGGAGGAGGAGAAGCGCCGGGAGTGGTTCAGCAAGCGCAACATGTACATGGCGGAGTTCGTGGACGACGCCCTGTTCGGGCTCGCCCAGGAGCTGAAGAACGAGGGCTACACCGATGAGCAGCTCCGGCTGGAGGTCTCCCGCCGCATCCTCCGCGGCGTGCTGGAGCACGAGGTGGGCCACACCATCGGCCTGCGACACAACTTCTCGGGCTCGACGGACGTCTTCAACTTCCACGACGAGTACTACTCGATCCGCGAGAGCGGGCCGATGCTCTGCCAGGCCGACGGCTGGTGCGACCAGGTCGCCGGCGAGGCGTGCGTCTTCCAGCAGTGCGGCGGGGACGACGACTGCGTCAGCGGCCTCTGCGTGGGCGGCGAGTGCGTCGCCCCGGCGAGCCAGGAGAACACGGATCTGGTGCCCACCGGCCTGTGCGGCAAGCCGGTCGCGGACACGACGTGCGCCAGCGACGACCAGTGCGGCGAGGGTCAGCTCTGCGATCCGAACTCGTCGCGCTGTCACGACGTGAAGGAGCAGATGCTCCCCCGCTCATGGATTACGGACAACGAGAAGAAGAACAAGCGGACGGAGTACCAGTACACGTCCATCATGGACTACGGCGGTCGCTTCAACAGCGACTTCCACGGCATGGGCAAGTACGACGCCGCCGCCATCCGCTTCGGCTACGGTCAGCTCGTGGATACCTACCGCGACACCTCGAAGCTCGAGCAGCGCGTCGAGGAGGCGGCCAGGAACACCGGCAGCCCGCGGAGCGAGGTGTCCTTCTACATGAACACCGAGTTCTGGCCGACGCGGGGCACCGGCTTCTACCACCCCTTCAACTACCTCACGAACTACATCGGGGTGCAGGAGAACCTGGACCGCGTCCCACGGCCCTACGAGCAGGTGAAGTTCCAGAAGGAGATGGTGGTCAACGATCGCCGCGAGTACCTGGATCTCGCCTACGTCGAGGTGCCCTACGCCATGTGCTCGGACGAGTATCGCGGCAACATGGGCTGCTACTACTTCGACATGGGCATCGACGCGGGCGAGATGGCCCGTCACGCCTGGGATCAGCTCGAGCAGTACTACATCTTCGACGCCTTCAAGCGCGAGCGCCTGTATTACGGCCAGTACGGCAGCGCGTTCTCGTACTTCGGCCGCATCATGGACCGCTACCTGCGGGTCCTCGGCGACGTCGGCATGTACTACGGCTTCTACGAGGAGCTGCTGTTCCGCTACAGCTGGTACGAGAGCTGGAAGGACAGCCCGCTGGGCGGCCAGACCTACGAGCGGTCGGCGCGGAACGCCTTCGGCTGGCTCCAGGACATCGTGTCCTCGCCGGCCCCGGGCTCCTACGTCTACGACGACCTCGACGACTCCTACGTGAACGTGGCCCTCGAGCCCGGCGTCAACGGCAGCGAGCTGGACATCCCGCTCGGCATCGGCCGCTATCCCTATACGCGGTTCGGCTACGAGCTGGGCTACACGTATGCGGAGCACCCCCTGTGGTTCGGCAGCTTCTGGGAGAAGATCGCCGCCCTGCTGACGCTCACCGACTCCACGGCCAACTTCGTGGACACGGCCGTGGGTGAGCAGCTCGACATCGGCGTCGGCACCTCCGTCGGCTACAACACGGTGTTCGCCGACCAGATGAACAGCTTCCTCGGCGGCATCATCGCCGACGAGCAGCCGCTGTACGCGGGCCGTGTCATCCAGGACAAGTACACGCGCCCGTCGGTGGCCATGAAGCAGTCCCTGGGCGAGACGGTCGAGCCCGCGCTGAACAACTTCACCCTGAAGCTGTACGCGGCGCTCTTCGGCCTGGCCTACCTGCCGGCCGGCTTCGACCCGCAGTTCATCGACAACACCGCCGTGTTCCTCGAGGACGAGGCGAGCTACTACGAGCACGCGAACGAGCCCGGCATCACCGAGCATCGCTTCGAGGATCCCATCGGCGGCAAGGTCTACGTCGCCTACGGGAGCAACTATGGGGAGTTCGGCTCCACCCGGATCTCCGCGGGCGCCGCCCTCGTCGACGAGGCACGGAGCCTCGCAGACGCCTGGGAGGAGGCCACCGGGGAGGAGCGGCTCGCTCTCGAGCGGCGCATGTCGGACGTCCGCGAGGTCCTCGACGTGCTCCGCGGCCTCAACCAGATCTACGGCGCCAGCACGCTGGGCTTCTAGGGAGACCGGAGATGAAGCTCAGCACGCGAACGAAGGGAGAGACCACGATGGATCGGATCCACGAGCGTACGAAGGCGCTGCTCCGGCTGGCGGCCGCGGTGGGGCTCGCGACGACCATGCTGCTCGGCGCCTGCGCCGACCCCGAGGACATCGACCGCACGCAGCCGGACCTCCTGTCGAAGGAGGACTTCCAGGGCGAGTGGTACGTCCTCGACACGGTCGTGCGCGCCCCGTACGCGTCCTCGCGGGCCTTCCCGGGCCTCCAGGGCGACCTGCAGCGTGGCGTGTGGGAGATCGAGAAGGACTACCTCATCTTCTACCGGACCTACGAGTTCATCGAGGGGCTCGAGCAGCAGGGCATCAAGAGCGACACGGACACGCCGCTCCTCGACGAGGAGGGCAACCCGGTCACCTACGACAAGACCCTGCCCGACGGCTCCACGGTGGAGGCGACCCGGTATGTCTACCGGAGCACGCCGCTGGCGCGCTACGCGATCGCGGGCCACTACGACGTCCGCCGGGAGTACAACCCGCTGACCGGCGAGGAGGGGAACGTCATCGTCGAGGACTCCTCCGAGAAGTTCTGGTGGGAGCGCGACCACATGCGGGTGGAGCTCGGGACGGACCACGCCCTGAACCTCTCGCGGCTGTGGCAGACGTGGGCGCCCGGCAGCTACGCCAGCGTCTACGAGGGCGAGACCGGACCGGACGGCGTCGCCCTGCAGACGAGCGAGGACGGTCAGTACATGGACTTCGTGACGCGCCACATCTGGGAGGCGCCGCGGAGCTACCTGCAGGGTTGGGGCTTCGTCCCCACGTGCCTGTTCTTCCCCTGGTACACGGGCGCGTACTTCGAGTGCGACACGGAGGAGTACCACATCCGGACGAGCTTCATGCGCGTGCCGGAGGACAACTCCTACGAGCCGCTCCAGTACAGCGACCACATGCTGGGCAAGTTCGGCTACTACCGGTCGTCCCGCGGCGACTGGGACAAGTTCCACGGCCTGACCTACTCCGACGCGGAGCGCAACATCCGCCGCTTCCGCATCTGGGAGGAGTTCATCGAGGCCGAGGACGGCAGCCTCGACTACGCCAACATGACCCCGAAGCCCATCGTCTACTACCTCTCCGAGGACTTCCCCCGGGAGCTGATCGGCGGGGCGCTGGACCTGGCGGACCAGTGGAACGAGCCGTTCGTCGAGGTGGTGCGCGCCCTGCACGACCCGAGCTGGGAGGGCCGCATGTTCGTCCTCTGCGAGAACAACAACGCGGAGGTCGAGGAGATCCTGGCGGAGGACCCGGACGCGGTGCTCGCGGAGACGGATCCCGAGTACTGCGAGGACATGGACGAGCCGAAGCGCATGGGGGACATGCGCTATCACCAGCTCGTGAGCGTCAACGACCCCATCCAGTATGGCCTGTACGGCTACGGGCCGATGCACTCGGATCCGATCACCGGCGAGATCGTCCAGGCCAACGCCTTCAACTACACGGCGAACATGCGCCTGGGCGCCCGCAACGCCATGGACATGATCGAGTACGAGGCGGGGGTGCAGACGTTCAAGGACATCACCGACGCCGAGCACATCATCGCCGACGTGAAGGCCGACGCCCTGAAGAACACCCAGGGCGAGCCCAGCCGGACCGGCGAGGTGGAGCAGGCCAGGCAGGTGGCCGCGGGGGTCGTGCCGGCGAACGTGGAGCAGCGTCTGTCGACCCAGGGCATCCGGTCCACGGACGTGAACCTGGCCCGGGCCGGGATGTCCCGCCTGAAGGGCGCCCAGGACTTCGACTTCATCTGGAAGAACGCCGACATGGCGGCCCTGGCCGGCCTGCCGGTGGACGACCTGCAGAACGTGCAGGACCCGGACGGCTTCCTGAAGTCCCTGGTCCACCCGTCGAACATGGCCTCCGAGGACTGGATGCTGTGGGGCCACGACCAGGACACCAGGCATGGCCAGGAGGCCATGTGCATGGGCAAGTTCTTCGACGACACGTTCCGCGGCGTCGGGCTCCAGTACAAGCCGGAGTACGACCAGGCGGTGTGCGAGGGGCTCCGCGGGCGTGACGATCTGATCTTCGAC
Organism: Myxococcota bacterium; assembly: GCA_051747385.1. Lineage (GTDB taxonomy): Bacteria > Myxococcota_A > UBA9042 > PHBI01 > JACKFB01 > JBNJGB01. The sequence continues at coordinate 12,681 of JBNJGB010000041.1, forward strand.
TTCTCCGTGTTCAACGAGCCCGGCGCGGCCTGCGACGGCGACGCGAGCGCGTGCGGCGACGACCAGGTCTGCACCTTCCTCGACCAGGGAGAGGTGTCGGGCGAGTACTGCGTCACGCCGTGCAGCACCCGGGTCCTGCTCCAGCAGCTCCGGGACGAGATCCGGCGCGTCAACCAGATCAACACCTCGGTCTACTGGGATCCCAACGCCCTGTACGAGCCGGTCAAGGACGAGCGCGTCCGCAAGAGCCAGCTCGCGGCCCGCGAGATCATCGAGGACGTCCGCGAGCGCATCTTCTGGCAGGTCTTCGACCGCATCTGGTCGACGGTGGCCATCCACGAGGTCGGCCACAACGTGGGCCTGCGCCACAACTTCGCCTCCTCGACGGACGCCCTGAACTTCTTCCCCGAGTACTGGGACCTGAAGGGCTTCGTGGGCGAGGACGGGAAGTGGCACCCGAAGAACCTCTGGAAGGACGACACGGACGAGCAGGTCGCCGCGCGGATCCGCGAGTACCAGCAGAGCTCCATCATGGAGTACGGCAGCGGGTTCAACTCCGCGTGGCAGGGGCTCGGCGCCTACGACCACGCCGCCGTCCACTTCGGCTACGGCCAGCTCGTGGAGGTCTTCTCCACGCCGCCGGACCTGACGGAGCTGCAGGACTACATGGCGGAGCCGGAGGACGATCAGCCGACCAACTACCCGGCGTCGGTGGTCCGCCGCGAGGCCCCGCTGGCTCAGGCGCTCCGGAAGGTCCACCACACGGCCTATCCGAACGTCTTCGGATCCGTGGACACCATGCAGGACCGCAAGCTGGTCCACTGGCGTGACGTGGTGGCCTACGAGCAGAGCGGGTCGGGCGCGATCGTGCCGAAGGAGTGCGACGCGTTCGACGACCCGTACGACTCCAGCGTCTGTGGAGAGGCGGGCTCGTACTGCCAGCCGTTCCCGACGGGCTTCTACTGCACCAAGCCGGACATGGTGGAGGTGCCGTTCCGCTTCTGCTCCGACGAGTACGCGGCGACGGAGCCCTACTGCCAGCGCCGGGACGAGGGCGCCGACACCTTCGAGATCGTCAACAACAGCATCGACGACTACGAGGAGTACTGGCCCTTCGTCGGCTACAGGCGGGACAACGACCTGTTCAACCCGTCGACGGGCTACTGGCGCTACGTGATGGGCAGCCAGCTCGAGTGGCGCAAGCAGTTCGAGCACTGGGCCTACAACTTCGCCCGCTACAACCAGAACGACTGGTGGGAGAAGAAGTTCGGCGTGCCTTGGCACATGGACGTCAACGGCGGCCTGGCGGCCACCATCGCGGCCAAGCAGATCTTCGAGTACATGGCCAACATCCTCGGGCGCCCGAACGACTCCTACTACGGCTGGAACGTCGACAAGGAGCAGTACGAGCCGGTCGTCCTCGACGGCGCGGACCAGTACACGAACTTCTTCCAGGTCCGCGAGGATCGCGGCGGCCGGCCCATGTACCCGAGCTACGACTACGACGGGTACCTGTACACGCCGGCCCGGGCGGGCACCATCTACGACCGTCTGGCGGCCATCCAGCTCATGACCTATCCGCAGATGATCTTCGTCCAGGGCACGGACACCACCTACGACATCCGCCGGTTCTCGATGAGCTTCGCGGAGATCTGGCCCCAGCGGATGCAGAACATCCTGGCGGCGCTGCTCACCAGCGAGCCGGCGGCCTACGGCTGGTGCGTCGAGCACAACGGCCCCGGCCCGAACGTCGACGGCAACGGCGATCCCATCGGCGTGAAGCCGCGCATCTGGTTCGGCAGCGAGGCGGAGCTGGACGACTACTACGCGGACGAGAACTGCGTCCCGATGCAGCCCGAGCCGCGGTACAGCTTCCCGACCACGCAGTACCGGCTGCCGGCCCTGGCGATGGTCTACGGCGTGGGCTACATGAGCCAGGCCTTCGACCGGACCTTCGTGGACCGGACGCGCCTGTGGCTCGAGGGCGAGGGCGCCGACGTGAGCATCTCCCCGGAGTTCGAGACCATCGAGTACACCGACCCGCTGTCGGGCAAGGTCTACACGGCGGGCTACGACCCGGCGGAGTTCGACCCGACGGTGAAGATGGACGCCCGCGAGATGGTGCCGTCCTACGACATCGCACCCCACGGCCACGTCTACTGGCCGGCGGCGCGCCTGCTGGCGCTGGCCAACCAGTACAAGGCCGACCTCGAGACCGGCACCGGCGGCCTGAACGCCGACAGCTACAAGCGCAGCGCGCTGCAGCAGCTCGTGGGCCGGCTGGAGATCATCCGCGGCCTCTACCGCCGGATGGACTTCGGCTACTGAGCCTCTCCGACCGACCCGAACGAGGCCCCGCTTCTCCCCGGAGAGGCGGGGCTTTTTTCGTCTCAGACGCCCGCGGTGAATCACCGCTCAAGGTCGGGTACGGCTGATCCGTTTCATGGGTTGGCGGCGTTCCAGACCGTGCCGTCAGGAGGGGACGACATGATGCTGCGACGTAGACGTACGACCGAGGTGCTCGCCACGGCGCCCGTGGTGAACCGGGGCGGCGGTGAGATCGCCCGCGTGGGAGACCGCGTGGAGGTGGCCCCGACGCCCCTGGGCGTACGCGTGGCCCGCGGCCCGTGGGAGGCCTGGGTGACCACGGAGTTCGCCGCCGAGCACCTGCGGCTCCGGACCAGCGGCGAGCCCGTCGGGGACGCCGTAGCCCTGCTGGAGGCGCTCCTGAGCCGCGCCCCCGGCCCGGAGATCCGACGCGTGATGGTGGACCTGAACGACCGGGTCATCGAGATGCTGGACGCCCGCGAGGCCGCCGCCGACACTCCCGGCGTGGACGCCGCCTAGGTTGCGCCCACGCGCCGCGCAGGGAAGCCTCGCGCAAAGCCGCGAAGACGCCAAGGCAACGGGTCCACGACAGGCCCGATGGCCCCTGGTCCCACCTGCTCGCTGGTAGGAACAGCATGCCGGCAATCAGATGCTGGACGCCCGCGAGGCCGCCGCCACTCCCGGCGTGGACGCCGCCTAGGTTGCGCCCACGCGCCGCGCAGGGAAGCCTCGCGCAAAGCCGCGAAGACGCCAAGGCAACGGGTCCACGACAGGCCCGATGGCCCCTGGTCCC
>JBNJGB010000041.1:15901-24617 GCA_051747385.1 Myxococcota bacterium
TCCACGACAGGCCCGATGGCCCCTGGTCCCACCTGCTCGCTGGTAGGAACAGCATGCCGGCAATCAGATGCTGGACGCCCGCGAGGCCGCCGCCGACACTCCCGGTGTGGACGCTGCCTAGGTTGCGCCCACGCGCCGCGCAGGGAAGCCTCGCGCAAAGCCGCGAAGACGCCAAGGCAACGGGTCCACGACAGGCCCGATGGCCCCTGGTCCCACCTGCTCGCTGGTAGGAACAGCATGCCGGCAATCAGATGCTGGACGCCCGCGAGGCCGCCGCCGACACTCCCGGTGTGGACGCTGCCTAGGTTGCGCCCACGCGCCGCGCAGGGAATCTCGCGCAAAGCCGCGAAGACGCCAAGGCAACGGGTCCACGACAGGCCCGATGGCCCCTGGTCCACCTGCTCGCTGGTAAGAACAGCATGCCGGCAGTCTCTGGGCGGCGAGAGCGCTCCATCGGCGGTCGTCGTCCCGCGGGCGCTGGGTGGCTCGCCTCCCGGAGGGTCGCCGCGCCGGCCCTTCGCGTCTTGGCGGCTTGGCGCGAGGCCACCGACGACGCGGGAGGGGTCAGTCGGCGGGCCTCAGGTGGCGCGTGCGGAGCATCTCCCGCTGGCGCCGCATGATGTAGTCCCGCAGGCGGTCCTGGGCCTCGTCGAAGTGCACCGTGCGGAACGCGTCCAGGTCGAGGCCCAGCCGGATGCCCTCGTCGTGCCCGGTGCGGTGGCGGATGTGGGCGCTGAAGACCACCGGCCGGGGGCTGGTGGCAAGGTGGAGGCCCAGCTCCACCTCGTCGCCGATCTGCGCCTCCCGGCCTCGCTCCTCCGGCACGACCACGGCGGCCCCGGTCACGGACAGGTCAAGCACCCGGGCCTCCTCGCGACCCGCGCGGACGGGGCCGGACAGCTCCACCCGGACGGGGAGGGTCGGGGACGGTCGGACACGGTAGGCGTTGCGACGGTTGAAGATGCGCCCGAGGCCGCCGTCGACCAGCGTCCGGAAGGCGTCCTGGTCCAGGTAGCGCACGCTGATGCGCCGGAGGTCGTCGACCCGGCGGTCCTGCTCCACGTGGCCGGCGGCCTCGTGCTCGCCGCCCACGGCTGCGCCCCGAAGCACGAGCCGCACCCGGCTGCCGGCCTCCGCCGCGGGCGTCCCCCTGTGGTCGCAGAGGATGGTCACGCCGTGCGCCCCGATGTCCACGAGCTGGCCCTCGGCCGTCCGGCCGTCCGGCAGGTGCAGGACCGCGTCGACGACCGGCTGTTCACTCCGGGATGGAGCGGCGGAGCTCATGTGCGCACCTCGTACCCGCGGCGTTCCCCTCGAACTCCGCTCCTACCAGCCGGGCGGAGCCTGTCAACTTGATCGGGGGCGGGTGCGTGGTTGGACGGTCAGCCGAGGAAGGAGGCGATGGACGTGTTGAGCAGCCGCTGGGTCACCTGGCTCACCGCCGTCAGGGTGGACTCGGCGGCGCGCAGGCGGGACACCTCGGCCACCAGGTCGATCTCCTCGGCCTCGCCCTTCTGGAGGCTGAGCTGAAGCCCCATGTCCTCGGCGAGGCTCGAGGTGTCCTCGATCTGGCTGATGCGGGAGCCCACGCCGGCGGCGTTCACGAGCACGGTCTCGACGGCGCCGTCCAGGCCCTCGGAGGCGTCCCGGATGGCGTCCTGGTCCTCGTTTTCCAGGGCGGTGATGAGGTCGCGGACGGCCCCGAACACCTCGTCGTCCGCGCCGAAGCTCTCGGCCGGCGTCACGGTCGACTCGATGAATACGCCGGGCGCGACCTCCACGCGTCGCGCGCCGCCGCCGCCGACCAGGTTGCCCTGGGCGTCGTAGGGGGCCTCGCCCTCGCGGGTGCCGCCGAAGACGTAGCGCCCGTCGTCCGTCCGGGTGTTGGCGAGGTTGACGAGCGCGGCGAGGTCCCCGCGCGCCTCCTGGGCGAAGGCCTGGAAGTCGGCGCTCGTGGGTGCGCCGCTGGCGGCCTGCAGCGCGAGGGCGTTCAGGTCGCCCAGGACGTCGCTCGAGCGGGTGAGGGCGGCGTCGGCCTGGTTCAGGTCCGCCGTCACCTGGTTGCGCACGTTGCCCATGGACTCCAGGCGGCCGAGCATCCGGTCGAGGCGGACGATGCGCGCCGCCTTCACGGGGTCGTCCGACGGGGTGCTCACGGATCGGCCGGAGGCGATGCGCTGGCTGATCTCGAGGAAGTTCGAGTTCGCCTGCTGGTTGGCCTGCGTCACGAAGGAGCGGACCATGCTGTCGCTGACGCGCAAGGGGGCCTCCTGGCTCGTTAGCCCAGCAGGGAGAGAAGGGTCTGGGTCATCTCGTCGGAGCGTTGGACGACCAGGCCCGCGGCCTCGAAGGCCTGGTTGGCCTGGGTCATCTTGATCAGCTCCTCGTCGGTGTTCACGCCGCTCTGGGACTCGATCAGGTTCTCCAGCTGGGTCGCCGAGGACTCCTCGATGGAGATCCCCGTCTCGGCCGAGTTCACGGCCTGGGCCTGGTCGAAGGTCAACGCCTCGAGCCCCCCGCGGACCGACAGCCCGCTGGGGAGCAGGCCCTCCTGCTCGGAGATGGCCTGGAGCGTCTCCAGGTTCGAGTTCCCGCCCGGCGCGTCCGTCGCGCTCCCGGCCGCGGCGATGTTTCCGGGCTGGCCGGCGACGTCCTCCGACAGGGCGAGGTTGGCGGCGGCGCCCTCGGCCGTGGGGGGCACGTCGAAGAAGCTGTGCCCGTCCGTGCCGTCGAGGGCGAAGCCCGACTCGTGGGCGGCGTTGAAGGCGTTGGCGTAGTTGAAGGCCAGCTCGTCGAGGCGCTCGATGGACGACGCGAGGTCCTCGTTCTGCGCGGAGATGTGTCCGCCGAGCTGTCCGCCCACCGGCTTGAGGGTCGCCAGTTCCTCGCCGTTCGGCTTCACGACCACGACCTCGGTCTCCGCCGGCGGTGTGGAGCGGACCTCGAGCTTCGAGGCGAACTCGGCGGCCACGAGGGGCCGCCCGCCGGCGGTGAACAGGCGCACGGTGCCGTCCGTCTGCGGCACCACCTGCACGTCGACCTGGGAGCCGAGCTCCTGCACGATGGCGTCCCGCTGGTCGACGAGGGACCCGGCGTCCTGGCCGTTGTGCACCAGGCTGCGGATCTTCGAGTTGAGCTGGGCCACCTGCTGGGCCTTGAGGCTCACGTCGCTGGCGATGCCCTGCGCCTGCTCCAGGGACGTGTCGAAGGCGCTCTGGAGCTGCTGTCGCGAGGAGGCCATCGTGCTGATGAAGGACTGGGCGGACCCGAGCACGGCCTGGCGCTCCGGGAGGCTCGACGGGTTGGCGCTGAGCTCCGCCAGGGCGTTCTCGAACTCGGACAGGCTGCTGGAGACGCCGACCCCGTCCAGGTCGTTGAAGGCCTCCTGGGCGAGGGTCATGGCGTCGAGCCGGCCCTGGTGGAACCCGAGCCGGCCGCTGGTCTCCACGAGGTTCCGGCGCAGGACGGCGGAGCGGATGGCCGTCGGATCCCCGACGACGACGCCCTGGCCGGGGAAGGCGCCCGCGGACAGGTTCTGCACCCGCCGCGAGAAGCCGGGGGTGTTGGCGTTGGCGATGTTGAAGCTCGCCAGCTGGAGCAGGTTGCGGCTGGCGTTGAGGCCGCTCTGCCCGATACTCAGGATCTCGTGGAAGGACGCCATGACGCTACCTCACGCGTTCCTGGAGACGGTTCCACCGGACACCGGCTCCGGGCGACGCTTCCCCGACGCGTTGTACAGCCCCGCGGGCTCCGTCGCCGCCGCCGGATCCTCCGACCGGAGCAGCGCACCATAGGACCGGACCAGGCGCATCCCGCGCTCCGCGTGGACCAGGGTCATGGCCTGCAGCTCCCGCAGACTCGACGACAGCGCGCGTAGACACTCCGCGCGCGTCTCCACGGGCTCCCGCCGGGCGGGGGCGAGGTGCTCGCACAGGGCGCGCACCGTGAGCCCGTCGCCCTCCGCGGCGAGCCCCTCGTGGCGTGCGGTCTCCTCCAGGGTGGCCTGCACCGAGGCGGCGGAGGCCTCGAGCTGGGCCATCAGCGCGCGCTTCTCCTCCGTGCAGCCGGCCAGGGCCTGCGGCTCGAAGGCGATGAGGTGCTGCTGCTCCCGCTGCGCGATCTCCACCATCTGGCGGGTCAGGGCGATGTGCCCGTCCAGCGCGTCGGCGAGGGCCTGGAGCGGTTCCGCGTTCATGTCACTCACCCAGCGCGTCGCCGACGAGCCGGTCGGCGAGGGCCTGCGGGTCCACCTCGAAGCGTCCCTCGGTGACGGCGGCTCTCAGCTCGGCTACCTGCTGCCGGTCCGCCCGCTGGATCTCGCCGAGGGCGACCTCCATGAGGCGGCGGGCGTGCTCGACGCTGTCGGCCACGTTCGTGGGGGACGACTGGTCGCGGGCCTGGGCCGAGGTGACGTCCGCGACGCGGCTGGTGCGCTGGACGCGGGCGCCGGTCTCCTGCGGGGGAACCGCGTTGTCGATGGGGCGTGTGGGGTCCACCATGGTTCTGTCCTGTGTCTGCGACCGTCAGAGGTCTGCATTCGTATCAACGTTCGGAGCGGGCCAGGACTTTAGTCGCCTCCGTCACCCTCCGGCTCGATCCCTTCGAGGAGGAGGCGCCGAAGCTCGATCTCGGCCCCCGGGCTGTCGAGCCACCGGTCCTCCTGCGGGGGCAGGGTACTCGCCAGCGGGGCGCGCGCGGGACTTGATTCTCCCCCGAGGGTATCAGGTTCCGGGAGTCTGGCCCGAAAGGACGGTCGCGTAGGCGTCGTCCCCGGCTCGGAGTCGGGCTCGGCGCCCGTGGCCCCCGCGAACAGGTCGTCCAGGCCCAGGGCGTCGCCCCGCGCCAGGTGGTCGGCCAGGGCCTGCTCGATGAGGTGGTCGTACATCTGCCCGCCGGGGCCGGACGCCAGGAGCCCCGAGTCGGGCACGGTCTTGCGCATGGCGGTCACGAGCCGCTTCAGGAGCAGGGACTCGAACCCGTCCGTGACCGCCCGCGCGCCGCCCTGTCGGTCGCGCTGCCGGGCCTCGAGGGACGGGTCCAGGCCCCGCGGGATCTGCCCCGCTCCCACCGGATCCCGGATCATCAGATGACCTCCAGCTCCGCGTGGAGGGCGCCGGCGGCGTGGATGGCCTGGAGGATGTCCACGAGGTCTCGCGGCCGGGCGCCGAGGGCGTTGAGCCCCTGGACGACGTCCTCCAGGGTGGCGCCGCGCGGCACGACGCGCAGGGCGTCCTGCTCCTCCGTGGCCTCCACCCGGGACTCGGGCGTCACGACCGTCTCGCCGCCGGCCAGGGGTTGGGGCTGGGCGACGCGCGCGGCCTCCTCGACGCGCACCGTCAGCGGCCCGTGGGCCACCGCCACCGGGTCGATGCGGACGAAGCGGCCCACGACGACGGTCCCGGTGCGCCCGTTGATGACGACGCGGGCCGGGTTGTCGGGCTGGACCTCCAGGGCCTCCACCTCGGCGATGAAGACGGGGACCCGGTCCCGTCGCCCCTCGGGCACCTGGACCTCGATCACGCCGGCGTCCGCGGGCTGCGCCATGTCGGTCGTGCCGCCCAGATCACCGGACGCCTCGTTCACGGCCGTGGCGATCTCGCGGGCGGTCCCGAAGTCGGGCCGATCGAGCTGGATCCGCAGCACGCCCCCCGCGGCCAGATCGACCGGGACGGCGCGCTCGACCGTTCCGCCGGAGGGGATGCGCCCCACGTTCAGGTGTCCCTTCCGGAGGCTCGACCCGGACAGCCCGCGCGCCCCGAAGCCGCCGATCTGGAGCGGCCCCTGGGCCATGGCGTAGGTCTCCCCGTCCACGCCGTCGAGCGGCGTCATGAGCAGGGTCCCGCCCTGCAGGCTCCGGGCGTCGCCGATGGCGCTCACCACCACGTCGATGGGGGTGCCGGGCCGGGCGAGGGACGGGAGCTCGGCCGTGACCATGACGGCGGCGACGTTGCGCAGGCGAAGCTCGCGCGCGTCGATGCGGACCCCCATCCGCGAGAGCATGGCGGACAGGGACTGCTGGGTGAAGATGGAGCGCTCGGTGTCGCCCGTGCGCTCGAGCCCCACGACCAGGCCGTAGCCCACGAGCTGGTTCGGCCGGACGCCCTGGACGCGCGCCACGTCCTTGATGCGGGCGGCGCGGGCGGCCGACGGGAGCGCCAGGACGACGAGGGCCGCCAGGGCGAGAGCCCCGCCGAGGCGCCGGAGGGTGGTGGCCGACGTGTTCATCCTCGCACCTCCACCTCGTGGGCGCTCCGGACGGTGCCGTGGACGACCCGGCCGGTGGCCTCCACCTCGACGCGGACCCGGTCGCCGACGCCTCCGGACTGGAGCGCGCGGCCGGACGTCTCGATGACGACGCCGCTCCGCCGGACCACGACGTCCACGGCGTCCCCGCGGGACAGCACGCGGGGGCTGCGGAGCCAGCGCTGCGACAGGGGCTGGTCGGCGCGGACGGCCCGCCGGGCCACGCGACCCACGGCCAGGTCGGCCTCGGACAGGCCGTCGCGGGAGCGCTCGCGAAGCTCGACGGTGACGTCGCCGGTCTCCAGGACGTGGCCGCGGGGGAGGTCCCGGGTGGCGACCACGGTGGGGACCTTCACCTCGATCCGCGCGCTGGCCCAGGTCCAGGCTTCCTCGCCGTCGGCGGTCTCGACGTGGACGCGGGCGGTCACGAGGCCGAACGCCTCCTCGCCGGGGGGAAGCTCGACGCGGTCTATGCGCCGGGCGTCCCGGACCAGGTCCCGGTCGGCGGGGCGGGCGTCCCGGACGCTCAGGGTGGCGTCCTCGGGGAGGTCGCCGTGCTCCGTCGCCGCGTCGCGGAAGGCGTCGCGCAGGTCGTCCTCGGACCCGGACCCGGCGCGGGCGGCGACGGGCAGGGCGAGGAGCGCCGCGAGGAGCAGCGTGGACAGGGTGCGGGTCATCGAGCCTCCTGCGCTATCGGAGTGCGGCGGTCTGCTGGAGCATCTCGTCGGCGGCGCGGACGACCCGCGAGTTGATCTCGTAGGCTCGCTGGGCCGAGATGAGGTCGATCATCTCCTGGACGACCTCCACGTTCGACGACTCGAGCGCGCCCTGGGTCACCGTGCCGAGGCCCTCCTCGCCGGGCATCCCGTGGAATGGGATGCCGGACGCCTCGGTCTCCTCGTAGAGGTTGTGCCCCAGGCTCTTGAGACCCGCCGGGTTCACGAAGCGGCTCAGCTCGAGCTGGCCCACCTCCATGGGGAGGGTCTCCTCGGGGAGCATGACCTTCATGGTGCCGTCGCGCTCGACGATGAGCTGCGTGGTCTCCGGCGGCACGACGACGGGCGGGTCCAGCGGGCGCCCCTCGGCGTTCACCACCTGGCCGTCGGCGTCGATCTTGAGCTGGCCGTCGCGGGTGTAGGCGTAGGTGCCGTCCGGGCGCTGCACGCGCAGGAAGCCCTCGCCCTCGATGGCGACGTCCAGGTCGTTGCCGGTCTGCTTGAAGCTGCCGGTGGTGAAGACCTTCGTCGTGGCGATGGGTCGCGTCCCCTGGCCGACCTCGAGGGGCGCCGGGGCGCCCTCGGCCTCCGCCACCTCGCTTCGGCGGGCGGCGCGGACCTCTTGATAGAAGAGATCCTGGAACTCGGCGCGGCCCTTCTTGAAGCCCACCGTGTTCACGTTCGAGATGTTGTTCGCGATGACGTCGATGTGGAGCTGCTGGGCCTCCATCCCCGTCGCCGCGGTCTTCAGGCTGCGGATCATCATGGGTGCGTCTCCTCCGCGATCAGCCCGGGAGCTGGGTCGCCGTCTGGTCCATCTCCCGATACGTCGTCATGACCTGGTGCAGGGCCTCGTAGGTCCGCTGGAGCTCGACCATGTCGGTCATGGCCCCGACGGCGTCCACGTTGGACTCCTCGACCCAACCCTGGAGCACCGTGAAGTCGGGCTGCCCGGCCAGGTCCTGCTCGCCCGGCTCGGGCGGGACGAACAGGCCCGCCTCGTCCTTGTCCAGGACGCCGTCCAGGTTCACCCGCCGGAGGCCCAGGTCGGCCACCTGGAGCTCCCCGGAGCGGACCCGCCCCGCCTCGTTGATCTCGGGCGCGCGGTCCGGCGGCAGGTGGATGCGCTTGCCCTTGTTGTTCAGGACCGGATTGCCCGTGAGGGTCCGGAGCATCCCGTCCCGCCCGATCATCATGCGTCCGTTCCGGGTGAGGCGCTCCCCGCGCGGCGTCTCCACCCGCAGGAAGGCCGCGCCGCTGATGGCGACGTCGAGCGGGTTGTTCGTGCGGGTCATGGGCCCGGACTCGAGCCGGGCGTTCGTGGGCCGGGTCTGGACGAAGTCCTTGTCGTCGTCGGGCGGCCGGGGGCCGCGCTCGTCAGCCTGCACGGACCGGAAGGTCACCTGGTCCCGCTTGAACCCCGTCGCGTCGGCATGCGCCAGGTTGTTGGCGACCACCCGCATCTCCTGCAGGCGCGACATCGTCCCCGACGCGGCGACGTAGATTCCGTTGGCCATGACCTCTCTCCTGTCCGGCGATTCCGGTCCGTCGCCGTAAAGAGCAACCGGCGTGCCAGCGGTGGGCCGTGTGTTTTCAGCGGGTTGCGTGGCCCGTCGCCCGGCACCCGGCAAGGGGTGCCCGGCAAGATCTGCCCAGCCCGAGGCTCACCGAGGTCGCCGGTCGAACAGACACATCTCGGCCGGACCGGAGGGCTCGCGCCAAGGCGCCAAGCCGCAAAGGCACGAAGAACACGGGGA
>JBNJGB010000041.1:24717-55124 GCA_051747385.1 Myxococcota bacterium
CACCGAGGTCGCCGGTCGAACAGACACATCTCGGCCGGACCGGAGGGCTCGCGCCAAGGCGCCAAGCCGCAAAGGCACGAAGAACACGGGGAGGATGCAGTAGGACTGCCGTCCCCGGCGGTCGGAGTCGGACCGAAAAATGTGAAGTGAGTAGGCTTGACCCCAACCTGTCGAAGTGAGTAGGCTTGACCCCAGCCTGTCAGGCCAACTCGTCGGCCACCCGGTTGGATCGCACGGTCTCCTCTAGCTCCGTCTGGGCCTTGTCGGACAGCTCCGTGCGGCGGGCGGTGCGGACGTACTCGGCGATGCGGGTCGCCGCCATCTCGCGGTGGGCGGCCTGGAGGGAGGCGCCCTCCCGGCGGCTCAGCTCGCGGCGCTCGGCGGTCAGGATCCGATCGACGGTGCCCAGGGTCCGGCTTCGACCGGTCCGGGCCGCGTCCACGAGCTGGACCACGGCGGCCGGCACGGAGCGCCCGGGGGCCAGCAGCACCTCCTCGGCCTGCCGGTGTCGGGCCTCCAGCTCCGCGCGCTGGGACTCCCGCTGCCGGATCGTGCGGCGCGCGGCGGCCTCCGCGTGGCGGGCGCGGTGGCGCCTCACCTCGGCCATCCGGGCCAGGACGTCGGTGATGCGGGCGGCGGCGGCGTCGGTCCTCACGTCTTCTCCTAGAAGGGACGGATGTAGTCGAGGCCGCGCTGGAGCCACGGCGGGTTCTGCTTCTCGCTGACCACGCCGCGGCCGGTGAACTCGATCTCCGCGTCCGCGATGACCGACGAGGGCACGCTGTTGTCCCGCTGGATGTCCACGGGGCGCACGACGCCGCTGATGTAGAAGTGGTGCTCCTCGTTGTTCACCAGCACGACCCGGTGCCCCTCGATGAAGAGGTTCCCGCTGGGCAGGACGCGGCGGACGATGGCGGGGACGGTCGCCTCCAGGTTCTCGGACCGGCTGGTCTCTCCGGAGCCGCGGAAGGAGGTGCCGCTCCCCAGGTCCATGACCTTGCCGTCGTCCATGACGTTCTGGAGCTTGTCCAGCAGGCCCAGGAAGGCGCTGATCTCCATATTGGTCTCGGAGTCGCGCCCCAGCTCCGTGCTGGCGCCGCGCTTGGCGTCGGCCTTCTCGCGGACGCGGACGGTCACGATGTCGCCCTTCCGCATGGCGCGGTGGTCGGCGAAGAGATAGCTGCCCTGGTGGCGCGCGCTGAACAGGGAGCCCTCGCTCGCAGAGGCGCCGGCGCCCTCCAGCTCGACGGGGCTCACGTACTCGCGCTGCTTGACCTCGTACTCCTTGATGTGGTCGACGCGGCAGCCGGACGCGGCGACGACCGCGATCAGGGCCAGCGGGACGAGGCATCTGGGCATCGGGCGTCCTCCTGGAAGCGCTCGCCCCGACGCGGTTGCACGCTCCGTGCCGGGCGCCGGATCCCGGCATCGCGGGGCGCTCGGCGATCTCACCCGGCAGGGCGTGCCGGGTGTGCCGGTTTCGCCGGGCAACGGATGCCGGGGGGCCGGAAACTGGCTACAGCGCCGACCCGGCGCCTACACTGAACGCGTGGCTCGAGACGAAATCCCCGACAAGCTTCGCAAGATCGCCCGCGCCAGGGAGCGCCGGGCCCGGATGTCGCGTTCCTCGGCCGCCCGCGACGTGCGCGACACCCACGACGAGCTGGAGAGCCTCGTCGAGGAGCACACCACCGCGGAGCGCCGGGTGCTGGACGCGCCGCCCCTCGACGGGGAGGCCCTCGCGCTCCTGGGAGTCGGCCGGCAGGTCCACCTGGAGCAGCAGGACGCCACGCGGCACGAGCTGAGCTCCCGCGAGGAGACCCTCCGGGAGCACACCTCGGCCCACCTGGACCGCCTCCGCGAGCGCCACGGCAAGAACAAGCTCTACGAGCGGGAGCGCCGCCTCCGCCGCGCCGAGCTGGAGCGCAAGCTGCAGCGCGAGCTGGACGACCTCACCTCCGGGCGCCACGGCCGGGACTGAGACACCCCCCGGATGGCTCGCGCCAAGGCGCGAAGGCGCACAGAGGGGCGGGGCCCACCGGAGTCGAAGTGCGGTCCCCACGATGGATACGACTGGTGGTCCAGGCCTTGGACGGCGGGCGTCGCGCCTGTCGATCATACACATCTCCCCGGCACCGAAGGGCTCGCGCCAAGGCGCCAAGCCGCAAAGCCGCGGAGGACATGGGGAAGATGCAGTACAACCGCCGTCCGCGGCGGTCACTCCTCGATCCGTCGGCCCCGGCGGCACGAGGCGGCCCGGCCCGGAGCCCACTCCCGATGGGAGCGAAACGTCGGGCCCGGTGAGCCCGACCACCTCCACGCCCACGCCCACGTTTCGCGGGCTCTCGGCGACTTGTGACCAATTGACAGGCGTCGCGCCGGCCAAGCGAGCCACCGCGATGTGTCGGCCCTCACGTCTCCCGCCTCAGAGTTCGTCACATGTCGCAAGACGAACGGAGGCGCGAGATTCTCGGAGGCCTCGGAGCTGCTCAGCGGATCCGCCGCGCCAGCCCGTCCTCGTCGACCCAGGGCCAGCGGGGGCCGGTGTCCTCGCAGCCGTCGGCCCGGTCGCGGGGGCTGCAGTAGGTGCGCACGTGGAGGTGGTCGTCGTGGGCGGCGCCGTCGCTCGGCTGGCGGAGGACGCGCTCCGCGCGGCGCAGGATGGCGGGGTGCTCGCCGCGGCGGCGGGCCCAGCGCAGGAGGTGCTCGCGGAGGCCGTCGGACACGAAGATCCACTGGACGGCCGGGCGACGGCTGGCGAGCAGGGTCCGCACCAGCCACCAGGTCCGAGGGACGTCGACGCGCAGGTCGCAGCCGTCGTCCGTGCACTCTCCGCGATCGTCGAAGTGCCTGAAGCCGGGCGCCGGGACGCGCCGACCTTCGCCGTCCCGCACGTAGAACAGGACGTCCACGTCGCGGCCGGAGCGGTGCGAGGCGTGCCGGGCGACCGGACCGCCGCCACGGACGCTCGCGTCGCCGAGGACCAGCGGCGGGCCGGGGACGCGCTCCTCCACCGTCCGAGCGCCGCGCGCCAGCAGGGCGGCCACGTCCAGGCTCGCCCACTGGGTCCCGCGCCCGCGGACCGGGCCTGCGAAGTGGTGGTGCGCCCCCGAGACCGGGATGCGGAAGCCGTCGCGGAGCGCCCCGTCCTGGGGCGTGCCCACGGAGGCCGCGTGCGCCGGGGCGGAGGCCAGCCCCGCGACCAGCAGCGTCAGGCCGAGCGCGACCCCGGGGCCGCGGCGCCTCACCTCGGGAAGTCCTCGGTCCCGAGCACGTCCCGGAGCCTCTCCACGGCCGCCTTGTGGATCTGGCAGACCCGGGCCTCGGTCACCTCGAGGATCTCGCCGATCTCCCGCAGCTTCATGTCGTGGAAGTAGTACAGGGAGAGGACCTGCTGCTCCCGCTCCTCGAGCTTCTGGATGCCGTCCGTGAGCATCAGCCGGAGCTGGGAGCGATCCCGCGAGCTGGCGGCCAGGTCGGCACGCAGGTCCGAGAAGTCCTCCGCGTCCGTCGACACGAAGCGCACCTGGCGCAGCTCCCGGCGCATCTTCTGGAGTTTGTCCAGGTCGATGTCCAGGAAGTCCGCGAGCTCGTGCTCCGACGGCTCCCGGCCCAGCTCGTGGGCCAGCTCGTTGATGGCCCGCTCGAGCCGGCGGCTCTTGCGCCGCTGGGGCTGGGACATGGGGTCGACCCGCCGGAGCTCGTCCAGGATGGCCCCGCGGACCCGGAACTCGGCGTAGGTCCGGAACGGCTTGCCGCCGGACGGGTCGTAGTTCTGGTGGGCCTGCAGGAGGCCCATGACGCCCACGGACACGAGGTCGTCCACGTCGAGCACGCCGCCGGAGGTGCGCGCGTAGCGCCGCGCCAGCTTCCGCACGAGCTGCGAGTGCTCGCGGACCACGTCCTCGGCCGAGGGGCGGGGCTCGGCCCCGGCGTCGTCGCCGTCGCCGCCGGTCTGGCCGTACGCCTTCTTCAGGCGGCTGCGGATCTGCTTGCTCTTGGGATCGGCCATGCGGTCGTTCAGGCGTGGCGAGGGGCCGGGGCGTCGCCGGACGTCGCCACCCCGTCGAGGAGGCGTCGCCAGAAGAGCTGCATCCGGCCGCTGGCCTGCGTGGGCACGGGGCGCATCAGGACGGCGTCCGCCAGGGCCGTGATGGCCTGGCTGGCCGGCGCCGAGGGATAGGCTGTCAGGAGGGGGGCCTGGGACATGGCGGCCTCCCGGACGTGGGCGTCCCGGGGGACCTGCCCCACGAGCTCCAGCACGACGGGGAGGAAGCGCGACGTCAGCACCGACAGGCGTTCGAAGATCTCGCGGCCCTCCATCTCGTTCGTGACCTGGTTCAACACCACGCCGACCCGATCGATGCCGCACCGGCGCGACAGCACCTTGACCATGGCATAGGCGTCCGCCAGGGACGTGGGCTCGGGCGTGGCCACGACCAGGACCTCCTGGGCCGCGCCGGCGAAGAACTGGGCGTTCGCCCCGATGCCGGCCGGCGTGTCGACCAGCACCGTGTCGAAGCGCTCGTCGAGCCCCTCCACGGCCTCGAGGACGCGCAGCCGCTCCCCGTCCGCGAGGGCGGCCATCTCCGTCACGCCGGACGTCCCCGGCAGGACGGTCACGCCGTGGGGCGAGGGGACCAGGGCCTCGTCGATCGTCCGGCGGCCCGTCAGGACGTCGCGCAGGGTGTAGCGCGGCGCCTCGTCGAGGAGGATGTCCACGTTGGCCAGGCCCAGGTCGCCGTCCAGGATGAGGACGCGGCGCCCCTGGTTCGCGAACGCCAGCGCCAGGTTCACGGTCAGGTGGGTCTTGCCCACGCCGCCCTTGCCGCTGGTCACGGCGAGCACCCGCAGCGGCCGTCGGCCGGCGTGTCCGCCTGTGGTGTCGTTCATCGTCTCTCCTGCTCTCAGGCTGCTCGCGCGAGGATGCGGCGGGTCAGGTCTTCGGCGTCGGCGGCGCGGCAGTCGTCGGGGACGGCCTGGCCGGCGCAGACGTGCGACATCGGCGCGGCGGCGCCCCACGGGGCGGACAGCGCCGCCCCCGGTCCCCGGGCCTCGTCGAGCTTGGTGACCACCACGGAGGCCACCCCGGTCGGGGCGAAGCGGCGCGCGGCGGCGCGTACGTCCTCCGCGGGCGTGGCGGCCGGCATCACGAGGTGTCGCGCGACGGCCGAGCCGCCCAACAGCTCCGCCTGGTGGGCGAGGGCCTCCGCGTCGCCGGGTCCGCAGCCGGGGGTGTCCACGAGCACCAGGTCGCGTCCCTCCAGCGCGCGCAGGGCTGCGCGCAGCTCTCGGCGATCCCGCGCCCGCCGGAGCGGCAGGCCGAGGATGTCGCAGAACGAACGCAGCGTCTCCGCCCCGCCGATGCGCTGCATGTCCGAGGTCACGATGCCCACGCGCCTATTGTGGACGAACCTGGCCAGGGCCGCCAACTTCGCCACGGTCCGCGTCTTGCCCCCGCCGGTCGGGCCCACCAGCGCCGCGATCGTGCCCGCCGGGGCGTCCCAGATGGCGGGGCCGACGTCGAGGGCCTCGCGCACCTCGCCGGCCAGGTCCGGCGGCCTCGCCACGGCCAGCCCGTGGTCCGGCGCCACCCGCACGCGCGCCTGGCTCACCAGGGCCTCGGCGATGATCGGCTCCACCCCGGCGGCGACGAGCCCTCGCACCTCCGGGTCCGCTTCTTCGCCGCTGCCGCCCCGGGGCAGACCGCGTGCGAGGCGCGCCACCTCGGCCCGAAGCTCGTCGACCGCGCCCCGCAGGTGGGTGTCCAGGGCCTCCCAGCGCGGCGCGTCCGCTCGCAGCGCCTCCACCTCCCGGCGGAGGGCCGACACGTCCGCGCGGAGCCCCTCGTCACCCGCCTCGCGAGGCTCGGGTGGGGGCACCGGAGGCGGAGACGCGCGGGGTCGCTCCACCCGGCGGGTCTCTTCGCTTCGGCCCGGTCTGCCCTCGGCGCGTCGTCGCTGCGCGGGGGCGCCGGAGGCCGCGGCCCGTCCCGAGGCGGTCACCTCGTAGCGCGGCGGGGCCTCGCTCCGGGCGTCGCGCACCTCGCGGGTGCCGAGGATGACGGCCTCGTCGCCGAGGGTCTCGTGGACCCGTCGCATGGCCTCGCGGAGGGTGGGCGCCTGGAATGTGCGGGTGATCATGGGGAGCGCCTCCTAGCGACCGGTCCGGGCGCCGCGCCCGGCGCGTCCGAGCTGGACCGTGAAGTCGGTGACCACCTCGACGCGCGGGGGAAGCTCCGTCTGGGCCAGGATGTGGACCTGGCTCAAGAAGCGGCCGGCGAAGCGGCGCATGGGATAGCGCAGGTCGGCCGGCGTCAGCAGGATGGCGGGATAGCCCAGGTCGTGCAGCCGGTTGGTGGCCTGCTGGAGCTGGGCCAGCAGGGCCTGGGCGGTCTGGAGGTCGGGCGCCAGGTTCACGTCCGCCTCGTTCCGCACCACCGTCCCGCGCAGGGCGTCCTCCGTGGCGGCGTCCATGATGGCCACGTGCAGCCGGCCGTCCGGCGCCGTCAGCTCCTGCACGATGGCCGGGCCGAGGCTCTGGCGCACCTGGTCCACCAGGAAGGGCACCTGCTTGCCGAAGCGTGCGGCCTCGGCGAGGCTCTCCAGGATGAGCGGCAGGTCGCGGATGCTCACCCGCTCCTCCAGGAGCCCGCGGAGGACGGCGAGCACCTCGGCGTGGCTCAGGACGTCGGGGATCAGCTCCTCGACGACCCGCGGCCGGCGCTGGGCCGCCACCTCGAGGAGCTGCTGGAGCTCCTCGCGGCCCAGGAGCTTGTGGGCGTTGGCCTGCAGCACCTCGCTGATCTGCGTGATGACGACCGCGGACGGCTCGACCACCGTGTAGCCGGCCAGCTCCGCGCGGCCGCGGTCGGCGGGGCGGATCCACAGCGCCGGGAGGCCGAAGGCGGGCTCGATGGTCTCGATGCCCTCGACGGACCCGGTCGCGTCGCCGGGGTTCATGGCGAGGAGCCGATCGGCCATGACCTCGCCGCGGGCCGCCTCGACGCCGTGGATCACCAGCCGGTACTCGCCCGGCGACAGCTCCAGGTTGTCGCGGATGTGCACCGGCGGCAGGACGATGCCCAGGTCTCGCGCGAAGTTCCGCCGGAGCCGGTCGATGCGCCGGACCACCGAGCCGTCCTCGTTGCGGTTCACCAGGGGCACGAGGCTGTAGCCCACCTCCAGCTCCAGGGGCTCCACCGAGAGGATCTGCTCGATCTCCGCCTCCTCGGCGGACTGCTCGGACGGGCGGCCGGGCGCCGGGCCTCCGCCGGGGCCTCCCTCCCCGCCCGACTCGGGCGCTTCGCCGGGCCCGCCGAAGGGCCGCCTGCGGGCCATCCAGAGGAGGGCGGCGGCGATGGCGAAGAAGGTCAGGCGCGGCATGCCGGGGATGAGCGCCAGGGCGGCCAGGATGATGGCCCCGGCCATGAGGACCTTGGGGTTGCTCAGGAGCTGGCGCGCCATCTGGTCGCCGAGGTCCAGGGCCGTCGCGGCGCGCGTGACGACGACGCCGGCCGCCGTGGAGATGAGGATGGCGGGGATCTGGCTGACCAGGCCGTCGCCGATGGTCAGCACGGTGTAGGTCTCGGCGGCCTCCTGGGCGGCCATCCCGAGCTGGGCGATGCCGATGACCAGGCCGCCGACGATGTTGATGGCGGTGATGATGAGGCCGGCGATGGCGTCGCCGCGGACGAAGCGGCTCGCGCCGTCCATGGCGCCGTAGAACTCCGTCTCCTGGGCCAGCTCCTTGCGGCGGGCGCGGGCCTGGTCCTGGGTGATGAGCCCGGCGGCCAGGTCCGAGTCGATGGACATCTGCTTGCCGGGCAGGGCGTCCAGGGTGAAGCGCGCGCTCACCTCGGCGATCCGCCCGGCGCCGCGGGTGATGACCACGAAGTTGATGAGGGTGAGGATGAGGAAGATGACGATGCCGACGACGTAGCTGCCGCCGACGACGAACTGGCCGAACGTCTCGATGATCTCGCCCGCCGCCTCCGTCCCCTCGTCGCCGTGGAGCAGGATGAGGCGGGTCGTCGCCACGTTGAGCGACAGGCGGAACAGCGTCGTGATGAGGAGCATCGACGGGAAGACGGAGAAGTCGAGGGGCCTCTCCACCTGGATCGCCGTCAGGAGGATCACCACGGCGGCGGTGACGTTGAAGGCGAGGAGCACATCGAGCGCCACCGTGGGCAGCGGCACGATCATCAGCCCGAGGATGCCCACCAGGCCCAGGGGCATCGCCAGGTCGCGGCGGCCCACCCCGGGGACGAGCCCCCGATTCGTTCCTCCTGCGGGTGCGGTTCCGGCCATCTCCTAGAACCCCGGCGTCGAGACGGACTGGATGTGAAGGGCGATCTCCCGGAACAGGGCGAGCAGGCGCTCGTGCATCCACGGCCCCGCGAGCCACATGACCAGGCCGACCCCGAGCATCTTCGGGATGAAGACCAGGGTGACCTCGTTGACCTGGGTCGCCGCCTGGAGGATCGAGATGAGCACGCCGATGACGAGCCCCACGAAGAGCATGGGCGCGGCGAGCTGGAAGGTCGTCTGGATGGCGAGCTGCAGCAGGTCGCCGATCGTCTGCGGTTCCATCGGCTACCCCGTGAAGCTGGTGGCGAGGGAGGTCACGACCAGGCCCCAGCCGTCGACCACCACGAAGACGATGATCTTCAGCGGCAGGGAGATGGTCGCGGGCGGCAGCATCATCATGCCCATGGACATGAGGACCGACGCGACGACCAGGTCGATGACCAGGAACGGGATGAACAGCAGCGCGCCGATCTGGAACGCGGTCTTCAGCTCGCTGAGCATGAAGGCCGGGATGACCGCGACGGTCGGCACGTCGGAGGCCGTCCGGGGCTTGCTCGCGCCCATGACGTTCAAGAACAGGCCCAGGTCGGCCTCCCGCGTGTGCCGCAGCATGAAGCGGCGCACGGGGACCAGGGCCTCCTCCAGGGCCTCCATCTCCCCCAGCCGCCCCTCCTGGTAGGGCGTGTAGGCCCGCGCGCCGATTTGCTGGATGACCGGCGTCATCGTGAACAGCGTCAGGAAGAGCGCCAGCCCGACGAGCACGCGGCTCGGCGGGAGCTGGACCACGCCCACCGCCTGCCGGAGCAGCGCCAGCACGACGATGATCCGCGTGAACGACGTCATGGACAGCAGGATGGTCGGCGCGAAGGCCAGCGCCGCCATCAGCAGCATGATCTTCAAGCCGGACGCCCAGCCCGCGTCCTCGCCGCCCAGGTCGATGCGGATCCCGGGACGCCCCGGGCCGGCCGACGCGTCGTCGCCCGCGTCCCCGCCGTCCGGCGGCCGGAGCGCCGCGTCCGGATCGGTCCCCGCGGAGGCCCCCGGCGCGGGCGTCGACACCCGCGGAGCCTGCGCCGCCGCCGGGGCGGGCAGCAGACACACGACCGCCGCGACACCCAGGAGGGCGACGCGGAGGCGTGGCGCGCGGGAGCGGGGACGGGGCATCGGGAGAGCCTCCTACAGGCGCGTCGGGCCGCGCCGCCAGGTCTTCACGCGCTGCCGCAGGGCGTCGCGCTCGTCCTCGGGCTCGGGCGAGGCCTGCCGGATGACCGCCGGCTTCGCGTCCGCGAGGCGATCGAGGAGGTGGTCGAGGAAGGCCTCGTCCTTCTCCTCCTCCTGCACCTGCCGGCGACCGCGGGTCGACGGCCGGGTCGCCGGGCGCTCGGCGTAGGCCCGCGTCGCGGGGCTGCTCCGGCGGGGGCGCCGATAGGTCGGGGGCACGTCGTCCTCCGCGTCGAGGCGGGACGCCAGGTCGAAGAAGGGCACGTCGTCCTCCTCCGGCGCGGGCGGGGCCTCGGCGACCGGCGTGCGGCCGTCCGGCTCCAGCTCGGCCAGGAGCGTCACGCCCTTGTCGGTGGCGCCGACCACCAGCACCCGCCCCGGCACGCGCACCAGGGACACGGGCCACTTCCCGGCGAGCCGGACCGACGAGAGCACCTCGAGGCGCTCCGCGTCGTCCTCGCCGCCGGACCCCTTTCGGCTGCGGAGGTGCACGAAGACGGCGCCGGCCGCGACCAGCAGCGCGACCATGGCGACGAGCGTGGCGAATCCCTGCTTCGGCTCGCCCTCCTCGCGGGGCGACGCCTCGTCCACCGGCCCGTCCCGCAGGACGAGGGGCTGCGGCGCCGGCACGCGCTCCGTCCCCTTCGCCGCGGGCTTCGCCTCGCGCGTCCCGGGCTCCGCCTCGCGCGTCCCGGGCTTCGCCTCGCGCGTCCCGGGCTCCGCTTCCGCGCGCTGTTGTCGGCCGGCCGGGGCGGCGGGCGCGCCGCGCTCTTCGCGGCGGACGTCCCGGGCTGTCCGCGGCTCCTCCCGGGGCGCGGCTTCGGGCTCGGGCGCCGCGGGCACCGCCGGGATGTCCTCGATCCCGGTCGGGGGGGCCTCGGGCACCTCGGGGATGTCCGTCTCCGGCGCGGCCACCTCGGTCTCGGGCGCGGCCACCTCGGGCACCGGCTCGACGCCCCGATCCGGCGTGGCGGCCACGGCCGCGCCACAGACCATGCCGCTGGCGAGCACGATCCAGAATGTGACGCTCGGCGTCGCGGCGATTCGTCGTGGGTTGCGCATGGTCGCACCTCGAAGGCAGGGATCCGGCCTCCGAACAGAGCAACCCGTGTGCCACGCTCCACGCCTCAATGATTCCGGGCGTGTCGGCGCTCCGGTGTCAGCGCGTTGGCACCCCGCGGCGCTCCGATCGTCAACGACTTGACGATCGGCGACCCGACGTCACCCGGCCTCCCGCCCGTTCTCGGCGTCCGTGTTCGACGCCAGGGCGACGGCGCCGCGGACCGTCTCGAGGATGGCATCGGGTGTCAGCGGCTTCTCGAGGAGGCCGACGTGCGTGTCGCTCCCCGGCCGAGGTGCCGGGACATCGGCGCCGTAGCCGGTCATGTAGACGAGGGCCGCGCCCGCCGCCGTGGGCTGGATGCGTTCGATGAGGGAGGCGCCGTCCAGCCGGGGCATCACGAGGTTGGTGAGGACGACGTCCACCTCGTCGCGGTGGGTCTCCCACGTCTCGAGCGCCTCGCGCCCGTCGGCGGCCGTCAGGACCCGATAGCCCGCGTGGTCCAGCACCTTCCGCACCAGCTTGCGGACCGGCGGCTCGTGCTCCACGACGAGGACGGTGCCGGTTGCCGTCCCACGGGGCGGCGCCTCCGCGCGATCGTCCTCATCGCCGCGCTCCGCGATCTCGGGGTCGGCCGCCGGGAAGTAGAGGTCGAAGGTCGTCCCGACCCCGGGAGCGCTCGTGACGGCCACGTGGCCGCCGCTCTGGCGGACGATGCCGTAGACCGTCGAGAGGCCCAGGCCCGTGCCCTCGCCGGCCCGCTTCGTCGTGAAGAAGGGCTCGAAGGCGTGGGCCAGCGTCGCGTCGTCCATGCCGCAGCCCTCGTCTGCAACGCGGAGCCGGACGTAGTCGCCGGGCGTCATCTCCGCCGCCGGGGGTGGATCGGCGGCGTCCACGTGGAACGCCTCGGTCCGGACGAGCAGGCGTCCCCCGTCGGGCATGGCGTCCGCCGCGTTCACCGCCAGGTTCATGAGCACCTGGTCGACCTGGCCGGGGTCGATCCGCGTCGGAGGGAGATCGGGTCCCAGGTCCATCTCCAGGTGCACGTCCTTGCGGATGATGCGCGTCAGCATCTTCTCCAGCCCCGCCAGGACGGGGTTGAGGTCCAGCACCCGCGGGTCGAGCACCTGCTTGCGGCTGAAGGCGAGGAGCTGTCGGGTGAGGGCGGCCGCCCGCCGCCCGGCGGAGCGGATCTCGGTGAGGCTCTCGTGGAGCTCGCTGCCCTCCTCGGCATCCCAGAGGGCCACGCTGGCGAAGCCGAGGATCGCCGAGAGCATGTTGTTGAAGTCGTGGGCCACCCCGCCCGCGAGGCGTCCCACGGCCTCCATCTTCTGGGCCTGGTGGAGCTCCTCGTCCTTTCGGGCGAGCGCCTCCTCGGCGCGCTTTCGCTCGGTGACGACCTCCGAGAAGATGGCGACGCCGCCGATGGTCCCGTCGTCCTCCCGCCACGGGTGAAGCGCCCAGCGGATGCACTGGTCGGAGCCGCCCGGGTGCCGGAACCACTCCTCGTCGCGCTCCAGGATCTCGCCGTCCAGGCAGCGGCGGTGGAGCTCCTTCCAGTCGTCCGGGGGCGTGGGAAACACGTCGTAGAAGGTGCGCCCGTGGAGCTCGGCTTCCTCCAGGCCAAAGTCCTCGATCCACCGCCGGCTCGTCATCAGGTAGCGCATCTCCCGGTCGAACATGGCGACGGCCGCGGGCGTGTGCTCGACGAACTGCTGCAGGCGCTCGTCCTTGCGGACCTCCGCCGCGCGGCGCTCCAGCTCCTTCTGCTCCGTGGCGTCCCGGGCCACCTTGACGAAGTGGGTGATCCCCCCGTGCTCGCCGAAGACCGGGCTGACGGAGGCCTGCTCCCAGTACGAGGTCCCGTCCTTGCGGCGGTTGAGGAAGAGCCCGGACCACTCGTGCCCGGCCGCCAGCGCCGTCCACATCTCCTCGGTCGCCTCCGGATCCCCGGAACCCAGCACCTCGGCGTCCCGGCCCAGCACCTCGGCGGCCGTGAAGCCCGTGACCTCTTCGAAGCGGCCGTTGACGTATTCGATGTGCCCCGCGGCGTCCGTCATGAGCACGATGTTCGGGCTCTGCTCCAGCGCCATGCGGAGGCGGCGATTGCGGGCTTCCGCCTCCCGCCGCGCGAGCGTCTCTCGCTCCAGCTCCTCCCGGATCGCGTCGATGCGGGCCATGCGGAGCTCTCGCTCGGCCATGGCCGCCAGGTCCCGCAGGAGCTCCCACTCCTCCGGCGACAGGTCCCTGGGCTTCCGGTCGATGACGCACAACGTCCCCACGCGCTGGCCTCCCGGAGCGTGCAGGGGGCGGCTCGCGTAGAACCGGATCCGGGGCTCGTCGGTGACCAGCGGGTTGTCGGCGAAGCGCGGGTCCGCCGCGGCGTCCTCCACGACGAAGGTCTCGTCGTCCAGGATCGCGTGACCGCAGAACGACACCTCGCGCGAGGTCTCCGTGGCGTCGAGGCCCTGCCGCGACTTGAACCACTGCCGCTCGGCGTCCACCAGGGACACCAGCGCGATGGGTACGCTGAACAGCCGCTGGGCCATCCGCGTGATGCGGTCGAAGCGCTCCTCGGGGGGCGTGTCCAGGACGCACAGCTCGCGTAGCGCCTCGAGCCGCGCCGCCTCGTCGGCAGGGATTTCCGGGGTCTGCATGGTGGCTCCCTCCCTGCGGCCGTGTCGCACTGCAGGGGTCGAACACGTCTCAACGGTCGAAACCCGCGAACGCTTGAGGCCGGGCAGCACCGGCTTTGTGACGCCCCGGTCGCGGCGACGTGTCGCGGGCGTCGAGAATATCGGCTGCACGCGGACGTCCAGCCACCCGACGGGGAGGTGTCCGTGGGACGGTTCATGGGGATGGTGGTCGTGGTCGGGACCCTGGCCGGGTGCGTGGCCGGCTTCTCCGACCTGCCGGCGGAGCGCCGGGCGGCGTTCTGCAGGACCCTGGAGGCCCCGTCGGGGCTGGCGTTCCGTGCATCGCCCGCCGTGGCGAAGGCCCTCCGCGCCCAGCTCTCGCCCAGCATGGGCGACATCGGCGACCTGGCGCTCCACATGGCCTTCGAGGGGACCGTCGCGGCGGACGGGACGCTGGAGGACGTGGACGACCTCACGGCGGACGTGCCCTGGGGCATGACGGACCGCGACGCCGTCCTCGAGGGGCTGGAGCAGGCCCTGGAGGGCTCCCGCATCTCGGGCGAGGTCGGCCAGCGCTTCCGCACCCGCTTCGCCGTGTCGGTGTCGCCCGAAGGCGCCGCGTCGATCGGGCTGGCGGGGGACAGGCGCTGTCAGGGGCGGTAGCTCAAGTGTCCAGCTCGGGATACCGGCGGAAGATCCCGTGCTCGTTGAAGGCCATGCGCCGGTCCGAGGCCAGGTAGGCGGCGATGCCCGGGTGCTCCCGGACGGCCTCGCAGAGCGCGCGGAGCCGGGGCAGGTCCTCGAAGAGGCGGCCGAAGGCCTTGGGGAAGGCGTAGTCCAGCCCTTCGAGCACCTGGAAGACCGCGAGGTCCGGGTAGGTGAGGTCGTCCCCGATCAGGCGGCGCCCGTCCCCGGCCTCGTTGGCGGCCAGGAGGTCCTCGAAGTAGCCCAGGAACTTCGGCATCCGGCGCTCGAGGAAGTAGCCCGCGCGCTGCTTCGCCGCCTCCTGCTGCTCCTCGTAGTACCAGCCCGTGGCGAGGGGGTGGTGGGTGTCGTGGATCTCCATGACCAGGTCCGTGACCGTGAGCTGGTGCTGCAGGGCGGCCGCGCGCGACACCTCGTCGTCCGGCACCAGGCCCAGCCGCGGGCCGAGGTAGCCGCAGATGTGGGCCGCGTGGGCGATGACCAGATCGCCGTCCACCAGGAACGGCGGCGCGAAGGGGCGCGTGCCGTCGGCCTCCCCCTCCAGGAAGCGGACGATGGCCGGGACGCCGCCGCCCTCGCGCTCGTCGCGGCGGCCGACGTCGTCGTAGGGCTCGCCGGCGGCCTCGAAGAGCAGCCGGACGAACTCTCCGCGGCCCGGGATGAACGGCCAGTAGTACAGGGCGTGCCGGGGCTCGGCGCTCATGATCTCCTCCTGTGTGCGGGATCCCAGCCTCTCACGGACCCCGCGCGGAGATCACGGCGCCGGGCAGCCGCGCAGGAGCCGGGACTGGCAGGGCAGGGCGGACGACTCGTCGCAGGACGGGGGCGGCTCGTAGCGCACGTCGTACGCGCCGGGGAAGACGAGGCTGCCGTACGTCCCGCCCTCGTCGGAGTGCACCGGGAAGGTCGCCGGCTGCACCTCGCCGCCGAACACCAGGCTGCCGGCGGGCCCGTCGAGGTCGGCGCCGTCGCGGGTCAGCTTCCCGGCGATCTCGATCGGCGCCAGGTCGAGGTCGAGCGCCCCGTCGGCGGCCACGTGCTGTGACGGCACCAGGACGGTCCGCTGACAGGGCATCGCGTCCTCGTCCAGCGAGCAATCCTGGGGCGGCGCCCAGCTGACCCGGTACTCCCCCTGGAACAGGCGCGCGCTCCACGTGGCCGGGCCCTCCTCCGGCAGGGGCACCTCCAGGTACCCCGGCTCGTCCCGGAAGACGAGGCGGCCGCGGGGACCCTCGGGGAGCGGGGCCCCGTGGAGCGTGACGGTCCCGGTCAGGTCGACGGGCTGGACGTCCAGGTCCAGGGAGCCGTCCGCGCTCAGGCTGACGGCCTCGCGGAGGCGGTGGTCGTGGCATGGCAGGGCGTCGCCTTCGGGGTCGCATCCCGCCGCCCGTCGGTACTGCACCGCGTAGACGCCCGGGAAGAGGACGGCGTCCCAGGTGGCTGCGCCCGTGGGCGCGAGGGAACGCGTCAGGTCCCCGTGCTCTTCGCTCTCGAGCACGATCTGGCCGCGCGCCCCGTCGGGCTCCTCGCCGTCGACGGTCAGGACGCCCGTGACGTCCACCCGCGCGAGGTCCACGTCGAGCACCCCGTCCTGCTCCAGCACCTGGTTCGTGTGGGCCGTCAGCTTCTGGCAGGGCGCCGGGCCGTCGGTGCACCCGGGGCGGTGGTGGAAGCGCACCGTGTAGGAGCCTGCGAACAGCCGCCCGCCGTAGGAGCCGTCCCCCTCCACGGGGAAGGAGATGGCACCCACGTCGGGGAAGAAGGAGATCACCCCGGCGTCCTCGTCCACCAGGGGCGCTCCGTCCAGGCGCACGACGCCCGTCACCTCGACGACGTCCAGGTCCATGTCGAGCGACCCCGGGGCCTGGACCGGGACGTCCTCGTAGGCGCGGTGCGCCTGGCAGGGGAGCGGCCCCTCGTCCGCGCACAGGTCGCCGGTGGCGGGGCGATAGATGACGTCGTAGGCGGGGCCTGCGAAGACCTCGCCGCTCCAGGTCGCCTCCTGGTCCCCCTCGAGCGGGAACTCCACGGGCAGGGTGGTCTCGCCCGCCAGCTCGACGGAGCCGCGGGGATGCGGGCCGTCCGGGATGGGCGCCCCCTCCAGGCGGACCACGCCGGAGACCGCCACGACGTCCAGGTCCAGGTCCAGGGAGCCGCCGGCCTGCAGCGAGACCCCCTCCTCGACGACGGCGTACTGGCAGGGGACCGGCGTGTCCGACGGATCGCAGGTCGTCGGAGCCGCGTAGGCGACGTCGTACGTGCCCGCGAACAACTCGCCCTCGAACTGCGCGGCCCCTTCGCCCTCCAGGGGCAGGCTGACGCCGCCGCGTGGGGAGGCGAAGTGGATCCGCGCTCCGGCCTGGGGCGTGAAGGGCTCGCCGTTCCGCGTGACGGTCCCCGACACGGAGATCACGTGCGTGTCGAAGTCGAGCACGCCGCCCGCCGTGATGTGTACCTGGTCGTCGCAGCCGGGGTCGGCGTCATCCCCGGTGTCCGCGTCCGCGACCGTCGTGTCGCCGGGCGTGTCGGCCCCGTCCGCGTCGGGGTCGACCGGAACGTCGGGGCCCGGGGTGTCCGCATCCCAGAGCACGGTGTCGGGGCTCGCGTCGGGGCCGGCGTCGGCTCCGGGGTCCGCGGTCGTGTCGGGGCCGGGGACCCAGCCGCCTCCCCCGTCGTCGCTGGAGCAGGCGGCCAGGGCCGGTGCGGCCAGGATCCCGATGAGCAGAATCGCTCTCCCCATGACGCCCTCCCTCCCTGCGCGGCGTGCGGCGGACGCTAGCATACCGATTCTGAAGCGGCCCAGGGTCCGCCCTCCTCGTCGCGATGTCGATCCGCGAGGTCCAGCCGGTGTCGCGCGAGCTCCAGGCGGGCCGCTCGCCGCGACTCGGCCTCCGCGTGTCGGAGCCTGTCGCGGGCCGTCCCGACGCGGGATCTGCCGTCGCAGCGCAGGAACGCGCTCATGTTTGCTGCGTGATCGACCGTGGGAGGAGGGCACGGAGGGACCCCATGAACCGTACAGCACGCTCCTACGCCGCAGCCCGCCAGGCAGTCGGCCGGCTGGTCGAGCTGCTGACGTTCGCTCACATGCCCGTCCGGCAGAAGTTCGCCCTGTTCAGCCTCGGCGTGTCCTTCTGGTTCCTGGCCCTGGGGATCCCTGCCCTGGTGCACGCGAGCCACGTGTGGGAGGTCGTGCTGCTGGCGGGCGGGCTCCTCGTCGCCCACACGCTCCTGGGGCTCTTCGCGTGGATGGCGACACGCTCCATCACCCGGCCCATCGACTCCATGGTGGAGCAGGTACGCACCCTCACGGCGGGCCACCTCGACGCTCTGGAGCGGGTCGTGGTCGAGTCCGGCGACGAGATCGGCGAGCTCACGGCGCGCTTCAACTGTCTCCTGGCCGGGCTGCGGGACGTGAACACCTTCAAGAAGGTCATCGAGACCGACGAGTCGCTGGGGGACGTGTACGTCCGCCTGAGCGAGGTGTTCACGGGGATGGGATTGCCGGAGCATCGCCTGTACACGGTCGACACCTCCCACGGTGGGCTGGAGACGGTCATCGCCAGCGGGGAGGAGGGGGACTGGTGCCGCCCGGACGTTCGCGGCGACGAGACCCTGTGCCGCGCCTGCCGCACCGGACAGGCCGTCAGCTCCGGAGCGTACAAGGGGATCTGCCGGCACTTCGCCCTGGGCGGCGAGCGGGAGCACCTGTGCCTGCCCGTGCTGATCGGCGGGCAGACGCGCGCGGTCGTCCAGTTCACCGGCGACGCCTCCCTGGGAGGGAAGGCGAAGCAGGACGCGGTCCAGCGGTACATCAAGGAGGCGGTCCCGGTCCTGAAGGCCAAGCAGCTCGAGTCGCAGCTCCGCGCCTCGGCGATGCGCGACGCCCTGACGGGGCTCTACAACCGGCGCTACCTGGAGGAGACCCACCCGCGGATCACGGCGCGCGCCCTCCGCCGGGAGGAGGGGCTTGGCGTGATCATGTGCGACATCGACCACTTCAAGGACGTCAACGACACCTTCGGCCACGCGGCGGGTGACACCATGCTGGCCCGCCTGGGCGAGGTGCTCTCGGAGTCCGTGCGTACCGAGGACCTCGTCGTGCGCTACGGCGGCGAGGAGTTCCTGGTCGTGCTCGTGGACGCGGACGCGGACACCACCGCACGAGCAGCCGAGCGGATCCGCGTGGCCGTGGAGCGCCTGGAGTTCCACGCCGCGGGCACGCCCATCCACAAGACGGTGAGCCTCGGGATGTCCGTCTTCCCTCGCGACGGGGACGCCTTCTGGGAGTGCGTGCAGCGAGCGGACGAGGCGCTGTACCACGCCAAGGAGTCCGGCCGGAACCGCGTGGTGTCCGCCTCGGCGGCCGACCTCCGCGCCGCGGAGCCTGCACCCGGCGGCCCCACGGACCGACTGCGCCCGGCCCGTGTCGTCGACAGCGAGCTCGCGGCCGGCTGAACCGCCGCCCTCGGGGAGCGCCGTCGTCGGTCGTGCTGGCTGATTGAGAGTTGAATTGACAATCAGCACGACAGCGCCAGACTCGGGAACATGATCCCGCGTCACGCAGCACCCACCGTCCTGGAGCTCGCCCGCGGCTTTCCTGCGGTCGTCGTGACCGGGCCCCGCCAGTCGGGCAAGACGACGCTGGTCAGGGCGTGCTTCCCCGATCGCCCCTACGTGTCGCTGGAGGCCCCGGACGAGCACGAGGCGGCGACCGAGGACCCGCGCGGCTTCCTGGCGCGCTTCCCCGACGGGGCGGTGCTCGACGAGGTCCAGCGCTGTCCCGAGCTCCTCAGCTACCTCCAGGGGATCCTCGACAGCGACGGCCGGATGGGCCTCTTCGTGCTGACGGGCTCTCAGCAGCTCGGGCTCCTCTCACAGGTCAGCCAGAGCCTGGCCGGACGGGTCGGGCTGGTCGATCTGCTCCCCTTCACGCTGGGGGAGCTGCAGGCGGCGGAGCGGGCCCCCGAGACCCTGGAGGCTCTGCTGTGGCGCGGCCTCTATCCGCCGATCTACGACCGCGCCGTGGATCCCGGGCGCTGGTACGCCTCCTACGTGCGTACCTACGTGGAGCGCGACGTCCGCCAGATGGTCAACGTACGCGACCTCGCGACGTTCCAGCGCTTCCTCCGCATGTGCGCCGCCCGCACCGGCCAGCTCGTGAACCTCTCCGGGCTGGCGAGCGACTGCGGCGTCACCCACAACACGGCGCGCTCGTGGCTCTCCGTCCTCGAGGCCGGGTTCGTCGTGCACCGGCTCCAGCCGCACCACCGCAACTTCTCGAAGCGGCTGGTCAAGACCCCGAAGCTCTACTTCTGGGACGCCGGTCTGGCCGCGTGGCTCCTTGGGGTCCGGCGCGCCGAGGAGCTGGCGACGCACGCGATGCGCGGCCCCCTGTTCGAGACGTGGGCCGTGGCCGAGATCGCCAAGGCCTTCGCGAACCGCGGAGAGCCCCCGCCGCTCGCGTTCTGGCGCGACCGGGCCGGCCACGAGATCGACGTCCTCGTCGAGCGGGCCGGCACGGCCATCCCCGTGGAGGTGAAGTCCGGCCTGACCGTCACGCGGGATCAGCTGAAGGGCCTCCGGTGGTTCAGCAACCTCGCGGGGGACGCCGTGACCGCACCGACCCTCATCTACGGCGGCGACCGGGTTCACTCACGGGGTGAGGTCCGAGTCGTCGGCTGGCCCCACGTCCCCGGGTGGGTCGAATCGGAAGTGGCGCCCGACTGACGAGAGCACCGATCGGGCGTGCGGACCGCGGGTCTCAGCCCTCCTCGTCGCGGTGCTGGTCCGCGAGGTCCTCCCGGTGCCGTGCGAGCTCCAGGCGGGCGGCCCGACGGGCCTCGGCCTCGGCGTGCCGGAGCCTGTCGCGGGCCGTCTCCAGCCGCAGCGGCCGCACCTCCACCGGCGCCCCGTCGGCGTCCAGGGCCACGAAGGTCAGGTAGGCGCTCATGGCGTGGACGCGGTCGGCGGTGAGCGGGTCCTCGGCCTCCACGCGCACGCCCACCTCCATGGAGGTCCGGCCCGCGTAGTTCACCTGCCCCTTCAGGGTCACGACCTGCCCGACCTTGATGGGCGCCAGGAAGCTGACGGCGTCCATGGAGGCCGTCACCACCACCCGCCGGGCGTGCCTCTGGGCGGCCATGGCGGCGCAGACGTCGACCCACGCCATGATGGTCCCGCCGAAAGCCGTGCCCAGGGCGTTCGCGTGGGACGGCAGCAGGATCTCGTTCATCTCGACGGCCGAGGCCGCCGGCGTGGCGGGCTCGTCGGTGCGGGCGTCGCTCATGGGGACCTCCGGGCTGATGACGCCGAGTGGCTACACGATCCCGGTCCCCGCGTCACCCCCGTCCCGGGCCCTCGGAGGATCCGTCAGGGCAATCGCAAAGTCGGAGAAGTGAGGGTCGCCCGGCGGTACGGCGCCCGGCGCGGGATTGCACCCGCTCGGAAACGATGGGTTTTGCGCGTCTGAGAGCAGGCAAGGGCAAGGGCAAGGGCAAAGGCAAGGGAGGGCGGTCGACTTTGCGACCGCCCTGGAGGATCCGTGTCCGGGGGTTCGGCCGGCCGGACGGAGTTGGTAACGTGTGTCTTCCACCCGACATCGATGCCCGAGACCCGGAGAGGTGACGATGCGTACGTGGCCGACGACTCCACGGAGGGTGCTTCCCTCGATCCTCGCGACCTGGCTCATGGCGGCCCTCGCCCTGGCCCCCGGCGGCTGCGACGGCGACGGGGACGGCGGTACGTCGCCGCCGATCGACGCGGGAGACGACGTCGCGGACGCCCAGCCGGACGCCGGCCCCGACGTCTCCGACGTGCAGGACGCCGACGCCGACACGGCCGCGGACGCCGAGCCGGACGCAGGCCCCGACGTGTCCGACGTCCAGGACGCCGACGCGGACGCCGTTGCCGACGCCGACACGGCCGCCGACGCCGACGATGGCTCGGACGGCTCGCTCACCTTCCGCTGGTCGTTCGACGAGGGCGAGCAGGGCTGGGAGGCGGACAAGAGCGACTACTCGGTGATCCAGGAGGACACCGTCGCCTTCGAGGGCAGCCTGACCGAGCGCCCCGGCGAGCTCGACACGGAGGGGACGGCCTGGCTGCTCGGCGGCACCAACGTCTCCGACGACCTCTTCATGTTCCTGAAGCGCGAGGTCGACGCCTCGGACGGGCTGGAGCCGAACACGCTCTACACGCTCGCCTGGACGATGCGCCTCGCCTCCGACGCCCAGTCCGGCTGCGCGGGCATCGGCGGCGCCCCCGGCGAGTCGGTCTACCTGAAGGCGGGCGCGAGCCCCGACGAGCCGACGCCCTTCGAGGACGACGGCTTCATCACCATCGACCTCGACAAGGCCAACCAGTCCCAGGGCGGCGCGGAGGCGTCGGTCGCCGGCGACATCGCCAACGGCGTCCAGTGCGGCGAGCAGCCCGAGGGCTACGTCGAAATCCAGCGCGAGCACGAGCACACCCACGCCGTGGCGACCGACGACCAGGGGCGCCTGTGGCTCGTCGTGGGCACCGACTCGGGCTTCGAGGGCCGCACCGAGCTGTACTATCTGGAACTCGAGGTGACGCTGACCCCGTTCGGCGGCTGACGTCCGACCCCCTCCGAGGTGGTCGGTACGCGCGCATTGCGACGCCACACACCGACGGCGAGCCCCACGGACGCTCGGGGGGATTGTTGACGTTCACCTCCGCATAGCAACGCTGCACCCGTCTCGCAAACGGCCCCTGCAACGCGGCGCGCGGACGAGCGCCCTCCCGGCGCCTGCGGACCCGGCACCGCGGGCCCCGGCACCGGCGGCCCGGACGTTGACACGAACCTCGTGCAGCACGAATCTCGTGGCATGAAGAACGTGACGGTTCGTGTGGAGGAGGACGTGGCGAGGTGGGCGAGGATCGAAGCGGCCCGCCGGGGGACGAGCGTCTCGCGCATGGTCGGTGAGATGCTCCGCGAGCGCATGCTCCAGGAAGAGGACTACGAGGCCGCCATGGCGACCTGGCGCTCGTTCCGTCCACGCCGGCTGAGCGCCGGGCCGTACCCCTCGCGGGACGAGCTGCATGAGCGCTGATTGCTTCGTCGACACGAACGTCTTCGTGTACGCCAGGGACACGGCCGATCCGGACAAGCAGGCTCGGGCCTACGACGTCGTCGACCGCCTCTGGGAGACGCGGCGAGGACGCGTGAGCGTTCAGGTCCTCCAGGAGCTGTACGTGACCGTCACGCGCAAGCTGGCGCACCCGCTCACGCCGGCCGACGCACGGCAGTACGTGCGTACGCTGGGCGCCTGGCGCCCCGTCGCGATGGAGGAGCGGCTCCTGGAGATGGCCTGGAGGATCGGGGATCGCTACCGGCTGAGCTGGTGGGACTCCCTCATCGTGGCCGCGGCCCGCGGGTCGGGCTGCCGCTGGCTCGTCACCGAGGACCTGCAGGACGGACAGGACCTCGGAGGCCTGGAGGTCGTCGACCCCTTCCGGGGCGACGCACTCCGACGGCTGCACCTGGAGGACGCGTAGGCCGCTGGTCGCGACCACGTCGCGCGGCCTGGCCCCGTCGCTGCGCCCCGAGCGCGATGCGCTCCGTGTGATGTCCCACCTCGCGGACGTCGTGACTGCGTCGCGCAACGCCCCGCTGCGCCTTGGCGCGACACGGCACCCGACGGTCCCCGCCCCGTCGCGGTCGCGGCCGGTAACCTCCGCGCGCTTGCGCACACGCTTCGGCACCCGTTAGCCTCCCGGCGTCCGATCCCGCTGCGCCTCCCCGGAGACCCCGTGACGCAAGACACCATCCCCCAGCCGGCCCGGGACGTCGACGCCTTCATCGACCGGTGGAAGGCCTCCGGCGGCGCGGAGATGGCCAACTTCCAGTCGTTCGTGAACGAGCTGTGCGACCTGCTCGGCGTCGCGCGGCCCGAGCCCACGCGGGAGCTGGAGGCCGACAACCGCTACGTCTTCGAGAAGGCGGTCGAGTTCCG
The DNA here is from genome assembly GCA_051747385.1 of Myxococcota bacterium. Taxonomy (GTDB): domain Bacteria; phylum Myxococcota_A; class UBA9042; order PHBI01; family JACKFB01; genus JBNJGB01. Next base: position 47,624 of record JBNJGB010000041.1, read on the forward strand.
CCACGGCGACGGCTCCACCAGCGGCGGCCGCATCGACCTGTACAAGGAGGGCTGCTTCGTCCTGGAGGCCAAGCAGGGCAGCGGCGGCGACTCCGCGCCCCCGGAGCCCTCCGTCCCCACGGGCTCGAAGCGCAAGCGCCGCCTCGGCACGGCCGTCCGCGGCACCCGCGGCTGGACCCAGGCCATGGAGCGCGCCTACGGGTGGCCGGCGACGCTGACCGACGAGGAGATCCTGGAGCGCCTGGTCGCCCTGAACGCCGAGCGCGCCGAGGAGGAGGCCCGCGGCCACGTCCGCTGGCTCCGCCCCGACTTCCAGGCCCCCGACGAGGCCCAGGCCGACCTCCCCGGCACCGCCGCCCCCGACACCAAGGCCACCCCGGCGGCCAAGACCCCCACCCCGACGAAGCGCCTCCCCTGGCCCAAGACCCTCGTCGACCGCGTCCAGGCCGTCCGAACCGCCCTCCTGGCCCAACCGAACCCCACCACCCCCGACACCCTGGCCCGCACCTTCAAGAACGCCCGCACCGACACCGTCACCGAAATCCTAGAAACCCTCGTAGCCCTGGGCCAGGCCCACCCCACCCCCGACGGCCGGTTCGATGCGTAGATGGGGCAGTCCGGTGACCATCCGACTTCTTCTCCCGGTCGAGAGGACGGCGTTGTGCCCCCGCCTGCGGTAGTGCTATTTATCCGCCCGCACCGGCAACAGGACGAAGGAACATGACCGCCGAGCGCCTAAACCAGAGTGATCTTGTATACATACCCGTCGAGCGACTGGCCCTAGATCTGGAGAACCCGCGTCTCCCCGAGGAGTCGGATGACTGGGATGAGAGCAGAACGGTGGCCTTCCTCAAGGACCGCCACAACCTTGACGAGATCATCGAGTCGATGCTCAGCAACGGTTTCTTCCAGCAAGAGCCGCTGATCGTTCTGCGTGAGCCAGATGCTCGAACGAATCGCCACGTGGTGGTTGAGGGCAACCGACGCCTTGCCGCGCTCATGTTCATCCACGGTGTCGTCGACGGAGAGTACCTCGACGAAGAGCCGAGCGACCAACAGCTTCAGCGGCTCCAAGAGATCCCTTGTGTCGTAGTCGATTCACGAGAGGCTGTTCGGACCTATTTGGGTTTCCGCCACATTGGAGGGATCAAGGATTGGAGCCCTGAAGCGAAGGCCCGCTTCGTCCGTGACGAGGTCGAGCGCGCAGCCGGCGATGGTGACCCATCCCCGTTTTATCGGGTGGGTCGCCTGTACGGAAGCAATTCCCAAGGGATCCGGAATCTGTACTTCGCTCTGGTGACGTTGCGCTACGCGAAGGAAGAATGTGGTCTGGACATCGCTTATGTTCAATATGAACGATTCGGTGTTTGGCAACGCCTCATGAACTCGGCTACGGTAAAAGAGTATATAGGATTCGGCAGCCCGCGCTCGTATTCGGAGATCCAAGACGCTTTGCACCGCTTGGATGGCGATCGGCTGAAGCAGGTGATCAAAGACCTATCCCCGCCGGCACACCGGCAAAGTGCTCTCGTTAGCGACTCACGTGATATCACGAAGTATGGGAAGGTACTCACCCATCCTCGCGCGTTGGATGTGCTCCGAGAGACGCGAAACCTGGAAGCAGCCTATCAGGTTGTCCACGTAACTGATCTTCCGACGCGTATTGGGCGCATCGCGGCATCCCTGGAGGCAATGGAGGAACAGGTTCAAGACGCGCCGTGGTCAGACGAGCTTCATCACGCGGTCGAAGACCTGTATCGAGCCAGCCGCTCGATGAAGAGCGAACTGACGATGAAGCGCAGCGACGGCGATGCGGATGTGTCATGAGCGGATGTATCATCGAACCCGATGTCGAGGCCTACGGTAGTGATGCCCGGGCGAGCGCGTTGGCAGACGTTCTTGAGGTCCAAGCGCTGACCGGCTACTCGATGAATAAGTACCAGCTCGTTGACTACTGCGCTGATGCCAACTGGGGCCGTCGTTGGGCAGACAAATTCTCTGATGTCGGTGAGATATCTGCACCGACGTCGCCGACTGCAACGGAGATGGCTGAACATGCCATTGACTGCGTGCGATCGCGTGCTGAGTTGTTGGGTCCGAAGTATCCATTTGAAATTCTGAGAACAGGAGCGCTAGACCGCCGGACCGATTGTAGCGATCCTCTCGCCTACGATTTGATGTTGGCGATAGCTCTTGCCCATTCTTATCCGGGTGTCGAAATCGGCGTCGCGCCCACCGAGTTCGTCGAGACCGTCTTCGTGCGGGGGCTGTGTGAGGCAGGGCTCTCTGCAGTAGGCCTTGCAGAACGCCGTCGGGCTGGAGGCGCCGACTACTTGAGCGTGGTGCGCTCCGCGTGCGAAGAAATTGGCTTGGATGGCGATGCAAGCCGAGCTCCGCGAAGAACAGGTGCACACGACGGTGGAGTGGACATACTCGCCCATTTGCCGCTAGGCCTCCGTCGGAGAAGCGCTGTCGCCATTGTGGCTCAAGTCACGTGTGCCAACAGTGAGCGGTGGGGCGATAAGTTTAGCGAGACCCGCTCAAGTATGTGGCAGGCCATTCTTGGTAATGAGGTGTCTCCGATTCCCGTGTTGGCGCTCCCCTACCACGTGGACCACAAGCAACTACATTACCTCGAACAGGGCAGCAAAGGAATTGTGCTTGATCGATTGGCTATTGCAGCTCTTTTGAATTCTCTCACACCAGACGAAAAGCGCGTGGCAGAACGTCTGTGGCAGATATCAGTGGAGGCCCCTCGCTGGGCACCTTCTGGCGCTGTCCGGAGGAGTGCATGAGGACGCTCAGTGTGTTTTCCGGTGTAGGTGGCCTCGACATCGCAGCTGAAGCAGCTGGCCTTGATGTCGCGCTGGCGACTGATTTGTCCGCGGACGCGCTTGATGTGCTCTCCAAGACGACAGGGGTACGGACGGTCCCGGGTGATTTGGAGGCCCTGCTACGAGATGAGGTGCTTGAACACGCGTGGAGAGGCCCTCGACCAGAAGTCATCATTGGCGGCCCCCCCTGCACGGCGTTCTCACACGCCGGGTTTTGGCTTGACTACAAGCGGAAGGGGATCGACCCGGCCAAGCTCGGAATCTCGTTGTTCTTGGATGTCGTAGAGCGTTTCACGCCGCGTGCTTTCCTTATGGAGAATGTCCCGGGATTGCGATTCAAGACGCACCGTGCAAGCTTCAATGGCTTCTTGCGACGTGCGCGCAAGCTAGGATATCGGACGGATTGGGTCGTGTTGTCGGCAAGTGACTATGGTGTTCCGCAAGCTCGAAGGCGTCTGTTCTTGACTGGCGTCCGGCGACATGGCCATGCAGGGCAATGCCGTCTCGACAAGATACCGAGTTTGCCGACCCGGACCGTAGCATGGGCCATTGGGGACGGTTGCGGCCCTCCAGAGCACGAAGAGGTGCCACGAGGCAAGTACTTCGACTTGCTGCGTGACGTTCCGCCCGGCGGCAACTATCTTGTGCACACTGCGGAGAGGGGGGCAACGGACCCCCAATTCGGCTACCGAAGCCGATATTGGTCGTTCTTGTTGAAGCTCCACCCGGACCGGCCGTCGCCGACTATCCCTGCGCAGCGCGTAACCTGGAACGGCCCGTTTCACTGGCAGAATCGGCACTTGCGTGTTCGCGAAATGGCGCGCTTGCAGGGGTTTCCAGACACTGTGCCGTTTCCAACGGATAGGGAGAAAGCTCGTCGGTACATCGGTAATGCGGTGCCCGTAATGCTCGGGGCGGTCGTGTTGAATCATCTGGCCTCTGTGTTGGAGGGTGCGGTGCGTGAGCCGCCAGTCCTTGCCACCGCGCGCTGCGTTGATACCAGCTGGAGCGAACTCTCGGACGTGCTGGCGAAAGCGCTGGAAGTTGGGCGCAGGCGGCGCGCGCAGGGGGCGGACCGGGACAGTGTGAGCGGGTGCCGAGACACACTGCCATCCGCTGAAGTCCGCGGGTAGGCTCGGGGGTCGTGTCGCGACTTGTTGACCTGGCCCTGGGAGGGCTCGGGGGTCGGGTCGCGACTTGTTGACTTGCGGCTGCCACGGAGACACCGGGGGGTGAGGTGTCAGATCCTTTCACATTTCACTTCCTCGGCCCGAGGGCTCGGGGGTCGGGTCGCGACTTGTTGACTTGCGGCTGCCACGGAGACACCGGGGCCGGGGGCGGCCCAACCCAGTCCCGCCGGCGAAGTCGACGGGTAGGAGCAGCGAGCGTCCATGGACTGGCGAGGAGGCGAGATGGAGCAGGCGACCAGGGATGCGATTGTCGACAACTTCAGCTCGAACCTGGCCCGGGTGCAGTCACTGCTCGACGTCCATGACGCCATCGGGACGCCAGGGCCGGGCCGGCGTACGACGGCCCAGACCGACGTCCTCCGCGCCGCCGTCGTGCTCCTTCACGCCTCGCTGGAGGATCTCCTGCGATCCAGCTCGGAGCAGCTGCTCCCAGGTGCGGAGCCTCATGTCCTCAGTGAGATCGGGCTCCCCAGAGGAGACGGCACGAGCGTCGAGCGGTTCAGGCTGGGAGAGCTCGCCCGGTTCCGAGGCGACCGGGTCGATGATGTGATTCGGGCGGCAGTGATGGCGAAGCTCGAGCGTTCGAACTACAACAACGTCAACCAGGTGGCGGGCGCGCTTGACGGTCTGGGGGTCAAGTCTACTGACTTCTGACTTCGCGGGCGGCTGGGTTTGTGAACGGGCACGTGGGCAACGTGCTCTAGGACCTCCGCAGGAAGGGACTGCCACGTGAATTCCTACGCCGGAAGGAGCGCTACGAGCGTGGGGCGTCGGAGCCCACCAGCCCTTAGTCAGAAGTCAGTAGACCTGACCCCGAAGCCCGAAGCCCGGGGCTCGGGGGTCGGGTCGCGACTTGTTGACTTGCTGCCAGGGCTCGGGGGTCGGGTCGCGACTTGTTGACTTGCTGCCAGAGGCTCGGGGCTCGGCGATGCGACGTGTGCCCCCACCACCGACAGGAGACGCTTCGTGAACAGCCAACGACGATTCCTTCCCATGATGGTCCTGGTCCTCGCGCTCTCGGGGTGCGGCTACAACAGCGGGCTGCTCGGGGGCTCCGTGGGGCAGGTCGAGGTGGACCGGGCGAACTTCCGGGTCGTCGAGACCGACGTGCGGGCGAGCCAGTCGACCGGCGCGGTGCTCTGTGCGTTCCCCGTGGGCTCCAGCGCCCCGCATGCGGACGCGATGAGGAAGCTGCACCGGAAGGCGGACCTGGGGCCCAACCAGAGTCTGGTGAACGTCCGGGTGGACCGGGCGGTCCGCGTGTACGTCGTCTACTGCACGTTCACGACCACCGTGAGCGCGGACATCGTGGAGTTCCGGACGGGTGACGGGCAGCGAGCCTCGACGAGAGGGCGCACCGGGGCGCGCGTGCCGGACGAGACCAACAAGCTCGTCCGCGCCTCCAAGCCCAGCGCGGCAACCAATCCCGAAGAGGACGGAGGTCACGACGCCGACGAAGGTGCTGCCTCCGAGCCGCGTGTCCCGCCGCTACCGGCAGAGGGCCCGATCGACCTCCAGCAGCCGCAGAGGATGGACGACATGGAGCGCGTGATGGCCGAGTGGACGGAGCAGCCCGTCGCCGTGACGTGCGACGGCGAGACGATCCGCGGCATGCTCCTCGGCGTCCGCTCCTACACGCTCGTCGTCCGTCGGCACTCCGGGCCACTCGCCAAGCTCTTCTTCCTGGACTGCGAGAGCGCGCGGCTGGACCGTCGGGACTGACTGATTCGGGGGTCGCGGGCTCGGGGGTCGGATCGCAACTTGTTCGCCGACGTAGGCTCGGGGGTCGGGTCGCGACTTGTTGACTTGCGGCTGCCACGGAGACACCGTAGGCTCGGAGACACCGTAGGCTCGGGGGTCGGGTCGCGACTTGTTGACTTGCGGCTGCCACGGAGACACCGGGGCCGGGCGGCCCAACCCAGTCCCGCCGGCGAAGTCGACGCGTAGGAGCAGCGAGCGTCCATGGACTGGCGAGGAGGCGAGATGGAGCAGGCGACCCGGGATGCGATTGCGCCTCGCTGGGCTCGGGGGTCGGGTCGCGACTTGTTGACTTGCGGCTGCCACGGAGACACCGGGGCCGGCTCGGCTCGTTCCGCCTACTCGATGCGTGACACTGCGACCTGCACCGCGATCCCCTCACGCAGCCGGATCGCTCCACGGCCCGCAGGCATCAACTGCCGGGGACGCCTACACCTGAGCCCGGGCCAAGCACCCTGAGGGGACCGCCCCGCACGACTACCCCACTAGCTCCCCGCCGCTGCTCCTTCCCAGACCGTGCTGTTGCCGACCGTGGTCGGGTCAGTCGATCCGAACCCGCCTTAGGAAGGCTTGGACGTAGCCATAGGCGTCGGCCTGGTTCCGAGGGTCCCGAGGGAGGGTGAGGAAGTCGGCAGCCCGGATCGGTCCGACATGCTCTTCCGAAGCGAAGTCCTGGCCGAGGATCCTCAGCGCCTCCGTCGACTCCTCCATCTCGGCGATGCCGGCGAAGCGTTCGGCAACGTCTGCTGTCGTGCCATCGCCGAAGTTCGTGAGGACGTAGACCAGGTCGTAGGCATCCTTGTTCTCGCCCCGCAGGTGGAAGGCGTGCGCCTTCATGACCACGAAGGCCGCCGGACCGCACACGTTCACCGAACGCTGTGCCAGCTCACCAGCCGGTGTTCGGCCGTCAATGGTCACCGAGATGTGGTCCAGAAAGGCCACGGGGAGGGCCGGCGTCACGATAGCAGCGAAGTCGCCTTCCAGGTTCTGGAGCCGACCGGGAGGAGGCCCCTGCTCCGACGTAGGGATCAGAAAGTCGATGGTCACGCCGCTCCCCTGCAGCAGCCAGGTCTGTCGGGTCATCCGACCTTCCGCCTTCGTCCCCGGCTCGAAGCCACGATCCCGAAGCCTGTCGGCGACTTCCCGATACCGCTCCTCATCGAGCAGGGCGAGAGACAGCCCCAGGTCGAGGTCCCGGGTTCCAACGTGCGGAACTGTGGCCTCCTCCTGGTCGATGATGAGGTACGGCACCAAACCGCCCACGACCACGATCTCCTCGCTGAGGTCACCCAGGATCGTGGCCACGTACAGGCACATGCTGCGGGCCTCGATCGCCAGCTCCGGCTGGTAGCCCGCTGCCCTCGTCGGCTTGGTCATCTGTCCCTCCAACCAAGGAGATCCGTCCGAAGGGCGGAGGCTGCCTCGTCCGCCCGCTCAGGATGCCCAAGCAGATCCAGGTACGCCTGGACCGGCTGGACGCATCGCACCCCCTCGATCTCCTCGGCGGCGTAGAACACGCCCTCGTCCCGTGGCACCACGAGCCACACGTTCTCGCCCTTCTCCACCGGTCGCAGCCCAAGGCTCTCAGGGTCACGGACCGGCACGGAGGTGAAGAACGTTACCAAGCGGTGGTCGGCGTGTCGGGTCCACAACCACGCTGCTGAGAGACCCGTGGCCGCCCACGGGAGGTCCGACTCCTCGGCCAAGCGACCTGCCAAC
>JBNJGB010000042.1:0-54281 GCA_051747385.1 Myxococcota bacterium
GTGGCCCTCCAGGTTCGTCGTGCTCGTCCAGAACGCGATCCCCAGGCCCGCCAGCAGCAGGATGAGGAGCCCGGCGCCCCAGCCCAGGGGGAGAAGCGGCTGGGTCGCGGCCACCAGGGGGAGGCCCACGAGCAGCACGAGCCCGAGCTGGATCGACAGCACGAATGCCCGGCGGGGCGCCTCCGCCAGGTCCAGGCCCGTGGTCGTCTCGGGCATGGCGCGGCGGCCGATCTCCGCGCCCAGCTCCCGGGCCACGCGCACCACGCCCACGGCGAAGGGCACGGTCGCCAGGCCTGCGGCGACCAGGACGAGGATCATGGACAGATCCTCCGACAGGCCGAGCCGCTGCATCTGGCCGGCGAGCCAGTGCCGGCCGAAGGAGGCGCCCAGCACGACGAGCAGGAGCAGGCCGCCGTCGACGCCGAGGTGGCGCCAGAGCCGCCCGATCCGACCCCGGATGCGCGTGCCGCCCCGGGCCCGGAGTGACTCGACCCACGAGCCGTACAGGCACGTGAACGTGTGGAGCGGGCGGGGGAGGTGGCGCTCCACGAAGATGGCGGTCGGCTCCGAGGCGCGCACGAGCAGCGGCGTCAGGAAGGCCGTGAGCACGGACACGGCCACGGCGACGGCGTACAGGACCGGCGACACGGCGCCGCCGGCGACGCCCACGGCCACCATGATGAAGCCGAACTCGCCGATCTGGGCGAGGCTCATGCCGCTGCGCACGGCGAGGTGGACGCCGCCGCCCGTCAGGAACACGCCGAGGGAGTGGAAGACCGTCATGCCCACCACGACGAGGGCCGTCAGGCTCAGCACGAGGGCCCAGTTGTCCACCACGCCCTGGGGGTCGACCAGCATCCCGACGGACACGAAGAACACGGCGGCGAAGACGTCGCGGAGCGGCGCGATGAGCCGGTCGACCCGGCGGCGGCGGCCGGACTCGCCCACGAGGGTGCCGGCGACGAAGGCGCCCAGGGCCACGGAGTAGCCGAGCTGCTCGGCCAGGAGCGCGAAGCCGAAGCACACACCCACGACCACCACCAGCAGCGCCTCCGTCTCCCGCGCCCGGGCCGCGTAGCGCACCAGCCTCGGGACCACGAACATGCCGCCCACGATGATGGTGACGAGGAAGAGGAGCAGCTCTCCGACCGTCCGGAGCACCTCGCCGGCCGGCAGCCCGGCGCCCCCGGCGACCGCCGTCATCACGGCGATGAGGATCACGGCCGCGAGGTCCTGCATGATCAGGAGGCCCAGGACCGTATCCTGGAGGCGCTTGTCCACCCGCTCGGCCGCGAAGACGCGGGCCACGATCATCGTCGAGGAGATGGCCACCATGGCGCCGACGAAGACGCTCTCCCGCGTGCTGATGCCGAAGAGCTGGCCCACCGTGAAACCGAGCCACATCATGGCGGCGACCTGGACGGCGACCGAGATGCCCGACGTGGGCAGCAGCCGGAGCAGCTTCGAGAAGCTGAACTCCACGCCGAGGGAGAACATCACCAGCACGACGCCCAGCTCCGACAGGGACTGGACGCGGGTCTGGTCGGCGAACAGCGGGAACGGGACGTCCGGGCCGAGCAGCATCCCGGCCAGCAGGTAGCCCAGGACGACGGGCTGGCGGATGCGCCGGAACAGGAGCGTCACGGCGCCCGCCACCAGGAAGACCAGCGCGAGATCCTGGAGGACCGTGCGGACTTCGTGCATACGGAGCGCGCCTCACCGGGTGCGGGGGATGATGGGAACGCCTCCAGTGTCGCCGCCGAGCGGCCGGGAAGGAAGTCCGTTTCCGTCCGGACGCGACGCCGGCGCCGTCAGTGACCCGGATAGTGGTACTTCATGCAGACCGTGCAGAGGCCGTGGGAGGTCATGGGCGCCGGGTACTTCACCAGCGCCGGCACCCAGTCCCACTCGTCCCGGTCCACACGCCGCGTCCGGCGGCAGTGGGCGCACTGGACGACCCGCCCCGAGCGCTCCCTGTACTGCGCCAGGAGCGCCTCCGACGGCGGCGCGGGCTCCTGGCCGGGCGCCGACTCGCTCACGCACGTGTTCCGGATGACCAGGCCCGCCTCGCCCACCGGCATGATGGACATGCGGTAGACCCGCCGCTGCGTCGGGGACGAGCACTCGTAGGTGTGCTCCACGCGGTCGCCTCGCGTCAGGGCGTCCTCGAACAGGTCCAGGTAGAACCGTCGCAGGGGGCCGAGGGCGGCGCCCACGTCGGCTCCGACACCCCACCGCCGCGGGATGTCCGACCCGTCGTTGTCCGCCGCGAACCGATCCCAGGCCGGGTTGGTCCAGGCGAGGTGGAGATCGGACCACAGGCCGTAGCAGGCCCCTGGATGCTCCCGGAGGATGTCGACGAAGTCTGCGCCCAGCATCTCCTCGAAGCGGGCGGCGTCGTCGTCGCCGGGGCGGGCTCTCGTGCGCACGTCGATCATCGGCTCCCGTCTCTCCCTCACCGTCCGGGCGTCCCCGGCGCCAGGGGCGCCACGCGGAGGATGCGGAACGGGGGCTCCGCCGTCTCCTCCCCCGCGCTCAGGGGGCCGAGCGATGGAGTGGGTTGATCGCGACGTAGAGTAGCCCATCCGGGCCGAAGCTGAATGCGTCCGGCCAGTCGATCCGCGCGTCCCGCACGAGGGAGTCGACACGTCCGATCGGGCGCGACCGTCACGTTGCCCGGCGCGCGATCCAGGGTGGCGAGAAGCTCGATGCCTGCAAGCCGACTCCCCGCAGCGCGCATCGGCACCCGCGGCCCGGGAGATCTCGACGCGAGAACGGGGCGAGCCCTCGCGGACCCGCCCCGCGGGCTGATCGTGCGGCCGGCCGGCGGACCGTCGGCCAGCGGCGATGCGTGCACTACTCCTCGACGAGGCTGCGGAGCATCCAGGCCGTCTTCTCGTGCGAGGCCAGGCGCTCGGTCAGCAGGTCGAGGGTGGCCTCGTCCTTCGCGCCCTCCACCGTCGGGAGCATCTTCCGCGCGGTACGGACGCAGGTCTCGTGGCCGTGCACGGCGTCCATGATCATCTGCTTCGCCGGCATCCGGCCGTCGTGCTCCTCGATGGACGTGAGCCGGCCGAACTCCTCGTACGTGCCGGGCGCCACGCCACCCAGGGCGCGGATGCGCTCCGCGATGGTGTCGTTGGCCTCCGCGAGGGCCTGGTACTGCTCCTCGAACATGTTGTGGAGCGTGCGGAACATCGGACCCGTCACGTTCCAGTGGAAGTTCTGGGTCTTCAGATACAGCGTGTAGGTGTCGGCGAGCAGGTGGCTCAGCCCGTCGACGACCTGTTTGCGGTCGTCACCCGGAATGCCGATGTCGATCTTCATGCGTCGCTCCTCCTCGGGGGTTGGATGGGTTCCAACTCCGTGAGAGGAGCAAGGCGCGTGCCACGGGATGGCGACCGCCGGTGGCGCTGGAACCCGCGCGAAGACGGGATCCAGCGCCACGGCCCCGGGCCGATGTGTGGCAAAATGCCACGGGCTCGCGGCGGACCGCGTCACCCCTCCGGGGCGAGGGTCCGGAGCTCGTCGACGGCGTGCACGGGGGCGTCGGGACCGCTCATGAGCGGCGTGATCGCCGTGTAGACCAACCGCTGCTGCTGGACGCGGGACTTCCCGTCGAACGCGGGCGAGCGCACGGTGATGCTGTAGTGGCCGTCGCCGCCCGAGACCTCGGCCTCGGCGTCGGGGATGGCCTGCTCGATGGCGTCCTTCACCTGGGGCGCGACGGAGCCGGTGGGGTGGCCGAACGGACCTGCCATGGGCCTCTCCTGCTGTCTCGCGGTGTCGGGGATCAGTAGCGGGGCACGGACGGGTCGATCTCGACGGACCACGCCTCGATGCCGCCGGCCACGTTGTAGCATCGCCGGAAGCCCTGCCGGGCGAAGTACTCCGCCGCGTCCCGGCTGCGCCGCCCCGTGTGGCAGAAGAAGACGAGGGGCCGATCCCGGTCCAGGGACGTCACGCGCTCCTCCTCCTCCTGGTCGAAGAGGCGGAAGCCCTCCACGTGGGCGGTGTCCCACTCCATGGCCGTCCGGACGTCCAGGAGCTCCACGTCCTCCCCCTGGTCCATCCACTCCTTCAGCTGCTGCACCGAGATGTCCTCGACCCTGGGCTCGTTCGGGTTGTCGACGGCGAAGCCGCCGCCCTGGAAGGACTCGCGGTAGTCCAGGGTCATCCCGTCCGCGCGGCGCGCGCTGCCGTGGTCGAAGAGGAAGGTGAAGCCCTTCTCCTCGACGACCAGGTCCCCCTCCTGCACGGGCGAGGGGTTCATGCCGTAGCGGAAGTCACGGCTGATCTCGACGCGGACGGCGTCGTGCGGGGCGCCCATGAGCGCCTGCCGCAGGGCCTCCACCGCGGCGTCCGTCACGGTGACGTCCGGCGGCTCGGCGGGCACGAACTCCACGCCCATGAGCCCGTGCAGCTCTCCGGTGGAGTACATGGACCGCACGATGTCGGAGCCGCCCACGAACTCGCCGTTCACGTAGAGCTGCGGGATGGTCGGCCAGTTCGTGTAGTCCTTGATGCCCTGGCGGACGGCGGGATCCTCGAGCACGTCCACGGTGACGTAGTCGTCGAGCAGCTCGTCGAGCATGTTCACGACGGCGGCGGAGAAGCCGCACTTCGGGAAAGCCCGCTTGCCCTTCATGTAGAGCACCACCGGGTGCTCCTTGACGGTGCGATCGATGGACGCCTGGACGTCTTCGCTCATGCGCTTCCTCGTCTGCGGGGTGGCCGATGCGGTCCCCTTCATGCCTGAATCGCGCCCGGATGTGTAGGGTGGGACGGACACGCCACCCCCCTTGCCCTTGCCCTTGCCCTTGCCCTTGCCCTTGCCTGACCGAGCGGCCAGACACCCTCGCGTTGGCCTGGCAGGGCGCGGGGTCCCAACCGTCCACACGAAACCTGCGCCCGGCGAAGTGGCTCCGATCAGCCGCCAGCCGGCCCGAACGCCGCGTCCGACCGGATTGGAACGCTCCCGGCCGGAAGTCCGACTACGATCACGTCCACGTTTCGCCCCCTCTCGGCGGAGCGGCTCTCAGTCGAACGTCCGGAACACCCGCCGGGCGTCCTCGGCGGTCAGGTCCTTCACGGAGGTCAGGCTGTCGCAGAGGGCCTTCAGGGTCTCCACCCGGTGGTCGGCCACGTCCACGAGCACCCCGATGCACCGGGTCTCCGTCTCGGCCTTGAAGCCCTCGAAGGCCTGGAGATGCGCCGCGTCCAGATGGGCCTCGCCGTCCGTGACCAGCACGACGTCGGCGCGCCGGTGCCGGCGGGAGGTGCGGATGATGCGCTCCGCGGCCTCCAGGGGCGGCGCGAACTCCGTCCCGCCCCCGACCCGGGTCTCGGCGAAACCCAGCAGCGCGCCCCGGTCCAGGCTCCGCCGGGTGGCGTAGCGCCGGTCGGGGACGAGCTCGTGCTCCCGGACCCCCTGCGGCCCGGAGGAGAAGGTCAGCACCGTCACGGCCCGGCCGTCCCGCCGGGCCAGGTCGGCCAGCACGAGGGCCATGGCCTTCGCCCAGATGCCCTTGCGCCCCGCCATGGAGCCGCTGACGTCCAGGCAGATCACCGCGGGGCCGCGCCCCTCCTCGTCGTCGCCGCGCACGGCGTAGGTGAGCAGCTCTCCCTCCACGAAGCGGCGGTGGAAGTCCCGCTTCAGCACGGGGTGGCGCAGGCCCATCAGCTCCACGGGCAGGAGGTGGCCCAGGTCGCGCCCGGTCTCCACGCCGTAGACCTCCGCCTTCGCCCGGGGCACGCGCTTCCGCCGCTCGGCGAGGGCCTCCGCCCGGAGCGCCCCCACCATGCGCGCGAGGCGCCGGAGGAGCTCGTTGTCCGCGAGCTCGTCGCCGAGGGCCAGCGCGTCGACCCCCTCTCCGCCGCCGCCGGACTCCGGGGGGGCGCCCATGCGGCTCTCGCTGTCCTCGACGCTCTCCAGGCGGTCCGGGAGCCCCTCCAGGTCGTCCAGCATCCGCTGGATGCTCTCGTTCGGGACGTCCTCGGCCGCCCTCGCGAGCGCCTCGCGGGCCTCCTCGCCGTCCCGCTCCAGCTCGTCCGCCTGCTCGCGCAGGACCCGGGCCTCGGCCTCCGCGACGGTGTGCACGGGGTCGTCGCTCTCGCGGGCCTCGGACAGGGCGTCGGCGCTGTCGGCCTCCTCGCGGAGCCGCGCGATCTCCTCCTCCGCGTGCTCGGCCTCCCAGGCGTCCCGCAGCTCCTCGGGGAGCATCAGCCGGCCGGCCCTCAGCTCCGCCAGGATCGCCTCTCCCAGGCGCAGCGCGGCCAGGCCCGCCCGATCCGGGCGCAGGCGGCTCACCTCGTGGAGGCGGCGGAAGGACTCCGAGTCCACGGCGGCGGCCACCAGCCGCCTGCGGAGCTGCGCAGAGGGCGGGAGGTCGTCGGCGGGCACCACGTCCACGGTCATCTTCACGCAGGCGCTGAACAGGTCGCCCAGCAGGTCCCGGAAGTCGGGCAGCAGGCGGCTCCCCTGCTCGACCAGGTCGCCGAGACGGCGCGAGTCGGCCATGACCGCCTCGAAGTCGGCGGCGTCCATGGTGTCCCGGCGCACGGTCGGCGGCCGAGCGCGATCGGAGCGGGCGTCCGCGGCCATCAGAACGACTCGGCCAGGAGGTCCTGCTGGAGGCTCGCGATCTCCTCGCGCACCCGGTCCACCTCGTCCAGGGAGGCGGAGCGGGCCTCGAACAGGCGCCGCAGCCGGTCGGCCTCCGTGTGGAGGCGCGTCAGCTTGGCGTGGGCCTCGATGGCGGCGCGGGCCTCGTCGCGCGGGTCGTCGAAGTGCCGCTGCGCGAAGGCGTGGATCTCCCGGGCCTGGTAGAGCAGCCGGCGCGCCTCCTCCTCGTGACCGGACACGGCCTCCAGGAGGGCGGACCGGACCTCCTCGCGGTCCTCCGGGTCCGACCAGAGGCACGCCTCGGCGAGCGGCAGGACGTCCTCGCCCACGGCCTCCTCGCCGGCCAGCAGGGCCGCCGCGCGCAGGAAGTCGAGCATCTGGAGGTAGCGCCGATCGCTCACGGGGATGCCGCGCCGATCCAGCTCCTTGCGGACGCGGGCGACCACCTCGAGGACGCCGTCCGGCACGGCCACTTCCCTCGCGGCCTCGCGCAGGCGCCGGATCGCCCCGAGCTCCACGGGCGGCGGAGGACCCTGGGGCGCGGCGCCCCGCAGGTAGGTCACGAAGCGGCGCTCGGACCGGATCGGCTCCACCCAGAAGCGCAGCAGGAAGCGGTCGTGCAGCGCCGCCAGGGCGTCCTCGTCCGGAAGCTCGTTGGACGCGGCGAACAGGGTGAGCAGCGGGGCGGGGCGGGCCTCCCCCGCGTTGTGGAACATCCGCTCGTTCAGCAGCGTGAGCAGGGCGTTCAGGATGGCCGAGTTCGCCTTGAAGACCTCGTCCAGGAAGGCGATGTGGGCGGTGGGCAGGTAGCCGTCCACGCGCCGCTCGTAGCGCCCCTGCTCCAGGGCGGCCAGGTCGATGGGGCCGAAGACCTCCTCCGGCGTCGAGAACCGCGTGAGGAGCCACTGGAAGTAGCTCGCGCCCCGCAGGCTCTCGCACACGAGGCGGGCCAGCATGCTCTTGGCGGTCCCGGGCGGGCCGATCATCAGGACGTGGTGGCCGGCGACGAGGGCCGCGAGGGAGCCGTCGATGACCTCGTCGCGCTCGAACAGGCGGCCCTTGAGATCGCGGGACAGCGCCCGCACGGAGGCCAGGTCCGTGGCGAGGTCGGCGCCGGTGGGGGCGGCCGTGGGGGTGGTGCTCATCGGGGGGTCTCCTCGGGTGGCTGGCCGCATGGTAGCGGGCCGGCGCGCCCCCGGGCCAGCCGAGCGGTCCGAACGCGCCCCGGCCATGTCGCTCGCCCCCGTGGGCCTGCTAACGTCCACCCATGGCAGATTCCCCGCCGGACGACGCCGGGAGCCGGGCGCCGAGGGCCCGGGGCCCGGTGGTACGGGCGGCGCGCTTCGTCGCGACCCACGTGCGGAGCCTGCCCGCCGAGGTGACGGTCTTCCTCGGGGTCGGGTTCGTCGTGGCGGCCGTGGCCGCGGGCGTGTTCGCCTGGGTCGCCTGGGTCGTGCTCCGGGGCCACACGCAGGCCCTGGACGAGTGGATCCTGCAGACGGTGATCTCGTGGCGGACGCCGACCCTGACGTGGCTCGCCCGGCGAGTCACCACCCTGGGCAACGGCGTCGTCCTGGTCATGGTGCTGGCCGTGGCGTCCCTGTTCCTGTGGCTCACGCGGCACCGCTACTCGGTGCTGCTCCTGCTGGTGGGGGGAGGCGTCGGCTCGGCCCTGAACCTGGTGCTCAAGGTGATCTTCGATCGGCCGCGGCCCGACCTCGCCGAGGCCCTCTCCCAGGTGCAGAGCGCCTCGTTCCCGTCGGGGCACGCCATGGCCTCGCTGCTGGTCTACGGCAGCGTCGCGTACCTGGTCGGGCGCATCCAGCCGGAGTCGCGCCTGCGCCACGTCACCTGGCTCGTGGCGGGCGTGCTCGTCCTGCTCATCGGCCTGAGCCGGATCTACCTGAGCGTCCACTATCCCTCGGACGTCCTCGCCGGGTTCCTGGCCGGCGTGGCCTGGCTGGCCTTCGTCGTCGTGGGCATCGAGGGCCTCCAGGTGCTGGCGCGCGTCCACCCCGAGGTCGCGGCGCACGAGCGGGACCTGGACCGGGGATCGCCGGGGACGCGGACCTCGCCGGGCACATGACAGCGGCGCTCGGGCCCGATATGTTCCGAGCATGAACACACTCATCGGAGCCATCGCAGTCATGAGCCTCATCGGAGCGGGTCCGGACGACCCCGGCGCGCACCCCGAGCACGAGGGCGCCCACGAACACGAGCACGGTCACGGCGGCCACGGGGAGCACGGGAACCCGGGGGACCTGGAGTCCTACATCCGGAACCTGGAGGATCCCGAGCGGGACGAGTGGCAGAAGCCGGACGAGGTGGTCCGCGCCCTGGATCTGCCGAAGGGCGCCGTGACCTGCCACATCGGCGCCGGGACCGGGTACTTCGCGCGCCGCCTCGGGCGGCACGTCGCCCCGGAGGGCCACGTCTTCGCCGTGGACGTGGAGGCCCGGATGCTGGAGGCGCTGCGGAAGCGCCTGAAGGAGGAGGACCTCCGGAACGTGAGCCCCGTCCTCGCGCTGCCGGGCGATCCCCTCCTGCCCAGGGGCGCGTGCGACCTGGTCCTGATCGTCAACACGTATCACCACTTCCCGGACGGCCCCGCCTACCTGGAGGGCCTGAAGCGCGTGCTGAAGCCGAAGGGCCGCATCGCCAACGTGGACTTCTACGCCCGCGAGCTCCCCGTGGGCCCGCCCGTCGGCCACAAGGTCTCCCGGGAGGCCTTCCTGAAGGACGCGGAGAAGGCGGGCCTGAAGCGCGTGGCCGAGCACGACTTCCTACCGCACCAGTACTTCCTGGTCTTCGAGGCGGAGTAGGCTCCAGGAGAACCTGGTCGCCGAGCGCGTGGCCATCGAGACCTGCTCCGAGGTGGCCCGCTGGCTGGGCGACGGCGATCCCACGTCCCGCCACCCGGTGGAGCAGATCCTCGAGCAGGAGGAGGAGCACGCCGACGACCTGGCGGGCCTCCTGGAGAACTTCGTCGCGCGCCGGGCGCGCTCCTTCAGGCCCGGCGCCGCGAGTCGCCGGCCCGGGGCGCGCTGAGGAAGCGGTGGAAGTCCTGCGGCGTGAGGAAGCGGAGGACGAGGCGGCCCAGCACGAGCCGCTCGCCGCTGCGGATGGGGTGCGGTCGGCCCGGTACGAGCTTGCGGCCGCCCACCCACGTCCCGTTGGTGGAGCCCAGGTCCACGAGCGAGAAGCCCCGCCCGTCGGGGTCCGGGACGACGTGGGCGTGCTCCCCGGAGACCGTGAAGTCCGGGAGGACGACGTCGGCGTCCTCGCTGCGCCCGAGGGTCACGGGACGGAACGGCGGGGTGTGCGGCGCCTTGCACAGCGGGGCGTAGCGCTGCCCGGAGAGCTCGAGATCCCGGGCCACGCCGGCGTCCACGGGGCGCCCCGGGAGGCGGCGCGGCTTCACGTGGGCCATGGTGCCCGAGTAGATGGAGTCGGCGGCCGCGGGCATCCGGGTCTCCTGCGTCTCGTCGGCGGGCCCGGGCCGAGGGGTCGGCGGCGTCCTCCGCCGGGGCCGCGTCAGGGGCGCGCGCTCCCGGAGCTCACCCGCCAGGAGCTGGCGCGCGATCACGACGGGGCTCCCGTGTCGGGCGACGAACTCCGCCCGGTCGAGCCTCAGCGCCTCGTCTCGCAACCCGCTCATGTCCTGCATGCAGGCCTCCGCACTCTCTCCCCGGGCTGGACCGAACCGCTGGTCCGCCCCCCGGATCAAACGGAGACAACCGCACCCGACTTGAGGATCTTCCCGGCGGCGCATCGCTTGCGCCCGTCGAGCGGGCCGCCGACAATCGCTCCGGAGGTCCCATGTCCGCTCGCTTCCCGCTTCGACGTGCCGCGCTGGCCGTAGTGACGGCGATCGCCTTCGCCGCTTGCGGGGAGGACGACGGCGGCATCCGCTTGGACGTCTCGCCCCACCCGGACACCGCACCGGATGCGCCGGGGACGGATGCCGTGGACGTGGCGCCGGACCCGGGACCGGGGCCCGACGCGGACGCCGCGGACGCACCGGCCGATCCGGGGCCGGGACCCGACGCCGCTCCGGACGCCCCGGACGCGACCGACGCCTTGGACGTGGAGGCGGACGTCGGACCGGACGCGCCCGAGGTACAGGACGCCGGCGCCGCGGCCGACGCGGACGCGGACGCCGAGGAGATCGACGCATCCGACGGCCTCGGCCCCATCCCCACCGAGGTGGACGCTCTGCGAACCTGGCTCGGGGAGGGCGGCTACGAGGACTGGGCCTCCGAGGCCCAGCCGCACCCCTCGGCCGCGGGCCAGGTCCACTTCACCGTCGTCCGCGCGTTCGCCAACCCGATCCTCGAGGCCTCCCTGGAGGGTGGGGAGGGCCCACACCCGGAGGGCTCCGCCGCCGTGATGGAGCTGTACGGCGGCGGGTCGGCGAACGTGGAGGGCTGGGCCGCGCTGATCAAGACCCAGGCCGACAGCGACTTCGGCGACGGCTGGTTCTGGTTCCAGGAATTCTCGGGGCAGGTCTTCACGGCGGCGCAGGGCGCGCAGGACTGCGTCTCCTGCCACTCGGCCGGCGACGACTTCGTGCAGCCGATCGGACCCCTCGAGTGAGAACTGCTTGCGCCCGGAGCCGAGTTCCCCTGGAATGGGCGCCGCCAACGGGGAGGCGCCATGAGCATTCAAGTATACTTCGCCCTGCACATCTTCGCGATCCTGCTGCTCTTCCTGGGCCTCGGGGCGCGTACCGCCCAGGCGCTCGACGGCGGGGAGCCGCGGAAGGGCAAGCTCCTGGCGACCGTGAGCCACGGGCTGGGGCTGTTCCTGATCCTCCTGGCCGGCTTCGGGATGCTGGCCCGGATGGGGATCACCTGGCCGTGGCCTCACTGGGTCATCGTCAAGGTCGCCATCTGGGTGATCCTGGGCGTCCTCGTCGTCGTGCCGAAGCGGGTGCCGAACCTCTCGGTCCTGGTGTGGATCGTCTTCGCCCTGCTGGGTCTCGTGGCCGCCTATGCCGCCAAGTACAAGGCCGTGGTGTTTTGATCCCGAGGACCGGCCGTCCTACTGCGCGCCGTGCCGGGCCGCGGTGAGGATCTCCCGCACCCGGTGCAGAAGGCTGTCCGAGGTGAACGGCTTCTGCAGGAAGGCGGACTCGTTGTCCAGCAGGCCGTGGTGGCTCACGGCCTGCGGCGTGTAGCCGGACATGAAGAGCACGGGGAGATCGGGGGCGTCCTCGAGGAGTCGGTCCGCCAGGGCCGGACCGCTCAGGCCCGGCATGACCACGTCCGTGATCAGCAGCTCGATGCGGTCCCCGGCGCCCTCCCAGGCCTGCAGGGCCTCCTCGGCGTCTCTCGCCGGGAGCACGGCGTAGCCCGCCTGCTCCAGGACGCGGCGGGCCAGGTTCCGCACGAGCATCTCGTCCTCCACGAGGAGGATGACCTCCCTCCCCTCGGGGATGGCGATCTCCGGCTTCTCCTCGGGGGCCGCCTCGGCCGGCGCCCGGGTGCGGGGCAGGTAGATGCGGAAGGTGGTGCCGACGCCCACCTCGCTTTCCACCTCGATGTGTCCGCCGCTCTGCTTGACGATGCCGAAGACCGTCGACAGGCCCAGGCCGGTGCCGCGGCCCTGCTCCTTGGTGGTGAAGAAGGGCTCGAAGATCCGCGCCCGGGTGTCGGCGTCCATGCCGTGGCCCGTGTCCTCCACGGCCAGCATCACGTACTCGCCGGGGTGGACGTCCGCCGCGAGGTGCCCCTCCAGGGTGGTGTTGGCGGTCCGCACGGCCAGGCGTCCGCCGGTCGGCATCGCGTCCCGGGCGTTGACCGCCAGGTTGAGGAGCACCTGCTGGAGCTGGCCCGGATCGACGCGCGTGGTCCAGAGCTGCGGCGCGTGCTCGAAGACCACCTCCACGTCCTCGCCGATGAGCCGCCGCAGCAGGGCCTCGCCCTCCGCCACGGCCCGGCTCACGTCCATCACCCGGGGCCGCAGCACCTGGCGGCGGCTGAAGGCCAGGAGCTGACCCGTCAGGCTCGCCGCCCGCTCCCCCGCCTGGCGGATGTGCGAGAGGGTCTCCAGGTCGCCGAAGCGCCCCGACAGGAGCTCCACGTTGCCCAGGATGGTCGTGAGGAGGTTGTTGAAGTCGTGGGCGATCCCGCCCGCCAGCCGGCCCACCGACTCCATCTTCTGGGACTGCCGGAGCTGCTCCTCGAGCTGGTAGCGGTGCGTGACGTCCTGCACCGTCCCGTAGATGCGGACCACCTCGCCGGACTCGTCGAGCTCGGGGCGCCCACGGGCGTGGAGCCAGGCCGCCTTCCCGTCGGGGTGCTGCACCCGGTACTCGAGGTCGACCTCCCTGTGGGTGCGGAAGGCCACCTCGGCCAGCCTGCCGACCTCCTCGCGGTCGGACGGGTGCAGGTGCTCCAGGAACGCGTCGTACGTCTCCGGCGCGTCCTCCGGGGCCACGCCCAGGTTGCGGCATGCCTGGGCGGACAGCCGCATGCGCCCGGACGGGATGTCCCAGTCCCAGGTCCCCAGGAGCATGAGGCGCTCCATGTCCTGGAAGCGGAGGCGCCAGTCCTCGTCGGTCCATCTCTCCGCCGGCGGACGCACCCGGGTCCGGCGGAGCAGGAGCCGCGCTCGCGTCCGAAGCTCCACCGGGTCGACCGGGCGCCGCACGAACTCGAACATGTCCGGCGGGTCGATGCCGCTGACCTGGTCCAGGTGCTCCGGGTCGACGAGGACGAGGATGGCCATGCGATCGCCGTTGGGCCCGTCCCGGAGGTGGGGCACCAGCTCCCGGGAGATCCCGTCGGGCGGGCACCCGAGCAGCACCGCGCCGTCGCAGGGGAGCTCGCGGCACCGCTGCACGGCGGCCGTGGCCTCCTCGACGAAGATGAGCTCGTTCGAGAGCTCCTCCAGCACCGCCCGCACGGGCGGCTCGAGGTCGGCCTCGCGACCGATGACGATCCAGCGCATGATGCCCCTCCCCTGTGAGCGAAGCATACACGAGACGTAGGTTTGCTCCGCAACGCGTGCGCTGGCGCTTCGTGATCCCCGTCCTGCCGGGGCCGGGCTAGAGCACCAAACAGGACCGCTCCCGTTGGGCTAGCGGCGATCTCCGGCGCCTCGGCCTTCCGGGACCGCTGCGCCATGCCTCATGGCATGGCTCGGGACCCGGAATCGGCGCTCCGCGCCTGGCCGATCCACTCGGAGATCGCTCGCAGACCCGCGGTCCGCGGTCCCGTTCGGCGCTCTAGAGCTCCAATGAGGCCAGGGTCTCCGCCGCGTCCCGCTCCCCCTCGTACAGGGCCAGGAGCCGGTCGCGGAGGTCGTCCAGCAGGTCGCCCACCTCCGGGTCCGAGAGCGCCAGGTGCTCGTTCTGCTGCCGGGCGAGGACCTCGATGTCCTCGGACACCTGGTTCACCTCCACCGTGGCGTCGCTGCCCTTCGTGCGGATCAGCTCGTACTTGCGGTCCAGCAGGATCCGCGTGTTGGCCAGCGGGATGGCCGCCTCGGGCAGGGCCGCGTCCGCCAGCTCGCGCCACTGCTCCGCCAGGTCCCGGTAGCGGGCGGCCACGCTCCGCAGGGCGGACACCCCGAGGAGCTTGGCGGCCTCGTCCAGGAACGCGGCGTACTGCTGCCGGAGGCCGTGCCCGTCGGTCCCCTGGTGCACGACGCCCTCGTACAGGGAGCGCAGGACCGAGTAGAGCCCCCGCCCCTGCCGGTGCAACCGCGCCCAGCCGAACTCCTCGTCCCGGTCGACCACGAGGTCCGCGAGCGCTTCGATGCGGTGGACGGACCGTGCGCCCGACCGGTCGCGCAGCGTCTCGAGGCAGTCGCCGATGGCCGCCCGGACATCATCCGGCTCCGGGCGCACCCTGGACGGCGCCTCGGCCACCAGGAGGCGGTGCTTGAAGCCTCGCACGCGGCTGCGGGCGGCCGCGAGCTCCTCCTGCAGGAGCACGACGGGGCGCTCGGCGACGTCGTCCACGAGCGCCACGTCCGCCTCGTCGTCCAGCGCCAGGACGGTGACCTGCCACGGGAAGCAGCCGTCCTGGTAGCGAGGCATGTGGCGATAGGGGAGCTGGGCCTGGTCGACCCAGGCGATGGGCTGGCGGCCGTCGTCCAGCGCCCGGCGCAGGTGCTTGTCGGCCATCTTGTCGCCGGTGGTCTCGTGCAGCGTGGCCTTGCCGCCGATCCGCTCCACGGCCCGGACGCCCAGCTCCGGGCCGCGCCGCCAGGAGTGATCGAAGCCGAGGAGGATCAGCGCGCGATCCTGGCCGGGGATCTCCAGGTGCCCGAAGCCGAAGCCGAGGCCGCCTCCCATCCCGAGCAGCAGGGGCTCGCTGACCACCTTCCGGGTGTGGGTGGACTTCGCGCCGTGGTACTCGAAGAGGTTCCGGAGGCCGGCCGTGAGCGGGTGGGCGCCGGGTCGTAGGGGGTACTTGGAGAGGATCCCGGTGGGCATCGAATGTCCTCCGTCGGTCGCGCGTCGATGTCGCGGGGAGCATAACGCAGAACGCGCCGCGGCACCCGGCGTGTCATCGGACGCCGATCAGCTCCAGGTCGAAGACCACGTCTCCGGCGGGCACGCCCGGCTCCGTCGGATGGGCGCCCCAGGCCAGCTCCGCCGGGACCCACACGCGTCGCCGCTCCCCCACCTCCATGTCCAGCAGGGGCCGCCTCAGACCCGGGATGAGCCGCTCCAGCACGAAGATCGCCGGCTCCCCCCTCAGGAGGGAGCTGTCGAAGGTCTCGCCGTCCGGTGTCCACCCCGTGTAGTGGACGATCGCGGCGTCGTCCCCGGACGGCCGGGTGCCCTGCGCGCCCGCCTCCAGCGTGTACCAGGCGAGCCCGTCGCGGTCGCGCGGGACGCCGGGCGGGGGCCCCTCCACGTCCTCCGGCGCCGGGATGCCCTGGGATCGCTCGACCGCCACGAGCTCCAGGTCCATCATGACGCGCCGACCCGGGGGTGGCGAGCGGCGCGGGCAGTCGCCCTGCGCGAGCTCGGCGGGGAGCCAGATCCGCCGTCGCTCGCCCACGACCATGTCCTCCAGGACCTCCGCCAGGCCGGGCGCCACGGCGTTGAGCGGGAAGGCCGTTGGCACGGCGGCGTCGGCCGTGCTGTCCAGGAGGCGCCCGTCATCCGTCCAGGCGACGAACTCGACCTCCACGGCATCCCTGGGGCCGGGGTGTACGCGGCCCGCGCCCTCCTCGAGGAGGATCCAGCGCACCCCGGATGAGGTGCGGACCGCGTCCCCCGGCGCTCGCACGAGGCCGGCGACCCGGAGCGCCGGAGGGACCGGGGCGAGGCCCTCCTCGGGTACAGCCCGCTCCTCGCTGCGGTGCGGCTCGTCGGCGTGGGGCGGCTCGTGGCATGCGGTGCACACCACGCTCGCGCTGGCCACGAACGCGACCACCCGCAGCGCGACGGCAGCGATGGGTGCGTCTGGCGCTCGCGTGGACACGCAGGGCTTCCGGTTGGGGGGGGATGTTCCGATCGTAGTGGACACCCCCGCCCGTGTCCCTGGGGAGGCACGTTTCAGCGCACCGCGGGCAGCCTGAACCGGGCCGACAACGCCGCGTGGTCCGAGTCTCCGTAGCCGGACCACGGGCCGCCGTGCACCTCCACCGTGCCGTCGACGTAGACCCCTGCGGCGTCCTCCACGAGGTAGAGGTGGTCGATGGCCTCGATCGAGCCTCCGAACGCGTACGTGGCGTCGTCCCCCTCGGGAAGCTCCGCGGCCACGCGCTCCAGGTCGCCGCCCTCCTCGAGGGCCTCGAGGGGCGGGGAGCCGGGGGTGTCGTTCAGGTCCCCGCCCAGGAGCACCAGCGCGCGGGGGCGCGCCTCCGCCACCGCCAGCACGCGCTCCCGGGCGGCCTGCGCCTCGGCCAGCCGGCGCGCCGGGTCGTCGTCGTTCTTGGACTTGAAGTGGGCGTCGAAGACCACCACCCGCCGGCCGCCCACCTCCACGTGGACCTCGAGAAGCTCACGGGAGAAGTGGGTCACGCGATGGCCGTCGCCGGGCAGGGGGATGGCGCGGCCCCGGTGCGTCTCCACCTTCACCAGCGGCGCCCGCGCGATGACGGCCACGTCCACCGACCCGGGGTAGCCCGTCTCGCCCAGCACGGCCGTCGGCCAGCCGTCTCCGAGGGCCTCCACCAGGGCGTCCAGGCTGGCCTGGGTCTCCACCTCCTGGAGCAGGAGGACGTCCGCCTCCAGCGCCTGGATCGCCGCCGCCATGGAGTCCACGCGCGCCTGGAACTCGTCCGGATAGGGCCAGGCCTCGTACTCGCCGTCGCCGCAGTCGCCCGTGTCGCACTCCGTGTCGAAGAAGCGGTGGACGTTCCACGTGGCGATGGTGACCTCCGCCTCGGGCAGGGGCTCCACGACCTCGTCCGGGGTCGCGTCGCCCTCGTCGGTCTCCGCGTCGGGTTCCTCGCGATGGGAGGCGTCCACCTCTCCCGCGCCCGAACCGGCGTCCGCGTCGGCGTCCCCGGCCGGGACCACGGCGTCGAACCCGGGCTGCGCGGGGCCCGGACCCGACTCGCACGCCGCCCCGGCGAGCAGCAGGAGGGCTGCCAGGAGGCGCAGGATCGGGAGGGCTCGCGTCACGGAGGCCACATATGCCCCGTCGCCCCCCAGCACGTCCAGCACGGCGCATCAGTCCGCACTCCGGAGAGGGACGAAGCGGACCAGATCGTCCGGGCGCTCGGAGACGCGGCCGTCCCGATCCTTCGTCACGACGGTGAGGGTCTGGACGCCGTAGTCCGGCCCGACCGGGATGACCATCACGCCCCCCGGCGCGAGCTGCTCCACCAGGGCGGGCGGAATGCGCTCCGGCGCAGCGGCCACGATGATGCAGTCGAAGGGGGCGTGCTCCGGCCAGCCCTTCGAGCCGTCCGCGCAGCGCACCTCCACGTTGCGATAGCCCAGGCCGGCCAGGCGCTCGCGCGCCGCGTCCGCGAGGGTCGGGTCCAGCTCCACGGCGTAGACGCGATCGACCAGCTCCGCGAGGACGGCGGCCTGGTAGCCGGAGCCGCACCCCACGTCCACGGCCTGGTGGTGGGGCCCCGGCTGGGCCAGCTCCGTCATGCGGGCGACCATGAACGGCTGGGAGATGGTCTGCCCGCCCCCGATGGGCAGGGGCGCGTCCGCGTAGGCGCTGCTCGCCCGCGCCGGCGGCACGAAGCGATGTCGGGGGACGCGGGCCATGGCCTCGAGGACGGCCTCATCGCGGACTCCGTATAGGATCAGCTGCTCCACCATCCTCTGGCGGAGGGTCTCGTGGCGGTCCCCGTCGTGCATGCGGGTCTCCTCGCCTCCGATGGTATCATCGTCCCCACGCTCCACGAATCGCGCCGGGCCGAGCCCGGAAGGACGGCGCCATGAGGTTCCCGACCCCCACCCGCGTCCTGCCCTCCCTCCTGGCGGCGGCCCTGCTCGCCGTCTCCACGCCCGGCTGCGCGAGCACGTCCGAGTCCCGGGAGGACGACGGCGCCCTGCTGCTCGCCACGCCCCAGTACGAGCTCCACGTGGTCGAGGGCAAGGTCTACCAGGTGGTGCCCGACGAGCAGGGGACCGTCGAGGTCCGCGAGGTGTCCTCCTACGACAAGTTCCGCGACCTCTACCGCGTCGAGCGCATGCGCGACCTCCCCGCCACCGCGCCGGAGCGGGGCGTCGTCCTGAACGGCTGGGTCGGCCTGGAGTGCGTGCGGAAGGGCCACGCCTGCGGCCGGATGCCCGAGCGCGGGGTCGAGCAGAACATGATCGAGCTCCGCGTGCGCTTCCCGGACCGCCGCTAAAGCACCGATCGACCGCGCGGATCGCGGGTCTCCGAGGGATTTTCGAGTGGATCGGCCAGGCGCGAAGCGCCGGTGCCGCGTCCCGAGCCATGCCAGAAGGCATGGCGCAGCGGTCGCGGCAGGTCGAGGCGCCGAAAATCGCCGGTAGCCCAAAGGGAGCACGGTCCCGTTCGGTGCTCTAATCGGAGGAGAGGTCCACGATCCACGGATCGGACACGCGCTCCTCGACCACCCGCCGGGCCAGGTTCAGCCACCGGTCGCACCCGTCCAGGATCACGCTGTCGGCCGTCGCCACCACGGCGTCCGCCTGCGCCAGGAGCGGATCCGGGTCCGGCACCAGGTCCACCTCCCAGCGCCAGCCCCGTGCCTCGGCCGCGTCCCGCAGGGCGCCCCGGAGGCGGCCGCTGTTGGAGACCGGCGAGTCCAAGAGCCAGCGGCACGAGGCGACGCCCAGGCCGGCGAGCACGGCGCCGACGCGCTCGATGGCCGGGCGCGTCTCCCGGACCTTGCGATAGCTGCCGTGCATGGAGGCCATGTCCCGGTGGCAGCCGTCGCGCCCGACCAGGACACAGCCGCCGCTCAGGGCCGCCTCGACGGTGGTGAGGACGTTGAACCCGTCGAGCCACACCTCGGCGCCGCGCACGGCCTCCTCGGGGACACGGGTCTCCCGCCGGCGGGCCAGGGCGTCGTCGGCGCACGCGCACCGGAGGACAGCCACGCGCTGGCGCCGTCGGAGCTGATATCGATCGCCCACCAGCTTCAGGGCGGACTTCTCGGCGTAGCCGCGCGTCTGGAGCCAGGAGAGGTCGCGCACGGCCTCCCGCAGGGTCGGAACCCACGCCTCGCCGAAGATCCTGGCGTCCTCGTGGCGGGGGCCGCGGTGGGAGCGCGTGTCGGGCACGCCCCCAGCCTACCGGTCGTGGAGCCGGATGTCCGCCTGGGTGGTCCGGACGTCCACGAAGCCGCCGCCGTCGAAGAGCTGACCCCCGAGGATGCCCGGCTCGAGCGTCGCACGGAGTGACTACCCCACCCGGGGGAGTATTCAAATGATCCCGCGCCCCCAGCCGGCTACTCCACCGGCAGATCCTCGCGGCCGCTCCACTCGATGTAGGACGCGTCGTACAGCTTCGCGTCCATCCCCAGGAATCGCGCCAGGAACCAGGCGTAGCTGGCCTGGACCCCCGTGCGACAGTAGGTCACCACCGTCGACTCCGGGCCGACGTCCAGCCCGTCGGTCCACATCTCCCAGATCCTCTGCGGATCCTTCAGGACCGGGGCCTCTCCGTCGGTGAGCGCGCGCTTCCAGAAGAACGACCGGGCGCCCGGGATGTGGCCGGCGCGCTCGACCCCGTCCCCGGGGGTCTCGCCGGTGTAGTGGTCCTCGGGCCGGGCGTCGACGAGCGCGACGTCCTCGCGGGTCCGGTGCTCCGCGACCCAGTCGGTGCTCACGACGAGCTCGGGCCGGGTCTCGGCGGTGATGTCGCCCACGAGCGCGTCCCGGCTCCCGGTCTCCACCGGGTGGCCGTCCGCCTTCCAGCGCGCCAGCCCGCCGTCGAGGAGCGACGCGTCGTCGTGGCCCAGCCAGGCCAGGGTGAACATGGCGCGGGCCGCCGCCAGGCCGTCCAGGCCGCCGTAGAGCACCACGTGCGTGTCGTCGGAGACGCCCGCGTCCTCGAAGGTGCTGACCACCACGACCTCGCCCGGGATCTCGTTCGGGGTGCCCTCGCGCTCCACCACGATGTCGCCCAGGGCCACGAAGCGGGCGCCGGGCACGTGGCCCTCCTGGTACGATCCGGCCTCCTTGTCCACGTGGAGGACCACGACGTCCTCGTCCTCCAGGTGGGCGGCGAGCCAGCCGGTGGAGACCGCCATGGTGGGCTCCGCGGCGGCGGGTCCGGCGACGCGGGCGGTCTCGGGGGCGGTGCCGGCACACCCGGTCGCGAGGGCGGCCGCGACCAGGCATACGGCGAACGTGGAACGAAGCACGTGCCTCATGGGGGGGACTCCTCGGCGTGTGGATCCCCGGGAGTGTAGCAGCGCGCCGAGACGCCGTCAGCAGCCCTCCGCCTCGCGGACGCGCTGGATCTCCTGGAGCAGCTCGGGGGCCGTCACCAGCTCCAGGAGGGCGTCGTCGTCCAGGCCGAGGGCGGGGAGGTCCTCCGTCAGGTCCAGGTAGAGCCACGCGCGCCCCCAGACCGTGAGGATGGCCTCGCGCCAGCACGGGTCGTCCGTGAGCGTCGCGTACGTGTCCGGGTGCTCGAGGCGGGCCAGCCGCAGGTAGCGCTCCAGGTACCAGAGGAAGGTCAGGATCCCGTCCCGCTCGCTGACCGACCCCGCGTAGTGGTCGTGGAAGGCGTAGCCCGTGGCCAGGGAGTTCACGTACTGGACCGTCTCCTCCATCAGGGAGTCGAAGCCCTGGTCGCCGGATTGGAACTGCCCGTCGTCCGGGTCGCCGTCCAGGTAGATCGGCGCGTAGGAGTCGCACCCGTCGCCGCCGCCTCCGAAGCCCCCGCCTCCCTCGCAGGGCGGGAGCAGCGGCGAGTACGGGTCTCCGGTGAGAAGGCTCCGGGAGAAGGTCGTCCCGCCACCGGCCGCCCGGCTCCCGCCGCCCTGGCAGCTCAGGGTCAGGTCCGGCGTGACGAGGTAGGTGGCCGACGCGAAGCCGCCGGCGCCCGTGTCGGCGAAGTGGCCGCACTCGTGGACCAGCGTGGACAGCTGTCCGATGACCTGCTCGGCGGAGCCCGTCTGGCCCAGGAAGGTCTCCACGCAGTCCTCCGGCCCGAAGCCTCCCTCGGCGGCGAGGCCCTGCTCGAGGATCCAGCGCCCGGTGGGATAGCGCACGTCCAGGGCCTGGACGATGAAGGACACGGGATCCGCGCCGTCGTAGGCGGCCTTGGCGGCCTGGAGGCTCGCGTCCGGCGTGGGCAGGGGCTCCGTGTACTGCCCGTCGACGCACTCGGGATCCACCTCGAGCGGGGGAGGCGTCACGGTTCCCGGATCCGCCGCGTCCGGCGCCGGTCCGAGCGTGTCGCCTCCGCCTGTCGTGTCGGGCGCGCCGGCCGTGGTGTCGCCGTCGGCGCCGCCCGCGAACGGCTGCCCGCCGCTCGGACTGTCGCAGGCCGCCACGCCCAGGGCGCAGAGCGCCACCATCCATCCTCCGATCCTCGTCATCGCTTCCTCCTCGCTCGAACCCGGCGCATCTTCCCCGCCCGCGGGGGGCGGGTCAACGACGCGACGCCTCGGTGCGCGACACGTGGCACGTCGCTTGCCTCACCCGTGGGCGAGAGCCGGACCCGTCGAAAAGGGGGCAGGATGAGGCGCATCGAGACCCCGGACGAGCTCCGCGCCGCCTGGACGGACGTCGTCTGGCGGCTGCGGCGGGACCTGAGCGCCTCGCGGCGCCTGCGGAACGACCCGCAGGGTACGCTCCGCGCCCTCGGCTATCAGCTCGGCCCGGACGCCGAGCGCCTGCTCGAGGAGGCCTTGTAGCGCGGTCAACCGTGGGGCTCGTCGTCGTCGCTGTGGCGGGTCAGCCCCGCGCCGATCCGGTGGCCCCACCAGCCGAGGAAGGCCACCACGGCGACGAGCACCCCCGTCCCCGTCAGCTTGAACCAGAGCTCGTGGCGGACCCCCGCCAGGGCCGCGCCGAGCACGTGGGCGGCGCCGGCGAGCGTGAAGCAGCCCACGAGGGTCCCGGCCAGGACGGACAGGAGGATGCGCCGGACGTTCAGCCCGAACAGCCGTCCCAGCACGGCCGCCCCGACGGCGCCCGTCCCGGCCACGGGGAACATGACGAACAGGGCCACCACGACCTCGGCGATCTTCCGCAGGGAGCGCTTGCGGGACACCGCGCGGCGGCCGCTCTCCTCCAGGTGTCGCAGGCGCTCGCCGATCCAGGGAATCCGCTCCAGCAGGGCGAAGTTGGCCACCACCAGCGCCGCCACGCAGACGTCCATCCACGCCACCATCAGGGCGAGATCCCACGGCGTGAAGGGCATCGCCCCCTCGAGCGTCACCGGGCCGACGATCACGAACTTCCCGGCCCAGACCGTGGCGGCGGCTGCGGCGCCCCCCAGGGCCAGGACGCGCTCCCAGGGCCAGAGCAGACCGAGGACGCCCCCGAAGGCGAGGGATGCCAGGATCGGCGTCGCCGTGAGCGCGAGTCGCGTCCGCGGGGGCAGATCGGGGTGGACGTGGGGCACGAGGGAGTTGTAACAGATCCCGGCGCCGACACGACCCGGTCCTGACGTCGGCCTAGGGTCGTGCCCTTGCCCTTGCCCTTGCCTTTGCCCCCGCCTGAAAGAGCGACTCCCGCCGTGATCCCTGCGCGGGCGGGGACGCCCGCGGTCCCAGGGCTGGGTCGCGTTTCCAGGGACGGCGGGCTTCCAGCCCCGCCTACCGCTCGGGCACCTCGTAGAAGGTGTACCACTCCGGGTGGGCGTCGTACCGGCCCTCCACGGCCTCGAAGTACCGGGACTGTATGCGCTCGGTGACGGGGCCGCGCCGGCCCTCCCCGATGGTGCGGCGGTCGATCTCCCGCACCGGCGTCACCTCGGCGGCGGTGCCGCACATGAAGACCTCGTCCGCGATGTAGAGCATGTCGCGGGTGAGGCGTCCCTCGCGGATGGGGATGTCCAGCTCCCCGGCGAGGGTCATGATCGTGCTCCGCGTGATGCCGCCGAGGATGGCGCTGCCCAGGGGCGGCGTGATGATCTCGCCGTCCAGGACGCAGAATACGTTCTCGCCGCTGGCCTCGCTCACGAAGCCGCTCGTGTCGAGCATCAGCGCCTCGTCGTAGCCGTCGAGGAGCGCCTCCCGCTTGGCCAGGATGGAGTTCACGTAGTGGCCGCAGACCTTGCCCTTGTGGAGCTGGCTGTTGATGTAGGGCCGGTTGAACGTGGACGTCTTGAGCCGGACGCCCTTCTGCAGCCCCTCGTCGCCCAGGTAGGCGCCCCAGGGCCACGCGGCGATGGACACGTGGGTCGGGTTCTCCATGGCCGCGACGCCCATGGCGCCGGCCCCCACGAAGGCGATGGGCCGCACGTAGCACTCCCGGAGCCCATTGTCCCGGCAGAGGCGGATGCTCGCGTCGACCAGATCCTCCACGGAGTACTCCAGGGGGATGGTCATCATCCGGGCGCCCTTGACGAAGCGCTCCATGTGCTCGCGGAGGCGGAAGACGGCGCTGCGCCCGTCCGCGTGCCGGTAGACCCGGATGCCCTCGAAGACCCCGAGGCCGTAGTGGAGCGTGTGGGTCAGGATGTGGACGTTCGCGTCGTCCCAGGGGATCAGCTCTCCGTCGAACCAGATCGTCTCCGCCTTCGTGACCATGCCGTCGATCCCTCGCTCGTCTCCCGGTGGTTCCCGCCGCGACGCGCGTCCGGCCACGCGCCTCGTACGCCGCTTCTACAACGTCCGCGGCGCGACCGCCAACCCGCCGCCCGATCCCGTGCGCCGAGAGTCGGCAGCGGATTTGCATCGCGCGTCCGGCACGGCGCCTGTGGATTGGCGCGTCGACCCCCGGTCGCTAGGATGCCGCCCACCGGAGGATCCATGACGCAGATCACGAGACGAGAAGAGGGCCTCGCGGCCGTGGTGTTGGCCGCCGGCCAGGGGACGCGCATGCGCTCGGACCGCGCGAAGGTCCTGCACCCGGTGCTCGGTCGCTCGATGGCCGCGTGGCCCGTGGAGGCGGCCCTGGACGCCGGCGCGGCGCGGGTCGCCGTCGTGGTCGGGCACCAGGCGGACGAGGTGCGCGAGGCCCTGGAGGCGGAGTTCCCGGACCGGGACCTGATCTTCCCGCTCCAGGAGAGGCAGAACGGGACGGGTGACGCGGTACGCCACGCCCGGGACGCCACGGAGGGCGCCGACAGCGTGTTGATCCTGTGCGGGGACACGCCGGCCCTGGACGCCGACACCCTGCGAGGGCTGCTGCACACGCACCGGCAGCAGGAGCGGGTCCTGACGCTGCTCACCTTCGAGCTGGACGATCCCACCGGCTATGGGCGCATCGTGCGCGAGGGCGGGCGTGTCGCCGGCATCGTCGAGCACAAGGACGCCACGGAGGCCCAGCGCGCCATCCGGGAGGTGAACGCCGGCGTCTACCTGGTCCGGAGGGACCTCCTGTTTTCCGCGCTGGATCGCGTGGGGGCCGACAACGCCCAGGGCGAGGTGTACCTCACCGACGTGGTGGGCATCCTGGCGTCCGACGACGAGTCCGTGGGCGCCTGCGTCCTCGACGATCCCACGGTCGTGTCCGGGGTGAACACCCGGGCCCAGCTCGCGGCCCTCGAGGGCGCCATGCTGGACCGCCTCCGGACGAGGTTCATGGAGGCCGGCGTGTCCATGCACGCGCCGGAGACGGTCCGCATCGAGCACGGCGTCCGGATCGGCGCCGACACGGTCCTCGGGCCCGGGGTCCAGCTCCTGGAGGGCACCGTCGTGGGCGAGGGCTGCTTCGTGGAGGCCGGCTGCGTCCTGCGCGGGTGCACGCTGGCCGACGGGGTGCACCTGAAGCCCTACGTGGTGGCCGAGGACGCCGCCCTGGAGGACGGCGTGGTGGCCGGACCCTTCTCCCACCTGCGCCCCGGGAGCGTCCTGCGGCGGGGCGCCAAGGTGGGCAACTTCGTGGAGACCAAGAAGACGGTGATCGGCCCCGGCTCCAAGGCGAACCACCTGGCCTACCTGGGCGACACGGACGTGGGGCGCGACGTGAACGTGGGCGCCGGCACCATCACGTGCAACTACGACGGCGCGAACAAGCACCGGACCGTCATCGAGGACGAGGTCTTCATCGGCAGCGACACGCAGATCGTCGCCCCGGCACGCCTCGGGAAGCGGTCCACCATCGCGGCCGGCACGACGGTCACGCGGGACGTCCCGGACGGCGCGCTGGCCGTGTCGCGGACGCGCCAGGACAACAAGGAAGGCTACTACGAGCGGCACCGCCGGCCTCGCGAGGAGGCCAGGGCCCGCGCCAAGCGCGAGGGCAACTAGCGGGGGCGCGATCAGCGGTTCGGCGGCACCCGGGGTGGACCCGCGGGTGCGTTCGAGGGGGAGTCGGGCATGTGTGGAATCATCGGATACATCGGGCCGCGCGACTGCGCGGACATCCTCGTCCAGGGCCTCCAGCGCCTGGAGTACCGCGGCTACGACTCCGCCGGCGTGGCCGTCGTGCAGGACGGCGAGCTTCGCACCCGCCGGGCCGAGGGGAAGCTCATCAACCTCGTGCGCTCGCTGGCTACCGAGCCCATCGACGGGCACGTGGGCATCGGGCACACGCGCTGGGCGACCCACGGCGGGCCCACCGAGATGAACGCGCACCCGCATCGGGTGGGCTCCGTCGCGGTGGTCCACAACGGGATCATCGAGAACCACCTGGAGCTGAAGCGTGAGCTGATGGAGGAGGGCCACCGCTTCGAGAGCGAGACCGACACGGAGGTCATCGCCCACCTCGTGTGGAGCAACCGCAAGAAGGGCTTCGACCTCCCGCAGGCGGTGCGCCGGGCGATCCACCGGCTCGAGGGCGCCTACGCGGTGGTGGTGCTGGACGCCGAGCAGCCCGACACGCTGGTGGCCGCGCGCCTCGCCAGCCCGCTGGTCCTGGGCCTGTCGGACGGCGAGCAGTTCGTCGCCAGCGACATCCCCGCCATCCTCGCCCACACGCGCCGCATGGTCTTCCTCGAGGACGGCACAATGGCGGTGCTGCGGGAGGGCTCTGCGGAGGTGCGGCGCATCGAGGACGACGAGCCGGTGGAGGCCCCCGAGCGCGTGGTCACCTGGTCGCCCGCCATGGCGGAGAAGGGCGGCTACAAGCACTTCATGCTCAAGGAGATCCACGAGCAGCCCCAGGCCGTGGCCAACACGCTCCGCGGACGCGTGGCCCTGGAGCGGCTGACCGTGGACCTGCCCGAGATGGACCTGAAGCCGGCCGACGTGCGGGAGCTGTCCGACTTCTACGTGATCGCGTGCGGCACGAGCTGGCACGCCGGCCTTGTCGGGCGCTATCTCTTCGAGGAGCTGGCCGGCCTGTCGCCCCACGTGGAGCTGGGCAGCGAGTTCCGCTATCGCAGGACGCCCATGGACGAGAACACGGTCGTCCTGGCCATCAGCCAGTCCGGCGAGACCGCCGACACCCTCGCGGCCATCAAGGAGGCGAAGAGGCGCGGGGCCACGGTCCTGAGCATCTGCAACGTCATCGAGTCGTCCATCCCGCGCGCTAGCGACGGGACGCTGTACACCCACGCCGGCCCCGAGATCAGCGTCGCCTCGACCAAGGCGTTCACCACCCAGGTCGCGGCGCTCCACCTGCTCGCGCTGCACTTCGGACGCCTCCGCGGGATGGTGGACGACGACACCATGCGCGACCACCTGGACGCCCTGGTGAAGGTGGCCGCGAACATGGAGCGACAGCTCCAGGACGACGGCGTCTACGAGGAGTTCGCCCGGGCCTGGTACGAGGCCCGGAGCATGCTCTACCTGGGCCGCGGGAGCCTGTACCCGCTGGCCCTGGAGGGCGCCCTGAAGCTGAAGGAGATCAGCTACATCCACGCCGAGGGCTATCCCGCCGGCGAGATGAAGCACGGCCCCATCGCCCTCATCGACGAGGCCACGCCCACGGTCGTGCTGGCCCCGCGCGACGGACACCACGGGAAGACGTGCTCCAACATGCAGGAGGTGAAGGCCCGCGGCGGGCCCCTGCTCGTCGTCCACACCGAGGGTGACGAGGAGACGGCGGACATGGGCGACTTCGCCATCCCCCTCCCGGAGGTCCACCCGAGCGTCCTGCCCCTGGCCGCGGCCCTGCCGATGCAGCTGTTGGCCTATCACATGGCCGACTTCAAGGGGACGGACGTGGACCAGCCGCGCAACCTGGCCAAGTCCGTCACCGTGGAGTGACGAAGGACCCTGCGCCCGCCGG
Source organism: Myxococcota bacterium (assembly GCA_051747385.1). Taxonomy (GTDB): domain Bacteria; phylum Myxococcota_A; class UBA9042; order PHBI01; family JACKFB01; genus JBNJGB01. The sequence continues at coordinate 27,330 of JBNJGB010000042.1, forward strand.
GACGCTGAACAGAGCGAAGGAGCCGTCGAGGCCGGTGATCGCGGTGGACATCGCCGCGCCGGCGGACAGCGGTACCAACAGCACGGTCGTGAGGGGGCCCTCCACGACCGGGTCTCCGCCCACGCGCTCGGCCGTCGTCAGGTCGATGGGGAGCGCCGTCCGCGGTGCCTTCGGGAAGGGCTGACAGGTCTGCGCGGCCACGCGCAGGGTCACCGAGTCGCCGACGGGCGTGCCGTCCGCGTGCCGGCTCGTGGAGACGGCTAGGAGTTTGTAGGGAGTTGCGAATCGGGGCCAACCGAACGCAACCCGCTGGGATCACTCACCACGGGCGACAAGATGTTGCCATACATCTGCGATGGCGTGTCCGCCTGAACCGCCGCAAATTGTGGAAATCACGTGAGCGGCCAGTGGGGCCCGGAATCCGGCGCTCCGAATATGCCTGAATTCATAGCCATTCTATTCGCTACAGGCTCCTGGGGTCCGACTCCCGCCCACGTCCGTCGTCGCCCGGTCGGTCCGGGGCATCCCGTTCACGTTCAGCGCCACGACCGAGACCCCTCGACGGCGTCCTCGTTCAGGGCGTCCAGCACCTGCCCGTGGACCTCCACGGGCCGGAAGCACGCCGGCTCCTCGCCGACCACCTCCTCGCAGACGAGGCCCGTCTCGCAGCCCTCGTCCCTCTCCGGCGTGCAGGCCTCGTCGCCGCTGTCGTCTCCGCAGGCGACCAGCAGCAGCGCGGTGAGCCCCGCGCTCCACGTACGCTCACGTCCTCTCCTCGTCCAGGGGGAAACGAGGAGTCAGCGGACCGCGGACCGCCTCTCCCATGGCGGGGCGCCGCGGAGACCCGTGCCGGGCGAGCCTCCGCGGCCTGGCTCCCGGGACTTCAGGACCTCCGCTGCCCGAGCCACTTGTCCAGCTCCTCGGCCCCGCCGATGTGCTCGCCGTCGACGAACACCTGGGGCGTCTGGCCGCTCCCGGGCAGGGCCCGCAGGATGCGCGGGGAGGTGGGCAGCTCCGTGTAGGGCAGGCGGGCGTCGCCGAGCGCCGTCTTGGCGTGGGCGCAGAAGCCGCACCCGGGCTTCGTGAACAGCAGCACGTCCGGCGGCGCCTGGCCGCCGAGGTAGCCGAGCATGGTGTCGGCGTCCGAGACCTCGTACGGGTCCCCGGGGACGTCGGGCTCGATGAACATCTTCTCGATGACGCCGTCGCGGACCAGCATCGAGTAGCGCCAGCTCCGCTTGCCGAAGCCCAGGTCGCTCTTGTCCACGAGCATCCCGACGCCCTCGGTGAAGGTGCCGTTGCCGTCCGGGACGAACGTCACCCGGTCGGCGCCCTCCTCCTCCTTCCACGCGTTCATCACGAACGTGTCGTTGACGGACACGCACAGGACGTCGTCCACGCCCAGGCCCTGGAAGGCGTCGTACAGCTCCTCGTAGCGCGGCACGTGCGCGCTGGAGCAGGTCGGCGTGAACGCGCCGGGCAGGGAGAAGACGACCACGGTCTTGCCGTCGAACAGGTCCTTGGTGGTGACGTCCTGCCACTCGCTGCCCTCGCGGACGCGGAAGGTGACGTCGGGGATTCGGGTGCCTTCACGGTTGTCGAGCATGGGGGTGACCTCCTTGTCGATCGTTGTGCCCATGGTAAGGCAGGTCGCGTCCCGAGTCGCCAAGAACCCGACGGTCCTCCTGCCCGGCGGCACCGTCCGCGTGGAGCACCTGGGCCTCGCGTCTGGTCCCCGGGGCGCGGCCCCAGCCCCGTCGACGGCGTCCGAACGGCCGGCCAGCTGGGCCGAGAACGAGCGCCACTGTCTCGAGGACATCCTCCGACGGACCGACGGCAGGATCTACGGCGACGACGGGGCCGCCGCGCCGGCCGGCCTGAAGCCGACGACCCTGCGCAGCAAGCTGATCCGGCACCGGTTGAGGCAGGGCCTGGCTGCTTCGGGTACCATCGGGGGCGCACCCTTGCGCGGAGTCCTCCCATGATCGCCTGGCTGTGGATGCTGCTCACGTCGATCTCGCTCGCGAGCGGTCCGGCCGCCGGGGACGCCCCGTGCATGTTCGACCCCGGGGACGGCGCGTACCACCTGTGTCATCACGCCTCGATGGGCCGGTGCCACCACTACGGCGCGACGTGCGAGCCGACCGGAGCGTGCATGTTCGACCCGGGCGACGGGGTGTATCGGACGTGTCATCATGCCTCGATGGGGCGTTGTCACCACTACGGCGCGACGTGCGAGCCGCCCGACGGGTGCATGTTCGATCCGGAGGAGGAGACCTACCGGAGGTGCCACCACGCCTCGATGGGGCGCTGCCATCACTACGGAGCGACCTGCGAGCCCTGACGGGACGGCACGCTCCGTGCAGCGTCGACGGGCATGCGTGTGCTGGTACTGGATGCAGGGGTCACGTCGGCCTATCACGTGCTGCGGTCCGTGGCGCGCGCGGGCCACGAGGCTCACCTCTCGAGCTCGGAGGAGAGCCCGTGGTTCTCCTCCAGGTATTGCACGAAGGGCTACGTCGCTCCGCCGTACGACCAGCCGGGCCCCTTCGTCCTGTTCCTCGTGGATCTCCTGGAGCGAGGACGCTTCGACCTGGTCGTCCCGTGCGGTGACCTGGAGGCGGAGATCCTGGACGACCATCGCGCCGACCTCCCGGACGGCGTGCGCTGCTTCCTCCCGCGGCCGCAGGCCCGGGAGATCGCGTTTCGGAAGAACGCGGCGTATCGCCACGCGGAGCGCATGGCCATCCGCATCCCGCGGACGCGCTATCCGTCGAGCCTCGCGCAGGTCCGGTCCATGGTCTCGGAGCTGTCCCACCCCGTCGTCGTGAAGGGGCAGATCGGGACCGCCGGCTCTCACGTCCGCTTTGCGGCGATTCCGGAGGAGACCGAGGAGGCCTGGCAGGAGATCGCCGACATGGAGGGGTCGTTCGACGGCCATCCGAGCATCCAGGAGTACGTCCCGGGCCCGGGCTACGTGGTCCACTGCGTCTTCGAGCACGGCAGGCCGGTGGGGGTGTGCTGCCACCGGAAGGACCGGCAGTACCCGGTGGCCGGCGGTGTCACGAGCGCGGGCACGACGGTCGACGAGCCGGAGCTCGAGGACGCGGCCTGCGCCTTCCTCCGGAGCCTGCGTTGGCACGGCGTGGCGAAGATGGACTTCATCCGGGATCGGAGAGACGGGCGGTTCCGCTTCATCGAGGTGGACCCGCGCGTGTCGGCCTCCATCGACATCACGCGCGTCGCCGGCGCCGACCAGATCGCCATGCTCTGTGACCTCGCGGAGGGGCGATCCCTGGGCCCGCGGCGTTCCTATCGTCCGGGCGTCCGCTATCGGTGGCTGTGGCCTCGCGACGTCCTGCAGGCCCTGCTCCGGCCTCACACCCTGCCGCTGTTCGCGGCGGAGTTCCTGCGCCCGAAGACATTCTGCGACCTGGGCTTCGAGGAGCCGGAGCTCCTGTGGCGCCTCGCCCGCTCCACCGCCTGGCACGCGCGCCACGACCTCACCGTGGCCGCCATCAAGGCGCAGATCCGGCGGGTCCGCCGCCTCCGTGTCCTCGTCGCCCGAGCCACCGCGGGGGGCCCCGAGACGACACGGATGTCCCACTCGACCACCCGCCGCTTGGAGTAGCACGGCCCCCTCCCCCCTGCCCCGGGGTCGCACCAAGGTGCTGGAAGCGTTGGTTGTTCGGGGTCGTTCTCGCGCGCTGGCACGGGCCCGAGTATGCTGCACGGGGCCACGGGAGGCGGGCGTGAGGAGAGAGGCTGCGGCGATGCTGGCGACGGCGCTCCTGGTCGGGTGCGGGAGCGACGACGGAGGTGGTGCGCCCAGCGCGGACGCCACGGCCGACGCCACTCCGGACACGGGCGCGGACGTGGCACCGGACGGCGCCGAGGACGCGGGCCCGGACGGGGACTCCGACACGCCGCCCGACCCCGGCCCCACGTGGAGCACCTGCCCGGACGAGCCGCTCGCCACCGAGGAGAGCCTCGCCGAGAAGGCGGCATCCTACGATGACATCGCGGCTCGCCTGCACGTCCACCCGGACCTGAAGTGGATCACGAACGTCGATCTGGAGCGGGTCGAGGTGGACTGCCCGGCGGGCGTGGACGGTCCCTGCTGGGAGCCCGCCGTGCCCGAGTCCGAGGCCACCTGGGAGGACGTGGCGCGCTGGCACACGGGCGAGAACGACGGTCTGTGGAGCGCCCTGTACCTGACGTCCCAGGCATATCGCCATGCGGTCACGGGTTCCGAAGAGGCCCTCGCCAACATCCGCCTGCTCCTCGAGGGTGAGGTGGCGCGGATGGAGGTCACGGGGGTGCCCGGCGTCTTCACCCGGCAGTTCATCCCGCCCGGCGTGGACGGCATCGCGTGCCCGGAGGGGGACGCCCAGTACACCACGGACCCGGAGAAGGACGACAACCAGTGGGTGCGCATCGACCAGGACGGGTGCGCCCGCGTGGTGGACCACGAGACCGGGGAGTGGACGACCACGGACCACTGCATCTCCGAGGAGTTCGCCGGTTACTGCTGGCTCGACAACGTCTCCCAGGACGAGTACGGCGGCCACATGCTGGCGCTCGCCGCCGTGGCGAGGCTCGTCGACGTGCCCGACGTCCAGGCCACGGTCCGCGACCTGGCCGAGAAGGTCGCGGTGCACCTCATGGAGCACGACCTGACCTTCGTGGACTGGGACGGCCGCGTCACGGAGCATGGCAAGCTCTACGCCACCTCGTTCTACAACACGCCCGGCTTCCTCGCGGCGGAGGCCCTGGCCTGGGTCGGTCTCGGCGTCGTGCTGACGGACCGCGCCGATCTGGGCGACTTCTACCGGGGCTGTCTGATCCAGGACGACGACCGGGGGAAGTGCCTGGACCACCTCTTGGAGGACGGCACGCCGTACACGGAACACCTCCCCGCCATGGGCCTGTACGCCGGCCAGCAGGGCTGCAAGAGCAACTTCAACAACTTCTCCATGAGCATGTCGTCACTCCAGGTTCTCATCTGGACGACGGAGGACCCGGACCTGCGGGACCTGGCGCAGCAGGTCATGGACGAGCAGGTGGTGAACTACGACGGCCCCCGTGCGGTCATCACCCACGACAACGCCTGGTACAACCTCATGTGGGCGGCCTTTCAGCCGGAGGAGCACGCCCCGGCGGAGGACGCGGTCGAGACGGCCGTCTGCATGCTGCGACAGTTTCCGGCCTCCCAAGCCCTCCGCGCGGAGGACTCCGCGGCGCTCTACGAGGACTACTGCGAGGGGCGGTTGGGGGACTCCCAGGCCGAGGAGCCCATCCCGCCGGCCCACCGCTGCACGGAGACCTTCCTGTGGTGGAACGGCACCTTCACGCGGCACTCGTGCGACGAGGCCCCGTGGGTCGTCCACCAGCCCGGCGACTATCTCCTCCCCTACTGGATGGGGCGGTATCACGGCTTCATCCCGGCCGACCTGTGAGGGACGTTCAGCCCTGGTCGGCCATCTCGAAGTCCGCGAAGTCGAAGCCGGGCACGACGACGCAGCCGACCAGCGTGTAGCCGGCCGGCCCGTCGATGGGCGCGGCCGTCTGCCACCACCCCGCGGGCACGAGGACCTGAAGCCGGTCGCCCGGTCGTGGCCCGAGCACGTACTCCTCGAGCGGGTCCCTCTCCGGGCCCAGCCGAAGCCGCAGCGGGTCGCCCATCTGGAAGAGCCAGAGCTCGTCCGATCGCACCCGGTGGAGCGCCGAGATCCGTCCAGCGGGGAGGAGGTAGAGGATCGAGGTCCCGGCGCTGCGCGCTCCCGGGTGGTCCGGGAGCGCCGAGGCCGGCAGCTCCAACTCCGACCGCCACGTCTCCCGGAAGTACCCGCCCTCGGGGTGTCGGGCGAGACCCAGGGTCGTGATCAGCTCCTCGACGGTGCGTCCGCTCATACCTCTACAGGTCCTCGGAGATGAAGCCGTAGTAGCGGCCCATCCAGTAGGTCAGGAGGTAGTCGCCGGGCTGGTGGACCAGCCACTTCTTCTCCGTGCACACCTGACGCCGGAAGGGGTTCTTGGCCCACAGGGTGGCGTGGAGGCAGCGGTCCGGAGGCTCGATGGGCTCCGCCACGATGGAGTGCGTGTCCTTCCGTCCCTTGCAGGCCTCCTCGAACATCTCGAAGTGGTCGCGGCCGACCTCGTACTGGCGGGCTGGGAACTGCTTCTTGGCGCAGATGCCGCGCTCCACGGCCTCGAGGTCGTGGCCATGGTCGGGACCGTGGGCCTTCAGGGCCGCCCACATGAAGTAGTACCAGGGGTTGTCGTGGTTGATGGCGGCCTTCGGGTGGTCCCCCTCGGGGCGCATCATCTCGCGGTAGTGGCCTTGGATCAGACGACGCAGATCGGGGTCGTGCTCGTACAGGAGCAGGGTGTGCATCGCCTGGAACGCCAGGTCGAAGTTGTTGAAGTTCGACTTGCAGTCGTCCTCGCCGATGTACAGCCCCATGGTGTCGGGGCTCAGGTAGTCGGTGAAGGGGGTCGCGGGCTGCAGCTCCCACCTCGAGTTCAGGCAGTCGTCCTCGCCCGACTCCTGCAGCAGGCAGTCGTGGTAGTACGCGTCCAGCTCCTCGTCCCCCGTCAGCTCGGCCGCCAGCTTGACGAAGGCCATGCTCACCAGGGCGTTGAAGCCCGGGAAGTCCGTGAAGCTCATGGGGTAGAAGCGGCCATGCTGGGTGATCCGGCCGTCCCAGTCCACCACGGTCAGGTCATGGTCCATGAGGTGGTGACCCACAGCGCCGACGAGGTCGCGGACCGTGTCCTGGATGTCCGGATCGTCCACGGTCCTCGCGATGATGCCGAGGGCGAACATGTGGGAGGCGTACTCGTCGACGGAGACGTTGTCCTTGAAGCACCAGCCCGCGTACTCCGCCGGGCCGCAGTGGTCGGTGGTGACCCACTCCTCGTTGTCGGCGTCCCGGACGGTGGCGCAGCCGTTGTCGTCGATCTTCACCCACTGGTTGTCGATCTTCTCCGGATCCGGGACGTACTGGTGTAGCGCCGACGGGCACTCCAGGCCCTCGATCCCGGGTGGGACGAACTGCCGCGTGAACAACCCCGGGACCCCCGTGATCTCCATGCGGATGCGCAATCCCTCCATGAGCAGGCGGAGATTGTCGAGGACCTCCGGGGAGCCGGTCACCGCGTAGCGAAGGGCCTGGCTGGCGAGGTACCGGCCGCTGTGGGCGCCGTCGTTGGAGCCGGTGTGCCACTCCACGACGTCCTCCCAGGTGGCCTCCTCCTGCGGAATGGCCGGGTTCGGACCGTGGCAGGGCGCGGCCTGTCGGTCCGGGCAGTCGACGACCTCGCGCGGGAGGCTCGCGTCGGCCGCCCAGCGCATCTCGGGGTGCACGTGCAGGCGTGCGCCGATGTCGTCGTAGTATTGCGCCTTGTCGCGCAGGTCTTCCGGCGTGCCTCGTTCGACGTCCGGGCAGGTCGGCCACTCGGGGGCATCGTAGCGCCACGGCTCCACGCACTCGCCCTCCCGGCAGAGCTTCCCCTGGTCCGCCATGCAGGCTGTCGTGGTCCACTCGCCGCCCTCGCACACCCGAAGGGTGAAGGCGTCCTCCGAGCAGGCGCGGTCTCCATCCTCGCAGGTCGTGGCGTTCGCGTCCTCGCGAGGAACGTCGTTGCCCGCCGAGGGGCTGTCGGCCGGCGTAGACGCGTCAGCCGCGTCGTCGCCGACGTCCGGGGAGCCGGTTGCGTCCTCGCCCGACGAGCACGCCGCCAGCGCCACGACGCCTGCGACCAGGCAGCCCGGGAGCCATCGTTTCGCGATTGCCATCTCGTTCCTCCCGTCGAGCGCGTGCAGGTCGCACCACGACGCCGCTCGTCATGCCTGTCGCACTCGCGCATTTCAAGCGCTCCCCGCTGTCGCCATGCTCCCCGTGGCCGGAGGTGGTGACGATGAGGCGGTGGGCTGTGGTGGGGCTGGCGCTGTCCCCGCTGCTCCGTTGACCGGTTCGACGTCGCTCTGGCATGGTTCTGGCGAAGCGAGGCCAGGGACTCTCTCCACGGAGCGTCACTCCTGCCCTCGAAGCTCCAGCCGGGGGTAGATCATGGAGGCCAGGCCGCGGCGCGCGCCCGTGTCCGAGTTGTTCGCAGCGTCGGACGAAGCGCTGAACCGATATCGGTTGGAGCGGATCCGCGACATCCTCGCGTATGCCGCGGAGAGGAGCCCTTGGCACAGGGAGCGCCTTGCCCGCCTCGGCGTCGAGCCGGACGACATCCGGACGCTCGCAGACTTCGCGCGGCTCCCCCTCATGACGAAGGCGGACGTGCGGGACCACAACGACGCCATGACGACCGTCGCGTCGCACGATGTGCGCGAGGTGTTCACGTCGAGCGCCACCACCGGGGCGCCCATCACGCTTCGGTACACGGCCGAGGACCTCGACAACCACACGCGCAAGGGTGCCGATCTGATGGCCGTCGGAGGCATCGATCCGGGCGACCTCGTGCAGATCACGTTCCCCCTCGGCGCGCGCATGTGGGTCGCCGGCATCAGCATGTGGATGAGCCTCCAGGAACGCGGCGCCGGGACCGTCCGCTTCGGGCCGGGCGACGCGGTGAGACAGCTCGAGGCGGTATCGAAGCTCGGCGTGACCGGGATGTTCGCCACGGGTGGCTTCGCCCGGCGCCTGGGCCAGGTCGCCCGGGAGCGTGGCCTCCTCGATGACCTGCCTCTCCGGAAGCTCATGATCGTCAACGAGAACCTGTTCGAGACGGACATGAGCTACAACGTCCTCGGACAGACGCTTCGCGAGCTCTGGCCGGGCCGCGAGATTCGCGCCACGTACGGGAGCACCGAGCTCGCGTTCGGCGGCGTGGAGTGCGCGCACCACACCGGCTACCACACGCACCCCGCCGCCCACTACTTCGAGGTGGTCGATCCCTCGACGGGCGCCCCGGCGCCGCCGGGTACACCCGGTCGTCTGGTGGTGACCGCCCTTCGGCTCCGCGGGATGCCACTCATCCGCTACGCCATCGACGACGTGAGCCTGCTCGCGACCGAGCCCTGCCCATGCGGTATCCGCTCCGAGCGTCTCGGCCCCGTCCTCGGTCGCCTCGACGATCTCCTCAAGCCGAAGGGGGGCGTCTCGACGTACCCGGTCGCCATCGAGGGCGTCCTCCACTCCATCCCGTATGTCACCGAGTTCGACTTCGAGGTGCACCGGGAGACCGGGGTGGAGGACATCCGGCTCCACGTCGCCGCGGCCGACGACGCGCCCGAGGACCCGGCCCGGGCGATCCGAGAGATCTTCGCGCGCGAGCTCCACTTCCGGCCGGAGGTGATGCTGAGCGACCCTGGGACCATCGCCGCACGCGTCTACGTCCCGGGTAAGCGGAAGCCGCAGCGCTTCCGCGATCTCCGTGGTGGTCGAGGATGAAGGGCGCCAGGGGCTTCACGCTCCTCGTGCCGGTCTACGAGGAGGCACCGGACCTTCCCGATGCGCTGGAGCGGATCGACGCCGCGCTGGAGGGTCGCACCGACCAGGTGGAGCTCCTCTTCGTCGACGACGCCAGCACCGATGACTCCGCCGTTCTCCTCCAGGGGTACGTCGCGTCACGGCCACACGCGCGGGTCCTCGTGCATCAGGAGCACCGGGGCATGCACTCCGCCCTCCGCACGGGGCTCGCACACGTGCGCACCTCCGAGGTGGTCATGATGGAGGCGCACGCTCCCCACGACGTGTCGGTGATCTTCGAGCTGGTCGACCTCCTCGACGACGGCGTCGATCTCGTCAGCGTGCGCCGGACCCGGCGCGCCGACCCGGCCTGGCGCCTCCTCGGCTCGTGGGCGGTCAACGCCGCGCTCTCCTTCCTGCTCCCGATCCCCGTGGGCGACATCGGCTGCATCCTCAAGGCTTGGCGGACCGACGCCGCTCGCGCTGTCTGGGGCGGGTCCGACTTCGCGTCGATGCTCGCGGTGCTCGCCCGCCTGGAGGGGGTCGAGGTCATCGTCCCACACCCGCTCCCGCGACGGGGACGGAGCGGCTTCGTCCCGGGCACACTCGTCCGCACGGCCGTTCGGCTCTTGGGGGCCGCCCTTGCGGCCCGCCGAGAGACCCGCACCCGCACGGCGCCGTCCGCATGATCCGGATCGCCGAGCTCGCGCCCCGCGACGTGGAGGAGGCCGTCGCGCTCTTCGAACGCGTGTCGTTCGGTCCCGGCGCGTGGCTGCCGTCGGGGGAGTCCGCGCTCATCCCCCACATGGCGCGAGAGGCCCTCGCGACGGCCCTGGCGAAGGGACGAGGGTGGATCGCTCGCGGTCCTCATGGGGTCGAGGGGGTGGCCACCTTCCGCTCCCTCGCATGGGACACGGCGTTCTTCGGCGTCCGTCGCGGGCTCGTGCCATTGTTCGCGGCCGAGGCCGAGGCGATCCGTCCGCTCGCGGAAGCGATCACGCGCGACCTCCGCGGAGCGCACGCCGGTCACGTGCACACCCTCGTGGACGCCCGACAGTTCGAGACCCTGGACGTGCTGCAGGCGTGCGGGTGGCGCCTCGCGGCGTCCGCCGTGCGCATCGTCGCCCCGTCCCAGCGCATCGATCCGGCGGAGCTCGCCTGGCCGCCCGACACACCGGCCGGCCTGGAGTGCGTCCCCTACGCGCCGGAGCACTTGGAGCCCCTCCTCGAGATCGCGCGTCGCCTGGGACCCATGAGCTGGCTCCAGCGCGAGACGCGCCTGCCGGAGGGGCCACGTCGTGCCTACACCACGGAGATGACCCGGAACTGCCTGACGTCCGACTTCGCGGACGAGGCCGTGGTCCTGCTCGACCGCGGGAGACCGGTGGGCGTCGAAGCCGGGAAGATCTTCTCGCTGCCGCCCGCCCGCAGCCGGAGGCGCTACACGTTCGAGCGCGTGGCCTTCATCGACCCCGCCTGCCGGGGCCGGCGGCTCGGTGGCCTGCTGCTCCGGTGCTACATCAGGGCGGTGATGCCGCACGCCGACTATCTCACCGGGAGGGTGCTCCTGGAGAACGCTCCGATGATGCGGTCGTTGTACTACGCGTCCGTGCGGCCGGTGCACGGGCAGCACTATCTCGTCCTGCGGTAGGCTCGTCGGCCTCCAGTGCGCTCCCATCCACGCGCATGACGCCGCACTTGGACGTGGCGTAGAGATCGCCGGTTACGCGGTCGAAGGCCAGCTTCCGCACGTAGGGCCCGATCGGGATCGGTTCGCCGTACTCTCGAAGCGACCCGAGGTCGTACGTGTGGATCTCCCCCGGCAGCCACGAACCCAGGACGAACAGCTCCCGCGCGGGGTCGGCCATCACGGGGCGCGGCGTGTAGTCGAGCGGCTTCGACTCGACCAGCTCGAGGTCGTCGAGCCGAAAGACGCGCAGCGCGCCCTGGAGACCGTCGGTCTGCAGGAGGTGCCCCGTGCTCGGGACGGCTTCGAGGTCTCCGCCGCCGAACCCGGCCACGGACGCTTGCAGTTCCCGGTTGCGCATGTCCACGACCGCGATTCCCGTCCCGACGAAGCTCAGGTAGGTGTACGGCGTCCCGGGCAGGTGCTCGGTGTCCAGCACGTTGAACAGCGTCAACTCCTCGAGTCGTGCGTCGATCTCCTTCAGCGGCCGGCTCTCGAACGTCTCGGCGTCCAGCATGACCCACTTCATGGTCTGTCCGAACAGGTAGAGTCGGTCGCGGGCCTCGTCGATCGCGATGTCGTTGGGATCCGGGACGGGGACGTGCCGCACGAGGTGCAGGCGGTCGGCGTCATCCAGACGGAAGACGGAGACGGAGCCCGCCCACGCGCCCCGCCCATTCCGCAGCACGAGGACGTGTTGGCGCTCGGCGTCGTACACGACCTCCTCGGCCAGCTTGTCGTCCGGGAGCGGTATCTCCTGGATCATTCGCTCCCCGGGCGGCGCGTCGAGATCGAACACGGCGAGACGCATGGTCCCCGTGGGACACCAGAACGGGAGCCAGAAACTGCCGACGGGCCTGAAGGTCGCGATGAGGAGTCGGCGCTCCGGGAGCACCAGGAGTCTGGACCCCATGGAGTACTCCGCTACCCAGCCGGGCGGTGAGACCTGTTCGATCCGGTCGTCGGCGGCGACTTCGGCGCACGTCGTCGGGCTCACCGGTCGCATGATCACCGCGAGCGTCGCGTACCAGGCCATGCCGACCATGAGCACGCAGGTGGCGAACACGAGCCGCAGCACGGGCCGCCAAGAAGGCCGCAGGCGCCACAGGACGAACCGGGCGCCGAGCCCGCCGAGCCCCACGCCGACCAGGACGGCCAGGGCCGGCCACGACACGAACGTGAGGAAGCCGCCGCCCAAGAAGACCGAGAATGCGAACAGCGCCACGGCAGCCAGGACGAACGGCGCCGCCACCACCGCGGCCGGCCTCCGCCAGCGCGCTGGCAGGCGGTCGCGGAACGCGAGGTAGGCGCCGGCGCTCAGCCAGATGGCGACCAGATAGGGTCCGAGGTCGGGGTGGGGAAAGAACAACCACGGCGAGGCAGCAGCGAAGATGCCGGCGTACGCCAAGGTGACCCACGGCCAGATGCGTGTGGCCCACTCCGCGGATCGCTCCGCGCGAGTGGCTCGGGCGGGCGGACTGGCTACGGCTGTTTCCAACGAGTGACTCCTGCCAGCACGGTGCCGACTCTCATCGAGACATGGAGCCGCGTAGGCCGTCCCCCCGGTGTCGGCCTCGCCGCGGCCGGTTCTGGCTATCATGATTCCCGCCGAGCGTCACGCGCGCGGCCCGGTAGCGCCAGGGCGGTCGCAAAGTCGACCGTCCTCCCTCGTCCTTGCCCGCTCTCAGACGCGGAAAACCCATCGTTTCCGAGCGGGTGCAATCCGGCGCCGGGCGCCGTACCGCCGCGCGGCCCTCACTCCTCCGACTTTGCGTTTGTCCTGCCCGTAGCGCCCGAGCACCCTGCCCACCCGTCACATCGGGTGCCCCGGCGCCGGCGTCCGTGACGCCTGCGTGGCGCGCTCCCGGAGGCTCTTCAGCGTCTTGCGCGCACTGCACCGGGAGCCCGTCGGGCAGAGCTGAGCGGTTGGGCCGTCCTCACGACCGTCGACGCCCGTCGCGAAGTCTCCGATGGTGTGCGCGGGACACCCGTCGCTTCGACAGTCGCGATCCGGTGGAACCTCGAGTCGCGGCGCACCTCGCGCCTGGCGCGGGCGAGGACGGCACGCTGGCATCAATCAGGGCATCGCCTCGCTCTCCTCGTCGGCGTCCTCCCGACCGGACTCGACGAACCGCGAGTCGTCCAGCGGACCGATCACGTCGGTGTCGGCTCGTTTCGGGAGGTGCTCCCGGTCTCCGGCGCCGGGACGGTCGATGAACACGAGGCCCGCCGCCGAGACCGCGTACAGCCCGGAGGCGGTGGCTGCGACCGCCCTGGGCTTGGGCCCCACGTCCCAGCGCCGCTCCTCCACGCAGTCAGGCCCGAGGATTCGCACGGTTCCGCCGATGTAGTCGACCAGTACGAGCTCGTCCCGGAACTCGTCCCATGACACGGTGGACTGGAACGGGATGGAGCAGACGTCCCGCACCGCGCGCTCCCCCATGTCGAGCACGAGGAGCCGCCCCGTCACGTCGCTGGTCAGGTAGGCGAGGTCGGGCTGAACGGTGGACACGGCGAGCGAGCTCGGGAGCGTCGGCGAGGGAGCCCACCAGAGGGGCTCGAGCGTGTCCACGTCCAGGAGGGTGACGAAGCCACCTCCGACGTGTCCGCCCCCGACGAGGACGGTGCCGGGGTCGGGCCCCGGCGCCGTGGAGCAACACTGGTCTCCCTGGCGGGAGATCCCTTCCTCGGGCAGGTTTACAACAGCCGTCTCTTCGGGGCTCCTGGTGTCCACGCGGAGGAGCGTGGGGTTCGCGTTGTAGGCCACCAGGACGGCGGAGCCAGCCGCCACGGCGCTCGTGGGCTCCGAGTCCCTCCCGAGAGCGAGACGCTGTGGGTCGATGGCGACGCGGGCCACGACGTCCAGGTCGGTCCGGCTCGCCACCACTACGGCGTGCTCGAACCACGGCGCATAGACCAGCCGATCCGTACCGGGGGCGGCGGCCAGCGCACGCACCTGGTTGGCCCGGACGAAGCGCGGCGACCCGCCATCGAGGGGGATTCTCCACACGTTCGGCTTGTGCGTGTGGTCCGAGCCCAGGGTCTGCCCGAGGGAGGCCCACGCCGCGCCGCGGTCTTCGTCTACGACCACCGCGCGCGGATAGCGCCAGGACTCTGCCGCCTCCTCGGGGAGGGCCCGAGCATCCAGCACGACGCGCACGCCGGCCTGGCGCTCGAGCTCGGTGGGCGACGCCTGCGGCAGGGACACGTGATAGAAGGTGACCAGGAGCGCATAGAGCAGCGCTACGGGCAGACCCATGAACACCACGCCGCGGAGAGCCCGACGCCGCACGACGAGGAGCTCGGCGGCCACGAGCCAGACCAGCAGGGCCACGATGGTGAGCCAGGGCGTATAGGCCAGGAAGTGGAGCATCCGCCACGGGATTCCTGGCCAGGCGCCTCGGAAGTACACGGACTCCGTCACGAGGGGCCACTCGACCAGCCCGTAGAAGAGGAGCGTCCAGCACGCTCCACGTCCGACCATCCCCAGGCCCACCCACAGCGCCGACAAGCCACGGTGACGAGCGCTCGAGGGAGCCCACTCGTACCAGAAAGTGAGCAGCGCATCACCGGCGACGATCGCAGCCAAGGCGGACCAGGAGACCCACGCGTCGATGCTCTGCGCGCCGATCCGTAGCCACTGGATCCAGATGATGAGCGCGGTCGCCAGTCCGTAGAAGGCGAGCAGGGTGGCGCGGGTTCTCCACGGAGATCGGCCAAGAGCGCGGGGAGCGGACGAGTCCGAGCTCATCGGGGGGCTTCTCCGTTCGACCGGGCAGCCTTCGGCGGCCCGCCGGATGGTGCGGGAGGCGATAGCCGATAGAACTCGAGATCGGCGCGACCGGCCGAGACCACCTGGCCGTCCGCGCCCGTGCACACGAGCGTGGCCGTCTGGAACAGGAGCCTGATGTCCAGCTCGAAGGCGCCCACGTCCCGGGGCACGGTGAGAGTCAGCAGCCCCGATGGACTCAGACGCCGCAAGAACCCGGCATCGAGCGGTGAGCCGTCCGGCGGGTGCGGAACGATGGCGAGCCCGTCGAAACCGTCGGGCAGCGTGCCGCGCCCCATGAGGGTGACGCGAGCTTCGTCGATGAACGGCTCGAGCGCTATCGGGGCGTCGAGCGACATGGATCGGACGTGCACGGGACGGGCGACCCCTGCTCGCCCGGCGAGCAGCGGCGAGGAGCCCGACGGGCGGGCGAGGCGGCCCGTCGTGGCGATCGGAACGGCGGAGAAGCGGAGGCCGGGCATGATCGCGAGTCGCACCCGGTCCCACTGCTCGACGACCTCGTCCCAGTAGCCTCGCAGGGGCCCTTCCGGGGCGGGATGGGCCGGCGGCGCGATGTCGATGTCGTCGAGATCCCGCAGCGGCGCCATCATGCTGGCGAGGGCGGGGCTGAGGAGCCGTGCCGCATAGAAGGTCCAGAGGGGCTTCATGGAGTCCGACAACGTGTCGAGCGGCGGGAGTGGCTGCCCGTCTCGGGGCCGGAAGACGTCCCAGGGGCTGCTGCGCTTGGATCCCGTTCGCTCGGAGACCATGGGAATGGCCGCGAGGAGCGCCTCATGTGCGTCGGCGTCCTCCGTCCAGAACTCCATCCGGAGCCCGTGCGATCCGTCCACCCGTTCGGCGGCGGCACGCCAGCGCTCCATCTCGCTCTTCAGGCGCACGGGACCGGGCGTGGGCACGTGCTCCGCGGGAGGGACGGCGGAGATGTCGATGCCGTTCTCGAATGCTCTCTCGAACGCGTCGAGGTCCTCGATCGCTGGCGGCGAGCAGAGGAAGACACCGATGCCGTCGTCGAACCTCATCGGTCCGGCCTCGGCCAGCGCAGCCGTGTAATCCCGAAGCAGGCGGGGCGGGAGCTTGCCCATGAACAGGCGGAGCTGCCGGACTCCGAGCTCCTCGGCGCGACGCACCTGGCGCACGAGCCCCTTCGGCGAGCGCCACAGGAAGCCGCTGCCGAAGGTCGAGGCGAACGACCCGTAGCAGCTCGGGCATCGGAGCGGACACCCGCGCGCGACCGGAATCGTCCGGGCGTGAGAGAACGCGCGACTGCTCCAGTGTGTGCTCCGATCGAACGTGGGGAACCACTCGGCCGAGATGCAGTCGGTCTGGTCGAAGGCCTCCCGCGTCATCCTTCGATACGGGGTGACGGTCGGCCCCGGGAGGACGAGGTTGGGGATGTCCGCGAAGGAGCGTCCCGAGAGATAGGCGTCGACGAGGGCGCGGAACGACGTCTCGGAGTCGCCGGCGACGGCCGCGTCGATCGGGTACTCACCGAACAGGTCGGGCCCATAGTGCCCGGCCGTGATGCCGCCGACGATGATGAGAGCCCCCGGGTGGACGCTTCGCACGCGCTCCACGAGGTGGCCGAACGCGGGGAGCGAGATGGCCCAGTGGAGGTCGATGGCGACGACGTGGCTCTTCCGGATCTCCTCGTCCGTCACCTCGAAGGCATATCGGCCGAGCTTCGAGCAGTCCAGGGCGTTCATGCACGAGATGGCGCCCGCGGGCACCACCAGGTCGTTCATGTGCCCACCGGGGTGGATGTAGAGGACGTCGATCGGCATTCGGAGTCTCGTGCCGGGCTGCCGCCCCTCGCGAGAACGGGTCGCTCGTTCGCGATATCGGCGGGGCTTCCTGGGGGAGAGTGGAGGCTCGCCTCTGGACTCTGCGGCCCGCGCTGGAGGGGCAGGATGATGCCTGAGCCCGATGCGCGGACGCAAATCGTGAGCCGGCTGTCGGGCGTCGGCCTTGTCGTCCGGAACCGTCAGGGCTCGGAGGGCACGACGAGGAGGGCGACGGGGAGGCGGCGGAGGATTCGCTCCGGGTGGGGCTCCGCGGTGACGACCAGGGCGCCTCCCGGGGGTTCGCCGTCGGCGGCCAGGGTCTCGACGGGGATGTGCAGGGCGCGACCCCAGGCCTCGGCTGTCTCGTGGCCGGTGGTGTCGTCCTCGGCGACGCAGATCCGGGCGGGCGGATCGCTCGAGGCCTCGGAGTGGACCGCCAGGACGGGGCGCGCGCAGTCGGCCAGGACGCCGGACGCCACGGAGCCCAGCCACAGCCGGACGAGGCCCGTGTGGCCGTGGGTTCCGAGGACGACCAGGTCGGCGTCCAGGTCGACCGCCGCCTTCGGGATGGCGTCCGCGGGGGGACCCTCGAGGATGCGTGTCGCGGTGGGGCGGAAGCCGAGGAGCGGCTCCGTGGCCTCGACGACGTGGCGTGCGGCGGCCTCCCGCGCCAGCCGGAGCTGCTCCCGGAGCCGCTCGTGCTGTCCGGGGCTGAAGTAGGGCGGCAGCTCGACGTACTCCACGTGCACCACGGTGAGCGAGGCATCGAACCACCGCACCAGGTTCCCGGCCCATCGGGACGCGTTGGCGGAGGCGTCGCTCAGGTCCGTGGCGAGGAGGATCCGCTTCGGCGGGACCGTGCTCATGACTCACCCCTGTCCGTGAACGGGCCGCGGGGAGCCGGCCTCGCCCGTCGGGCCCGGCGGCTCCGGCTCCTCGCGATGCCTCGGCTCGTGGCGCTTCACCATGAAGTAGATGACGGGCACGGTCATGCGGCTCAGGGCCAGGGACGCCACCTCGCCGGCGATCAGCGAGATGGCCAGGCCCTGGAAGATGGGGTCGAACAGGATGACCCCCGCCCCCACCATGACTGCGGCGGCCGTCAGCAGCATCGGCCGGAAGCGCACCGCGCCCGCGTCCACGACGGCCCGTCGCAGGGGCACCCCCTCCTCGAGGCGTAGCTCGATGAAGTCCACCAGGATGATGGAGTTCCGGACGACGATGCCGGCCCCCGCGATGAAGCCGATCATGGACGTGGCGGTGAAGAACGCGCCCATGAGCCCGTGGGCCGGGAGGATCCCCACGAGCGAGAACGGGATGGCGCTCATGATGATGAGCGGCGTCATGAACGACTGGAACCACGCCACCACGAGCACGTAGATGAGGATCAGCACCGCGGCGAAGGCGAGGCCCAGATCGCGGAACACCTCGTACGTGATGTGCCACTCGCCGTCCCACTTCATGGAGTAGCGGTCCGTGTGGAAGGGCTGGCTCGCCGTGTGCTGCTCCATGGCGTATCCCTCGGCCAGGGGCTCGTCGAGCTTCGGCGCCAGGTCGAGGATGGCGTACACGGGGCTCTCGGTCTCGCCCGCCAGGTCCGCGGTGACGTAGACCACCCGCTTCAGGTTCTTGTGCTGGATGCTGCGCTCCGCCGCCGTCTCCTCCCGCTTCACCAGCTCGGCGAGGCTCACCTGCCGCCCGTCGCGACTCGCTACCCGGAGCGCGCCCAGCCGGTCGAGATCGGAGCGCGTGGCCCGGTCGAGGCGCACCTGCACCGGGACCTCCTCCTTGTCCCGGTCGGAGTGGAGGAGGCCCGCCTGCGCGCCGGACATCGCGAGTCGCAGCGTGCGCGCCACGGCCGCCTCGTCCACCCCGTGGAGCGCGGCCTTCACCTCGTCGACCAGGAGGCGCACCTTGGGCTGTGGATGCTCCACCTCCCAGTCCACGTCCACGACCCCGGGGTGCTCCTCCATCAGCGCGCGGACGTCTCGCGCGATCTCGATCTGGCGCTCGTGGTCGGGGCCGTAGATCTCCGCCACCAGCGTCTGGATGACCGGCGGCCCGGGGGGGACCTCCACCACCTTGGCCCGCGCCCCGAACCGCTTCGCGACGGGCTGGATCGCCTCGCGCAACCGCTGCGCCACGTCGTGGCTCTGGGCATCGCGATCGTGCTTGGGCGTCAGCTGGATGGTCACGTCGGCGACGTTGGACCCCGATCGCAGGAAGTAGTGCCGCACCAACCCGCTGAAGGTGTACGGCCCCGCCGTCCCGACGTAGGTCTGGTAGCCCATCACCTCGGGCTGCTCGCGCACCTCCTCCGCCAGGCGTCGCGTCACCCGGTCGGTCTGCTCCAGCGTGGTCCCCTCCGGCATGTCCACCACCACCTGGAACTCGGCCTTGTTGTCGAAGGGGAGCATCTTCACCTCGACGAACTCGATGGCCACGAGGGACATCGCGGCCAGGAGCAGGGCCACGACCAGGGCCAGGAAGCCCCACCGCCGCCAGCCCGTGGCCAGCAACGCCCCCATGAACTTCCGGTACCAGCGTGTCGTGCGGCCCTCGACCTCCTCGTGGCCCCGGCTGCTCTTCAGCAGGCGGATGGCGGCCCACGGCGTCACCACGAACGCCACCAGCAGGGAGAAGACCATCGCCGCCGAGGCGCCCACCGGGATCGGCCGCATGTACGGTCCCATCAGCCCGCTCACGAACGCCATCGGGAGGATGGCCGCGATGACCGTCATGGTGGCCAGGATGGTCGGGTTGCCCACTTCCGCCACCGCGCGGACGGCGATCTCCCGCAGCGGCCGGTCCTTGCTCTCGGGCAGGCGATAGTGCCGAGAGATGTTCTCCACCACGACGATGGCGTCGTCCACCAGGATGCCGATGGAGAAGATGAGGGCGAACAGGGTGATCCGGTTGAGCGTGTAGCCGTACAGCCAGAACACGGTGAGCGTGAGCGCCAGCGTCACCGGGATGGCCAGGAGCACGATGGCCGACTCCCGCAGGCCCAGCGTGAACCAGATGAGCAGCGCCACGCTGAACACCGCGATGGCCATGTGGAACAACAGCTCGTTGCTCTTCTCGTTGGCCGTCTCGCCGTAGTCCCGCGAGACGGTGACCTGCACGTCCTCGGGCACCAGCGAGCCCTTCGCCGCGTCGACCTTGTGCAGCACCGACTCGACCACGTCGATGGCGTTGGTGCCGCTGCGCTTGGCGACCGCCAGGGTGACGGCGGGCCACGTCCCGGGGTCGTTCCAACCTGCGGAGTTTGTTCCTGTTTCGTGTGACCCGGGGTCGTGCGGCGGGGGCTCGGCCGCGGGGCCCTGGCCGTGTCGGACGTAGGTCGTGGGCTCCCCGGCTCCGTCGGCCACCCGTGCCACGTCCCGGACGAAGACGGGCCGCCCCCGGGTCGCGCCCACGACCACGGAGGCCACGTCCTCGGCGTCCTCCAGGAACGTCCCGGTCTCCACCAGGAACTCCCGGTTGCCCTCGGCGAACGAGCCCGCCGGCAGCCGATCGTTTTCGGCCTGCAGCGCCTGCATCACGGCCAGTGGGGTCACGTTCCGGGCGGCCATGCGCTCGGGATCGGGGATCACGCGCATCGTTCGGGGCCGGCCGCCGATGATGGTGACCTCGCTGACGTCCTCTACGGCCTCGATCTCCGTGCGGAGCTCGCCAGCGATCCGGCGCAGCACGTAGTCGTCGTACCTCCGGCTCCACAGCGTCAGGCTCAGCACGGGCACGTCGTCGATGGACCGCGGCTTCACGAGGGGGCCCTGCGCCCCCTCCGGGATGCCGTCGCCGTGGGCTGCCAGCTTGTCCCGGACCCGGAGGATGGCATCCTCCTCGTTCCAGCCCACCTCGAACCGGACGATGACCATGCTGCGATCCGGGCTCGACGTGGAGTACACGTACTCGACGCCCGGGATCTCCGACATGAGCGACTCCACGGGGCGTGTCAGGCGCTCCTCGATCTCCTCGGCCGAGGCCCCCGGCATCCCCGTGAAGACGTCGATCATCGGGACGATGATCTGGGGCTCCTCCTCCCGCGGAAGCTGCGCGACGGCGAACGCTCCCACCGCCACCGACGCGGCCATGAACAACGGCGTGAGCTTCGAGTGGATGAACGCGCCGGCCAGGCGACCGGCGATCCCGACGCCCTGCCTGCTCACGGCCCCACCTCCACGGGCGCGCCGTCCCGCAAGCCGGACGGCGGCTCGACGATGACCGGCTCACCCGGCTCCAGCCCGCTGAGGACCTCCAACCGGTCACCCCGCTCGCCGCCGATCGTCACCATCCGCAGCCGCGCCCGCCCCGCCTCCGGGTCGGCGACGAACACCCGATCCAGCTGGCCCTTGGGTGAAAGCGCCGACGCCGGGATGAGCAGTCGCTCGCCGGTCCCGATCCGCAGCCGCACGCGGGCGAACATGCCGGGCGGGAGCGTCGTCCCGATCTCGTCGGCCGGGAGGTCCACCTTCACCACGAAGGTGCGGGAGGCTGCGTCCACGGCCGGGACCACCTCCCCGACGTTCCCGGTGAAGCGCTCGTCTACGGCTTCCACGATCACCTCCGCCGGGTCGCCGACCCGCACGCGGCCGGCCAGGGACTCGTCGATGACGGCCTCGGCGCGCACGACCCCGGCCTCCTCCAGGGTCATGAGCGGCACGCCGGGCGCCGCCATGTCCCCCACGTCCACGGACCGCGAGACCACCTGTCCGGCGAAGGGCGCCTCGATCCGCCGATGGCCCACGCGGGCGTCGGCCGCCTCGATCGCCGCGCGGGTCCGGTTCGACCGCGCGCGAGCCGCTCGGAGTCCCGCGTCGGCCTGTCGCTTTCGCGCCTCCGCGGTCTGCAGGTTCGCCTCCGCCTCGTCGAGGCGTTGCTTCGTGACGGCTCCCTGTGATTCCAGGCGCTTCAAACGACCCCGGGTCACCTCGGCGAGGCCCAGGGCCGCCCGCGTCGCCTCCAGCTGTCTCCGCGCGGTGGTGATGCCCGCCTCCGCCTCGGCCTTCGCTGCGCGCGCCTCCTCGAGGCCGGCCTGCACGTCCTCGGCCTCCAGCTCCACGAGGAGCGTGCCGGCCTCCACGCGATCTCCCGGCGCTGCGTGGAGCGCCCGCACGTTGCCCATGGTCCTGGCCGTCAGCACCGCCGTCGTCCGTCCCCGGATGGTCGCCGTGGCCACGTAGTGCGTGTCCACCTCCTCCAGGGACGCGGGCGTCGTCTGCACGCTCACCGGCTCGGGCTCGGGCGCGATCGGCTGCTCGTCGGAGCCCCCCTCGCACTCGATCAGGAGGACCAGCACCGTGGCCGCGAGCAGTGCGGCCGCCCGGCCGAGCCGAGCCTTCCTCCGCGTGGTCATGGCCTGGTCTCCTTCCAGCCGCGATCGAGCGTGCCGAGCGCGGCGGCGAGCTCGACGGCGGCCACGTGTCGTGAGTACAGGGCGGCCAGGCGGCGCGACTCCGCGTCGAGGAGGTCCGCTCGCGCGCGCAGCAGGTCCGCCGTCTCTGCCATCTCGGCCTCCAGGCGTGCCCGCTCCAGGCGGTGTCGCTCCCGGGCGGCCGCGACGCCCTCCCGGGCCACCTCCAGCCGGGCGTCGGCCTGCGCGACCGCCACCCGGGCCTGCTCGACGGCCAGGTCCAGGGCGTCCCGGGCGTCCGAGCGCATGGCATCGGCGCGCTCCCGGCCCGCCTTCGCGGCGTCCAGGCGCGCCCGATCCCCGAGCCCCGCGAAGAGGTTGATCCGCAGGGACAGCCCCACGAACCAGTGGAGGAGCTCTCCGTTGGCGAACTCGTCCGTGAAGTGCTCCCGGTGCGACTCCAGGGCGGCCTGCAGGTGGAGCGACGGCAGGAACGCCATCTTCGCCCGCGTCTTCTGCGCCTCGGCGGCCTCGGCGAGGGCCTCCGCCCGCTCCAGGTCGGGGTGATCCGGCAGCGGATCGCCGGCCTCCTCGAGCGGCGCCGGGGCGGGCGAGTCCAGGGGCGTCGTCAGGGCGAATCGGGCGTCGCGCGGCGCCCCCAGCACCCGGACCAGCCGCGCCCGCGCGACGTCCACCGCCCCCTCGGCGGCGATCCGCCGCTCCTCCAGCGCCGCGACGTGGGTCTGAAGCTCGAGGACGTCGATGTCCGTGGCCATGCCCTCGGCGCGCAAGGCCTCGATGCGCTCCAGGTCCGCCAGCGCGGCCTCCAGGCTCTCCTCCGCCACGGCCAGCCGGGCGTCGGCCAGCTTCACCCCGAAGTACGCGCGCACGGTCCCCGCCACCACCTCCGCCTCGGCCGCGCGGACGGCCGCTCGTGCGGCGTCCTCCCCCCGCGCGGCGGCCCGGACCGCGTACCACCCGGAGACGTGGACGATCGGAGCCTCCACCGACAGTCGAGTGGCCCAGTCGGTCAGGGGATCGGGCTCGTTCAGGCTGGAGACCTGCAGGTGTTGCTGCTCCACGGCCTCCTGGGACAGCCGGGCCCCGAAGACCTGGAGCGGTCCGTCGGTCCGGATCAGCGTCTCGCTCAGATCCGCGCGCGGCAGCAGGGCCGAGCGCGCTTCGTCCGCCTGTGCCGCCGACGCGTCGGCGCTGGCCGAGGCTGCGCGGAGCTGCGCGTTGTGTGTCCCGGACCGCGCGATCGCGTCCTCGAGCGTCAACGGCGTCGGCTCGATCTCCGCCGCGCCCGCGGACGGGGGCAGAACGAGCGAGAGCACCGCCACCGTCAAGGCGACGAGCGCGGGCCGGGCATCGAGGCGTCCATGTGTCGCCATCGTCTTGCCTGCTGGCCGAACGGAGCTGAGCCGATGACCGAAGCATACCGCCGCGGCTTCGACTTGGCCACTCGCCGAAGCGCCTTCGATGTGGACGCGGCCTTCATGAGGGGGCGTGGGATGCGCTAGCCTGCGTTCCTCACAAGGCGTCGGGCGAAGCGCCGGGAGGCGCGGGTGGATCCCGGGCTGCAGCCGGCGGATGGTGAGGAACGCAGGCGAGCCTGGCCCGGCTCCGCGGGGAAGGCACGGGCGCGCGGGTCCGCCCCGACACCGCGGTGAAGGTGCGGAACGGGGCGGAGGCGAGCGACATCCTCGTGCTCCAGGGGCGGCCCATCGGCGAGCCGCTCGCCCGGCGCGGACCGTTCGTGATGAACACCCGAGACGAGCTGGCGCAGGCCTTCCGGGACCATCGCCGCGGCGTCTTCGGCGCCTGGCCATGGGACGACGACGACCCCGTCCATTCGCGCAACGCGGGCCGCTTCGCGCGGCACGCCGGCGGGCACGTCGAGCGGGGGGGAGCCTCCGCGAGGCCGGTCTGGTCGGCGCGCCGGCGCCGCGGGAGGCGCTCACGAACCGTGTCGTAGATCATGCGATGGAATGAAAACGGCCGCTCGTTGCGTTCCTTGCGACTACGGGCGGTGGCGACTACGGTGCCTCCGTCGCGCACGACGTGAACTACCCTGAAAACGCGAGGATATTCGACCCCATGGACATGAACACCCACCGCAATCGCATGGCGCCCCGCACCATCCTGACGAGCGCCGTCGCCGCCCTGGCCCTGCTCCTGGTGGCCCCGTCGACCTCGGCCGAGCCGGCCAAGGACGGGGCGCCGAAGCTCGAGGTGGGGACGTACGAGCCCCAGGTCGTCTTCGAGAGCTACCCCGGCAAGAAGAAGGCCATGGAGGACATGGCGAAGGTGCAGGCCGACATGCAGAAGGCGCAGCAGCAGGGCGATCAGCAGCAGATGATGCAGCTGCAGCAGAAGGCGCAGGCGCAGCAGAAGAAGGTGCTTGACGACTTCGAGAAGGCCGTCCGGGAGACGGTGCCCGACGTGGCGAAGGCCGAGGGGATCGATCTCGTGGCCGTCGAGGTCTCGTACGCGAGCGACGAGGTCGAGACGGTCGACCTCACCCAGAAGATCATCGGGGCGCTGAAGAAGGGAGGCGACAAGGGCTCCAAGCGCTGATGCGGCCCCACGGGCCGGGTCGGGGGGAGCGGAAGGCATGACCCGCTCCCCCCCGATGAGACGCCCCAAGCCCCGCCTCCGCGGAGTCTCGCACGAGATCGTCAGCGCGGTGGCCTTCGCGGTCGCCGTCTGGCTGGTGGCGTCCGCGCCCACGAGCGCTGCGCGGGTGGCCGGGGCCGTCTACGGGTTCAGCCTGGCGGCCCTGTTCACCGTCAGCGCGGTCTATCATCGGCCGACGTGGTCCCCGCCGGCCCGCCGGTGGATGCGTCGCCTGGACCACGCGGCCATCTACGTGCTGATCGCGGGAAGCTACACCCCCATCGCCATGCTCGTGGTCCCGGAGGAGCAGGGCCGGCTGCACCTGTGGATCACCTGGTCCTGTGCATTCGTGGGCGTGCTCCAGTCGCTCCTGTGGGTCCACGCCCCGAAGGCGCTGAGCGCGATCCTGTATCTGGCGATGGGCTGGATCGCCCTGCTGGCCTGGGAGCACCTGCTCGCCGGGGTCGGACTCTCCGGCGTGGTCCTGCTCCTGGCCGGCGGCGTCGCCTACACCGCCGGCGCCGTCATCTACGCGCTCAAGCGGCCCGACCCCTGGCCGGCGACCTTCGGCTATCACGAGATCTTCCACCTGCTCGTCATCGTCGCGGCCGCGCTGCACTTCGTGGTGCTCGCGCCCGTCGTGCTGTCGGCCGGCTGAGCCCGACGTCAGAACCAGATGCCCGAGCCCAGGTGGAGGCTCACCTCGTGGACGGTGAGCGACTCCGCCGGGAACGAGGCGACCTCGTCGGTCGCGAAGTCGACCAGGAGGCTCCCGATGTCGCCGGTGCCGTAGGCGTAGCGGAGCCCCACGGTCGTCGACAGGACGAAGTCCGGGGTCTCCTCGTCGTCGGCGAGGCGGTGGGCCGTCTCCCAGTGGACGCCCGTCGTCACGCCGTAGAAGTCCACGTGGAGCTCGGCGAAGTCCTCCGGGTCGGGCTCCGCCGAGCGGTCCGTGAAGGCCCCGAACCCGAGGGACACCGTCGGGCTCACGTCCACGCGGCCGCCGACGCGGGCGTTCCACACGGCCTCGCGCTCCACCTCCCCGAAGGGCAGATCCGCCGTCACCCCGTGCTGGACGTCCACCTCGGCGTCGAAGCGGCCGCGGTCCCCCTCCCATCCGACGCCGAGCCGCACGCGCGCCGGCAGGAACATGTCGAAGCCGCCCGAGCTGTCCTCGTCCTCGACCGGCGTCAGGGAGATGCTCGTCTGCTGGCCGCCGCCGCCCTGGGCCTCCACCTGCACCTCGCTCACGTCCGCCGTGGAGAAGAAGACCATCTCCGGGCTCCGGATGGAGGCCCCCAGTCGCCAGCGCTCCGCGAACGACCACTGGACGCCGGCGCGAAGCTGCAGGCCCAGGGTCTGCGCGGACGATTGGGTGCCGGCCCCGCTGACCACGGAGGCGCCGTCGGTCCCGCTGGCCCCGGCGAAGAACCAGCCGGACGAGGAGGCCGCCCGGTAGGATCCGAGGAGCCCGAAGCCGACGCGGAGATCGGGCGACAGGCGCCACGCGAGCCCCGCCGCGCCGTGGTACGCCGCGCTCGACGTGGCCACGTTCAGGACCCAGCTCGTGGAGGGAGCGCGGGTGACCAGGGTCTCGCGCAGGACGTAGTCGCTGCTCTCCGACGTGAACAGGCCCAGGCCCAGCTCCAGGTCCTCCCCGAGTCGCCGCACCATGGTCAGGGCGCTGGGGATGGACACGAACTCCCGGACCGACGCGCCGGTGGACGGACCTCCCGCGACGGAGATGAAGCGCGGGGCGTCGTAGCTCCGGAGCGTGAACGCGCTGGCGCTCAGGTCGACCGAGTTCCGCCGGACGCCCGCCAGGCCGGCCGGGTTGTACCAGAGCGCGCTGCCGTCGCTCACGGTCGCGGTGACCGCGCCGCCGGTCAGGGCCGCGTCGTTGCCCAGGAGGACCTCGTCGTCGTTGCCGGCCCGCGCCGAATCGGCGCCGAAGAGGAGGAGAGCCGCGAGCAGCGCGCGCGCCGGGATGCTTCTTGCGTCGAGTCGTGCCATCGTCTCCCTACAGCCCGAACAGGACACCGCGCCCGAGGCCGAGCTGGTCCCGGGCCTCCTCCGTCTCGTACGTCACCTCTCCCGAGACCGCCCGGATACGCGGTGGGATCCTCCGCATGGCATATCCCTTCTGGAGGATGTGCCCAGCCTCGTGCCACGCCTCGGCGGGGACGGTCAAGGGCCCCCGGAGCGCACGGCAGGGCGGTCGCAAAGTCGACCGCCCTCCCTTGCCCTTGCCCTTGCCCTTGCCCTTGCCTGCTCTCAGACGCGCAAAACCCATC
>JBNJGB010000043.1:0-49694 GCA_051747385.1 Myxococcota bacterium
CCCGCCCAGCGGAGCACGAGCACGCCGTCGTCCTCGTCCCGGCCCAGGGAGTACACGTCCCTCCCGCCCGCCGTCGCGCCGCCGCCGCGCACGCCGTTGACGGCCCGCGCGGGATCGCCGTACGCCTCGACGACCACGCCGGGGGCCTCGATCACCTCGTCCGCGTGCCGGGCGTCGGGGGTTGCCCCGCCGCCGTCGCAGCCCGCGCACGTCCACGCGAGCAGCGCGGCCGCCGCGGCTCGCCCCGTCGCTCCTACCCGTCGTCTCATCGCCAGTGTCCCCGTGGCCGGTGCTCCGACGGGGCGCGGGGACGGGCGCCGGCCTCTCGGGGACCGTCGACCGCACCCGCCTCCGCCCGAAGCGGTGATGCCGTCTGCTCGGGCGGCGCAGTATCCTGGCTCCCGGGTCGTCCTCGCCCGAGCCTTCCCAGCGGCGTGAAGCGCCAGTGGCCCTCTCGGGGTCGTCGCCGGATACAGTTGCGGGGGCAGCGTCGGCCTCGCACCGACTTCCTGCGCCGTCCACGCATCCGATACCCGGGCCGCCCCGGCGACGTCAAGACGAACCCGATCGTCACGGGGTGCAGGGCCGCACCGGCGGGTGTACAGTGCCGGCCATGGACTTCGAAGAAACCATCCGCGAGCTTCGCCCCGGCGGCGGCGGAGGCGGCGGAGGCGGCGGTCGGCGCTCCATCGAGTTCCGCCCGAAGTGGATCGTCTGGATCCTGCTGGCCTCCCTCGTCGCCGCCGTAGCGTTCACCTCCTGGTTCCAGGTGCCCGCGAACAGCGTGGGCATCGTGCTCCGGCTCGGCGAGCACGTCCGCCAGGCCGGCCCCGGCCTGCACGGGAAGCTGCCCCTCGGCATCGAGAAGGTCTACACCGTCCCGGTGGAGGAGCAGCTCAAGGAGGAGTTCGGCTTCCGCACCGTGAAGGCCGGCGTGGACTCGCAGTACGCCGAGGGCGACTTCTCCCAGGAGTCGCTCATGGTCACCGGGGACCTGAACGTGGTCGACGTGGACTGGACCGTGCAGTACCGCATCGGCGATCCGGTGAAGTACCTGTTCCGCGTCCGGCACGTACGGGACACCTTCCGCTTCATGACCCAGGCGGTCATGCGCGAGGTCATCGGCGATCGGACGGTCAACGAGGTGCTCACGGTGGGCCGCACGGAGCTGGCGGTGGCGGTCCAGGAGGATCTCCAGCGGCTCTCCGACCAGTACGAGATGGGCCTCCGCGTCCGCCAGGTGATCCTCCAGGACATCACCCCGCCCGACCCGGTGAAGCCGAGCTTCAACGAGGTCAACGAGGCCCAGCAGGAGCGCGAGAAGCTCATCAACCAGGCCCGGGCGGCCTACAACAAGGAGATCCCGCGGGCGAAGGGCGAGGCGCGGCGGACCATCCAGCAGGCCGAGGGCTACGCGGTGGATCGCGTGAACCGCTCCGAGGGCGAGGCGGCCCGATTCGGGAGCATCTACGAGGAGTACCGCAGAGCCCCCGAGGTGACCCGCACGCGCATGTTCATCGAGACCATGGCCGAGGTGCTCCCGAAGGTGCGCCGGAAGATCGTCGTCGACGAGGGGTCGACCGAGACCATCCCCCTCGTGCCCTTCTCCCTCGGCGCTCGAGGAGGCTCGCCATGAAGAAGCAGATCCTCGCCGCGCTCGGCCTGATACTCCTGGGCGTCGCCATCGCGGCGCTCGTGAGCGCGGCGTTCGTCGTCGACGAGACGGAGCAGGTCGTGATCACCCAGTTCGGCCGGCCGGTGGGCGAGCCCATCACGGAGCCGGGCCTGAAATTCAAGACGCCGTTCATCCAGGAGCTCCACGCCTTCGACAAGCGCTTCCTCGAGTGGAACGGAGACGTCAACCAGATCCCCACCAAGGACAAGCGCTTCATCTGGGTCGACACCTACGCCCGGTGGCGGATCATCGACCCGCTGCTGTTCTACCAGCGCCTGCGCAACGAGGACGGGGCGCAGTCGCGGCTCGACGACATCATCGACGGCGAGACCCGGAACGCGGTCGCCAACCACGACCTGCTCCAGCTGGTGCGCTCCTCGAACCGCGAGCCCACCGTCGACCCGATCATCGAGGACGAGAGCGCCGCCACCCTGGAGCCCGTCGACATCGGCCGCCCCGCGATCATGGAGGGCATGCTCACCAAGGTGTCCAAGCGCACGGCCGACCTGGGCATCGAGGTCATCGACGTGCGCTTCAAGCGCATCGACTACAACCAGAACGTGCGCCGGAAGGTCTACGAGCGGATGATCGCCGAGCGACAGCGCATCGCGGAGCTCTACCGCTCCGAGGGCCAGGGCGAGGCGGCCGAGATCCGCGGCAAGAAGGAGCGCGAGCTCAAGCGCATCGAGAGCGAGGCGTTCGAGGCGGCCCAGGGGATACGCGGCACGGCCGACGCCGAGGCGACGGCGATCTACGCGGAGGCCTACTCCGCGGACCCGGCCTTCTACCAGTTCCTCCGCACGATGGAGGCATATCCCCAGGTCCTCGACGAGGACTCGTGGCTGATCCTCTCCACGCAGACGCCGTTCTTCCGGTTCCTGGAGAGCACCGGCGAGACAGGCGCCCCGGCCGGCGAGCGCTTGGAGCTTCCGTCGCCCGAACTCGCACCCGCCCGCTGACCGGGGCGATCGCGTCTCCCGGCGGACCTCGCCCCTCTCAGCCTCATCCGTCGCGGGCAAGATGAGGCTGTCGCTGTACCCTCCTGACGAGGCAGCCGGCTCCGTTTTCGCGGGCGAGACGTCCGCGGTCCCCGGTGACGGGCCCCTTGGACGGCGGGCATCTTGCCTGTCAATTGGTCACAAGTCGCCGAGAGCCCACGAAACGTGGTCGTGGGCGTGGAGGTGGTCGGGCTCACCGGGCTCGACGTTTCGCCCCCATCGGGAGTGGGCTCCGGGCCGGGCCGCCTCGTGCCGCCAGGGCCGACGGATCGGGGAGTGACCGCCGCGGACGGCGGTTGTACTGCATCTTCCCCATGTCCTCCGCGGCTTTGCGGCTTGGCGCCTTGGCGCGAGCCCTTCGGTGCTGGGGAGATGTGTATGATCGACAGGTACGGCGCCCGGCGCCGGATCGCACCCGCTCGGAAACGATGAATATTGCGCGTCTGAGAGCAGGCAAGGGCAAGGGCAAGGGCAAGGGCAAGGGCAAGGGCAAGGGCAAAGGAGGGCGGTCGACTTTGCGACCGCCCGGGCCCGCTGACCCCGACCGGTTGACAGCGTGCGGCGGGGCGACTAAGCACGCCCCACCCGCAGGGGACAGGAAGCCGGTGCGAGGCCGGCGCTGCCCCCGCAACTGTATCCGGTGACGACCCCGAAGGGGCCACTGGCGCTCCGGCGCTGGGAAGGCTCGGGGGAGGACGATCCGGGAGCCAGGATACTGACCTCCTGACGGGTGTATGGAACCTGCCGCTTCGGGCGGAAGCGGGCGGGCCGTCCCGTCGTGTCGATCGGACGTCCTCTGCTCTCCCCCGGCGGCCAGACAGAGGAGACGACCCGATGCGACGAACCACCCTTCTGCCCCTCGCATGGCTCGCGGCCATCACGCTCGCCCTGGCTCCGTCCGGGTGCGACGACGACACGTCCGGCGGGGGTCCGGGCGAGGCCGACGGCGTCGAGGTGGCCGGCACCTGGGACACGGACTACGACACGACCCTCGCCATCACGGCCGACGCGTGGGGCGAGCAGGTCCTCGCAGGCTACGACAACGCGATCAACGTGGCGGTGACGCAGAACCCCGCCGACGCGGAATTCGACCCGGAGAAGTTCAACCGCCTGGTCTGGACGGAGCCGGCGGCCGACGGCGCCTTCTGGTACTGCACCGTGGACTTCGGCCTGGACACGGAGCAGGCCGCCTGGGACTCGGAGGCCACGGCCGACGACTCCGATCCGGCCAACGGCGGATGCGGCGGCTTCCCGTGGACGGAGATGACGCCCGCAGAGTGACGGCCCTCCGGGCGTCCGACCGGTTCCCCGCCGGTCGGACGCTCGGCGTGTCGCCCCGCTCGGGCGTGGATGGGAGACGAAGAGGATCGACCCGGCGCCGCCCGGCGAATCGAGCCCGGGCGGCGCGGATTGGACGGCTACGCGGGGTCAGGCGCCGTCGTGGAGCATGGGGTCGAGCATCCGCTCGACGGCCATGGTGTGGCTGCACGCGCCGTGCGTGTGGAAGAACTCGCAGTCACACTCGAAGCCGCCCCCGTTGAACGAGACGGCGTGGTCGTGGTGGCTGCCGCGGAACTTGATCGAGAAGGAGTCGAAGGTGAAGCGATCGCGCTCGCTCGCGTACTGCCGCGCCTTCTCCACCTTCCGCATCATCGAGCAGTCCATTGGCTGGTCTCCTTGCAGGGCCGTGGAGACGCCGACGCCGTGCCAGTCCTCCCTGAAAGGGCCTGACCAAGGCCGCCATGAACCGCTGTGAGCACCATGTCCACGACACCCACCGGGCCGGTGCAGGCGACCTTCGCGCCGGCTGGTTGTCGCACGTCCGGAGGATACGAACCCGCGCTCGTCACTGACAAGCCAGAACGGACATAACCTCCGGACAACACCCGATGCTCGGCGTGTCGTGGGGCATTGTCGGGTTTCATCGCCCCGGGGGCGACACCGGGGCGGCCTCAGAGCTCTCCCCAGTGGAAGATCTCCCGATCGACGTCCATCCTCTCGGCGACGTACAGCTCGTCCATGAACCGGAGGATCTTGTCGAGGGTCGACTCGAGGACCCGACCGTCGCTGCCCACCAGCGCGAAGCCTATCCGGGCGCGCCCGTGCACGTCCTGGTCCGCCACCTCGCCGATGGAGACCTTGAACCGGGCGCGAACCCGGTCGACGAGCTTCCGGACGATCTTGCGCTTCACCTTGAGGCTGCCGACCTCGTAGAGCGCGAACTCGACCTCGCAGAGGGCCACGACCATGAGGCCAGGGTGCGGCCGGGCTTCCGGGGCGTCAAGCTGGCCCGCAGGGCCCTCAGAAGTCGGCGATGGCCGTGAGCGAGACGCCGTTCCAGTTCGGCCTGCACCGGATGCGCGTCGACTCGGAGACGCTGCTCCCGCGCGTGAACAGGCGGAAGACGTTGCGGGCGGTGCCGTCCGACTCCATGCCGAACAGCTCGAGGACCCCCTCCGGACGCAGGCGGAGGTCGTACTCCGGGTCCACGTAGTCGTCGTGCACGCCCAGCACCGTGGTCGGGCCGACCGCGCGTACCAGGCCCAGGTGCGGCTCGTCCGGCGCGTGGTGGAAGTGCTCCACCGGCGGGAGGAAGCTCGTGCGGAGCTGCAGCGATCCGGCGACCCAGCCGAGGAGTCGCAGGGGACACAGCGACTGGACGCGTGTGCCGGCCGCGGCCCGACAGGGCAGCGCGATCGTCAGTCCCATCCACAGGACCAGCAGACAGATCGGCGTGAGCTTGCAGCGAGCGCGTCCGGTCATCGGGCCTCCCTCTCGAGTGGCACTATGCAGGAAACTGCACCCCCGATGAAAGGGGCAGGCCCGTTGCCGGCTCGCTGCGGAGGAGGCTCGCGCGCGTCTCGTCAGGCTGCGGCGTCGCCGTCAGTCCGCCTTGACGCGCTTCGGGCCCATCCAGACCGCCTGCCGGTTCACGAACTCCAGGATGCCGTCCGGCCCCAGCTCCCGGCCGTATCCCGAGTCCTTGATGCCGCCGGTGGGCAGGCGCGGGTCGGTCTTGGACAGACCGTTGATGGCCACCTGCCCCGCCGCGATGCGCGCCGCCACGCGCCGGGCCCGCTCCGTGTCGCGGGTGAACACGCTGCTCCCCAGGCCGTAGGGCGTGTCGTTGGCCAGGGCGATCATCTCCCCCTCGTCCCGAGCGCGGACGACCGCGGCGACCGGGCCGAAGGTCTCCTCCCGGAAGGCGGTCATCTCCGGGGTGACGTCGCTGAGGAGCGTCACGGGGTAGAAGCAGCCCGGGCCCTCGGGGAGCTCGCCGCCCATGCGGCACGCGGCGCCCTGCTCGATGCTCTCGCGCACCTGCCTGTGGAGATCGTCGCGCAGGTCCTTCCGGGCCATGGGGCCCACGTCCGTCTGCTCGTCGGCCGGATCCCCCAGCTTCAGGGCCTTCAGCTCGCCCTCGAGGAGCTCCACGAAGCGGTCGTACGCGGCCTCCTCGACGATCATCCGCTTGGCGGCGATGCACGACTGCCCCGCGTTGATGATGCGGGCGGTCTTGCCGATGCGGGCCGCCGCCTCCAGGTCGGCGTCCGCGAACACCAGGAAGGGATCGGACCCGCCGAGCTCCATGACCGACGGCTTGAGGGCCGAGGCCGCCTGGCTCCCGACCATGGCGCCCGCGTACGCGGAGCCGGTCAGCGACACGCCGGCGATCCGGCGGTCCTTGATGACCGGCTCGGCGCGATCCGAGCCGATGTACAGCACGTCGAAGACACCGGGCGGATAGCCGGCCTCCTCGAAGAGATCCCGGATGGCCCGCGCGCAGCCCGGGACGTGCCGATCGTGCTTCAGAAGGCAGGTGTTGCCCGCCATCAGCGCCGGCGCGGCGTATCGGAAGGCCAGCCAGAACGGCGAGTTCCACGGCATGATGCCCAGGATGACCCCGAGGGGCTGGTACTGGACCCAGCTCTGCGTGGCGTCGGAGGCGAGCTCGACGGGCGCCAGGTACTCCTCCGCGTGCTCCGCGTAGTGCTCGCTGACCCACGCGCACTTGCCCACCTCGCCCCGGGCCTCCTTGATCGGCTTGCCCATCTCCTCCGTCATCAGAGGCGCCAGCTCCTCTACACGGTCCCGCATCAGACGCGCCACCGCGCGCATGAGGTCGGCCCGCTCGGCGATGGTCCGCCGCCCCCATGACCCGAAGGCCTCGTCCGCGGCCTGCAGCTTCCGCTCGACCGTGGCCTCGTCGTCCTCCGGGATCTCGCGCACGACCTCGTCGGTGACCGGACTGATGGCTCTCGGCATGGGCTCCTCCCGCTGTCCGTGTGGGGTGTCCTCCCAGTCTAGGCCTCGACGCGGACCTGCGACAAACGGGCCTCCCGGCGCGCGCGCAGGGTCAGCGCAGGGTCAGGCAGCGCGGGCCCGAGACGGCGCCGGACGAAACGCTCGTGATTTTCCGCCTTGACGCACCCAAAGGCCCGCGCTAGCTTCCGCGGCCCCAACGTCGGGTGGCCCCGAGCGACGCCCTCGGCGGGGAGACCGGCGGCGCCGGATGCCGCTGAAAGACCTTGACAACACTGGGATTCCGAATCCACACTCACGCGCACGCTTCGCCCGAAGCGAGCTATAGGCACGTAGCTCAGTGGGAGAGCGCTACCTTGACGCGGTAGAAGTCGGCGGTTCAATCCCGCCCGTGCCTACCAATCGAGCGCTTCGGGCATCGTGTGGAGCCCCCGTGCCGCTCAGCAGATGTCGCGGGCTCTTCGTACCACGACCTCCACGAGAGGACGCCATGCCCAAGCTCAAGACCCATCGCGGGGCCGCCAAGCGCTTCAGGCTCACCGGCCGGGGAAAGGTCCGCCGATCCAAGGCGTACGCGAACCACATCCTCACGAAGAAGCGGCCGAAGCGGAAGCGCCGGCTCCGCAAGAACGCGCTGATCGCCGCCCCGGAAGAGAAGCTCATCAAGCGGCTGATCCCCAACGGTTGAGGCCCATCGCGGCCGTCATGGCCGCCCTCCTCCGCGGCCGCAGGACGAGACGGAGAAGATAGACATGGCTCGTGTGAAGCGCGGCTACAAGGCGCGGCGACGACGCAACCGGGTGCTCCAGCACGCGAAGGGGTACCGCGGCGGACGCAGCAAGCTGTATCGCACCGCTCGAAACGCGGTCTTCAAGGCGTGGACCTACGCTTATCGGGACCGCCGGCAGAAGAAGCGCACGTTCCGCCGCCTGTGGATCTCCAGGATCAACGCGGCGGCGCGGATGAACGGCACCCGGTACGGCGAGCTGACCGGCTCCCTCCGCAAGGCGGGGGTCGAGCTGGATCGGAAGGTGCTCGCGGACATCGCGGTGCACGACCCCGCCGGGTTCACCCGGATCGTGGACAAGGTGCGCGCGAGCGCATGAGGCTCCCGGGCCGCCGGCCCGCGGAGAGGACGAGGACGAGCCGAGGAGTTCCGGCCGATGACCAAGGCGGACATCATCGAGGCAGTCTACGAGAAGCTGCGGGAGCAGGGCTCCTACTCCAAGCGGGATGCAGCGGAGATCGTCGAGAGCGTGTTCGAGACGATGAAGGACACACTCGGCGACGGCGAGAAGATCAAGATCTCCGGCTTCGGGAACTTCGTCGTTCGTCAGAAGAAGGCTCGCGTAGGCCGCAACCCGCAGACGGGCGAGCAGATCATGATCTCGGCCCGCAAGGTCCTCACCTTCAAGCCGAGCCAGGTCCTCAAGAACGCCCTGAACGAGAACGGAGCCGACGCCTGAGCTCGGCGGGGTCTGACAATCGAGTCGAGAGTCCGCGGCCCCGGCCGCGGCGGCCGTCCGACCGAGACGGGGCGTAGCGCAGTCTGGTAGCGCACTTGACTGGGGGTCAAGGAGTCGCTGGTTCAAATCCAGTCGCCCCGACCACGCCGGATGGCGTCGAAGAGGGGAGCATCCATCGGGTGCTCCCCTCTTTTTTTGTCACGTGGACGTGGTCCTGGACGTGAACGATCGGCTCCCGCCGGGATATCCGCTCCGCGGGCGAGGACGCCCGCGGTCCCGGGCACCGGCCGTGTTCGCTGGGACGGCGGTCCTACTGCACCTTCCCCTTCGGAGCCGCCCTGCCCTACCCGGACAGCCGGGCGATGAGCCCCGACATGTCCTCCCACCCCGCGCGACAGGGCGGCCCGCCGGCGTACAGCCACCGGGCGTCGCCGTCGCGGGGCAGCCGCAGGATGGACGACGAGCGGGTCCCGTAGCCCATAGCGTCGGCGTGGATGCAGATGCCCTCGAGGGGCGGCTGGTCGTGGCGGGACAGGAGCGACGCGACGTCCTCGTCGCCGGGGATCGGTCCGCTCTCCCACGCCTCCACGGCCTGCTCCAGGTGGACGCAGCGGAGGGAGGGGGCGGCGTCGAAGCTACGCTCGGTGACGACGTGCACACCCGCGTGGCCCCGGAACCGGGCCAGCCGGGCGCCGTCGGACCAGAGCACGTGAAGCTCGCGCCGATCCGCCACCACGAGGTGATAGCCGTTGTAGTCCGTCGGGGCGAGCGCCTCGATGGCGTCCCCGGCGGCGGCCGCGTCGCCCTCCTCCAGCGCGCGGAGGACGAGCTCGCCGCGCGAGCGCCGGCTCCTGTCCGGGGGCGGGCCGAAGCGGTTCGTGACGGCGGCCACGACGCCGGCGTCGTTCATTCCCAGCCAGGTGCCTCCGGCGACACGGTCGCGGGGCGCCACCACAGGCCGCGGGCCGTCGTCGCGGACCGCGGGTCCCTCGGCGGGGCGCGCGAGCTGCTCATCCCGGTTGGCCGCCACGAGCAGCGGCAGTTCGGGCCAGACGCGATGCGCGACGAGCAGGGTGCACATGGGTCAGGCCAGGCCGCCCTCGGGCCCCGGCCCGAGTTCGCCGCTGCCTCCGTCGAGCCGGAAGAACTGCGCCGCGACGCTCGCGAGGGTCTCCCTGTGGGACGCCTCGCCCATGTGCAGCCGATACTCGTTGATGACCTTGATCTGCATGTCCATCCACTCGCGCCAGCAGTCCGCACAGATGTTCGCGCGGATGCTGTCGGCGAAGTCACCGCTGAAGGTGAGCCTGGCCTCGATCTCCGGGCCATCCTTGTCGCATCGCTTGCAGAACACCGTCGCCATCGCAGGACTCCTTGCAGCCGTCGAGCCGCAAGACTAAGGACCCCGTGCGCCGCGGGCAAGGACCGATGCGCGCGGAGGCCCCGCTCGACACGGTCGGAATGCGTCAATTCGCTTGCGTCGCCCGAGCCGCTCTGCTAGAGGCCGTCTATATGGTGGTTGCGGTCGACATCGAGTCGCTCCGCACCCGCAAGCTCCGGAAGCAGGTCGGCCAGAAGACCTTCACGAGAGGTTGCCAGTACTTCGCAAGCGGACGCGTCGTAGAGGCCCGGCGAGAGGGTGACTCCGTCGTCGGGACGGTCACGGGGAGTGGCCGTGAGAACTATGCGGTCCGCATTCGGCTTTCGGGCAAGGACGGTCGGCTTCACCAAGCCGAGTGCACCTGCCCTCAATCCCACGGCTACTGCAAGCATGAAGTGGCCGTGGCGCTGGCAGCACTGGCCGATCCGACCCTTCGTAGCGCCGAGAGCGCCGGTTGGGGCCGGATCCTCGACGACGCCGAGGATGTCGCGTCGGAGTTTGCGGGTGAGGACGAGACACAGGGAAGGCTGATCGTTCGTCTGGGCTTGCCCCTGAACCCGGACGACTCGGTCCGCGTGCGCTTCATCAAGGCCCGCTACGGCAAGCGGGGCCGCGGCGCCGAGCGGCCGTACACAGCCGAGCAGGCGAAGGAGGCGCTCTTCAAGGAGCCCGACGTCCTCGGCCTGTCGCGTCCGGACGAGGTCCTGGCCGCGCGCGTGGGCGGCCTGCTGGAGGCGGACAGCGACGAGGTCCTGCTGGCCGACGAGGCCAACCTGGACCTGCTGATGCGCGCCCTGCACCGGGTGCCGGAGGTCTACCTCGGCGACTCGGACAAGCGCCTGAACATCCGACTCGAGCCCGTCCGGCCGCGCGTCCGCGTCGACGCGCTCAAGAACGGCGGCCTGTCGCTGAAGATCCAGGTCATCATCAACGGCAAGCGCCGGACCCTGGACAAGCGGAGCCGCGTCTTCGGCAGCCCGCTCAGCGCGTGGCTGTTCGACGGCGACGCCACGCTGATGCCCATCGTCGGCGGCCCCGGCGCGGGCACCATCATCTACGGGCTCAGCCGCCGCCAGGCGCGGATGCCGCCGCGCGAGGTCCCCACGTTCCTCGAGCGTGGCCTCATGCGCATGAAGGAGCTGATCCGGGTGGAGGCGGAGCCGGGCGTGCTGCCCGACGTGGGCCACGTGGAGCCGCTCCTCATCCTCGGAGAGGACGGGGAGAACCTGAAGGTCCAGCTGCAGTTCCGCTACGGCGACCCGGTGGAGCTCCAGGTCTTCTCGGAGGCCTCCCCCGCCGTCCTCAAGGCGCCCGAGGGGCACGATCCCCCGTTCGTCATCCGCGACCGGGAAAAGGAGCGGAAGGCCCTGGAGGTCGCGCACGAGGCGGGCCTGCCCGTGGGCGAGCACCCCACCACCCTGCTCCTGGACACCTCGGACGGCCTGACGTTCCTCGAGGAGCAGATCGGCGAGCTGGCGTCCCACTGGACCATCCTGGGCCGGGAGCGCCTGCAGCGTTTCCGGTATCGCCACGTCACGCCCAGGCTCGAGGGCACCATCCGCAGCGGCGTCGAGGACTTCGAGGTGAACCTCGAGGTCCACGTGGACCACTCGGTCTTCGGCCTGGACGCCCTGCTGCAGCTCTACCAGAGCGGCAAGCGCTACATCACGCTCCAGGACGGCACCCTGGCGCTGGTCCCCGACGAGTGGGTCACCCGGCACCTGAAGGTGGCCATGGAGCTCCCCCACGTCCTCGTGGGCGGGGGGGTCGGCCGTGTGCCGCGCTTCCACGCCCCGGTCCTCGACGCCCTCGTGGCCGAGGCCGAGCTGGACGCGGACGAGGAGTGGCGGCGCCTGAGCGCACGCCTGCGCAACTTCTCCGGCCTGGAGGACGAGCCCCTCCCGGAGGGCCTCGAGGCGGAGCTGCGTCACTACCAGAAGCACGGCTACGACTGGCTGTGCTTCCTGCGGGACTCGGGCTTCCACGGCATCCTGGCCGACGACATGGGCCTCGGCAAGACGGTCCAGGCGCTCGCCTTCATCCAGGCCGAGAAGGAGGCCGACCGCCTCGAGCACCCCGTCCTGGTGGTGGCGCCCACGTCGGTCACCGCCAACTGGGTCGAGGAGGCCGCCCGGTTCACGCCGGAGCTGGAGTCCATCCGGCTCGTGGGCCCGAACCGCGACAAGCTCTACCGGAAGGTCAAGGACGCCGACCTCGTCGTGACCAGCTTCGCCCTGCTCCGCCTGGACATCAACCGGCTCCAGCGGCGCAGCTGGCACACGGTCATCCTCGACGAGGCCCAGCACATCAAGAACCCCCACAGCCAGACGGCCCTGTCGGCCAAGAAGCTCACGGCGCGGCATCGGCTGGCGCTCACGGGTACGCCGCTCGAGAACACCCTCCTGGAGCTCTGGTCCATCTTCGACTTCCTCATGCCCGGCTTCCTCGACGACGAGAAGAACTTCCGGGATCGCTACGTGCGCTCCGGGGCGGAGAAGCCCGAGGACATCGAGGGCCTGCGCATCAAGGTCGCCCCGTTCATGCTCCGCCGCGTGAAGGACGAGGTGGCCACGGAGCTTCCGCCCAAGACGGAGCAGATCTACCGCGTGCCGCTGGCGCCCAAGCAGCGCGAGCTGTACGAGGAGGTCCGCGCCCTGACCCGCAAGAGGGTCATGAGCGCCATCCAGAACAAGGGCCTGTCGGGGAGCACCATCACCATCCTGGACGCGTTGCTCAAGCTGCGCCAGGTGGCGTGCCACCCGAACCTCGCGAAGCTGGACATCGCCGAGGGCGTCGACGAGAGCGCGAAGCACGAGATCCTCCACGAGCTGATCGAGGAGGCCGTCGCGGAGGACCACCGCGCGCTCATCTTCAGTCAGTTCACGAGCCACCTGAAGATCGTGCGCGAGTGGCTGGACGCGGAGGGCATCGACTACTTCTACCTGGACGGGCGGACCCGCAACCGCCAGAAGCTGGTGGACCGGTTCAACTCCCCCAAGGGGCCGCCCCTGTTCCTCATCAGCCTCAAGGCCGGAGGCACCGGCCTGAACCTCACCGCGGCCGACTACGTGATCCACCTGGATCCGTGGTGGAACCCCGCGGTGGAGGATCAGGCCACGGACCGTGCCCACCGGATCGGCCAGACGCGACCGGTGGTCGTCTACAAGCTGGTGGCCGAGGACACGGTCGAGGAGAAGATCATCAAGCTCCAGGACAGCAAGCGAGAGCTCTTCGAGGCGGTGGTCGCCAAGGAGACCCTCGCCGGGAGCGGCCTCACGGTGGACGACATCCGGTCCATCTTCGAGGAGTAGCCCCCGGCCCGGACCACGCGACCGCCGGGGTGTCGCGCCTCGGCGATCGCGGCCGTGGATCTCGCGCAAAGGCGCCAAGGGGAAGTGGACCAGCGCCATCTTCTCGAGGCCGGCTCGCTCGGTCCGTGAAGAGGCCGCGGTCTCGCGGAGAAGCGCGCGCCAAGCCGCCAAGACCCAACGGCCAGCGAACCGCTTGCACACCGGTTCGGCTGAGACTGTCGGGTCACCGGCAGGCCAATAGCGAGCTCACCGGCCCGAGGAATGCCGTCTTCCTTTGCGTCTGCGCGTCTTTGCGCGAGCCTTTCGTTTTGCGACACGTGACGAACGCTGAGGCGCGGACGGCGGTCCTACTGGCTTCCCCGTGTTCTCCGGGCGTTTGCAGCTCGGCGCCTTGGCGCGAGCCCGGCGGGGCTGTGACCGTCTCGCATCCCGGACGAGGTCAGTGCCCCTTCTTCTCGGGGTACTTCTTCCGGAAGGCCTGGACGTCCTCGTGGATGGTCGGCTCCGGCTCGACGGCCTTCCGCACGGGGACGAAGTCATAGGTGAAGAAGTGCGCCCCGGCGTCGACCTCCTCGGCCTCTGCCAGGTCCATCTCCAGGGCCTTCTTCTCGGCCCGGAAGCGCGCGAGCTGCTTCTTGTAGAACTCCGCGGACGCCGTGCGTCGCCGCGCGGGGCGCCTCGCGTCGGCCTCCTCCTCCTCCTCGTCCTCGGCGGCCTCCTCCTTCCGCTTCACGATGCGCTCGTAGGAGGTGATCTTCCCCTCCGTGCGCTCGATGCGGTCGCGGAGGCCCTCCTTCCGGAAGCGATCCACGAGGTCGCGGGTCACGGGCCGATCCTTCCAAAGGTGCACCGTGAGGACGGACAGGTACTTCCCCTTGGAGAAGCCGTGGGCGAACACCGTGCCGTCCACCGTCTCCGGGTGGCGCACGGCCCGCACCTGGTTGCCGCCCAGGACGGCGGTGATCCCGTCGACCTCCTCCGCCAGGCGCCTGGCGACCTTGTCGTTCAGGTGCGCGAGCGCGATCACGAGGTCGGCGCCCTCCTCGTCCAACGCCTTCACCTCGCGGCGGGCCGTCGCCACCGGATCCTCGATCTTCCACGCGGGATCGGAGGTCTGCCCCCGGATCCGGCCGGCGCTCCGCGTGGTGACACCGAACACGCCCACCTTCACGCCGGCGATCTCGCGGATCACGTGGGTGTCGAAGATCGGCTCCCCGGTGTTCCGGTCGACCAGGTTGGCCGCCAGGAACGGGAAGTCCGCCTTCCGATGCAGCTTCTCGAGCGTCTGCAGCCCCAGGACCACGTCCCGGTCGCCCAGGGCGATGCCGTCCGTCCCGATGCGATTGAACTGCTCGACGATGAGCTCCGCCCGCGCCAGGGCACGCTCCGCCTGGGACTCCTCGAAGGTGTAGCCGTCATACAGCAGATCGCCGGCGTCCAGGACCAGGTGACCGCCCCAGCCCTGCTCCCTGTCCAGCTCGCCCAACCTCGTCGCTTTCCTGGCAAGACCGCCAAGAGGGTTGGACTTTCAACCACAGGGCTCGAGCTCGCCCACGACGTTCGCCGTGTGGACGATCCCGAGCTTTCTCCCTTCGAACGGCTGGGGCTCTTCAGCCTCCCCGGCGGCCTCCGCGACCCGCGCCGGCCGCTTCTTCGCGCCCTCCGCACCGGCCGGGGCCTCTCCCTTCGCGGGCTCTTCCGCCCTCACGGCCTCGCCCACGTCGGGCTTCGCGGCCTCCCGGGCCTCCTCGGCGCCGGCGGCCGTCGGCGCCACCTTCTCCGCCTTCGCGGCGGGCTTCGCCTCCGTCTCCTCCGGCGTCTGCCGGCAGGCGACGGCGAGCAGGGTGACGGCGCCCGCCGCCGCGGCCACCTGGAGCGTCCTGTTCAAGCGCATGCGTGTCTCCTCGTCGGTCCGGCGGGAGTATAGGGGAGCGCGCCCCTTTCGCACAGGGGGGTCGCGATCGCCCCAGGGCGGTCGCAAAGTCGACCGCCCTCCCTTGCCCTTGCCCTTGCCCTTGCCCTTGCC
The DNA here is from genome assembly GCA_051747385.1 of Myxococcota bacterium. Classification (GTDB taxonomy): domain Bacteria; phylum Myxococcota_A; class UBA9042; order PHBI01; family JACKFB01; genus JBNJGB01. The sequence goes on from JBNJGB010000043.1 coordinate 15,121, forward strand.
CTTGCCTGCGCTCAGACGCGCAAAACCCATCGCCTCCGAGCGGGTGCAATCCGGCGCCGTACCGCCGGGCGGCCCACACTTCTCCGACTTTGCGATTGCCCTGGCGGTCGCCCTTCACTCCACGGACGTCACGCGCATTTCGGCGTAGACCGTCTGGCGCTCGCCGCCCGACACGTCCAGGTCGGCGTCGAGAAGCTCGAGGCGCGCGCCGAAGACGGTGCGGCTGTCGCCCTCGTCCAGCGTGACGTTTCGCATGTCGTCGCCATGCCGGACCACCAGCGAGACGGTCCCCGTGCGGGTCTCGGAGCCGTCCGGGTCCTCGAGGACGGCCCAGTCCACCCGCGCGAGGGTCAGCACCACGTCCGGCCCGGACACGCCGATCGGCTCGTCCTCCAGGCGGAAGGTGGTCCCGGCCTCCACCACGCGGCTGGACCAGTCCTCCAGCGCCCCGGGGCGCTCGGGCTCCTCCTCGGCGGGAGGGAGATCCGGCGTCTCCCGCTGCGGCGGGTCGTGGGCACAGCCGGGCACGAGGGCGGACGCCCCGAGGGCCAGCGTGACGACGAGCGACAGTCCGACGGAGCGTACGCGGCATTCCACGGCATCCTCCCTGGCCGCGGCCATCGTAACCGGCCGGCCGCCGGCTGACCACCGTGGCCGTGCAGCGCACCGGCCGCGATGCTACCCTGCTCGCGAACAGCAGGGAGGAGCCTCTTGAACCTCGAGGGAATGAGCACCACGACCCGCAAGAACCTGGTCCAGATGGCCTGCGTGGCCGCGTGGTCCGACCTCTCCGTCGCCGAAGCGGAGCGGCGCGCGATCCTGGACCTCGCCATGCGCCTCGCGCTCGACGACGAGGACCTGGCCGAGGTCCGAACCTGGCTCGACGCCCCTCCCCCCGAGTTCGATCCCAACGACATCCCGGAGGCGCACCGGAAGACCTTCGTGGACGCCCTGGAGGATGTGGTGAAGGCCGACGGCCGCCTGGACGCCGACGAGTGCATCACCCTGGGGATCATCCGCGAGCTCGTGGGGGACGAGGAGCCCGACCGGGTCTGTTGATCGGCGCCGGCGCGCGCGCTGGTATCTCCCGGTCGGACGGCGGGGATGAGCAGAGCGGACGCTCGGTGTACGGTGCTCGCCCATGATCGAGGAGTACGACGGCCCCGAGAGCCCCTTCTTTCGCGCGTGGGCCCGGTACGTCCTGCGCCACCGGGTCCAGGTGGCCGCGATCGTCGCTCTCCTCACGGCCGCCGCCGTGTGGGTGACGATCGATCGCATCGCGATCGACATGAACATCGAGACGTTCATGGATCGCGACTCGCGGGCCCTGGAGGTGCTCGAGGACTACCGCGACCAGTTCGGCCGCGACGACGTCTTCGTGGTGCTCGTCGAGGGCGACGTCTTCTCCATGCCCTACCTCGAGCGCCTGCGGGGCCTCCACGAAGAGCTCGCCGACCTCGACATGGACCTGGAGAGCCTGGGCGAGCGCCGGAGCGATCGCGAGCAGAAGCGAAGCTCCGTGTGGGGGGACGACGAGCCTCCTCCGCCGGAGCTCCGGGCCGAGGAGCCGCCCGAGACGCGGGCCCCCGACGAGGACGACGCATTCGGGAGCTTCGAGGAGGCCGGCGGGGGCGGCGACGACGCATTCGGGGACTTCGGGGAGGCCGGCGGGAGCGGCGACGACGCATTCGGGAGCTTCGAGGACCCCACGTCCACCGGCGACGACTGGGAGGGCGTCGAGGGCGGCACCATCGTCGACGAGATCGTCTCCCTGGTGAACGCCCGGCGGACGCGCGGCCGAGAGGTGACGCAGGCCGACGGCGGCGGCGGCCTGGAGCTGCGGGTCGGCGAGCTCCTCGACCCGTGGCCGGACGAGGGCGACCTGGAGGCCGTGCGCGAAGACGTGCTGTCGGACCCCGCCCTGGTGGGACGCGTCGTCGACGAGGAGGGGCGGTTCTCGGCCGTCCTGGTGCGCACGCAGTTCATGGACGAGGGCGACTCCGCCCGGGTGTTCGACCGGATCAAGGCCATCGCGGCGAAGCGCCGTGCCGAGGGCTTCGAGCCCCGCGTGTCCGGCCTCCCCGCCCTGGGCGCCTCCCTGAACCACATGATCCAACGGGAGATCCAGCGCCTGTTCGTCTACGCCCTGGCGGCCCTGCTCCTGGTGATGGTCTACCTGTTCCGCCACCCGCTCGGCGTGCTGGGGCCGGGCGTCGTGGTGCTGCTCGCGGGCTCGTGGACGTTCGCGATGATGGCCGCGGTCGGGATGCCGGTGACCATGCTCTCCAACATGCTCCCGGCCTTCGTGATCGCCGTCGGCGTGGGCGACTCGGTCCACGTCCAGTCCGTGTACCGGGATCGGCGCCGCCTGGGCGTGTCCAACGAGGAGGCCATCGTCCAGGCCGTGGCCACCACCGGGAAGCCGATCCTGTTCACGACGCTGACGACCATGTTCGGCCTGCTGAGCTTCCACTTCGCCACGCTCGACGCCGTGGGCGAGATGGGCACGGCGGGCGCCTTCGGCGTCGCCTGCGCGCTGCTCCACACCCTGGTCGTGCTGCCCATCGTCCTGAGCCTGAACAAGCGGAGCCTCCTGGGCGCCCGAGAGCACGGCCACCCGGATCGCATCGACCGGTTCCTGGACGCCTGCGCGGCGATCTCGGGTCGCGGCATCTACGCCCCGCCCGACGAGCCGGTGCACCACGGCCGGCGCCGCGCCACCCTCCTCGGGGCCGCTCTGCTCGCCGCGGCCGCCGTCTACGGTGCGTCCCTGCTCGACGTCTGGCACAACCCCCTGTCCTGGGTCCCCGAGGACGATCCCACCAAGGTCGCCTTCGAGATGACCGATCGGAACCTGAGCGGCGCGGCCTCCGTCCAGCTCCTCATCCGGGCCGGCGGCGAGCGGGGGATGCGGGACCTCGAGCTGCTGCGTGGCCTGGAGGACCTGGAGCAGCACGTCCGGGACTACGAGGATCCGGCGGTGGAGGACGTCGTCGGGACGTCGGTGAGCCTCCTGGACGTGGTCAAGGAGACCAACCAGGCGCTCCACGGCGGCGATCCCGACCACTACCGCCTGCCGGACACCCAGCGCGAGCTGTCGGACGTCCTCTTCCTGTTCGAGAACGCAGGACCCGACGAGATGCGGCGCCTGGCCAGCGCGGATCTCCGCACCTCCCAGATGACGTTCCGGGTGCGCTGGCTGGAGGCCACCTCCTACGGGCCGCTCACGCGCTACGTGGAGCAGGGCATCGAGGAGCACGTGGGCGACCTGGCGGACATCGAACCCACCGGCGCGGCGTACACGCTGTTCACGACCGTCTCGGCGCTCATCTCGAACCTGATCCGCAGCTTCTCCGTCGCCTTCCTGGTCATCACGGCCTTCATGATGGTGTTGCTGCGCGACGTGCGCCTGGGCCTCGTCGCCATGGTGCCCAACCTGCTGCCCATCGTCCTCATCATGGGGATCATGGGATACGCCGGCGTGCCCATCGACATGAGCAACCTGCTCGTCGCCTCGGTGGCCATCGGCCTCGCCGTGGACGACACCATCCACTTCCTGCACCGCTGGAAGGTACACTACGACCACCAGGGGGACGTGGAGGAGGCCATCGCCGACTCCCTCCGCCACGCAGGCCGGGCCATGGTGGGGACGACGCTCATCCTTGGCGTCGGCTTCTTCACCTACATGGCCGCCGAGCTGACGAGCATCCAGCGCTTCGGCTATCTCACGGGGCTCGCCACCCTCATGGCGCTCCTCGTGGACATCACCTTCGGCCCGGCCCTCATCCGCACGTTCTACCGCTCCAAGCGCGCGCCGGCGTCCGAGCGTACCGACGCCCGGACCGCCGAGCAGCCCGCCACCGAGCCCGCAGGAGGCTGACCCATGCTCCGCTCCACCCTCGCCGCCGCGCTGGTGACCCTCGCAGCCGGACCGGCCGCCGCTGCGGACGTCTCCCCGGACGAGACGGACCCGCGGACCATCATGGACGCGGTCGACGACCGGCCGACCGGGGACCGTTCGCTCGGCCGGATGAAGATGGTCATCATCGACGCCAACGGCAGCAAGCGCGTCCGCCTCGTCCGCACCCGCTCCATGGAGTTCGACGAGAGCACGCGCCAGCTCCTGCTGTTCGAGAGCCCGGCCGACGTGCGCAACACGGGCCTGCTGACCATCGACTGGGACGAGGGCGACAAGTCCGACGACCAGTGGCTCTACCTGCCCAGCCTGCGCAAGTCGACGCGCATCTCCTCCGGCGAGAAGTCGGGCTCGTTCATGGGGTCGGACCTGACGTTCCACGACATGACCCGCCGCGCCACGGACCAGTACGACTACGAGATGCTGAAGCAGAGCGCCCGGGTGAAGGGCGAGCCGGCCTGGCTCATCGGCGTGCGCCCGAGGACGGACCGCGCGAAGGAGGAGTCCGGCTACGTGAAGTCCAAGGTCTGGATCTCCAAGTCCAAGCTCGTCCCGCTCCAGGCCAAGCACTGGGTGCGAGAGGGCCGCAAGCTCAAGTACATGAAGTTCCAGAAGTACCGGAAGGTCGACGGGATCCTCGTCGCCCACGAGATCAGCGCGCGGACCGTGCAGGGCGACGAGGTCCTGTCCACCACCATCCTGACCCTGTCGGACCTGAGCTTCGACAACGAGGAGGTCTCGGAGGCCGACTTCACCCAGCGCCGCCTCGAGCAGGGCCTCTGAGTTGAGGCTCCCGGCCCCCGCGCTCGGGCTGCTCACCGCCGCGCTCCTCGCGTCGCCCGTCGCCGCCGGGAAGCCTCCAGCCGACGACTCCGGCTGGGGCGACGACGACTTCGGCGGGGAGGGACCGGGCTTCGACGACTTCGAGGACGTGGAGGTGGAGCCTCCGCCCCCTCCGAGCCCGTGGTCCCTCACCGGGTTCTTGCGCAGCGACCAGGCCCTGTGGATGGAGCGCCTGGACGAGCGTCCCCTGGCCAAGGCCCGGCAGAGCCTGGACCTGGTCCTGACGTACCGGCGGGACTGGTTCCGCCTGCACCTGGGGGGCCACGCGGAGTACGACCTGGCGTGGCTCGTGGACCGGGACGACCGCGACGAGCCGACCCTGGACGCGTACGAGTGGAAGGTCGACTCGCGCGAGGCCCTGGTGGCGCTGTCACCGGGGGACTTCGAGATCGTCCTGGGCCGGCAGATCGTCGCGTGGGGCGAGGGGGACGCCCTCAGCCCGCTGGACGTGGTGAACCCGCGCGACCTGCGGGAGCCCGGCCTGGCCGACCTGGAGGACCTGCGCCTGCCCGTCCTCGCCACGCGCGTGTCCTGGTTCCACGGCTTCCACCGGGTCGAGGCCATGGTGGTGCACGAGTCCTGGTGGGGCTATCGGCCGGCGCCCCTGTCGCCGTACAGCCCGTTCCGGAAGCTCATCCTCGACGATCCCCTCGCTGCGGGACTCCTCCAGGGGCGCACCCTGGACTGGGAGCACGAGCAGGAGCGCTTCGCCCTCGATCAGCAGCAGGGGATGCTCCGGTGGGTCTACCGGGGCGAGGGCCTGGACCTGGGGCTCTACGCGGCCTCGGTCCTGGACCAGCAGGGGGTGGTGCTCCTCGCCCCCGAGGAGTTCGCGGGCGGCTCGAGGGAGGTGGACATCCGCCTGGACCACCGCCGCTTCACCGTGGTGGGGCACTCCGGCGCCTGGCCCTGGGAGGACCTCCTCGTGAAGTGGGAGGCCGGCGCGCGCATCGATCATCCGCTGAACGTGGGCCGGCCCCCGGACCTGGACGTCGCGGAGCGCACGCTGCTGGACACCATGCTGGGCCTCACCTGGACGCCGACTTCGGACCTGCGCTGGGCGCTCGAGGTCTGGAAGCCGTGGCTCGTGGACCCGCCCGACGACCTGCTGTACGACGTGGACGCGCCCCTCATCGCCCTCCGGGGCACGTGGACGACCCTGCGGGAGCGCCTGGAGCTCCACCTGGCAGCCACCGCCTTCGGCTGGACCGCCGACCTGGGCTGGCTGCTCCGGGGCGAGATCACCTGGAAGCCGCGGGACGACCTCGCCGTGGGGGGCGGCTACATCACCTACCAGCCCACCTCCGAGTTCGGTCCCGTGTATGGCCTGGAGCGCCACGACCGCCTGTTCGCGACGCTCCGCTGGGACTTCGGGATCCTCTGAGCGCTACAGGTTCGTCTCCCCGAACAGGCCGGCGTCGCCCTGAGCCTCGGTGCCCACGGGGACGGGGCCGCCTGCGGTGCCGCCGGGCCCCGGTGCGCCGCCGTCCAGGAAGGTGTTGGACTCGGCGTAGGGCGTCATGTCGAGGCCGCCCTCGCCGTGGACATAGATGCCGAAGCTGACGCCGCCGCACGCGCCGCCGCCGCCGCCGCCCGCGCCGCCGGTGCCACCCTGCCCGCCGGGCTCGCCGGGGGCGGCGCAGAACGTCTGCTGGTCACCCTCGCCCGAGTCGCCGCCGGCCCCGCCGGAACCACCCGCGCCGCCGGAGCCGCCCGATCCGCCGGGGCCGCCCGGGCCGCCGACACCGCGCCGGACCAGGTTGTCCGTGACGGCGGGCGCGCTCGTAGGAGGCTCCGTGAACACCACGAACAGGGCGAAGCTGCCGCCGCCCGCCGTGCCGCCGCCCCCGGGCTGACCGCCGCAGCCGCCGGAGCCGCCGCCCCCGCCGGGACCGCCGAGGTCGTCGCCGCCCAGGTCCACCTCGTCGCCGATCCAGCAGCCCTCGCCGAGCATCTCGACACCGCCGCCCGCGCCGCCGCCGCCGCCGCCGGAGCCGGGGGCCCCGGGCGTGCCCGCGCCGCCGCCGAGGCCGCCCCAGTGACCGTCCACGACCTGCCCGGCCGGCGCCTTGCAGCCGTCCCCGGGCGTCCCGGGCTCGCCCGCCTCCCCCTTGGTGCCCAGGGTGCCGTTGTGGGGCACCTGGTTCGGGGCCACGATGCAGACGTTGCACGTGGAGCCGGGGCCCTCGGTCTTGAAGGTGAAGTCCCAGCCGGCGTCGCCCCCCTCGCCGCCGAGCGGTCCCATGCCGCCGTCGCCCTCGCGGGACATCGGGGGCTCCTCGTTGAAGTGCGGGCAGGTGGAGCGGCCGCCGTCCCCGCCGGAGACGTCCACGTCGCCGCAGACCATCTCTCCGCCGCCGCCGCCGTCGAGCTCCTCGGTCTCCGTGCACATGCGGTGCCCGGTGTCGTAGGCGCCCGCCGGGACGTCGCCGTCCACGCCGTCCGTGCCCGCGGAGCCCGAGCTTCCCGGGGCCCCCGGGCCGCCGGTGCCGCCGACGATCCGGTTGTGCCGGATGCTCACCGTGTCGTCCACGTCGCGCAGGTAGACGGCGTAGCTGTTCGCCCCGGGCGTGGACAGATCCGGGCCGCTCAGCGTGAAGCCCTCGACCACCGTCGAGCCGGGCTCGCCGCCCTGCAGATCCGTGCCGACGACCGTCGCCGTCGCCGTGCCCTGCCCCACCAGGGTCGTCGGGTGGGCCACCCGGCTGCGCGAGGAGAAGTCGTTGCTGTAGCCGCCGTACAGGCCCATGCCGGGCTGGAGCGTCACGTCCTCCTCGTAGACGCCCGTGGCCACGTAGATGTCGCGCTTGCCCTCGTCGAGCGCCCGCTCCACCGCGACGCCGACGGTCCGCAGCGGAAGCTCCCGGGTGCCCGGGTTGGTGTCCGAGCCGGTGGGGGCCACGAACACGCCGTTGTCCAGCTCTCCGTCGAGGCCGTCGCAGTTCGCGTCGACGGCGCCCGGGAGGTCCGGCAGGTCGACGTCGCCCTGCTTCAGGCACTCGCAGCCGTTGGACAGGCTCCCGTCCACGTCCACGAAGCCCTCCTCGCAGGCCACGTCGCAGACCGGCTCCTCGCCGGAGGCGTCGCAGACGCCGGCCCCGTGGAGCTGCGCGGAGGCGGGCACCTGGGCCGTGCAGTCGTGGCCGCAAGCGCCGCAGTGGGCGTCCGCCACGTAGGCGCCGTCCTCGTCGCGGTAGTCCTCGTCGATGGCGCCGTCGCAGTCGTTGTCGAAGCCGTCGCACACGTCCTCGGGCAGCGCGCACTCGCCCCACCCCTCCGGGGTGCACGGCTCGAAGCCGACGCAGGTGTACGAGGGCACGCCGGCGCCGGGCTCCACGGTCTCCTCGCACGCCCTGGACAGGTCCAGGTTCGTGCCGTCGCACTGGCAGGACCCGGTGGCGGGCACGCACTGGAGGCCGCCCTCCACGTCCTGGCAGGCGAAGCCGGACGGGCAGTCCCCCTCGCCGTCGCAGGCCCGCCCGCAGTAGCTGCCGTCCCCCAGATCGATGCAGCGCGCGCCGTCCCCGGGGCACTGGAGGTCGTCCACGCACGGCTGGCACAGGGCCGCCTGATCGGGGATGCACTGGAGCCCGTCCGGGGAGTAGAAACCCTCCTCGCACTCCTCGACGGCGCACACGGGCTGCGCGCCGCTGTCGTCGCACACGCCGGAGCCCTTGAAGACGAGCTGATCGCAGTCCAGGTTGCAGCCGCCGCAGTGCGCGTCCGTGGCGTACTGGCCCTCGTCGTTCTTGAAGTCCTCGTCGGCCTCGCCGTCGCAGTCCTGATCCTGGCCGTCGCAGATCTCCGCCGCCGGCTCCGGGCCCTGGCAGACGATCCCCTCTGCGCCGTCACAGCGCGTGACGCCGGGGCAGGTCCCGAGCTCGTTGGTGTTCTCGCAGGGCTCCTCGACCGCGACATCCTCGTCTACGAGGCCGTCGCAGTCCTGATCCTGGCCGTCGCAGATCTCCGCCGCCGGGGTCTTCGCCGTGCACCCCGTCCAGCCGTCGGCCGGCGCACACGTCTCCACGCCCATGCACTCGCCGTGCTCGTTGGAGACCATGCACGTGCGGCTGGCCCCCTCCGTGGTCGGCCTGCAGCTGCAGCTCCCGTTGTCGGGCTCGCACAGCTCGCGGGTGACGCCGTCCTCGTCCACCGAGGCCTCGCAGTGGAAGCCGCTGGGACACGACCCGTCGTCGCCGCACGCCCCCAGGCAGTATCCCCGGTCGCCGCCCGGCTCCTCGAAGGTCCGGCAGATCCCACCGGTGCACTGCGCGTCCACCTCGCACGGCCGGCACGGCACGTCCTCGGGCGGAGGGACGCACAGGGAGACGGGGTCCGACGACGGCCCGACCAGCACCTTGCAGGTCCACCCGCAGGGGCAGGTCGTGTCGCATGTGCGCGTGCACACCGGGCCCTCGGCCGACTCGACGCACCAGCCGGTGAAGCAATCCGAGTTCGTGGTGCACGGCTCGGGATCGCACTCCTCGAGCGGATCCCCGGCGTCCACCTCCACGTCCTCGGTGTCCGCCGGCTCCACGTCGTCGAAGCCGACGTCCCCGACGCCGACGTCGGCCGCGAGCCGTCCCGTGATCTCGCTTCCGGTGCAGGCCGCGAGCAGGCCCGCCGCGAGACACGCGGCCAACCATCCCCAGGTCCGGGCGTGAGCCCTGGTCATGATCTCCCCCGATGCAGTCGATTTTCGCGCGTCATCCTAGGCGCGGGATGCAGTCCAATCCAGTCCTGCGAGCACGCGGTGTAACAGATTTCAGCCGGCTTGGGCGGGCGTAATGTTGTTTCACAGGGTTACGTCCCGCTCAACAGCAGGTCCCCGAAGAGGTAGATGACCTGCAGGACGCCCGCGACCAGGCCCAGCGCCGCGCCGGCCAGGATGAGCTTCCACTCGTCCTGCTGGAAGGCGGGTCGCAGGACGCTCTCGAAGGCGTCCGCCTCGAGCACGGACATGCGCTCCACGAGGGCGTCCCGGATCTGCACCGAGCGATCCGCGAAGGCGTACAGGATCCCGCCGGGCCGGAACATCTCCTCCTCCACCTCGGTCAGCACCTCGGCCTCCACGTCCGCGGCCGCCGGGTTGGCGAACAGGCCGCCGGCCATGGGGTGCTTCCGATAGCGCTCCAGGAGGGCCTCGGCCCGGACCCGCACGAACGCGAGGAGACGCTCGCGGGACGTCCCCGTCGCGAGCTCGTGGAAGAGGCTGTCCCCGTGCAGCACGCGATCGGTCATGATCTCCGCGAACTCCCGGGCGATCTCCTCCTGCCGCCGATGAAACAGGCCCTGGAAGCGCAGGGGCCCCACCCTCACCGGCTCCTTGGGATCGAAGATGAGCTTGATCGCCACCCAGTTGGTGGCGTAGCCGACCAGGAAGCCGAAGAACGGCAGCACCCACCAGGCCGGATACGCGACCCACACGCCGAGCTGGACCAGCCCGAACAGGAACCCGAACCAGATGCCGGACCGCTCGATGAAGCGGAACTCCCGGTCCCCGATGCGCTGGAAGATGTTGCCGATGAGCTCCGGGTCCTCGCGCATGGCGCGGAGCACGATGGCCTCGACGTCCAGGAGGTCGGCGATGTGCTCCCGGGCGTCCTCCAACACGGCCACGCTCATGGCGGCCACCTCGTCCTGGGCCACCCTCAGCACCTGGTCCTGCACCGCGGGAGAGAGCGCCCCCCACATGGCCGGGAAGTGCTTCTTCGCCTTGTGGACCACGACCTTCCGGGTCGTGTCCTCCAGCCAGACCCGGTGGTCGTCCACGAACGACTCGGGCTCGAAGTCGACGAACAGCTCCTTCACGTCGAGGAGGCGCTGGGTGACCAGGGCCACGGCGGTCCTCGCGAGGCGCTCCGCGTTCGCCGGCACGATGCCCTGCCACCCCAGGGGCGGGAAGAGGCCCTTGAACTCCACCGGGTGGAACATCATGCGGATCGCGAGGACGTTCGTGATCCACCCGATGCCGCCGCTGATCACCGGGATCAGCAGCTGAAGGGGATCGTCGCCGAGGCTCTGCAGGACGTCCATGGGGTACCTTCGCCTCCCTCCGGGGCGCCCCGTATGCCAGAACCGCCGCCTTCAGGCCAGGGGACTCCCCTCGCCGGTCGCCACGTCGTCGGCCGCCACCTCGACCGGCACGCCGTGCGGATTACCCCGTCAGGGGATGAGCGCCACCAGCCACGTGGCGCCCACCCAGGCGCCCATGGCCGAGCCCAGGGTCGCCATGAAGGCCACGAGCAGGACCCGGGTGAACGGGTTCCGGTAGAAGCCGCGCAGGCTCTGCACGTCGTCGTTGATCCGCTCGGCGTCCTCCACGGTCGGCTTGCGCAGCCAGGCCTCGAGCAGCCCCACCACCATGCCGGCGCCGAGGAGCGGGTTGAGCGACGTGATCGGGGACGCCACGAACGCCGTGAGGATGGAGGGGATGGTGGCGCGGGCCACGGCCGTGAGCACGCCGGCCAGGATCGAGTTGGGGAGGATCCAGGCCATGAGCATCTCGTTGAGCGTCTGGCCCTCGTGCTTGGTGTAGCCGAAGTAGAAGGCCACCAGCACCAGCGCGGGCAGGATCCACTTCAGGAGCCCGGTCCACCGCTTCTTCGGCGGCTGCTGCTCCAGGCGCTCCCGGTCGATGGGGTGGCCGAACCAGCGCTTCATGCCGGGTACGTGGGCGGCACCCACCACCGCCACGATCCGCTCGCCGGGGACGTCGCGGATCTTCGAGGCCATGTAGCGGTCGCGCTCGTCGATGAGCGGCTCCTGGACCTCGGGCATCACCTTGGCGAACTCCGCGAGCATCTCGGAGAGCTGCTGCTCCTGCTTCAGCTCCTCGATCATCTCCTCGCTCACCTCCTCGCGGCTCACCGTGGCGCCCACCACGGCGGCGAGGAGCTGGAGCTTCTTCCAGAACGGCACGTTGGCCCAGGTGCGCCGGAGGGTCGTCTGGATGTCCCGGTCCACCAGGTGGAGCTCCGCGTCGATCTCCTCCGCCGCCTGGACGCCGGCCAGGAGCTCCGCGCCGGGCTTGACGCCGAGCTTCGCGCCGAGCCGTCGCTGATAGGCGCCCAGCGCCAGGTTCGCCAGCAACATCAAGACCTTGCCGTCACGGATGACCTGGAAGACGTCCAGCTTCTGCCAGCGCTGGTCGTCCGTCAGCGCCTCGTAGCGCGTCCGGTCCAGCTCCACGCACACGGTGTCGGGCCGGATCGATCGCACGAGGTCGCGGACCTCGGTCACGCTCTGCTCGGAGACGTGCGCCGTCCCGACCAGATACCAGGTTCGATCGCCCTCCTGCAGGACGGTCACGTTCTGCGACAGCTCGATGGCGACACCCCCGGGGCCGTACCGGATCCTCGCTCCGGCGGAGCCCGCCGCATAGCACGCCGCGCCCGCCGCATCCACAGGCGAGCCGTCCGGGGACAGGGCGGTCGCAAAGTCGACCGCCCTCCCTTGCCCTTGCCCTTGCCCTTTCCCTTTCCCTTTCCCTTGCCCTTGCCTGCTTTCGAAGGCGTAGAGTCCATCGTCTCCGGGCGGGTGTCATCCGGTGCCGGGCGTCGGACCGCCGCGCGACCCTCCCTTGTCCGACTTTGCGATTCCCCTGCGTCCGGGGACATGCGAGGCGTCCGGGGGTTGCCACGCGGACCCGATCTGGGGGAGCTTCGGAGCCCCCGAACCCGGAGGCATCCCATGCGTCGGCTCGCCGCCTCGCTCGTCCCGATCCTCGTGCTCACCCTCGCACCCCTGTCCGCCTGCGACGACGACGGCGGCGGCGGGGAGACCGCGGACGCGACGGGCGACGTGCTGGAGGACGTGGCGGACGCCGGCGACGTGCAGACCCCGGAGGGCGCGTCCTTCGCCTTCGGCCTCGACCCGACCCAGACGATGTCGGCGGCGCCGTTCCCCAACGATCTCTACCTCGCGCCGGACGGGGCCGTCGACCTGGCCGCCCTGGGCGACGATCCCCGCTTCTCCGGGCTCGCCAAGCCCGAGGTGCTCTCGGCGCTGGACGAGGCCATCGCGGAGCGGGACGGGTTCGGCGTGACGTCCGCGGTGCACTTCTACGCCGACGGGGCGGTCGACCCGTCGTCCGCCGAGGGGCGCGTGACCTTCGAGACGCTGTCCGGCCCCGAGGCCGGCCGCTCCATCCCGGCGCGCGCGTTCTGGTTCGAGCCCGGGGGCATCCTCGGCGCCATGCCGGATTGGGGACACTGGCTCATGGCCGGCTCCACCTACGCCGTCCTCGTGGAGCGCGGCGTGACGGACGCCGACGGCGAGGAGATCGCGCCTCCCGCCGACTTCCAGGCGATGCTGGCGGCCGACGCCCCGACCGGCGCGGACGCGAGCCTGGAGGCCGCCCGCGAGATGTGGGCGCCCGTCCGGGAGCACCTGGACACCACGGGCCGCTCCCCCGACGAGTTCGTCGTCGGCACGATCTTCACCACCGGCGAGGTCCTGGCCTACGGGCAGCGCCTGTTCGAGGCCGTGGACGCCTTCCCCCTGGAGGCTCCCACCCGCCGCGTGCGCTGGGATTCCGACGCGGAGGACTGGGTGGAGCCCGGACCCACGGAGGGCGCGGCCCTGGAGGACTACTTCGGCACGCCGGAGGCGCCCTTCGAGTACAGGCCGGGGCGCTGGAGCGGCGGGGTCCGGGGCGACGCGGCCGCCCTCCCCGACGCGGACGGGGCGTACGAGGGCGGCAGCCTGCACGCCGGGATCGGGCGCGTCGTCCACGGGAGCGTCGTCGCCCCCGCGTTCAACCGGACGGTCGCGGATGAGGAGGCGGTGGGCGCCCCGCTCCGCTTCGACGGGCAGGCCCCCACGTGGGACGTCCGCTCCATGATCCCGTTCAGCCTGTTCCTCTGCGAGGAGCACCTGACGGATCCGTCCGATCTGCCCGTGGCGATCTTCACCCACGGGGGCACGGCCGTCCGCGCGGACGCCATCGGCTTCGCGACGGCCAACTGCCTGTCCGGGGTGGCGACCATCGCCATGGACCTGCCCTTCCACGGCGGGCGGACCAGCACGACCTTCCGGACCGGCCAGGGCCTCGTCGTCCCCACGTATCCGGACGACGAGAACGCCTACACGGGCCTCGAGGAGGGCGACGAGGGCTTCGTCCCGGACCACGTCGGCGACGGGGGCGGCGCCACGACCACGGTCGCGCCGCTGTTCGCCGTGCCCTTCGGCGGGGATCCACAGTACATGGAGGCAAACCTGCTGCAGATCGCCGCCGAGCAGTACACCCTGCTGCGCCTGCTCCGCGAGGGGGACTGGAGCCAGGTCCAGGCCGGCCTGTCCTTCGACCCGGACCGGGTCCTGCACCAGAGCCTCAGCTTCGGCTCCAGCTTCACCACGGTCCTCGCCGCCCTGGCCGACGACCTGGCGGGCGTGGTGACCAGCGTGGGCTCCGGGATGATCCTGAGCGCCAACCTCCCCACGGCGCCGTCGAACGCCGACCTGGCCGCCGGGATGCTGGTGCCGCTGCTCGGCCTGGCGTCCGACCCGCCGTACCTGCTCCGGGGCGCCTGGCGGGACCCGGTCGTCTCCATGCACCAGTGGCTCATGGAGCGGGCCGATCCCCTGACCTGGGCGCCCTACGTGGTGCGGCACCGCCCGACGGATCGCGCCCTGCCCGTCCTCGGCTCCTCCGACTCGTGGGACGGCACGCTGTACACGCCGGCGCAGACCACCTACATGAACGCCTACGGTCTGGAGCCGCGATCCGCGGGCGAGGACTGGTCGCTGGACCCGACGGTGCCCGGCGCCGGGACGGTGTCGGAGGTGCCCTTCGGCGGATCCGCGGTCACCGGCAACGTGACCCACGGGGAGCGGACCCACACGGCGGTCGCGACGTGGTACGCCCGGAGCTGTCACTCCCAGGTGACGTCGCCCCTGTGCGTGCGAGACTTCGAGCCGCCCTATCCGCCCATCGTGCCGCTGGACGACCCGTTCGTGGAGCGCTCCCCCATCTGCGCGCTCCAGCACCAGGCGCGGGGCTTCGCCGAGACCATCCTCTCGGGTGGCCCGGCGGAGGTGGTCGCGCCGGCCGGGACGTGCGAGGATCTGTACGCTCGCTGATCCATCCACCGCGCACGAGGAGGCCCCGTGGCCGAGGACCACCCGGACCGCCTGCGCCCGTGTCCGTCGTCGCCCAACTGCGTGTCCACCCAGGCCGACCCGGACGACACGCAGCACCACATCCCGCCGCTCCGGATGGACGGCGACCTGGAGACGGCCCGCGAGCACCTCGAGCGCATCGTCCTGGGCATGCCCCGGAGCCGGATCGTCGACGAGGGCGAGCGCTACCTCCACGTCACGTTCCGCTCGCGGCTGTTCGGCTTCGTGGACGACGTGGAGTTCCTCCTGGAGCCCGACGAGGGCCTGATCCAGATGCGCTCCGCCTCGCGGAAGGGCTGGAGCGACCTGGGCGTCAACCGCCGCCGCCTGGAGACCATCCGCCGCCGCTGGGACGTGGACTGACCAAGTGGGGTCAAACCTACTCACTTCTCATTTTCTCCAGCCACCGCGACCGCGTCGAAGGTACGGCGCTTGCATTGCGTCCCGATGTTCCATCCATGGAGGACCGGATGCGCAAACGACAGATGAAGAAGAACCGGAAGCGCCGGGCGGGCGCCGAGCCGGAGCCGCGCGGCACGAGTCGGGAGCGTCGCGTCATGGAGCAGATGGCGGTCTCCGGCGAGGGCTCCGGCCAGGGGCGACGCACGGAGCGGCCGGCGGTCGAACCCACGCAACCCGAGACGCGCTCGGAGGGCGAGGAGGAGCGCTCGCAGCCCCACGACGAGTCCCGACACGGCCGCACGAGGGAGGGCTACGACGAGGTCGAGGAGGCGGGCCGCGAGTCGTTTCCCGCCAGCGATCCACCCTCCTGGACGCCGGAGCGGTAGCGTCTCGTCTCCCACCGCACGCGCAGCTTCCGAAACTCCGGGTGGCAGCCGGCCCCGGCCGCGTTACCATGCGCTCCCACACCACCGGGAGGGAAGCACACGATGGGTACCAAGCTACGGATGCACGCGGTCGCCGCGCTGGCGATCGGGGGTCTGCTCTGGACGGGCTGCTCCGCCCTGGACACGGCCGTGGACAGCGCCGTGGATCGCGCCGCCCACCGCACGGGCGAGGCCGTCGGAGACCGGGTCGGGGCGGCCGCGGCGGCGCACGTCGGCGCCTCCCTGGATCGGGTCACGCCCGGGCTCGTCCAGGCCTACACGAAGGCGCTGTTCATGGTGGTGCTCTACCACGGCGGCTACGAGCTGGGGCTGGACGCCTACGAGCCGGGTGACTGGACCCGCTGGACCGTCGAGCAGGGGGCCGAGGAGCAGACCTACGAGAAGGCCTTCCTGGCGCGCACCGACGAGGGCGAGGAGTGGTGGCGCATCGAGGTCCACGAGACGGACGACGGGGGCGAGTCGCAGGAGTTCATCGCGGAGGCCCTCTTCGCCGCGCCGGAGTCGGAGGACCACCAGGTGCGGGATCTGCTGCGCCTGCGGGTGAAGTATCCCGACGAGGAGCAGCCCGAGGAGGTCCCGGTGACCGAGGACGAGGCCGGCTGGCACCTCCAGACGACTCGCCTGACCGAGGAGTCCATCGAGGGCGCGACGGTCGGCACCGAGACCATCGCCGTCCCCGCCGGCACCTTCACCGCCGACAAGGTCCGCTACGGCCACCCGGGCGGCGCCATGATCTGGTGGCTGAACGACGACGTGGTCGGCGGCGTGGTCCGCTACCAACGCGTGGCGAAGCAGCAGGGCGAGGAGGACGAGGAGCAGCCCGACGATCGCACCTACACCCTGAGCCTCGCGGACCAGGGCGAGGACGCGACCACCAGCCGGCTGGGGGCCTTCGAGTAGGATTCCGGCGCGGGGGCGGAGCAGAGACGCCGGCGCCCGGAGGGGAGAGTACCTCCCGGCGTCTCGGCGAGGCGGGTCGCCTTGCGGCAGGACGAAGCGGGTGGATATCCTCCCGCGGACCCATCCCCGTCCGGAGGTTGTCCATGGGGCGCCTGGCCGTGCTCGCACCGACCCTGCTGCTCCTGCTCGCCGCCTGCGGCGGCTCCGGCGGCGACGAGGCGCCCCTCGGGGACGCCGCCGACGCGGCGGACGGCGCGCCGGACACGACGCCCGACCTGGCGCCCGACCCGGGGCCGATCGAGGATCCCTGCGAACCAGACCCGTGCGTGCTCCGGCACCGGCAGTGCGTCGACGGCGACTGCCAGGGCTGCGTCGAGGGCTACGTCGAAGAGGACGGCACCTGCGTGCCGGCGGGGGATCCCTGCGACCCGAACCCCTGCGAGTCGGTGCACAAGGAGTGCGTGGGCGGGTTCTGCGGCGGCTGCCTGCCAGGCTTCCTGGACGACGGCGAGGGCGGCTGCCTCGAGCAGACGCCGTGCTTCCCCAACCCCTGCGTGGAGCCCCGGCGGACGACCTGCAAGGTGGGTGACGACGGGGAGGCCGTCTGCCAGTGCGCCCCGGGTGCCCACGACGACGGCGCCGGCGGGTGCACGTACGATCCCTGCGTGCCGGACCCGTGCGAGGCGCCGTTCACGCGCTGCACCCCGGAGGGGACCGAGTTCGCCTGCGGGTGTCCGGAGGGCGAGATGCCATCGGAGGCTGGCGACGCCTGCGTGGACGATCCCTGCGCGCCCAACCCCTGCACGGACTACGCCCGGACCGTCTGTACCCTGGACGAGGCGGGGGCGGCCGTCTGCGGGTGCGACCCTGGCTTCGTCGACGAGGACGGCGCCTGCGTGGAGGCCGCGATCACGAACGCGGAGACGCTGACGGCGCCCGAGGGCGACGTGGTCGTCGACCACGCCCGCCAGCTCTTCGCGGACGACTGGCTCATCGCCCAGCGGAGCCACCTCGCACGGAACGTCCACAAGGCGGTGCGCGTGGACGACGAGTGGATCGTGGGCCCGGATCCGGACGCGGACATCGGACGCGCCAGGGCCCACGGAAGCCTGGTCCACCTGGACGCCGAAGAGCTGGAGGCCCTCCCCGAGGGCGATCCCCTGAAGCCCTATCCGTGGCGGCTGTACTACATGGGCTATCGCCAGCTCTGGAGCCCCGGGCCCGAGCCCGCGTGGCTCTGCGTCGCCGTCACCGACGCCCCCGGCGACCCCGAGGCGTGGGTGAAGCCCGAGCTGGACCCCGAGGCGCCCGCACCCCACTGCATCCTCCGCGCGGAGGGGCTGGAGGTGGCGCAGGTGAGCCGCGTCGACGGACAGTGGCTCCTGTCGGCCACCCGCCGGGCCGTGGGGGACGTGGCCGCCGCGGGCATGTACCTCTACGGGTCCGAGGACGGCGTCGCGTGGACCCCGCTGGCCGACGGCGAGCCGATCATGACCCTGGCCGACGCGCCGACGCCGCCGGCCGCCTACGCGCGCATCGGGACGCGCAGCCGACTGGCCTGGGATCCATGGGCGGAGCGCTGGGAGGCCTTCCTCGCCCTGCCCTCCGACGACCTCGGGGACGCCCGCGGCGTGATGCTAGGCGGCGAGGATCCGACGACCGGCTGGGGAGGCTTCCAGGACCCGGTCGCGGCGCCCTCCGTCCTCGGCCCCACCCCGACGGAGCTGGCGTCCGGCACGATCTACGGCGACATGGCCGCCTGGCGCGTCGGCGGGCTGTGGATGGCCCTGGTGCAGAAGCGGCGCTCCACCTGCCCGAAGCGGGACGACGCGAGCCTGGCGGTGAGCCGCGACGGCCGGCACTGGGCCATGGTCCGGGACGAGATCGCCCCGGACGAGGACGCGGTCCTGGCCCACGCGACGAGCGACGGCGAGCCCGACAGCTCCATCGCGACGCTGTCCGGGGGCGCCCCGGCGGAGGCGGACGGCCTGTGGCATTTCCTCTCCGGCGGCCTGGAAGCCGACCCGTGCGGCGCCGCGGAACCCCCGGCGGGGGGCATCGTGCGACACATGGTGCGGGCCGGCGGCCTGGTGGGGCTCACGGCCCAGGGCGGGACGACGCCTGCGAAGCTCACGACGCGGCCGATGGTCATGGCGCCCGGGCTGTCGGGCTCCGTCCTCCACCTGGAGGCCTTCGTCGGCACGCAGCTGCTCGTGACGGTCGAGACCCTGAGCCCCGTCGACACGGTCCTGACGGCCGAGGAGAAGCTGCTCGGGCCGGGCGACTACCGGGACGCGGCCCTGGACATGCCGCCGCTGAACGACCTCACGGACGGCCGCTTCCGCATCCGCTTCACCTTCGTCGGCGAGGCGGACCAGGGAGAGCTGTTCGGCTTCCGGCTCGGCGATCCCGCCTGCACGCCCGATCCGTGCGCCGGGGAGGAGGAGAAGACCCGCTGCGACTCCGGCTCCGGGGAGGCCGTGTGCGTCTGCGCGCCGCCGCTGCACGGCGACGGCGAAGGCGGCTGCACGGACGACCCGTGCGTCCCGGACCCGTGCACGGGCCCCCACCAGGAGGGCTGCGAGGGCGTGGACGGGCAGGCCGTCTGCGGGTGCGAGGAGGGCTGGGTCCCCCAGGGCGCCGGCTGCATCCCCGATCCCTGCGTCGTCGAGGAGGGCGAGGAGCCCATCTGCCAGCCGCCGGGACCGGATCTCTGCCGTAGCGTGAACGGCGAGGCCGAGTGCTACTGCCCGGAGGGGAGCGAGCCGGGCCCGAGCGGCTGTCGCTCCGTGGGGTCGCGCGCCTTCGTGACGTCCCTGTCGGTCGCCGGCGGCGAGATCGGCGGGCGGGCGGGCGCGGACGAGGTGTGCGCCGGCCTGGCCTCCGGGGCGGAGATGCCCGGCGAGTACGCCGCATGGCTGTCCACGTCGGAGGTCGACGCCGCGTCGCGCTTCGTGGGCGGCGGCCCGTGGCGGACCTGGGACCCGGAGACCCAGCTCTGGACGCGGCTGGTGGCCGAGGACGTGGCGGACCTGACGGACGGCGCGCTGGCGACGCCCATCGACCGCACGGAGTTCGGGGCCGACGCCGGCGGGGACTGCCGCGCGTGGACCGGAACCCTCGCAGACGGGACCGCCGACGTGCCCGAGGGCGACGCGGCGCCGCCGACGTGCGGCGGGTGGTCCTCCGGCGACGCGTCGGGCCGGACGGGGCGCTGCGACGCCGCGGACGCGACGTGGACGGAGGACGAGGAGCGGCCCTGCGACCAGGCGCTCCGGCTGTACTGCCTGCAGGTCCCGGCCGACGGGGTGGAATGAGGCGCATCGATCTCGCCGAGCTGGACGCGCGCGCCGAGGCCTACGACCGGGACGTCCTGGCGACGCCCCGTGTCGACGGCTTCTGCACCTCGAGCGCGTGGATCCTCTCGGCCCACGCGGCCTTCCACCCGGAGCAGGAGCCCTGGATCTTCGAGTCGGACGACGGGTGGCTGGTCCTCGCGCGCGACCACGCGGACAACCTGGGCTCGTACATGGCGCCAATGGAGGCCATGTGGGGCCTCGCCAGCCCGATCGTCGGCGCGGACACGACGCGGGTCGCCCACCAGGCGTGGCGCACCCTGAAGGCGAGGCGGGATCGCTGGGACATGCTGTGGTTCTGCGGCATCGCGCGGCGCTCGGCCGCGTTCCAGACCCTCGCCCTGCTCTTCGGGGACCGGCATCGCCTGTTCCTCGGGCCGACCACCACGCGCCACATCGCAGGCCTCGAGGGCGGCTTCGACGGCTTCATGTGCCGGCGCTCGGCGAAGTTCCGCGCCAACCTGCGCCGGGCCATGCGCAAGGCGGACCGGGCGGGGGTCGAGTGGACCTGCCACGACGCGTTCCCGGACGACGACGTGCGCGCCGACCTCTACCACCGCTGCCTGGACGTGGACGATCGCTCCTGGAAGGGCCTCACCCGCCAGGGCCTCGCCATCGGCGGCATGAGCACCTTCTACTCCCACATGACCGCCCGCCTTGCCGCCGAGGGCCGTCTCCGCATCGTCCTGGGGCGCCTGGGCGGCGAGGACGTCGCCATGGGCTTCGGGGGCGTCTTCGGCGACACCTTCCGCGGCCTGCAGATGTCCTTCGACGACCGCTTCCGCGATCTGGCCCTGGGCAATCTCGTCCAGGCGCACCTCATCCGCCGCCTCGCCGAGGAGGGCGTCCCCCGCTACGACCTGGGCACGGACATCGGCTACAAGCGCCGGTGGGCCGACCCGGATCTCGGCCTGGAGACCGTCGCCCTGGTGGTCCGGAAGTAGCAGCGCGATCCTCCCGGGGGCGCCCACACCCCCGGCGACACGAAGAGCAGGACCTCGGGCCCCGAGTAGATGGCGTGGGACGTCTCGCACTCGAAGGGCGGGCCGCGCACGACCGCCTCACAGGTCCGGGGCGCCTCGTCGCGGAGCAGGCGCGCGTGGGCCGAGAGACCCACCTCCGGAAACATGATCCGAAGACTCCTGGGAAGTAACGGAGGTTCGAGTCCACGGCGTCGAGGCGCAAGCTGTGGTGGGACGCAACGACGCAGGACTGGCAGCGCCAATTCAAGGAGTTGCGGCACGCCACAGCGCCGTCGGATCGTCGGCGTGGGCCGGACCGGAGTTGCTTCACAGGAGTCATCCGAAGCCGCTGGTCCATGCCTCCCGGGACAGCGGAGATCCGGAGGCTGTCGCCATACTCCCCCGCCGAGGCTGTCCACTGCGTCCTCGCGGGCGAGACGTCCGCGGTCCCCGGCCACGGAACCCTTGGACGGCAGGCACCTTGTCCGCAAAACCGGCAGCCGACCATCAGTGCGACAGTCTCATCCGGCCCGCCGATCAAGGTCGGGACGACTCCGTGGCCCCACGCCGCGCCCGGAGGACGAGCCAGGCCTGGCCGGCCACCAGCGGCACGGCGCTCGCCGCCGCGACCAGCAGCCACCCGGTGGTCCCGGGGTGGACGAGGGACAGGACGCCCGCCAGGGGGACGAAATAGACGGCCAGCAGGAGCAGGCCCACGTCCAGCGCGAGCGCCGCCCACACGAAGGGATTCCGCGAGATCTCGTTGACCACGAGGCCGGAGTCCGCCCAGCGCATGTTGAACACGTGGAGCAGGCGCGAGATGGACAGGGTGAGGAACGCCACGGTGACGGCCCGCTCCACCGGGAAGCCGAACACGCCCAGGGACACCCAGAAGACCCCGCCGATGGCCACCGCGATGATCGCACCGTACAGGCCGATGGCCCACCAGTGCTCGCGCTCCAGGACGGAGACCTTCGAGCTCCGGGGCGGGCGCTGCATCTCGGACCCGCTCCCGGGGCCGATGCCCAGGGCCAGGGCCGGGAACACGTCGTTCAGGACGTTGAGGTAGAGGATCTGGAGCGGCAGCAGCGGCAGCGGCGCCCCGACGACGGCCGCGGCCCCCACCGCGAGGATCTCGCCCACGTTCCCGGACAGCAGGTAGATCACGAACTTCCGGATGTTCGCGAAGATGACGCGCCCCTGCTCGACGGCCGAGACGATGCTCGTGAAGGCGTCGTCGAGCAGCACCATGTCGGCCGCCTCCCGGGCGACCTCCGTCCCCCGGCGGCCCATGGCGATGCCGATGTCCGCGCTCTGGAGCGCCGGCGCATCGTTCACGCCGTCCCCCGTCATCGCCACGACGCCCCCGTGCTCCTGGTGCAGGTCGACGAGATCCAGCTTCTGCTTGGGGCTGACCCGCGCGAAGACGTCGGCCTCCAGGAAGCGGCGCCGTACGTCGTCGCCGTCCCGCTCCAAAACGTCGAACTCCGAGCCCGAGACGACGTCCACGTCGTCGCCGTGGATCAGCCCCACGTCGGAGGCGATCTTCCGGGCCGTCGCGGGGTGATCCCCCGTGACCATGACGACCCGGATGCCGGCGTCCTGGCATCGCCGGATGGCGTCCCGCACGTCGGCGCGGGGCGGATCGAGGAGGCCGACGAGCCCCAGGAGCTCCAGGGACTCGTACGGGGCCACGTCGCAGTCCGCCGCCTCCTTCGTGGCGAGGCCCAGGACCCGAAGCCCCTCCTCGGCCATCTCCTGGTTCCGCTGCCGCCACGCCGCCCTCTGCTCCTCCCCGAACGCCTCGTCGCTCCCGAACAACCGCGCACAGGACTCGATGACGGCCTCCGGGGCGCCCTTGACGGCGACGAGGCATCCCCCGTCGATCCGGTGGAGGGTGGCCATCATCTTCGTGTCGCTGTGGAAGGGCTCGACGCGCACCCGGGGCAGGCTATCCAGGAGGTCCGTGCGCGGGCGCCCGAGCTCCTCTCCGAGCTCGATCAGGGCCACCTCCATGGGATCCGCCGCCTCCGACGATTCGCCCCCTCCGTCGGTCTCGGCGCCGTTGGCCAGCACGGCGACCTCGATCGCCCGCAGGGTGCGCGGGTCGTCGGCGGGGTCCACGGGCTCCCCGTCCGCCTCGAGGCGGGCGGTGCCGTCGTCGAGGCGCACCACGGAGAGCCTCCGACCGGCGTCACAGAGCAGCTCCTCCGCCGTCATCCGGTTCTCGGTGAGGGTGCCCGTCTTGTCGGTGCAGATGAGCGTCGCGGCGCCCAGGGTCTCCACGGAGGACAGTCGCCGGATGAGCGCGTGCCGCCGCCGCATCCGCCACATCCCGTTCGACAGGGCCACGGTCGCCACGATGGGCAGGCCCTCGGGGACCGCGGCCACGGCCAGCGCGATGCCGGTCTCCACCATGAGGTAGACGTCACGGCCGGCCAGCAGGCCCGCGCCGGACACCATCGCCGCCACCAGGAGGGTCAGCCACACGAGCCGGCGGCCCAGGCGGTCCAGGCGCTCCTCGAGCGGAGTCTGCCCGGCGCTGGCGCCCGCGATCAGCTCGGAGATGCCTCCCAGCTCGGTCTCCGTGCCCGTGCCGACGACCACCGCCTCGGCGCTCCCGTGCGTGATGGCCGTGCCCCGGAACACCATGCTGGTCCGGTCGGCGAGCGCCGCGTCCCGGCCGACCGGGTCCACCTGCTTGTGGACCGGGACCGACTCCCCGGTCAGGGTGGACTCGTCGGCCTGGAGGCCCGAGGCCTCGACGAGGCGCAGGTCCGCCGGCACGACGTCGCCCCGCTCCAGGAGCACCACGTCCCCGGGCACCAGGCCCGACGCCGAGACGGTGTCGACCTCGCCGCGCCGCCGCACCCGCGTGCGGATGTCCCCCATCTTGCGGAGCGACTCCATCGAGCGCACCGCGCCCAGCTCCGTGAAGAACCCCACGCCGGTGTTGATCCCGAGGACCGCCGCGATCGCGATCGCCTCGAGGGTCTGCCCGAAGCCCCAGGAGATGGCCGCGGCCACGACGAGCAGCAGCACGACCAGGCTCTCGAACTGCGCCACCAGGATCCGCCAGACGCTCCTCCGCTCCATCTCGCGCAGCCTGTTGGGGCCGAAGCGCTCGAGGCGGCGCGCGGCCTCGTCCCCGTCCAGGCCACGGTCGGGCGAGACGCGGAGGCGCGTGACGACCTCGTCCGCCTCGCAGGCCCAGGGCGCCTCCGGGGCGGCCGGCCCGCTCTCGTCGCGCGGTTCGGAGTCGCGAGGGGTCGGTGTCACGGCGTACGGCCCTCCCGTGTCGTGTCGCTCGGTCTGTCGGGACGCCACCAAGATACTGCGTCGCGGGGCGAAGTCCCAGTGCTCTCCAGGGACGCTCGGGCGCGCTCGGGAGTCCGGCGCGAACGTTGACCCGGGAGCCGCGGCAGGGCACGGTGCCGCGCCCCAGACGGGGCCGGGGACCGGACGCGTCCCCGACGCAGCAAGCCCAGGACGACCGATGACCGAGCCCGCCCACCCCCACGCCGACGCCGAGGCGACCTTCGGGTCCCTGGGCCTGTCCGCCAAGCTCCTCCGCACCCTCGACCGCCTCGGCTACGAGGCCCCCACGCCCGTCCAGGCGGCGACCCTCCCCCTGCTCCTCGAGGGCCGCGACCTGCTGGGGAGCGCCGCGACGGGGACGGGCAAGACGGCCGCCTTCGCGCTCCCGATGGTGGAGGGCCTCGCCCCGAAGGCGAAGGGCGTCCAGGCCCTCGTGGTGACGCCGACCCGCGAGCTGGCCATCCAGGTCGCGCAGGCGATCCACAGCTACGGCAAGCACCGGCGGGTCACGGTGCTCCCGGTCTACGGCGGCCAGGCCATCGGTCATCAGCTCGGGGCGCTCCGGCGCGGCGTCCAGGTGGTGGTGGGGACCCCGGGGCGCCTGTTGGACCACGTCCGCCGGGGCAGCCTCGACCTGGCCGGGGTCCGCTACGTGGTCCTCGACGAGGCCGACGAGATGTTGGACATGGGCTTCATCGAGGACATCGAGACCATCCTCGACGAGACCCCGGCGCAGCGGCAGACCGCGCTGTTCTCGGCGACCTTCCCGCCGCGGCTCGAGCGCCTCGCGAAGAGGCACCTCCGGGATCCGGAGCGGGTGGAGGTCCAGCGGACCGCCGAGCGCGCCCCGAACGTCCGGCAGGTGGCCTTCGTGGTGCACCGCTCCGACAAGCTCCGCGCCCTCGGGCGGATCCTGGACGCGGAGGCGCCGGACGCCGCCATCATCTTCTGCCGGCGCCGCGTCGAGGTGGACGACCTGACGGAGGCCCTGTCGGGACGCGGGTATCGGCCGCAGGCGCTCCACGGCGGCGTCTCCCAGCAGCAGCGCGATCGGGTGATGAAGCGCTTCCGGGACGGCGGCGCCGACCTGCTGGTCGCCACGGACGTGGCCGCGCGCGGGCTCGACATCGACCACGTGACCCACGTCATCAACTACGACATCCCCCAGTCGCCTGAGACCTACGTCCACCGGGTCGGGCGCACGGGGCGCGCCGGCCGGGAGGGGAAGGCCTTCACCCTGGTCCAGCCCCGGGAGCGTCGCCTCCTCAACAGCATGGAGCGGGTCATGCGGCAGCCCATCGAGGCCGGCCGCGTGCCCACCATCGACGACCTGCGCGCGCGGCGCCGCGAGACGCTCCGGGAGGGCATCCGCGGCCTGCTGGAGTCCGGCGAGCACGAGGCGTGGCGCGAGATGGTGGCGTCCCTGGCCGAGGAGTTCGATCCCCTCGACGTCGCCGCCGCCGCGGCCCACCTGGCCTCGGACGCGCTCCACGGCGACGAGCCCGAGGACACCTCGGAGATCCGGCAGCCCGGGCCGCGCCCCGACAAGGCCGGCCGAAAGCCGAGTCGCGGCGACGGTCCGCCGCCCCCCAAGGGGAAGCGCCGCGGCGACGACGTCCCCATGACCCGCCTGTTCGTGGGCATCGGGGGGCGCAAGGGCGTCCGGCCCGGCGACCTGGTGGGGGCCATCGCGGGCGAGACGGGCATCCCCGGCGGGGCCATCGGCGCCATCGACATCCAGGGCAACTACTCGATCGTGGACGTCCCCGAGACCATGGCCGAGCACGTGATGCGCCTGATGTCCGGCGCCCGCGTGAAGGGCGCCCACGTGCGGGTGGAGCCGTATCGTCCGCGCCCGGATCGCCCTCGCCGCACATAGAGTGACACGGGCCCTCCCAGGCCGCG
This sequence comes from Myxococcota bacterium, assembly GCA_051747385.1. Classification (GTDB taxonomy): domain Bacteria; phylum Myxococcota_A; class UBA9042; order PHBI01; family JACKFB01; genus JBNJGB01. Next base: position 41,291 of record JBNJGB010000043.1, read on the forward strand.
GGGACCACGCCAGCCCGGACACCCACGTGACGTGACGCGGCCGTAGTGACTCCGTATGCTGCGCGCCCGGTTCACTCGGAGGGGAGGATGATCCGCGGCTGCCGCAGATTGTTCGACGAGATGCGCGGAGGTCCGGAAGGGACCCTCGAGGATTGGAGTGCGAGGGGCGCTGGTGGCCGCTGACTCCGAGCCCGAGGAGGATCTGCTCCGTGACGACCGGGACTGCCTGGACGCCTTCCGACGCGGCGATCGCCGGGCCATGGCTCGCGTCTACGAGGCCTACCTGCCCCTGGTGCGCACCGTCTGCTACCACGGCTTCGGCGGCTTCAAGGGCTTCTTCGACCCGGTGGACCGGGACGACGCGGTCCAGAGCATCTTCGCGGCGGCCTTCGAGGAGCGCGCCCGGAGGGGCTACGACGGCCTCCAGCCCTACTCGCGCTATCTGCGGGGGATCGCCCACAACGTGGTCCGCCAGATGCTGTCGAAGCGCCGCCGCTTCGAGCGGCGTCCGGATCCACCCCCGGAGGGCTCCACACGTGACGCGGACGAGGTCTTCGTCGAGCGCGAGCTGTGCGACATCATGCGCGGGTTCCGGGAGTCCGTCACCGAGCCGCCGGAGCCGGAGGTGCTCCAGCGCTACTTCGTTGAGGGCTGGTCCGAGGAGCGCCTCGCCCGGCACCTGGGCCTCACCCGCTATCGCGTCCGCAAGACCATCGCGCGCCTCCACGAGAGGATGCGCAAGCTCATGAAGTCCCATGGCCTCTGACACCCCACGCCCACATCGCCGCACCCGCCGCCTGGTCCGGCGCTACCTGGACCCGCGACGCCCCTGGGATCGCCGCCGGGACGCCGCCCTCCGGGAGCACCTGCGGGACTGCGAGCCCTGCCGCGACCACTACCGGCGCGCCGTGGTGGCCCACCGCCTGATGGTGGGCGGCGACGCCGACACGCCGAGCGGCTTCGAGACCCGCCGGCAGATGGACGCCGTCCTGCCTGCGGAGGGTCCCCGCGTCACGAAGCGGCCCGCCGTCGTGGTCGGAGTCCTCGCGGGTGCAGCCGCCGCGGCCGCCCTGGTGCTGACGGTGCTGCCGCCGAGGGCCGACGAGGCGAGCGGCCCCGCGACCTCTCCGGAGACCCTCGATCTCCGCACCCGGGGCGGCGAAGAGGAGCGGCCGGCCGCGGGGCTGGGCGTCTCCGGCGTGGACGCGGACGGCGCGGAGTACGAGATCCTGGCCTCGGACGGCGTGCGCCGGGGCGACTGGCTCCGCTTGTCGTACTCCAACGACCGGGAGGACCTGGACCACCTGGCCGTGACGGGGCTCCAGGCCGACCGGGAGCCCATCCTCTACGCGCCGGCGCCCCCCGACGAGACCGAGAGCCTGTCCATCGGGACCGGGCGCACGGTGACCCTGCCCTTCGAGGCCGCCGTGGGCGACGACCACGCCGTCGGCCCGCTCCGCCTGGTGGCGCTGTTCACCGCCGACCCGCTCGGGGCCGCAGCGCTGGAGGCGGCCCTGGCCGGGGTCGACGCCGAGGCCCCGGCCGCCGACCTGGAGGCCGCGCTCCGGGACACCCTGGACCTCGGCGACGAGGCCGTCGTCCAGGTCCTCGCCACGGACGTCCTCCCGGCACGCTCGGGACAGGAGGTGCCCGCGGATGGTCCGTAGCGCCTCCATGATCCTGGTCGCGGCCCTGGTCGCGGGAGCCGCGTCGGCCGACGCCCGAGCCGCCGACCGGCGCTTCGCCGTCGTGGTGGGCCACAACGACTCGGGGGATCCCGGGCTGGAGCCCCTGAGCTACGCGGACGACGACGCGCTCCGCTACGGCGCGCTCATGCGGGCGATCGCCGACCGGGTCATCGTGCTCGCCGAGCCGGACGAGGAGACGCGGCGCCTCGGGCTCCCCGGCGCCGACTCCGCGCGCCCGCCAACCCGCCACGCCGTCCTCGGCGCCCTGGACGAGATCCGCGCCGCCATGGACGCCGCCCGCGAGGAGGGCGACCGGCCCGTCCTGTACTTCGTCTTCAGCGGCCACGGCAGCTACGACGCCGAGGGCCGCGGGTTCGTGTGGCTGGACGGCGGCCGCCTCACGACCCGGGACCTCTACCGCCACCTGTTCGCTCCCAGCGACGGGGACCCGGTGATCCTGATGGTGGACGCCTGCAACGCCGCGCTGCTGGTGCACAGCCGCGGCGCCGCACGCCGCCGGGCGGCCCGGCCGTCGACGCTGAAGCTCGAGGAGTATCCCAACGTGGGGGTCGTCCTGGCCTCCAGCTCCGTGGGCGAGGTCCACGAGTGGGGCCGCTACCTCGCGGGGGTCTTCAGCCACGAGATCCGCTCGGGCCTCCTCGGCGCCGCCGACCTCGACGACGACCGCCGGGTCACGTTCGCCGAGCTCGCGGCGTTCGTGGCCTCCGCCAACGCGGAGGTCCTGAACCCGGAGATCCGCCTGAAGCCCTACATCCGGCCGCCGCTCACGGATCCCGACCTGCCCCTCGTCGACCTGGACGCCTCCAGCTTCTCGGCGCTGGTGCGGATCGAGGGCGACGTCGCGGAGCGGGCCCACGTGGTGGACTCGAACCTCGTGCGCTACGCGGACTTCCACCGCACGGACGGCCGCGGGTTCTGGCTCGGCGTGACCCACCCCGGCACCTGGCTCGTGGTCCACGGGGAGCAGGAGCACGTCATCCCGACGGACGCCCGGGGCGAGGTGCGCCTGGCGGAGCTGGACTCCCGGGAGCGCACCCCGCTGAGCGCCCGCGGAGCGCGCGCCGACTACTTCGAGCGGACCCTGTTCCGGCGGCCCTACGAGCCGACCTTCGCGCGGGACTACCTGAGCGACGAGTGGGTGGACGGCCTCACCGTGCGCCGGATGGAGCCGCGCCCCTGGTACGAGAACCCGGGCGGCTGGGCGCTGCTCGGGGCCGGCGCGGCCGCCCTGGGGACGGCGACGTGGCTCCAGCTCGAGGCCCGGGACGCCGAGGATCGCGCCCGGCGGACCATGGACTTCGACGTCCGCGCCGCCGCCAACGACGACGTGGAGCGCTACCAGGCCGGGGCCTGGAGCGGCTTCGCGGTGGGAGGCGCCGCCGTGGTGGGCAGCGTCCTGTGGTTCGTGCTCAACCGGCCGCTCGAGGAGGAGGTGTATCGGCCCCCGCTCCAGGTGGACGTGGGCCCGACCGGCATCTCGCTGAGGGCGGACCTGTGAGCGGACGGCGGACCGGGATGATCGCGCTGGCCCTGCTGGCGCTGCTGGGACCCGCGGCGGGGTGCGCGGAGCCGGTGCCCCTGGAGGGGACCGACTGCAAGGAGGGCTCGTGTCCGTTCGGCCACCGCTGCGGGCCGGACGACACCTGCGTCGCCGTGCTGGCCTCCGAGACGTGCCTGACGGACGACGACTGCGGGCCCGGATCCCACTGCCAGGTGGGCGACGGCTGGTCGCTCTGCCGCCAGTGCGTCGAGGACGCCCACTGCTGGCCCCAGGCCTGCCGCGACGACTTCACCTGCGGCTGCGACGATCACGACGACTGCGCCGTGACGCGCCGCTGCCGGAACCACGCCTGCATCGGCTGCGCCTCCACGGCCCAGTGCCCCGAGGGGCGCGTCTGCCAGGACGGGGTCTGCGCGCGGGACGACGACCTGGAGGACACCCGATGAGGCGCCGGACGGCCACGCGGATCGTCGGACTCCTGCTCCTGGCGCTGGCGACGCCGGCCTGCGAGTCCTCCACGGACGAGGACTGCGGACAGGACGGCTGCCCCGCCGAGGACCTCTGCGACGGGGACTCCGGGCGTTGCGTGTCGTGCGTGACCGACGAGGACTGCGACGGCGCCGGGGGGGAGCACTGCGAGGCGGCCGTGGGGTTCTGCGTGGGCTGCACGGAGGACGCCCACTGCGGGGACGGCGTCTGCGATCCCGAGTACCTCCAGTGCGTCCAGTGCTACGAGGACGCCCACTGCTCCCAGGGCGTGTGCGGCGACGACCAGCGATGCGTCCAGTGCCGGGAGGACGCGGACTGCCCGAGCGGTGACTGCAACGAGGAGGCCGGGGCCTGCGTCGGCTGCGGCCTGGACGCCGAGTGCGACGACGGCGAGGCGTGCACGACCGATCGCTGCGTGGACCACGCCTGCGTGTACGACGACCTCCCGGACGGGACCGCCTGCGACGACGGCGACCCCTGCACCGTGGGCGGGGCCTGCGAGGACGGGGCCTGCGGCGCGGGGCCGCCCCCCGTGACCTGCGCGGACGGCGCCACGGCCGAGGACGGAGACCGGGACGGCTGCGTGGACCGGTGCCGATGTCCCGGGGGCGAGGTCGTCGGCTCGGGCGAGCCCTGCCCATGTCCGGCGCCTCCGGCGTGCGGGGCGCGGGCCGCCTCCGTGGACACGGACGACGACGGCTGCCCGGACGCCTGCGAGTGCGACGACGGCGGCCCCGTCGCGCCGGGCGAGGACTGCCCCTGCCCGGGACCTCCCGCGTGCGGCGGGACGGCGGTGGGCGTGGACACGGACGGCGACGACTGCCCCGACGCGTGCGCCTGCGAGGGCGGCGTCGTGGTGCTGCCCGGGGAGGCCTGCCCCTGCCCGTCCCTGGAGCCGTGCGGAGAGGGCGCCGTACCCGCGGACACCGACGACGACGACTGCCCGGACGCCTGCCGGTGCCCGGACGACACCCTGCTGCCGCCCGGCGAGCCCTGCTCGGGCTGCAACGCGGGGCTGTGCGGGACGCTCGCGCCCTCGGCCAGGCTGGTGGACGACGACCAGGACGGCTGCTTCGACGCGATGACCTTCTGCCCGCCGGGCATGGTGGGCGCGGACTCGACCGGCGACGGCTGTCCGGACGCGTGCGCGGGCTGCCCCGCCCTGCCGGCCCCCTGCACCGGCGACGCGGCCCCCGCGGACACGAACGGCGACGGGTGCGCGGACGCGTGCCTCTGCCCGGACGGCGCCGAACCCGACGCGGACGGAGGCTGCTGCCCCTGGCTCGACTGCCCGCCCGAGGCCGCGCCGGTCGACGCCGACGAGGACGGGTGCGCCGACTCCTGCGAGTGCCCGGGCGGTCTCCCGGCCGGCGCCGAGGGGTGCCCGGCCTGTGCCCCCTTCGAGTGCGCCGGCCCCCTCCCCGACGGCGCGGTGGTGGTGGACTCCGACGGAGACGGGTGCGCCGACGGCCTGAGGACCTGTCCGACCGGCACGCAGGCCGCGGACGCCGACGGGGACGGGTGCGCCGACGGCTGCGAGGCGTGCGCGTGGACGCCCTGGTGCGGCGACGGGATGGCCCCCGTGGACACGGACGGCGACGGCTGCCTCGACGCCTGCCGTTGCCCGGACGGGACCGCTCCGGAGGGCCCCGGATCGTGCTGTCCCGAGGTCCTCTGCCCCGCGGACGCCAAGGCCGTCGACGCGGACGGCGACGGGTGCGTCGAGTCCTGCGCCTGCCCGGACGAGGGCTGCGCCGCGTGCGTGTCGGCCTGCCCGGACCCGCTCGAGCCGTGGGCCGTGCTGTCCGACGGCGACGGGGACGGGTGCTATGACGTCCTGGGAGCCTGCGCGCCCGGGACCACGCCCGAGGACACGACCGGCGACGGCTGCCCGGACCGCTGCGTGCCGTGCGAGGTGAGCCCGCCGTGCGAGGAGGGGACGCGGCCGGCGGACACCGACGGGGATCGCTGCCACGACGCGTGCGTGTGCCCCTCGGGGGCCCTGCCCGGGCCCGACGGCACCTGCTGCGAGCCGGTGGCCTGCCCGCCGGAGGCCGATCCCGTGGACGTGGACGGCGACGGCTGCGCGGACGAGTGCGTGTGCTCCGACGGGGAGGCCGGCGTGGGGCTGGGGGCCTGCGGGGCGTGCTCCAAGCCCGCCTGCCCGACGCCCATGGCGCCGTGGACCGTGCTCGCCGACACGGACGACGACGGCTGCCCGGACGCGGTCGTGGCCTGCCCGGACGGGAGGCCGGGGCGGGACGCGGACGCCGACGGGTGCAACGACTCGTGCGGCGAGTGCAAGGACGCGCCCGTCTGCGCCGACACCATCGCCACGGACACCGACGGGGACGGCTGCCCCGACGCGTGCCGCTGCGCGGATGGGCGCCTGCCCGACGCCGAGGGAGGCTGCTGCGCGCCGGTGGACTGCCCGCTCGGGGTCGCGCCCGTCGACACGGACGGCGACGGCTGCCCGGACGCGTGCCCCTGCGACGGCGGCGGCCCCCTCGGCCCCGACGGGTGCCCGATCTGCCTGGGAGGCGCCTGCGACCCGGCCCTCCCCTCCTGGCTCTACCGCCAGGACGTGGACGGGGACGGCTGCCCGGACGCCCTGGCGACCTGCGCGGCCGGGACGTACGCGGCCGGCGGGAACGTGGACGGCTGCCACGACGCGTGCGCCGCCTGCCCGAACCCGCTGGCCTGCCCGAACGGCCTGTCCCCGCTCGACCTGGACGGGGACGCCTGCGCGGACACGTGCGCCTGCCCCGACGGCGGAGAGCCCGCCGCCGACGGCACCTGCGGCGGCTGACTCCTCCCCCGGCCGACGGCCCGGCGAATTTTTTTTCGACGAGCCGCGCGCCGGTCCGGAAGGGACCGGACGGAACACGACACGAGGTTCCGGACGCAGGGAGGAGACGTGATGAAGACGATGATCCGTATGGAGAGAGCGCGCCGGGGCGTGGCGAGCGTGGGGCTCGTCGCTGCGATGGCGCTGTGGGGGGCCGCCGGCTGCGACACGCCGCCCGGAGGGGACCCCGAGTCGACGGACGAGGCGCTGGGCGCCGGCGGGTGCGAAGTCCGCATGCAGAGCGACCCGGACAGCTGCAAGCCCGCGCCGGTCTGGGAGGACTACGCCGCCGAGGACTGCGAGGCCGACGGCATGGTCCTGGGCGGCGTCGGGTTCGCCGAGGAGTGCGGCCCCGGGCGGTGGCACGTGACGCGGTACGAGTGCTGCCCGGACGAGCCGGGCCCCGGCTGCGAGTCGGTGCCCCTCGGCGGCGGCGGCGGGGCCTGCCAGCCGCTGCCCGACTGGGAGTCCCAGGCCGAGGAGCGCTGCGCAGCTCTGGGCCTGGAACTGGACACCGTGATCCCGGGCGAGGAGTGCCACGGCAACCTGCTCGCCGGAGCGACCGCCGTCTGCTGTCCGGCCGAGGGCTGTACGACCTGGTCCCTGGGTGACGGCATGGCCTGCGAGCCCGCCGAATACTGGGAGGACTACGGCGAGGAGACCTGCGCCTCCCAGGGGCTCGAGGTGAGCGACCTCACCCTGGGCGCGGAGTGCTGCGACGAGGGCGGCTACGCCGGCGCCGAGGTGGAGTGCTGCGGCGGCGAGCCGATCTGCTGCAAGACGGACGGCGGCTTCCAGAGCATCCCGCCCTCCGAGTGTCCCGACGGGCAGGTCGTGGCGCCGAGCTGGTGCGAGGAGCCCATCGAGGACGTCTGCTGCAAGCTCGACGACGGGCTCCAGACCGTCCCGGCCACCGATTGCCCCGACGGGCACGCGGTCGATCCCTCCTTCTGCGAGGACCCCGCCGACGAGGTCTGCTGCGAGACCGCAGACGGACTCCAGACCGTCCCCGCCAGCGACTGCCCCGACGCACAGGTCATGGACCCGAGCTTCTGCGAGGAGCCCACCGAGGACGTCTGCTGCGAGACCGCAGACGGACTCGTGACCATCCCCGCCTCCGACTGCCCCGACGGGCACGCGGTCGATCCCTCCTACTGCGAGGATCCCGCCGACGAGGTCTGCTGCAAGCTCGACGGCGGGCTCCAGACCGTCCCGGCCTCCGACTGCCCCGACGGACAGGCCGTCGACCCCTCCTTCTGCGAGGAGCCCACCGAGGACGTCTGCTGCGAGACCGCAGACGGGCTCCAGATCGTCCCGGCCGAAAAGTGCCCCGACGCGCAGGTCATGGACCCGAGCTTCTGCGAGGAGCCCACCGAGGACGTCTGCTGCGAGACCGCAGACGGGCTCGTGACCATCCCCGCTTCCGACTGCCCCGACGGACACGCGGTCGACCCCTCCTACTGCGAGGATCCCGCCGACGAGGTCTGCTGCAAGCTCGACGGCGGGCTCCAGACCGTCCCGGCCTCCGACTGCCCCGACGGACAGGCCGTCGACCCCTCCTTCTGCGAGGACCCCGCCGACGAGGTCTGCTGCGAGACCGCAGACGGACTCCAGACCGTCCCCGCCAGCGACTGCCCCGACGCACAGGTCATGGACCCGAGCTTCTGCGAGGAGCCCACCGAGGACGTCTGCTGCGAGACCGCAGACGGACTCGTGACCATCCCCGCCTCCGACTGCCCCGACGGGCACGCGGTCGATCCCTCCTACTGCGAGGATCCCGCCGACGAGGTCTGCTGCAAGCTCGACGGCGGGCTCCAGACCGTCCCGGCCTCCGACTGCCCCGACGGACAGGCCGTC
>JBNJGB010000044.1:0-45096 GCA_051747385.1 Myxococcota bacterium
GGGGCGGAGAACCCGGGGAACATGCAGCAGGACCGCTGTCCCCGGCGGTGGGTTGCTGCCGAAAAAGTGAGAAGTGAGTAGGTTTGACCCCACCGGTCTGGTCAGTCTCTGGTCATCCACCCGTTGCGGCGGACGGTCAGGGTGGCGAAGGGCTGCACCCAGGCCAGGGCGACCATCGCGTACCAGGCGTAGACCAGGCCCCAGAGGGTCTCGACGGAGCGCTCGCTGCGCAGGTAGATGAGGCAGTAGGCGAGGGCGAACGCGGTCGTCGCCGCGGTGGCCTGCAGCACGAAGGCGGGCTCGGCGAGCAGGACCCACAGCCCCAGGAAGGCGCCCGTGAGCTGCAGGGCGATGGTGAGGGGCTGGAGCAGGGCGTCCATGAGCATGAGCGGACCGCGCAGCGGCGAGAGGCCCAGCGCCCGGTGCCACGCGAACCGCAGCGCCCGGAGGCCCTCGCGGGTCGCCGAGCGGCCCCACCGCACGTACATCTTGCACAGCTTGGAGTAGGTGGACGGGACCAGCGTCTCGACGGGGGCGTTGGCCTGGTAGACCGTGTCGGCGCCCAGGGAGAGCACCAGGTTGGTCATGGCGTGATCGTCGCCGTTCGTGCAGGACGCCCCGAGGAAGGTCTGCCCGAGCCACGCGTCCAGGTGGGGGCGGACCAGGTCCATGCGATAGGCCTGGAGGGCGCCGGGGCAGCACCAGACCGTGCGGAGCTCGCTCTGGTAGGCGCGCACGAAGTCGAAGCCGAGGATGTAGCGGACGCCCAGCATCCGCGTGAGGATGTTCTCCCGCCGGTTGTGGACCACGACCTTGCCCGCGACGCCGCCGATGCGCTCGTCGCGCGCCATGGGCGTCACCAGGTGCGCCAGGCTGTCGGGCGGGACCACGGAGTCCGAGTCCACCGTGGCCACGAGCGCGGTCCGGACGCGCCGGAAGCCCTCGTACAGGGCGTGGCGCTTGCCGCGGTTGACCGGCATGTGCACGGCGCGCACCCGCTCCGGGTGGCGCGCGGCCACCGTGTCGATCCAGGCGCCGGTGTCGTCCTTGGAGCCGTCGTTCACGGCGACGATCCGCAGGCGATCGGCCGGATAGTCGCTGGCCAGGACGCTCTCGATGGACCGTCGGACCATCTCCCCCTCGTTGAAGGCGGGGATGACGACCGTGAGGTCGGGCAGGTCCGCGCGCTCGCGCGCCGTGGGCGCCATGGGACGATAGCGCGCCCACAGCAGTACGCGGAGCGTCCAGGCGACCAGGAACAGCCCGCCCATGAGCAGGGCGCCTGCGCCCAGGACCCGGGAGACGGCGCCCGTCGCGACGTAATCGTCCCGGAGCAGCCAGCCCGTGCCCGCGACCGCCGCGAGAAGCGCCGCGCACACGACCGCGAAGAGCAGCCGCCTCAGCGCCGCCCGACTCTGGAGCCGGGTCGTGATCCCTCGGAGTCCCACGTACGTCGTCCCTCGCTGTCGGAGGTCTCTCCGCGCCGCCACGCTCGGGCGGGGCACGGGAGAGACGCGTCACGCGGTATGATGTTCAAATCGGGGGCCTGGGGGAAGCCCCGAGAACGTCTGCCGCGCAGAGAGTCGGCGCACCCCGGCGATGGTCACCCGTCGGCCCACTGCCGCGGGGCGAGGGCACGAACCCTGCTGGAGGTGGTGGCCGAGCGGGCGCCGGAGCGGGAGGACGCGCGGCGGGCGCTCCTCGGGAACCGCTGCCTGTCGGGGCTGGACGAGGCGCCGACCCGGTGAACACTGGTTGACCGGCGGCGGGCGCCGTGCGTCGATCGGGCTCCCAGGGTCGCAGGGAGGTACGATGAGCGAGTCGAGGAGGGCGTCCGTGCGTGTCCGGCCGGGGAGCTTCGAGCCGGAGCGGCACTACTATCCGCGGGTCCTGAACGCCCACATCCACCCGGTCGTCCGCTATCTGCTCAAGCTGGGCAACCGCCGGATCGCGGAGCGCTACTGCCACCTCCACCCGGAGGCGGATCCGGACGCGGTCCACGACGCCCTGGCGCATCGAACGCGCTGGTTCCGGTGGGGCGGAGCGGATCTCTTCCACGTCACGAACGAGGAGGGGATCCGCAAGATGGTGGTGATCGAGACCAACTCCAGCGCCTCGGGCCAGAAGTCCATGCCCCTGCTGGACGAGCACCAGGAGCAGGGGGGCTATCGCGTCCTGATGGAGCGGGCCTTCCTCCCCATGCTCAAGGGTCGCAAGCTGCCCAAGGGCGACCTGGCGGTCCTCACGGACAAGAACGCCATGGAGTGCTCGGGCTACGCTGCGGCCCTGGCGGACCTGACGGGCGAGGACGTGCACCTGGTGCCGTGCTTCGAGGGGGTGGAGGACCCGCACATCCGCTTCGAGGACCGCGTCCTCCACGTACGCACCGAGGAGGGGGACTGGCGGCCCGTGCGCGCGGCGGTGCGCTACGTGACGCAGCGGCCTTGGAATCGCATCCCGCCCGTGACGCGGACGGCCTTCCTCAACCCGGTGCTCGTGTGCCTGGCGGGCGGGCGGAACAAGATGCTCGCGTCCAAGGCCTACGAGTTCTACAACGCGGAGCTCCAGCCGCGCGGAATGCACATCCACGCGCCGGAGACCATCTGGGACGTGGCCCACAGCCAGGTGCCGCTGTGGGTGGCCCGGATGGGCGGCGTCGCGGTCGTGAAGAACCCGTACAGCAACGCCGGCCAGGGCGTGTACACCATCACGACCGACCGCGAGCTCGAGGACTTCATGTCCCTCGACGCCCGCTACGATCGCTTCATCGTCCAGGCCCTCATCGGAAACATCGGCTGGTCGTCCCGGAGCAGCCACGGGCAGCTCTATCACACGGGGACCGTCCCGAACCGGCGCTCGCAGATCTACGTGGCCGACCTGCGCTTCATGGTGGGCGCCGGCCCCGAGGGCTTCTTCCCCACGGCCATCTACGCCCGGCGGGCGCGGCGGCCGCTCCTCCGTGAGCTGGACGGCACGTCGTCGTCCTGGGAGATGCTGGGGACGAACCTGTCCGTCCGGCGCGAGGACGGCGGCTGGGACACGGAGAGCGAGCGCCTGCTCCTCATGGACGCTCGGGACTTCAACCGGCTGGGCGTGGCCCTGGACGACCTCATCGAGGCGTACATCCAGACGGTCCTGTCCGTGACGGCCATCGACCAGATGGCCCGGAGCCTGGTGAACACGAAGGGGCGCTTCCGGCGGCGCTTCTTCCTGTCCATCAACCCCGACCGCGCGCTGGGAGAGGAGATCGTCCGATGAGCCGAGCCTCGCTCCAGGAGTTCCCGCGGGCGCGGCTGGTCGACGAGCTCACGGTGGATGAGCTTCCGCGGGGCGTGGTGACGCGCCTGATGGTGGAGCTCGGACACGACGGCCTCGGGGCGGCCATCCGGCTGCCGGTGCTGGTGGCGCGGGGCGAGCGAAAGGGCCCGGTGTTCGGCATGACCGCCGCGGTCCACGGCAACGAGCTGAACGGCATCCCGGTCATCCACCGGATGTTCGATCGGGTCGACGTGTCGGCGCTCAAGGGGACCCTCGTCGGCGTGCCGGTGGTCAACGTGCCGGGCTTCCGTCGCTACGAGCGGGCGTTCAACGACGGCCGGGACCTGAACCACCTGATGCCCGGCGTGCCGGACGGCAACGAGGCCCAGGTCTTCGCCCACCGCCTGCTCCACCGGATCGTCAACCGCTTCGACTACCTGCTGGACCTGCACACCGCGAGCTTCGGCCGGGTGAACAGCCTGTACATCCGGGCGGACATGACGCACCCGACCACCGCGCGCATGGCCTACCTCCTGCGACCCCAGGTCATCCTCCACGACCCGCCGCGGGATCGGACCCTGCGCGGCGCGGCCATGGAGATGGGCGTCCCGGCCATCACCATCGAGATCGGCAACCCCCAGCGCTTCCACGGCGAGTACATCAAGCGGGCGCTGGTGGGCGTGCGGGCGATCCTCGCCGAGGTGGGGATGCTGCCGAAGCGCCGGGTCGCGGCGGGGCGCCAGCCGGTGCTCTGCGAGGGCTCCAGGTGGCTGTTCACGGATCACGGCGGCCTGCTGGAGGTGTTCCCGCCGGTCACGGAGGACGTGGAGGAGGGCCGGGTCATCGCGCGCCTCACCAATGTCTTCGGGGACGTCACCCGGGAGTACCGCGCGCCCTACACCGGCGTGATCATCGGCAAGAGCACCAACCCGGTGGCCCAGACCGGGGCCCGGATCGTGCACCTCGGCGTGAAGGCCGCCGAGGAGGATCCGCGATTCTACGGCCGCGTGTCGGCGGAGCGGGAGGGACCGGCGAAGCGCACGAAGGGGACGGGCTGATCCGCTGGTGGCCCGTTCGACGCGGGACACTGCGAGCGCGTGGACGTCGCCGCCCCGATTCCCGGCGCGCGCGGAGGAGCGTGTCCGGCGGCGAGGCAGGGCAATCGCAAAGTCCGAGAAACGTGGGCCGCGCGGCGGTACGGCGCCCGGCGCCGGGTTGCACCCCTCGGAAACGACGGGTTTTGCGCGTCTGAGAGCAGGCAAGGGCAAGGGCAAGGGAGGGCGGTCGACTTTGCGACCGCCCTGGGCGGCGAGGGCGGGACGCTCGCCTGTCGGGGGCGCGCCGGTGTACGGTGGGGGCACACCCGCAGGGAGCCTCGTCGGATCGCCGCGCGGCGCGGAAAGCGTTCAAGCCCGCCCGCGGACGGTTCGATGGAGCGGGTGGCCCCGGAGGACCCCCACATGCCCCCAATCTCCTCGCCCCGCCCACTCCTGACCGCCGCGATGGCCGCGGCGGTGATCGCCTGCACCTGGACCTCGGCCCCGGCGCGTGCCGGGACCCTGCCGTCCGGGTTCCCGGAGGAGATCACGCTGCCCGAAGGCGTGGCCTCCGTCTTCCTGGTCGGCGAGGAGTACGAGGTGGACGAGTCCGGCCGGAGGCACCTGGTGGCGCGCCGCTACGAGCTCGCGCAGGAGGTGCGCGACGGGGACGCGGTGCGGAGCCACTTCGAGTCCCTGTTCCGGCGCCTGTGCTGGGGTGGAGGCTTCCGACCGGCGGGGGACGGCGTGTCCGGCTCCTTCGAGGACGAGGATCGCGTGTCGGTGCGGGTCTCCCTGAAGCCGCGTCCGGGCGTCCGCGAGCACCTGCGCCTCCGGGTGCGCGTCGACATGGAGTAGCCGTGACCGCGGGCGGACCGCTGGGCGACGAGACGATCGTCGTGGTCGGCGCCGGCCTCGCGGGCCTGGCCGCCGCGCGCCGGCTGAGGGAGCACGGCGCACGCGTGACGATCCTGGAGGCGCGCGATCGGGTCGGCGGCCGCACGTGGACGGTGGAGGTCGGCGGCTCCGCCATGGACGTGGGCGCCGCGACGCTCCACGGCTGGAAGGGCAATCCCCTCGTGGAGGTGGCCCGGGAGGCGGGCGCGCGCCTGCTGCGGGTGACGGAGCGCTACGTGGGCTACGACGTCGCGGCCGGGCGCGTCGGGGACGCGGTCGTGGCGGCGGTGGACGGCGCGGAGGAGACCTTCGAGGACGTCGTCGAGGAGATGAAGGAGGACCTCCGCTCCGACCGCCCCGTCTCGGACGCCGTGGAGGCGGCCGTCGAAGCCCTCTCCCTCGAGGAGCCCGCGAGGCGCCTGGCGCGCACGGTCCTCACGGCCTGGGTGGAGCTGGACTGCGCCGGGCCCGCCGCGGACCTGTCCCTGGCCTGGTACGACGAGGACGAGGCCTTCGGAGGCGGCGATCGGCTCCTCACCGGGGGCTGGTCCGCCGTGGCCCGGCACCTCGCCGCCGACCTGGATGTCCGCCTGGAGACACCGGTCCGCGCGATCGCGCACGGCCCGGACGGCGTCGTGTGCGTCACCGACCGGGGGCGCGTGGAGGCGGACCGCGTCGTGATCACGGCGCCCCTCGGCGTGCTGCGCGCCGGCGACATCGAGTTCCGCCCCGGGCTGCCGGCCGCCAAGGCGGAGGCTCTGCGCCGCCTTCGGATGGGCGTCGTGGAGAAGGTCATCCTCCGGTTCGACGTGCGGTTCTGGCCGGAAGGCGTGCGCGACCTGTGGGTGGCCGGGCCGGGGGAGACGGACCTCCTGGACGTGCTCGACGTGAGCGAGCACGCGGGGGCGCCGACCCTGGTGTGCTTCGTCCGGGGCGAGGTGGACCTGGACGCCGTGCTGGATCGCCTCGGCGCGGCCCTGGGCCTGTCCGTCCCGGCGCCGACCGACACCTTCGTCACCTCCTGGGCCGCCGATCCCTGGTCGCGCGGCGCCTGGACCTACGTGCCCGTGGGTGCGTCCTTCGCGGATCTCGACGCGCTGGCCGAGCCCGTCGGCGACCGCCTCTTCTTCGCCGGCGAGGGCACCCTCGCCGCCTACGTGGGCACCCTCCACGGCGCGTGGCTGTCCGGCCTGCGCGAGGCGGATCGGATCGCCGGACTCGGCGGCTCCGATCACGACGCGGGGGGATGATCCCGCTCCGCAGGACGTTCCGTCTCGGGGGCGCGTCGCAACTTGCCGACTCGCCGTCGTCGACGGGACGAGGGGAGCTCGGCCCCGGCTGCCTTCAGCGGCGTCGGGGCCGCCCCCGACCCCTGTCAGCCGGACGCGGGCCTCCAACCCGACTGCGAGGTCTCTTCGGACGGCGGGGGCCCGGTCCAGGAGGGACGTCGCGGGACGGGGGGAGTGGCATCGACGACGGCGACGGCGGGCGTAGCGGCGGTTCGGCACCACCCGGGATCTCGTTCCTTGCTCGGGGCGCCCCCATGTTCCGGGACGTGCCGCCGGATCCACCCCGGCGGAACCGGGCGGGGGAGTTACCCTGCGACCGCGACCCTGGCCGGCCCCCGGCTGGTCCACGCCGAAGTTGTTGTGCTATCCGTCCCCGGCCCGTTGCGGGAGGGCGCCCGACGACCCGCGATCCTGGCTCCGATGGAGGCCGGCTTCAGGAGGGATGCACTGGTGACCGTCGTTCCACGCAAGCGCCCTGCACGCGTCCCGGGCCTCGCCCGATCCACGGTGCGGGCGGTAGCTCGGCGCACACTCCTCGACGGCCCGGAGCGGGCACGGTTCGAGGCGGCGTGGAGCGACCGCTTGGACGGCGCGCGCGTCGCCGGGGTCGGGTCGGGCAGGCTGGCCCTGCTCCTGGTGCTCGACGCGCTCGAGGTGCATCCGCCCGCGCGCATCATCCTGCCGGCCTACAATGCGTCCTGCGTGCCGAACGTGCTCCAAGCCGCGGGCTACCGCCTGCACTTCTGTGACATACGGCGGGATACGCTGGGCCTTGACGTGGATGCCCTCCCGGATCCGCCGCCTCGCGACGCCGGTGCGATCATCGTCACCCACATCGAGGGCAACCCGGCCGATGTGGGCGCGGTCCGAGCCTGGGCCGCTGCCCACGGACTTCCCGTCGTGGAGGACGCCGCGCACGCGCTCGGGGCGACCTTCGGTGGCGCACCCGTAGGCACCCTCGCTGACGCCGCCATCTTCTCCCTCGGTCGCGGGAAGCTGCTCAACACCGTCGGCGGAGGGCTGGCGATCATCCCGCGCCCCCACGCCGAAGGACGCAGGGCCGCGGCGCGATTGAGCCGGGCCGTTCGGGGGCTGCATCCTGCCTCGCGACGCGTGCTCCTGCTCGAGCTGTTCAAGGAAGCCATCATCGAGACGGGCACCGTCCCCGCCCTCTTCGGGGCGCTGGCCATGCCCTTGTTGCGCTCCGCGCGAAGCCTCGGGATGGAGCCCATGACCGCCCTCTTCGAGGATCGCAAATCCCGCATGCCCGGGATACCCGAGGGGATGCGCCGAGGCCTCTCGAACCTCCAGGCCCGGTTTGGACTGGAGGCGCTGGCGTCCTTCGACGAAGCCCTGATGCGCCGGCGACGCCACGCCTCCCGATATCACGCGGCGCTCCAAGGAGCCCTCGACCTCCAAGCGCCACAGTCCGGCGCGGATCCCGCGTGGCTCGAGGTCACCGCGCTCATGGGCCGCGGCGAGGACCGCGCGAGCTTCCAGGCGGCCCTCCTGTCACGCGGCGTCGATACGCAGCGCACGTGGATGGACGCGTGCGACGCGCTGGACGCCTTTCGCTCCGCGTCGGGCTCTCCGTGTCCGGTGGCCCGTGACGTCGCGGAACGCGCCTTCTACCTGCCCACCTACGCCGCCCTGTCGGACGCCCAGGTGGAGGCGGTCATCACGGCGATCCTCGGGCTGGTGGCGACCGGCGCGAAGGAGCACGGCGCGGGATGAGGGCACTGCTCATCAATGTCGGTCACGGGGCGGATACGGCGGATCGCCACCCGCGCCACCACGTCGCCCCCGTCGATCTGGCCCAGGCCGCCGCCATCCTGGAGCAGGCCGGCTGGGTCGTCGATCTCTGGGATACGGCCCTCGAGCCCCACGCGGATCCGGCGGCCATCGCGGCGCGGGCGCGCGCGAAGGCACCGGATCTCCTCGTGGCTCGCCCGCTCCACCACACGGCGGCGACGACCGACCGCCTCCTGCGGACCGCTGCCGCCCCGGATACGCTCCGCCTCGCCATGGGGCCGTCGGCCGCTCACCTCGCCGATCGGCTCCTCACGTGCCCGAACGGCCTGGCTCCGGCGAATGGTGTCCTGGTGGGCGAGCCCGAGGGTACGCTCATGGACCTCCTGCCGCACCTCGCGGACGGCTCACTGCCCGAGGAGCTCCCGGGGCTCCAGCTCCGGCGCGGACAGCCCCCGAAGCCCCGAGCGTTCCTCAGGGATCTCGACGCCCTCCCGCTCCCATCGCACCACCTCCTGGTGGGGCGTGGCTATCGCTTCCGCTATCCCCTCGACGTGGATGGGCCCCTCCGGATGGGCTACGTGCTGACCAGCCGAGGGTGCGCGCTGCAGTGTGTGTTCTGTGCTCCGTCGGAGCGAGAGACGTTCGGCACGCAGTATCGGTGGCGCTCTGCCGACCACATCGTCGACGAGCTCGAGGTCCTCCGTGATCTCGGCGCCAATGCGGTCTACTTCATCGATGATTTCTTCGGCTTCTCGAAGGGCCGGATCCGCGACCTCTGCGAGGCCATGCTACGTCGCGGAGCAGTGCTGCCGTGGGTCGCCCAGGTGCGGGCTCAGGGCCTCGACCTCGAGCTCCTGAAGCTGATGCGTCGCGCCGGGTGTTCCACGCTCTGTTTCGGGGCCGAAAGTGGAAGCGACCGGGTGCTGAGGATCCTCAAGAAGGGCATCACCACGGCGCAGCTCCGGGAGCAGGCACGGCTCATCCACGAGGCCGGCATCCAGCTCGTCGCGTACTTCATCGTGGGCGTGCCCGGGGAGACCGACGCGGAGCGAGCGGCGACCTACGAGCTCATCAGGGAGATCCGGCCCGACCTGGTCCAGATCCACATCTTCAACCTCTTCCCCGGTTCCAGCGCGATGGAGCTGTACCCGGAGCTCTACAGCCCGACCGGCAGCAAGTTCACGGGCCCGGCGACGATGGGACCCGAGCTGGAGCGCCTCGATCGGGAGCGCCGCGCCTTCTACCTGCGCTACTACCTCGACCCCCGAAACCTCGGGCGCATGGTCCGCCGGCGTTGGCGCCCCATCCTCGCCAACCTCGGGGACGAGGTGGACTTCGCCTGGCAGGCGACGCGCTACTTCATGAGGAACCGATGAATCTCGGGCAGCTCGGCGCTATCGCACGGGGTGTGGCCCGCGTGGAGGTCGCGCGGCGCCTCGGGCGCCCGGTCATCCCCTACCGGCTCGAGTTCATCACCACCTTCGCCTGCGAGAGCCGCTGCCGCACGTGCAACATCTGGAAGAGGTACATCGAGGCGCCCGAGGATCGCGAGCTCGAGCTGTCCGTCGACGACATCGTCCGGACGGCGGCGTCGGCGAGGCGGTACGTCCGTTGGATCAGCCTCACCGGGGGCGAGGTCACGGATCGGCCCGATCTCCCCCACCTGGTCGCCCGGCTCGTGTCGGAAATGGACGGGCGCCTGGCGATGCTCCAGTTCACGACGAACGGGATCGACCCGGACCGGACCGAGGCGATGTTCCGGGAGATCGCCCGCCTGACGAGGGGGATCCCCACCTATGTGTCCGTCAGCCTGGACGGCCTCGGCAGGACCTACGAGCGCGTCCGAGGAGTCCCCGACGGGTTTCGCCGTGTCCGCCGCTCCATGGAGCGCCTCCAGCGCCTGTCTCGTGAGGAGCGCCACGTGACCGTGGGCCACGAGGTGACCCTCTCGAAGTTCAACGCACCGGAGGCGCAGGACCTCTTCGCCGCCGCGACGGTCGGGGGCAAGCAGCCCATCGTCACCCTCGCGACGGATGCCTTCCAGCTCACGCGAGGGCAGGCGGGCGTCGATGTGCGCGAGGGAGGGGCCCCGATTCGCCGTGCCCTGAGCTGGTTGCGCCGCAATTATCGCGTCCGGAGCCCCGAGGACCTCCTCCCCAAGCTGCACCTGGAGCTCACCCGACAGTACCTCCGGAGTGGCGAGGCTCCGCTCCGGTGCCTCGCCGGGCACGCTTCGCTCACCGTCGATCCGTACGGCAGGGTCCTGCAGTGTGACAGTCGAGAGCGCGCGCTCGCCCGTCTACAGGACTTCGACTTCGACGTCGTCCGCATGTGCCGCGCCCCCGGCTTCCGGGAGGCCCTGGCACCCGACACCGACTGTCGTGACTGCTGGACGCCCTGTCAGGCCTATCCCACCCTCATGCACCGCCCCGTCGAGGCCATGCGGCGCACCGTTCGGGAGGCGATCCGTGCGGAGTGAGCCCGAGCGCGGCTCCTCGACGCCAGGCCGGAGAGCGGGCGGAGGAGCCTGATGAAGCACCCCCTGCCCATGCTGCTGCTCTCGACTGGAGCGTGCCTGACCACGACGCTGCTGTCGGGAGCTGCTCTGGCCGAGCGGCCGTGCGATTTCGCCATCCCGCCGCACAGCGAGGACGGCGCCCGTGAGCTCGTGGAGATGCTGATCCCTCCCGAGGCGCGCCAGCACGTGGATGCCATCGGCATCGATCGCAGCGTCGTGCACTTCGAGGTGACGGTGTCGGGCCGAACGTGCGAGATCCACGTCCGACACGCGAGCTGCGCAGTGGGAGACGATCCCGCGGGAGCAGCCGTCGCATGCGCGATCGACTGCGGAGACGACGCCCCCCCGCCCAGAGCCATCGCGAGCCGCTGCGAGTCCGTGACGTCCTCGCCGGTGCCGTGGAAACGTCTGAGGAGCCCCGACAGCCCCTCGCCCCGGACCTCGGATTGCGAGTGGGGGGCGGCACCCGAAGTCACCAATGCCATCATCCGATTCGTTCGTCGCGAGCCACGCGACAGCCGCTGTGAGCTCGGACGTCTCGAGACGGACTCCGGCCGGTTCAGGTTGACGATTCGTGTCGACGGTCGGGAGGGGGAGCCCGTCCAGGCCGCGCCGCGCGGAGCATGCACCACAGCCGACGACGGGCAGGAACCGGCGACGTACGTCACGACGATCCCCACGAGCATCCAGGACGCCTGTCCCCTGCTCACGAAGCGGGTACGCTGCGCCTTCGGACAGGCGGACGTGACGTCCTGCGCGCCCGAGGCACGCGAGATCGCGGCTCGTCGCGCCGAAGCGGTCTCCGACTCCCGCGACGCCGGCCGGGCGGCTTTGAACCTCGTCCACATCGCCCTGGGGAGCGCATTCCTGCTGCTCTTCTGCGTCCCGGCCCTCGCCGTCCTCATCCGCGCGACTCATCGGCGGCGGAGCAGCACGAGGTCGACCGGCTCGGGAGCGTGAGACCCCTTCCGCCACCAGGGTGCCCACGTGTTGAACGGGACCCGCTCGGCTCGTCGCCGGGCGACGACCTCGTTGCGCGGATCGCGGAGGTGCCGCTCACAAGCCGGCACCATCGGCTCGGAGGGGACTCCCGACATCCGGTAGCAGTTGAGGCCCACGTAGATGAGGTCCCCGGGAGGGATCTCCTCAGTCGCCACGTCCGCGGGGAGGGCCTCGCCGTCCACGGGCCAGTGGGACCCCGGGCGCAGCCGGGCCGGCGCGAACGATCCGCGGTCCGATGCCTCTGGCCGGTCGGGCTCGGGCGGTACCGGAGGTGGCAGAGGATCCCACTGCGAGCCGGCGGGATCGAAGAGCACCACGTCGTCGAGCTCCTCCATCAGCGCGGTCATCGCCCCCGCTCCCACGGGCCTGTAGACCCAGACGACCTGCCCCTCAGCGGCCCTCGGATAGACCTCCTGCACCTTGAACGCCATGTCCGCCTGGGGGAGATAGGTCGGAGCGTCCAGGCGGGGCCCATACCAGACGAGGCTGACAGCCGCGACGACGGCGAGACCGTGAAGCAGGTAGGGGACCCGTCGTGCGCCGAGCTCCAGGAGGCCTGACACTCCGACGAGGCCTGCCGGGAGGATCAAGGCGAAATACCTGGCGTTGCCCAGGATCGTCCCGGTCTGCACCTCCAGGTAGGCGACCATGTTCATGGCCACGAACAGCGCGCAATAGGCCGCCACGGGCTCGAGTCGCAGCGCCGCGAGGGGGAGGACCAGGAGGACCAGGATCGACAGGTGCGGGGGGCACCAGTCGAGGTCGATCAGGTGGTTCCATTCCGGGAGCAAGAGGCGCTCGCCGAGGAGCGCCGGGTGGCTCCACAGTTCGCCGTAGACTTCGACGAAGTCGCCGTAGCGATCGCTGCCGGACAGGATCTCTTCGCTCACGAACGCCTGGATCCGGAGCGCGGGCAACACCGCGAACAGGATCAGCGGGATCCAGACGGCCCACGACCGTGGACGCTCCCGCCGAACGTAGACGCCGAGAACGGCGAGCAGCAGCGGGTAGACCAGGATGTTCTCGAACCGGATGTGGAAGAAGAGCCACGTCACGGTGACGAGGAGGATGAGACGCTGCCACGCACCCTCTCGCAGGAACCGGACCAGGAGCAGGTGTGAGCACAACCCGAAGAAGACCCCGGCCACGTAGAGGTTGTGCGTGCCGCCGATCGGGCCGATGGCGATGGGCGTCAACGCGTAGGTGATGGCGATGGCGGCCGCGGTGGCCCGTTCGCGATCGAGCGCTCTCAGGAGCTCGTAGAGCGCGATGGGAGCGAGGATCGACAGCACCAGGTTGACGTCGGCCGACACCGCGACGAGCCACGGCACCTCGCCCTCGAACCGGGCTGTGGGCACGACGCTCCCGACCAGGTTCGCGAGAGTCGCCTGACCGGGCGGGGGGTTCCAATCCGGTGTGGTCGAGAAGCGGAAGGCGACGGACTCGGCGCCGGCGAACGCGCTGGCGAGCGCCTCCCGGATCAGCGGGTTCCAGCGAAAGACGATCCGCAGCCCACCGCCCACCACCGCGAGCAGGATCCAGTCCCGCCTGCGCACCCTGTCGAACCAGCCGGAACGACTCCCATGCACGAGCCGAAAGGCCAGGTAACCGGCTGCGAGCAGATACAGAACCGCCAGCACCGGCGGAGCCGAGATCCAGGAGCTCACCACTCCGAGCCCGCGTCAGCCGTGCAGTCAGGCCCCATCTGAAGCATGGCCTCGCTCCGCGACACGGAGGGGAAGGACCGCCGGCGCTCAGCTTCCATCGAGCGGATCGGCGAACGTTGGGCCGGTGCCCGAGTGGCCGGCGTGGGCCTCGATCGCCCTCGTTCCTGGCCCGGCCGGGGGCCACGGCCGGGTCTCGAACGTCGATCGGGCCGCTCCGTTCATGCCGAGAGCCTACCGGTGCGGGCGTCTCCCGTCACGTGGACGCAGACGCTGGGCTGACCGCTGGCGGCGACGCGCCGGGGCTCGGGACCGTATGGGAGAGCGCACCCCGCCCTCCGGGGTTTCCCGCCGACGGGTGGTTGACAACCGCACCGGGACAGTACGAAACCCGAGCATCAGGTGACAGCCGCCTGACAGACATCATCCACTGTCCACGAGACCGGGGCGACCTGTGGCTTCCGCGACGACCTGCAGGGCCAGATCGGCTTCTCGCTGCGGTAGGCGTCCGGCGCCCGGTCCCGCACCGTGACCGGGCCTGTAGCGCTTGGTATGTGGCTCGCTCGTGAGTTTGGGAGAAAGGGGTTGGCGGGAACGGACGCGAAGTGATGGAACGGGGCGTGCAACCGGGGCGTGCCGAGCGCAAGGCTTGGCCAGGCGATGCTGTCCGTGCACTGAGCAGTCTGGTGCTCGCGATCGTACCGGTGGGCGCCGGTCTCGTCGGGATCCCCTGGGCCGCTTTCAGCGGGCTTCCCTGGCTTTGGCGATCGCGCGCGGGCGGCCCCCCCGCGTGGCGATACATCGGGCTGTTCGCCCTCGTGAGTGCCGTGGCGGTGCTTGCGTCGCTGCACGCCTTGCGAGCCCTCGTGATCGCGTGGCCCGTCTTCCTGGCGTGCTTCACCGCCGCCCGATACACGAGACGACCGGGGGCGGCGGCGCTGCTGGCCGGAGCGTTGATGTGGGGCGCCTGGACCATCATCGGGTGGGCGTCTCCCCCCGTCGAGTTCGACGCCGACGGGTTGAGAGGTGCACTCCTGCGCCTGGGACAGTGGCTCTCCTGGGAGCACCCCGACATGGTGGGACGGAGGGATGTGACCCTCTCGTTCTTGTCCGGAACTCTGCCTCCACTGGGCGCACTCGGCGTCCTCCTGACGGTGGCGTCGTGGCCGGGCCGAGTGGAGGAGCGGACGGGCCGGACATGGCGGGTCGCTCCGTCTCACGCGCTCTGGCTCGGTCTCGCCGCGTTGGCGACCTACGCCGGTCCGGAGGCGACGGCGGCGCTGCCCATGGGGGTCCTCTACTGCTGGGCAGTGCCGCCAGCGCTTCGCGGCTGGCGCCTGATGGCGGCCAGGCCGCTCGTCCGCTGCGGCCTCCTGCTCGTCCCGGTGGTCTTCGTCTGGGCGGGCCTGGTCGACACGCTGGACCCGCGTCACCACCGCGGACGGTCCCCGGCGGGGAGACCGGACGGCGGGCTCGCCGTGGCGAGCGCCAGGTCGCTGATCCTCGTGGCCGCGTTCCTGGGCATCGGCCTGGCCCACTCCACGGCGCGCGCAGCCACGGAATGTCGTCGAGTCATCCCGCCGGATCGCTCGGAGCAGGTGCAGGCACTGGTGGGTCGTCTCGTGGATGCGATGGGCGATGGGGTGCGGGTGTCGAGCATCCACATCGAACGCAGCCGGATCGAGGTGGAGCTGCTCATCGACGGTGAGGCATGTCGTGTGGCCGTCGTGCCCGGCGAGTGCCGCACCGGAGGCATGCAGGCCGTCGGCCGCCTCGCCTCGGGCGTGTCGTGTTCAGAGGAACAGGAGGATCTGCAGGGCGGGCTCACCGACATCCTCGCCTCCGAGCTCGAGACGATCGGGTCGACGACCGACCCGGATGACTGGCCGTGGATCGAGCTGGAGGTGCAGGAGAAGAACGGCCCGGCGACGGAGCTGCCGGGCATGCGGTTGCACCCCGATTGGCTTGCGCTGATCGTCGGCCGATATGCGCTGCTGCTCCTCATCCTGCCGCTCCTGTTGATGATCACCTGCCGACGCCATCTCCCGGCCGTCGAGGCCAGGCACGCAACGTGGTTCGTCGGCCTCCTCCTCGCCGCTGCCGCGTGGCGTTACCTGGCGCCTGCCCCGGGCTGGCTGAAGGAGACGTACCACGGCCGCGATGTCGGCGGCCTCAACCTCACTCTGGCGGTCACGAGCCTGCACGACTGGGCGGAAGGGAAGGGATACGATGTCTCCTTCGAGTCCCTTCTGTTTGCGACGAACGGGTTCGTGGGGTGGCTCACCATCGCGCTCACCTTCGTCGCCACCCTCGCTGCTACGGGCGGGAGTCGCATGGCCGTGGTCGCCGCTGCCTTCGTCGCCTTCCTTCCCTCGCACGTCCGGTACAGCGTATCCGAGGCCCTGACCGTCGGCCAGGGCTGTGCCTGGGCAGGGATCTTCATCTCCGCCGTATGCTGGTTGCGGGCACGGAGCCTGCTTGGCCTCGTGCTCGCCGCGCTGCTCGGTGTCCTGGTATGGACGTCGCGACAGGAGGGGCCGCCGTTCGTGTTGCTCGCCCTCGCGACGGCCCTCGCCATCCAGTTTCGGTCGAGCAGGGTGGAGTGGCTCCGGGGTCTGCTCCTCGTGGGTGTCGTGGTGGCAACGGCGTCGATCGGGAGGCCGCCGACGCCACTCCACGCCGCCCTCGATCGCCTCGAGATCCAGCAGAGCCTGGCAGCGATCCCCTTGACGCTCCATCAGTGGGCCTCCGCGCTGGTGAGCCCCGACCGCAACGCATTCCTCGATCCGGGCCTCAGCCCCCTTCCCTACGTCTTGCTGCTGGTGGTGGGGGTCGTGGCTCCAGTCCCCCGAGACCTCCGGCGGTTTCGGTGGACGGCCATCGCCGCCTTCGTCCTGATGTTCTTCCCCTACGCGATGCTCAGCACGACGATCCGTCCCCTGGGCGAGGCGCGCTATCAGGTGGCCCTCGTCGTACCCGCTGCGTGGCTCACGGCCCTGGGTGTCGAGGCGGCGTGGCGGCGCGTTCGGTCCCTCCCGGCTCCGTACGGGTTCGCGTGGCCCCGCCTACGGTGGTTGGCGATCGGACTGTTGCTGGCCAATCACGCCGTCCTGATCGGCGTCCTCCGGACGGCGGACTACGACATCCCCCAGGAGCAGGAGTTCCTGTCGAAGATGTCTTCGAGCCCGGCTACGACGGACGCACGCATCCTGGTCCACGTCGAGCCGCTGGACAACGACAACCGCGAGTGGAATCGTCCCCCTTCGCTGTTCGTCGTCCTGCAGCGCTTCGACCACGGGCGAGCGGTGGAGGAGCTCACCCTGGCGGAGTTGAGGGAACACGCACGCGAGTCCGGCGAGTTTCCGCCCGGCGTCTACTATTACCAGGGCGTCTTCTGCACCCTGGCACCCCAAAGATGTCGCGGCCTGGAGGCTGCGCTCGAACTGGAGCCCGTGGCGACGCGCGTGGTACCCGAGGCTCCCTTCCTGAGCATCGCAGCCTCCCACAAGGTGGACGTGGAGGGGGGAATCGATGTGACCTTCTACCGGGTCGTGGGCTTCCGCGAGGCGTCGAGGCGTGGTGACACGGCCGTACAATGATCTCGTGCGGGCCGTGTCCGGGGCTCTCGAGCGCGGCTCCGGATGTCCTCGGTCGTTGTGGGGACCAGCCTTGGTCCGGGACGCGCGTCTTCGGCAGCCGGAGCCCGGAGCAGCCTCCGGCTATGTCGGGTCATGGGCCATGGTGGCGCTCGCTCAGTATCGGAAGACCCCCAGCCGCACGACATCGCCGATGATTCCGTGGTCCGGGTCGAGGTAGGGTCGCGACGGAAAGGTACGCACGTCCAGCGGGACGCCCTCGGCTTCGATGAGCCCACAATCGGCGTTGGAACGCTCCAGGTTGCAGTCGAGCCCCTCGTAGAGGAGGGCGCAGGACTCCGCGTCGACGACCCCGTCCAGCTCCTTCATCGTCGGGGAGTCGACGGTCACGGGAGCCGGCACGGGGACCCCGAAGGCCACCCACTCGCCGTCGCGGGTCGGGGTGAAGAAGACGCAGCCGGGGTGCTCCTCGACCGCGTGGAGGAGGAAGCGGGCGGCCACCTGGCGGTTGCGGGACAGCAGGAGCCGGTCCGCCGAGTCGAAGGGCGCGGGGTGGGGCCCGCCCCGGTCCGGCATGGGAAGGCCCACCAGCAACCCCGCGGCCAGGGCCACGCCGACGCGGATCCGTGTCCGGCGGCCCTGCAGGCGGTCGAAGAAGGCGGCGGTGGCGCGCCAGCCCAGCAGCACCATCACCATCACCGCCGGCATGACCATGGTCACGTATCGGAGGATCTCGTACTCGGAGCCGTGAGCCGCGGAGTGGTAGAGGCGGAAGAGGACCAGGGTCGTGATGGGCAGGAGACCCACGGCGGCCCACCGCCGGAGCCCGGCGACGAAGCCGACGATGGCCAGCAGCGTGATGGTCGCGGGCACCGCCTGGAGGACCACGAAGGGGAGCACGAGGGCCGAGGGGTTCAGCGGGTCGACGGCGTCCCAGATCCACTCGTACTCGTTCGACGGGTCCACCACCATCGAGAGCACGAAGAGGGCCGCCAGGACCAGGCCGATTTGGATGCGACGGCGGCGGCCTCCCGGCCCCAGCGCACCCCGGAACCAGGCGACGACGCGCTCGTGGAGGAGTTGGAGCGGCCCGCGGCCGGCGGTGGCCTGGATCGACGCGAGTAGCAGGGCGGGGCCGAAGAGGATCGCCGCCTCCTTCCGCGCCAGGGTGGCCAGGACGGTCAGGGTCGCGACGAGCAGCAGAGCGGCGGTCCTGGCCAGGGGCCCGAACGCCTCCCGGCGGGCCAGCAGCGCCATGGGCGGCAGCGCAAGGACGAACAGGAGCCCGAGCAGGGCCGACGGCGTCATGGACAGCGCCGCCTGGAGCGAGATGGGGTTGAGGAGGAACACGAGGGCCAGGGCGAGGCCGTGGCTCGCGCGGCGGAGGACGCGCCAGGCGACGAGGAAGAACAGCGCCCCGGCGGCGGCCCACTGGACCAGATGCAGCCACACGGCGGTCCGGAGGCTGGCCCCGGCCTCCGTGCGCACCAGGTCCAGGAGGAGGCGGTGATGCATGCCCCGGTGTTCGCCCAGGACGTAGAGGTGCTCCACGTTGTGCTCGGCCTCGTGGAGGATGGTGATCCAGGAGATCGGGAGGTCCGCGGGTCGCAGGAGCACGGCCAGGGTGGTCACGAGCGCGGCGCCGACGGCCGCTCCGAGCGCCAGCCTCCCGCGCCACGCCCGGTCCTCCCGAGCCCACGCCCGGCCGACGCCCAGGAAGAGCAGCAGGGCGAGCGCGTCGAGGCCCAGGACGAGGTGGCGCACCTCCAGGGCTTCGAGGCGCCGCTGCACGATCTCCACGAGCGGCGTCTTCTCCACCAGCCTGCCTTCGGGGCCCGGGACCTTCTCCACGGGCTCGACGAAGGGGGCGTGCCCGGGACCGTCGAGCCGCCGGACGCCTGTCATCACCGCCTCGAGAAGCCGCCGCGGCGGGTCGGAGCCGGGGGCCGGCTGGACGCGGTAGTGCGTGGTCTGCCACGGGCCCGAGGGCCCGTCGTGGGCCGCGATCTCGACGGCCGCGGTGCGCTGCCCGTCCGTGAAGACCAGGCGTAGGAACTCCGAGTGTGTCCGGACCTCCCGGAGAACCCAGGGCGTGGGGACAGGCACAACCTCGTGGAGCCGGAACGCGGCGTCCCGGGGCCACGACGCCAGGCCGTCCGTCGTCTCGGCGTCGGGAGGAGCACCCGCGGCTGCCAGGGGCGAGAGCAGGACCGCCACGGCCACGAGGAGCGAGGCGGCCATCCAGGTTGCATTCTTCACGGCATCTTCCCGCATCACCCGTGGCGTGCGAGGAAGGTAGCAAAGGGGGGGGGTCGCCGCCACCGAGGCTCGACTCCGGCCTGTCCGCGGAGCCGTCCATGCGGCCTCGCGCCGAGCGCCGCCGTCGGGGCGGGGCCGGGACCGAGCTGCCCCGGCGCCAGGCTGCGCCGAGGTCCGGTCGGAGACGTCTCGGGGCGACGGGGAGCCGCCCATGGCAGCCGTCATCCGCACCGCGATCCCCGACGAGCGGAACGTGCAATGGAGGGGACGTCGGCTATGCTCCTCGGCGGTGGTCTCCGCGAGACGCCACGGGGAAGGGATGTGAGAGGCGAGCGCCCCCTGGCCGTGGATCCGTGGGCGCCGTCGTGCCACACCGGCCTGCCGATGGAGGGCTCCTGGCCCGGCCCGACCTCGCGCGCCCTGGCGGAACGCTTCGCCCGGCTGGCCCTCGGCATCGACCGGGACGCGAACGCCGAGGCCCTGGAGCGGCTGCGACCCGAGGCGCGGCCGACCTGGAGCGCGGCGTCCTCCGCGTGGCGCTCGGGGACGACCCGGAGCATGACGCTCCGGAGATGACCGGGCCGGCGGAGGGCCGGGTCAGGTGTCGCGGCCCAGGGTGCGCAGGATGGTCTGGGCGGCGGCCCGGCCGGAGGACATGGTGCCGACGATGCCGTGGCCGGCGCGGGTGGAGGCGCCGCAGAGGAAGAGGCCCCGGATCGGGGTGCGATAGCCCGGGCGCTTGTCCAGCATCTGGTCGGGGGTGGCCGCGATACCGTAGCTGGTGCCCATGCTGGCGCGGGTGAAGCGCATGTGGGTCATCGGGGTGGCCGACTCCCGGTAGACGATGCGCTCGGCCGTGCCCGGGAAGGTGCGTTCCAGGCAGGCGACCATGTTGTCCTCGACCCGCTGCTTGAGGGCCTGGTAGCGGGCGTCGCGCTTGTAGTCCCAGGCCAGGGGATCACCGGTGACGCCCCACTTCGCGGGATCGCCCGGGACGACGGTCATCACCTCCACGTTGCCGACGCCGGGCGGGGCGTGGTGCGGGTTGTCGGGTTCCTTCATGGTGGCGCTGGTGATGTAGGCCACGTGGGGGTCCGGCTCCGCGGCCTCGCGGGCGTGGCGGTACATGGCGTCGAAGTCGTAGTCGTCGAAGACCCAGTAGTTGGACGCGCGCATGCCCAGCGAGGACAGGTCGGCCTCCACGCCGAGGCAGGTGATGAACAGGGCCGCGGCCATCTGGAAGCCGCCGACGCGGTCCGCCCACCTCGCCGCCAGGTGCTCGGGGCCGACCAGGTCGAGCATGGTGCGCTTGAGGTCGGCGTTCGACAGGACCAGGTCGGCGCGGCAGGTCTCCGCCTCGCCGTGGCGCGGGGCCTCCGTCACGATCCCCACGGCGCGCCCGTCCTCGACGAGGATGCGCTCCACGGGGCGTCGCAGGTGGATGGAGCCGCCGTGGGCCTCGATGGTGGCGGCGAGGCGATCGGCCAGGATCTGCCCCCCGCCGCGCGGATAGTACGCGCCGTGGAAGTAGTGCGCCGCCAGACCGCAGTGGAGCAGGGCGCTCGCCTCGCTCGGCGGCAGGCCGTAGTCGCCGTTCTGCCCCAGCATCACGGCGCGCAACCTGGGGTCCTTCGTGCAGGAGTCCAGGAAGGCCCCGATGGTGGCGCCCTTGTAGCGCGCCAGGAGTCGGCCCTTCCGCAGGACGTGCCACAGCAGACCCGGGGTCATCTTCCCGCGCGTGGCCTCCATCTGCCGGCCGACCTCGCCGACCTGTCGGACGAGCGCGATGTAGCGGTCGATGCCCTTCCGCTCCGAGGGGAAGAGGTCCAGCAGGCGCTGCCGGTACAGGTCCAGGTCGGCGGGCACCCGGAAGGTGAGGTCCGGGAAGACGAAGGTGTCGAAGCCGTCCGGATCCAGGGGGAGCCAGTCGACGTGGATGTCCAGGTCTCCCAGGATCGACGGGATGACGCCGTCCGGGCCGCAGTCGCCCACGTAGTGCAGGCCGACGTCGAAGTGGTAGCGGCGGTGCTTCGGGCCGCGCCCGAACACGGTCCCGCACCCGCCGGCGACGTAGTGCCCGTCGAGCACGGCCACCCGGAGCCCCCGGCGGGCGAGATACGCCCCGGCGGTCAGCCCGCCGAGGCCCGCCCCCACGATGGCCACGTCCGCTCGCTCCGGCACCGGGTTGCGGGCTCGGGCGCGGGTGGCCTCGGGGGGGCCGGGCTCCGGGGGGTCCATCTCGAGTCCTGTCGGCCTACTGGAGGCAGGTGGCGAGCGGCGTGGCGCAGGCGTCCTGCTGGGCGTCGGCGATGCACTGCTCGCCGCCGTCCGGGCACGCGTCGGTCAGGCAGCCGATGAGCTGCAGCCAGGAGATCTGGGCGAGCCAGGAGCCGTCCTGCATGCACGCGTCCGAGCACGCGTCGTCTCCCGCATCACAGTTGCCGGAGCAGGTCGCGACGTCGGCGCACGTCGCGGTTCCGGCCGAGGCCGACAGGCATTGCGCCCACGCGAGCCCGCAGTTGTCGGCCACGCAGCCCTGCGTCTCGCATGCGTTGTCGGCGATGCAGATCTGGAAGCCGTAGAACTCGGCGAGGCCGACGTCGGACGCCTGCTGGACGCACGCGTCCTGGCAGTCGCTGTCGCCCTCGGCGCAGCCGCTCAGGCAGTCGGTGACGCCCAGGCAGTCCGTGCCCTCGGCGTCCGGGGCGGTGCACTCGGCGTAGGCCACGCCGCATGCGCCGGACGGAGCGACGGCCTGTCCGATGCAGTCGCCGCCCTCCGGGCAGGTCGTGTTCAGGCAGCCGGCGAGGGTGACGTAGCTCTGCTGGGCCTCGGCGCTCGCGGAGTGGAGGCAGCCGTCGAAGCAGGCGTCGTCGCCGGACTCGCAGCTGTTGGTGCAGTCGAGGAGCCCCGCGCAGGTGTCCGCGCCCGTGTCCTCGTAGAAGCAGGCGGCGACCGGCGCGGCGCAGAAGAACGCGGTACACAGCTCCGTCTCGCAGCCGTGGGCCACCGAGCACTCGTTCAGCTCCACGAGCGTGTCCTGGGCGCCGGCGGTCCCCTGGTTGAAGCAGCCCTCCACGCAGGTGCCGTCCTCGCCGCACTCGCCCATGCAGGCGTTGACGTCCTCGCAGGACAGGTCGCCGGTGACGGCGACGCAGGAGGCGTCCGTGCAGGTCTCGCCGAGGCCGCAGTGGACCGGCGTGCCGTACTCGAGGCACTCGTCCGCGTCGAAGTCCCCGCAGGTCACCACCGAGTTGCCGTCGCAGACCTGGGCGTCGACCGTGTCGCACTCGTCCGTGCACTCGCCCGAGCACTCGCCGTTGGAGCAGGTCTCGCCGTCGGGGCAGTCGACGGGCGTGCCGAGCTCGAGGCAGGCGTCGTCGTCGAAGTCGCCGCAGGTGGCGACGCCGTTGGCCTGGCAGACGGTGGCCCCGTCGGTGTCGCACTCGTCCACGCAGGAGGTGGAGCACTCGCCGTTGGAGCAGGTCTCCGTCTCCTGGCAGGGGACCACGGTGCCCCACTCGAGGCAGCCGTCGGGATCCCAGTCGCCGCACGTCTTGAAGCCGTCGCCCTCGCAGGCCCGGGCGCCCTTCTCGGTGCACTCGTCGGAGCACTCCGCGGCGCAGGTGCCGGCGGAGCACACCTGGCCCTCGTCGCACGGCACCGGCGTGCCCCACTCGAGGCAGGCGTCGTCGTCGGTGTTCCCGCAGGTCGCCACGCCGCCGCCGTCGCACTTGGTCGCGCCGTCGGTGGTGCACTCGTCGGTGCACTCCGCCGAGCAGACGCCGCCGGAGCAGGTCTGGCCCTCCGGGCAGGCGACCGGCGTGCCCCACTCGAGGCAGCCGTCCTCGTCGTGGTCGTCGCAGGCCGCCACGCCGCCGCCGTCGCACTTGGTCGCGCCGTCGGTGGTGCACTCGTCGGAGCACTCCGCGGCGCACTCGCCGCCGGAGCACGTCTGGCCCGCCTCGCAGGCCACCGGCGTGCTCCACTCGAAGCAGGCGTCGTCGTCGAAGTCGCCGCAGGTCAGGACGCTGTCGCCGTCGCACTTGGTCGCGCCGTCGGTGGTGCACTCGTCGGCGCACTCCGCGGCGCACTCGCCGTTGGAGCAGGTCTGGCCCGCCTCGCAGGCGACCGCGTCGCCCCACTCCAGGCACTCGTCGTCGTCGTGATCGCCGCAGGCGGCTACCGCGTCGCCCTCGCACTTCTTGGCGCCCTCGGTGGTGCACTCGTCGGAGCAGCCCACCATGCAGTTGCCGCCCGAGCAGGTCTCGCCGTCCCCGCAGGCCTGGGCGTCGCCCCACTCGAGGCAGGAGTCGTCGTCGAAGTCGCCGCAGGTCTGGACGGCGTCGCCGTCGCACTGCTTCGCGCCGCTCGTGGAGCACTCGTCGGTGCACGTCGGCCCGGTGTCGTCCCCCTCGGTGTCGTCCCCCTCGGTGTCGTCCCCGAGCGAGTCGCCGCCGACCGTGTCCGGCTGGACGGTGGAGTCGGGCTGGCCCGTCGTGTCGGGGCTGAACGTGCCGTCGCCGCCGTCATCGCACGCGGCGAGCGACAGGCCGAGCAGGGCCGTGAGCAGGGTGGTGGACGCGAGGCGACGCATGAAGACCTCCTGAGAGCTTCGTCTCTTCCCGATGAGCGGGACACGGATGTCCGTGCCCTCGCCAGCGTGATCGATAGCGCCTTCTACCCACGACGCGGCACGCCGTCAAAGGGGTTCTCATGCGGGCCGGATACAATTCGTTTCAGGTGATTGGCGCCTGCTCCGCCGCTTGCCGGACCTCCCGGCTGAAGACCAGGGCGCCGAGGATGAAGGGCACGTAGCAGGTGAAGGTGCGCCAGACGATGATGAGCGCGGCGGCCTGCGGCTCCGGCATGATGCCGGCGAAGATGAGCATCCCGCCGCCCTCGGCGATCCCCGCGCCGCCGGGCGTGGGGGAGATGAACACCAGGACCACGAAGAGCACGCTCAGGGACACGAGCTCGGCGACGCCCACCTCCGGGTGGACGCCCAGGCCGACGATGACCGCCAGGGTGGCCAGCGAAGCCAGGTTGATCGCCGTCAGCAGGAAGGCGCTCGCCACGTGGAGCGCGCGTCCCCGGAGGAAGGCGCCGAAGTCGTGCGCCGTCTCCTGGAGGAGATCGTCCAGGCGGACCATCAGGCGCTTCCAGCGCGGGAGGTCCTCGCCCGTCTCCTCGGCCGTGCGGTCCTGCTGGTGCAGCGCCTCCATGACGCGGCCGATGGTGCGCGCGGACAGCCGCGGCCACAGGGCGATCGCCGTGACGCCGGCCAGGAGCAGGGTCAGCGCGATGCCGCTGCCGGCCAGCACGCCGCGGACGACGCCCTCGGACACCGCCTCCGAGGGTGAGACGAACGAGAACAGGACCGCCAGCGGCACGAGGACGTAGAACCCGAGCAGTCCCTTGATGAGGCCGATGGCGAGGCCCCGGGAGCCGTCGAAGCCGCGACGGTTGAGCATCCAGGCCACGGCGGGCGCCGCGCCGCCGGCCCCCGGTGTCAGGAAGGCCGCGAAGAGGTTCACCAGGGCGGTGCGGACGCCCAGGAGCGGACGGATCGGAGAGCCCAGGGCCGCCCCCGTCGCCGTGTAGCGCAGGCCGTCCGCGGCCAGGTCGAGCGCCAGGAAGCCCACCGCCGCCAGGAAGAGCAGCGGGGGCAGGGCGGCCAGGGCGTCCAGGACGGGGCCCGGCCCGCCGGCGTGCCAGGCGACGAACACCAGCGCGCCGACGACCAGCGCGAAGGGGAGGGCGTGCAGGAGGTGGTGCCCCCCGCCCCGCGTCGGCGGGGCCTGCTCGGCGTCGGTCGCGGTCTCCGCCTGATCCACGGCGGGGGAGTCTAGCAGCGTCCGGGAAAACTCTCCCGTCGCGGTTCCCGGCCACTTCCGCGCATCTCGCCGTCCCGGACCCGCTGCGGCGAACCTATTGGTTCGCCTCGGGTTCCGGAATCGGCGGCGCCCTACGCGCCGCCTCGACGACCTGCACGAAATCGGCTCGGGCCCGCTCGGTCCGACTTTCCCCGGACACAGCTAGGCGGTTCTCGCACGCCTGGCGATCGAAGAGGTTTCGCCGTACAACGGGGGGACCCCCACCGCCGACTACGCGAGGGAGGCGCCCCATGAGTCCGCATCCTCCGGCGCTGCCGAGCTGGATCGAGCCGCACATGCCCTTCCGGAGGCGCCTGGAGACCGTGGACGGTCACCGGGTCCACATGGTCGACGAGGGTGAGGGGCCGGTGGTGCTCCTCGTCCACGGCAACCCGACGTGGTCGTTTCTGTGGCGGAAGGTGATCGCGCGCCTCCAGGGCCGCGGTGTGCGCTGCCTGGCGCCGGATCTGCTGGGGTTCGGGCTGTCGCACAAGCCGCGCCGGGTGGGCTTTCACACCCTGACGCGGCACGCCGACGTCGTGGCGGGGCTGGTGGAGCAGGTGGCGCCGGATCTGCCGGTGACCGTCGTCGGGCAGGACTGGGGCGGGCCCATCGCAGCGGCCGCCGCCGTCCGGCTGGAGGGGCGGGTCCGCGCGGCGGTGTTCGGCAACACCGCCCTGCTGCAACCCAAGCGGCCCCTCCGGACGGCCACGTTCCACAGGCTGGCGCGTGCGCCCGTCGTGTCGGATCTGCTCTTTCGGGGGCTCGGATTCCCGCTGCAGGTGCTAGACCGCGTGCAGGGCGATCGCTCCAGCATCGGTCGGCTCGAGCGCCGGGCGTATCGCTGGCCGCTCCGGCGCCTCCGCGACCGCGCGGGCCCGCTCGCCCTGGCCCGGATGGTCCCGGACCGGGAGGGACACCCGACGCTCCGGGAGACCCCGGCCATCGACCGGTGGTATCGAGAGATGGACGGCCCGGTCTCCCTGGTCTGGGGCACCCGGGACCCCATCCTGGGCGGGGCCCGCTTCCGGATGCGCCAGGCGCGCCAGGACGCCCGCTATCACGAGACGGGGGCGGGGCACTTCATCCAGGAGGAGATCCCCGAGCTGATCGCCGACGAGATCCTCGAGGTGACGCGTACGTCCTCCTGACGCGTCGCGCCTGGCAGGGCGTCCCGTCGGCGCGGGTCCCCCGGGGAGAGTGGGGCGCCGTCCGCGTCCACCTCGGCGTGCAGGGCGAGCCAGCCTCTCGCGATCGCGCCGTCCCGCGCCCGGCGAGTGGCGTGTAACCTCCGGCGGGGGCGCGGCTTATCGATGGACAGAGCAGTCGCCCTTGGAGATCCTCGTCCCTCCGCTCCGGGAGTCGCCCGATGGTCGCCGACAGGTCCCCCGAACGCCCTCCGCGTCACGACTTCCAGGCCCGGCTGCGCCAGGAGGGCCGTGGCCCGCTCCGTCGCGAGCGGCCCACGATGCTGCAGATCAACGTGGGGAAGCGCTGCAACCAGGCCTGCCTGCACTGCCACGTGGACGCCGGCCCCAAGCGCACGGAGGTCATGGACGCCCGCACGGCCGAGGCCGTCGTGGCGCTCCTGGACCGGAGCCCGGGCGTCGAGGCCGTCGACGTCACGGGCGGCGCGCCGGAGCTGAACCCGAGCTTCCGCTGGCTGGTCCGCGAGGTCCGGGCCCGCGGGCTGCGCGTCATGGATCGCTGCAACCTCACGGTGCTGCTGGAGCCGGGCCAGGAGGAGCTGGCCGGCTTCCTCCGCGAGCACGAGGTGGAGCTGATCTGCTCCCTGCCTTGCTATGGCCCGGTGAACGTGGAGAGGCAGCGGGGGAAGGGCGTGTTCGGGCGCTCCATCGAGGCGCTGCGGCGCCTGAACGCGCTGGGCTACGGCGTCGAGGGTGGGGGGCCGCCCCTGGACCTGGTCTACAACCCCGTCGGTCCCTCGCTTCCACCGGCCCAGGCGGCCCTGGAGGCCGACTATCGCGAGCACCTGCGGGGGGACTTCGGCGTGGAGTTCACGCGCCTGCTCACGCTCACGAACATGCCCATCGCGCGGTTCGCTCACACCCTCGAGCGGGAGGGGCGGCACCAGGAGTACATGGACCTGCTGGCGAGCGCCTTCAACCCGGCCACGATCGAGGGCCTGATGTGCCGCCACCTGGTGAGCGTCGACTGGCGCGGCCGGCTGTTCGACTGCGACTTCAACCAGATGCTGGACCTGCCGCTCGGGGCGTCGGGCGCGCGGAGCGTGTTCGACCTGGGCTCGTTGGACGACCTGGACGGCGAAGGGGTCGCCGTGGACTCGCACTGCTTCGGCTGCACGGCCGGCGCCGGGTCGTCCTGCGGCGGGGCCCTGTCCTGACATGAAGCGCATCCTGGCCGCACTCGCGGTGCTCGTCGCGCTCGGCGTGGCGATGCGCTTCCTGCCGCTCGCCGAGTGGCTCGCCGCGATGCAGGAGAACCTCCGGGGGGCGGGCGCCTGGGGCATGCTCGCGTTCGTGGCGGCCTACGTCGTCGCTGCCGTCGCGATGATCCCGGGCAGCATCCTCACCCTCTTCGCCGGCATGGTCTACGGGCTGGGGTGGGGGGTGGCCCTGGTGGTCCCGGCGAGCGTGCTGGGCGCCACGGCCGCAGCCTGGCTGGGCCGGACGCTGCTCCGGAGCCAGGTCGAGAAGATGACCCGGGGGCACCCCGGCTGGGCCGCCATCGACGAGGCCGTCTCCCGCGAGGGCCTGAAGATCGTCGTGCTGACGCGCCTGTCGCCCATCTTCCCGTTCAACTTCCTCAACTACGCGTTCGGCGTGTCCGGCGTTCCCATGGGCCGCTACGTCCTCGGCTCGGCCGTGGGGATGTTCCCTGGGACCCTGGCCTACGTGTACCTGGGCACGCTCATCCCGAGCGTCGCACGCCTCGTCGACGAGGGCGCACCCGAGAGCGGCTCCTGGGTGAGCACGGCGCTGTACATCGCGGGCGGCGTGGCGACGCTCGTCCTCGCCGTCGTCGCCGCCCGCCTGGCCCGGCGCGCCCTCCGCGGGGCCGCCGGCGCCGACGCGCTCGAAGCCGAAGAGGAGGCCCCATGATCGTCGTCCCGCCGGAGGACGAGCACAACCGCGCGCTCGTCGCCCACACCCACCCGCCGGACTGGGCGAACCCGGCGCCGGCGACCCGCTACGACCTCGTGGTGGTGGGCGGCGGCACGGGCGGGCTCGTGTCGGCCTTCGGGGCGGCGGGGCTCGGCGGTCGGGTCGCGCTGGTGGAGGAGCACCTCCTGGGCGGCGACTGCCTGGTGACGGGGTGCGTGCCCTCGAAGGGACTCCTCGCCGCCGGACACATGGCCCACGCGGTCCGCAGCCGCGCCGCCGACCTTGGCGTGCGCGCGTCGGGGGTCGACGTGGACGCCGCGGCCGCCCTGACCCGGATGCGCCGGTTGCGAGCGGGCATCGCTCCCCACGACAGCGCCGCGCGGCTGCGTGACGCCGGCGTCGACGTCTTCCTGGGACACGCGCGGTTCGTCGGCCCGCGCACGATGGACGTCGGCGGCACGACCCTGCGCTTCGAGCGCGCCGTCCTGGCGACGGGCGGCAAGCCGTTCGTCCCGCCGGTGCCCGGCCTCCGCGAGCTCGGGCCGCACACGAGCGAGACCCTGTTCGGGCTGGAGGATGCGCCGGGGCGCCTCGTGGTGCTGGGCGGCGGCCCCATCGGCTGCGAGATGGCGCAGGCCTTCCGCCGGCTCGGGAGCGAGGTGGTCCTGGTGCAGCGGCTCGGGCGCCTCCTGCCGAAGGACGATCCCGACGCCGCCGACGTGCTCCTGGGGCAGCTTCGGGACGACGGCGTCGAGGTGCTGCTGGAGCACGAGGCGATCCGGGCGGGGCTGGATCAGGGGCGGCGCGTCCTGCGGGTCCGCGGGCCGGACGGGGCGGAGCGGGACCTGGACGCCGACGAGATCCTGGTGGCCGCGGGGCGCCGACCGAACCTGGGCGGCATGGACCTCGAGGCCGCCGGAGTCGCGGTGGAGGGCGGCGCCCTGGTCGTGGACGAGCGACTCCGCACGACGAACGAGCGCGTGTTCGCGGCCGGGGACGTGGCCGGGCGCTGGCAGTTCACGCACACGGCGGACGCCATGGCGCGGATGGTGCTGAAGAACGCCTTCTTCTTCGGGCGCTCGAAGGTGGACCGCCTGGTGGTCCCGTGGGCGACCTACACGGAGCCGGAGGTGGCCCACCTCGGCGCGACCGCCGCCGAGGCCGAGCGGGAGGGCATGCAGACCCTGACGGTCCGCTTCGACGACAACGACCGCGCCATCCTGGAGGGCGAGACGGACGGCTTCGCCCGGATGCACGTGGACGGGAGGGGCCGGGTGCGCGGAGCCACGGTGGTCCACCCGCGGGCCGGGGACCTGATCGGGGAGGCGTCCCTGGCCATCACGACCGGGCTGAAGGCGTCGACACTGTCCGACACCATCCACCCGTATCCGACGACGGCGGAGGTCTGGCGGATGCTGGGAGACCAGTACCAGCGCACGCGCCTGAAGCCCTGGGTCCAGCGCCTCCTGGCGTGGCGGTTCCGATGGCTCCGCTGACGCCGCTCGTCGTCCTCGCCAAGTCCCCGGAGGCCGGCCGCGTGAAGACGCGCCTGGCGACCGCCGTGGGCGACCGGGCGGCGGCCTCCCTGGCCGCGGCGTTCCTTCGGGACGTCTGGAAGCACGCGGCCCGAGCGCCGGAATGCGCGCCGGTGCTGGCCCTGGCGGGGCGCCGGGACGGGCTGCCCGCGCTGGACCCTCCACCCGGAGCGATCCGCCGCCAGGGCGGAGGCGACCTGGGCGCGAGGATGGAGCGCCGCCTCCGGCGGGGCATCGGCGAGGCGGGCAGGGCGGTGCTGATCGGGGCGGACTCCCCCGGGGTCCCTCCGGCGCTGCTCGGCCGCGCCGCGAGGCTCCTCGAGCACCACGACGCGGTCCTGGGCCCGTCGGAGGACGGCGGCTTCTGGCTCATCGGCCTGCGCCGCTGTCCGCAGGGCCTCCTCGCCGACCTGCCCTGGAGTACCCCGGACACCCTCCAACGCACCCTGGAGCGTCTCCGAGAGCACGACCTCTCGGTGGGATTCCTCCCCACCTGGTTCGACGTCGACGACGCCCGCGACCTGACCCGCCTGCGCCTCCTCCTGGACCACGGCGTCCTGGATGCCCCGGCCACCCGAGCCACCCTCCATCAAACCAGATCCCCCATCATCCCAATCCCTTACAACGACCCCGGGACATGCGCCTCCCCCCAGCTGCCCGGTGCGGCGGCGTCCTCGCCGGCGGACGTCAACCCCTCGATCATCATCCCGACCCTGAACGAGGCGAGGCACCTCCCGCTCCGCCTCCGCGAGCTGCTGGCCATGGACGGCGCCGGCGAGATCATCGTGGTGGACGGCGGAAGTACCGACGTCACCGCCGACATCGCGACCGCCTGCCCCGGCGTCCGGCTCGTCCGATCCCCGGCCGGCCGCGCGCGACAGATGAACGCCGGCGCCGCCGCGGCCCGGGGCGACGTCCTCCTGTTCCTCCACGCCGACGTCCAGCTTCCCCGGACGGCAATGTCCCACATTTCAGGCGCTTGCAATGACCCTGGGGTGGTCGCGGGGGCCTTCCTCACGCACCACGTGTCGGACGGCGGGAGGTGGCCGCTGGGTCGCCTGCTCCGCCTGGCGGACGTCCGATCGCGCTACACGGCCCTCCCGTACGGCGACCAGGCGCTCTTCGTCCGGGCGGACGCGTTCTGCGCG
Source organism: Myxococcota bacterium (assembly GCA_051747385.1). Classification (GTDB taxonomy): domain Bacteria; phylum Myxococcota_A; class UBA9042; order PHBI01; family JACKFB01; genus JBNJGB01. The sequence continues at coordinate 30,918 of JBNJGB010000044.1, forward strand.
CTGGGCGGCTTCCCCGACCTTCCGCTCATGGAGGATCTGGAGATGTCGATCCGCCTGCGCCGCGTGGGGCGGGTGGCCCGCTGCCGCGCCGAGGTGCGCGTGTCGGGTCGCCGCTTCGAGGCCCGCCCGGCCTACTACACGACGCTGGTCAACGTGTTCCCGCTGCTGTATCGGCTGGGGGTGCCGGCACGCTGGCTCTCGGCTCTCTATCGCCACACCCGCTGAGCCCTACCGGCGCGCACCGACGGGAGGTCAGCCGTGATCGCGTACCAGGACACCCTCGACGCCGACTTCTGGAGGCACCGGATCCGGCCGGGCGCCCGCGTCTTCGTCGGCTCGAACGCCGCGACCCCGCACGGGCTGCTGGACGCCATGCTGGAGCACTACAAGGTGCTCACCGACGTGGAGATGGTGCACATCCTCACCGTCGGCGGCGCCCCGTGGGCCGACCGGAGGTACCAGGATCACGTCCGGACCAACTCCCTGTTCCTCGGGCCGGGCAGCCGCGAGGCGGTCCAGCGTGGCGACGCGGAGTACACGCCCTGCTTCCTCTCGGAGGTGCCGGGCCTCTTCCTGGACGAGGTGCTCCCGATCGACGTGGCGCTCGTCCAGGTGGCTCCGCCGGACGAGCACGGCTACTGCTCCCTGGGCGTCAGCGTCGACGTGGTCAGCGCCGCCTGCCGCGCGGCCCGGGTCGTCATCGCCCAGGTGAACCCGCGCATGCCGCGCACCCTCGGGCAGAGCTTCGTGCACCTCCGGGACATCGACGTCCTCTGGGAGCACGAGGCCGGGATCCCGGAGATCGATCCCCCCGACCTGGACGACGCGACCCTGCGCATCGGGCGGCACGTCTCGCTCCTCATCGACGACGAGGCCACGCTCCAGATGGGCATCGGCAAGATCCCCGACGCCGTGCTGCGGAACCTCGGCGATCGGCGCGACCTGGGCGTCCACACGGAGATGTTCTCCGACGGCCTGCTCGATCTGTACGACAAGGGCGTCGTCACGAACGCGCGCAAGGGCATCCACCCGGGCAAGACCATCACGTCCTTCTGCATGGGCACCCGGGCGCTGTACGACTTCGTGGACGACAACCCCCACGTGGAGTTCCACCCGTCCGAGTACGTGAACAACCCGGTGAACATCGCCAAGAACCACAAGATGGTGTCCATCAACAGCGCCATCGAGGTGGATCTCACCGGGCAGGTGGCGGCCGACTCCATCGGGACGCGCTTCTACTCGGGCATCGGCGGGCAGGTGGACTTCATCCGCGGCGCCGTGATGTGCCCGGGCGGGCGGCCCATCATCGCCCTGCCGTCCACGGCCAAGGGCGGCGAGGTGAGCCGGATCGTGCCGACCCTCACCAAGGGCGGCGGCGTGGTGACCTCCCGCGGCGACGTCCACTACGTCGTCACCGAGTACGGCATCGCCACCCTGCGCGGCCGGAGCATCCGCGAGCGGGCCCTGGAGCTGATCCAGGTGGCCCACCCGAAGTTCCGCGACGAGCTCCTGTCGGACGTGCGCTCCTTCCACTGGGTGCCCGCCTACACGGAGCGCGAGCCGACGCGCGTCCGGGAGCTCGGCGGCGTCCAGGTGAGCCGCATGGAGCGCGGCGACCGGGTGTTCTTCCTGCGGCCCCTGCAGACCTCGGACGAGCGCCGCCTGCAGGAGTTCTTCTACTCCCACACGGAGGAGACCCTGCTGCAGCGCTACCGCCACCGCCCCCGGGCGATGTCGCGGGAGCGGGCGCACCGCCTGGTGAACGTCGACCAGACCCGCGACCTCGCCCTGTGCATCCTGGAGCGCCAGGGCCCGCGCGAGGTCATCCACGCCATCGGCCGCTGGTTCGTGGACGACGACGGCTCGGGCGCCGAGATCGCCTTCGTGGTCCGCGAGAGCATGCGCGGCCGAGGCATGGCCTCCCGCCTCGTCCGCACCATGCTCCACGTGGCCCGCAAGCGCGGGGTCCCCAAGCTCTACGCCATCGTGAGGCTGGACAACCTCCCCATGATCCGCGTCCTGGAGCACTTCGGCTTCGAGGCCCACACGACCGACGACCCCTTCGAGGCCTGCTACGAGGTCCGCCCCGACGACGTCGCCCTCGACGCGGAGCTCGACGCGCTGCACCGCTGAACGGCGCGCCCGCCATGGCGCCGGTGTGGATCAGCGCTGCAGCTTCGCCTCCTCGACGATGACCGCGTAGCTGTAGCCGGCCCCGAAGTCCTTGTCGGTCGCGAGCGTGCCCGTCATGGTCACGACGTCGCCGACCTCCACGGAGTCCTGCGTCGTGAAGGTGAGGTCGTTCTTCCCCGCGGCGCCGGTGCCGTCCTGCAGGTGGACCCAGTTCTTGCCCATGATCCCCGCGTTGAACTTCACGACCTTGCCGCGCACCGTCACGGACTCTCCCGCCAGGTCGGCCTTGTCTCGGAAGATCTCGGCGATCGTGTAGGCGTCGTCGCCCTCGGCCTTGGGGACCCGCTCCACCGCGGGCGCCTCCGCGGTGCCCCCGCCACCGTGCGCGGGCGCCGCCTTCCCCGTGTCGCCGCCCGTCCGGGCGTCCATGGCGAAGTAGATCTCGTCGAACGTGCGGTCCAGGGTCTTGCTCTTGAAGCCCTTCATCAGGTTCGCACCGGAGACGGTCATCTCCTCGCCGACCTCGACGGGCGTCTGCTTCACGGCCACCCACGCCTCGCCGTCGCCGGTGTCGAGCTTCGCGTAGGTGTATCCGCCCGAGTCCATGGTCTCGAGGACCTCGCCCGCGAGCCGGGTGCCACGCGCCGCGGGGGCCGCGCCGCCCTTCGACGGGCGGGCTGGCTGGTCCTCCCCCGCGACCGGCGGGTGCCCCTCGGGAAGCTCCCCGGCGGGTTGGACTCCCTGCTCTCCGCCGGGTTGGACTCCCTGCTCTCCGCCGGCCGGGGCGGCCTGCTCCTCGCTCGTCCCCTGGGCGGCCGGCGCCACCTTCTCGCCTTGGGGGGCCTCGTCCCTGCACGCGACCGCGCCCATGGCGATCACGCTCGCGATTCCCAGCACTACGGCCTGCTTCCGCCACATCATCGCGCTCTCCTCGTGCTCTCGCCGGTGCGTTCGGCTCCGGGCGTCGACCGCTCGTCCGTCGACGCCGGCCCCGACCATAACGCCCCACCTGTCCGGAGCCGACAGAAAATCCGTTCCGGGCGACCCCGGGTTGGTCTGCGCCGCGGCCGGCGATAGTCTGCTCCGACGCGACAGGGAGGCGTAGGACCGCACGTCGCAGCGGGGAGGGACCATGAGCGAGCGCGAGCGCAGCTTCTGGGCGTGGGGGTGGGCCGACGGGTTCCCCGATCGGGCGGCGCGACGGAACCTGGCGAACATGGTCTCGGGGGTCCTCGGGTTCGAGAAGCCGGACCTCCGCGAGCCTCCGAGCCTGGACGACGTGCGGATCCCGGGGCCCCGGCTGGAGGTCCCCCCCACGCTGAGCGGCTTCACGACCGACGACCGGGAGGCGCGGGCGCGGCGCACCTACGGGCGCGGCTATCGCGATCTCGTGCGGGGGTTCCGCGGCGACTTCTCGGGCGCGCCCGACCTGGTGGCGCTCCCGCGGGACGAGGACGAGGTCGCCGCCGCGCTGCGCTGGGCCTCGGCCCACCAGGTGGCGGTGGTGCCCCGGGGCGGCGGCACGAGCGTCGTCGGCGGCGTCGAGGCCGACGTGGGCGAGGGCTACGGAGGCGTGCTGTGCCTGGACCTGGGCCGCATGGACCGCGTCCTGGAGGTGGAGCCCGTGTCCCGCACCGCGCGCATCCAGGCGGGTGCCACCGGCCCGGGCCTGGAGGCGGGGTTGGCCGAGCACGGCCTGACGCTTCGCCACTTCCCGCAGAGCTTCGAGTTCTCGACCCTCGGGGGCTGGATCGCGACCCGCGCCGGCGGGCACTTCGCGACCGTCTACACCCACATCGACGACCTGGTGGCCTCCATCCGCACGGTCACGCCGCGCGGCGAGATGGCGACGCGGCGTCTTCCCGGCTCCGGCGCGGGTCCCAGCCCCGACCGGTTGATGATGGGCTCGGAGGGCATCCTCGGCGTGATCACCGAGGCCTGGATGCGCGTGCGCCCCCGCCCGCGGTTCCGCGCGAGCGCGACGGCGCTGTTCGACGACTGGACCGACGCCGTGGACGCCACCCGTGCCGTGGCGCAGTCGGGGCTGTTCCCCTCCAACTGCCGCCTCCTGGACGAGCGCGAGGCGATGCTGAACCAGGTCCCTTCCGGGGGCCGGCACGTCCTCGTCCTGGGCTTCGAGGCGGCGGATCACGACCCCGGGTCGTGGCTCGACGAGGCACTGCGGCTCGTCGGGGAGCGCGGCGGCGAATGCCCGGAGGGGCCCGTCCTGCGTGACGACTCGAAGCGCGACCGCCCGAAGGGGGCGGAGGCCTGGCGGAGCGCCTTCCTGCAGGCGCCGTACCTCCAGTCTGCCTTCGTGAGCATGGGCCTGATCGCCGACACCTTCGAGACGGCGTGTCCGTGGGATCGGTTCGAAGCCCTGCACCGGGACGTCATCGCGAACGTCCGCGCGGCCATGAAGGAGCGCTGCGGGGCCGGGACCATCACGTGCCGCTTCACCCACGTCTACCCGGACGGCCCGGCGCCGTACTTCACCTTCCTCGCGCCGGCGCGGGAGGGCCACGAGCTGGAGCAGTGGGCCGCCATCAAGCAGGCCGCCTCGGACACGCTCATGGCGCACGAGGCGACCATCACGCACCACCACGCCGTGGGTCGCGTCCACCGGCCCTGGTACGACCGGCAGCGCCCCGAGCTCTTCGCCCGCGCCCTCCGGGCCGCCAAGCGAGAGCTGGACCCGGCCTGGATCCTCAACCCGGGCGTGCTGGTGGACCGCTGAAGGCGGCCCCGCGGCGTCGCACGGGTGCGGAGGAGGCCAGGGCGCCGACGGGGAGGTAGCTCCCGTCCGGAGACGCCGTACCGAGCGCCGGCGTGAGGCTGTAGAGAAGGACCACAGCGAGGTGGGATCCTCTACAGGCGGGGGAGCGTTCGGGGTGGCGCAAGAGGTACTTCCGCGCGGCACGGATGCTGCAAGTGCTCATCGCGTAGGACTTTGCGGCCGAGGCCGAAGCGAGGGAGATGCGATGCGACAGGGACTCCTCATCGGAACGATGCTCATGGCGGTGGGCATCGCCTTCGTGCCCTCGGAGACGCGGGCCTGTTCCTGCCGGGCGCCGTACCCGATCCACCCGGCGGACGGTCAGGCCGTGGCGCTCGACGCGGGGATCGTCGTCGGGAGCACCTTGGCGGACGAGCTGGAGCTGGTGGACGACTCCGGGGGTCCGGTTCCCCACACGGTCGTGGCTTTCGAGGGCATCGAGTACTGCGACCTGGTCGCCATCGTCGTGCCGGACGAGCCGCTGGTCGACGGCGCCACCTACACCGTCGGCGACTTCTACGAGCCCCTCACCGTGACAGCCAGCGCGGAGGTCGTGGCGCCTTCCGTCCCTGAGGTGTCGGTGACCTACACCCGCGTGCTACACGAGGAGTTCGGCGGCGACTACTGTGAGCCCCTGGGGCCCGCGTACCGCTTCTCGGCCTTCGTCGACGTCGTCGCCACCGGAGAGGGCGGCCCGTTCGTCGCCGTCCTGCGCTCGGATGACTCCGGCGTGCCGGGGACCTACGCGCCGCGCGCCGTCGACTACGCCGGCCTGTCCGAGAGTGGTCGCACCACCAGCCTCAGGCTCCCCCTGGACGATCCGACGGCGGCGCTCACGCTGGATCTCTACGACACCCGCGGGACGGTCGTGGACAGCCTGGTGCTCGGGGCGGCGGACCGCTGCGCCACGCTCCCCGAGTGGGTGCCCGTCGAGGGCGCCCACAACCTCGAGATCAAGATCGACGCCGAGCCGGACGAGGCGCTCGTGACCTGCGAGAGCCACATCGAGGCCCCACCGGACGGCGACGCGGCCGGCGAACGCGAGGACGGCGGCACCGAGCGGGGCGCCGGCTCGGGGTCCGGATGCGGCGCAGCCCCCGGCCCCGGTGCGGCGTGGGTCGCGCTCGCCGCGCTGCTCCTCGCGGCTGCGTCGCGACGCAGCCGCGGCGTAGCTGCACGCCGCGGCCCAGCATGGCGCGCTCCCGCCAGCAGCCAGCCCAACGCCTGCGTCCGCGTGACGGGAGCCGCCCTGCGCTCTCCGCATGAACGGAGCGGCCCGATCGGCGTCCGAGGCCCTGCCATCGCCCCCGGTCGATCTCATTCGGGACACGGCCCATACGTGTACCGGGAGGACCGCCTCGACAGCTTCGCCCGGGTGTGTTGGGAACCAGGCGCCGCCAAGGGTCTGGCGGCGCAGACCTTCGGGCGCTTCTGATCATGCGAGTCCTCCTTCTCCCGATCCTGGCTCTCTCTCTGGGCCACCTGCTGGCGTGCGAGGGCGGCGCGTCTGATGGCTCCGAGCCTCACGAGCCAGAGGCAGACGCGGGCGGGCTGCCGGGCGGTGGCGAAACCGTTCAGTGCGACACGCCTGCCGGAGCCGACGGGTGGGGCGTCGGAGGGGACTCCTGGGGTGACGGCGATGCGCCGGACGCTGCCGGCGCAGGCGCGGGGGTCGTCGAGCGCGTGGACCTCGAGCGGACCTACGACTGCGAAGCGTCAGAGTGCCTGGCGCCGTACTTCGACTTCCCGGACGAGTTTGCAGAGCACGCGCGACCCGTGAGCGACGAGGAGATCGAGGAGCAGCTCGCGGCGGCGCTGGACGCCCCCGAGCCCGAGCCGACGGGGCTTCGAGGCGAGGCGCTGCGGGAGGCGGTGCTCGACGTGCTGAACATCGGCTTCCTCGTCGACGGCTGGCTGGCGGACCTCGTCGTGACGCGCATCCGCGAGGAGGATCACGGCACGTACACGGAGCGGGAGCTCTTGCTGGAGGACCCGGCGATCGGGACCGTCGAGGCGTTGCTGTTCGTGCCCGGCGGCGCCGAGGAGCCCCTCCCGGCCATAGTCGGCCTGCACGGCCACGGCGAAACGAAGGACGTGTTCGTGGACGCCTACATGGGTCGGAGGCTGGCCGAGGCGGGGTTCGTGGTGCTCGTCCCGACGCTGCGCGTGCACAACTGTAGCGCCGACGAGAACGCCGTGGCCATCCACCTGCTCCGCCACGGCTTCACGCTGATGGGCCTGCGCGCCTACGAGGCGCTGCTGATGGCGCGCTACCAGAAGGCGCAGCCCTGGGTGGCGCCGGACCGGATCGGCCTCTACAGCCACTCGGGCGGCAGCTCCACGGCGAACCTCGTCGTCCGCATTTCCGGGTGCTTCGCCGCGCAGGTCACCGATTACGTGCAGGACTACCGCAACACCTGCGGGCCCGACGACATCCACTGCGAGACGATGCCCGCCATGTTCCCGCTCTCCGCGGACGTCAACGACCCGTCGACGCTCCCGATCCCCCGAATGAAGGTCCCGTACGCGTTCGAGGAGCCGGCACTGCGAGACAACATCGAGGCGTTCTTCGAAGAGCACCTCCGGTAGCGACACCGCGCGCTACGGACCCTCTCCGGTTCAACGCCCGCTGGCCGGGCCACGACCCAGCCGCGATCGTTCGCGCTCGAGGCCCAGGCCGCCCCGTCGAGGCTTGGGGGTCGGGTCGCAACTTGCATACTTCTCCGGGCCACGGCCGAGGAGATCAAGCAGCGCCTCGTGATCCATGGCGTCGAAGTAGCGCCTCACTTCCCGGATGAACCGTTTATGGAAACTAGGCGCTGGGATGGGTGACTGCCCGCGTGTGGGCTCAGTCCGGCTCCGGTTCGGCCCACTCGATTGGCTCGTGGTCACTGTACACGTACCGACTGGCGACCACGTCCACGAAACCGGCGAGATCCATCGTGGTCTCGATCCGCGGCCGGCCGCGCCGGGGCGGGTCCTTGCTGACGTCGAAGTAGCGGACGACGCCTCGCTCGAGGGTGTCCTCGTAGAGGATCTCGTCGTCCTTGGTCTCCCTGTCTCCGGGGACGTAGAGAGCCACGACGGACACGTCGATCTTCGACAGCTGACTCGGAAGCGTAGGGTCCAGTCGGCCCGTGCGCGCTCGCAGGTGTTCCACGGTGCGCGCGAAGGCAGAGGGCGAGTCCGCGGCTTGGGGGTCGGGTCGCAACTTGCATACTTCTCCGGGCCACGGCCGAGGAGATCAAGCAGCGCCTCGTGATCCATGGCGTCGAAGTAGCGCCTCACTTCCCGGATGAACCGTTTATGGAAACTAGGCGCTGGGATGGGTGACTGCCCGCGTGTGGGCTCAGTCCGGCTCCGGTTCGGCCCACTCGATTGGCTCGTGGTCACTGTACACGTACCGACTGGCGACCACGTCCACGAAACCGGCGAGATCCATCGTGGTCTCGATCCGCGGCCGGCCGCGCCGGGGCGGGTCCTTGCTGACGTCGAAGTAGCGGACGACGCCTCGCTCGAGGGTGTCCTCGTAGAGGATCTCGTCGTCCTTGGTCTCCCTGTCTCCGGGGACGTAGAGAGCCACGACGGACACGTCGATCTTCGACAGCTGACTCGGAAGCGTAGGGTCCAGTCGGCCCGTGCGCGCTCGCAGGTGTTCCACGGTGCGCGCGAAGGCAGAGGGCGAGTCCGGGCCCCGCTTGTCGACCGTAGCCGCGATCGGCATGAAGTACAGGCCGACCAGTAGAGCAGCCGGCTGGTACTCGTGGACCACCCGAACCTCGTCCTGCAGTTCGTACGTCCGCCCGGTCAGGTTCTTGTCGAACTGCAGGCCGCTGCTATCGCGGAAATTCATCCCCTTGAGCGACACGCCGACCTGCAGGCCGGACACCAGGGACGAGACGACCACGTCGACGCTCTTCCGTTTCCCTCCGGCAGCAAAAGTCCGGGGCTCCGAGCGGCCGCCCTCCCCAGGCAAGATGTGGAAGTTCTTGAAGGCTACCTGGCGTCGCATCTCGTTCGCGATCATCCGTGCGCATCCGTCAGCGAAGGCGTTGCTCCACTTGTGGCGGGGCGTACGGCCACCTGCGACGGCTTCGGCACGGGGCACGGCCTCGTCGGCTTCGTCCAGCGCTGCGATCATGGAGGGATCGGGAGCGAGATCGGACCACCGCATGCGTGTTGACGTCCTTTCGGTTCAGCTTGGTGTGGGCATGGCGCACTCGAGCAGGTCGGCCAGGCCCACGTCATCCTCGGTCTGGCATTCCCAGACCACGACCACGTGATAGCCCTGCCGCTCGAGTTCGTCGATCTTCTTGGCGTCGCGCTCGCGGTTGCGGCGGAACTTCTCCAGCCAGAACTCGCGATTCCTGGCCGGGACCGTCGCGCGCCGGCACCCGGGGTGCTGGTGCCAGTAGCATCCGTGAACGAACACGGCCCAACGGCGCCTGCGGTTCGCGACGTCCGGCGAGCCCGCGAGATCGTCGTTCCGTACCCGGTACCGATGGCCCAACTTGGTCAGTGCCCGACGGACGCGTAGCTCGGGCCTGGTGTCGCGACGGCGCTGGTGCTTCATCCGGGCTAGCGCCTCGGGGCTCGAAGCTCCCGGACGCTTCAAGCCGCCTCGCCATGAGTCGAGACCTCCGAGAGGTGACGCTCCAGCGTCTCGATGAATCCGTCCGGGAAGTTCAGGTTGCCGCGTCCGGCTCGCGTGAGAAAGCCAGCCGTGGCCCTGGGCGACAGCATGGCGGGCTCGAACTGGAGGAACGTCGCGAGCGGGGGGCTGGGCCGGCGGGCCGGCCACTCCGACACCGGGGCCTGCATCCTGCAGCCGTCGACGTTGTAGGCGCACGTCGGCCATGAGCGCTTCCGACGCAATCGGGCGTCCCCGGTCGCGTCGTAGGCCCCGGGCGTTCGGAGGCGCATCCCCAGCCACTCGGCAACGTCGACCGTGACTGCGTTTCCGACCAGCTTCCAGCGGTGGCCGGCGCGCTTGGCGGCCTCGCTGGGCGAGGTCCAGTCGGCATCGAAGCCTTGCAGGCGCTCCGCATCGCGAACGTCGGGCGTCACCACACGGCCGTCCGGCAGGACCACGGCGGGCGGCGACGGGATGCCCACGGTCGAGCCGCCCTTGAGCGTCGGCACCGCGTCGTCGGCCCACCCCAGACCGCGAACCCCCTCGGTCCAGTAGAAACCGCACGCACGCTCCCGCCACGTGCTCCGGTCGGGCGGGTCCGGTGCGCCGGCATCATCCGAGAGCAGCACATCGCGCGGATCGCCTGCGAGCGATGCGACGATCAGGACGCGGCGCCGGCGTTGCGGCAGGCCGAAGGCGCGTGAGTCCACCACGCGGTAGGCCCACCGGTACCCGAAGTGCTCCAGCATCGACACGATGACCTCGAGCGCCTCGCCACGGCCGAGCTGCAGCATGAAGGGGACGTTCTCCAGCACCATCCAGGGAAGCGGACGCTCCTTCAACAGACGGAACACCTCGCCGATCAGGCCGGACTGAGCACCGGTGATCCCACGCGTCTGTCCGGCCTGAGAGAGATCCTGGCACGGGAAGCCACCGACGAGGAGATCGACATCGTCCGGAAGGTGTTCGAGGCTCCGTACGTCGCCGTGCACCGGGAGTTCCGGGAATCGCGCCTTCAAGACCTCCTGTGCCCCGGGCTCGAGCTCGCAGAGCAGGGCGGTTTCGTGTCCCGCGCGGGACAGGCCGAGCTCCAATCCGCCGACGCCGGCGAACAAGCCGGCAACCCGTCGGACCGGTCCCGTGGGCTGCCAGGCCGCGTCGTCGAACCCCTTGCGCGTGCGGCTCTTCTTCGGAAGGAGTTCGAGTTGACTCATGCGTCCGGACCTGTTCGTTCCCGGGGCACCTGCGACGGCGTCCAACGGCTCGGGCAGTTTGCCTGGGCCGCACCTCGGCCCCACCTCGCAAGCACTCCGAGGGTACCGCGAGGAGGACGATCGTCAAGACGGAACATCTGGACGGATGTTCACTTCGGCTGCCCGCTGACCTTCATCGCCAGGCTCGTCCCGCTCGTCCCCCGGCCTCACGCCAACCTCTTCCGCTACCACGGCGTCCTGGCTCCGGCGGCCGCCTGGCGATCCGATGTCGTCGCCCTCGCCGAGCCCCCAGACGGCGCAGCGCGACCCGGCTTGGAGGCGTCCAGCTGTCCGTCCCGACGCAGCTCACGCTACCTCGACTGGGCGACCCTGCTCCGCCGGACCTTCGGTCTGGAGATCCTCATCTGCGCCAGCTGCGGAGGCCGGCGCCGTGTCCTCGCCCTCATCCGCTCGCCCATCACGGCCCGGCGTATCCTCCGGCACCTCGATCTCCCGGCCGAGCCTCCACGCATCGCTCCTGCCAGGCCCCCTCCCGATCCCGAGCTCGACCTGTAACCGGCGCCGCTGCGCGTCGTCCCTCCACCACCAAGGCCCTCGGCCCGCCCAGCAGCCAGCCCAGCACCTGCGCCCACGTGACGGGAGGCACGCGCACCCTTACGCTCTCGGCATGAACGGAGCGACGCCGATCGATGTCCGAGACCCTGCGAGCGCCCCCGAGCGAGCTCATTGGGGCCACGACCCAGCCGCGATCGTTCGCGATCGAGCCCACGACGACCGCTCGAGCACCGGCCCAACGTCCGGTAATCCCTCTACTGCCTATCCGCTTCACTCACCGACCCCCAGGATATTGTGGTGCGCAGGCTGGCGGTCGCTCTGCGTTTCCACGGCGTTGAGATCCCCATTATGGCTCTTTCCAAGCCTGATCGGGCGGACGGCTCGCCACGATCTGGCCGCCTACAAGATGCTGTATGGTGGTGAACCAACCGGGTAGGCAGTATCCCTCTTATGGAAACTAGGCGCAGGGTGTTGTTGTGCGTCTTGCAGGTCTCTTCGAGATCCCATAGACTACCGGCTGCTGGGCACCCGCTGACCCCTACCTTAACCACCGAGCCGATACTCATCCCCAAGGGAACCGCAAGACGCCTGGCATGACGAGCCGGAACTTGGATTCAGCGGAGAGTTCCTCTGGAAGGGCAGGTCCGCTTTTCTGAGCTTGTGGCCTTCGGGATACCAAGAATTGCGAGACTGGACTCCCCCGCCCATTTTCAGAAGTGCTGGCGAGGACATTCACACCGTGGCGTCTTGTTTAGTCCAGGTTGACCGAGAAGGTTTCCTGGCTTTCGCTGAGTTGTGCAACCGGCGCCTCATAGACTGGACATGATGAGAGGCATGATATGAGCGAGGTTACGGTTTTTGTACTGATGCCCTTCGGTGACGAGTTCGATGATGTGTCGATGATAATCAAGGATGCTGTGCGGGCTGTGAAGGAGCAAACAGGCTTGCAAATAAGGTGCTCCCGGGCGGACGACATTTCGAAGCCGGGGCGAATCACCGACTCGATTATCGAGGCTATTCAAACCTGCACTCTCTTAGTCGCTGATATCACCGGTTCGAACCCGAACGTCATGTACGAATTGGGATACGGACACGCTCTGCGAAAGCCCGCGATTGTTCTGAACCAAGCCGTCCATGACTCGCCGTTTGATGTCAAGGACCATAGGCAGATCCTATATGGGCGAAACAAGCTGGTGAAGGAATGCAGGCCCTCTCTGATCGCTGCATTGAAGGACTTTTTCGCAGACGGAGATTGGGATGCCGATTTCCAACCTTCCCCCGCCGAGCGCGGATCGGCATCCGGGGAGGTATCTCGAAATGCAGAAGCAACGACGCCGGTGCGGCCTGGGCGAACGCTCATTGCCGAACTGCAGCGACTCCATCTTCAGATGAAGGTTGCCAATTCTCGAAACGACCGAGCCGAGTGTAGGCGGCTTGGGGATGCAGTGAACTCACTCTTGTCGCGGATAACGGTGGTTTCGAGCGGCGATGAACAGTACGCTAGGAATACCGCAGCCGCACTCGGGAATTGTGCAGTCGAGTTGGAACTCAGCGAACAGCCAGATCTGGCGGAGGATATCTACAGGAAGACACTCGGACTCTTTCCCGACTACGCTGGAGTCCATGTGCAGTACGCGGACTATCTCATTGACGCTGGCCAGTTCAACGATGCGCAAATCGAAATATCACGGGCTAGGGAGCTCGATCCTGCAGATGAGCGAATTCAGGCCGTTGAGATGAAGCTCGCTGCCCGGACCGGGGTCGGCTCGCCAGACGTTCAGACTCAGGTCCGTGAACTCTTCGAAGAAGACCCTGGAGATCGACATCGAGCAGCTGCCTACTTGACGCTGTTGCACCAACTAGGCGCCGATCTAGAGGAGTTCGAGCGCGCGTGCTGCAAGTGGAAGAAGTTCGCTCCTGAAGCTGAGAAGGTCGACGCGGATCGGGCGCTGGCCGACTTCCTGGCGAACACCGGGGTGAGCGCGAATCACGAACGAGCGCTTGAGATGTACGGGGAGTTGCTTTCTAACGGAGAGATGTCGGAGGAGGAACGCCACGACATCCTTCACAACGCTGCGACGCTCCACGATGGATTGGGTAGGCGGGAGGAGGCTAGGGCCCTTTGGAAGGAAGCATATGAAATGGATCGACGCGATCCGTCCGTCATGGCGTCATTCTCCCAACGGCTTGCTAGTTGGGGAGAGCTGGAAGCTGCCGTTGCAGTGGCGTCCGGCGACCCACTGCCGGACTCAGAGGGTACAGAGGGTAGCGACGACTAAGAGGCAGGTGTCAGACCCTTTCACATGATCCCTGTGAAGAAACGACCTGGGAATGGGATCGCGTGGTAGATTGCGGAGTCAGCCCTACTGACTTCTGACTTTTGGTTCATCCGGGAAGTGAGCAGGTCGCCTCGTGCATGTGTGATCGGTTAGGCCGGAACGCCAGGGAACACGGGCTCCAGCGCGCGTCCGGCGCGGTTGATGTTGGGGTCCGGGGCGTTGCGTCTTAGATGCCCGAGGGTGTCGCCAGCCTGTTCGACGTCGCTGCGCACGACGGCTCGGAGGAGTTCCCGCGCGACGCCTGCGAACTGGGCGCCCCAGCGCAACAGCGGGATGGCGCGTCGACGCGGGACGCTGGCGCGGATGAGGCGGTAGAGCGCCTGGCTGGCCGCGACGGCGAGGACAGAGGCCCAGACGAGGCACTCCACGACGTGCCGCTTCGAGCTGGGCAGCTGGCCCAGGTAGCCGTGCTGGCGCATGCTCTTGAACAGTAACCGATCGGCAGCGGATGGTCGGCCCGGGGTGACCGCCGGTCAGGCGGGCGGCGGGTCCTCGTCGCCGGGATCATCGTCCGCGTCCGCGTCCGCGC
>JBNJGB010000045.1:0-38834 GCA_051747385.1 Myxococcota bacterium
TCCAGCGGGTCCAGGCGCGCTCGAAGGGACCGTAGGCCGCCGCGTAGGTCGCGCGCTCGTGCGGGGTGAGCGTGACGCGGAGGCTCACGTGATCGAAGGGCGCGAGGTGCTCACCCGTGAAGTCGGAGACCGCCCGGGCGTAGGCGACGGGACCGATGGCGTCGTCGAGGGTGGCGAGGCCGGCCTCGTCGTCGGGTGGGGTGGCGGTGAGGCCCAGCCGGGCGGGGGCGGCGCACATCTCCAGGGCCTCCAGGCGGGCGCCGCTGGCGAAGTGGTGGGCCTCGTCGACGACCAGGAGCGGGAAGCAGTCGCCGAAGCGGTCGGCGTGGCGGAGGGCGCTCTCGAAGGTGCAGACGGTCAGCGGCGCGAGGTCGTGGCGGCCGTCGCCGTAGCGCCCCACCGGGACGTCGCCCAGGGCGGAGAGGGCCCGGGCCCACTGGTGGAGGAGCGCGCGCGTGGGGACCAGGACCATCGCCGGCCGCCCCACCCTGGCGATGGCGGCGAGGGCCACCCGGGTCTTGCCGGTGCCCGTGGGCAGCACGACGAGGCCGCGGCGCCCTGCGACGTCCCAGGCGTCGAGAGCGTCCTGCTGGTAGGGGCGGAGGTCCGGCGCCGCGAGGTCGAGCGGGCGCGTGCGGCGGAGGCGCACGCGATCGTCCGGTGTGCGGCCAGCGCGAGAGAGGCCGTCGAAAACGTCGGCATAGCGGTGGGCCGGGACGCGGAAGCGCTCGACGCGGTCGTCCCACAGAGCACCGGGGAGTGCGGACGGGTCGTCGCCCGGGCCCCGGGGCTCGAGGAGGAGGGTTCCGCGATCGTAGGTGAGGCGCATGGCGGACCCGGGTGGAGCAAGGCGGATGCCACCACGGAGAGCCCCGGAGAGGCGGGGTTGCGAGCGTCGGGAGTGTCTCGGTCGTCTCGAAGGGCGGGACACCTCGAGACGACCGAGACACTCCCCGGCCGGGGCGCCCTTGTCCGGTCCCGGCTACCTGTCCCCTTGGGCAGGCGCTCCGTCTCGGCGATCGGTCCGTCGTCCCAGCACCGGCTCCGGGTAGCGGTGGTGAGATGAGGCCGAGGAAGTGGAGGCTTTCCGGGACCTGTCGTAGACAGCCCCATGGCCCCGGAACGCTTGGTGGTCTCGCGGGATCTGCGCCAGCAGGCGCTCGCGCTGGTCGTGCCACGCCTCTCCGACCGTCATGGTGCCTCCGCCCGGACAGGTCGGATGAGCGGCGCCGTGCCTACTGCTCGGCGGGGTTCTCGCTCATCAGCTCCCGCTTGTCCTCCACGTCCTTGTACTCCTCGGCCGTGGGGAGCGGGTCCTTCTGCTCGACGATGTTCGGCCACTCCTCGGAGAACTTCGCGTTGAGCTCGATGTACTCGTCCCACTTCTCCGGGAGGTCGTCCTCCTCGTAGATGGCGTCCACCGGGCACTCGGGCTCGCATGCACCGCAGTCGATACACTCGTCCGGGTGAATGACGAGCATGTTCTCGCCCTCGTAGAAGCAGTCCACCGGGCAGACCGCGACGCAGTCCGTGTACTTACACTTGATGCAGGGCTCGGCAACGATGTACGCCATGGGATTCTCCGTGTCTCGGCGGCTCTATACGCGAACTCGGACACCCGGGGTCCGGATTCTGTGGCGAGCACCCGGACCATGCCACCGATGGGCTGGATCGGCAAGGCGGTGCCTGGGCGCGCGCAGGGTCATAGCAGGCCGATGGCGGGCCAGTACAGAAAGATCAGGAGGGCCATGCCGGCCCACGCGACCAGGTGGAGCAGCACGCCGGTGCGCGCCACCACCCGGGGCGTCAGGTAGCCGGACGACCACGCGATGGCGGTCACCGGCGTGGCGATGGGGAACATGAACGCGAAGTTCGTGGGGAGCACGACCGTCATGGCCATCGCCCGGGCGTCGATGCCCGCGGACTCCGCGAACGACAGAGCCGGCGGCATGAGCATGGCCACCACGGCGGAGTTGCTCATGAACTCCGTGGCCAGCGCGGCGATGATCGCCAGGAGCATCATGAGGACCTGCGGCGACAGCTCCTGGGCGTCCACCAGGTGCTCGGTCAACCAGAGCGCCGCGCCCGTGTGCTCCATGGTGCTGCCGAGGCAGATGGCGCCTCCGTACATGACCACGATGCCCCAGTTGACGTGGTGCTGGACGGAATGCCAGGACAGGGTCCCCAGGGCGAACAGGGCGGCCATGGAGCAGATGGCGATGTTCGCCAGACCGATGCTGTCCCCGGCCAGGGCCCAGAGCAGGACGGTGACGACGAGCACCGCGGCGACGACCCCCTCCCGGGGGGTGAGCTTGCCCATCCGGTTCAGGCGGTCCTCGAGCAGCGCCACGGCCTGCTCGGTCGACTCGATCTCCGGACGAAACCGCCGGCCCAGCAGCGTCGCTCCCACGGCGAGCAGCACCAGCACCATGGGCGCGGAGTACAGGATGTAGTCCACGAAGCCGACGGTGGAGGCGCCGTCCGTCGCCTCCTCCAGGATGCCGATGGCCAGGGGGCCGCGCCCGCCGCCCAGGACCGTCAGGCTGCCGCCGATGATGCAGCCCCACATGAGCGCGAAGACCAGGCCCTGGCCCATGGCGGAGTCGGGCTTGCGGAGCTTCAGCGCCCTGGCGATGTCCGCCACGATGGGGAACACCATCATGGCCACCGCGTGCTCGCTCATGAGGGTCGAGGCCCCGGCGCAGAGGAGGAACACGGCCATGACGAGGCGGCGCGGGGAGTGCGCCCATCGCCGGGCCACGAGGGTGGCCGCCCGCTGCGACAGGCCCGTGGACACCAGCGCGGCGGAGAGCATGAAGGCGCCGAGGATGAAGAAGACGACCTTGGAGCCGAAGAAGGCGTAGGTCTCGCGGGCGTCCAGGATGCCCAGCATGGGGACCAGGGCGATGGCCAGGAGGCTGGTGATGGCCAGGGGCAGCAGCGACGTGGCCCAGAGGACCGCGCACAGGCCGAACACGCACAGGGTGCCGTAGCCGGAGTCGCTCAGGCCGGCCGGCGGCTCCAGGGAGAGCAGGATCGCGAAGACGGTGAAGATCGCTACGAGCTGGATCTGCCGCCTGAGGCGGCTCAGCAGGACGACGCCGATGGGGCGCCGATCGATCTCGTAGCCTGAGGGGCTGGCCAAGCGACTCTCCGCGATGGGGTTCCGTGGGGGCGGCCGTCACGGGGCCGCGCCCGGGGCGGGTTCAGGGCTCCCGGACCTCCTCGACCCGCTTGACGCGCAGGGCCCGCCGGAGATCGCTCAGGACCGCGGAGGTGCGGCGGCCGAGGCGGCTCCCCGTCACCTTGTGCTGGAGCGAGCCCCAGAAGCCGTCGTCCCGCGCGAAGAAGCGGGCGTCGAGCGGCGTGGTGACCACCGCGATGTCCCGCACGAGGTTCGGGTTGAGGCGGCGATCGCGCACGGCGCGGTACAGGTGGGCGTGGAGCTCCACGAGCTCCTCCAGGCTGGGCGGGAACAGCTCCACGTCGCTGTCGCTGCGCATGTCCCGGCCCTTGAAGGGGCGGTACATGGGGAGCACGGGGAGCACGCCCATCCCGGTGAGGGTGTCTATCCCGGCGTGGGTCGAGGAGACGGGCTCGAGGCCCACCACGAGGTGGCAGGCGACCCCGCCCGAGGGGAACACCGTCGCGGCGTAGCCCAGGGCGTCCAGGAAGCGCTCGCGCCCGATCTCCCGGGCCGGGCCGGGGCAGACGACCCGGAAGCGATCCGGGTCGAAGATCTCCATGTTGTAGCTGACCGCGTCCACGCCCATGGCGTAGGTGCGGTCGATCCACGAGTCCTGGTACGGCGGCAGCGCGTCCACGGCCACGAGGATGTCGAAGTGACGCTTGATGGCCGCGACGTAGGGCTCGAGGAAGCGCACGCCCCCGTCCAGGGTCGCCAGGTGGCCCACGGACAGGTAGACGATGCCCACGTGGTGCTCGTCCCGGGCGATGCGGATGGCCTCGAGGACGTCGTCCACGGACACGGCGTCGTGGGTCGCCAGCCCATCCTGGCCCACGCCGCAGAAGCGGCAGCGCAGGTCGTCGTGGAGGAAGGTGCACCGGTTGGTGGGCGACAGGGCCAGGTACGGCCCGTGCACCGTCCCCACGCGCCCGAACGGCAGGCCCGTGGACGTGCGGTGCTGGAAGAAGTGCGACCGCGGGCGGACCTCGACCCGGGCCCGCGCTCCGCCGTCCGTGTCGGTGGTGATCGCGAAGCCCTCCGCCTCCGCCACGAGGGTGTAGGGCGTCGTGGCCGCGAGGCCGGACATCATGGGCACCGAGACCCACGTGCCGCCCGGGAGCACCAGGTCCAGATCCCCGGCGCTGCCGAACAGAGCATGTCCCGTGACCCCGAAGCGATCCCCGGGCAGGCGCTCGCGCACCTCGTCGGGGACGCGCAGGCCGCGCATCATCAGCTCCAGCTTGAGGAGCCCGGGGTTGGCCAGGATCTGGGAGAAGTCGCCCATCTCTACCCGCTGGCCCCCACCTCGACGAAGCCCCCGGTGTCCTCGGACCACGCGAAGACGCGGAAGCCCTTCACGCCGTCGTCCTGCGCGTCGAGGACCACGTGCTCGACCCCGGGGTACAGGGGCTCTCCCCACGGGGCCATGGCCTGGGCCTCGTCCTCCTCGGAGAAGTAGGCGCCGACCCGCACGTGGCTGTGCACGATGGCGATCAGCTCCCCGCGGTCCAGGCGCTCCTCCACGAGGCGCCCGTCGATGAGGAAGCCGTCCTCGCCCGTCCGCGGGAAGCGCTCGGGATCCTGCTCGTGGGCCTCGTCGAGGAGGTTGTCCGTGAGGATCGCCTTCGGGGCCTGGGCCTCCTCGACCAGCAGGCCGCAGCACTCCTTGGGGAACCAGGCCATGGCGTGATCCCTGAAGCGCCGGTAGACGGCCTCGTCGGCCAGGGCGTCCGCGGCGGTCAGCTTCCGTGCCATCGGATCTCCGTGTGGTCGTCCCAGGCGGGCGGGTCCCCGGCGCCCGACAGGGCCACCAGAGCGGTGAGGGCGGCCTGGGCGCCCGTGCGCCGGGTGTCGGGGTCCAGGGCGTCGAACGTCCAGACCGCGTCGCCGTCGGTGGCCACGCGGGTGTCCGGGTTCAGGCCGGCGAGGAGGCCTCGTAGCCGCTCGGCGAGAGTCGGCGACAGCACCAGGCGCCCCACGCCCCCGGCGGCCAGGTAGATCGCGGCCTCCTCGGCGGCGGGACCGTCGCCCGGGATCGCCACCGAAGACGCCAGGAGACGCTCCTGTCCGCCGGCGCCCACCTCCTCGAGGAGGATGTGGCGCGCGTATCGGCCAGCCTGGTCGTCGGACAGCGTCACGGCGAGCTATCGGCCTCCGGCGATGGCGGGGACGATCTGAAGCTCCGTGCCGTCCTGCAGCGGGGTCTCCAGGTTGTCCAGGAAGCGGATGTCCTCCTGGTCGGCGTAGACGTTGACGAAGCGCCGGAGGTTGCCGTCGCTGTCGCAGATCTTCGCCTTGATGCCGGGGTGGGCGCTCTCGAGGCCGTCGAGGGCCTCTCGGACGCTGGCGGCCTCGACGGACACCGCGTCCTCGCCGCCGGCGAACTTCCGCAGGGAGGTCGGGATCTTGATGGTGACGGACATGTGGGTGGTCTCCTTCTGGGAGGGGGGAATCGCCCGGGTCGGGGTCGCCCGCGGACGACACGCGGGGCAGCCCGGCCCGTCGGGGAGTGGCACGTCGCGGATCCGGCCGCGGAGGCCGTCCACGGTGGTGACGAAACCGGCGTGGGCCGCGTCTTCATCCCCCGACAGCAGGGCCAGGGCCCGCTCGGCCTGAAGGTGGCCGACGAGGCCGGCCATGGCGCCGAGGACGCCGGAGGCCGCGCAGGACTGCACCTCGTGGGGCTCCGGCGGGGACTCGAAGAGGCAGCGGAAGCAGGGGCCCCGGCCGGCCGGCACGGCGACGACCAGGCCCTCGAACCGGATCACGCCCGCGATGACGGCGGGGACCCGGTGGGCCAGGGCGCGATCGTTGATGCGGAAGCGCGCCTCCGGGTCGTCCGTGGCGTCGACGACCACGTCGGCCTCTCGCATCAGGGCGTCCACGTTGGCGTCGCCGAGGCGGTCTCGCCGGGGCACGACGCGCGTCCCGGGCCACCTGGCGGCTACCCGCTCCGCGGCGACCTCGACCTTCGGGCGGCCCACGTCGGCCAGGCCGAAGAGGACCTGGCGCTGCAGGTTCGAGGGCTCGACGACGTCGTGGTCCACCAGGACGATCCGCCCGACCCCCGCCTCCGACAGGCTCGCGACCACGGGGCAGCCCAGCCCGCCGGCGCCGATGACCAGCGCGGTCGCGTCTGCCTCGAGGTGCGGAGAAGGGGTCGCCACGTCGGATCCTACCTGCCGGAGCCACGAATCCGCTCGCATACTGGAGAAAGTTGACCAAGGGAGTCAACAATCCCGAGAAACCCGGAGGCGCGGCCCCACCAAGCGCATGGTAGAGCCCGCGTCTCCTGCGGTCGATGCACGGCCGGCCGGCGAGGATCAGGTACCCGCGGAGTAGTCCGTGGCGTAGACCTTCTGCTCCTCGGTCAGCTCGTCGATGGCGACGCCGCTGGTCTCGAGCTTGATGCCCGCGATCCGCTGATCCGTCTCCGCCGGGAGCGTGTAGACCTTGTGCTCCAGCGTCTCGTGGTTGTCGGACATGGTGATGAGCGCCAGCGCCTGGTTGGCGAAGGACATGTCCATGACCTCCGAGGGGTGGCCCTCGGCGGCGGCGAGGTTCACGAGGCGGCCCTGGCCCAGGACGTAGATCCGGCGGTCGTCGGAGAGCTTGTACTCCTCGTTGTCCTTGCGGACCGTGCGGACGCCCTTGGCGAGGCCCTGGAGGTCGTCGAGGTTCAGCTCGCAGTCGTAGTGGCCCGTGTTGCAGACCACGGCGCCGTCCTTCATGGACTCGAAGTGACGCCCGACGATGACGTCCTTCATGCCCGTGGCGGTGATGAAGATGTCACCGATCTTCGCGGCCTCGTCCATGGGCATCACGCGGTAGCCCTCGAGGGTGGCCTTGAGCGCGGCCGTCGGCTTCACCTCGGTGACCACGACGTTGGCGCCCATGCCCTTCGCGCGCATGGCCACGCCGCGGCCGCAGTGGCCGTAGCCCGCCACCACGAAGGTCTTGCCGGCGATGAGCACGCTCGTAGCGCGCAGGATGCCGTCCAGGCTGGACTGGCCGGTGCCGTAGACGTTGTCGAAGTCCCACTTGGTCTCGGAGTCGTTGACCGCGTAGACCGGGTACCGGAGGGCGTCGTCGTCCGCCATGGCCCGCAGCCGGTGGACGCCCGTGGTGGTCTCCTCGGTGCCGCCCTTCACCTTGTCGGCGAGCTCCGGGAACTTGTTGTGCACCCGGAAGATGAGGTCGGCGCCGTCGTCGAGGGTCAGGGTGGGCTCGAACTCGAGGGTCTTGTCGATGGCCCAGTAGAACTCCTCGTTGCTCATGCCGTGCCAGGCGTAGATGCTGGTCCCCTCGGCGGCGAGGGCGGCGGCGATGTCATCCTGGGTCGACAGGGGATTGCAGCCGGACCAGCTCACCTCGGCGCCGGCTGCCCGGAGGGTCCGCACGAGGATCGCCGTCTCCTTGGTGACGTGAAGGCAGCCGGCGATGCGCTCGCCCTTCAGGGGCTGGGTCTTCTCGAACTCCTCGCGGAGCGCCGTCAGCACCGGCATCCGGCTCTCCGCCCACTCCAGCTTGAGCCGGCCCTGGTCGGCCAGGCCCAGATCCGCGACCTTGTAGTCCTCACTCATCGTTCTCTCCTCGTCGTCAGTCGTTGTCGGCTCGCTCGAGGGCCTCCTCCAGCCGCTCGAGCTCGACCATGCGCCCGTCCAGGAAGAAGGTGGGCGTGCCGTCCACGCCGGCGCGATCCGCCTCCGCGACGTCTCGCTCCACGATGGCGGCGACCGCCTCGCTCTCCAGGTCCTCCTCGAAGCGCTCCATGTCCAGACCGGCCTCCTTCGCCAGCTCGCGGACGACCTCGGGGGTCAGCCGCGCCTGGGCGTCGAACAGCAGCCGGTGAAGCTTCCAGAACCGCCCCTGCCTGTCCGCGGCCAGGGACGCCCTGGCCGCCAGCTTCGCCTGGGGGTGGTGCCCCTCCAGGGGGAGGTGCTTGACGTACAGGACCACGTCGTCGCGCCCCTCGACGATGCGCTTCACGTCGGCGGCGGCCACGCGGCACGCCGGGCACTGGAAGTCGAGGTACTCCACGAGGACGTGCTCCGCCGCCGGGTCTCCCAGGTACGGGGAGCCCTCCAGGGTGAACTCCGCCTCCACCGACGTCCGGGCCATCTCCTGGAGCAGGGCGCGGACGATCTGCCGCTTGGACAGGCCCTTCTGCACCAGGCCCACCGTGTAGTCGCCCATCTCCCACGCGCGGCCGCACGTGTCGTCGGCCTCCAGGCTCTCCAGGAAGCTCCGCGGCTCGCCGCAGGGATCGAACTGCTGCTCCAGGACCGCGGCGAGGATGTCCCGCTCCGCCTCGTCCAGGTCCTTCGTGTCCAGGCCCCCGGGGAGGCTGGGGCCCTTCGGCTCCCCGGGCTTCGCCTCCGAGGGCTCCCCTGCCGTCACCTTCCGCGGCTCGGCCTCCGGCCGCGGCGCCTCGGCGTCCCGCGTGTTTTGACACACGCACTGGGTGAACGTAGACACCAGCAGCACCGCGAGGCCGAGGCTCGTCCGGCCCCGTGGCCCGCCCCTGCGTCCGTGCGGGTACGCTGCGCTCATGGTGCTCACCCCCGTGTGCTCGAAGAGGACGCCTCCTAACACAGCTGGGGAGCCGATGCCACCCACACCCCGAGCCTGGATCGCGCTCGGCGCCAACCTGGGCGATCGGGAGCGGGCCCTCCGCCGCGCGCTCCGATGGCTCGGAGCCACGCCGGGCGTGGACCTGGAGGCCGCCTCGTCCTTCCGCCTCACCGCGCCCGTCGGACCGCCCCAGCCGCCCTACCTGAACGCCGTGGCGCGCATCCGGACGCCCCTCGCGCCGCGTGCGCTGCTGACGGTCCTCCAGCACCTGGAGCGAGCCGCCGGACGGCGCCGGGGCCTCCGCTGGGGGCCGCGGACCCTGGACCTGGACCTCCTGCTCGTCGACGGCGTCCGCCTCGATCACCCCGACCTGATCCTGCCGCATCCTCGCATGGCCGAGCGTCGCTTCGTCCTGGCCCCGCTCTGCGAGCTGGACCCGCATCTCGTTCATCCGGTGCTTGACCGGCGGATGCGAGACCTCCTACAAGCGCTGCCTGAATGAACGTCCCGTCCCCCGTGCTCCACGCGCTGCTCGCGGCCATGCTCCTGGTCGTGTCCGGCTGCGAGTCGCAGGCGCCCGTCCCCTCGCCCGAGCGCGACCTGCGCACCCGGCCGGCGGACGGCGAGGCGCCCACCATCCCCATGACCGTGGAGCGCCTGGAGAGCCAGGCGGACTTCGACGCGCTGGAGGAGCGGTACCTGGCGCGCACCGGGGCGGATCGCCTGGCGTCGGTGCTCGAGGTCCTCGCCGCGGACGCCGATCCCACCGCCCGCGAGCGGGACGCCCTGTTGCTCCAGCGCCTGGCCCTGCTCCACCTCCGCAGCGGCGAGGGGAGCGGTCGGCTCACGGAGGCCTTCGAGGTGGCGGACCGCCTCCGCGAGGAGGCCCCCGACCAGGCCCACACGCTCTATCTCCTCGGCCACATCGCCGACCTCATCCTCCCGCAGGACGGGAGCGGGGCCTACGACCTGGGGCCGACGCACCTGGACGTGGCCGAGCGCTGCCGCGAGCACTGGAGCCGCCTGCTGGAGGTCGCGCCGGAGTACACGGGGCCGCTCGGACGGAGCGCCGAGGACGTCCGCGCCGACCTGGAGCACCTGCGCGCGGCCCTGTCGACAGTGGACGAGGAGGAGGCCCCCGACACCCCGCCGGCCCCCGGTCGCGAGGCGCCGCGCTCCGTGTCCGAGGCGCGCCGCGTCCTGCACGGCCTGGAGACCGGGAGCCGTGGGCAGCGCCTGACCCTCTGCCGGGACTGGCTGGAGTCCGTCGGCGAGGCGGAGCCCAAGACCCACGCCGGCCGCTGGGTCCTGCTCCGCTGCGGCGTGGAGCTGAACCTGACCTCGCTGCACGACCGGGCGGCGCGGGCGCTGGCCGACCTGGTGCGAGCGGGGGCCCTGGACGATCCGTGCCACTGGATGGAGCCCCTGGGGCCCGCCGATCACGAGCGCCTCCTGCCCGTGCGCGAGGCGATGGAGGCGCGCGACCTGCCTCCCTGTCCGGCGCCGTGAGGGGGCTGGGACGCAGGCTGCTCGCCGGCCTGCTGCTGGGGCTGGCCGTGGCGATCGGCCTGATGATCTACAGCGACGCCCGGGCCCTGGCGCGCACGCTGACGACCTTCGATCCGGGCGTGCTCCCGGCGGTGCTCGGCCTCTCGCTGATCGGCTACGGCCTGCGCGTCCTCAAGTGGGAGGTCTACCTGGAGCGCCTGGACATCCGGATGCCGCGGACGGAGAGCACCCTGGCGTTCGTGGCCGGCCTGGTGATGGCCATCAGCCCCGGCAAGGTGGGCGAGGTGCTCAAGAGCTTCCTGCTCCGGCGCTCGAGGGGCATCCCGGTGTCCCGGACGGCCCCCGTGGTCCTCGCCGAGCGCCTGACGGACCTCATCGCGCTGCTGGTCCTCGCGGCGTGGGGCGTGGCGACGCTCGGTCACGGCGTTCCGGTCATCGTGGCGGGCGCCGCGACCGTGGCCCTGCTCATCGTCCTGGTCGCGTGGCCGCCGGCCGGGTCGCTGGTCGTGGCCGTCGTGCGGCGCCTGCCGTGGGTCGGGCGCGTGGCGCCGCGCCTGGAGGAGGCGCGCCTCACCACCCAGCAGCTCATCGGGCCGCGGGTGCTGCTCGCCACCACGGCCCTGTCCATCATGGCGTGGGGCTGCGAGGCCCTGGGCACCTGGCTCGTCATCGACGCGTTCCCCGGCGTGGACAACGATCTGGGCAAGGCGACCTTCGTCTTCGCCTTCGCCACGGTCGCCGGCGCCCTGTCCATGCTGCCCGGGGGCCTGGTGGCGACCGAGGGCTCCATGATCGCCCTGCTCGCGGGCGTCTTCCACATGGTCCCGAACGAGCAGGTGGCCACCGCGGTCACCCTGCTCGTCCGGTTCGCCACCCTCTGGTTCGGCGTGGCCCTCGGCGCCGTGGCTCTGGTCGTCTACCAGCGGCGCTATCTGCACGGGGAGTCGCTCGAGAGCCCGGACTGAGACCCCGCAGGTGGGGATGCCGCCGGCCCGGAGGGGAGGAGGCCGCCCGGCGGCTCGTCCCACCCGCCGCACGCAGCCCGGCCGCGGGTGGACCCGCCCCCACCCACCCTCCATGCCGACTTCGGGGCCATTCGTTGCGCAGATTCGCGCAGGCCCGCCTGCGGAGGAGGTCCGGGGCGCGAGGCCCGTCGTCCGCGCCGGGGTTCGACCACGGCCGCGCCTGTCGATCCGGCACGAGTACCCTCGAGGCCCCGGCACGTGGACGTGTGGCATCTTCCCGCCCCGCGCCGCGGTGGCGCCCGAAACGCAAGAGGGGACGCCGCCTCGCCGGCGACGCCCCCGGGACCCTGTTCTGGTCCGTCGATCAGTACGCCACGCAGTAGCCGTAGGCGTCGCACCAGCTCCCGACCGGGCAGTCGTAGTCGCTGTAGCAGGTGGCCACGTCGGCGCAGACGCCGTCCTCCATGCAGACCTGGTCCGGGGCGCAGTGGGCGTCCGAGGTGCACTCCACCTCGGAATAGCAGGCGCCGTCGGATCCGCAGTACGTGCCCCAGGGGCAGTCCGCGTCGTCCCAGCACCCCTGGGCCTCCTCGCAGAGGCCGTCGGCGGAGCAGTACTCGTCGGTGGCGCAGTCCCAGTCGCTGTCGCACAGATCGCCGCTCCAGCACGCCCCGTCCACGGCGCAGTAGGTCCCGGCCGGGCACTGCGAGTGGTCGCTGCACGAGGGCTGGCCCTCGCAGAGGCCGTCGGCGGAGCAGTACTCGTCGGTGGCGCAGTCCCAGTCGCTGTCGCACAGATCGCCGCTCCAGCACGCCCCGTCCACGGCGCAGTAGGTCCCGGCCGGGCACTGTGCGTGCGTCGTGCACCCGGGGAGTTCGTGGCAGGAGTTGTCGGAGCCGCAGTACTCGTCCTCGTAGCAGTGGGCGTCGTCGGTGCACTCCACCTCCTGGTAGCACGCGCCGCCGCCGCCGCACTCGTAGCCGGGGGCGCAGTCGAGGTCGCTCCGGCACCCGGTCTCGTGGCACCAGCCGTCCGCCCCGCAATACGAGCCGGACGGGCAGTCGTAGTCGTCGTAGCAGCCGTGCTCGGAGACGGTCACGTCGCAGCCGCCGGCGAGGGCGGCGAAGGCCAGGATGGCCATGGGGGCCGCGGCGAGCATCCATCGGGGCGTCCGGTCCTGCATCGTCCTCTCCCTTTCCAACCGTGGGTTCCGGCCTCGTGGTGATCCGACGCGCGACGGCGGTCGATCTTCAAAAGGCCCGGGAATGAGATCGCGCGGCTCGCAAACCGGGCGGAATTGTTGTAGTTGGCGGCGAGGCGACGGCCGGCGCCGGATCGGGCGCCCGGTGTTCTGGTATGGTCCGGCGGCGGGTTCCGGGGAGGGCGTGTGAGCAAGATGACGAAGGGCTCCGCAGCGATGCTCCTCGCCACGCTCTGCCTCTCGGGGGTCGGCTGCCGCGGCGGTGACGGCCCCGCGGAGGTCGTCCGAGGACTGCACGAGGACGTCCGGGCGGGGGAATTCGACGCGGTCCACGCGCGGTTCAACTACGCGTGGCGCCTCGAGGAGGTCCTGGGCGACATCTGGCGGGAGGCGCCGGTCGAGGAGCAGGAGCGGATGTTGGCCACGAGCCGCGAGATGTTCGAGGACACGACCCGACGGTACTGGGACGAGGAGGTGGGCGACCGCCCGTTCGCGCTCGAGCGCGAGGAGGGCGAGGACGGCGCGATCCACGTGACGGCGAGGGTCGCGGGGCCCGAGGAGGGCCGCCCGGACTTCGCCTGGGCCTATCGCCTCCACCGGCGCGGAGACCGCTGGCGCGTGACCCGCCGCGAGGTGGTCGTGGACGGCGTCCGGGGCGACACGACGCGCTTCTGGAAGACCGTGGTCGCGGCCCTGTCACGGGACCTGGGCCGCCCGCCGACCCTCCGGGAGGTGCGGGCCAACCTGCCGTCCTGGGAGGGACGCATCCGAGCGCGGGTCTATCAGGTGCCGGAGGACCTCGGGGAGGGGCGCGAATGACCGCGTCCTCCGAGGAGGGCACGTCCGAGGAGCTCCTGGGGCTGGGGGCGTCACCCCTGGCCATGCTCATCCGGGACGAGCACACCCACGACCTGCTGGAGCGCCTCGGGGCCCACCTGGCGGCCCTGCGCCGGGCGTCCCGCGACGGCGAGCCACGCCCGGAGCTCGTGCTGAGCCGGACGCACATCGCGTACGTGCGGCAGCACTGGGAGTCGTCCGTCCTCCAGGGCGAGCGCCGCCTGTACGGGCTCGCGACCCTGCTGGCCTGGAACCTGCTGCGCACACGGAGCCTGCAGCTCGTGGCGCGCATCATCGCCAGCCCCCGGGACGAGCGGGAGCCCCAGCGCATCACCATCGAGGAGATCCTCTCCCGGGAGGACCTGGAGCGGCACTCGGACTACTCCCTGGCCGACCGCCTGGCCGCCCGCTATCGCTATCGGAGCACCCCGGCCGGCGACTTCGGGCGCCTGTATCCCCGCGCCAGCTTCCTGGAGTTCCGGCCCCTGGAGACGGTCGACGTCGCCCCGGCGACGCGCGTCCTGACCCGCGTGAAGATCGAGGATCAGATCTGGAACAAGGTCTGCGACGCCTTCTTCGACATCGACCGCTATGTCCGGCGGGACAAGATCCTCAACCAGCAGTCGAAGTACATCAAGGACGTCTTCGGCATCAAGGTGCTCACTCCCCACCGGGACGACAGCTACCGGGTCGCCGACGCCATCCGCGACGCCCAGTTCGATCCGGCCGACCTGGAGCCGTTCGAGTTCACGGCCGAGCCCCGCCTTCACCTCATCGAGCGGAAGGACTACCTGGTCCTGCCGGAGGAGCAGAAGAAGGCCACGGGCTGGGAGGCGCTCAAGGACGTCTATCGCTGGAGCGACCGGGTCTTCGAGATCCAGATCCAGACGGAGGCGAACTACTTCCTGGAGGCCTGGGACCTGTCCAAGACCTCCCATCGGACGTTCGAGATGCAGCGCGAGGTCCTGCGCGAGGTGCTGGACCAGCGCGTGCCCCACTATCGGGAGTTCCGACAGCTGCTGAAGGCCCTGTTCCGCGGCGGGCGCCCCGGCGAGCCCGCCGTCCTGCCGCCCTGGGTGAGGCTCGAACCGTGAACGTGCGCCTCGCGTCCCTGCTGTTCATCGCGGCGGCCGCCGTGGCCGTGGCCTGGTGGGCCACCCGCGCCGACGAGGAGGTCGAGCGGGTCGAGGCCTCCCTGGGGGCGATGGTGGCGGCCGTGGAGGACCGTGACCGGGAGGCCCTCGCCGCCTGGGTCGCGCCCGACTACACCGATCGCCTGGGTCACGACGCCCACGCGGCGGTCGAGCGCGTCATGCACGAGGTGGAGCACATCCCGGACCTCCGCATCGAGCTTCACGCCCTGGACGTCGACGTGGAGGAGGAGACGGGCCACGCCACGGCCACCTTCCGCCCGGTGTTCCACGGGGAGGTCGACGAGGCCCTGAAGCGCCGCCCCAAGTACGACTTCGAGCGGGGCAGGCGCCTGCGCCTTCGGCTGCGGAGGCACGGCCAGCGCTATCTCGTCGTCCGGGCGGACACCACGTTCAGCTTCGGCGAGGCCCTGAGGTAGCACGACCGCCGTCCGCGGCTCACGGACATCTCCCCACTCCGAAAGGGCTCGCGCCAAGGCGCCAGGCCGCCAAGGCGCGAAGCACACGGACGGCCTGCGGGCGGCTCTCTTCGCATGTGGTGCCCGGGCGTCGGCCGAGCGCCACGGCGTGGGTTCGGCCCCGCTTCCCTTTGCGTCTTCGCGGCTTTGCGCGAGATTCCGAGGACCGGGGGGCGGGCTACTCGCCGGCGGCGGAGCGCTTCCGGAGGTGCATCATGACGGCGGAGACGTGCGCGGGGCGGATGCCCTCGAGGCGGCCGGCCTGGCCCAGACTGGTCGGGCGCGCGCGGGTGAGCTTCTCCACGGCCTCGTGGGTCAGGCCGCCGATCTGCGCGTAGTCCAGCTCGGCGGGGAGGGCCATGGACTCCAGCTCGCGGAAGCGGGCCACCTGACGATCCTGGCGGGCGATGTAGCCGGCGTAGCGGGCGCGGATCTCCACCTTCTCCCGAGCCACCGGGTCCACGCGCTCGAGCCAGTCCGCGCCCGTCCGGATCAGCTTCGTCGTGTCCACCTCGGGCCGCCGCAGGAGCTCCTCCAGGCTGGTGGGCATGCCGATGGGCTCGACGCCGGCGGCGCGCAGCCGATCGTTCGTGGCGTCCGAGGGCATCAGGGTCGTCGCGCGCAGGCGGTCCAGGGTCTCCTCGACCTCGCGTCGGCGGCGCTGGAAGGCCCGCCACACGTCGTCGTCCACCAGGCCCACGTCTCGGGCGCGAGGCACGAGCCGCTCGTCGGCGTTGTCCTCGCGCAGCAGCAGGCGGTACTCGGCGCGCGAGGTGAACATGCGATAGGGCTCGTCGCAGCCCCGCGTCACCAGGTCGTCCACCAGCACCCCGCCGTAGGCCTCGGCCCGGTCCAGGACGAACGGGTCCTGCCCCCGGGCGAACAGCGCGGCGTTGATCCCGGCGATCAGGCCCTGGATCCCGGCCTCCTCGTAGCCGCTGGTGCCGTTGACCTGCCCGGCGAGGAACAGGCCGCGGACGCGCTTCGTCTGGAGGTCGTGTCCGAGCTGACGCGGATCCACGAAGTCGTACTCCACCGCGTAGCCGGGGCGCGTGACCTCGGCACTCTCCAGGCCCGGAATGGAGCGCACCATGCGGACCTGGACGTCGATGGGCAGGCTCGTGGAGATGCCGTTGGGATAGACCTCGTGGGTCCGCAGGCCCTCCGGCTCCAGGATGACCTGGTGGCGGGAGCGATCGGCGAACCGCACCACCTTGTCCTCGATCGACGGGCAGTACCGCGGGCCGGTCCCGGCGATCTCTCCCGAGAACATGGGCGAGCGATGGAGCGCCCGGCGGATGATCTCGTGGGTGGCCGAAGTGGTCCAGGTGCGGTGACAGGAGACCTGCTCCAGGGCGACGCGGCCGCCGTACATGGCGAACGGGCGCGGCGGGTCGTCTCCGGGCTGCTCCTGCACCGAGGTCCAGTCGATCGTCCGCCCGTCCAGGCGCGGGACCGTGCCGGTCTTGAGCCGGCCCATCTCGAGTCCGAGGTCCAGGAGCGAGCCCGACAAGCCGTACGCGGCGCGATCCCCGGCGCGGCCGCCCTTCACCTTCGTCTCACCGTAGTGGCATAGCCCGCGCATGAAGGTCCCCGCGGTGACGATCACGGTCCGCGCGAGCCAGCGCACGCCCAGGCCCGTGTCCACGCCGCGGACCACGGGGCGACCGCCCTCCTCGTCCACGACCAGCCTCTCGACGGAGGCCTGACGCAGGGTGAGGCCGGGCTGGCGCTCCAGGGTCCAGCGGATCTCCGCGGCGTAGGCCCATTTGTCCGCCTGGGCCCGGGTGGCGCGGACCGCGGGACCCTTGCGCATGTTCAGGCGCCGGAACTGGATGCCGGAGCCGTCGATGGCCCGGGCCATGGCGCCGCCGAGGGCGTCGATCTCCTTGACGAGGTGCCCCTTGCCCAGACCGCCGATGGCCGGATTGCAGGACATCCAGCCCGCGCGATCGAGGTTGTGCGTGATCACCAGCACGCGAGCGCCGGCGCGGGCCGCGGCGAGGGCGGCCTCGGTGCCGGCATGTCCAGCGCCGACCACGAGGACGTCGTACGGGTCGTCGATCACGTGCATGGGAGCTAGTTGCTGCGGCAGTCCTTCAGGACGTCCGCGGCCTCGGCGTCCGCGCGCCCGGCGGCCTCGCTGTCCCCGTATTCCTTCTCCAGGTAGCCGAAGATGCTCTTCGCCCGCTTGCAGTCGCCGCGCGCGGCCAGGAGCTCTCCGATGCGCCAGAGGGCCTCGGGAGCCTGATCGCTGTCCACGTACTGGTCGGCCACCCGCCGGTACAGCTCGATGGCGCCGCCGATGTCGCCCTCCTGCTCGGCCAGCCGGGCGAGCCGCACCAGGGCCTCCGGGGCGCGCGGATCGTCGGAGAAGCTGGCCTCGAAGTAGTCGAAGACGGCGCGCGCCTCCGGGTACCTCTCGGCGCGCTCCAGCTCCTCCCCCCGCCTCCAGACCCCCTCGGCGTCCTCCGGCAGGTCGGCCGGCAGGAACACGGACGTGGCCCCCAGGCGCTCGGCGATGACCCGCTTGAGAATCTCCGCGGAGCGGTTCAGCCCCTTCATGCGGAAGGTGAGCGCCTCGACCTCGCCCTCGACCTCCGCCAGGTCCTGCTCGACGCGCTCCATGCGGAGGCCCAGGTTGGCGCCGCTCCGGCGGAGCGTCTCCTCGGCCTTCGTGAGCTGGACGTGGAGGTTCTCGAGGCGCTTGACGTCCTCCTCCATGGAGGCCTTCAGCTTCGTACGCTCGAGCTCCAGCTCCGCGACGCGGCTCTCCAGCTCCTCGAAGCGGCCCATGGTGACGCACCCCGCGGCCTGCGCGGCGAGCGCACCGATCAGCAACGCCACGCCGCCCAGGCGGACGGCGTGGCGTCGTGAGATGGCATGGAGCAACAGCACGCTACCGCTGCTCGGTCTCCACGCGGCGGTTCTCCGACCAGCACGTCTCCGTGTGCTCGGTGCAGACGGGCATCTCCTCGCCGTAGCTGATGGTGGAGAGGAGATCGTCGTTGACGCCGAGCTGGACGTAGGCCTTCTTGACCGCGTTGGCGCGGCGCTGGCCGAGGGCCAGGTTGTACTCGTCGGAGCCGCGCTCGTCGCAGTGGCCCGCCAGCCGGTGGGATCGGCCGATGTCCTCGATGCACTTCGCGTTGTGCGCCACCTTGTCCTCCTGGTCGAGGCGGATGGCGTACTCGTCGAAGTCGAAGTAGATGGTCTTCATCTCGCAGTCCATGGCGACGCACTCGCCGTCCTTGCACTGCTGGCCCGCCGGGCACCCCGAGTCGTCATAGCAGCCCGCGGGGACGCACTCGCCTCCCTCGCACTTCTGGTTGTCCGGGCAGTGCTCGTCCGTCTGGCATTCGCCGCCGCAGGTGCCGGTCTCGGCGCCCTCGGCCTTCCAGCAGCGACCGCCCGGGCAGTCCAGATCCGACTTGCAGCACCCGGCCTTGCGGGCGCAGACGTAGTCGGCGGTGCACTCCATACAGGGGTCCACCTGGTTGCACTGGCTGTCGTCCCGGCAGTCGCGGCACTGACCGTCCACGCACACTTGGTTGTGGGACTCGCAGTGCTCGTCGTTGTCGCAGTTCGGGTACTTCGGCCCGCAGGCCACCAGCAGCAGCCCGAGCGCGCCGGCGCCGATGGTGAGCAGGGCGAGACGAAGGCCGACGTTTCGGTCGTGGCGTTGCATGGCTCCGCGTCCTCCGATGGGTCCGATGTCACCCCGGCGCGCAAGGGACGTTCCTGTCGTCCGCGCAGCACCGGGGTCATTGTGTGGCAGGAGTCGTCGACGCCGGATCGCTGCCGGAACCGCGTCCTCGTGAATGTCCGAAACTTCGCGCTCGCGCCCGATCCTGTCAACCCCAAACAGCGGGGTCGTCCGACGTTCGTCCTTGCGCGCCTCCGCGGCCTCTGCTTGATTGTCCGCCGCCGCGGCCCGGACTGCCCGGGGGAGGACGCTTGCCGACCGAGTCCGACCACAGCCCGAGCCAGGGAGGCTCCCGCCCGTTCTGGAAGCTCGACACCGAGCTGACGGGGCGCCTGCTGAAGCTGGCCTATCCGGTCGTCCTGGCCATGCTGACGCAGACGGCCATCAACCTGCTCGACACCATCATGGTCGGGCGGCTGCCCAAGCAGTACAGCATCGCGGGGCAGTCGGCCATCGGCTACTCCCTCATCCTCCTGTGGGGCGTCGGCGGCTTCCTGTCGGCCTTCGTCGTCGGCACCCAGGCCATCACGGCCCGGCGCTACGGCGAGGGTTCCATGCACGGGGCGGGCCGCACCCTGGCCAACTCGCTGGTGCTGACCGTCACCACCGCCGTCCTGGCCGCCCTCGCCTCGTGGTGGGCCATCGGCAGGGTCTTCCCGTTCTTCAACAGCAACCCCGACGTGCTCCGCCTCGGGGTGCCCTACGCCGAGTGGCGCATGCTCGGCATCTTTCCCATGGTCGTCACGGTCTCCTTCAAGGGCTTCTTCGACGGGATCGGGTTCACCAAGGCCCACATGTTCGCGGCCATCCTCATGAACCTGCTCAACGTCCTGCTGAACTGGATCCTGATCTTCGGGCCCGGCCCCTTCGAGCCGATGTACGTGGAGGGCGCAGGCATCGCGTCCGCGGCGTCGAGCATGGTGGGCATGCTGCTCATGTTCGGCATGACCCTCTGGCCGGACTTCCGCAAGCGCTATCGCTACTATCGGTTCGGCGGGCTCGATCGCCACGTCATGTGGGAGATCGCGCGGCTGTCCGTGCCCAGCGGCATGGCCTCCACCTTCGTGATGACCGGCTTCGCGCTGTTCTTGAAGATCGTGGGGATCCTGGACGCCCGCACCGTCCAGGAGGGGATCGCCGCCGCGGGACACTGGGCGACCTCCCAGATCCCGATCCGCACGGCCCTGGAGGTGCACCCCCTGGTCGGCGACCTCCAGCTCAACGTCCTCCAGGCGCGACCGCCCATCTACGTGGCCGCCACCAAGGTGATCATCGACATCCTCTCGGTGACCTTCATGACGTGCGTGGCCTTCGGCACGGCCACCGCGACCATGCTCGGCCAGTCCCTGGGCGCGGGGAGGCCGGACCTCGCGGAGCGCTACGGCTGGGAGTCGATCCGCCTCGGCGTCTACGTGATGGGGACGATCGGGCTGCTGACCATCGCCTTCCCGGACGCGCTGTTCGGCGTGTTCTCGAAGGATCAGGAGGTGATCGACGCCGGGCGGAACGCCCTGCGGATGATGGGCGCCTGCGAGGCCCTGGTCGCCGTGGCCCTCATCCTCGCCCAGGCCCTGTACGGCGCCGGCAACAGCAAGTACGTGATGAAGGTCGAGCTGGTCCTCCACATGACCTGCCTGGTGCCCCTGGCGTACCTTCTCGGCATCGTCTTCGACTTCGGGCTCGTGGGCATCTGGGCGGCCGCCTTCACCTACATCGCCCTGATGGCCGCGGCCATGGCCTGGAAGTTCAAGACGGGCGACTGGAAGCACATCCGCATCTGACACGGGCCTCCCATGAGCGCACCGACCATCCTGATCGTCGACGACGAGAAGAACATCCGCACCAGCCTGTCGCGATCGCTGGAGCTGGAGGGCTATCGGTGCGTGACGGCCGGAGGGGCGGCCGCAGCGATGGAGTGCCTCGAGGCGGAGCCGGTCGACCTCGTCCTGCTGGACGTGAAGCTGCCGGACGGCGACGGGCTGGAGGTCCTCGGCTGGATCAAGCGCCGGCGCGCGGAGGTCCCGGTCATCGTGATGAGCGGCCACGGCACCGTGGACATGGCCCTGGAGGCCATCCGCGGCGGGGCCCACGACTTCATCGAGAAGCCCCTGTCCACGGACAAGATCCTCATCACGATCGGCAACGCCGTGCGCTTCGCCGGCCAGCAGCGCGAGCTGGAGAGCCTGCGGGCCGAGCTGGAGGTGGAGTCGGAGCTCATCGGCCACTCGCCGGCCATCGAACGGCTCCGGGAGACCATCGCCCTGGCGGCCCCGACCAACGGGCGCGTGCTCATCACCGGCGAGAGCGGCACGGGCAAGGAGCTGATCGCCCGGGCCGTCCACACCGGCTCGAAGCGGGCCGGCGGCCCCTTCGTGAAGCTCAACTGCGCGGCCATCCCGTCGGAGCTCATCGAGAGCGAGCTGTTCGGCCACGAGCGCGGGGCGTTCACCGGCGCCCACCAGGCGCGGAAGGGCAAGTTCGAGCTGGCCCACGGCGGCACCCTGTTCCTGGACGAGATCGGCGACATGCGCCTGGACGTCCAGGCCAAGCTGCTCCGCGCCCTCCAGGAGGGCGAGGTGGAGCGCGTGGGCGGCTCCCGCCCCGTCGCCGTGGACGTCCGGGTGGTGGCCGCCACGAACATGGACCTGGAGGCGGCCATCGACGAGGGCACCTTCCGGGAGGACCTGTACTACCGTCTCGACGTCGTGCCCATCCAGGCCCCGCCCCTGCGCACCCACCGCGAGGACGTGCCCGAGCTGGCCCGGGCGTTCGTGGCCCGCGCCTGCGTCGACAACGGGATGCGGCCGAAGACGCTCACGGACGACGCCCTGCAGGCCCTCCGCGAGCGCGAGTGGCCGGGCAACGTGCGCGAGCTGAAGAACGCCTGCGAGCGCCTGGTGATCCTGTCCCCCGGCGACGTCATCGACGGGGGCCGGACCCGGGCGCTGCTCGGCGGCGAGCGCAGCGTCGGCGGGGACCTCTACCGGCCCGGCCTCACCATGAAGGAGATGGTCGCCGGCGCGGAGCGCCGCATCATCGAGTCCGCCCTGGACGCCCACGGGGGTCACGTGACGAGGACGGCGGAGGCCCTGGGCCTCGAGCGCTCCCACCTCTACAAGAAGATGCGCGCCCTCGGCGTCCGCCGCTGATCGAGCAGGCGGGCGCCGGGCGGGCCCCCGCGCCGGCTTGCGCGGCCGGGGGTGCCGTGCTACCCGTGGAGCGGCCGTCGCGAGGAAGGGAGCGGCGGAACGTGGAGGCCCGCGTGATCGTCTGCCCGACCTGTGGCAAGGAGAACGAGGACTTCTTCCGGTTCTGCCTGGGCTGCGGCACCGACCTCGAGGAGGTCGCCGGAGCGGGCGAGGCGGAGGAGGAGCGCGCGCCGGAGCCGGCGCCCGAGGCGGAGGGTCCGCCGACGGTGCAGGATCGGCCGGCGGTGCCGGGAGCGTCCCCTCCCGGCGCCGAGTCCGCGCCGCCGGCGCCCGCCGAGGCGCAGCCCCCGGTGGCGGCGGAGTCCACCGAGCAGCTCTCCCTGTCCGACATGGGCACCCTGGACACGGCGGAGGACGCCGGCCTGGCGGCCCTCGAGGCGCGTCGCCCCCAGACCGATCGCGGCGCTGGCCGGGAGCCGCGCACGGGAGCGTGTCCCGTGTGTGGCGCTCCGGACCAGGAGGCCTACGCGTACTGCTCCAACTGCGGGGCGCCGCTGCAGGAGGTGTCCGCGGAGCGGGCCCCGGTGCCCGAGCCCGCGGAGCCGCGCTCGGGCGTGGAGCGTGGACGCATCGTGCTCATCCGCGAGGACGGCACCGACGGGCCGGCGTTCGCCCTGGACGAGAGCGGCACGGTGGTCGGACGGGAGGGCGGCCACGTCAACTTCGAGGACGACGACTTCCTGGCCGATCGGCACGCCGAGCTGGTGTGGCGGGACGATCGCCTGGAGGTGCACCCCCTCGAGTCGACGAACGGCGTCTTCATGCGGCTGTTCGACGAAACCGAGCTGGAGACGGGGGACTCCTTCCGCGTGGGCCAGCAGCTCCTGCGCTTCGACCGCGCGGAGGACCTGGTCGGGGCGGGTACCCGGGACGTGGACGAGGAGGGCACCCTCCGCCTCGCCAGCCCGCTGCCCCGCGACGTGTGGGGCCGCCTCTCCCAGCAGATAGGGCCGACGTCCCCGGGCAACGCGTGGCTGTGCTTCGGCGACGACGTGCGCATCGGCCGGGAGCGGGGCCACATCACGTTTCCCGCGGACGGCTACGTCTCGGGCAGCCACGCCGCCATCGTCCGCCAGGGGGAGCGCGTCCTCCTGAAGGATCTGGGCTCGTCCAACGGGACGTACCTGCGGATGCGCAGGGACACGGCGCTCCGGCGCGGCGACTTCCTGCTCGTGGGCCAGCAGCTCTTCCGGGTCGAACCCGGGTGACGGGCCTGTCGGCCGGATCCCGGCGCGGCGGCGTCTGCGAACGAACGTCCAACCGGGCCTAAAGGATCTCTCCCATCGGGCCGAACCCAGGTGTCAGGTCACGATGACACCCCCGGGGCCTGATCGGTTCGCCGGGCGCGACGAAGGAGAGACCATGGAGCAGATCAACGACCTTCAGAGTGCCGCGACGCACGCGAGCGGGTCGACCGTCCCGGGTGCCCTGCCGGGTGCGAGCCTCGCGGGGGCCGATCGCCGTCGGCACGAGCGGCGTCCCTACGAGGTGGACGTGTCGTTCGAGAGCGATCACAACTTCTACACGGCCTTCACGGAGAACATCTCCTCCGGCGGGCTCTTCGTCGCCACGCGCGACATTCCGGCCATCGGGAGCCGCTTCCCCCTCACCTTCACCCTGCCCACCCTCGACCGGCCCATCACGGTCGAGTGCGAGGTGCGCTGGCAACGCCTGGAGCAGCTCGACAGCGCCGACTCCATGCCGGGTGTGGGCGTGCGTTTCCTGGACCTCGGGCCCGAGGAGCGCGAGGCGGTCAACGCCTTCATCGCCCGCCGCGACACCCTGTTCTACGACGACGAGTAGGTCGCCACGCCGGTCGGCGCCTGCGCTCTGTCGGCGCGGGCGCCGGCCACGCGCCACCAGCTATTTCGACAGCGCCTCGTCGATGGCCTCGCGGAGCTTGCCCTCCGCCTGCCCGACGGGGTCGTCGTACTTCTTCCGGAGCTTCTCGAGGCGGTCGCGCTCGCCCAGGGTGGCGAGGTGCTCGACCGCGAGGACCCGGCCCTTGGGGTGAAGCCCGTCCTCGGTGGCGAGCTTCTCCAGGATCTCCGCCGCCCGCTCCTGCGGGAACCTGTCCAGATCGCCCTTCCAGGGGAGGAAGATGGTGACGGTGCCCCACTGGATGGCCTCGGGGTCGTCCAGGTGGGCCTCGAACCAGTCGAGGTAGGCGTCCCAGGCCTCCTCGCTGCGGAGGCCGCGCTGGAGCGCGAAGACGGCGGCGTACTGGGTCAGCTGCTTGTCCAGGAACCCGGCGATGGTGGGGATGTCCTCGTCCGAGCCGAGGGTTCCCAGGCGCGTCACGGCGCAGGAGCGGATGAGCGCCACCTCGTCGCCGTCCCTGGCCCGCTCCAGGAGCAGGTCGAAGTGCTCCCGGTTCCCGCGGAAGGTGGCGTCGCCCAGGTACTGGCAGGCGGCCAGCCGCACGCGGTCGTGGCGGTGTCCGGCGAGGGTCTCCTTCGCCAGCTCGGAGGTGTCCTCCATGGCGCCGCCGCGGCGCCAGAAGCGCGCGATGGCCGCCCACTCCGCGATCTCCCGGTGCTCGCTCTCCATCAAGTCCTCGAGGCGGACGACCGTGGCCGGAGCGGAGTCGAAGTCGGCCTGATTGTGCATGAGGGCGTACAGCACGATCGTCGGGTCCTCGTGGTCCAGGGACTCTCGCAGGATCAGGCTGAACTCCTCGCGGAGGCGCTTGCGCTCCTCCGGCGTCGGCGCGACGTCGGCGGACGGATCCCTCAGCGTCGCGCGCGCCTCCTGGAGCGCCCGGAGGCACCGGCCCCGATCCTTCACCCGGATGGAGCCCTCGCGCTTGTCGCAGTCCGCCACGGCGTGCAGCGCCCGCTCGAAGTCGCCCAGCGGGCCCTCGGCGAACTCGGGCTCCGGGTCGGCGTTGTCTCGGACGGCCCCCGACGCGTCCGGCGAGGGCTGCTCACCCGCGTCCCCCGGGGGCGCCTCCGCTGCGTCGGGCGTCCGCGGCTCGGTGGGCTCCTCCGGCTCCGGCGCCGGCTCCGTCTGCTCCGGCTCCGTCTGCTCCGGCTCCGGGGCGGGCGCCGAGGCCTCGTCCTTCCGGCAGCCCGAGGTGAGGAGCACCCCGGCCAGGATCGTCGTCACCAGGATCGCCGTCCGTCCGTCCATCGTGCCTTTCTCCACCGTGATGGGAGGCGCCCGGAACGCTAGGTCCGTGCGTCCGAAGCGTCAACGAACCAGGGCGAGGGCCTGTTCCAGGTCCGCCCAGAGGCCCTCGACGGGCTCGGTGCCCAGGGCCAGCCGGAGCAGCCCCGCGGAGACGCCGGAAGAGGCGCGCTCCGCCTCGCTGAGGCCCACGTGCGACACGCCGGCCGGCCAGGAGACCAGGGAGCGGACCCCACCCAGGCTGGCCGCGATCCGGAAGCGCCCCAGGGCGTCCGCCACGCGCGAGGCCGCCTCGGCGCCGCCCTCCACCTCGAAGCTCAGCACGCCCCCCGCCCCGTCCAGGAGGCGCCCGGCGAGGACGTGATCGGGATGCGAGGGCAGGCCGGGGTGGTGCACCCGCACGACCGCGTGGTGGGCGTCGAGGCGCCTGGCGAGCGTCTCCGCGCTGGCGTTCTGGCGGGCCACCCGCAGCTCCAGGGTCTCCATGCCCCGCCAGAGGCGATAGGCCGCGTCGGGGTCCAGCACCGGCCCGAGCAGCTTCCGGAGGCGCCAGGCGGCCTCCACGAGGGCCTTCGACCCCGCCATGGCCCCCGCGACCACGTCGTGGTGTCCGCCCAGATACTTGCTGGCCGAGTGCACGACCAGGTCGGCGCCGTGCTCCAGGGCGCGCAGGTTCACGGGGCTGGCGAAGGTGGCGTCCACCACCAGCACGGCGTCGTCCGGCATGGCCTCCCGCAGGGCGTCGAGGTCCACCACCCGTATCAAGGGGTTCGTGGGCACCTCCACGTGCACGGCCGAGCCCGCCGGGAGCTCCGCGGCCCGCTCGGCGAGATCGTCGATCCCGGCGCGCTCCACCCGCAGCCCGAAGGACGGCAGGAGCAACTCCGCGAGCTCGTGGGTCCCCCCGTAGACCTCCCGCTGGACCAGCAGCGTGCCGTCGCGCGGCCCCCCGTCCGAGCCGTGCCCCATGGCCGCCAGGTGGCCCAGGCTGAGGGCCGCCATCCCCGACCCGCAGATGATCGCGGCCTCGGCGCCCTCCAGGCGGCGCAGGCGATCCTCCACGGCCTCGACGGTGGGGTTCGCCCACCGGCCGTACAGGTACGCGTCGCGCGTCCTCGCGGCCCGCGCCATGGAGGCGACGTCCGGGAAGGGGAAGGTCGTCGAGAGCACCACCGGCGGGACGGCGGGGCCCCGCCCTTGATCGTCGTCGGTCATGCGGGCAACGTAGCGGAAGCGACAGAGGGTGGAAACCCGGGAATAGCTCCTCGCGAGGAGCCGTTGTACCGGTTGTCCTTCCCCTGCCGCACGGGGAGGTCGCCGGGACCCCTCCTCCCCCCTCGGGGCCCCGACGATCTCCCCGTCATTTTTCTCGCAAGCGGTCCGTCAGGCGATGATGTCGAGGGCGGCCCCGGTCATCTCATCGGAGGCGTCCAGGACCGAGAGGTTGGCCCGGTAGGCGGCCAGGGCGCCGACGCGGTTCACCGTCTCGCCGACGAGATCGGTGTTGCTGGCGGCCACCAGCCCGTCGTCGCCGAGAACGAGCGGCACGGGCGCGGCGGCCGGGGCCACGCTGGAGGTCACGCCCCCGCCGGGCGCCTGGCGCGCCACGACCCGCTGCGCCTCGAACCCGTCCGTGGTCAGGTTCGCCACGTTGTGGGCGCCCGCCTGCAGCCGCCGCGCGGCCAGCGATGCGCCCGAGGCGGCGATGGTCCCGATGGCTCCGATGCTCACGTGCCTTCCTTCGGTCGTCCGCCGGCCGGCCTGAAGCGGCGGCCCTCGAGCTCATCATAGGGAGCGCGGACGACTCGGGTCACGCTCCGGACCCCGCCCGCCCTTGCCCTTGCCCTTGCCTTGCGCCTTCGGTCCCGGATGCCGGTCTTCCGGAGGGCTCTCTCCCCCACCAAGTGGGGCGCCGGCGTCCCCGCCGGCGAAAGACGACCGGCGCGCCGCAGGGGCCGGTGGACGGACCGCGTCCCAGCGGCGACAATCCGGCGCATACTCCCCCCAATCGCAGCGTGGAGGCCCCATGATCCGCTCGCTGAACGACGTCCACTCGTGGGTCGCGTCCGTCGCCCGCGGGCCGCGCGGGCTCGTGGCGTGGACCCCGGCACGCCGGCAGCCGGAGCAGACCCTGGAGCTGTACGAGTTCGAGGCGTGCCCCTTCTGCCGCAAGGTCCGCGAGGCCCTGAGCGAGCTGGACCTGGAGTACGTCTCACGGCCGGTGCCCAGGGGCGAGGGGCCGAAGCGCGCCTTCGTCGAGCGCGAGGGAGGCCGGCGCATGTTCCCGTTCCTGGTCGATCCGGACAGCGGGGCCCGGCTCTACGAGTCCGAGGACATCGTCAGCTATCTCCACGAGACCTACGGCGCCGGGCGGTCCACGGCCTGGAGGCTCCTGTCTCCGGTGAACACGCTCGGGGCCGCGACCGCCTCCGTCATCAGACCGCGCGGGGGCCGCGTCCGGCCGGGCTGCGAGTCCAGGGAGCAGCCCGAGAGGCTGCTGGAGCTTTGGAACTTCGAGGCGTCGCCCTTCTGCCGGAAGGTCCGGGAGGCCCTGTGCGCGCTGAACCTCGACTACCTCGTGCACAACGTGGCCAAGCGCAGCGCGCGCAGACCGCGGCTCGTGGCGCTGGGCGGGCGGATGATGGTGCCGTACCTGGTGGATCCGAACGCGGGGGTGGCCATGTACGAGTCGGACGACATCGTCGCGTACCTGGAGCGCACCTACGCGGGCTGATCGGGGGCGGTCGCAGGCGTCCGTCCAAAGGCGTTGAGCCGGCACGCGGGACCGCGTAGATTCCCCGGCCATGACACGCTCCACGCCCATCGCCTCCGCCCTCCTGATCCTCCTGGTCCCGGTCGCCTGCGACGGCGACGACGGGGACCCGGCGCCGGACGATTCGGACGTCCAGGTGACGCCGGACACGCCGTCGCCGGACGCCGTGGACGATGCTCCGCAGCCCGAAGTGGTGGACGGCGCCGCGGACGACGTGGACATCGGCCCGCCGCCCGCGGAGCCGGTCGACCTCGTGGATCCCTTGGTGGGCACCGGCGCGGTGGGCATCAACTACGGGGCGTTGTATCCCGGGGCCACGCGTCCCTTCGGCATGGTGGCCCTGTCCCCCGACACCGAGGGCCTCCTGCCCGGGGACTTCGGCGTGGGCCACGCGGGCGGGTACTACTACGACGACACCGAGGTGCGCGGCTTCTCCCACATCCACCTGGCGGGCACCGGCGCCGCGGACTACGGCAACCTGTCCGTCGTTCCGGCCGTGGGCGACCCGGCGACGCTCCTGGCCGGGGGGGACGTCCCGAACCTGCCCCTGGATCACGACGGGGAGTCCGCCTCGCCGGGCTACTATCGCCTGGAGGTGGCCGACCCGGCCGTCACCGCGGAGCTGACGGCGACCGACCGGACCGGCCTTCACCGGTACACCTTCGAGCCGGGAGCCGACGCCCGGATCATCTTCGACGCCACCCACGTGCTCGGCGAGGGCACCATCGCCGACAGCGACCTGACCATCGACGGGGACACCGGCGAGATCTCGGGCTACGTGCACACGGTCGGCGAGTTCTCGAGCCGCTTCGACGGCTTCGAGGTGTTCTACGTCCTGCGCCCGGACCGGGCCCCGGCCTCCGTGGGCACCTTCGACGCGGACGGCTATCACGACGGCGCCACCACCGTCGGCGGCACGCTGGCGGGGGCCGTACTGTCCTTCGACACGGGCGACGACCCGGCCGTGGAGCTCCGCGTGGGCGTGTCCTACGTCGACGTGGACGGGGCGCGGGCGAACCTCGAGGCCGAGGCGATGGGACGCGGCTTCGACGAGGTCCGCGACGAGGCCCGGGAGGTCTGGAACGAGGCCCTGTCCGTCGTGGAGGTCGAGGGAGGCACCGAGACCCGCCGCGGGCTGCTCTACACGGCCCTGTACCACGTCCAGCTCATGCCCAACCTCGTCACGGACGTGGACGGGCGATACCGCGGGCTCGACGAGGAGATCCACGAGGCCGGAGACTTCCTGTACTACACGGACTTCTCCATGTGGGACACGTATCGGACGATGCACCCGCTGGTGACCCTGTTGTACCCGGAGCGGCAGGTCGACTTCATGCGCACGCTCACGCGGATGGCGGAGGACGGCGGCTCCATGCCCGTCTGGCCCCTGGCCACCGGCTACACCGGGTCGATGATCGGGACCAGCGCGGACGTGGTCATCGCCGACGCCGTGGACAAGGGCGTGGACGACTTCGACGTGGAATCGGCGTACCAGGCCATGCGCAGCCTCGCCACGGGCCCGTCGCCGTCCGGAAAGCCGGGGCGCGACCACTACGAGGACTGGGAGGCCCACCGGTACGTGCCCGCGGACGACCACAACGGCTCCGTGTCCAAGACCCTGGAGTTCGCGACGGACGACTACTGCCTGTCCGTGCTGGCCGACCACCTGGGCCACGCCGACGACGCCGCGATGTTCGCGGAGCGGGCGACCTGGTGGAGGAACCACTGGGACGACGAGAAGGGCTTCCTGGCGCCGCGCATGGCCGACGGCACCATCCCGCCGTACTCGCCCAAGAACGCCGCCAGGCACTACGTCGAGGGCAACCCCTGGCACTACCTGTTCATGATCCCCCACGACGTGCCCGGCCTCGCGGAGCTGCTGGGCGGGGCGCAGGCCTTCACGGACAAGCTCTCCACCTTCATGGAGGAGGGCCGCGAGGACTTCAGCATGGAGCTCCCCAACCCCCACTACTGGCACGGCAACGAGCCGACCATCCTGTCGCCGTTCCTCTTCGGCTTCGGCGGGCGGACGGATCT
This sequence comes from Myxococcota bacterium, assembly GCA_051747385.1. GTDB lineage: Bacteria > Myxococcota_A > UBA9042 > PHBI01 > JACKFB01 > JBNJGB01. Next base: position 29,737 of record JBNJGB010000045.1, read on the forward strand.
GGCGCGCTTCTGGACGCACTGGGTCGCCGACACGGCGTACCTGCCCGAGCCGTCGGGCCTGGCCGGCAACGACGACGGGGGGACCCTGTCCGCCTGGTACGTCTTCGCGGGCGCCGGCCTGTACCCGCTGACCTGCACCGGCGAGTACGTCCACGCCGCGCCGCTGTTCGACCGCGTGGTCTGGCACCTGGAGGGAGGTGACCTGGAGGTGCGCCTCGGGGACGACCCGGAGGGGACGCCGCTGCTGAACGGCGAGCCCATCGAGGGGCCGACCGTCGACCACGACGACCTCCTGGGCGGCGCGACCATGCTCCTCCCGCCGCCGCCGGACGAGGTGGACTAGCCCGGCCTTCTCACCATCCGCCGGCTGCAGCTTGGGAGCCGCCCGCGTCTCCGGCGCGTGCTCCCTCCGGCCACTTCGACGTACTGTGAGTACTCCGGGGAGCGCTGCGCCGCTTTCAGTGGCCGCCAGTCCGCGCCCCGCCGAGAGCCCGGAGGCGCGCCGAGACCCTGCCGCAGGGCGTGGACGGGCGCCACATGGCTTCGGGCCGGCGGCGACTGGTGTGGCGGGCTACGGGCAGGTGACCTGGATGGTGTAGGCGCCCGTGGCCTGGCCGTCGACCGCCAGGTAGTAGGTGCGGCTCGGATCCGCGAGGAACTGCACGAGCGCAGGGTCGCCGCTCGAGGCCGCATCCCAGGCCATGCACGTGTTGGGCGAGCAGCCGTAGCCCTCGTCCCGCAGCAGGTACAGGGCCGCACCCTCGAAGGAGGCGGACAGGCCCACCTCGACCTGCTTCTGCTGGTCGACCTCGAAGCGATAGACGACCTCCTTGGCGGGTGCGGACGGTCCGCATGCGTAGTCGGTGGCCAGGGCGTCGCCGCCTCCCGTCCCCACGCCCTGGGACGTGCCGCAGCTCAGAGTGGTCGGCGACACGTCGCACGTCTGGGCGCAGTCGAAGGTCTCGGCGCAGTCGGAGTCCTCGCAGTCCGTGGCGCCGTCGTCGTCATTGTCCACGTCGTCGTCGCAGTCCTGTTCATGATCGGGGGGACACGCCGGGGTCCCGGCGCAGTCGGAGTCCTCGCAGTCCGTGGCGCCGTCGTCGTCCTCGTCCAGCCCGTCGCCACAGTCCAGCTCCGCGCTCACCCCGCAGGTCGCGCGGAGGTCCAGGGCCACAGACGGCCCCGGCACGTGCTCGACGACCACCGCGTAGACCTCCCCGGCCTCGGCGGAAAAGAGCACCGGAGGCGACCCGCCGGCCACGCACCGCTCGGGTTCACAGCCCTCGTCCGCGCCCGACAGGACCCACAGGCCCGATACCTCGCCCTCCCCAAGCTCCAGCGACACGTTGCCGTCCTCGGGGGCGGTGAACCGCAGCACATGCTCGGCGCCGTCTCCCCCCGGGTCGCCGCACGGATACCCGTCCAGGACCGAGGTCTTCCCGGGATCCGCCGTCGAGAGCTCGTAGGGCTGCCCGCAGTACAGCGGGACCGACAGCGGCTCGCACTCGCAGAGGTCTTCCGTGACGCACGCACCCGTGGCCGGATCGCAGTGGCTCTCGGTGCAGAAATCGTCGTCGTCCGGGCAGATCACGGCCGTGGCCGGGTCCGGCTGGCAGACCCAGCCGATGCACCGGATCTCGCCGGCGCAGAGATCGGTGGTCTCCCCGGTGCAGTCCTCGTCCTTGGCGCACGGCGGCCCCTCGGCCACGTCCTCCCCGGCGTCGGGGGCGGCGTCCGGCTCGACGTCGGGCGGTCCCACGACCGGCGTGTCCTCGGGCCGCGCGTCCGGGGTCTCTCCGCCCGGATCGGGGTCCGCCGAGGACGGGTCCGGCCCGGAGACGTCCTCGGCGGCGTCGGCGCCCAGGCCCAGCGGGCCCGACTCGAAGCAGCCGGCGCTCCAGGTCGCCGCGAGGACGACCAGCGCACACGCCGCGGCGGCTCTCGCGACGACTCCCATCACAGCCCCAACGCCAGGTGCTCCCGGTGGAGCGCGCCCAGGTCCGCCAACACGGCCGCCCCGGCCTCGCTCAGCTCCGCGTGCTCCTCCAGCACGGCCAGGGCGTCGTCGTTCTTCTCGATGATCTGTCGGAACCGATCCATGAAGCTCTCCCGCCGGGACTCCGGCGCGTCGGCCCCGAGCATCCTACGATACAGCTCCGCGACGGGCACGAACGCATGCGCGGCCAGAAGCACCCCGTGCAGCGGTCGCGGATCCGGCCGGACCGGCGAGCGGAACAGGGGCCAGAAGGCGTTGTCCATCACCGGGTCCAGGTGGAACAGCGTGTTGATCTTGTTGTGCTGGTACTCGTGGATGATGGCCTCGACCATCGTCATCGTCTGCGGGTGCAGCGTGAGATAGACGGTGCCGATGGCCTCCCGGTAGCTGGCCGACAGGTGCTTCTCGTCGTCCGTGCCCACCGGGACGAACTGCTGAAGCAGCAGGCGCATCTCCGCACGTAGCTCGGGCATCCAGCGCGCCACCACGTCCAGCCCCTCCGACAGGGACGCCGACCAGCGCTCGGCCGACGCCTCGCCCAGGTCCAGCTGGTTCCCCTCCTTGTCGGGGTGGGCCTCGAAGTCGCTGATGGGGTTGTGATCCACGAGCGACAGCGCGATCGCCTCGGACACGGGCACGAACCGATCGCTCGCGCGCTGCCCGAGGAGCACGTCGCGGCTGGCGGACGGCTCCACGAGGCGAACCCGCCCGGCCTCGAAGATCACCGCCTCCGTGGCCGGATCGACCGGGAGGTACACCCGTCGGATGGGGCTCACCAGCGCGTCGAGCGGCGGCGGACCGTCCCAGCGCACGGGCGACGGCAGCGTGCCCTCGAGCGAGAGCTCGCCCAGGAGTTGGAACAGGTAGGCCCGGGCCCGCCTCGCCGCGGCCTCTCCGTGTCCGTCCTCCAGCGCCCGCAGGGTGCAGGTCAGCAGCACGTGCACGTGGCAGCGGAGGAGGACGGCGTACAGCGCGCGGGGTCGATCCTCCGCGTATCGGAGCACCAGCCTCCGGACCTCCTCCGCGGTCCGCTGCAGGGACACCCCGAACAGCGCCGAAGGCAGCCGCAGGGTGTCCCGCGCCAGCTTCTTGGCGAATCGCTTCAGGATGCGTCGGGTGGAGCGACCGCCGTCGTCCGGCATCGTCAGCGCGATCCGGGCGCTCAAGGGCTCGGCTCCCGCTCGGCCGCCAGCTCCGTCGGCACCTCGCGCCTCGGGTCCTCCTGCTGATAGCCGGTCCGCTCGGCCATCCGCGCCTCCGCGCGCCGCTTCTTCTGGAACAGGCGCAGGCCGCTCTCGTCCACGAAGCCCACCTGCGGGGTCTCCTCGCCCGCGGGCGGGCCCTCGCGCTCCCTATCGGCGGCGCCGCCGGCCCGCGCGGCCGTGAGCCGCCGGTCGAAGTCCGCCCGCCACGCGTCCAGGGACCGGAACTCGAAGCTGGGATCCGCCGGGTCCTGGATGATGCGCTCGACGATGGGGTCCCGATCCACGAACACCGGGTACAGCTCCGCCGGGTCGAAGGCGTCCCCCTTGTCGTACAGTCCGCCACAGATGGCGCGCAGGCTGCAGGCGTCGCAGGCCTCGCTGTAGATGTGCCCCCAGTCTGTCTGACGCACCGTCTGCTTGGCGTCCAGGAAGTGGACGATGCGCTCCTCGCCCTTGACGATCTTGCGCGTCTCCGTGCTCGCCCAGGCGAACTCCGTCATGTAGCAGAGCGGCACCCGCTCGACCCGGAACGTCCGCCCCGTGGAGTGCAGCAGGCTCAGCGCCCGGTGCAGGGAGGCCTCGAAGTCCGCCAGGCGCGGCGTGAACTGGTCCTGGTTGACCTCCGCGCGGCCCATGGCCGGGTCGATGTTGTTCCAGACGAAGTGCCGGACGTACGGGTGGTGCTCGATGAAGTACGCGATGTTCTCGTCGAGGTGATCCGCGTTCAGCTTGTTGATGACGCAGTTGACGTCGACGGTCATCCCGAAGGCGTGTGCGTTGTCGATGGCGCGGAACGCCCGCTTCAGCGTCTTCGGCTGCCCCCGCAGGCGCGCCTCCACCTCCGGATGGATGGAGTACACGGACACGTGCACGTGCTGCAGGCCGGCCTCGGCCAGGTCGCGCGCCAGGTCCCGGTCTGCCAGGCGGTGCCCGTTCGTGATCATGCGCACGTGCAGGCCCTGGTCCCGCGCATAGCGGGTGATCTGCGGCAGATCGGGGTGCAGGGTCGGCTCGCCGCCCGTCAGGATGACGCCGAAGTAGCCCCGCTCCACGAAGTCGTCCACCAGCACCTTCATGGTGTCGAAGGTGTGGACGTAGGGCGTCGTGGGGTTGGAGCAGAACCCACAGAAGTGGTTGCAGTGCCGGACGACCTGGATGTAGCCGATATTGGCCATGGAGGGCCCTCCCGGGGCTCAGGCGGTCGCGTCGGCCCCGGCGGCGACCGGCGCCCCGGCCGCGGCGGGCTCGTCGGCGGCCACCGGCTGGAGCGAGCGGAAGCCGAAGGCCCGCAGGAACTGGATGTGCATGCCCTTGCAGTCCCCGTCGAAGACGCACTGCCGGCAGCGGACGCTCTTCTTGTAGTACTCGCCGCGGATGTATCGATCGACGTAGGGCGTGACCTTCATCCGCCCCTGCTCGTCGAGCATGTCGCGGGAGATCTCGAAGTGGGCGCCCGGCTCGGACCCGTCGCCCCCCAGGCAGGGCGTCACGTTCATGAGCCGCACGCCGACGTCGCGGAGCGCGGCGATCTCCTCCGGGCCGACCGCGTTGTCCTTGGTGTCCGACAGGTACTCGAAGTTGGGCAGGTGCCCCACGAGCTTGCCGGCGGCCAGCAGCGGCGCCAGATCGTCCGTCCGAGCGAGGATCCACGCGGCGGCGTCCCCGTCCAGGCGGAACTCCACGTCCGGAAGCTCGTCCGGGCCCACGCCGCCCGCCAGGCGCGACGTCGCCTCGCCGGTGAGGGCCTCCAGACCCTCGACCGTCGTGACCGACACCCGCGACAGGTCGTCGTCCAGCAGCGCCGGGCCCGCGTCGGCCTCGTCGGCCCCGGCCACCACCTGGAGGTCCTCCACGTCCCGATACGGGTGCCCCGCCAGGTACTCCCGAAGGCTCGCCAGGTCCGGCGCGCGGACCGTGAGCACCCGCGGGCGCTGGGCGTCCAGCACCGCGGCCGCCTCGTCGCTCGGGACCGGCTCGGACAGATCCACGTACACGCGATCCATGTGGTGGCCGTCGAGGCGCTCCAGGTACCACGCGATGTGATCGTGGCAGAGGCCCTTCAAAAAGCAGTGGGGACACCGCGAGCCGTGGCAGTCCGGCCGGACGCCCCGCTGGATCCACCCCTCGAAGTTGTGCAGGCCGCCCTGCACCTCCGAGTGGAGCTTGTGGGGCGCCTGGATGAGGTCCTCGTAGCCCTCGAGATGCTCCGGCGGCAGCCGGTTCGTCCAGATGAACACCCCCGGCTCCCGGGAGACCTCCAGCGCTCGCTGGAGGTCGTCGTGATGCTCGTCCATGTCGAAGTACAGCTGGTGCCGGTAGTCCTCGAAGCCGCGCCCGAAGGGCACGATGTACAGCAGGTCGAACTCGTGGATGTCCATCCCCCGGAAGAAGTCGATGATGTCCCGGAGGTAGCGGATATTCTGCTTGTTGATGACGACGTCGATGTTGATGACGGTCCGAGCGCCGGACATGGCCCGGATGTTCTTGATGCCCTCGACGGCCTTGTCGAAGGCCCCCTTCACGCCGCACAGCCGATCCTGGAGCTTCGCCGTGTGCCCGTGGATGGACATGGTCACCTCGTTCAGCCCGGCGTGGAGGCACTTCCGGGTGAACTCCGGGTAGGCGAACATCATCCCGTTGGTGACGGTCTGGATCCAGTCGTAGCCCGCGTTCCGCCCGTACCGGATGAGCCGCAGGTAGTCCGGGTGCACCGTCGGCTCGCCGCCCGACAGAATGAGCCGCTCCCGACCGAGCTTCACGCCCAGGTCGATGTACTGCTTGAGCTGCTCGGTGTCGACGTACGTCCCGTTGTGGTTCCAGGAGTCCAGGCAGAAGATGCAGCGCTGGTTGCACAGGCGGGTGAGGCGCACCCAGTGCCGCCTGTGCTTGACCGCGGCCTCCTTCGTGAGGTCCTTCACCTCGAGCGCGGAGGCGATCTCGGCCTGCATCCCCTCGTCGATGACGGCGCGGTCGTCGTCGCGGCGGCGCCTACGAGGCCTGGGCTGGGACGTCTCCATGCGGTGTCTCCGAAGCTGGGAAGTCCGCCGGGAGCTCCGTGGAGACCCGGCAGTTGAGAGCGCGGGCGATGCCGACCGCGCCGTGGAGGTAGGGTGCCACCAGGGTCGGGTCGGGGATCAACCCGGGGGCCTGAACCCGTGCCTCACCGTCCGGCCGCGGCCAGATGAAACGGATCCCCGAGGCGCCGAGTTGGGGCAGCAGGCGCGAAATGTCCGGGAGGTGGCGGAAGTTCGGCCGCGTCACGACCGTGTTCACCAGGATCCGGGCGCCGGCACGCTGGACGTGCTGCGCCCCGTGCAGTGCCTGCTCGAAGCTCCCCGGCGAGCGCGTGAGGAAGTCGTGCAGGTCGGGCACGTGCCCGTGCAGGGCGAACGCGAAAACGTCCGCACCCGCGCGCACGAGCGCCTTGACGAGCTTCCTATAGGCCAGCATGCGGCCGTTCGTCTGGACCACCACGCGCCGGGCGCCGTGCTCCCGCGCCAGGGCGACCCAGTCCACGAGCTCGCGGCGGAGGGTCACCTCGCCGCCCGACAGCACCACGACGCCCGAGCCGGCCGCCGCTCGCTTCGCTGCCTCCACGACGTCGCCGCGGACATCCGTCGCCGGACGATCGCCCTCGCGCGCCCGAAGCTCGGTCTGCGAGCAGAACCGACAGGCGCTGTTACAGCTGTAACCGGTGCGTACGAGGTTCGCTCTCTCGAGACCCTGTGCCACGATGCTCCCGCTCCGTGTCCTCCGGGGGCCGGGCGCCCACGTGCACCCGTCTTCCACGCCCCGGAAGACCTCCTCCCCCGAGGCGCGCACGCTATCAGGACGCCTCACGACGCGGCAACATCGCGTCCGATGCCGGGTAACAAGCGAGGTCCCCCCTCGGCTTGTGACGGCCCCCCCACCCGGAGCATCGTGGGTGCCGGGGCAGGGGCCGTATCGTCGTGAACGAGTCGACGCGGAGCCTCTGGGCACAGAGACCGAATTGACAGCGGGAGCCGGGCCACATAGCCTCCTCCCGGACAGGCATCTTCGGAGGAGATCCGTAATGGGCAGCGACAACGACAAGAGCAGCGTGGGCCGTCGCTCGTTCCTCGCGGCTTTTGCGGCGGCGGTCACGTGGGGCCCGTCGGCGCTCGCCAGGAAGACGACCGACCTCACCGAGGCCGTGGCCCCGGTGGGCGGCGACCTGGGTGGAGGCTGGACGCTCCAGCGCGTATCGAGCCGCGACGCGGGCGCCCTTCGCCTCGTCGCGGAGCATCCCTCGACGGCCCGGCTGGCCAACGTCGCTGTCTGCCGCGCGGAGCGGGGGAGCGGCGCCATGGCGTCCACCGGTCACGTGGATCTCTTCCTCATGAACGACGGCGGCGACGGCAGCCGCCGGACGCCCGATGACGAGGTCGCCCTGGTCCGCCGCATCGCCGAGCGGCTCCAGGACGCCGAGGAGAACATCCCCGGCATGTCGCGCCTCATGAGCCGCAAGGCCCGGGTCGAGACCTACGACCCCATCGACCACCTGGACCACCCCGAGCGCTGAGCGCCAGCGGGTGTGTCGCGCCCGGCCCCGGGCGGGGGCCAGCGGCCGGGCAACCGTGGAGGATCCGTCGCGCAGTGCGGCGTGAACCGGACGGCTTCGTCCGTGTGCGCGTGACTGCGCCGCCACGAATCCGCCGCATCTCGTGCCCGCCCTCCCCCTGCCCCTGTGGTCATCCGGGCGGATGCGCGCTCCCTACGTTCGGACAGCCCCCGCCGCCCGCACCAGGATGGGCACATGAAGGCGACCTCCAAGGCGATCCTCGTCACGGACGCGGAACGCGGCATCGGCCGCGAGACCGCCCTCTGGCTCGGCGAGCAGGGGTTCTGGGTCCTGGCCTGCGGTCGAGACCTGGACGCCATGTACGACCTCCCGCGCGAGACCATGCGGGGCGGCATGGTGGAGGTCGCGGACCTGGACACCTCGGACGCGGACGAGTGTCGCCGCGCCGTGTCCCGCCTCGAGCAGCTGTACGGACGCGCGGACGGCCTCGTCTGCACCGGCGGCGCCGGCATCTTCGGCCCCGTGGAGGAGACGGACGAGGAGAGCCTCCGCGCCCTGTTCGACGCGAACTTCTACGGGCCGTGGCGCCTCATCCAGGCGGTGGTCCCGCTGTTCCGCGACCAGGGGCGAGGGACCATCATCTGCGTGTCCACGGCGGCCGGTCGTATCGCCCTGCCCATGTCCGGGGCCTACAGCGCCACGCGCTACGCCCTGGAGGGTCTCTGCGACGCCCTGCGACTCGAGCTGGGCGTCTTCGGGGTGGACGTGGTCCTCGTGGAGCCCGGCCTGGTCCGCGACCGCGTGGCGCCCGAGGCCCGATTCGACGTGGGCCCGGAGACCCTGTTCGGCGTCGGCGAATCCAGCCCCTACCGCGACGTCGCGACGGTGATGACCGAAGCATATCAGCAGCTCATCCGGCGTGCGGCGACGCCCGACGAGGTGGCCCGGGTCATCGAGCGCGCCCTGGCCGCCTCGCGCCCCCGGGCCCGCTACGCGGTCTCCCGGGGCACGGCGGCGCTCCTGTGGGCGCGGAAGCTGCTGCCGGACCGCCTGCTGGACAGCCGCCTCGTGAAGGCCATGGGGCTGGACGAGTAGGCATGTCGCCCGGGCGCGCCGAGAAGCCCACGAGCGACATCCCTCGCCCCCAGATACACGCCGACACCATCACCACGCGGTGACGGTGCCGGGTGCTCGCACCGAGCGGCGCGACGACAGGCGAGCAGGCGTGCTACCAGCTCCCGTGGGAGCCGTGCGACCCGTGGGAGCCGTGCGACCCGTGGGAGCCGTGCGACCCGTGGGAGCCGTGCGACCCGTGGGAGCCGTGCGACCCGTGGGAGCCGTGCGACCCGTGGGA
>JBNJGB010000045.1:38934-43749 GCA_051747385.1 Myxococcota bacterium
GGCGTGGGAGCAGTGCTGCGCGATGAGCTCGCCGGCTCCGTCGGTGCCCTCCGTTCCGGCCATCACGAGGTAGTTGGACAGATTGTCCGCCTGCTTCTGCGTGATCTCGTCTTCTTCTGCCGAGAGGAACGCGCCGGCGGACTTCTTGATGGTCGGCAGCTTGCCCGTGCCCTTCTTCCTCGTCTTCTTGGCCATCTCGTGTCTCCTCTCAGGTCGCCTGTCTGGGCCCCCGCACGCGCCTGGGACCTGGCTCGGCCCAGCGCGTCAGGCTACGGCCCGTAGTGTGGCATGGAGTCTCGAACCGCGGCAAGTCCGCCCCGTCCCCCGTGTAACCTCCGGAGCCCGGCCGCGGACAGCGGTGTGTCTCCGTCAGAGTCCGTTGCTGATCCGCAGCGTGTACGCCGCGCAGGAGTTCTCGAAGCCTTCCCGCCGGTAGACCCGGACGATGTACAGCATCGTCTGGTCCGAGCACATCTGCACCCCATCGTCGGTGTAGTCGGGGTCGCAGTCACACTCACCGAGCGGCTCCCCCCCGGAGTCCGTGAGGAAGTCGGTGCTGTCGCTGAACTCCTGCACCTCCTTGCAGATCTCGCTGGAGGCCGGGCAGCCCCCCTCGAAGACGTCGAAGGCGAACTGGCCCTGGGGGTTGTGAAGGAACAGCACCCGCAGGTCGAATGTGTCGCAGCCGCCCGCCTCCGGCCCATCGATGGCGGTGAACTGGTACCAGTCCTCGTCACCCGACGGGGAGATGTTGTCGGTGACCTCGATGGGCGTGCCGCCCGCATCCGAGATGGTGCCGAGCAGGTGCGGATCGTTGCAGGCGTTGCCGGGACCGCCCGGGTCCTCCAAAGAGCCGATGGGACACTCACAGCCGTTGAGCGGGTCCTGGTCGACGTCGCTCCACCCCGCCTCGCACTCGATCAGGCTGCACTCGCCATCCACGCACCCCGCCGTGCCGTGGGCGACCTCGGGACACATGCTGGCCGGCTCGCCCTCGTCCGTATCCCCGTTGCAGTTGTCGTCGATGCCGTTGCAGAGCTCCGGCATGGAGGGGTTCACCTGAGCCGTCGTGTCGTCGCAGTCGTTGGGCTTGCTGCCCACGTAGGCGCCGGTCGGCCCGCAGAGGCATTTCACCTTGTCCGTGAGCCCGTAGCCGTCCCCGTCCTGGTCGAGGAAGAAGACATTGCAGTCCAGGGCGCCCTCCTCGTCGATACGGCCGTCGCAGTTGTTGTCGATACCGTCGCAGATCTCCTCCGCCTCGGGGTTCGCGGCCGGGTTGAGGTCGTTGCAGTCCCCGGGCTCGGGGGCCCAGCCCTCCTCGCCGTCGCACAAGCAGGCGGTGACCTCGTCCTGTCCGTACCCGTCCCCGTCCTGGTCCAGGTAGTGGGTTTCACAGCCCTGTGCGTCCTGCTCGTCGGTCACCCCGTCGCAGTTGTCGTCCAGTCCGTTGCAGACCTCGGGCGCGCCCGGGTTGATGGCGGTCACCAGCTCGTTGCAGTCGCCGCCGTCGAGGATCCAGCCCTCGCCGGGGTCGTCGCAGAAGCACTCCCCCGAGCCCTGACCGTAGCCGTCCCCATCCGAGTCCTTGTAGTAGTTCGTGCAGTCCACGGCGTCCTCGTCCGTCTCCCCGTCGCAGTCGTCGTCGAGCCCGTTGCAGACTTCCGCTTGGGGTTCGGGGGCGGAGCACTCCGGCAGAGGGCCCACCTCGACGCACATGAGCGTCCCCTTGCAGGTGCCGTGCTCGTTCTCGAGACTGCAGGTCGTCTCGGCCAGCTCCTCGACGAACTTCGGCGTACAGCTACATTCGTCGGCTGGATCGCCGCCCCCCTCCTCGGGAGTGCAGAGGTCGAGCGTCCGGCCCTTGTAGTTCTCCAGGGACCTGCAGATGAACCCCTCCATGCACGTCGAGTCCTGATCGCACCGGCGCGTGCAGAAGCTGCCTCGCAGCCCCGTGTCGATGCAGACCCCGGGGCCGGACTCGAGGCCCACGGCGTTGCAGTCCGCATCGCTCTGGCAGGGTCGGCAGAGGAAGGTGTCGTAGGGCACGCACATGAACTTCGGGTCCCCCCCCGTGGAGACCTGCGAGCACGACCATCCCTGGGGACAGGAGTCACCACTCTGGCACGTCTTCGAGCAGACCTGCCCCTCGGGCGAATCCACGCAGTACTCCGAGAAGCAGTCGCTGGCCTCGTCGCAGGGATGGCGGAAGCAACCCGGACACGGGCCCACGTCCGTGTCCTCCTCCGTGTCGGACTCGGCGTCCGCGTCCCCGTCCCCTCCCATGTGCTCGGCGTCCGAGACGTCCCTGCCGCGCCCGGCGTCGGCGATGTCCGCTCCGGCGTCGGCGTCCACCGCGCCGTCCGCGTCCGGGTCCGTCCCGACGTAGATGTCGGCGTCGCCACCCTTCGAGGGCGTGTTCACCCCGTCGTCGCTACAGGCTGCGAGCAGGAGGGCCGCGCAGACGAGGGCCACGCCCGCCGCCACTGCCAGCGTCCGGGCGGACCGCCCGGCCTCGAAGCCGTCTCGGGTCACGTCAATCACCGTTGGTCACCATGAGCGTGTACGGGGCGCACGTCTTCGGCGCGCCGGAAACCTGGTAGGCCCGGATGCCCATCCAGGCCGTGTTGTCGCTGCGGGGGTGGATGCCGTCGCCGGTCGGCTCGGGTTCGTCGCCGCACGGACACTCGTCGTTCACATAGAACCTCATACGTGCGTCGGGGCGAACAATCCAAATCCGAGTCCCCGCGACTCCCCCGCGGACCTCGGGCTCGACCGCCTGCGGAGCGGTCGCCTCCGCGTGCAGGTAGTCGGCGTCGAAGCCCGGCCCGCCGGCGTCCGACGCCTCGACCCGGCACCGCTCCTCGGCGCCCACCCGGACGATGTGACCGACGACCGTGGTGGCCTCCTGCCCGTCCTCCGCGACTTCGCCGCCGAACGGATCCGGGCTGGGGACCTGCGGTCGGTCGTCGTCGCTGATCGACGCTGTCAAGACGGTCTTCACCGGACTCCCTCACGTAAACCGCGCAGGAGCGCGGGCCCGCTTCGAGTGTGCGGAGCATAACGGCACGCCGTTCGCGCGCACAAGCGGCCCGGAGGTCTCCCTGTCATCCACGTCACCGCGCAGGGCGGCCGCCGGCCGATCCTACTGGCACACGCTCCCCAAACCTGTCTTCTCGCAGCTCGTGCCGTCCGGGCAGTCTGCGACGGACTGGCAGGCCTTGCGACACGTGCCGGAGGTTCCGCCGTCGTCCACACAGAGTCCGGGGAACGGGCAGTAGAAGTCCGTGCCGCAGCCTCGCGTGCAGGTGCCCTCCGTCTCGCCCACGGTCATCTCGCACTGGCCGCCAGGGCAGCCCTGGGACGGCCCGCACGCCGCCCCGACGTCGCCGGAGTCCACGATCATGCAGACGTAGGTCCCCTGGCCGGTGGTCCCTCCGAGCGGGAAGCCGAACGTGCAGGTCATCCCGGCGTCCGCGCGGCAGTCGTCCGACTCGCCCAGGCCATCGCACGCCGGGCGGCACCAGCCCTCGGGCTCGCCCGGCAGGCCCACGCAGTAGGCGGCGCCCTGACAGCCCTGGGCCACGGAGCACGGCTGGGTGCACGTGCCGACCACGCTCTCGGAGGTCACCTGGCAGAAGCCGCCCTCCAGGCAGTCCAGGTCCTCCGTGTCCGGGAAGCACGGCTCGTTCGACTGGGTGCAGAAGCCCTTGCCCAGGATCTGGCAGGTGCCGCTCTGGCACTCGAAGTCGTTCGTGCACTGGGCGCCGATGGGCTGGCCCTGGGTCCCCGAGATGCACGCGCCGACCTTGTCCCCGTCGACGGCCTTCAAGACGCCGCAGCTCCGCTCGGCGCCCTCCTCCCCCCCGCAGTCCTCGTCGTCCTGGCACAGGCGCAGGCACGTCGGGTGGTCGCCGAAGTCCACGCAGTCCGTGCCCTGGGGACAGCTCCCAGCGTCGCATCCCAGGGCGGCGCAGTAGCCCCCCGGCATGGCCCCGAGGCAGCTCGCCCCGCCCTCGCAGTCGACGGCGGTGTCGCAGGTCTCGCCCGGCCCGGAGGGCTGGTCGGCGACGCCGTGACACGCGTCCACGAGGCCCTCGCCGTCCAGGCCCTCGACCCGCTTGCAGGCCTGCTCGCCGCCCTCACGGCAGTCGTCGTCCGTCTGGCAGGTCTTCACACACATGTGGTTGCCGCCGGGCGCGGGGACACAGGTGCTCCCCTCCGGGCAGCCCGCCTCGTCGCAGTCCAGCTTCGTGCAGTAGCCGCCCGGCCAGTCCAGGCAGGTCTCGCCCTCGCAGTCCCCGCTCTTGTTGCAGACCGCCCCGACGGCGCCTCCCACGGGCCCGCCGCCGTCGTCCGGCCCCACGGCGCCGTCGTCCGGCTCCACCGCGCCGTCGTCCGGGCCCACGTCGGGCACGTCCGGCGGGTCGGACTCGTCCGGCGCGTCCACCGTGTCCACGATCGGGAAGTCCGGCGCGTCCGGCTTCGGCTCCGTGTCGGGGGTCGACGTGTCGGGGGTCCCGTCGTCCGCGTCCGGGCCCGAGCCGATGGGGATGCACTCCGATCCCCGCGGCTCGAAGCCCAGCCGGCATTCGACGATGGTCACCTTGTCCCCGCAGGCCGCGGCGAGCGCGGCGAGGACGGCCAGGACTCCGATGGGCGCGTGTCGTTGCATCGCGCGCAGTCTAGCGGCGCGCCGCGGCCGCCGCCAGCCCACCGGCTACATCCGGCAAGGGCGGTCGCGGAGTCGACCGCCCTCCCTTGCCCTTGCCCTTGCCCGTGCCCTTGCCTGCTCTCAGACGCGCAAAACCCATCGTT
>JBNJGB010000046.1:0-42109 GCA_051747385.1 Myxococcota bacterium
CTCACCATCCCATCAAACATCATGCTCGCCCCGCTTCGCGGGTCTCGGGCGCGCTCCGCGCGCGCTCAACAGAGGCGGCAACTATCCTGACGCCTGGGGCGGGGTGGATTCCGTGCTGACGGGCCACCTCGGCATCCGTGGCATCCGAACGCAGGGCGTCCAAGACCGCATGAAACTTGAACTTCGGGGCGTACGACTTCTTCTTCGGCATGGGGTCCTCCTTGCGGGAAGCCTACCCATCCTCAGGAGCGCTGTCTTAGCCTTGGGGGTGGTCCGGAGAGGCGGGCCCGTTTCCGTCCTCGGCGACGACGCGCATGTAGAAGGTGAAGTCCTCCGTCGGGTGGCCCAGCCAGTCCTCCGTGAGGAGCAAGGAGCACCTGGGCGTTTTCCGTGAACGTCCAGCCGTCGGCGGCCTTGCCGGGCGGGGTCGCGCTCTGCCGGTCCAGGCGGTACCACCAGCCCGCCACGCTGTCGGCCGAGACGCCGGACGGCGGCTCCCACGACAACGCCAGGGCGGTCTTGCTCGGGTCCGAGTGCCAGGCGTCCTGGTCCGGGTGGCTGCTGGACGTGAGCACCGGCGGGTCGCCGTTGACCTCCAGGGTGAACCGGTGGCTCACGGTGCCCGGCGAGGCGTCCCCGTGGAAGCCCTCCAGGTGGAAGCCCTCCAGGGACGGATCAGACGACCCGGTCGTTCCCCCCGTCGACGGCCACCTGCGCGCCGGTCACCGTGCGGAAGAGCGGACCGGCCATGGCGCAGGCCAGGTCGGCCACGTCCTTGGCGACGACCTCCACGCCGAGGAGGTTGCGGCGCTTGTACTGCTCCACGGTGACGCCGTAGTGGGCCGCCCGGGCGGACAGCTTCTCGGGGTCCCAGAGGTTCGTGTCCATCACCTTGTCCGGGTGGAGGATGTTGACCCGCACGCCGTGCGGCGCGAGCTCGAGGGCGGCGACACGCGCGAGCTGGGTCAGCCCGGCCTTGGAGGCCGAGTAGGCGGCCACGCCCGGGCCCGGCGCCGGGACGTTCCGCGAGGCCATCACGACCACCGCCGGGTCGACGCCGCGCTCCAGGAAGGGGGCGCACGCCCGCAGGACCCGCATGTGGCTGCTCAGGTTCAGCTCCACGGCGCGGTCCCAGGCCTCGTCCTCGATCTCCTCCAGGTCCTGGCTCAGGGGGAAGCTGCCCGCGTTGGTCACCAGGACGTCCAGGCCTCCGAAGCGCGCCACGCAGGCCTCCACCGCGGCCTGCACGGAGGCGCTGTCGGTCACGTCGCACACGCGGCCCAGGGCGTCCGGCGCGTCGAAGCGCTCCGTGACCTCCTCGCGGACGTCGAGGACGCACACGGCGGCGCCCTGCGCCCGGAGCGCCTCGGCGCAGGCCTCCCCGATGCCGCCGGC
Source organism: Myxococcota bacterium (assembly GCA_051747385.1). GTDB lineage: Bacteria > Myxococcota_A > UBA9042 > PHBI01 > JACKFB01 > JBNJGB01. Next base: position 1,396 of record JBNJGB010000046.1, read on the forward strand.
GCCTCCCGTGACCAGGGCGATCTTCCCCTGCAGCGGGGGTGGGGCGCCCCCCTTGCGGAGCTTGCGCTGCTCCAGGTCCCAGTACTCCATGGCGAACAGCTCGCGCTCCCCGAGGGGCGTCCAGCCGCCCAGGGCCTCGCCCCACTGGATGGCGCGCGCCGTGTGCCGGGCGATGTCCCGGACCTGGTCGGCGGCCTTCGCCGTGGCGCCGAACGACACCAGCCCGCGGCCGGGCCACACGGCCCACCTCGGGGCGGGCGGGAGCTGCGTCAGGGTGCCGTCGGCGTACTCCTCGAACCAGGCGCGATAGGCGTCCGCGTAGGCCGACACGTCCTCGGTCGGATCGTCGCCGAGGACGATGGGGATGCGCTTGGTGCGGATGACGTGGTCGGGGGTCACCGGGCCGCGCGTGGCGATGGCGGCGACGTCCTCGCGGTCGGCGAAGCCCACGGCCTCGGGGCCGGCGTCCAGGCGGGCGACGACCGCGCGGCCCTCGGCCTGGGAGACGGCCCAGCGGGCGTCGGCGAGCGCGAGCGGATCGACCTGTCCGGGGGTCGTGGAGACCGCCGGTGCGGACCAGGCGCCGCTGGCGCGGAGGTGGTCCTCCGCCCGGGTGACGAGGCGGATCATGCGCTCGTAGCTCTGCCGGGCGTCGTCCGAGAACGTGAACGCGCCGTGGTGGAGCAGGACGATGCCCTCGAGGGCGTCCCAGTCGACGTCGCGGGTCATCTCGTGGATGGTCCGGGACAGGACGAACCCGGGCATGACGTACGGGACGACCAGGACCCGGTCGCCGTAGAGCTTGCGGACGCGCTCCTCGCCGTCGGGGGTGTTGCTCACGGCCACCACCGCGTCCGCGTGGGTGTGGTCCACGAAGTCGAAGGGGATGATGGCGTGGAGGATCGCCTCGATGGAGGGGTTCGGGGCGTAGGGATCCAGGAGGGCGGCGCGCTGCTCGCGGACCATGTCCGCGTCGTCCAGGTCGGGAAGCTCGGCCATGCGGCGGAGGACGTCCAGGCGCACGGGGGAGAAGCCGGCCGGCTCGATGGTGGCCAGATCCCAGCCGCTGCCCTTCACGTAGAGCACCTCGACCGGGTCGCCGAAGAAGTCCTCGGTGCGGACCTTCACCGACGTGTTGCCGCCCCCGTGGAGGACCAGGGACGGCTCGCGCCCCAGGAGTCGGGACGAGTACGCCCGGAGGGCCACCGGATCGTCGGCCAGGTCGCGCGCCTCGTCGTCGTGCCACAGGCTCTGCATGCCGCCTCCCTTCGCCGCGTGGAGCGGGGACGTTAACCAGCGGCGCAGGGAGCGGCAACCACTCTCACCCCTCGTCGTCTACCCCGAGGACGTCGTGGATCGTCTGCTCGTGGAAGAGCCGGCCGCGGAAGCCGACGACGCGCTCCACCTCCTTGCCGTCGCGGTAGTACAGCACGGTCGGGGTGCCGCGGACGCCCAGGCGCTGCATGGTGCGGGGGCTGGTGGCGCCGTTCATCTCGCAGACCTTCACGCGGCCGTCGTATTCGGCGGCGAGGTTCATGATGATGGGCTCGAGCTGCATGCAGGGGCCGCAGGACGGGCCCCACACGTCCAGGAGGACGGGCACGTCCGAGCGGAGGACCTCGTCGCGGAAGTTGTCGTCGTCGATGGAGACGGGCTGCACCTTCGGCTGCCCGCCCCCGAAGATCTTCGAGAGCAAACCCATTCGGTCGTTCCTCTGCGGCTTGGGGTGGAGGGGGCCCGGCGTCGACCCCCTCGTCTCCTTGGAGCCATCTGCGCCGCGGATCGTTACACCGCCGGCCCCTGCGCGCCAGGCGCGGGACGGGTTCCCCGACCGGCCCCGGAGGTGATACCACGGAGGCTCACGGAGGCTCACCCCACGCGCGAGGAGGTCGGATGACCGGCAGGAGGGAGCGACACGTCGTCGTCACGGGAGGCACCGGCGCGCTCGGCGTCGCGGTGGTGCAGACCCTGCTGGAGGAAGGCGCCGTCTGCCACGTCCCCTGGCGGCGGGAGGAGGCGATGCAGGCGGCTCCGTGGCGGGATCACGACCGGGTCCGGCTCCACGGCCCCGTGGACCTCGCGGACGAGGACGCCGTCGTCCGCTTCTACGAGCAGGTCCCGGCGCTCCAGGCCTCCGTCCACGTGGCCGGCGCCTTCGCCATGGGCGCCCTGACCGACACGTCCCTGGACGACTTCCGGAGGATGCACGACGCCAACGCGGTGTCCTGCTTCTTGTGCTGCCGGGAGGCCGTGCGCCGGTTCCGCGCGACGCGCGAGGGGGCGGGGCGATTGGTGAACGTGGCTGCGAAGCCGGCCCTGGTGCCGGCCGGAGGGCTGGTGGCCTACACGACGGCGAAGGCGGCCGTCGCCTCCATGACGCGGTGCCTGGCGGAGGAGCTCTCCTCGGAGGGGATCTGGGTCAACGCGGTGGTGCCCTCGGTCATCGACACCCCGCCGAACCGCGAGGGCATGCCGGGCGCCGACCACGACGCCTGGCCGTCGCCGGAGGAGATCGCGGAGACGGTGCGCTTCCTGGCCTCCCCGGACAACCGGGTCACGCGGGGCGCGCTCGTCCCCGTGTACGGGCGGACGTGAGCGCCGGCGTCCCGCTGCACTGCCCCCGGTGCAGGCGGCCCGACGGGCGGGGCGGCGTCGAAGTCCATACCCTGGAGCAGCGGGGCGGCGGGCTCGCGTGTCCTGGCTGCGGGGCGGCCTACCCGGTCGTGGACGGGATCCCCGTCGTGGCCCGGGACGTGGCGCCCCTGGTGGGAGCCGCGGAGGAGGCTGGATGGCCGCCGCCGGCCGACGAGTGGTGCGCGCGCCTCGCGGAGGCGGACCCCTCCGGCGACGAGGCGCGGGAGGCCTGGCTCCTGGCCATGTACGCGGTGGCGCATCACCCGCCGCCGGAGCTTCCGTCGTTCGTGGCGGAGGCCCTGGCGGATCAGGATCGGCTCGGGCACCTGCTCGGGGAGTGGCTGGAGCGGCACGGCCCGCTGGACGGCGCGGCGCTGGAGGTGGGCGCCGGCCCGGGCGGGTGGGCCGAGCGGTGGCTCCACGCCGTGTCGGGCGCCGTGATCCTGTTCGACCTGCGACTGGGGATGCTGCGCGCGGCCCGGGAGCTCCTCCGGGGAGGCTGGCTGGAGGTGCCGTGGCGCCGGGTAGGCCGCCGCTACACGCCGCTGGCCGTGAGGCGCCCGCCCGTGCAGGACGAGCGGCTCGCACTCGTCGCCGGGGACGCCCTCGATCCGCCGTTCCCGGCGGGCGCGTTCTCCCTGGTGGCCGCGCTGAACGTGGTGGACGCCGTGCGCGATCCGTGGACGCTCCTGGGACAGCTCGACGCGCTCCTCGCGCCGGGAAGCCTGCTCCTGCTGGCCCAGCCCTATCACCTGGAGCCGCACGCCCAGCCGCCGGAGGCGTGGATCGAGGGGCCCGAGGCGCTCCGCCGGGCCCTGGGCGGAGGGCTCCACGGCCTGGAGCACCTGCGGTTCCGGGTCCTGGAAGAGGCCTTCGACGTGCCGTGGTCCCTGCCCGCCCACGACCGGCTGGCCCACCGGTACGGCCTGCACGTGCTCCTGGTGGCGCGCGAGGGCGAGGTGTGACGGTCGCCGACCTGCCCGAGGCGCTCCGATGCCCTGCGTGCGGGGGCGCGCTGCGGCGGAACACCCGGGGCGCGCGGTGTCGGGGGGCGGCCCGGCTCAGCCGTCCCCGGAGCCCACGTCCTCGTCGTCGGCCACGATGCTGCCGTCGTCCCGCCGATTCAGGCGGATGATGTCCGGGTTCTCCCGCTCCAGGCGCTCCAGCAGGGCCTCGTCGTCCCGCACGCGCGCCCGCAGTCGGTGGACCTCGCGGACGAGGGTCAGGTGCTCGCAGGCCAGGCGCGTGTTCACCCGGAGGTCCACCTCGTCGACCGGCTTGGTCATGAACCGGTAGACCTCGCCCTGGTGGATGGCGAGCACCGCCACCTCGTAGTCCCCCTCGCCGGCGAGGATCATCCGGATGGAGTCCGGTCGCAGGAGCCTGGCGCGCCGCACGAGGCCCAGGCCGTCCACCTCGGGCATCTTGTAGTCCGCGATGAGGACGTCGAACGGCTCCTGGCCGATGCGCTCGGACGCCTCCATCGGGTCGTCCATCTCCGCGACCCGGTAGCCCTCGCCGCGGAGGATGCTCGCCACGGCCACGAGGGTGGTCGGGTCGTCGTCGACCACCAGGATGCGAAACGCCGCCGGATCGATCTTCATCGTGCTGGGCTCGCACGTCCGTGGAGGCGACACCACCCCCGCCGGCCGACGCCGCTCCGGCCGCGCGGGCGAGCCGGTCGCCTCGGCGGAGGCTCTGAGATGGCTGTGAGAAGGAGCACGCTGCATCGCGTGCGGCCCGAAGTTACCGCGGTCGGGTGAGGCGGTCAAATCGCGGGGCCGTGCGGGTCGCGGGCCCTGCAGCGACGATCCCGTCCGGTTGCTTCCGGACACGCAGGCTGTAGCATGAACCGCTCCTGCGGGGGGTGATGGTGAAGTCGCGAGAGCCGTGCCTGGAACCCGCCGCCCTGGAGCGGCTGAGGTCCCTCGGAGGCGTGCGTCTGGCCGGTCGGACGCGCGCCGCGTTCCCCGACGACGCATCGCGCCGGGTCGAGGGGGGCAGTGCCCGCCGGTGCTCGCCATGAACGCCGTCGCCCCGGTGCGGTTCCGGCGGCCGCTGTTGCTCGTGGAGCAGGGCGCCGACGCGGGAGCGGCCGCAGCCTGGGCCGCGGCGATCGCCCCCTCGGCGCAGCGCGTTCACGTGCTGGTGCATCCCCACGTCCCGTTCGCTGCAGGGTTCGTGGCCGAGTGGTGGGGCACCCTGGGCGACCGCGCGAAGGCCGGCGAGGCCGCCCTGGAGAGGGTGCGGGCTGCGCTCGGGGGGGCCGTCGGGGAGGTGCGGGGCGAGGTCCTCCTGGCCCTGGACGACGAGCGGACCGTGGCGGCCATCCGGGAGGCGTCGCCCGACGTCGTCGTCATGGTGGCGGGCTCCGAGCCGACCCGCGAGAGCACGTCCTGGCTCACACGCGTCGCGCCGGGGCTGGGGCTGCCGGTCCTCCGGGTCGACGGCTCCGGTCCTCCCGAGGGTGGCGACCGGCCGCCGCACGTGCTCTGCCCGTTCGCGCGGGACCTGGCGGGGCTGGCGCCGGTGGCCGCCCTGCTCCGTCGCCACGCGGCGCCCGGGCTGCGCGCGACCGTCCTGGGCCTGCGCGCCCCGACGCCCCTGTCGTCGGTTGATCCGGCCGCCATCGCGGACGTGCTGGAGCTTCGCGGCCCCTTGGAGGTGGCCTGGGTCGAGGCCGGTCTCCTGGACGCCGTGGAGGTGCTCAACCGCGAGGCGCGATCCCGCGGGGCCGACGTGGTCTGCGTCCCGTTCGGGGCCGCGGCGGGGCTCCCGGCGATGGCCCTGGCGATCCTCGCGCCGGGGCTCCTGCGGCGCCTGGACGTCCCGCTGCTCCTGGCTCCGGGCGAGCCCTCCGACTCGGGCCTCATCGGGGCGACGCGCCTGGACGCGCCGGACGTGGTGGCCTGCGGCGACGGGTGCGCGCGCCTGCGGGTGGACCTCATCAACGTCCTGGGGATGCGGTGGTCGGACCCCGACCAGCGCGTCGTCGTCGTGGGACACGGCCGGGCGCTGACCCGCGTCGGGCTGGAGGAGGGCACGGGGCGGTGGACCGTGGCGGCCGCCGACCTGGAGGGGTTCTCGGCGCTCGGGCTGGCGCGCGAGTCCGGGACGCGACCCGGCCGAAAGGACCCGGTGTCGGCCCTGGAGGTGGTCGTCCACGTCGTGCGCCCGGGCCCGGAGCCAGTGGTCCTGGTCGACGGAGGCCTGGCTCCCGACGAGCTTCGAAGCCTGGTTGCCCACGTGTCGGCGCCCGACGCCCCGGCCCGGATCATCGCCGTGCGCAGCAGCCCCGACGTGGCCTGTCGCGACGTGCGCCACCGCCTGATGTCCGCCGGGCTGGTGGAGGCGCCGGTGCTGGACGCCGGCCTGGTCCTGGACGACGGCTGGCCCGACGACGTCCCCGGGGGCGCGCTCGACCTGCGCCTCGTGCGCGTCGCGCGACACCTGCGGGTGACCGGCTTCCGGGTGGAGGCGGTCGTCGGCACGGGCGAGCAGTCGCTGGATCCCGCCGGCATGGCCTTCCTGACCCGGCGCGAGGCGCGCGCCCTGCCCGCCGGGATCGTCCGGGAGCGAATCGAGTCGGCCCGGCGACCTCCGCCCGACCCGTCCGACCCCGCGGGTCGCCTCGACGAGCTGACGTCCTCGCGGGTCCTGCCCGGCAACCGCGTGCGGGTGGAGGTGGACAACACCGCGGCACGCCGCGCCCTGCTGGAGGCCGTCGCGGGCGCCCGGGAGACGGTGCACCTCCAGAGCTACATCGTGCGGGACGACCCCGTGAGCCGGGAGATCGAGGACGCCCTCCGCGTGGCGGCGGCCCGGGGGGTGCGGGTGCGGGTGCTGGTGGACGCCCTGTACAGCCTCCACGGTGCGTTCGGTGCCCACAACCCGCTCCTCGCGCGCCTGGAGACGACGCCGAACGTGGAGGTGCGCGCGTTCCGGCGCCTGGAGGGCTTCCCCTCGGTGGCGGACCTCAAGCAGCGCAACCACCGCAAGCTGCTCGTCGTGGACGGGGTCCGGGGGATGCTGACCGGGCGCAACCTGGCCCAGGAGTATTACCGGGGCTTCGAGGAGGTGTCCCTCGGGCCGGCCAGCGATCTCCACGAGGTGCCGTGGGTAGACGCGGGCGCGATCCTCGAGGGGCCGGCGGTCCGCGCCCTGGAGGCGGCCTTCCTGGACGACTGGGTGGCCTCGGGCGGCGACGCCTTCCCGCTCCCGGAGGCCGCCGAGGCCGGGGACGTCCCGGTGCGCGTCGTGCTCCACCGGGGGATGGCCGACACGCACACCCTGGACGCCTACGTGGCGTTGGTGCGCGGCGCCCGCGAGCGCATCACCGTGGTCAACACGTTCCCCATCCAGCTCGCCATCCAGCGCGCGCTGCTCCAGGCCTTGGAGCGCGGCGTGCGCGTGCGCCTGCTGTTCGGCAACGTGCGGCCCCTGCGAGGCGACGGGGAGCCCTTCCCGGGGAGCCCGGGGTCCTTGCGCGACCTGGCCACGAGCGTGGTGCACGGCCGGATCGACACCCTGGTCGCGGCCGGCGCCGAGGCGTGGGAGGTGGTCGTGGACCCGCAGCCCTCATGGAACCGGGCGCTCGGGCCGGTGCGTCCCCACGTGCACGCGAAGGTGCTCAGCGTCGACGGGGCGATCTGCACCGTGGGCAGCGCCAACCTCGACGTCACCGCGGGCTATTGGGAGCACGAGGCGCTGGTGGTCGTGGACGACCCGGCCGTCACGGCCGACCTGGACGCGGCCCTGGAGCGGCTCGTCGCCACGTCGCGGCGCGTGGACCCGAGCGACGCGGCCTGGCAGGAGCGCGCCGCGCGCCGGGCGTGGATCAGCCGGCACTGGCCGAGCATCCTGGGCTGAGGATCAAGGCACCCAGTACAGGTCCAGGCCGAAGCCGTGTGGATACTGGGTGCAGGCGACCCACTCGGGGCCGTCCACGCCGAGGGCGCCCTGGAAGCGCGTCAGGAGGACCTCGGAGCTGCCCTCGGCCTCTCGGACGAGGCGGTCGAGCAGAGCGTCGTCGGGGCGGTTCAGGAGCACGCCGACGCGCGCGAGGCCCTGGGGGGCGAGCCCGATCATCAGGGTGGGCGGCCCGGCGCCGCCCGCCTCGACGGCGCTCGCCACGGACGCGCCGAACCAGGGCGCGCCCACCTGCTTGAAGGCCTGGCGGGCGAGGGAGATGGCGTGCCCGGGATCCCCCTCGGGGAGCTGGACGATCAGCTCCGTCACGGGGCGGGACTCGTCCACGGAGCGGCGGAGCTGGACGCAGGTCTGGACCCCCGAGCGGCGCGCCCACTCGGCCAGCGCGTGGCGCACGGGGGAGTCCGGGGCGTAGCCCAGGGCGCGGTCCAGGAGCGCCGTCGACGGGAAGAACCAGCCGCCGTCCAGGCCGTCTGCGGCCAGCTCCATCCAGGAGCCCACCAGGGTCGGCTCGAGCCGCTCGCCGGCCGAGGCCAGCCAATCCAGCTCCTCCTGGGAGGCCCCGGCCTCCGTGAGGTACGCGCCGATCAGCTCCGCGAAGCGGCCCGGGGCTCCGGCCGCGTGCCACGTCACGTAGCGGAAGTCGGAGCCCGCGGCGACCACCAGGTCTGCGGGGTCGCCCTCCGCGCTCGCGGCGGGCTGGGGCTGGGCCTCCAGCCATCCCACCAGGTACTCGGCCTCCGCCTCGTGGGAGAGGGGAAGCTCGTTCAGGGCGTTCTCCATCCGTTCGCGGCGCGTCGCGGCGTCCCGCGAGCCGTCTTCGGGCCTGGTCATGGCGCCTCCCGGCTGATCCGCATCCAGGCTAGTCTGCACCGCCTTCGGCTGACAAGCCGGGCACGGGCCACGCGGGCGATGCTATCCTCGGGCGGTCCCCGGCCCGGAGGAGTGCCGATGTCCCTGTGCGAGGCCCTGCAGGTGGCCGTCGAGGCGGCCCGCGACGCCGGCGAGATCCTCCGCCCCGGGTTCCACCACCCGGAGGGGCCGCCCGGGACGCGGCAGAAGTCTCCCCTCGACGTGCAGGCCGAGGGCCTCGTCCGGGATCGCCTGGAGGCGGCCTTCCCGGATCACGGGGTGCGCGGCGAGGAGCTCCGCCACCGGGATCGCCGCCCCTCGGCGAGTCCCCGCATGGCCTGGGTGATCGATCCCCAGGACGGCACGGCCGCCTGCTGGGACGGCGTCCGCGGGTCCGCCGTCTCCATCGGCCTGCTGCGCGACGGCGTGCCGGTGCTGGGCGTGGTGTACGCCTACGCGGCGCCGGACGACGACGGCGATCTCGTGGCCTGGGCCGAGGGATGCGGCCCGCTGACGCGGAACGGCGTGCCGGTCGAGCCCCCGCCTCCGGCCGAGCGCCTCTCCGCCGAGCACACGGTGCTGGTGTCGCACATGGCCGATCGCCTCCCGCGGGCCAACGCCGAGGCCACCTGGCCGGCCCGCTTCCGCACCACCCCGAGCATCGCATGGCGCCTCGCCCTGGTGGCGGTCGGGGACGCCGAGGCCGCCAGCTCCCTGGGCAGCCCCATGGACTGGGACGTGGTCGGCGGCCACGCTCTGCTGCGGGCGTCGAGGCGCGTGCTCGTGGACGTCCACGGCCGCGCGGTGACCCACTCCTCGGAGGAGGACGTCCACGTCGGCGACTGCTTCGCCGCGGGGCCGGAGGTGGCCCGGGCGCTGGCTGCGCGGAGCTGGGACGCGGTGAAGCGCCGGGGGCGCCGGGAGTTCCTCCGCTGGGACCTGCTGCCGCCGGCCCAGGGCCCGACCGTGGCGGACCCCGGGCTGCTCTCCCGCGCCCAGGGAGCCCTGCTGGGGCAGGTGGCCGGCGACGACCTGGGGAGCCTCGTCGAGTTCCAGTCGGCGCGCGCCATCGCGGCGGTGGCCCCCGACGGCGTGCGGCGCCTCCGCGACGGCGGAGTGTGGGACACGCTGGCCGGCCAGCCCACGGACGACTCCGAGCTGGCGCTCCTCCTGGCGCGGGGCCTGGTAGAGGAGGGCGGCTTCGACGCGGAGGCGATCCTCGGCGCCTACGCGTGGTGGTACGACTCCGGGCCGTTCGACGTGGGCGCGACCATCGGGGACGCCCTGCGCGCCGCCTCCGAGGCCATCCGGCAGGGCACGTCTCCTCTCGCGGCCGTGGCGGACCGTGCGAACCCGGACAGCCAGGCCAACGGCGCCCTGATGCGCGTGAGCCCGCTGGGGGTGCTCGGCCACGACGCCGACCCGGACGAGGTGGCCGCCTGGGCCCGGGACGACGCGGCCCTGACGCATCCGCACCCGGTGTGCCGCGACGCCAGCGCCGCCTTCGCGATCGCGGTCGCCCACGCGGTGGCCGGCGGCGACGGGCCGGCGGACGTCTACGAGTTCACGCGACGGGAGGCGGCGCGGCTGGACCTGCACCCGGACGTGAGGGTCTCGCTCGACGCGGCCGCCGACGGACCGCCGGACGACTTCTCCAGGCAGATGGGCTGGGTCCGCATCGCGCTGCGCAACGCCTTCTTCCGCCTCCTGGACGCCGACGGCCCCGAAGACGGCGTCGTGGCGACCGTGATGGCCGGCGGCGACACGGACACGAACGCCGCCATCGCGGGCGCGCTGTTGGGCGCGGTCCACGGCCGGGCCGCCCTGCCGCTGCAGTGGCGGGACCGGGTGCTCACGTGTCGCTCCATCGAGGGCCTGCGCGGCGTGCGGCGCCCGCGACCGGGGGCCTTCTGGCCCGTGGACGTCATGCGCCTCGCCGAGCGCCTCCTGGTGGCGAGGCGCGCCGAGGGGTTCCTGTCACCGAAACGACCCGCGCGCTAGACTCGCGCCGAGTTCCTTCGTGGAGGATCCATGGGTACGGGAAGTCGAGGCGTCCTGCCGGGTGTGTTGGTGCTCACCCTGGCGGCGGGGTGCGGGGGCTCCGGCGACACCGGGGCCACGGACGCCCTCGCGGACGGGGGCGACGGCGGCCTGGTGATCGTCCCGGGCGACGTCTTCACGGACGACGGCGACGCCACCGAGGACGCCCTGGTGTGCGCGCCTGGGGAGCGCTTCTGCCTGGACGAGGAGAGCTGGGCCCTGTGCAAGGCCAGCGGCCACGGATACGGCCTGCCCCATGCCTGCAGCGCGTCCTCCCTGTGCGATCCGCAGGTGGGCGTGTGCCAGGTCCCCTTCTGCCAGCCCGGCGAGGACCGCTGCACGGGGCTGCGGACCCGCGAGCGCTGCAACGACACGGGCACGGGCTGGGCGGAGATCTCCGGCTGTCCGGCGGACGAGGTGTGTCACGAGGGCGTCTGCAGGCGCTGCTTCCCGGGCCAGGCAGGATGCGTGGATACGGAGACCACCGGAGTGTGCAACGCGGACGGGACGGCCCTGACCGACGCCGAGCCGTGCCCGACGGGGGAGGGCTGCCATGAGTTCACCGGGGAGTGCCGCGAGCGGATCTGCGCGCCCGGGGAGAGCGGCTGCGCCAGCGTGACGACCTTCCACACCTGCCTGCCGAGCGGCACCGGCTGGGACACGGAGCGGATGACCTGTGAGAAGGACCACCGCTGCCTGGACGGCCAGTGCGTCCTGGAGAGCTGCCTGGCGACGGTGCTGCTGCTGGTGGATCGCTCCGGGAGCATGGTGCAGCACTGGTCCGCGGTGGAGGCCGGCGTGAAGGCGGTCGTGGGGAACAATCCGCGGGCGGCGTTCGGCATCATGGCGTTCCCGTCGTACGGGGAGTGCGGCGTCTCGGACTATCTGTCCCTGCCCATCGACTATCACGACCAGGACACGCTCGGAGACTGGTTCCAGGGGCACGCGCCTCAGTCCGGGCTGCTCACGCCCCTGGCCCGGGGGCTGCTGAAGGTCCAGGAGCACGCCCTGGAGATCTTCGGGCCGAGCGGCGGCGCCCTGGTGGTGCTGTCGGACGGGGCGGACACCTGCGAGCCCCCGAGCGTGAACGTCCCGGCCAGGCTCGGCGCGACCGCGGCGGCGCTCGACGCCGGCCACCAGGTGCAGACCTGGGTGATCGGCTACAACTTCCAGGGCGCCGACGCCCAGCTCCAGGCCATGGCGGCGAACGGCGGCACGGAGAGCGCCACCTGGATCCCGGCTGGGAGCGAGGCGGAGCTGACGAACGCCTTCCAGGCCGTGGTCAACGACTTCAAGCTCTGCGTCACCCAGCCCTGATCGGCCCCGTGCGCCGAGGCCTCGCGGGCCACGGCGGGTTTCTGGCCAACCTCCCGGGGCCGCCTTACGCTCCCGGCGATCGGAACTCGTGGAGGTGCCATGGAGCCGCGCTCGACCCCCGGACCCGCGACGGAGACCCTCCCGCGCGAGGTGCCGCTTTTCCCGCTGCCCGATCACGTCCTCCTCCCCGGCGTGGAGTCCCCGTACCGCGTCTTCGAGCCGCGATACCGCGCGCTGCTGCAGGACCTCGCGGACGCGCCGGAGGGCGATCGGTGGATCTCGGTGCCGCGCCTGGCGCCCGGCTGGAAGCGCGACTACCACGGCGCGCCGCCCTTCCACGACGTCGCCGCCATCGGGCGCCTCGGCCGCTGCGAGTGCCTGGACGACGGACACTGGTTCATCACGGTGCAGGGCGTGGCTCGCGGGCGGCTGGTCGAGCGGCCGACGGATCGGCCCTATCGCATGGCCTGTGTGGAGGCGCTGCCGGACCTCCACGTGGAGGGCGACCGCGCCGCGCTGCGGCTCACCATGGAGCGGATCGTCCGGGCCGTGCAGGCCCTCGGGATGCTCCTGGGACCCACGGCGCAGGACCTCATGGCGGCTCTGTCGGAGCGCCCGGACCTCGATCGGGCCGTGTGGCGCCTGGCCGCCGGGGCCATCGACGGCGCGGACGAGCGCCAGCGCCTGCTCGAGGAGCGCCACCCGGTCCGCCGGGCCGAGCGGGTCCACCAGGCCCTCGTCGACCTGGTCGGCCTGGCCGGCCGTCACTGCGGCCCGATGGCCGAGGCCTGAGCCCCACACCGCCTCGCCCTTGCCCTTGCCTGAAATGGCTCGCGCAAAGACGCGAAGCCGCAAAGGAAAACGGCATGATTCGGCCCGGCATGCTCGCTGTTGGCCTGCCGGGATCCTGGGGTCAAGCCTACTCATTTCACACTTTTCGTCTCGCCCGGCAGATCGCCTCACGGGCTGGACGCCCAGCCGTCCCCGGCGGTCGGTTCCCGCTCAGCGGGCGTGGCTGACGGCGACGACGTCCTCGACGACGGCGTCCACGGAGCGGTCCGTGGTGTCGACGGCCCGGTCGGCCTGCCGGTAGAGGGGCTCTCGCTCGGCGAGCAGGGCCTCGAGCTGGTCGAAGGCCCGGGGGTTCCGCCGCATCGGGCGATCGTCGCCCTGGGCGAGCACGCGCTTCCAGTGGTCTCTCGCACGCGCGCGAAGCCAGACCGTCAGGGCGTCCCGGCGGAGCAGGCTCCACGTCTCCGGGTGGGTCACCAGGGAGCCGCCCGTCGCGAGGACCGCCTCCCGGCCGCGGTCCAGGAAGTCGGTGAGCACCTCGTACTCCACGCGGCGATAGTAGGGCTCGCCGTGGATGGAGAAGATCTCCGCCATGGACAGGCCCGCGGCGTCCTCCACCAGGGAGTCCAGCTCCACGAACGGGCGTCCCAGGCGCTCCGCGGCCAGGGGACCGACGGTGGACTTCCCCGCCCCGCGGACCCCGAGCAGGGCGACCACGGGGCGCTCGGCCCGCCGCCCGGCGAGGGCCTCGTCCACCGCCGCCTCCACGCGACCCAGGGTCGCCTGGTCCAGGCCGTCCAGACGCCGGACGAGGCGGCGCACGCGACTCCGGGGCGTCCCGGAGTCGTCGTCGAGGAGGGCCGGGAGGGGGACGTCCAGGGCCTCGGCCACCTGGGCCAGGCGGCCCACCGAGATGTTCCCGCGTCCGTTCTCCAGCTCCACGAGATAGCGCACGGAGAGGCCCGAGGCTGCGGCGAGCGCCTTCACCGTCAGGTCCACGTCGTGGCGGCGGTCCCGGACCCGGGCGCCGAGGTTCCTGAGCAGATCGTCCATGGCGGGAATCATAGTGCACGTCGCTCGGCCCCGCACGCATTATCGTGCCTTGCAACTCGTGATAGGTTCGGGTTATCCCTGCCGCCACACGAAAGAGGAGATGCGCGTGGCCCACGACGAAGCGCCGAAGCTGGAGTCCTTCGATCGGCACCCGGACAGCTACCGCCACTGGCGGCTCGAGGTGGACGGGGACGTCGCGACGCTCACCATGGACGTGGACGAGCAGGGCTCCCTGAGCGGCGAGCAGGACCTGGTGCTCAACAGCTACGACCTCGGGGTCGACCTGGAGCTCGCGGACGCTGTCCAGCGGCTGCGCTTCGAGCACCCCGCGGTGAACGCCGTCGTCGTCCGCAGCGGCAAGGACCGCGTGTTCTGCGCCGGCGCGAACATCCCGATGCTCACGGCCTCCACCCACGCCTTCAAGGTGAACTTCTGCAAGTTCACCAACGAGACGCGGCTTCACCTGGAGGACGCCTCGGAGCACTCCGGGTTGAAGTCCCTGGCCGCCTGCAACGGGGCGGCCTCCGGCGGCGGCTACGAGCTGGCGCTGGCCTGCGACGAGATCCTGCTGGTCGACGATCGCAGCTCCTCTGTGAGCTTCCCGGAGACGCCGCTGCTGGGCGTGCTCCCGGGCACGGGCGGCCTGACGCGCCTTGTGGACAAGCGCAAGGTCCGCCGCGACCGCGCGGACTTCTTCTCCACCACGGCGGAGGGGATCAAGGGGCGGCGCGCCCAGCGCTGGGGCCTGGTGGACGCGGTGGCGCCCCTGTCGCGCTTCGGGGACGCGGTGGAGGCCAACGCGAGACGTCTGGCCGACTCCGTGGACGAGGACAAGCCGTCCGAGGGGATCACCCTGGGGCCGGTGGCGCCGACCGTCGAGGAGGACGCCTGGCGCTACCGGCACCTGGCCGTGGGGCTGGACCGGGAGGGGCGCACGGCGACCCTGACCCTGCGGGCGCCGGACGATCCGGGCCCCACGACGCCGGAGGCCATCCGGGAGGCGGGCGCGGACTGGTGGCCGCTCCGGGCCTTCCGCGAGCTGGACGACGCCATCCTGCGCCTGCGCTTCAACGAGATGACCCTGGGCACGGTCCTGGTGCGCGCCGAGGGCGACGTGGACGTGGTGCTCGGCCTGGACGCCGTCCTCGAGGAGCACGCCGACGACTGGCTCGTGCGAGAGACGCGCCACCTGATCAAGCGGGTGCTCAAGCGCTACGAGAACACCTCGCGCAGCCTGTTCGCCCTGGTGGACCCGGGGACGTGCTTCGCGGGGACGCTGTACGAGATCGCGCTGGCGTCGGATCGCATCTACATGCTGGACGACCCGGACGGCGAGACGCACCTGGCGCTCAGCCCGCTCAACGGCGGCGCGTATCCCATGGCCAACGGGCTTTCCCGGCTGGAGACGCGCTTCCTGGCGGATCCGTCGATGGTGGGCCGGGCCCTGGAGGCCGCCGGCGAGAAGCTGGAGGCCCCCGACGCCGACGACCTGGGCCTGGTGACCGACGCGCCGGACGACCTGGACTGGGAGGACACGCTCCGCATCGCCGTCGAGGAGCGCGCGAGCCTCTCCCCGGACGCGCTGACCGGAATGGAGCAGAACCTGCGCTTCGCCGGCCCCGAGACCCTGGAGACCAAGATCTTCGGGCGCTTGTCCGCCTGGCAGAACTGGATCTTCCAGCGGCCCAATGCGGCCGGCGACCAGGGCGCCCTGACCCTGTACGGCGATCCCCAGCGCCCCGCCTTCGGGTGGGAGCGCACCTGAACGCATCCCCGCGGCGAGGAGACCCCATGCCCGGCCACATCAGCGACGAGCGCATCCCCAACAACGTCGACCTCTCCTCCGACCGGCGCCTGCAGCGCGCCCTCGAGCGGTGGCAGCCGAGCTTCTCGGACTGGTGGATGGACATGGGCCCGGACGGGTTCCAGACGTCCGACGTCTACCTGCGGACGGCCGTGGACGTCAGCTCCAAGGGCTGGGCGCACTTCGACTACGTGCGGATGCCGGACTACCGTTGGGGCATCTTCCTGGAGCCGCGCGACCAGGAGCGGACCATCGGCTTCGGCGACCACGCCGGCGAGCCGGTCTGGGACACGGTCCCCGGCGAGTACCGGACCATCCTCCGCCGCATCATCGTGACCCAGGCGGACACGGAGCCCGCGAGCGTCGAGCAGCAGCGCCTGCTGGGGAACACCGCCCCGAGCCTGTACGACCTGCGGAACCTCTTCCAGGTGAACGTGGAGGAGGGGCGCCACCTCTGGGCCATGGTCTACCTGCTGCACAGCTACTTCGGGCGCGACGGCCGCGAGGAGGCCGAGGAGCTGCTGGCCCGGCGCAGCGGCGACGTGGACCACCCGCGCATCCTCGAGGCCTTCAACTGGCCCATCCACGACTGGCTGCACTTCTTCTGCTTTACCATGTTCACGGACCGGGACGGCAAGTTCCAGCTCGGCGCCCTGGCGGAGAGCGCCTTCGATCCCCTCGCCCGGACGACGCGCTTCATGCTCACGGAGGAGGCCCACCACCTCTTCGTGGGCGACACGGGCGTGCAGCGGGTCCTCCAGCGCAGCGCCGAGCTCCAGCGCGAGCACGGCGAGGACGGCGTCCGCATGGCGGGCGGCGTGCCCCTGCCCATCGTGCAGAAGTACGTCAACCTCTGGTTCAGCCTCTCCCTGGACCTGTTCGGGGGCGAGGTGAGCTCCAACGCGGCGGACTACTTCGCCACGGGCCTCAAGGGGCGCTGGAAGGAGGATCGCTGGGAGGAGCACACCGGCCTGGACCAGGTCTACGAGATGCGGCAGGTGCAGGACGGGCGCGTGGTCACCGAGGAGATCCCCCTCCGGAACGCCATGAACGAGGTCCTGCGGGACGCCTACATCGCCGACTGCGACAAGGCGCTGAAGCGCTGGAATCGCACCCTGGAAAAGGCGGGCATCTCCGACCGGATCACGCTTCCGGATCGAAAGTTCCACCGGAACATCGGCATCTACTCCGACCTGCACTTCGACCCGGACGGCCGCCCCGTCGACGAGGCCACCTGGGAGGCCCGACAGACCGACTGGCTCCCCACGGAGGACGACCAGGCGTTCGTGCGATCGCTCCAGGGCGCCGTCTACGAGCCGGGCAAGGTGGCCCACTGGATCGCCCCGCCGCGCAAGGGCATCAACGGCAAACCCCTGGACTTCGAGTACGTCCGGTTCGCCTGAGCCCCCACGAAGTGGGCCGCCGGCGTCGGGGCCGGTCGACATACACATCTCGGCAAGTCGGCCTCGTACCCTTGCCCTTGCCCTTGCCCTTGCCCTTGCCTGGAAGAGCCGCTCCGGCCGGGATATCCGTTTCGCGGGCGGGGACGCCCGCGGTCCCGGGCGCCGGTCGGGTTCCGTTCCCTGGGACGGCGGGCTTCGCGCACCCTTGCCCTTGCCCTTGCCCTTGCCCTTGCCCTTGCCCTTGCCTGGAAGAGCCGCTCCGGCCGGGATATCCGTTTCGCGGGCGGGGACGCCCGCGGTCCCGGGCGCCGGTCGGGTTCCCTGGGACGGCGGGCTTCGCGTACCCTTGCCCTTGCCTGGAAGAGCCGCTCCGGCCGGGATATCCGTTTCGCGGGCGGGGACGCCCGCGGTCCCGGGCGCCGGTCGGGTTCCGTTCCCTGGGACGGCGGTCCTCGAGCCCGTCAGACGTGCCTTGCCCGTGTGCTCCGCGCCATTGCGGCTTGGTTGGCGCCTTGTCGCGAGGTCAGCGACCGCCGGGGACGGCGGTCCTGCAGCGTCGTCGCCCCACCAGCCCGAGGAGCGCGAGGCCCCCGAGCCACATCGGCGCGCCCCCGCCGCCGGCGCAGCCTCCCCCGGGGTCGGGTGTGGCGGTCGGCTGGTCGGGCGCGGGCTCCGGTGAGCCGTCCGAGTCGGCGTCCACCGTCGGGACGTCGCTCACAGGCTCGGCCACGTCGCCGGCCGCGTCCTCGCCCGGTCCGGGATCGACCGGGATCCAGTCGGGGACGCAGTCCGGGCCGACGATGGTCGTGCTCGCCGTGGCCCGGAGGCCGACGCCGTTGGTGGCGCGCACCTCGAGGTCGGTGCCGCGGGCGGGCGAGGCGAGGGTGGTGGTGACCATGATCTCCTCCCCCTCGGCCGGGAGGCCCTCCACCGGGACCCAGTCCTCCCCGGCGCGCCGCCAGGACACGGCCGCCACGCCCGTGTGGGGGTCCTCCGGCGTGAACGTCAGCCGCACCGGCGCCACCGCGCCTGGCGCCGGGTCGCAGTCCTCCGCCGCCAGGGCCACGGCGGTCGGCTCGCCCGGGGCGGGCGGCGAGCGGTCGAAGACGAAGCCGGGAGAGGAGGCGGGCGGCCCGACCGTCCCGTCCTCGTAGTGGGCGGCCACCGTCGCCCACGCCGTGTCTCCGTCGTCGGGCGTGGCGTCCAGGCAGAGGCTCGCCTCGCCGCCGCGGTCCACGTCGCCGGCGCCCCCGATCGGCGCGCCGCCGGCGACCACGACCTCCACCGCCAGGCCCGTGACGTTGTCGGCCAGGCGCGCCTCGTCCCAGGTCACCCGCCCGCACGCGTCGTCGGCCCAGTCGGACGCTTCGGTGGCCGGGATGGCCGCCGGGTGGAGCGTGAGGCCGACGGCGGTCTCCCCCGCGGTCGCGTTCACCGACACCGCCACGGGCCCCACGGGGAAGTACCCCGGAGCCGTCGCGGCGACCTCGTGGGGACCCTCCGCGACCTCCTCCAGGACCGCGACGCCGTCCTGGCCGGTGGCGGCGCCTGTCTCCGCGCCGTCGAGGATCACCGCCGCGCCGGGGACACCCGGGCCGCCGGGGCCGCTCTCCGTCTCCACGCGCAGCGTCGCGGCCTCGGCGCCGCCGACGGACCCCATGGTGAGGGCCGAGAGGAGCACCAGTCGCGCGGCGGCGGAGCCCACGTCGCCGCTCAGCGCCGCGGGGGCGACAGGTGGCCCAGCCGGACGCGCCCGTCGGGCCCGGCCACCAGGGCCTGCTCGAAGGGCAGCCTCCGCCCGTCCGCGAGGACGACCACGCCGGACAGGGAGCCCACCCGCCACACGAGGCGGTCGAACACGTGGCCGGTCAGCGCCCGGCAGGCGCGCTCGCTCTGCTGCTGCATGCGTCGCAGGTTCCGGCGCACGCGAGCGGCCACCTCGGGGTCCTCGGGGAGGGAGCCCTCGGGCGCCACGGCCAGGACGGGCAGGGCGTCGCAGCGGCCCTGGACCACGGCGTCCAGGATGTCCCGGGCCAGCACGCCGAAGGCCTCGCCGGCGTCTCCCTTCCACTCCGGGCCGCGGGGCGAGCCGAACACGGAGGCGTCCGGGGCGTGTCCCCGCAGGCGGACCAGCCGCGCGCCCTCCTCGTCCAGGTAGAAGTGGAGCTGGGCGGCGCCCATGGGCACGAAGCCGTACCAGAGGGTGGCGTCCACGTCGAAGCCGGCCGGGGCCACGCCGACGACGGTGCCCTCCTCCCGGGTCGCCCGGTCGAAGCGGACCAGCTCGTCGAGATACGAAGACGGCTTCGCCGCGCGCTCCTGCAGCGCGTCGCGCGCGTCCGCCTCCCCGCGGAGGGCGCCGAGGATGTCGTCCGTGACGCCCCGGGCGTAGTCGACCACCGCCGCCTCGGCCTTCGGATCGAGGCGCACGGGCCCCCGGTCCTCCTCCGCCGAGGCCCGGGAGGCGACGGCGGAGAGGAGCAGGAGCGCGGCGAGTAGCAGGCGGGCGGGTCTCACGGAGGTCTCCCGGCGCGGGTGCGGCGCGAGTCTACTGGAGATCGCCGCCCACGACGACGTAGCCCTGGTCCTTGGACACGCCCAGGTTGCCCAGCTGCAGGACGACGCCCGGGGGCACGCCCGGGACGAGGTCGGACAGCGGGATGGCCGGGATCTCGATGGGCCCGAAGGTCTCGCCGGTGACGTAGCCGCCCAGGAGGCTCTGCAGGTCGTCCTCGAGGAGGCTCTTCAGGTCGAAGAGATCGCCCACCGACTCGCTGATCTGGATGACCTCCGCGTCGAGGAACTTGAACTCGCCCACGGTCACGGTCAGCCCGCCGTTGTCCGCGCCGAAGGCCAGGCCGACCGCCGCGTCCAGGTAGAGGGTCGCCGTGACCGGAGAGCCCAGCAGGTTGGCGTCGAGCACGGCGTACAGGTCGCCGACCTCCGCCTCCAGGACGCCCTTCGGGCCGCAGTCGTTGATGACCGGCGGCAGCAGCCACTGGAGGTCGACCGTCGCGTCGGACAGCGGGATGGGCAGCCCGTCGAGCAGGCCGGACAAGTCCACCTGCGCGTCCAGGTAGCCCGACCACCAGATGGCGAACAGGGCGCTGTTGAGGAGATCCGTCTTGGCGGCGGCACCCAGGGACTTCTCCCACCCGTAGACGAAGACGTCCTCCTGGCCCTTCAGGCAGCCCGCGCGCTGGATGGCGCCCAGGGGATCCCGCTCCACGCCCTTTTCGGACCACAGGCCGACGCCGAGGCCGATCTGGCCGCCCTCGTCGGTGAAGCTCACGCTCGTGAGGTCCGTGTACAGGTCCAGGTACTTGGGCTCCGGGAGCTCGCCGAGGAGCGCCGGGAGCTCGAAGGACGTCTCGAGCTGCAGCGACAGGATGAGGTCCTTCAGGATGTCGTCCGCGAAGCCCTCGATGAGCGGCGCCAGCAGGTCGACGATGAACGGCAGGAAGTCGACCGTGATGGGATCGAGGAGGTCGTCGGTGAGCTGGTTGATGTCCACCAGCTCGGACAGGAAGAAGTCGAACTGATAGGGCCCCAGGCCGAAGGGCAGGTCCTCCAGGAGGAACGTGAGGACCACGTCCTGGATGGGATCGAGCTCCAGCCCGAGGATGTCCGTCTCCACCTGGACCAGGTCCACCTGCAGGTCGCCCCCGGTGGGCTTGTGGATGTCGAGCTTCGTGCCGACCGTGAGCTGGTCGGCGCTGACCTGGGAGTACATGGTCGCCGAGGCGGTGGCCGGCTTGGAGTCGACCAGCACGTCCCCGTCCAGGGTCAGCGTGAACCCGAGGTAGAAGGCGGCCTTCAGCTCGAGGGTCAGGTTGATGGCCTCGGTCGCCGGGTCCCCCAGGGTGATGGCGCCGTCGATGCCGCCCAGGCGGCTGTCGATGGTGACGCCGGTGGGGCCGATGTCGGTCGGGGGCACGAGCTTCGCCGTGATGTCCACCTCGCCCGTGGCGCCGACCGTGACCGGGCCGATGGTGAACGACGGGGCGAAGACCTCCTGGTTCCACAGGTGGAAGCCGCCGGCGCCGCCGCCCATGTCCTCGACGAGGCCCACCAGGTCGATGTCGCTCAGGAGCACCTCGACCAGGGTCGCCAGGTCGTTCACGTGGCTCGGGTCGTGGTCGCCGTCGTCCAGGAAGGCCTGGCCCACCAGCACGGCGGCCCCGTCCTCCTGCTTCACCCCGCGGGCGTCCTGGTCCACGAAGTCCAGGTACTCCCGGCTGTAGGCGAACGTCGGGGTGAGCTTCGTCCAGTTGCCGTGCTCGTCCTCCGCCTCGGCGAGGATGATGTTCACGCCCCAGTAGGGCAGCAGCGAGTAGGTGAAGGAGCCGTCCTCGGCCACGTCCACGTGCTCGCCGTTGATCTCGAAGGCGGCCACGTCGCTGAAGGCGTCCGTGACCGTGCCCTCGATCTCCATGAACCCGCCCTCGCCCTGGATGGTCTGGCCGCGCTCGGGCCAGGGGATGACGATGTCCGGGCCGCTGTCGTCCACCACCAGGGTCAGGTCGTCCGTGAGGCCCTGGTACGGCGCGTCGAGGGTGACGCTGAAGGTGTGCAGGCCCTCCGCCTCGAGCAGGTACTCGTGCGCGGCCGCGTCGAGCTCGGCCACGCCGGTCGAGGGCGCCGTCAGCGTCCCGGGGACGTTCGGCACCTCGTTGCCCCACTGGTCGCGCACGATCCAGTAGAGGGTGACCTTGGCGTCGATGAAGTAGTTGTCCCTGTCGGGGTCGGCGAGCAGCTCCACGGTGGCCGGCTCGCCCGCGGTGACGTCCAGGTCGGCGGGGATCACCTCGACGTCGGGGGCGCCGTCCACGGCGCAGCGGACCTCGTAGGTGCCCACCTCCTCGGCGCCGACCACGTGGTCCGCCACGGACACGCCCTCGTCGGCGGTGACGGTCGTGTCCGCCTCGACGGCGTTGCCGAACTCGTCCTCCACCGCGCACTCGGCGTTCGTGTTGGAGTGCACCGGGATGGAGGAGTCGTCCAGGAGGGTCGTGACCTTCGCGGGCGCGGCCGGGTTCACCGTCAGGGTCGCCCCCTCCGGGTCGACCATCTCGTAGTCGGGCGCGGCGCAGCGCACCGTGTACGTCCCGGCCGTGGTCGGCACGACCTGGTCGCCCTCCACCGAGCGACCGTCGGCGGGCTCGACGGTGAACTCCGTCACCCCCTCGACCGCGTCGCCGTTCCCACGCCGGAGCGTGCACGTCACCGTCGCGGGCTGGCCGGCCGCGACCGCGGCCGGTTCGACCACCGTCTCCACGTGGTCCACGAGGTCGCCGTCCACGTTCGAGCCCTGGCAGGCGGTCAGGACCGCCGGGATCCCGACCGCGAAAATGAGCAGATGCCGTCGCATGTCCCCTCCCTGCACCGTGACAACGAAGGCGGGGTAGGGACCCGCCCGGCGCGCGCGGACCTTATCACAGCGCGCGCGAGCCAAAGCCAGAAAAAGGTTACACCTTGCCACGTTGTTCGGGCGTGCTCATCATCCCGGGCCATGTCCGAGATCCCCCGCCCCGTGGAGGAGGAGAGCCGTCTCCTCGAGACGGTCCTCGCGAACCTCACGCGCCTCGAGGCGACGCCCGCCGCGCCCGACCTGGATCGCCGGCTCACGGAGCTTCGCGACAGCCTCGAGGGCGAGAAGCTGCCCGAGGACATCGCGAGCATCGCCGAGGAGATGACCCGCGTGGCGGCGCTGCGCGCCCAGCAGCAGCACTCGCTCCAGGGGCACGTGGACCTGGACAGCCCCTACTTCGGGCACCTCGTGGTCGACGACGACCACGGCGAGCGCTCCATCCTCATCGGCAAGGAGACGTTCCTGTCCGACCGCGTGCGCATCGTGGACTGGCGGAACGCCCCCATCAGCCGCATCTTCTACCAGTACGCCGAGGGCGACGACTACGAGGAGGAGATCGCCGGGCGCACGGTCTCCGGCGACGTCCTCGTCCGGCGGACCGTCACCATCACGGAGGGCTGCCTGCGGCGCGTCGGGACCCACGAGGAGACGTGGGTCCACGCGGCGGACGGGACCTGGCTGGACCTGCGGGCCCACGAGGCGCGCCTCGCCGGCGGGGCGGGCAAGGCGGTCCGGGCGGGCAGCCTCGGCACGGGGCACGCCAGCGGGCGCCGAGACAAGCACCTGCCGGACATCGCCTCGCTCCTGGACCCGGAGCAGTTCGACCTCATCACGCGGCCCGAGTCGGGCGTCGTGGTCATCCAGGGCAGCGCCGGCTCGGGCAAGACCACCGTCGGCCTGCACCGCATCGCCTACCTCGCCTATCGGGCGCCGAAGCGGTTCCGCCCCCAGCGCGTCATGGTGATGGTGTTCTCGCGCGCCCTGGCGAGCTACATCGAGCAGGTGCTCCCGGCCCTGGGCGTGGAGGGCGTCCAGGTGGCCGAGTTCGGCGCGTGGGCCGAGAAGCTGCGCCGGCGGCACTTCAAGGACCTCCCCAACGCATACGCCGACGAGACCCCGGCGAGCGTGGTGCGCTTCAAGACCCACGCCGTCATGCTCCGGCTGGTGGACGAGATCGGTGCCCGCCGGCGGGGGATGGACCCGAAGGAGGCCTTCGACGAGGTGCTCACCGACCGCTGGCTCCTGGGCTACGCGGCCGAGCGCTGGGCGCCCGGGGAGTTCAGCGAGCGAAAGCTGGACCAGATCCACCGCTGGTGCAGCGACGCCTTCTTCGCTCGCTCGGAGGACGAGGGAGGGGAGGGGCCCGCGGCGCTGGACCGCGAGGACGACGCCATCCTCCTGCGGCTGTTCCAGGTGATGGTGGGCCCGCTCCGGTTCCGGAAGAACAAGGCCCTCCGCTACGACCACATCATGGTGGACGAGGCCCAGGACCTGGGCCCCATCGAGCTGGCCGTGCTCCTGGAGACGTCGGGCGAGCAGCGCTCGGTGACCCTGGCCGGGGACGTGGCGCAGAAGGTCCAGGAGAGCCGGGACTTCCAGGACTGGACCCACGTCCTGGACGCCCTGGACCTGAGCCACGTGGAGGTGTCGCCGCTCGAGGTGAGCTATCGCTCCACGCGGCAGATCATGGAGGTGGCCCACGAGATCCTCGGCCCCCTGGCGCCGGACGAGCCCGCGGCCACCACCCGCGAGGGCGCGCCGGCCGCCCACCTGGCCTTCACGGACATGGGCGCCGCGGTGGCCTGGCTGGCGCCGGCCCTGGCCGACGTCATGCAGCGGGAGCCGACCGCCTACATCGCCCTGCTGACCGTGGACCTGGCGCAGGCGGTGGACTGGTACCAGGCCCTGGACCGGGCCGAGCTGCCCTACCTGGACCTCATCGACGACCAGGACTTCAGCTTCTCGCCCGGCATCGAGATCACGGACATCCGCTCGTCCAAGGGCCTGGAGTTCGACTACGTGGTCCTGCTGGGCGTGGACGGCCCGAACTTCCCGATCCAGGATGGATCCCGACACCTCTTGCACGTGGGGGCGACCCGGGCCGCCCACCAGCTCTGGATCGTCAGCACGGGGCGGCCGTCGCCGCTGATCCCCGAGGGGCTCCCGGGGTTGCTCGAGCACCAAGGAGGCCGGGATGGGCCGACGACGAGGCGGTAGATCTCCGCGCGGGAAGGGACGCGGGCGCGGCCGAGGCCGGAACCCCGGAGGGAAGCCGGGCGGCGGACCTCCGGGGCCGAAGAAGGGCCGCGGCGGGCGCCGCCCCCCGAGGAAGCGCGAGCCGCTCCCCGAGCCTCCGCCGCTGCCGGAGCCGGGGCCCGGGCCGACGCGCGAGGAGCTGGACCGGGCCACCCGGGCGCTGCCCATCTACCAGTACGAGGACGAGATCGTCCGGACCATCCGGGACCACCGGGTGGTCGTCGTGGAGGGCCCCACCGGGTCGGGGAAGACGACCCAGCTCCCGCGGATGCTCCTGCGCGCGGGCATCGGGGCCCCGGACATCCTGGGGGTCACCCAGCCCCGGCGCATCGCGGCCGTGAGCGTCGCCTGGCGCATCGCCGAGGAGGAGGGCGTCGACCTGGGCCGCGAGGTGGGCTACGCCATCCGCTTCGACGACGTGACGAGCGCCGACACGAAGCTCAAGATCATGACCGACGGGCTGCTCCTGCAGGAGGCCCACTCGGACGCCGACTTCTCGGCCTACGGCGTGGTGATGGTCGACGAGGCCCACGAGCGGAGCCTCAACATCGACTTCACCCTGGGCCTGCTCCACCGGGCGCTGTCCCGCCGCGACGACCTGAAGGTCATCGTCAGCTCCGCGACCCTCCGCCCGGAGCTGTTCCAGGAGTACTTCCGGAGCGTGGCGGGGGACGTGCCGCTGCTGCACATCGAGTCGTCGACGCACCCGGTGAAGGTCCGCTATCGGCCGCCGCCCTCGGAGCACCCTGACGAGGTGGCGGAGGCGACGGCCTCCGAGATCGCGCAGATCCACCGGCGGGGCGACCCGGGGCACGTCCTGGCGTTCCTCACCGGCGAGGGCATGATCCGCCACACCGAGGCCCAGCTCCTCAACCGCGGGCTGGGGCGGAAGGACATGGTCATCCTGCCCCTGTTCGGGCGCCTCACCCGGGAGGAGCAGGAGCGGATCTTCCTGGAGTGGCCCGGCCGCCGGAAGGTGGTGCTGGCCACCAACATCGCAGAGACCTCCATCACCATCCCGGACGTGCGCCACATCGTGGACACGGGCCTGGCGAAGGTCCCGCGCGTCAACCCGCGCACCGGCATCACGGCGCTCCACGCGGAGGGCGTCAGCCAGGCCTCGGCGGCCCAGCGCGCCGGACGGGCGGGGCGGACCGCGCCCGGCGAGGCCATCCGCCTGTACGCGAAGCACGATCTGGAGCACCGCCCGGAGTACACGGACGAGGAGATCCTCCGGCTCGACCTCACCTCGGTGGTCCTGCGCCTCATCGACCTGGGGATCCACGACGTGGAGGACTTCCCGTTCCCCACGCCCCCGCCCCGGCGGCGCCTCAAGGCGGCGCTGCGCTCGCTGAAGTCCATGAACGCCATCGACGGCCACCGTCGCCTCACCGACATCGGCCGCCGCATGGTCCCGTTCCCGGCCGACCCGCCCCTGGCGCGGATGATCGTCGAGGCCGCGGACCGCTTCCCGGACGCGGTGGACGACGTCCTCGTGGTGGCCGCCTTCCTGAGCGGCCGGCCGCCGTACCTCTTCCCCGCCGGGGAGGAGCAGGAGGCGAGGGACGCGCAGGAGCGCCTGGCCCACCCCCTCGGGGACCACACGACGGCCGTGCAGACCTACCGGCGCTGGCTCGACGCGCGGGACCGGGAGTCCTTCTGCGAGGCGCACTACCTGGACCCGAACATCATGGAGTTCATGGCCAAGGCCCACGAGCAGTTCGCGGACATCGCCGAGACCCTCGGCATCACCGTCGGCCGCGGGGCCGATCCCGAGGCCGTGGTCCGCTGCGTGGCCGCCGGCTTCGCGGATCGCGTCATGGCCTCCAAGGGCCGGGACTTCGAGGGGCCCGGCGGCGTCGCGGTCGGGCTGCACCCGGGCAGCGTGCTCTTCGGGGAGCGCCACCGCTTCATCGTGGCCACGGAGATCGTCGACACCCGGCGTCCCTGGGCCCGCGCGGCCTCCGTGCTGCGCCCCGAGTGGATCGAGCGGATCGACCCGGACCTGGCGCGCAGCCTGGGCATCCGCCGCCGGAAGGCCGGGCGGAAGCCGAAGGTGGACCTCTCCAGGGTCCCCTCGGCCGTGCGGGTCGGGAAGGTCGCGCTGCCCGTGACCATCGTCCGGGGCGAGCCGCGCCTGGAGATCCGCGTCGAGCAGGTGCCCGACCTCCTGGACGCCGACCCCTCGTCGGTGTCGGACGCCCAGCTCTCCTTCCGCTCCCGCATCGCGGCCGGCCACCACCACTTCGCCCAGGGCTGGCCCCTCGGGGTCATCCTGGCGCTCCTGCCCTACATGCCGCTCCCGGCCCCGGGGGCCCACCTGGACCGGGACGTGCCCCAGGGCATCCTCATGGAGGCGGACCGGAACCTCCACGAGCTCGGGCGCTGGTTCGACCGCATCCTCACGCCGTCGCTCCCCCACAAGGGCAAGCGCCCCGGCTGGCTGACCCTGGTCGCCAACGGCGCCGGCGGCTACTGGTTCGAGGTCCTCACCTCGTTCAAGGACGCCCTCGAGGCCACGTCCGACGCCCTGGAGGACCTGGCCGACCACCTCCCCGACGCCGACCCCCTCCAGGAGCGCCTCGCCGAGGTGCGCCCCAAGGTCGACGACGCCGTCTCCGGCATGCACCACGCCCTCGGCTCCCTGCCGCGCGGCGTGAAGTGAGCCAGGCCCGCGTTTCTCATGAGACATCGAGCCTAGCGCCGGGAGGCGCCCGTGGATCCGGCGTGGCGCGGACTGGAGGTGGGCGCAGTCGACCTTGCAGGTCGTCGAGCCCGCCGGAGGGAGCACGCGTCGGAGACGCGGGTGGATCCCAAGCTACGCGTCCCAGGTCTCGCCGGAGCTGGTGGGATCCCAGGTGAGGAACAGCGGGAGGTGCTGCCGGCGGGCGGCCCGGAGCTCCTGCCAGAGCACCTGCCAGGCGTACTTGGGGGCGGCGAGGGGATCCTCGTCCTCGTCGAAGATCCGCTCCTCCAGGGGGGCGTCCGGATCCTCGCCGAGGGCCCGGCCCACGACCTCCAGCTCCGCCTCGAGCCGGGGGAGGGAGCCGACGAGGAGGATGTAGCCCTCGTCGTCCTGGCCGTGCCACTCGGTCTCGACGATGCGCTCCATGTCCGCCGGGACGTAGACCACGTCTCCGGTCCAGGTGCTCACGAGCTGGGGGAAGCCGCCGTCCTCGGTGCGCTCCAGCAGCTCCTCCCAGACGGGGTGCTCCAGGGGATCCGAGCCGACCTCGAAGCCCTCCAGGTCGCCGTGGACGAACAGCCACGCCCCGGCCGCCTTGAGGGCGAAGAGGCACTCGTCCTCCAGGGGCAGGACGTCCAGCTCGGAGGCGGGCTCCGGCTCGTCCCAGGCCACCTCGTGCCCGGCGTGCTCGCTCAGGGCCTGCTGGACGTCCTCCAGCTCCGGCCGCTCCGGCGCGTCGGGATCGGTGATGACCTCGAGGAAGCGGCGCAGGGGCATCGGCGCGACGGCGAAGTGGCTCACGGCGTGTCCTGTGGTCGGGGGGGCGTCAGGAGACGGGCTCGACGACGCCCGGGAGCCACTCCTCGGGCTCCCGGTAGCCGAGCAGGTTCATGCAGGTGGCGGTGAGGTTGGCCAGCCCGGGCCGCTCCAGGGAGTCGGCGAAGCGAAACCGCTCCCCGGCGCCGCCGCCGAGGACGAACACCGGCACCGGGTTGAGCGTGTGGCTGGTGGAGGCCTTGTAGCCCTCGGGGGAGCCGCCGGCGACCAGCTCGCCGGTCTCCTTGTCCCGCTCGAACATGGACTCCACGTTGCCGTGGTCGGCGGTGACGATCAGCACCCCGCCGCGGTCGAGGACCCCGTCCAC
Organism: Myxococcota bacterium; assembly: GCA_051747385.1. Taxonomy (GTDB): domain Bacteria; phylum Myxococcota_A; class UBA9042; order PHBI01; family JACKFB01; genus JBNJGB01. Next base: position 29,677 of record JBNJGB010000046.1, read on the forward strand.
CAGCCGCTCCAGGGAGAGATCCAGGGCCTCCATGGCGATGATGGCCGCCCGGAGGTTGCCCGTGTGGCCCACCATGTCGCCGTTGGGGTAGTTGACGCGCACGAAGTCCGGCGCGAACTCGTCGATCTCCTGGAGGACGGCGTCGGTGATCTCGGCCGCCTTCATCCAAGGGCGCTCCCAGAAGTCGACCCGGTCGCTGGGCACCTCGACGTAGCGCTCCAGGTCCTCGTCGAAGCGCCCGGAGCGGTTGCCGTTGAAGAAGTACGTGACGTGGCCGAACTTCTGCGTCTCGCTGCACGCGAGCTGGCGGGCCCCGTTGTTCGAGAGGTACTCGCCGAGGGTCCGCTCGATGGTCGGCGGGACGACCAGGTAGTTCCGGGGCAGGTGCAGGTCGCCGTCGTACTGCATCATCCCGGCGAAGCGCACGTCCGGCACGCGCCCCCGGCGGAAGGCGAACTCCTCGTCCGCGGGGGTCTCGAAGGCGCGGGTGATCTCGATGGCCCGGTCGCCGCGGAAGTTGAAGAAGACGACGGCGTCCCCGTCCTCGATGGTCCCCACCGGGCCGTGGTCGTCCGCGACGACGAAGGGCGGCAGGTTCTGGTCGATGACGCCCGGCCTCTCCTCGCGGAACGTCCGGATGGCCTCGGAGGCGGACGGGAAGGTGCGGGCCTCGCCGTGGACGTGCGCCTCCCAGCCCCGCTTCACCACGTCCCAGTTCGCCTCGTAGCGGTCCATGGTGGTGACCATGCGGCCGCCGCCGCTCGCGACGAGGGCGTCCACGCCCCGGTCCCGGAGGGCCGCCAGGCGCTCCTCGAGGGGCTCCACGTAGTCCAGGGCCGTGGTCTCGCCCACGTCGCGCCCATCCAGGAGCAGGTGGAAGCGCACGCGCTTCGCGCCGTCCTCGACCGCCCGGTCCAGCAGCGCGTAGGCCTGGCGCACGTGGCTGTGGACGTTTCCGTCCGACCACAGGCCGATGAGGTGCAGGGTCCCGCCCTCGCGGCAGGCGTCCGCGAGCCACGTCCAGGTCTCGCCCTCGAAGAGGCGGCCGCTGTCGATGGCCCCGTCCACGAGCTTGGCGCCCTGGTCGAAGACCCGGCCCGCCCCGATGGCGTTGTGGCCCACCTCGCTGTTGCCCATGTCCTTGTCCGTGGGCATGCCGACGGCGGTCCCGTGGGCCTGGAGGCGCCCCACCACCGGCCCCTCCATCAGGCGGTCCAGGAAGGGCGTGCGGGCCAGGTGCCAGGCGTTGCCCTGGTCGGGCCGCCCGAGACCCACGCCGTCGAGCACGACGAGGCACACCGGCCCGTCGGGGGCATCGAACGCGGGGTGGGGCTCGAGCTTCCAGTCGTCGCGCATCCGGGACCTCCGTGGAGCCCAGTGTGGTCCAGCATCCGCCCGGTGTCGATCTCCGTGACAGGGCGGTCGCTAGGTCGACCGCCCTCCCTTGCCCTTCCCCTTGCCCTTGCCCTTGCCCTTGCCCTTGCCTGCTCTCAGACGCGCAGAATCCATCGTTTCCGAGCGGGTGCAATCCGGCGCCGGGCGCCGTACCGCCGCGCGGCCCTCACTTCTCCGACTTCGCGATTGCCCTGATCCCCGTGACGACGGGGCGACTCCGACGCACGCGCCCGTTTGCGCTCGACCGGGGATGTGCTATCCGTTCGCGCCATGATCCTGGAGCATCACCGAGACCTCGGCGCCCCTCCCCTGGAGCGTCTCGCCGTACTGGCCATGGGCGGAAACGCCCTCATGCCCGCGGGGGAGGCCGGCACGGCGAAGGAGCAGCTACGCGCGGCCCGGCGCCTCGCGCGGACCCTGGTGTCCGTCGTCCGGGAGGGCTTCCGGGTCCTGGTGGTCCACGGCAACGGCCCCCAGGTGGGCCGGGAGCTCCTCCGGGTGGAGGAGGCCGCCACCAAGCTGCCCCCGCGGACCCTGGACACCTGCGTGGCGGCGACCCAGGGGACCATGGGCTATCGGATCGAGCTGGCCCTGCGGAACGCCTTGCGGAAGGCGGGCCTGCGGCGGCCCGTGACGTCGGTCCTCACGGACGTCCTGGTGAGCCCCGACGACCCGGCCTTCGGCGCGCCCTCCAAGCCGGTGGGGCCGTTCTACACGGGGTGGCGGGCGCGGCAGCTGGCGCGGTCGAAGGGCTGGCGCATGGTCGAGGACGCCGGGCGCGGCTGGCGCCAGGTGGTCCCGAGCCCGCGCCCCGTCGACGTGCTGGGGCTCGCGGGGATCGAGGCGCTGCTGGACGCCGGGCACGTGGTCGTGGCGGGCGGCGGCGGCGGCGTCCCGGTGGCCGTGGATGCGCGGGGCCGGCTGGTGGGCCTCGAGGGCGTGGTGGACAAGGATCGGACCGCCGCGCTCCTGGGCGGCGACCTGGGCGCCGATCTGCTCGTGTTCCTGGCGCCCGTGGACTACGTCTACCAGAACTTCGGTCGCACGGATCAGGCGCCCATCGAGCGTGTCAGCCGCCACGAGCTGCGGGCGTTGTCCGAGGCCGGCCACTTCCCGGCGGGGAGCATGGGCCCGAAGGTGGAGGCCGCCCTCGACTTCCTGGACGACGGCGGCTCCGCGGTCATCATCACGAGCGGGGACAAGCTCCCGGCCGCCCTGGCGGACCGGGCCGGGACGCGCGTCACGCGCGAGGACACCGACGGCGCGGTCCGGAACCAGCTCGACCTGTTCCCGGACGCCCGCCCGCCGCTCGACGACGACGACGACGAGGACCTGGACGCCTGAACGCACCCCCGGGAGGAACACGGTGAAGGACCTGCTTTCCATCCACGATCTCAGCCCCGCCGAGGTCACGGATCTCGTGGAGCTGGGCGCCGAGGTGAAGGCCCGCCCCGAGGCCTGGAGCCGGGCCCTGGAGGGCCGGACCCTGGCGATGATCTTCCAGAAGGCCTCCACCCGGACCCGCGTGAGCTTCGAGGTGGGCGTGCACCAGCTCGGAGGGGCCGGGCTGTTCCTGTCGGCGCGGGACATCCAGCTCCACCGGGGCGAGCCCATCCGCGACACGGCGCGGGTGCTGAGCCGCTACGTGGACGGCATCATGGCCCGCACCTACGCCCACCAGGACGTGGTCGACCTGGCCACCCACGGGACGGTGCCGATCATCAACGGCCTGACCGACCTCCTGCACCCCTGCCAGGCCCTGGCCGACCTGCTCACCATCCGCGAGCGCTTCGGGCGCCTGGACGGCCTGAAGCTCGCCTACGTGGGCGACGGGAACAACATGGCGCACTCCCTGATGTTCGCCTGCGCGAAGGTGCACATGGAGTTCGCCTGCGCCGCGCCGAAGGGCTACTGGATGGACCGGGACGTGGTCTCCCGGGGCCTCGTCGACGCCGAGGCCGAGGGCGTGCGGGTCGTGGAGACCGAGGATCCGCGCGAGGCCGTGGCGGGCGCGCACGTGGTCTACACGGACGTGTGGGCCTCCATGGGCCAGGAGGGGGAGGCCGAGGAGCGCCGCCGGGCCTTCGACGGCTTCCAGGTGGACGAGGCCCTCATGGCGGCGGCGGCCGAGGACGCGGTGTTCATGCACTGCCTCCCCGCCCACCGCGGCGAGGAGGTCTCGGAGGCCGTGTGCGACGGCCCGCGGTCCATCATCTTCGATCAGGCGGAGAACCGGCTCCACGCCCAGAAGGCGGTCATGATCCGGCTCATGGGCGAGGGCTGATCAATCCTCCCAGGTCGGCGACTCCTTGTCGAGGAGGTTGCCGATGAGCTGGAACTCCTCCACCAGGAGCGCGAGGACGTCGTCGAGGCCGAGGACGCCCTGGAGCTTGCCCTCGTCGTCCACGACGGGGATGCGCCGGAAGGGGCCGGCGCGCATGGCGCCCAGGGCCTGCTCGATGGGCGTGCGCTCCGTGACCGTGCGGACGCCGGAGGTCATTACCTCCTCCACGCGGACCTCGTCCGGCGAGCGGCCGGGGGCCATCACGCGCGTCGTCAGATCCCGATCGGTGACGATGCCGACGGGCCTCCGAAGCTCGTCGACGACCACGAGCGCCCCGACGCGCCGCTCGGTCATGCGCGCGGCCGCCACGCGGGCGCTCTCGTCGGGCTGGACGATGTAGACGTCCCGAATGCAGATGCGTCCTGCGGACATCGTGGGCTCCTGTCTGTGAGAGGACCCCGATCATGGCACGCCCGCGGCTCCTGACAATCCCCTCGGCTCCCGGGACCCGTTGCCGGGCAGGCGTGTCCCGCTTAGCATCGCCGGCATGCTGCTCCGGTACTACCGCCGCATCCTGGACACCTGCGAGCCGTTCCTCATCGCGAGGCCGTCCGTGCGGGCCGACCTGGACCGGGCGCCCTTCGGCGTCGCCATCCGGGACTCCCACATCTTCGATCCGCAGCACATGGCGGAGCGGGTCTTCGTGAACCTGGTCCGCCACCTGGACGAGCTCGCGTACGGCCCGGTCGGGCTGTCGATGCCCGCGTGGGTGTTCTACGACTGCGCGGTGATGCCCGGGGCGGTCTTCGGCTTCGCGCGCCGGGCGCACGACCTGCCGCGGTGGGTCCTGCGGACCTTGAAGGTGCCCGAGGGCTACGACGGGCTCGTGCCCATGTCGGTGTTCATCTGCATCCCGACGGTCCACGGCCGCGACGCCCTCGTCTACACCCTGTGCAGCACCAACCAGGTGGCGTCGGGCTCCGCGCCGGAGGGGCTGTGGCGCCTGACCCTGGCCGCCGGCACCCGGGCGCTGGGCGTGGACTCCATGCTGGCGACCGCCCAGTGGCGCTCGCCCCAGCTGGGCCTGTACGCCGGGCTCGGCCCCCTGGAGCTGCTGACCGCGTGGACCCCCGCCCACGACAACCCGGCCACCTGCACCTTCCGCGTGGCCACGACCCCGGACGCCCAGGAGCGCCTCCTCCGCGGCGACCTGGTGGGCCTGGAGGGCATCCACCGCTACATCGACGCGGACGACTTCGAGGCGATGCGGGGCCTGCAGGCGGAGATCGAGGCCGGCCTCGACGTCGCCGTGGTGGGCCCGGAGGAGATCCGCGGCGCCGAGACCCGCGTGCCGCTCCAGGTCCGGAGCGGCGAGGACACCTTCGACGCCGACCGCGGGGTCGGCTTCACCCGACGCTTCCAGGGATGATGCGAACCCACAACGACGCCCTGCTCGAGGACCATCCCACCTTCGTGGTCGGGACGCCGGACAACCTGGCGCACCTGGACACGTCGCCGTTCGGCGTGGACGTGGAGCACGCCATCGATCCGCTGCGGACCTCGTCGGCCCTCTTCCTCGACCTGCTCCAGCGCCTGGACGCCCTCACGTTCGGCCCCGAGGGCATGCCCATGGACAAGTGGGTCTTCTACGACTGCGCGGAGCTTCCGGGCTTCATCTACGGCTTCGCCGTGCCGGCCGGCGACCTGACCCACCACGAGCGCGACGTCTTCTCGCTGCCGCCCGGCTACGACGGGCCGGTGCCCCTGTCCATGTACATCGCCATCCCCATGCACGAGGAGGGCGCCTGGTTCGGCCACAACCTGGCCAGCCTGAACCGCACCTTCCCCGAGCGGCGCCTCGACTACCTGGGCACCGTCACGAAGGCCATGGCCCTGAAGGCCTTTCGCGTCGAGCGCTTCTACGGCGCCACCCAGTGGACCAGCAAGGCCCTGTACCTCCACACGAAGTTCGGCGCCCTGGACCTGCACACCACCTGGACCCCGGCCCACAGCATGCCGGAGACCACCACCTACGGCTTCGAGGTCACCGACGACTGCCTGCGCGCTGCCATGGGCGATCCCGACGTCACGCTCCCGCGGCCCGCCCCGGACACGTGGCTCGACGCCGAGGACGCCGAAGGCATGAAGCTCCTGCAGCACGACATCGAGGCCGGCGCCCGCTATCAGCTCGTCTCCGCGCCCTCCATCCAGGCCGGCCGCCTCGTCCACCCCATCGCGCGCTTGCGGTAGCGACCCTTCGGGCTACTCGTCGAGGAGGTGCACCACCAGGCCGCTGGCGAGCTTGGGCTCGAACCAGGTGGACTTGGGCGGCATGACGCGGCCGGCGTCGGCCACGTCCAGGAGCTCCTCGATGGAGGTCGGGTACATGGCGAAGGCGCAGCCGGCGCCGCGGGCGTCCACCCGGCGCTCCAGCTCGCCGGTGCCGCGGATGCCGCCGACGAAGTCGACGCGCGGATCCGTGCGGGGATCCTCGATGCCGAGGACGGGCTCCAGGAGGCGGCTCTGGAGGAGGGCGACGTCCAGGCGGGCGACCGGATCGTCCTCGTCCGCCTCCCGCTCGAGGGCCTCGAGGCGGCGCCAGTCGCCGCCCACGTACATGCCGAACTGGTGGCGCTCCGGCGGCTCCGGGTCTGCGCCCGGGCCGCTCACGGCGAAGCGCTTGCCCACCTCCAGGAGGAAGGCCTCCTCCGTGAAGCCGTACAGGTCCGACACCACCCGGTTGTAGGGCAGGATGCGGAGCTGATCGTGGGGGAAGACCACGCAGAGGAAGCGCTCGAACGGCGCGTCCTCGGGGGCGTCCGGGTTCCGCTGCCGGCGCAGCTCCCGGGTCCGCCACGCGCTGGCCGCCCGGTGGTGGCCGTCCGCCACGTAGAATGCGTCGATGGGCGACAGCGCCGCCGCCACGTCCGCGATGTCCTGCGGGTCGCCGACACGCCAGAGCCGATGCCGCACGCCTCCCATGTCCGGCACGTCGAGGGTCGGCTCCCCCTGCGCGAGGCGCTGCTGGATGTCCGCGAGGCCCTCGCGGCTGCGGCAGGTGAGGAAGACCGGCCCGGTCTGGGCGCCCAGCGTGTCCACGTGGCGGGCGCGGTCGTCCTCCTTGGCCTTGCGGGTGTGCTCGTGGCGCTTGATGCGCCCCTCCGCGTAGTCGTCGACCTCCGCGCACCCCACGAAGCCGATCTGGTGGTGATCGCCCCAGTCCAGGCGGTACAGCCACAGGGCCTCGGCCTCGTCCCGGACCAGGACCCCGTCGTCGATGAGGCGGCGCAGGTTGGCCGCGCCCGTGTCGTATACGCGCGGGTCGTACGGGTCCGCGTCCGCCGGGAGGTCGATCTCCGGGCGGACGACGTGGAGGAAGGACCGGGGCCGCCCCTCGGCGAGGCTGCGGGCCTCGTCGGTGTCGACCACGTCGTAGGGGGGCGAGGCCACGTCGACGGCCTGCTCGGGGCGGGGATGGAGCGCGCGGAACGGGTGCAGACGCATGGGGGACCTCCCGGGACGAGCGGCGTCGACCGTAGCCCAGCGCGACCCGCCTTTCAACGACGCCCGAGGCACCCGGGGCGGGTTCCGGACGCATGGTTGACGCGGCGCGTCACGATCGGTACAAGCCCCGGCCCGACGCCCGGGGGCGCTGTGGGCCCCGGGCAGGAGGAGCGAACCGACATGCACCGTCACCCGAGCGACACGCGAAGCGCCTGGGAGAAGAAGCGCGAGGAGCGGACCCGCGAGGAGCAGCTCGCGGCTCAGCCCGTCACCCTCGAGGAGCTCATGGCGGAGGCCGGCTCCGAGCTGTTCGGCCTCGCCGACGCCGAGGACCTCGCCGAGTTCACCGACGCCCACCGCGAGCGGCTGTCCAGCCGCCAGTTCGCCCGGTACGTGGAGCTGATCGTCGAGGAGTACGGGGCGCCCATGGCCCGCCGGGCCGGCCTGCCCATCGGCCCGCCGAGGCTGCGGCTGGCCTCCTAGCAGCGTCCGGGAAAACTCTCCCGTCGCGGTTTCCGGCCGGAGCCGCGCTTTCAGGCAAGGGCAAGGGCAAGGGCAAGGGCAAGGGGCGACAGGCGCCCCACACCCAAGAGGAGATCAGCCGCCCGGGGGGCGCTCCAGCCACTCGCGGTACGCCTCGAGGCTGAAGGGCCGGCCGAGGAAGTCCTCGACCATTTCCGCGGCGTCCTTCGTGCCGCCCGGCTCCAGGATGGCCCGGCGATACTCCCGGGCCACCTCGTCGTTCAGCAGCCCGGCCTCCCTGAACCGCGTGAACAGGTCCTTCGCGATGACCAGGGACCACTGGTAGGTGTAGTACATCGAGCTGTAGCCGATGAGGTGCCCGAAGTTGGCGTACACCCGGCTGTCCTCGAGGCGCGGATAGGGGTTGTACCGCTCGTAGATCTCGTCGGTGAAGGCCTCGAGGTCCAGCGTCTCCGGGTCCCGGGCGTGCATGTAGTAGCTGTACGCCGTGTAGAAGACCTGGCGCATGACGTGGACGCCCTTGCCGAACTCCTCGGCGCCCTCCATGCGGTGGACCATGTCGGCGGGGATGGGCTCGCCGGTCTCCACGTGCTTCGCGAAGCGCTGCAGGACCGTCGGCTCCCAGGCCCACTCCTCGAGGATCTGGCTGGGCGCCTCCACGAAGTCCCACTCCACGTTGATGCCGGCCAGGGAGACCCACTGGCCCCGCCGCGCCAGCAGGTGGTGGATGAGGTGGCCGAACTCGTGGAAGAAGGTCACGACGTCGCTGTGCTCCATCAGCGCGTCGCTGCCCTCGCCGGGCTCCGGGAAGTTGCAGATGAGCGACGCGGCCGGGATGCGCCCCTCCGCGAGGCCCGTCTGGATGGGGAACATGGCCGCGTGCTTGTACTTGCCGGGGCGCGGGTGCATGTCCAGGTAGAACCGGCCGATCAGCTCGTCGCCGTCGTACATGGCGACGGCCTCGACCGACTCGTGCCAGACCGGCTGGGAGGCGTCGACCTCGAAGCGGACCCCGAACAGCTCCGCGTACAGGTCCAGGATCCCGTCGCGGACCCGCGGATAGGGGAAGTAGGGGCGCACGTCCCGGGCGTCGAAGTCGAACCGGGCCTCGCGGACCTTGCCCACGTAGTAGAAGCGATCCCACACCTGGATGTGCTCGGCGGACGGCTCGTCCTCCCGCTTGCGCGCCAGGAGGTCCTCCAGGTCCGCCTCCATCCGCGGCCGCGCCGACTCGGCCACCTGCTCGATGAACTGCTCGATGGTGTCCGCCGTGCGGACCATCTTGTCCTCGGCGTTGTAGGCGGCCCACGTGTCGAAGCCCAGGGTGGACGCGTACTCGTCGCGCAGGGCGAGGAGCTCCTTCAGCAGCTCGGCGTTGCCCGGCCAGCCCCGCTGCATGAACTCCTGGTACAGGGCGCGCCGCAGCTCGCCGTCCTCCGCGTACGTCTCGAAGGGGAAGAAGTCCGGGTAGTCCGTCGTGATCCGGATCTTCCCATCGTCGCCGGGCGGGTGCGCGTCGATGTAGTCCTGCGGCAGACCGGCCAGGGCCTCCGGACCGTCCACCTCGATGGAGCGCACATCCTCGCGGACGTTCTTCTGGAAGTCCTGGCCGATCTCCACCATCCGCTCGTGGATGGCCGCGAGCCGCGCCCGCGTCTCTTCGTCCTGGTCCACGCCGGAGCGCCGGAAGTCGCGCAGGAGGTGTTCCACGAAGCGCTGCGACAGCCCGTCCAGGCCCCCGCTGTCCACCGCGGCCACGGCCTCGTACAGTCCGCGGTCCAGGTTCACGTCGTTGGAGAACCGGGCCAGCCGCTCCTGGCACTCGCGCGCCGCATCGCGGACCTCCGCGTCGGGGTGCACGCTGAACAGGAGCCCGGCCCAGCCGGAGGACGTGTCCAGGGTCTCCAGCATCCGGTCGAACGGCTCGAGGGTGTTCGCCTCGGTGCGCGGACCGTCCACGGGCTGCTTCAGCTGCTCGCGGAGGGCCCGCGCCCGGTCGAGGCCTGCGTCGCACCGCGCCGTCAGGCGCTCTGCGCTGCTCCAGACCGGGTCGTCCCGGTCGGTGTCGTGCTCCAGATCCAGCTTCAAGCCTGCCTCCCCGGCCGGCGTCCCGGCCTGGTCCGGTGTGGGGGTGGTCGTCGGCGCCGGCGTGGCGCAGGCGGTCGTCCAGAGCGCCAGGATCACCACCGTCGTCGCTGCGCGCATGCCCTCTCCCTCCGTCGATGACACGAGCGGCGGTTGTAGCGGCCCGAGGGCCGACGGACAAGGGTCGAGGTCGGTGCGGTGGCACGCCGCGCTCCTCTGGTCCATACTTCCACGCTCCCACGAGGCGCCGCCGGAGGTCCACGATGCCCTACATCGCGTACAGCGGCCCTGCGCGCGAGTCGTCCTTCCGCCGCATGGCCATGGCCGCGTGGGACAAGCCGGGTGATCCGACGATCTACGGCTACATGGACATCGACGCCCGGGCGGGGCAGCGCCGCATCGACGCCCTGCGCGCGGAGGGGTTCCGGGTCACATGGACCCACCTCGTGGCCCGGGCCGTCGGCCTGGCCTTCGCGCAGCACCCCGACGCGAACGTGACCCCGCGCCTCACCCGGAGCTGGCGCCGCGAGGACGTGGACGTCTTCCTGCAGGTGGCCCTCCCGACCGAGGAGGGCCTGGGCGCGACCGACCTCTCCGGGGTGAAGATCCGGCAGGCCGACCGGAAGCCCCTCCCGGAGCTCGCGAGGGAGGTCACGGAGCGCGTGGAGAAGGCGAGGGCGCGCCAGGACGCCGAGATCGAGACCTCCAAGCGCCACATCGACCGGATCCCGCGCTTCGTCCTCAAGCCGGTGCTGCGCTTCCTCGTCTGGCTGCAGGTGGTCTTCAACCTGGACCTGCGCTGGCTGGGCCTGCCGCGGGATCCCTTCGGCTCCGCCATGGTCACCAGCATGGGGATGATGGGCATCGACACGGGCTTCGCGCCGCTGTTCCCGCCCGGGCCGCCCGTGGTCCTGCTGTTGGGCTCCGTGCAGGAGCGGCCCGTCGTCGAGGACGGCGAGGTGGTCGCCCGCCCCGTCCTGCGGATCGGCGGCACCTTCGACCACCGCTGCTTCGACGGCTATCACCTGGCGCGGCTCGGCGCGGAGATGAAGCGCCTCCTCGAGGAGGGCGTGGACGCCCTCTGAGTCAGGCCGTCCGACGTCGGCGCGTGACCAGCAGGCCCAGCGCCGCGAGGAGACCCGCGAGGCCCCCGGAGGCCGATCCCCCGGCGCACCCGGAGCCGTCGCCGCCCCCGTCCCCGGTCTCGCCGGGCGGATCGTCGCCGACCACGCACTCGGCCACGTACGGATCCCACCGCTGGCCGCTCGGGCACGGGCGACCCACGGGGACGTCGGCCGAGCCCGCGTCTGGCGGCCCCGCGTCCGGCCCGCCGGCGCCCACGCACTGGAAGGCCTGGCAGACCTCGCCGCTCGCGCAGGTCCCGCACGCGCTCCCGCAGCCGTCGTCGCCGCACTCCTTGCCGGCGCAGTCCGGGGCGCAGACGCACAGCCCCTCGGAGCAGGTCTCGCCGTCGCCGCACGTGCCGCAGGTGCCTCCGCAGCCGTCGCCGCCGCACTCCAGGCCGTCGCAGTCGGGCTGGCAGTCGGACACGCACTGGCCGTCCTGGCAGGCTTCGTTGTCGCTGCAAGAGCCGCAGGAGGCGCCGCAGATCTCGCCGCACTCCCACCCGCGTGACGCGCACGATTCACAGGATGCGCAGATGCCTGCGTCGCAGCGGTATCCGGACAGGCAGTTCCCGCAAGTATCCCCGCAGCCGTCGGGCCCACAGTTGAGCCCGTCGCACTGCTTCTCGCAGCAGACACCGTCGGCGCAGACGTGGTTGGCCGGGCAGGTGCCGCAGGGGTCGCCGCAGGCGTTCTCGCCGCACTCCAGGCCCGCGCAGGACGGGTCGCAGGCGCACTGGAACGCCTCGTCGCAGAAGCTCCCGGCCGGGCAGGTGCCGCAGGTCCCGCCGCACAGGTCGCCCCCGCACGCCTTGCCCTCGCAGTCGGGGATGCACTCGCCCTCGCAGGTGAACTGGTCGGAGCACTCCTGCCCCGGTCCGCACGGCCCGCACTGCCCGCCGCACCCGTCGGGGCCGCACTCGCGGTCCCGGGCGTCGCACCACGGCACGCACTGGGCGCTCGCCGTCGAGCCCACGGCGAGGGCGAGGAGCGTCGTCAGGAGGGCCGCTGCCGGAAGGATTCGCGAGGCGCTGGGGACCATGGGCATGGGGCTCCGATCCGGGGGTTCGTCGGCGCTCCACCCGATAGCACGATCCGGAGCGTCGAAACCAGGCGTCCCGGGGCGGCTACCAGGACGGTCGCAAAGTCGGAGAAGCGTGGGCCGCGCGGCAGTACGACGCCCGGCACCGGATTGCACCCGCTCGGAAACAATGGGTTTTCGCGTCTGAGAGCAGGCAAGGGCAAGGGCACGGGCACGGGCAAGGGAGGGCGGTCGCAAAGTCGGAGAAGCGTGGGCCGCGCGGCGGTACGGCGCCCGGCACCGGATTGCACCCGCTCGGAAACCATGGGTTTTTCGCGTCTGAGAGCAGGCAAGGGCACGGGCAAGGGCACGGGCAAGGGAGGGCGGTCGCAAAGTCGGAGAAGCGTGGGCCGCGCGGCGGTACGACGCCCGGCACCGGATTGCAGCCGCTCGGAAACGATGGGTTTTTCGCGTCTGAGAGCAGGCAAGGGCACGGGCAAGGGCACGGGCAAGGGAGGGCGGTCGCAAAGTCGGACA
>JBNJGB010000047.1:0-41831 GCA_051747385.1 Myxococcota bacterium
TCGGCGGGGGTGAAGCCCTCCCACTGGAGGTCGGCGAGGGCGGCGTCGTGGACCTCCGGGCGATAGGACCCGGCGATCTCGAGGCGCGCCACGCGCATGGCGCGGAAGACCTCGGCCATCCGCCGCGCGAGCCCGTCGAAGACGCCGATGGCGGCGGTCAGCGGGCTGCGGTGTGTCAGGACGGGGTCGCCCGTGTCCGGCGCCTGGCCGGGCTCCGCCACGTAGACGACGTCCGCGGGGGCGTCCTCGCCGCTCAGGAAGCGGCCCAGGGTATCCATGGCGCGCTCGATGCGCCGCCGCCGCTCGTCGGTGAGCGGCTCGGAGCCGCGCTGGCTCGGAATGGTGTTCGACAGCGCGTCCAGGTTCAGCCGCGCGCCGAGCGCGCCGATGGACGAGCCCAGCGTCTCGGCGCTCTTGCCCTCGTCGGAGCCGAGCCTGCCCAGCAGCAGCAGGTCGTGCAGGCGCTCGCGGAGGCCGCGCATCTCGTCGTGGAAGGCCTCGCGGGCGGGGCCGCGGACGGTGTCCAGCACCCGGCGGTGCAGGGCCACGGCGGCGCCCTCCCGAGGGGCCCAGACCTCGGCCTCCTCCGGCAGCGCGCCGACGAGCGCGGCGAGCGCGGAGTCGAGCGTCGCGGCCTCCTCCTCGCCGAGGCAGAGCTCGGCGGTCAGGGCGCGGCCCGCGTCGCTCACCAGGTCCCGAAGCTCGGCGCCCGGGGCCCGCGTGGCGAGCTTCCGGACGGCGATCTGCTCGAGGAGGGCGAGGTTGTCGGTGAGGACGCGATCCGCCGGCTTCACGTGCTCCAGGGCCCGCGAGAGGGCGTCCGGGAGCGTGTGGAGGTCCAGCGGGGCGTCGTCTCGGCCGGTGGTCACGAGCACGAACGGGCCCGTGGCGGCGCGGTCCAGGCTCGCCGACAGCGCGGCCACGGAGGCCGGCCGGACGGGCGTGCCCGGGGCGACGCCGACGGCGTCCGGGTCCATGTGGAGCGCGTGCACCCGCTCGCGCCAGGCGTCCGCTTCGGCGCCCGCCTCGGCGGGCAGCTTCGGCAGGTCCCTGCGCTGGCGGAAGTCCATCTCCTCCGGGCCGGTGCCGGCTCGAAGCTGCTCGGCGCTCAGGGCCTTGGGGGCCTTGGCGCCGGCGCGGAACCAGCGCACCCGGGCCTGTTCGCCGGCGTCGAGGCCGCGATCCGCGATGGTGGTCACCGCGTCCGCGTCCAGGACCGCGACGCAGGCTCCGGCGACCGCGGCCCGCGTGGCCTCACCGCCGTCCTCCGCGGCGGCCCGGTCCACCAGGTCGAGGTCGAGCCAGCGCACGTCGAGATCGGCTGCGAGCAGGCGCTTGCAGATCGTGGGGCCCAGGCGCTTGGCCAGGGCGCGACCGGAGACGGCCCGCGCCAGGACGACGACGCTCGCGCCGGGGCGGAGCCCTTCCAGGAGGCCGGGCTCCAGCAGCGCGTCCTCGTCCGTCACCAGCAGCAGGTCGCGGCCGGCGCCGAACGGTCCGTGCCAGCGGACGTCCCGGCCGGAGACGGCCTCGATGGTCGCCTCGCCGGCGAAGGCGGCGGCGGCCAGGAGGTCGCGCGCGACCGCCTCGCCCCAGGGACCGCGCGGAGCCACGCGGACGCGGCCGAGGCGGTCGTCCGTCGGCTCGTCGCCCGTGATGGACGGCGCGCCGTCGGGCAGGTGCGGGGCCACGGTGTCGGCCAGGGCCTGCACCCCGCCGGTCCAGTCTGCGCCGATGACGCGAGGCCGGACCGCAGCCGTGGAGGCGAGACGCTCGACGGGGTCGAGGAGGAGATCGCTCAGGGGCGACCCGTCCGCGACGACCACGGTGCCTGTGCCCTCGATCGCCGCCCCCACCTCGTCGGCGGGGAACGGCGCCAGGAGCTGGACGGCGACCGCCCTCACAGGGGTGCCGGCCCGGGTGCAGGCTTCGGCGACGGTGCGCGCCGCCTCGGCGCCGCGCCCGAGCACGACGAGGGCCAGGTCGGCCTCGTCGGGGCCGGTCACCGTCACCGGCTCCAGGACACGGTCCGAGCGTTCCCCGAGCCGCCGGAGGACGTCGCGGGCGACGTCCAGGGCGCTCTCCGGGCCCTCGTTGTCCCCCGTCCCCCCGACCGGCTGCGCGCCGACCGTGGGGAGGCGGACCATGTCCAGGCGCTCGGCGGCGTCCAGCCCCACGACCGCGAGGACCGGGCGCCCGAGGCGGGCGCTGATCTCGTGGGCCGCGAGGGTGTGGTCGACGGCCTGCTGCGCCGTGCCGGCCGCGAGGACGGCGCCCCAGTCGGCGGGGGCGATGGGGGCGGGCTCGTCGCCGGCCACGTGGTGGACGCAGGAGGCCGCCAGGCGCCCTTCCTGGGGGCGGTGGGGCATCCCGTCGTGGTTCAACAGGCTCGCCGCGCGCATCCCGGCGAGGGCCAGGCCCTCCGCGATGGCGGGGTGGTCCGACACGGGGGCGCCGCAGAGGCGCTCCTCCGTGGCGGCGATGGCCTCGAACCCGGTCAGGGTGCGGATCGTCTCGGTGGACGAGTCCGGCTTGGTGGATGTGACCTCGGCCGCGGGGTCCATGACGGCTCCTCCCTCAGACAGCATACCGGTCGAGCTCCCGACGGACGGCCTCGAGCTTCTCGTCTCGCGGCGTGGCCAGCCCTTCGACGGTGTACTGGTCATAGCGATCCACGTCCTCGTTGCGGTAGAAGATGCCGACCGGGGTCAGGTCGGGGTGCGCCGCCAGGTCCCGGGCCTCGGACATGTCGGTGGGGTCGTGCTCGACCCGGTTGGGGAACAGGCGCTTCAGGACGTCGTCCTCCTCCAGGCCGTCCGGGTGGGTCATGAGCAGCATATTGCCCGGATCCTTCTGGAGCGGATCCCAGAGCTTCGGCGTGTAGTGCGGGCACCGCTGGAGGATGCGCACGAAGCCGAGGCCCTCGTGGCGGTGGGCCATCAGGAGGACCTTGTAGAGCAGGGCCGGGTTCCAGTCGGGCACCTGCGCCACGAACGATGCGTTCGTGATGGACAGCGTCGTCGCGATGGGGTCGATGGGCCGCAGCCACGCGCCGCGGGGGTGCGTGTTGCTGACCTGGCCCTGCGAGGACGTCGGCGACGTCTGGTTCTTGGTGAGCCCGTAGACGTTGTTGTCGAAGAGCAGCACCGACATGTTCATGTTGTAGCGGATGGCGTGGACCCAGTGGCCCGCTCCGATGGAGCAGTTGTCCCCGTCACCCGTCGTCACGAACATGTGCAGGTCCGGGCGGCGGGCCCGGATGCCGCAGGCCACCGGCAGCGCGCGGCCGTGCAGGCCGTGGAAGCCGTAGGTCCCCATGTAGTGGGGGAAGCGGCTCGAGCAGCCGATGCCGGAGACCACGACGGTCTTCTCGGGGGGGAGCTGCTCGTCGCGGCAGACGCGCTGGACGGCGGTGAGCACGGCGTGGTCACCGCAGCCCGGGCACCACCGGGCGACGCTCCCCTCGTAGTCCTCGAGGGTGAAGTAGCAGGGGTTCAGCTCTTCCAACCAGTCACTCTTGAGCCCGTACATCACTTCCCTCCGAGGCGCTCGAGGATCGCGTCGCGAATCATTCCAGGCGGCAGCGGCTGACCCGGCACCCGGGCCCAGCTGTCGACGTCGCACAGGGTCTGGGCGCGCAGCAGCCAGGCGAGCTGGGCGTAGCGCCTGTTGTCTCCGGCGAACACACCCACCGGGTCGTCGCCGTAGTTGATCTCCACCGTCATGACCTTGTCGAACTTCGAGAAGATCTCCTCGAGCCCGGGCTCCATCGGCGACAGGAACCGCAGGTGCAGCGCGGAGATCTTGTGGCCCTCGTCGCGGAGCTTGGCCACCGACTCCTCGATGGCGCCGCGGGTGGAGCCCCAGCCGACGACCAGCAGGTCGCCCTCGGGTTCGCCGAAGACCTCGGGCGGCTTCAGGCTCTTGCGGAGGGCCACGAGCTTGGCGCTGCGGCGGGTCATCGCCTTCTGGTTGATGGCGGACTCGTAGGCCACCCCGCCGGTCTCGTCGTGGGCCAGGCCCGTGAGGATGTACTCACCGCCCGGCTGGCCGGGGATGGGCCGCTTCGACAGGCCCGTCTCCTCGTCCCAGTCGAAGGCCTTGACGCCCTCGGTCCAGGGGGACTGGTCGACCGGCGGGGACAGCCACTCCTCCTGGACGTCGGGGCGGACGAACGGGGACTGGCCGGTGGCCAGGTTGGCGTCGGTGAGGACGATGACCGGGGTGCGGAAGGTCTCGGCGATCTTCCGCGCCGTGATCATCATGTGGAAGCACTCCTCGATGCTGGACGGGGCGATGATCACCTTGGGGGTGTCGCCCGGGTGCCCGAACAGGGAGGACAGCAGGTCGCCCTGCTCGACCTTGGTGGGGAGGCCGGTGCTGGGGCCGCCGCGCTGGACGTCCACGATGACCAGGGGGACCTCCGTCATGACGGCGAGGCCGATCATCTCCGTCTTCAGGGCCATGCCCGGGCCGGAGGTGACCGTCAGCGCGGTCTTGCCGGCGTAGGAGGAGCCGACGGCGAAGCCTGCCGCGGCGATCTCGTCCTCGGCCTGGTGGACGAACCCGCCGGCGCGATGGAACGCGGCCGCCAGGTAGTGGGACGCCGACGTGGCCGGCGTGATGGGGTACATGCTGCAGACCTCGATGCCCGCAGCCATGGCGCCCATGGCGATGGCGGCGTTGCCGTTCATCACCACGCGCTGCTTGTCGTCCGACATCCCCGGGATGTGGTGCCGCTCCTCGAAGTTCTCCAGGCCCCACTCGTAGCCGGCCTTCAGGAGCTTGTGGTTCATCTCGATGATGTGCTCGCCCTTGCGCTTCCGCTCGAAGATGGCGCGGATCTCGCCGAGCACGCGGTCCACGTCCCGGTCGTACAGGGCGCAGAGGGCGCCGAGGACCCAGACGTTCTTCCCGCGGCGCGGGTTGTCCGTGATCTTCTTGGTCTCCTCCTCCATCGGGACCTGGCGGATGTCGTAGCCGCGGGCCTCGAAGTCCTCGAGGGCCTTGGCGTACGCCTCGCGGATCTCCTCGGAGCCGGAGTCCGCCCACTTGCTCTCGATGAGGAGCGTCGTGCCGGGACGGAGGGCGTCCTGGTCGATGCGGCTGTAGAGCACCTGCTCGTTGAAGGCGACCACCAGGTCGGCGGAGTCGCCCATGTTGGTCATCTCCGAGTCGCCGATGCGGATGCGGATTCCGCTGGCGCCCGCCCTCGAGCGCGGAGGCGGCTCGATCTCGGCGGGGATGATCTCCACCGTCCAGACGCCGTTGCCCATCTTGGCGGACACGGCGCCCAGGAGCTGACCGGCGGTCTGGGCTCCCTCGCCCGAGTCGCTCACAATCTCGATGATCTGCTCGCGGATCGGGGTGGTGGCGGCGGCGCTTCCGTCTCTCCGGGCGTCGCCCGACTCGGGCCTCGTTTCGCGAAGGTTCGCGGCGGTCTGTACCATCGTGGGCTATCCTCGGTTCGAGGGGCGTCGGCCCCATTCATTTGGGGTGGCGCGGGCTTGCAAGCGCTGTTCCTACCGGTAGGACCCGGGGTGGGTTGGCGCAAGCTCGGGGGAGCGGACTCTCCGGGTGTGCGATTTCACGTTCCGGCGCGTGGCTTCGCACAGACGACTCCCCCGCACCCCCGGAGGGGGGTACGGGGTGCCCCGGAGCCGCATGGGTCCCGAGGGGGAGTGGCGACGTCGCTCCACAGGACTCCAGGCCTGCGGCGAGCGTCCGCCGGGGAGCTCCACCTCCGCGAGGTGTACCCCGCGAGGCTCTTCGCGGGCCACGGCGCGGCGCTCCGTCTCCGGGTCGCCGTGCTCCTCGGAGGAGGCGGGGGCTTGTTGGGCGATGGTCACGTCTCGACTCCATCGGGTCGTGAGAACGCGTCGCTACGAGGGTCTTGCAACGACCGTGCCGCGGCTCGGAACCGCAGCGGGACAGGCGATCCGGCCGCCTGGCGTGAATCACCGCTCACCCACGGCGTGTCTGCCTCGGAGACGTCGGGGGGCGATGGCAGGCGAGCGTGGAGATCGCGCTGCGAGGGGGGCGAGGGGGCTCGTCCCGGGTGTGATTGCCCACCGGGGCCCGGGCCCGGGCCTGCAGCGCTGGGGCAAATGCTCCAGGGGAAATGGTGATTGTGCGATATGGCGCACAATGTGCTCGTTCGCCCCCGTGGAGGCGTCGGAGGGCGTATCTGCGCGCCCGTCCGTGGCCGTCGTGGGCGGTCGCTCGCATCCCGCGCGCGAGTTGTGGGAGGATCCACACATGGAGGGTGGTACGGCCCGGGAGGAGCGATGGACGCGGCGATGGAGGCGAGCCTGCAGGCAGCCGTGAAGGCGCTACGGGCCGGGAGTCCGCGGGACGCGGTGGAGGCCCTGGAGCCGGCGCTGGAGCGGGCGACCGTGGAGCGCCTGGAGGAGGCGGAGATGCTCGTGCGCGGGCTGCTGGCGCCGGCTCTGGCCCAGCTCGGGGACGTCTCGCGCGCGGAGCCGCACGCGCGGCGGGCGCACGAGCTGGCGGTCGCGCGCGGGGACGAGGAGAGCGCGGCCCACTACGGGGGGCTGGCCGATCAGCTCGACCAGGCGCTGCACCCGGAGGAGGATCCGAACCGTCCGCTGACGGAGCAGGAGATGGAGGCCGCCCTGGACCGGGCCGGCGACGCCCTGACCCGCGCCCACCCGGAGGAGGCGGTGACCCTCCTCGAGGCCCTCGCCGAGTCGACGGAGGCCAGCGGCCACGCGGCAGTGGAGGCGTCCGCCCGCGGGATGCTGGCCCAGGCGCTCATCATGATGCGCCGGGGCGAGGAGGCCAGGCCGCACCTGGAGCGCGCGGCGGCCATCGCCGGGCGTATGAACGAGCCCCGCGCCGAGGCCCACTTCCGCGAGCTGCTCGGGGACCTCGAGCCGGGGAGTCGGCGTGACGCCCTCAGCAAGGTGGATCTCGCGCGCGTGCGCGAGGAGGCCAACGAGGCGCGCAGCCGCGCGGGCGAGGAGATGGAGGCCGAGCGCTTCGCGGAGGCGGTGGCCATCCTGGAGCCTGCGGCCGAGCACGCCCGGCGGGAGGGCGCTTCGGCCGCCGAAGCCTCGGTGCGCTCCATGCTGGCCCAGGCCCTGGTCATGTCGGGCCGGCGCGAGGACGCGGCCCGGGAGGCCGAGCGTGGCCTGGAGCTGGCCCGCGGGGAGGGTGACGAGGAGGCCGTCGAGAGCTTCACCCAGCTCCTGGCTCTGGCCACCGGGTGGAAGTCCTCCGTCGGGGACGCCTGAGCCCGCGGCGTCGCCAAGGTGCGGGGAACATGGGGAAGATGCAGTAGGACCGCCGTCCCCGGCTCACAGTCCTACACATCTCGGGATCCCCCGGTCTCGCGGACAGTTACGCGCCAAGCCGCCAAGCCGCCAAGACGCAAAAGCCAGCGAACCGCTTGCACACCGATTCGGCTGAGACCGTCGGGTCGCGTGCAGGCCCACAGCGAGCACACCGGGCCGAAGCGTGCCGTTTCCCTTTGCGTCTTCGCGTCTTTGCGCGAGGCCTTCGTCTTGCGACATGTGACGAACTGTGAGCCGTCCCCGGCGGTCGGCCGCCCGGCAGGGTAGGCACACGACCCGTCGGCGTGAAGTCCCGGGAGCGGATCCGGACAAGCCGCAGAGCGATCCGGCCAGCCGTGCGTACGAGGAACGGCCCGCCGTGACACGCCCGTCGTCACCGCGTCGGCAGGTCGTCCGGGTCCGACCACGTCTCCCAGAGATCCTCGGGGATTCCCCCGGCCTCCGCGACGGCGCGGTACACGTCCGCCGCGACGGTCAGGGTGCGCGACAGGTCGCCCTCGAAGTCCACCTCGACGAGGCCGAAGCGCACGTCGAAGCCCCGGCCCCACTCGAAGTTGTCCAGCAGAGACCAGTGGTAGTAGCCCTCGAGGGGCACGCCCGCCTCGACGGCCTCGCTCGCCGCCCGGAGGTGTCGGAGGATGCTGTTCGCCCGCATGGCGTCGTCGTTGGCGTAGCCGTGCTCCGTGACCACGATGGGCGTGTCCGGATAGCGCGCGTGCAGGCCGCCGAGGACCTCGGCGAGGCCGTCCGGGTCGTGCTGGCGGCCGTAGATCTCGCCGTCCCCGGCGTCGTCGAACGGGAACTCGTCCGTGGGCGGTCCCGGGCAGCCCCGGTCCTTCAGGAGCCGGGTGAAGCCCTCGATGGCGACGCACGGGGTCCCGAGCAACAGCGGGTGCACCGACACCCCGACCACCGTCGTGGACGCGTAGTACTGCAGGCCGATGAGGTCCAGGGTGCCCGCCCACTCGGGGTGCTGCTCCTCGGGATCCGCGTCGAAGTCGGCGTCCAGGCGCCCCTCCGCCACGGCGTCGAGCACCAGGTGGCTGGCCACGTAGGTCGCCTGCTCGGCGGCGGCGACGTCGTCCGGGTTCTCCGGGTCCGCCGGCCGCGCGTTGCCGGTGCCCACCGTGAGGCCTACCCGCGCGGCCACGCCGTCCCCGTCCGCGTCGACCGTGTCCTCGTCGTGGACCGCGCGGTAGCACGCAGCGTGGCCCGCCATGAGGTTCCGCAGGGCGGGCAGGGAGTGGGCCTCCACCTCTTCCCAGGACCAGGCGGACAGGCCCGGCGGGAAGTCGCCGGTCACGAAGCCGCCGGTCCAGACGCCGGGGGCCTCGTTGAGGGTCCACCACTCGTCCACCCGGTCGCCGTAGACCTCGGCCATGCGCCCGCAGTACTCGGCGAACTCGTCCACGGTCCCCGGGCTGAGCCACGAGCAGAGGTCCCCCTCCGTCGGCCCGTCGGGGCAGAACGTCTCGTTGAAGGGCTCCTCCACCACGGTCAGGTCCGCCAGCCACTGGGGCTCGGTGAAGTGGTGCAGGGTGACGGACGGCCGGATTCCGCGGGCCTCCATGGCCGCGAAGACGTCCCCGTAGTGGGCGACGGCCTCCGCGTCCTCCTGGTCTCGCTCGGGCTCCACGCGCGACCACTCGATGGACATGCGGTAGGTGTCCAGGCCCATTCCGGCGAGCAGGTCCAGGTCCTCCTCGTAGCGGTTCCAGTGGTCGGCCGCCTGCCCCGAGGACTCGTCGACGAAGTCGGAGAACGCCGGCAGCGTCTCCCACCACGTCCAGTTGTTGGTCTGGCCCCCCTCGACCTGGTGGGCGGCCGTCGCCGCGCCGAGGTGGAAACCGTCGGGCAGATCGGCCGCCAGGGTGGGGCTCGCCTCGGTGTCGTCCCCGGCGACATCCCGGCCCCCGCTGTCCGGAGCGTCCGCGTCGCCGCAGCCGACCAGACCCAGAGCCGCGAAAACCGGGATCAGTCGCTTCATGGGCTCACTCTCCGTCCGGGACGCAGTCCAGGCCGTCGGGCGCCGGGTGCCAGTTGGGCTGGCACACGCAGCCGTAGTGGTCTCCCGTGTCCACGCAGGCACCGCCGCCGGCGCACGCGACGGACTCCGTCTCGCAGCGATCGACGTCGTCGCCTTCGCCGGGCCTTCCGCCCACCTCGCCGACGGAGCCCTCGCTGAGGTCGTAGAGCATGGTGCCTCCGGGCTCGGCCTCGCCGTAGAGCACCGCCGCGCCGGCCTCGACCATGGCCGAGCGGCTGCCCATGAGCGCCAGCCCCGCGGAGACGCGCCCGCGCGTCTGGAACCAGTCGAAGGGGACGCCCAGGATGACGTGCACCACCGGCACGTCGACGCTCTCCAGGAGCCACTCGACGACCTGCTGCTGCTCCAGGGAGAAGCGCCCCTGGAGCGTCCCGACGACGAGCACGTCTGCGCCCGTGTCGGCCAGGGCGTCGAGGGCGTCTTCGTAGAGCTGTCCGGGGTTCGGCGCGAGCTGCCAGGTCACGTCGGCCACGCTGGGGTCGTGGGCCCGCATGGCGTCCGCGAAGGTCTGGTCGACCGTGTTCAGCCAGCCCGATCCGGCGTCCTGGAAGAGGGTGTCCGGCCCGACGTAGAGCACCTGCTTCCCGCCGAGGGGCAGGGCGCCGCCGTCGTCGGCCAGCAGCACGGCGGCCTGCTCGCCGTGGGCGCGGGACAGGGCGGCGTCCTCGGGCCGGGCCAGGTGGTCCTCGACCTCCCCGGGCGCCACCGGGGCGCCCTCGAAGAGGCACCAGCGCTGCTTCTCGCGGAGGATGCGCTTCGTCGAGGCCTCGAACTCCGCGGTGTCCAGGCTGCCGTCGGCGAGGGCGTCCTCCACGGCGGCGTACAGCGCGTCCGCCTCGCCCGGCGGCATGGTGACGTCGAGCAGGACGTCGGCGCCGGCCTTCAGGGCCTCGAGGCCCTTCACGTCGCCGTCTTCCAGCCCGATATTCACGCCCTCCATGCCCAGGGAGTCGGTCACCACGAGGCCCTCGAAGCCCATGTCCCCCCGGAGCAGGTCCGTCGTGACGGCGCGCGAGGTGATGGCGCTGCGCTCGTCGTCGAAGGCCGTGTACTGCGCCGGGATGGTCATGACGGCGCCGACGCCGTGATCCACGGCCGCCTGAAACGGCATCAGGAGCGTCTCCTCCATCTCCTCGCGGGTGGCGTCGACGGTCACGTGGACGCGGTGGGTGTTCCCCGCGGTCAGGCCGTCGCCGGGGAAGTGCTTGCCCGTGGCCATCACCAGGTTCTGCTGGAGCCCCGCGACCGCCGCCACGCCCAGCGCCGCGTTCAGGTGCGGGCGGGGGCCGAAGGCGCGCGTGTTGAGGTTGCCGTGGTGCGTGCTGGTGAGCGTGTCGAGGACCGGCCCCAGGTCCATGTTGAAGCCGAGGGCGCGGACCTCGCGGCCCATGATGTCGAACTGCTCGAAGGCCACCTGCGGGTCCATGGTCGCGCCGATGGGCATGGAGCCGATGGTGTCCGTCCCGCCCGTCAGGCTGTTCACGGCCGCGTTCGGCCCGCCCTCCTGGTCGAGGGCTACCCAGAGCGGCACGCCGGTCGTGGCCTGCGCCGCGGCCTGCGCGTCCGCCACGACCTCCGCCGTGGTGACCGGGTCCTCCAGCTTGATGGTCGCGGGCGGGGCCAGGAAGATCCCGCCCACGGCGTAATCCTCCAGCATCGTGCGGGCCTCGGCGCTCACCGCCTGTCCGCTCCGCTCGATGCCGAGCATCACGTGCTGCCCGACGCGCTCCCGGAGGGTCATTCCCTCCCAGAGCGAGTCCACGGCGGCCTCGTCCACCTCGCAGAACGTCGGCTGCGGCCAGTCCCCGATCGTCGGTCCGGCGTCTGCGTCCCCGGCCGCGTCCCCGACGATGGTGTCTCCTGCGACGTCTGCGCCGCCGTCGTCGGTAGGCGATCCCGCGGAGTCGTCACACCCCGGGAACCCCGCGCCGAGAACCATCGCCGCCACCGCCGCCATCGCTCGAAATCCCACGGCTCCCTCCCTGCGTGCCGAGGCATGTTAGGGGAGGAGCGGTCCCGTCTCTACCGACCACCACCCGCGGGGCGGAACCGGGCCGCCGCGCCGAAAGGATCCGCGCCCCCTACGGCAGACCGGGGAACGCCGACACCCCCGAGATGATGCGCGGGCCGCTGCCGCCGTCGTCGAAGGACTCCGCCTCGGCGGACGGGAAGGACACGGCGCCGACCTCCCAGAAGTCGTGCAGGTCGAGGCCGATGTTCGGCTGCTCGAGGAGGAGCGTCTCGCCGGAGTAGACCCGGACCGTGGCGAAGACCTCGCCGACGGGGTCGAAGCCGTCGTCCGCGAAGTAGTGCACCCCGACGCGGTACGTGACGCCGCTCTCGGGGACCTCCAGGTAGATCTCCTCCTTGTCGTCCTCCTCGGTCCAGTAGGGATCGTCGTCGAAGTTCCCGGTCGACCCCCAGTCCGGGTTGCTGTTGTCGGCCCAGCAGGCCCAGGCGAGGTCGAACCACCCGTCCAGGAGGCCGTCGCCGTTCGTGTCGCCGGAGCCCGCGTCCGAGTGGACGAGGTGCAGGTTCACGTCCGCGCCGAAGATGTCGTCCGGGTCGCCGTCGCCGGGCGCGTCCCACTCGAGCACGGCGTAGAGGTCCGAGACGTCGAAGACCTCCACGCTCACGCTCGCGGTGTCCGTCCCGCCGCCCGACCCCTCGACCTCGAGCCGGATGGTCCAGACGCCCGGCGTGTCGACGACGAGCGACGGCGTGGCCAGCATCGCCGACGGCTGGAAGGACGCGTCCGCCCCCTCGGGCCCGGTGAACGACCACCTCCATGCGGCCACCCCGCCTGGGGCGCTGCTCTCCGAGCCGTCCAGGTGGAGGACGGTGTCCGTCTCGACCTGCGCGCCCTCGGCGACGTCGATGACCGCCTTCGGCCCCGGGGGAGGCGCGGTCCCTACCCGGGCCTTGACGGGGATGTTCCGCTCCGCGGGGGCCGCGTCGGTGGTGAGCTGGACGGCGCCCTCGATCAGGCCCTGCTCGTCCCGGGGCACGGGGGCCGAGGCGTCCAGGCGCACGGTGATGGTCGCGGACGAGCCCCCGGCGAGGATCACCATCGGGTCCTCGATCGTGAGCTGCCCGTCGTCGGAGCCGAGACCCGGGAGTCCGCTGAGATCGAGGGAGAGCATGCCCGCGCCGGAATCCGCGATCCGGACCTGCTCGATCCCGACGGCCGAAGGGCTGCACGCCTCGAGCTCGAGGGTGCGGGTGTGCTGCTCGCCCACGGCGACCTGGCCGAAGTCGATGCTCGCCGGGGCGACGTCGAGGCAGCGCTCGATCCCCGCGTCCTCGCAGGACCCCTCCGAGCACACGAGGCCCGACTCGCAGGTCCCGCAGGAGCCTCCGCAGCCGTCGTCGCCGCACTCGCGGCCGGAGCACTCGGGCACGCACTGCTCGTCGGGATCCGCGCGATCCACGCTGATGCATCCCCCGAGGCCGAACCCGACGCAGAGCACCGCCACCGCGACCCACGACACCCACCTGCCCATGTCGCCTCCTCGCCTCCGATCCGGCTCAGGATGCCCACGGCCCGGGGCCAACGCAAAGGCCCGGATCGGGTACGCTGCGGGCATGGATGTCGAGACGAGAGACGGCGATCGCATCCGGGTCGACGACCGCGGCGACGGACCCGCGACGGTGCTACTCCACGGCTTCACCGGGTCCGCCGCGGCCTGGGGCAGGTCGCTGTTGGAGCGCCTGGCCAGGGGCCGCAGGGTGCTGGCCGTGGATCTGCCCGGCCACGGTCGCAGCGCGCGTCCGGTCGATCCGGCTCGATACGCGCTGCAGCGCGTCCTGGACGACCTTGAGCGGGTCCTCGACGCGGCGGGCGCCGACCGGGCGGACTGGATCGGCTACTCCATGGGCGGCCGGCTCGCGCTGGGGGCCGCCGTCCTGCGACCGCATCGCGTCGATCGCCTCGTGCTGGAGGGGGCCTCGCCGGGCCTGGAAGACGCGGAGGAACGCGCCGCCCGGCGGGAGCGCGACGAGGCCCTGGCGCGCGACCTGGAGCGGTTCGGCATGGAGCCCTTCGTGGACCGCTGGATGGCCCTGCCGCTCTTCGCCACCCAGCGCCGCCTCCCGGCGGACGTCCTGGCGGCTGCACGCACGAGGCGGCTCGACAACGCGCCCCCCGCGCTCGCGGCCTGCCTCCGGGGCCTCGGCACCGGCCGCCAGCCCTCCTTCTGGGACGTCCTCGACCGCGTGCAGGCGCCGACCCTGCTGCTCACGGGCGCCCTGGACGACAAGTTCCGCCGCATCGCCGACGCCATGGCCGACCGGATGCCCGACGCCCGCCGGGCCGACGTCCCCGAAGCAGGACACACCGCCCACCTGGAGCGCCCCGACGGGTGGCTCGAGGCGATCGAGGGCTTTGTCGGCTGACCTCGGCCGGCCTCACGCGGCCCGTTCGACGACCTCCCGGCAGCGGACCACCCACACCGGCTCGCGCAGGTCCCCCGCCAGCTCGGCCCCGCCAGAAGCCAGCCCGGCGCCTGCTTCCTGGTGACGGGAGATGCCCGCAGCTCTACACTCGCCGCATGAACCGGACGGCCTCGATCGCGAACGAACGGGGCCGCCGCCGACCGCCGCCTCCTGTCGCGTCGCCTTGGAAGGAACAGCCTATGCGATCGCTCCGTCAGCTCGCCGTACGTCCGAAGAACCTGCTCCTGAGAGGGATGGAGGAGCTTCGCGGCGAGAAGAACTATGTCGTCACCGGCATCCCTCGCAGTGGCACCAGCCTGACGTGCACGTTGCTGAACGCCTCGGACGACAGCATCTGCTTCAACGAGACTGTGACCAATCCCGCAGCCCTCCCGAGCTACTTTCTGGGCGTGCGCCGCCGGATTGCGCGGGGACAGCCCGTCGAGAATCGGTTCGATGCGGACGGGAAGCTCACAACCGACACGCTTCGATCAGGCGGCGAGGTTCAGGCGCGGATCATCGACGGAGAGCCGGGACGGTTCACGCTTGGCGTGAAGGCGACGACGACCTTCCTCGCGGGCATCGAGTACATTGTCGAGCTCGGCTACCCCGTCATCGTACTCGTGCGCGATCCGGTCGACGCGCTCCTGAGCTGGAACAGCGACAAGGCCGCCCACACCCCGGAGCACAACCTCACGCCTCACCAGAAGCGAACCCGCTACGCCGAGGTCAACTTTCTGTCGAGCGACAAGACGGAGATGCAGGCTCAGATCTGGGAGCACTTTGCCAGCAAGATCTGGGAGTGGCGCACCGAGCTGAATATCGTGAAATACGAGCACCTCGCCGAGTCCACCGAGGAGATCCTCGAAGGCATCGAAGCGCTCCTCGGGGTGAAGCTGCACCGGCCACTACCCGACATCCAGCTCAGGAGTGACCACTCGCGCTACGATCCCGACCTGATCGGTGCGGTTCGCCAGGCCGTCTCCCGGTACTGTCCCTCGAGACGACACTACGGCTACGAGTAGTCGCTAGGACGAGCCCCCACGCACCTGGCTCGCTACCAGTTCATAGAGATCCAGCAGGGCGGCGCGCGATCGTGGCAGGCCCAACGAGCACGCGAGCGCCGTCACCGCGCACACTGCCAATGAAGCGGTGAACTCCACGAGAGGCGTCGCCTCGAAGTAGGAGCGAAACACCATCGAGGCAGCGAAGGTGGCGAGGCCCACGAACACGAAGGGCATCGCGAACCGAAGGATGCCCCCCGCCGAGATGGGGCCGCTCCGGTTTGCCATCCACAGGTTGATCGGTAGCAGCACGAAGATGCCCACCGAGACGTAGGAGATCGCGACGCCCAACGCGCCCCAGTAGAGGCCGAGGGAAAACGCCAGGATGTTGATGGGGGTCGAGATCCAGAGGCTGAAGACGCGGGCCTCGCGGGTGCGGTTCTGTGAGACGTAGATCCACCCCGACGTCTTCCCGATCGGCTGATAGGCCAGGCCGACCGACAGGACCATGAATATGGGCGCCACGCCCGCCCAGCGCTGCCCCAGCAGCAGCTCGACGACGAGATCGGCGTTCGCCGCGAGTATGGCGCTGGCAGGCACCATGATGAGGAGGACCTTCTCCAGGATTCGATAGAACGCCCGCCGGTAGGACTCGGCCTCGCCATGCAGGCGACTCAGCGCGGGGACAGCCACCGAACCAACCGGCCCCCACACACCGTCCATGGGATACCGGAATAGCGCGTAGGCGCGGTTGTACAAGCCCAGGGGAGCCGACCCGACGAACCGACCGATGAGGATGTCGTCGGCGTTCCGATTGATGTACGAGGCCAGGTTCGAGAACGTCATATTGGCGCCGAACGACAACATCGACTTCACGTCGTCCGTCCAGGTCAGCCCGCTCGGGCGCCAGGAGCAGGCCCCCCACATGAAGAAGACGAACGCAACCTGCCCCACGAGCGGGCCGATGACGATGGCCCAGTATTCCCAGCCGTAGAATGCCGCGATGATGGCGGCGCCCTGGCCGACCAGCATGTGGATGATGGTGCCCAATGCCAGGTTGCGAAACATCATGTTTCGCTGGAGCAGGGCGGCATGCTGGTTGCCGAGTGCCGAGATGAAGAACGCGAGGGAGGCGACAGCGACGACCGAGAAGATGCGGCTGTCATCGTAGAACCAGGCGGCCACCGGAGCGACCGCCAGACAGATGAGGATCAGGGCGACGGAAAAGGCGAGGTTCAGCCAGAACAACGAGCTCGCCTGCTCCGACGTCAGCTCCTTGCGCTGAATGATCGCTTCGGTGAGCCCGAGGTTGCTGAAAATCCCGATGAATCCCACGGCGCTGAGCGCCATCGCCTTCAGGCCATAATCCTCCGGCGCCAGGAGGCGCGCGAGGATGGCCGTCGAGCCGAGCCCTGTCACCGTCGTGACGGCCTTCGCGGCGATCTGGACAGCGCCGCCCCCCACAGACTTCGACTTCAGTCCCTTCTTGACGCTCTCCGAGTCGAAGTAATCCGTCATCGAACACCCAGAGGGCTGGGAGCGGTCGCCCCACTCATCGGCCACGGAGGGTTGCTCGACGAGCCACCCGCGGGTCTGCGCGATGCCCTCGCGCAGGTCGATCCTGGCCTGCCAGCCGAGCGCGTGGAGGCGGCGGACGTCGAGCAGCTTCCGGGGGTGCCGTCGGGCTCGGACAGGTCGCGGGTGAAGTCGCCGCGGTAGGTGTGGTCGTCCGGGATGCCCCCGGCCTCGAGCCGGCGCACCAGCGCCGAGCCGACCAGGCCGGCGATGTAGACTCGGGAAGCGGGCGTCATCTCTTGTCGGGAGCCTCGTTCAGCCATCGATGCGGCCTCCGCAAGGCGTGGATGCTACTCGAAGACGAGCTCGCGGTCGCGTCTCCCGAGCCAGAGGGGGCGCTCAGCTCGACGAGGCCCACATGCGGAGGAGGTTCGGACGCGGGGGGCGCACCATCACCCGTCGAAGGCCGCCTGCACGATGGCCCGGGCCTCCTCCTGGATGCGGGCGAGGTGGCCCTCGCCGCGGAAGCTCTCCGCGTAGACCTTGTAGATGTCCTCTGTGCCGGAGGGGCGGGCGGCGAACCAGCCGTTGTCCGTGACCACCTTGAGGCCGCCGATGGGGGCGTCGTTGCCCGGCGCGCGCGTCAGCCTGGCCAGGATGGGTTCGCCCGCGAGCTCGTCGGTCCTCACCTGCTCCGGCGACAGCTTCTTCAGGGCGGCCTTCTGCTCCGGCGTGGCCGGGGCGTCGATGCGCTCGTAGACCGGGCGGCCGAAGCGATCGGCCAGCCGCGCGTAGTGCTCGGCGGGGTCGCTGCCGCTCCGGGCGGTGATCTCGGCCGCGAGGAGGTCGAGCAGGATGCCGTCCTTGTCCGTGGTCCACACGGTCCCGTCCATCCGGAGGAACGAGGCGCCGGCGCTCTCCTCGCCGCCGAAGACGCAGGAACCGTCCAGGAGGCCGTCGACGAACCACTTGAAGCCCACGGGGACCTCGGAGAGGCGCCGCTCCCGGGCCGCGGCGATGCGGTCGATCATGGAGGTGGTCACGACGGTCTTGCCCACGGCGGCGTCGGCGCGCCACTCCCGGCGCGTCTGGAGCAGCCAGTCCACGGCCACGGAGAGGTAGTGGTTCGGGTTCATGAGGCCGCCGCCCGGCGTCACGATGCCGTGCCGGTCGAAGTCCGCGTCGTTCCCGAAGGCCACGTCGAAGCGATCCCGCATCTCGATGAGGCCCGCCATGGCCCACGGCGACGAGCAGTCCATGCGGAGCTTCCCGTCCTTGTCCACGGGCATGAACGAGAACGTGGGATCCACGTGCGGGTTCACGACCTCCAGGTCCAGGCCCCAGCGCTCGGCGATGGGCTCCCAGAAGCCGACGCCGGCGCCGCCGAGGGGGTCCACGCCGATGTGGAGCCCCGACCGGGCGATGGCCTCCATGTCGACGACATCGTCCAGGTCGTCCACGTACGGCGTCACATAGTCGTACATCCGCGTGGTGTCGGCCCGGATGGCCCGCTCCCACGGGATCCGGCGGACATCCCTCGGCCCCTGCTCCAGGATCTCGTTCGCCCGCTCCTCGATGGCCTTCGTCGTGGTCGTGTCGGCCGGCCCGCCGGAGGGCGGGTTGTACTTGATGCCCCCGTCGGAGGGCGGGTTGTGGGACGGCGTGATGACGAGGCCGTCGGCCAGCGCCCGCCGCCGCCCGCGGTTGTAGGTGAGGATCGCGTGCGAGATCACCGGCGTCGGCGTGTAGCCCAGGCCCTCCTGGACGAGCGTCGTCACGCCGTGGCCCGCCAGGACCTCCACCACCGACGCCAGGGCCGGCTCCGACAGGGCGTGGGTGTCCATGCCCACGAACAGGGGGCCGTCGACGCCGGCGGCCGCGCGGTGCTCGCAGACGGCCTGGGTCACGGCGAGGAGGTGGGCCTCGTTGAAGCTCCGCTCCAGCGCGCTGCCCCGGTGGCCGGAGGTGCCGAACGACACGCGCTGGCCCGGCTCCTCCGGATCGGGCGTGAGCGTGTAGTACGCCGTCACCAGGCGCGGGACGTGGATGAGCATCTCCGGCGGGGCGGGCTTGCCCGCGAGCTCGTGGACGGCCATCGGGGACCTCCGGGGGAGTCGTGCTGTCGGGGTGCCCGAAGTCTGGCAGAGCCCGCGGCGCCGCTCAACCGCGGGTGGCCTCGGACCGGGTCGTTGCCGCCGCCACGGGCGGTCCGTACACTCCCGCCGCGGCACGCAGGACGGGAGCGCGGGCATGGGTGGTGGAGAGCGCGGGGGGGTGACGAGGCTGGCGGTGACGCTGGCGCTGGTGCTGGCGGCCTGCAGCGGCGACGACGCGGGCCCGGCCGACCCGGACGTCGAGGTCGTCGCGACCGCGGAGGACGCGCCCGACGCCGCCGCCCCGGACGCCGACGCGGACACCGCCCCGGCCGAGGAGGATGTGGCCGCGGACGTCGCCTCGGACGCCCAGGGCGACGCGGACGCCGGACCCCTCGGCTGCCCCGGCGCGGAGGGCGAGGCCCCGGAGCTCCGCGTCCGCCCCTACCTCCAGTCCGCCGATCCCCACGGCGTCTGGATCCTGTGGGAGACGGCCGGCGGCGTGGAGAGCCGCGTGGACTGGGGGCCCACGGAGGCGCTCGGCGAGGTCGCCTGCGGCGGCACCGAGCCCCTGGACGACTTCCTGGATCTGCAGGTGGAGTCGACGGTCCACAGCGTGCGGATCGACGGCCTCCAGCCCGAGACGACCTACTTCTATCGGGTCCGGACGGGCGTGACGCAGAGCGAGGTCCACCGCTTCGTGACGCCGCCCGCCAAGGACTCCGAGGCGTCCTTCCGGCTGGTGGCCATGAGCGACAGCCAGCGGGACGACGACCGGCCGCTGAAGCTCCGCGAGGTCGTCGAGGAGGGGATCCTGGCCTTCGTGGAGTCGGAGTACGGCGGTCACGTCTCCGAGGCCCTCGGCCCGGTCCTCCTCGCGGGCGATCTGGTGGACAACGGGTGGGAGTACGAGGAGTGGCACGGGGAGTTCTTCGCCCAGGCCGGCCCGCTCCTCAGCAGCGTGCCGTTCTATCCGGTCCCGGGGAACCACGAGGGCAACAGCCCGCACTTCTGGCGCTACTTCAAGCTGCCGGACAACGGCTCGCCCGACTTCGAGGAGCACTGGTATCGCTTCGACTGGTCCAACGTCCGGGTCATCGGCCTGGACTCCGCGCCGTTGTACCGCAACCTCGTGCAGCTCGACTGGCTCGAGGCGGCCCTGGAGGACGCCTGCGCGGACGACACCGTCGACTTCGTGTTCGCCCAGCTCCACCACCCGCACCACTCCGAGCTGTGGCCCCACGGGAACACGGACTGGACCGGGGACGTGATCCGGAAGCTGGAGGACTTCTCCACCGCCTGCGGCAAGCCGAGCGTCCACTTCTTCGGGCACACCCACGGCTACGCGCGGGGCGCGTCCCGGGACCACGCGCACATGATGGTCAACGTGGCCAGCGCCGGTGGCCGCATCGATCGCTGGGGCGATCCCGAGCAGATCGACTATCCCGAGTACTCGGTGAGCCAGGACGAGTGGGGCTTCGTGGTCATGGAGGTGGAGGCCGGCGACGCGCCCGCCTTCCGCCTGCGCCGCGTGAGCCGGGGCAACGAGGACGAGGCCCGGGACAACGAGGTGCGAGACGAGGTGCTGGTCCGGCGCTACGACGAGCCCCCCGCGCAGCCCGAGGCCGTGGAGACCGCCGCCGACGACGCCTGCGGCGGCGGGGTGGTGCTGCGGGCCTCGGCGTTCTCCGATCCCGACGGGGACGACCACGCGGCCGCCCACTGGCAGGCGGCCCCGACCTGCGACGACTTCTCGGAGCCCGCCGTGGACCGCTGGCGCCAGCACGAGAACTGGTTCCGGGGCGAGGACACCCGGGCGGGCGACGATCTGACCGACGAGGTCGTCGTCGATCTCGAGCCCGGGGCCTGGTGCTGGCGCGTGCGCTACCGCGGGACGGCCCTCGCGTGGAGCCCCTGGTCCGAGCCCGAGGCGTTCCAGATGCCGGCCTGCGAGTGATCGCCTCGCGGGTTACGACACCGCCGTGGAGGCGTCCGGAACGAGCGTGCTATAGCTGATCGTGAACCGTGACGGCCGGCTACGGCCGGCGGCGGGAGGGGGGTCACGCGGGCGGTGCTTCGGCGCCGCTCGCGTGGCTGATCCAGGTGCGCTCCCTCTTGGGGCGTCGGTCGCGTTTCCTGGGACGGCGGGCTTCGAGCCCGCCACGCCCCCGTTCTCGTTCCCGTTTCCGTTCCCGTTCCCGGAATAGCGGTTTCGCCCGACACGCTCGCCGCGGGAGTGGCCGTTGCGGCGACCACGTCCACGACCACGTCCACGTTTCGCCGGCTCTCGTAGGGTGCGTCTATCCGGTGAGCCAGTCCTCCGGCGGCGCGGCCTCGAGCAGCCTCCGGCCGTGAGGGCCCTGGGCGAGCACGTCCGGATCACCGACGATCACGAGGTGCGCCCGGGCGCGGCTGACCGCCACGTTGAGCAGGTTCGGCCGCTCCTCCAGCCAGGCGAGGGAGCGCGCCCGGCGGGCCACCATCGACAGGATCACGACGTCCCGCTCGCCGCCCTGGAGGCGGTGGATGGTGCCCAGCAACACCGCTTCGCGGCCGTCGGCCCGGGTCGGGAGCGCGCCCGAGGACCAGCCTCCGACGGGGACGCCCGCGCGCTGCAGCCGCCGGCGGAGCAGCCCGAACTGGCCCCGGTACGGCGTGACCAGGCCGAGCTCGGATGGCGGCAGCCCGGCGTCCAGCAGGCGTCGCACGAGGTCCACGACCCGGACGGCCTCCTGGGGGTTCTGCTGGCTCCGGCCCCAGGCCCGCTGGGTGCCGCGGACCGGCGCGAGCACCACGGGGCCGCGGAGCACCTCGGCGGCGGCGCCCCCGTCGCGGCGGGGCGTGCGCACGTCCAGGTCGTAGTCGCAGAGGCGCTCGCTGATGCCGATGATCTCCGGCGGGCAGCGGAAGTGCTCGCGCAGGCGACGGATCCCGGGGGCGTTGGACTCGGCGACGGACTGGGCGGAGGCTGGCGCCCGGCCGGACATCCGGTACGGGCCCAGCGTCTCCTCCGGGACCTCGATCGACAGCCGCCGCCGGAGCGCCGCCTCCTCGGCCGAGGCCAGGTCCACGATGGGCGGAAGCTGGTGCACGTCCCCCACCATCGTCGCGCGCCGGCAGCGATACAGCGCCGGGACGAGGTACGGCGCCGGGCACTGGCCGGCCTCGTCCACCACCAGGTGGTCGAGCGCCTCCTCCTCCAGCGGCCAGCCCAGGCCCAGGGACAGCAGGGTCGTGCCCACCACCGGGAACGCGGCGGTGGCGAGCATCCGGACCTCGGGGTCCTCGATCCACCACGCCTGCCACCGCGGGGCGTCCCCGCTCCGGCGGGACTGGCGCAGGAGCGTCAGCAGGTCGTCCCGGCGGGCGCGGGCCCAGGCGTCCCGGACCTCCAGGGCCGCCGCCAGCAGGTTCCGCCGCAGCGGGGCCAGGTCCTCCGCGGGCCTGCCTGCCTCCAACGCCTCGAGGAGGCGCCCGTGCAGGGCGTCCAGCCTCTCGCGGGCCTCTTCCAGGTCCTCCCGCGCGAGGGTCGGCTCCGCCGCCGCCAGGGCCGCCTCGACCCGCTGGAGGGCGCCGGCCGTGCGCGTGGCGAGCACCTGCTGGTTGCCCAGGCGCAGGCCCAGGGGCAGCGTCGAGCCGCCCGCGAGCGGGTCGAGGGCGTTGTCGACGGCCTGGTTGTTGGTGCTCGTGACGACGAGGGTCTCCGGCACCACGCCCACGTCGTCGTAGACCCCGGAGACGGCGTTCCGCACCAGGCAGTCGGCGGCCAGCGCCTGGATGAGGGCGGTCTTGCCCGTCCCCGGCGGGCCCTCGACGGCCGCGAAGGGCGTGGCGAGGGCCTGCTCGGCGGCGTCCTCCTGGGAGGGGGTGAGGAGCTCGGCCGCGGCGAGGCCCAGGTGCGGCGTCCGTCCGGCGGCGGGTGGCGTGTCGCCCAGGAAGACCCGCAGGGGCACGGGCAGCGGAACGTCCGCCAGGGCGGCGATCCGCCCCACCTCCTCCCGCAGGCGGGCCGTCGGAGAGCCTCCCGCCGCCTCGTAGACGGCGACCCAGGGCTCGATGTGGGCGCGGCCGGCGCCCAGGGCGCCCTGGAGGGCGGCGGCCAGGCCGTCCAGCAGGTCCGCGGGATCTCCCCCGGTCGCAGCCTCGTCGTCGAAGCCGGCCAGGGATCCGCGGCGGAGCAGGGTGGCGACCCCGGCGAGCACCTGCTCGGGCGCGAGGGCGGGGCCCTCCTCCAGGCGCGCGTCCAGGTCCCCTGCGGTGTGGGGATCCAGCCCGGCCCGGGCCAGGAGGTTGGTCTCCACGCGGTACGGCAGTCCGACCTCCGCCGCCGGTCGAAGCTCCAGGCGCAGCGCCCCGGGCGGGGCCTCCTCCACGTGTCCGGCGGCGGGGTCGAGGGGACTCCAGGGGCGTCCCTCCGCGTCCAGCCAGCGCGGGGCCACCGGCAGGGTCAGCAGCGGCGCCAGGCGTGCCCCGCGGCCGTGCCCGGTGCGGACCACCGGGAAGCCCACCTGGAGATCCGGCGTGGACTCGAGCCACGGGGCCCCGCTCCGCCTCAGGAGCGCCCGGCGGCGGAGCCGCGCGAGCCAGCGCTCGAAGACGGCGGCGTGCGGCGCGCCGAGGGGGGCGATCCCGAGGTCGCCCGCCCGCCGCAGCAGGAAGTCGGCCAGGTCGTCGGGGCCCTCGTCGTCGATGGGCACCGTGAAGTACGACCAGTCCGCGGCCGGCCAGACGAGGTCGGGCTCGAAGGGGCCGCGCGCCTCCGCTTCGGGGCGGGGCGAGAAGCCGGCGTCCCCGGTCGACTCGTGGCGGAGCGCGGCCAGCCAGTAGCGCAGGATCTCGCGGCGTTCAGGGGCGTCGGTCATGGGCCTCCCGGCCGCCACGGTAGACTCCTGGGAAGGAATGGAGGTTCGAGTCCACAGCGCCGTCGGATCGTCGGCGTGGGCCGGACCGGAGTTTCTTCACAGGAGTCACGTTATACTGTGGGACGCGGCCCCCGGACGAGGAGGAGGGCGCGATGGACATCCTGGTGGTGGGCGCGGGCGCGGTCGGCCAGGTCTACGGGCATCACCTGGGGCGCGGCGGCGCCAGCGTGACGTTCCTGGTGAAGCCGAAGCACGAGGAGGCGGTCCGGGGCGGGCTCTGCCTGTACGAGTATCGGCTCCTGCGCGCCACCGACAGGATCGAGGTGACCGGCTACGACGTGATCTCCTCGGTGGAGGACGTGGCGGCCGGGCGGTGGGACCAGGTGTGGCTCTGCATCTCGTCGACGGCCCTGCGCGCGCCGTGGACCGGGGAGATCCTCGAGGCGATCCCCGGCGCGGCGACCCTCGTCTCGCTGCAGCCGGGCCTGGAGGATCAGCGCTGGCTGCTGGAGCGCTGGCCGGGGGATCGCCTGGTCCACGGCGTCATCGCGCTGTTGGCCTGGCAGGCGCCCCTCGCGGGACAGGATCTGCCCCGCCCCGGGATCGGCTACTGGCTCCCGCCGTGGACGCCGCTCCCGTTCGCCGGGCCCGAGGAGCGCGTGGCGCCCGTCGTCGACACGCTGGAAGCCGGAGGCTGCAAGGCGAAGCGCGATCCCGGGGCTCCGCGAAAGGCGGCCTGCATCTCGGCCCTGATGATGCCCGTCGTGGCCGCGCTCGAGCTGGAGGGCTGGTCCCTGGACCGGCTGCTTGCGGGTTGCGAGCTGGCGGGCGGCCTCGACGCCGCGAACCAGGCGGTGGGCATCGTGGAGGCCGAGACCGGCGCGTCGGCGCCTGTGTGGGCGAAGCACGCGGGGCCTCGCGGGGTCCGGGCCGTGCTCCGCGTCGGGCGCCAGGTGGCCCCGATTCCCCTGGAGACCTACCTGGCCTGGCACTTCCGGAAGGTGGGGGATCAGACGCGGATGCTCCTCCGCGGCTACGTCGACAGGGGGAGGGCCCACGACCTGCCGGTGGACGCGCTCGAGCGGCTCTCGCAGCGGCTGAGCGCCACCGACGCCGGGGCTACTTCGAGCGGTAGGTGATCCGTCCGCGCGTGAGGTCGTAGGGCGACAGCTCCACCGTGACCCGGTCGCCGGGGAGGATCCGGATGTAGTACTTGCGCATCTTGCCGGAGACGTGGGCGAGCACCTTGTGTCCGTTGTCGAGCTCGACCCGGAACATGGCGTTCTTGAGGGGCTCGACCACGGTGCCCTCGACGACGATGCCTTCTTCCTTGGCCACTGTGCCTCCGCTGGTGTGGATGGACTGCAGGCCCGCACGGCCCTCTGCTCGGCCGCCCGGTGCCTTAACCGCTGCCGGTCGGCATGTCAAACCCGCTCTGCGCGGGGGGGGCGCCGGACTCCGGCCTACGCCTCCCACCACTCCAGGGCCGGCTCGCCGAGGGCGGCCAGGGCGGTGAAGCGGACGACCCGTCCGGCGAAGGTCACGGGGAGGAGGTGAAGGGCCGGGATGCCGAAGCTGCCGCCCAGGGTCACCATGCCCAGGACCGGCGGGATGCCGAAGATCCCGCCGACGAACATGAGGGTCAGGTAGGCCTGCTCCAGGTGCTTCTCGTACTTGTCGCGCGTGCGCTGCACCTGCCTTTCGAGCCAGCGCCAGCGCCGCACCAGGGCCTCGCCGCCGAAGTAGAGCAGGGTGTAGACGCCCATCTGGCCCACGGAGACCACCGCGCCCACGAGGAGCGGGTGCCAGCCGAGCTTGGCGCCGTAGACGGCGGAGGTCACCTCCGGGCTCACGATCCACAGGACGCTCCCGACGAAGCCGATGCCCAGGAGCGAGAGGATCTCGAGCGCCACGCCGCCTCAGGCTTCCCGGATCATCGCGTCCAGGCGGTCGAGGCCGCTCCGGACGGTGTCCGTCTCGGGGCCGAAGCTCAGGCGGACGAACTGGCGCAGGCGCGACGGGATGTGGCTGCGCCGCTTGCCCGGGTCCACGTCGAAGAAGACCCCGGGGACCGTGATGACGCGGTAGTCCAGGGCCTTCCGGAAGAAGTCCATGCCGTCCCGGAGCGACGGGGGCAGGTTGTCCAGGGTCGCGAACGCGTAGAAGGCGCCCATCGGCTCGTTGGCGAGGCCCAGCCCCATGGCGCGGATGCGGTCGAGGACCATCTGCCGCTTGCGCGAGAAGGTGCCCTGGATGGCGCGCGCCTCCTGGTCTGCGAACTCCTGGTCCAGGAGGGGGATGGCCGCCCGCTGGAGCGGGTGCGGGGCGCCGCCGTCGAGGAAGGAGCCCGCGGAGGCCACCCGCTCGATGATGGGCTTCGGCCCCACGGTCCAGGACAGCCGCCAGCCGGGATAGCGCCAGTTCTTGGTCAGCCCGTCGACGACGACCACCGGGTCCTCGTCCACGTCCTCCACGTACCGGCAGGCGCTCAGGGACGGCCCGTCCGACGCCGCGGCGTCGCCGTACAGGTAGTGCGCGTAGAACTCGTCGACGATCATCCAGCAGCTCAGCTCCCGGCAGATGTCGACCCACGCCCGCAGGGCCCCGCCTCGGACGGCCTGGCCGGTGGGGTTGCACGGGTTGGACAGGAGCAGGGCGCCCAGGCCCTTGCCGACGATCTCGCTCCGCAGCCCGTCCGGCGGGAGCGTGAAGCCCTGCTCCCGGTCCAGGACGATGGGGATGGGCACGAAGGCCTTGAAGATCTCCAGGAGCTCCTCGTACGCGGTGTAGTCCGGCAGGAGGTGCCCCAGGTGGACCGGGCCCAGGGAGGCCGCCAGCCGCGTCAGCCCGATCCGGCCGCCCGCGGAGATGGCCACGTTGTCCGCCGTGTACTGGGACGGCATCCCGCGACGATAGCGGGCGTTGTACAGCGCCGCCACGGCCTCGCGCAGCTCCTCGAGGCCGGCCACGGGGGCGTACTCGTAGACGCTGTCCGGCAGGTCCACGTGGTCGATCCGGGGCGTCCCGTCGGGGATGGGGCCCGTCTCCGGGGCGCCCTGACCCAGGTTGGCCCAGTCGTCGTGGCCGTAGTGGAAGCCCCGCATCATGGCCTCGTGCATCACGTAGATGACGCCGGTGCGGGGGACGGGGCGGAAGACGTCCAGGGCGTCCTGGCTTGTGGTGCCGTTCATGACCGTCGCATACTTGCCGCCCCCCGCGGTGTCAACGCGCTCCGCGCCCCCGAAGTGCCGTGACGGAGGCCCTCGTCGTGACCGACCGGCGCAGAAGGAAGAGCCCGTGGCGGCGGGCGCGAAGGCGCCTCGTGGCCCTCGGACGCGGGGCGGACAACGCCCTGGAGCTGGTCGCCCGCGGCCGGCTGGGGGCCCCGTATCGCGCCAGGCACGAGATCGTCCACGAGGAGGGGATCCTCTCGCTGAGGCGCTACACGCCCGAGGAGGAGCGTCCGGGCCGGGTCGGGGATCCGCTGCTCCTCGTGCCGCCGCTGATGGTCACGGCCGAGATCTACGACATCTCGCCGGAGCTGAGCGCCGTGTCCTTCCTGGTGGGGCAGGGCCTCGACGTCTGGGTCGTGGATTTCGGCGCCCCGGAGGAGGACGAGGCCGGCATGGGCCGGACCCTCGACGACCACGTGCTGGCCGTGGACGCGGCCATCGAGGAGATCCACCGCCGCACGGGCCGCGCGGTCCACCTGGTCGGCTACTCCCAGGGCGGGATGTTCGCCTACCAGGCCGCCGCGTACCGCCAGTCCGAGGGGCTCGCGTCGGTCATCACCTGCGGCAGCCCCGTCGACATGCGGCGGAACCTCCCGGTCCGCCTGCACGACACCCTGGCGGAGCGGGTCCTCGCCGTGGCGCGCCAGGCCGTCGACGGCGTGATCCGGGACCTGGAGGGCCTCCCCGGGACCCTGACGAGCCGCGGCTTCAAGCTCCTCGCGCCGCGACAGGAGCTGAAGCAGCTCGTGGGGATGCTCGGCCTGCTCCACGACCGCGAGGCCCTGGAGCGCCGGGAGCCGAAGCGCCGCTTCCTGGGCGGCGAGGGCTTCATCGCCTGGTCCGGGCCGGCCTTCCGGAGCTTCGTCGACCAGTTCGTCGTCGAGAACCGCATGCGCTCCGGCGGCTTCGTCATCGCGGGCCGGACGGCGAGCCTGGCGGACATCGACGTCCCCATCCTGTACTTCGTCGGGAGCCGGGACGATCTGGCCCGGCCGGGCTCGGTGCGGGCCATCTGCGACGCGGCGCCCCGCGCGGAGTGCCACGAGGTCGACGTCCCGGCCGGACACTTCGGGCTCGTCGTGGGCTCCCGGGCCATGGGGGAGACGTGGCCCGCGGTCGCCGACTGGGTCCGCTGGCACGCCGGCGAGGGCGCGCGGCCGGAGATCCTCGACGCCACGCCCGAGGAGCCCCTGGAGATGCCGGAGGACCTGCCCGAGCCGGCCGGGCGGGGGACGGTCGTGGGGCGCCTGTACGAGCTGGCGACGGACGTGGCAGACGGCCTCTGGAGCCGCATGGGGGACGTCTCGGTCGAGGCGACCGGCCTCGTGGCGGCCATGCGCTGGCAGCTGCCGAGGCTGGCGCGGCTGCTGAGCCTGACCGACCACTCGCGGATCAGCATGGCCCGCATCCTGGCGGAGCAGGCGGAGGCGATCCCCGAGGAGACCTTCTTCCTGTGGGAGGGACGCGCCTATACCTGGGACCAGGCGAACCGCCGGGTGAACCAGGCGGCGCGCGTGCTGGCGGGCCAGGACGTCGCTCCGGGGCACCACGTCGGAATCTACATGGGAAACCACCCGGACTTCCTCACGGTGGTGGCCGCCCTGAGCCGGCTGGGGGCGGTGGCGGTGCCCATCAACTCGGAGGCGCCGGGCCGGACCCTCGCCCACGCCCTGGAGGCGGGGCACGTGGACGCCCTGGTCACCGACCCGGCCCGGGCGGATCGCGCGGCGCGGGTGGTGGGGGAGCGGCCCCTGCTGGTGATCGGCGCGGCCGAGGTGCAGCGCGTGCCCCCGGAGGGCGCAGTGGACCTGGATCGGCTCGTGGCGCGGGCGTCGGCGGATCCGATCATCGAGCGTCCCGCGGACCCGGGGCGCGGGGGCGACCTGGCGATGCTGCTGTTCACGTCCGGGACGACCGGCCTGCCGAAGGCCGTGCGGGTGACGAACCGGCGGCAGGTCTCCGCCGCGCTGTGGGCGGCCACGGCCTGCGAGCTGACGCCGACGAACACGGTGTACTGCAGCCTGCCGCTGCACCACGCCACCGGGATGCTCGTGGCGGTGGGCGCGGCGCTGGTCGGGGGCTCCCGGCTGGCCCTGGCGCCGCGGTTTTCCGCGTCGCGCTTCTGGGACGACGTCCGGCGCTACGGGGCGGACGTGGTCTTCTACGTGGGAGAGCTTTGTCGCTACCTGGTCAACGCCCCGGCCCGGCCCGACGAGCGCTCGCATCCCGTGGAGATGTTCGTCGGCAACGGCATGCGCCCCGAGGTGTGGATCGCCATGCAGGAGCGCTTCGGCCCCCTGCGGATCGTGGAGTTCTATGGCTCCACCGAGGGCAACGTGGTCCTCGCGAACCTCACCGGGGACAAGCCCGGATCCGTGGGGCGCCCCTTCACCGGCGCCGGAGAGGTGGAGCTGATCCGCTACGACATGGACGCCGATCGCCTCGCCCGCGGCGACGACGGCCGCCCCATCCGCTGCGAGCCCGGCGAGCCCGGCGTGCTCATCGCCCGGGTCGAGGAGGAGCACCCCCTGGCGCGCTTCGACGGCTACGCCGATCCGGAGGAGACCGAGCGGCGCATCCTGCGGGACGTCTTCGAGCCCGGCGACGCGTGGTTCGTGACCTGGGACCTCCTGCGGCGCGACGAGGAGGGCGACTTCTGGTTCGTCGATCGCCTGGGCGACACGTACCGCTGGAAGGGCGAGAACGTGTCCACGGCGCAGGTGGCGTCCGTGGTGTCCGAGGCGCCCTTCGTGGCGGCGGCGACCGTGTACGGCGTCGAGCTCCCGGGTCGCGAGGGGCGCGCGGGGATGGCCGCCGTGGAGCTCGAGGAGGGGGAGCGGTTCGACGGCGAGGCGATGTTCGGGCTGGTGACGCGGCACCTCACGCCGGCCGCCCGCCCGCGCTTTTTGCGGGTCGTGAAGCGCCTCGACGTCACGGACACTTTGAAGTTCGTCAAGACGGACCTCCAGGAGGACGGCGCCGACCCGGGGCGGTTCGGCGATCCGTTGTACTGGTACGACGAGGCCTCCAGGGCGTATCGTCCACTGGACATGGACACGTGGGCCGCCCTGACCACCGGGTGAGGGCACGCCGCGCGCCGAGGAGGCCCCCATGACCCCCGCGACCCACGACCCGCTCCGGCTCGTGGTGGACACGAGCGTCCTGACGAACCCCTACACCGGGCGCCAGTTCGGGGAGGGCGTCCCGGGCGCCGTCGCCGCGTTCACGGCCCTGCTCAGGCGCGCCGGCGATGCGGTGCGCTGCCACATGCCGCCGTCCATCTTCGAGGAGGTGAAGACCTTCCTGGACGAGGACGAGCTCCCCGACGACTTCGAGGCGGTGGTCGCGCTGCAGTCCCCCGATCGCTACGGCGTGTCGGTCCCCGGCTACCTGCTCTACGAGCTGATCCACGACATCCGGACGCGCATCGACCAGGGCCTCCGCGTGGCCGAAAAGGCCGTGCGCACGTCCCACCCGGAAGGCGAGGAGGCCACGATCCGGCGACTGCGCGGGGAGTACCGGGACGCGCTGCGCGCCGGGTTCCTCGACTCGCGGGAGGACGTCGACCTGATCCTCCTGGCCCGGGAGCTGGACGCCGCCCTCGTCTCCAGCGATCACGCGGTCGTCCGGTGGGCCGAGAACCTGGGCATCCGCCTCGTCCGCCCGGAGGGGCTGCGCCGCCTCCTGGAGGGGCTGCTCTGAGCGGAGCCGTCGGCCGTGAGGAGCACGGCCGTGTGGCTCCCGATGTCGACGACGCCGACCCGCACCCTCGGATCCCTCCGGGATCGTCACACCCCATCTGGGGCGCGCGGCCAGCATCGGTACGACGGCGGCGGCGATCGGGAGGCGGGCCACGGGCTGCTCCATGTCGGCGAGGAAGGGGCCCTCTTGGCGAGTCGAACGGCGCGGCGCGACCGCCGTCACGCTCCGAGGAGACTCCGGGCTGGCGTGCGACCCGACCTCGGGGTAGACGGGGCGGCATGTATCGGCTGCTCCGACCGCTGCTGTTCCGCATGGACCCCGAGCGGGCCCACGATCTGACCTTCCGCGCCCTCGAGCTCCTGGGCCCCGTGGCCCGCGCCGCCGCGCGACTGAGGGCCGGCGCCAGGTCGCCGCGCCTGGCCACGGAGGTGGCCGGCCTGGAGCTCGGCGGCCCCGTCGGGCTCGCCGCCGGCCTGGACAAGGACGGCCGCCTGGTCCGCCTGTGGCCGTGCCTGGGCTTCGGCTCCGTGGAGCTGGGCACCGTGACCGCGCACGCCCAGCCCGGCAATCCGAGGCCGCGGCTGTTCCGGTTTCCGGAGGAGGGGGCCCTCGTCAACCGGATGGGCTTCAACAACGCCGGCTCGGACGCCCTGGCGAAGCGGCTCCGGGGACTCCGCGACGGGGGCTGGGAGCCGGTCGTGCCCGTCGGGGTGAACATCGGCAAGTCGAAGATCACGCCCCTCGACGAGGCGGTGGACGACTATCGCACCAGCGCCCGGCGCCTCCGCGACGTGGCCGACTACCTCGTGATCAACGTCTCCTCTCCGAACACCCCGGGGCTGCGGGAGCTTCAGGACAAGGAGCACCTGGCGCGCATCCTGGACGGGGTCCGCTCGGAGGCGGGCGACGTGCCGGTCTTCGTGAAGCTGGCCCCGGACCTGGACCTGTCCGCGCTCGACGAGGCGGTCGCGGTGGCGGAGTCGGGCGGCGCCGCGGGCATCGTCGCGACGAACACGACCATCCGGCGCTACGATCTGCCCGACGTGGGCCCCGGCGGGCTGTCCGGCCGCCCGCTGCTCCCCCGGGCGCTGGAGGTCGTGCGCCACGTGGCCCACTCCACGGAGCTGCCGGTCATCGGCGTGGGCGGCATCCGCACCATCGACGACGTGGAGGCGATGCTGGGCGCCGGCGCCCGCGCGGTGCAGGTCTACACGGCCTTCATCTACGAGGGGCCCATGCTCGCCTCGCGCCTGAACCGCTCCCTCGCGGACGCCCTGGCCGTGGAGAACGCGCGGGACGTGGGAGAGCTTCGCGAGCGCCTGCGGGAGCGGGCGGCCCGGGCGGAGGACGCGGCGTGAGCAGCGAGAGGATCGCGGCCACGGTGGTGGAGGTCCACGGGATCAAGGCGACGGCGCTCGTGCACTCGGACGGTCGGCGCCTGCGGTGCCGGCCCCTGCGGGATCGCCGTCGACTCGCGGTGGGGGACCGCGTGGAGGTCGAGGCGACCCGGCACGGCCCGCGGATCGTCTCCCTGGAGGAACGCGAGCGCTGCCTGTGGCGACCCGTGGAGCGGGGACGGCGCCTCATGGCGGCCCACGTGGATCGGGTGGTGGTCGTCGGAGCGGTGGCCCCGGAGCCGCGGCCGGGCTTCTTCGACCGCTTCCTGGTGGCGGCCGACGCCCAGGACATCGACGTCGTCCTCGTCCTCAACAAGGTGGACCGCGAGGAGGGCCTGGGGCATGCCCGACGGCTCGTGCAGCCGTACCGGGACCTGGACTACCCGGTCCTGGAGACCAGCGCGCACACCGGCGAGGGGGTGGAGGCCCTGGAGGATCTGGCCGCGCACGGCCTCACGGTCCTGGCCGGCCACTCGGGCGTGGGGAAGTCCTCCCTCCTCAACCGCCTGGTGCCGGACGCGGACCTGCGGGTGGCCGAGGTGAGCGACGCGACGGGGCGCGGGCGCCACACCACCTCGGTGACCACGTGCCACCGGATCGGCGCCCCCTGGCCGGAGGGCGGGCTGCTGGTGGACACGCCCG
The DNA here is from genome assembly GCA_051747385.1 of Myxococcota bacterium. Classification (GTDB taxonomy): domain Bacteria; phylum Myxococcota_A; class UBA9042; order PHBI01; family JACKFB01; genus JBNJGB01. Next base: position 32,246 of record JBNJGB010000047.1, read on the forward strand.
GGGTGCGCTCCTTCGGGCTGTACGGCATGGACCTGGTGGACCTGTCCCACGGCTTCCGGGACCTGCGCCCGTTCCGCCACCTGTGCCGGTTCCGGGACTGCGTGCACGAGACGGAGCCGGGCTGCGCCGTCCGCGAGGCCGTGGAGGAGGGGCGCATCGCCCGGTCCCGCTACGAGAGCTACCTCCGGATCCTCCGCTCGGTCCGCTCCGGCGAGGGGTGACGGCGCGCGCGGACTCCCGCAACTCTGCGTGACACCGCGGAAGACCGTGGCGTAGACTCTCCGGCGTCTTCGCCGGGGCGACGGCGAGCGGTCGGCGCCGCCCCCGCGAGGCGGTCACCTGGGGATGAGCCGCGTGGATGTCCACCGTCACCTCGCGCCGGAGCGCACGCGACCCGACATCGAGTGGTCGGTGGCCCTGGGGTCCGGGGAGATCTCGGCCTCCCGCTTCGTGATTCACGGCCTGCCGGAGCGGGAGATCGTCGCCTTCCTGGAGGCCCGCGACCACGACGCCGAGGAGGCCCTGCGCACGCTCCGCGAGATCGCCGGCGAGCCCGCCGCCACGGCCGTGGGCGTCGACGGGCTGCGGACCAAGCTCTACTGGTTCCTCCGGGCGGAGGACCCGCACCTGGTGAGGTTGGATCTGCACCCGGTCCGCGCGCCGGTCCTGAAGCGCTACGTCCTGCTGTGGCCGGACCGGGCCGAGGACGCCTTCGGGTTGGTGCACCCGGCGCTGCACGAGCACCTCCGCTGGCTCCTCGACCGGCCGTTCCCGGCCGCCGGGGGCCTGGCGCACCTGTCCATCCTGAGGGGCGAGCCCGAGGCGACGGGCTGTCCCGTCGTCCACGCGAGCCTGGCGCCGGACCCGGAGGGCCTGCTGGCGCACGACCCGGCCCTGCGTCGGGCGGATCTGGTGCGGGGCCTGCTGGAGCGCCTCTCGCTCGGGCACCACCTGGAGGTCGTGAGCGAGCGCCTGCTCTCGCCCCCCATGGCCTGGACCTCGTGCGTGACCCTGGGCCTCCGAGTCGAGGAGGAGGTGGGGGCGATCGTCCACGCGCGCGCCGACCCGGTCGTCCGCGGCGAGCGCGGGATGTCCATCGTCACGCCGGGGCCCTTCGGCGAGTCCACGCGGCCGGTGAGCCTGGCGTTCCGGCTGGCCGCCCGGCCGGAGGTGGAGTTCCGGCTGGGACACGCGGACCCGCGCGGCGAGGCGGAGGCGGTCGGGGCGTGGCGGCTCGACCACCGGGTCGGGGAGGAGGCCGCGCCGCCGGATGACGCTGTGCTGGAGACCGGGCGAACCGTGGCCGAGCGCGCCGCTCGGGCCGGGACGCCGCTGCGACCGCTGGCCGCCCTGGCCGCCCTGCGCGCCGAGGGAGAGGTGGCGTGCGCCGACGTGGCGCTGCAGGACGTCCCCCGGATCTGAGCGGCGGCGCCGGGAATGGATCCACGCCGTCCGGGGTTGTCCGAGCCGGCAGGGGGCCGCCCCTGCCGGCCCGGCGAACCCGGGGGTGAGAGCGAGTCGCGAGCGCCCTTTGTTGACGCGGATCCGGGCCCTCCGGATACTGCGAGGCGTGATGCGAAGGACCTGCTCGACGACCGTGATCCTCCTCCTGGGGCTGCTGACGACCTGGAACGTGGCGGCCGCCGAACCACCGGCGGAGGAGGCGCCTCCGGAGCCCGTCCTGCCGCCCGAACAGCCGGTCGCGGCCGAGGACCTGGGCGTCCCCACGCCCATCACGGATCCGAACGGTCGGGCGCTGTCCCACTTCTACGAGAGCCTGAAGGCCACGCAGCGCGGGGAGCAGACGACGCGCGTGGCCGTCTACGGGGCGAGCCACGTGGCGGGCGACTGGTTCACGCGCGTCATCCGGCACCGCCTCCAGCGCGTGTTCGGCGACGCGGGGCCCGGCTTCATCGTCCCGTCCCGGCCCTGGAAGGACCACAACCAGCGGGACGCGAACATCCGCTACTCGCGGAGGGGCTGGGACTACTGGTGGGTCAGCAGCCGCCACAACCGGGACGACGGGCTGTACGGCCTGGCGGGCTGCACGTTCGCGTCCGCCGCCGACGACGCCTGGTGCGAGGTGTCCACCGCCGAGGTGAGCCCCTACGGCCGCAGCGTGGACCGCGTCGAGGTGTTCTACTGGGAGCAGCCGGACGGCGGCGACTTCTACGTGACCATCGACGGCGAGCGGCGGGAGCGGATCGACACGGAGGCCGACGAGGCCGGCCCGGGATACGCGCGCTTCGACCTGGAGGACGGCCCCCACGAGGTCCGCATCCAGCCGCGCGGCGACGGCCTGGTGACCCTGTTCGGAGTCGCCATGGACCGGGATCGCCCCGGCGTCGTGGTGGACTCCATGGGCATCAACGGCGCCCGGGCGTCCGCCCAGCTCCACTGGGATCCTCGCCTGTTCGCGGATCACCTGACGCGCCGGGATCCGGACCTCGTCGTCCTGGCCTACGGCACGAACGCCACCGGCGACGACAACGATCCCATCGAGGACTACGAGAAGCGCCTCGAACTGGTCGTGAACCGGGTCCGCTCCCTGGCGCCCGCGGCGAGCTGCCTGGTGGTGGGCCCGTCCGACCGGCCCATCGAGGTGGAGGTGGAGGCCGAGGGCTCCGACGAGCCGCAGCCGGCCTTCCTCCCGCGCCCCCGCCAGGCGCAGGTCATCGCCGCCCAGGAGCGCGTGGCCCATCGATACGGCTGCGGCTACTGGGACTGGGCCGCCGCCATGGGCGGGGACCTCTCCATGGTGAAGTGGGTCCACTCCGAGCCTCGCCACGGCGCCCGGGACTACGTGCATCACACCCGGCGCGGCTACGAGCGCATGGCGGATCTCTTCTGGGACGCCCTCATGGCGTCGTATCGCGACGTGACCGGCTCCACCGCCGTGCTCGAGGCGGCCTCGCCCAAGCGATAGCCCGTGCAGGATCCGGGGGCGCGCGGTTGAACCCGCTCTTGACGCGGCCCGCCGCGCAGCACTAGGAGACCCGCACTCCCGGGTCGCATCCGACGCGGCCGCCGGCGAGGAGCGCGGATGCAGTTCAACAGCCTGGAATACGCGATCTTCCTGGTCGCGGTCTTCCTGCTCTACTGGGCCCTGGCCCGGACGAGGCTGCTCCGCGTCGTCTTCCTGCTGGTCGCGAGTTACGTCTTCTACGCCGCGTCCAATCCGTGGTTCCTGACGCTCCTGGCCGCCTCCTCGGTGACGGACTACGTCGCCGGTCGCCGGATGACGACCCTGGCCGGGCTGGACCGGCCCCGCCGGCGGAAGGCCTGGCTCGTCCTGAGCCTCGCGGTCAACCTGGGCCTGCTGGGCGTCTTCAAGTACGCGAACTTCTTCTACGAGTCCGCGATCGACGTGGCCGTGATGTTCGGCGCGGACTGGACGTACGAGCGGCTGAACATCCTGCTCCCGGCGGGCATCAGCTTCTACACGTTCCAGACGATGAGCTACTCCATCGACGTCTACCGGGGGAGGCTCGACGCCGAGCGCAACTTCCTGAAGTTCGCCTTGTTCGTCGGCTACTTCCCCCAGCTCGTGGCGGGGCCCATCGTCCGCGCGGTCGACTTCCTGCCGCAGATCGGCAAGCGGCCGTTCTTCTCCTCGGAGCAGGCCAGCCGCGCCATGTGGCTCATCGGCATCGGCCTGTTCAAGAAGGTGGTCATCGCCGACTACCTGGCCGTGAACCTCGTGGACCGCATCTTCGACGCGCCGACCCGCTTCAGCTCCGTGGAGGTCATGCTGGGCCTCTATGCGTACACCATGCAGGTGTACATGGACTTCTCGGCCTACTCGGACATCGCCATCGGCTCGGCCCTGCTGTTCGGCTTCCACCTGCCGGACAACTTCAACCGGCCCTACGTGGCCACCAACATCTCCGACTTCTGGCGCCGCTGGCACATGACCCTGGGGTCCTGGCTCCGCGACTACCTCTACTTCCCCCTGGGCGGCTCCAAGGGGACGGACCTCCAGACCTACAAGAACCTCTTCGTCACGTTCATCCTCATCGGCCTGTGGCACGGCGCGGCCTGGACGTTCGTGGTCTACGGCTTCCTCCACGCCACGGCCATGTGCGTCAACCGCTTCTTCCGTGTGAACGTCCGGAAGCGCGTGAAGCCCACCTTCGGCTGGTGGGGCTGGACGTGGCGCGTGCTGCTGACGCTGCACTTCGTGGTGCTCGCCCGCATCCTCTTCCGCGCGCAGAGCTTCGGGCACGCCGGCGAGGTCACCATGCAGATCCTGGAGGGCACGACCCACGTGACGGCCATGACGCCGATCCTCTGGGCGATGCTCGTCGGGACCTATGTCGTACACTGGCTGCCGCGGCGCTACGTGGACGGCATCGGGGACCTGCTCGGCCGCCTCCCCATGCCCGCGCAGGGCGCGGCCCTGGCCACCGCCGTGCTCCTCATCATGCAGGCGGCCTCCACGGACGTGGTCCCCTTCATTTACTTCCAGTTCTGATCCGGAGAATTCGCGCCCGCCCCCCCCGGGCGGTCGTGCCCTCGCCATGGCCACCTTCGAAGAGATCAAGACCTCCGACGCGGACCAGCCCTGGAGCGGACGCGGGCTCCCGCCGGGCGTGCGCCGGGCCCTGGTCGCCGCCCTCGGCGCCCTGGTCGTGGTCCTGATCCCCTACGCCATCCCCGGCGCCGAGCGCTTCCGCGTCTGGACGCCGGAGGAGGAGCCTCCCTTCGCCGGCATGTTCCAGCCCGACACGGCCGGCCCGATGGTGGCGGAGGCGGCCGGCAGCGTGGGCGCGGTCACCGGCCTCGAGGAGGGCGAGATCGAGGCCCTGATGGCCACCGAGGCGCTCCCGGAGGGCGCCGCATCGGCCGTCGAGACCGAAGGTGAGCAGCCCGAGGCGGCGCCCGCCGAGGAGTCGTCCCGCGTCGTCGTCCCGGCCGAGACCTGGGAGGGCGTGGAGGTCCTCATCGAGGATCCCCACGGCGCCATGACGCCGTTCTACGAGTCCCTGGAGCGCACCGCCCTCGACGAGGAGGGGGCCGTCACGCGTATCTCCCACTGGGGTGACTCGGCCATCGGCGCCGACGGCATGACCTCGGTGACCCGACGGCTGCTCCAGCGCCGGTTCGGCGACTCGGGCCACGGCTTCATCCTCGTGGAGGCCGGGAGCGACTGGTACGAGCACAAGGACGTCCGCTGGGAGCGCGAGCACTGGCGCGCCCTGAAGATCATCGACGAGGGCGCGGCGGACGGCCGCTACGGCTTCGGCGGCGTGCAGGCCATGGGCTACCTGGGCGCGGACGCCCGCTTCGGCACCGTCGACGAGGGGCCGGTGGGCCGCCGGGTGGGGCGCTTCGAGATATTCCACATGCAGGCCCCGAAGCACGGCGACCTGAAGATCTGGGTCGACGGCGAGGAGCAGGGCGTCCTGCACACGGCGGCCGAGGACAAGCGCGACGCCGTGCACGTGGTCGAGGTCCCGGACGGCCCGCACCAGCTCCGCCTCCGCGTGGTCGGGGGCGGCCCTGTCCGGCTGTACGGCGTCGTCCTCGAGCGGGATCGCCCGGGCGTGGTGTACGACTCCCTCGGCCTGGTGGGCGCCCGTGGCTCGCGGCTCCTGAACGCCGACGCGGAGCACTGGGAGCGCCAGCTCCGCCTCCGGCGGCCGAACCTGATGGTCCTCATGTACGGAGGCAACGAGTTGGTGGACCGCGACATGGACATGGAGTGGTACCGGGAGAAGTTCACGGCCCTCGTCCGCCGCTTCCGCGACAGCCGCCCGGACGCCGCCTGCCTCGTGTTGAGCCCCCTGGATCACGGCGAGCGCCACCGCGGCGGCATCCGCTCCGACCCGATGCTCCTGGAGATGATGCCGATCCAGCGCGAGGTGGCGCTGGCGGAGGGCTGCGCCTGGTACTCGGTCTTCGAGGCCATGGGCGGCGAGGGCGCCATGGGCCGCTGGTTCCGCTCCGAGCCGCGCCTGGGCTGGGGGGACCTGGCCCACCCGACCCACCACGGCGCCCGGGTCCTGGGCGATCGCTTCTACCGGGCCCTGATGAAGGCCTTCTCGGACTGGCTGGAGGCCGAGCGGTGAGCGATCCGGCCCCGGACCTGGTGTTCGTCCGGCGCGGCGAGCCCCTGTACGACGGGGCGCGGACCCTCCGCTTCGAGGTCCTGCGGCGCCCCCTCGGCTTCGGGCCGGGCTCCGAGGAGTTCGCCCACGAGGACGAGTGCCTGCACCTCGTCGCCGCCGAGGGCGAGCGGGTCGTCGGGTGCGTCCTGTTCCACCCGGACGGGCAGGGCACCGGCCGCCTCCTCCAGATGGCCGTCGCCGAGGATCGCCGGGGCTCCGGGGTGGGCCGCCGCCTGGTCCGCCACCTGGAGGGCCGCCTCGTCCGCGACGGCCGCGTCCGCGTGACGCTCCACGCCCGCGACCACGCCGTGGGCTTCTACGAGAAGCTCGGCTACGAGGTCTACGGGGAGCCCTTCGAGGAGGTCTCCATCCCCCACCGCCACATGCGGCGGGATCTGCCATAGGGCTTCCCCTGGTGCTTTCTTGCGGGTTCCTGCCCGGCGGTCTACCCTGCAGCGCGCAGCGCGAGGACTGTCGCGGCCGGATGCTCCCGGCCGCGGTCGGCAGGGGCAATCGGGCAGGGGAAGGCCGATGAGTCGTCTGGGGGTGGTGTCGTGTGCCGTGGCGTCGTTCGCCGCGGCGTGGCTGGTCGCGCACGAGGCGCGGGCGAACCTGTGCAAGCCGCGGAACCTGACGGGGCGGCACACCGACGAGGCGGCGCGCCTGTCGGGGGAGGCGTTCGCGCAGGGGGCGTACCTGGGCGACGCCGACTACAACGCGCGGATCATCGGGTGCAACCGCAAGCGGGACAACAAGGGCGGCAAGCTGGAGCGGACCATCGCCGCGGACCACGTCTATCCGCAGGACCTGCCGCCGAAGCTCGTGCGCGGGAAGCTCTACTACTACGGCAAGTTCTGGGTGCGGTACGGCTACCAGCTCGAGAGGGAGTCGGGCGAGTGGGTGCTGACGGTGCCCATCGACTTCGACCTGCCGCCCCTGAAGCAGTCCGACAAGCTGGACATCCCCATCGATCTCGCCGACTCGCTCGGGCTGACGGGCACGGGCGACGAGTGCGACCCCGGGGAGCGTGTGCTGCGGGAGGGCGTGACCTCGGCGACGAAGTCCAGGGACATCGAGCACGGGCACGTCCCGGGCAGCATCGCCCTGAAGGGGGCTGCGTGCCGGTTGGATCGCGACGAGGCGTACGGCGGGACCGACCTGACGACCCACTTCATGGAGTACTGGCGGTCGACCATCGAGGCCTACTGGTCGCGCCCCGGGCTGCGCGTGGAGGTGGTCCTCCTGGACGTGGACACGGTGGACGACGACGTCGCGCGCTCGTTCAAGAAGTTCCGGACCACGTGGAAGGTCAAGCTGAACCACAACCCGGGCGGGCGTCCGACGTACCGGGCGGTGGCCTTCAAGCCGCGGGGGCTGTACTCCGGGCTGCCGGTGGAGGTCATCGCGCACGAGTTCGGCCACACCATCGGGTTGGACGACGAGTACGCCGACGCGTCGAGCCCTCCGTCCTGGCGGGACTGCGACGCCCTCGGTGGCTCGGACTACTGCATGTGCGACGACGACGACGACCCGACGTACGCGAAGGGCGTCTACGCGTGGGTCGTCACGCGGCGATACGCCGTGGCCAAGGGGGACCTGCACAACTGCAAGTCGAACGCCGACTGCCCGAGCCGGCACTACTGCGACAAGGGCACCCTCACCATCGGCAAGAACACCTGCCGGCCGATGAAGGGGACGTGCGACGCGTGCTCGGCGGACAAGCAGTGCCTCGGCGACCGGATCTGCAAGGGCAAGCCCGCCGGCAAGTGCATCGTGGAGGCTTCGCGTGACATGGGCGAGGAGTGCTGCCGGAACGCCCAGTGCGCCAGCGGAAGCTGCGACAAGGACGGGCGCTGCCAGTGCAGGCACAGCGACGACTGCGCCGACGGCGAGTACTGCGACACGGGCACCCTGGGCGTGGGGCGCAACTCCTGCGTGGCCTACAAGGCGACCTGCGAGGCGTGCTCGGCGGACAAGCAGTGCGCGCCGCCGGAGGTCTGCAAGGGCAAGCCCGCCGGGAAGTGCGTCGAGGAGGACTCCGTGGCGCTCGGCGAGTCGTGCTGTCGGGACGCCCAGTGCGCGACCGGAGCCTGCTCGGCGGCCGGCGTCTGCCAGTGCAAGGAGGACGACGACTGCGCGAACGGCGAGTACTGCGACAAGGGCACGCTCGGCGTGGGGCGGAACACGTGCCAGGCCTACAAGGTGAGGTGCGACACGTGCTCGGCGGACAAGCAGTGCGCGCCGCCGGCGATCTGCAAGGGCAAGCCTGCAGGCAAGTGCGTCGAGGAGGACTCCCGCGACGTGGGACAGACCTGCTGTCGGAACGCCGAGTGCCGCTCCGGAAGCTGCAACAAGGACGGCGTCTGCCAGTGCAAGGACAACGGCGACTGCCCCGACGGCGAGTACTGCGACACCGGCACGGCGGGCATCGGCCGGAACACCTGCGTCGACTACAAGGACTCCTGCGAGTCCTGCTCGGCGGACAAGCAGTGCGGGCCGGGCTCGATCTGCAAGGGCAAGCCCGTCGGCAAGTGCATCGACGAGGGGTCGAAGAGCTATGGCCAGTCCTGCTGCAAGAACGCCCAGTGCAGCTCGGGCAAGTGCCAGGGCGGCGCGTGCACGTGCAAGGACGACGGCGACTGCCCGGGCAACCAGCGGTGCAAGAAGCCCCTGTTCAAGAAGAACTACTGCGAGTGATCCCGCGCGACATCCGCACGGGTCCGGGGCGATCCCAGGCGCGCGTCCGGCCAGGGCGCGGGCAAGCTGGCGCCCCACAACCTCGTGTAGGCGTCCCCGGCAGTTGATGCCTGCGAGGCCTGAAGCGATCCAGCTGCGTGAGGGGATCGCGGTGCAGGTCGCAGTGTCACGCATCGAGTAGGCGGAACGAGCCGAGCCGGCCCCGGTGATGTAGACGCCTCCGTCGAAGGAGGCGAGGCATCGGCGTGGGGCCGGCCCGGAGAGTGTAGGGGTGGCGGGAGGGTGTGTGCTTGGCGGCTCGCCCCTCCCGCCGTGCTTTGAACCGTCCTGAGAAGAAGGCAAAGCGGGACGTGCATCGTACGGAGCGAGTTGGCGGTCAAGGACTGGGGGCGTGAGCCGCCGTCGGTGGAGGTGGCGAGACCGGCGCAGTGCCCCGTCTGCGGGGGCGGGAGCCGGCCCGCGGGTAGTCACCTGGAGATCTGGGGACACGGCACCCGAGAGCGCCAGGTGTGGGGTCCGCGTGATCGCGAGGGGACCGGCGAGCAGGTGGTCGTCGAGGTGCGCCGGTACCTGTGCCGGGGCTGCGACGCCGTGCTGACGGTCGTGCCGAAGGAGCTCCTGCCGGGGCGGCTCTACGGCGCCACGGCCATCGCCCTGGCGCTGGCCCTGTGGGGCCTCGACCGGCGCTCGGCGGCTACGCCTACGTCTGCGACGAGTGCGGGGTCATCCACGCCGCCTACAACGCCTGCCGGGACCGGCACTGCCCGAGCTGCCAGAGC
>JBNJGB010000048.1:0-37084 GCA_051747385.1 Myxococcota bacterium
CGACGGAGAGGATCCGCAACGTCGTTGTACTCGGCCACGGCGGGTGCGGAAAGACCAACCTGCTGGACGCGCTGGCGTTCGTCTCCGGGGTGACCAGGCGTCACGGCAACGTGGACGACGGGACGGCGCTGACCCAGTACCGGCCCGAGGAGAAGAGCCACCAGATGTCCATGTACTGCACGCCCGCCAGGGCGGAGTGGATGGACACGAAGATCAACCTCCTCGACACGCCCGGCTACCTCGACTTCGCCGGGGAGGTCGCCTCGGCGGTGCGCGTGGCCGACGGGGCCATCGCCGTCGTCGGCGCTCGCACGGGCGTCGAGGTCGGCACCAAGATGGCCTGGGAGCGGCTGGACGCCCGCGGTCTGCCCCGCATCCTGTTCGTGGCGAAGATGGATCGGGAGGGAGCGGACTTCGAGGCGGCCTACCGGGACATCAAGGAGCACCTGACCGAGACGGTCATCCCCGTGGAGATCCCCATCGGTGAGGGGGAGGACTTCCACGGCATCATCAACCTGTTCAGCGGCAAGGCGCAGATCTTCCACGAGGGGACCAGGGAGGGGCAGTACGAGGAGACCGACATCCCGCCGGAGCTCCGGGACAAGTTCGAGTCCTGGCGGACCGAGCTCCTCGAGAACATCGCGACCACGGACGACACCATCCTCGAGCACTACCTCGAGAGCGACACCATCAGCCGGGAGGAGGCCATCGAGGGCATGGCCCACGCCATGCGCGACGGCAAGCTCGTGCCGCTGTTCTGCGGCTCGGCCCAGCGCACCTACGGGATGCAGGCGCTGCTGACGAAGATCGTCGAGCTGCTGCCCGGCCCGGCCGAGGCGACCCCGGAGCTCGCCACCGACCCGGAGACGCGGGAGCCGGTGGAGCTGGAGGCCTCGGACGACGGGCCCCTGGCCGCCCTGGTGTTCAAGACCACCAGCGAGCCCCACGTGGGCGAGCTGAGCTTCTTTCGGATCTTCTCGGGGTCCGTCGACAACGGCGACGAGATCCTCAACGCGCACACCGGCCAGAGCGAGAAGCTGAACCACCTGTCCGTGCCCCTGGGCGCCGAGCGGGCCGAGGTGGGCGGGCTCCACGCCGGGGACATCGGCGTCGTGGCGAAGCTCAAGGACACCCACACCAACGACACCCTGGCGTCGTCGGACAAGCCCCTTCGGCTCGAGCCCATCCACTTCCCGACCCCGGACACCCGCGTGGCCATCGAGGCCGCCGATCGGTCCGACGAGGACAAGCTCGGCCCCGCGCTCACGAGGCTCCACGAGGAGGATCCCACCTTCACGTCCGGCTTCGATCCGACGCTGAAGCAGACCATCGCCCGCGGCCTCGGCGACCTGCACCTGGACGTGCAGTTCGAGAAGCTCCGCGAGCGCTACGGCGTGTCCGTGGAGCGCCAGGCCCCGCGTATCGCCTACCGGGAGTCCATCCGGAAGGAGGCCACGGCCCGCGGCAAGCACAAGAAGCAGAGCGGCGGGCGCGGCCAGTACGGCGACGCCGTCGTGCGCTTCCGGCCCCGGCCCCGCGGCGAGGGCTACGAGTTCCACGACAAGATCGTGGGCGGCGTCATCCCCAACAAGTACATCCCGGCGGTCGACAAGGGCATCCAGGAGGCGGCCGAGCGCGGGCTCCTGGCCGGGTACCCGGTCGTCGACTTCGAGGCCGAGTGCATCGACGGCAGCCACCACTCGGTCGACTCGAGCGAGATGGCCTTCAAGGTGGCGGGTTCCCTGGCTTTCCAGAACGCCGCCAAGGACGCCGAACCCTACCTCCTCGAGCCCGTGATGGAGGTGGAGATCACCGTGCCGAGCCAGGCCCTGGGCGATGTGACCGGCGACGTCAGCCACCGGCGCGGCCGCATCCAGAGCATGGACACCAGGGGCGACAACACGATCATCTCCGCCGTCATCCCGGAGTCGGAGCTGTTCGGCTACGCGTCCCGGCTGCGCTCGCTGACCCACGGGCGCGGAGTGCACGCCCGCAGGTTCTTCGGCTACGAGGAGGTCCCGGCCTACATGGCCGAGAAGGTCATCGAGGAGTCGAGCAACTAGGGAGTCCCGCAGCGACGGCGCGCCATCGGCACCGTGCCGGCGGCGCGCTGCCTCGCGTCCTCAGTCGCTCAGCTGCTCGAGGACGATGGGCTTCACGTCCTTGCCGGGGAAGCGCCCGCGCACCTGGGGCATGACCCTCCCCATGACCTTGCCCATGTCCTTCTTGCCGGTGGCGCCCGTCTCCGCGATGGCCGCCAGCACCAGGTCGCGCACCTCGTCGGCGGTCAGGGGCCTGGGCAGGTACTCCTCGATCACGTCGAGCTCGGCCTGCTCCTTCGCCGCCAGATCGTCGCGGCCGCCCTTCTCGTAGGACTCGATGCTCTCTCGCCGTCGCTTCGCCTGGGTGGCGAGGAGCGAGATCTCCTCGTCCTCGGAGAGATCGCGGCCCTTGTCGATGGCCGCGTTCTTCACCTCGGACAGGAGCATCCGGATGGTCCCGAGGCGGTCCCGGTCCCTGGCCTTCATGGCCGCCTTCATGTCCTCCTGGAGCGTGTCGCGAAGGGCCACGTCCTGCCTCCTGGTCGTGTGGGGTGCCCGAGCATAGCACCGTCCGCTCCCGCCGTCGGCGTTCGACGTCCGCGCCGGTCAGAAGATGTAGCGGGCGCCGAACTGTCCGCCGAAGTGGAAGTGGGCGGGCAGCCCCACCAGGCCGATGCCGGGCCGGAGCTCCGCGAAGATCTGCAGGGGGATCTCGAAGGTCAGGTCCGTCCCGATGGGCGCCACGACCACGAGCTCGAAGTCGTCGTCGCGGGCGTCGTGCGGCCCGTAGTCGTGGTGGTCGCCGGTGTTCACCTGGCCGCCGACGCCGATGTAGAAGTCGCCGTCCACCCGGCGGTGGGTGCCCAGCCGGTAGTGCTTCAGGTCGAACTCGCCCTCCGCGTAGACCGTGAGGTTGTGGCCGAAGTTGTCCGCGCCCAGCCCGAGGTTCAGGGTCACGCCGCGGTCCATGCCGAGGGTGGCGTCCACGGCCGTCGGGGCGCCCAGCGCGAGACCGAGGGCGAAGCCGTCGTCGTCCGCCGCGCGAGCGTTCGGGGCCGGCCAGGCCAGCAGGACGACGGCGACGAGCGGGGTGACCCAGGCGGTGTGACGTGTGCAGCCCATACGATCCTCCGGTTCACGGTTCAGCGGTCGGCCTCGAGCGCGAAGTCCACGCCCGTGGCGCCCTGCGCCGGGGCCACGCCCACGGTGACCGACGCAGGTTGCACGTCCCACCCGCCCGGCGGGACCACGAAGACATCGTAGGTGGCCGGCGCCATGAAGTGGAGCGTGTAGCGCCGACTGCCCCAAAAGGGGCAAACGACGTGCCAGAAACCGCCTCGCTGGCGGTGCGGAGCCGGGGCGGGTAGGCTGACGCCGGTCGGAGAGGGGAGGCTGTCACGATGCTCGGAAGCCCGCGCCTGCGATGGATCCTGGCCCTGGCGTGGGTGCTGGGCGCCGGCTGCGACGGGAGCGACGGGGCACGCGGAGACGAATCGGCCGACGCCGCGGTGGACGCGCCGCGGGGCTACCCGGACACCGCGGACGCGCGGCCCCGGGACGGGGCGGAGGGGGACACTCCTGTCCCGTCGGGGGACACCGACGCGGACACGCTGGCGGACGTGCTCCCGGATTCGGAGGTGCTCGACGGCACCGACGCGCAGCCCGTGGACCTGGCCCCCGACTCGTCGGAGGCCACGGACGCCGTCCCGGACGGGGACGCCTCGGAGGCCGACGCGGGCGTGGACGCAGCCGACGTCGCGGACGCGGTGGTGGACGTCGGTCCGCCGCCTCCCACCTTCCACCCCGCCGACCACGAGGAGGACCTCGGGGCATTCCCGCTGGCGGTCCAGGCCGGTGACGCGCGCCCGGACGGGGCGAGGCTGTGGACCCGCCATGCCGGCGACGCCCCGCTGCGCCTGCTCGTCTTCGGCGACGGCTCTCCCATCTCCGACGGCCCCGTCCACCTGGATCAGCCGGTCGCGCGGGGCGAGGGCGGGTTCGTGCAGGTGGACGTGACGGGGCTCGAGCCCGGGACCTGGTATCGCTACGCCTTCCTCGTGGAGGAGGCGGACGGAGCGCACGGGGCGCGGAGCGCGGTCGGTCGGTTCCGCACCGCCTTCGGGGAGGACGCCCAGCCGCCCGTGGTCTTCGGCGCCACGTCCTGCATCGACAAGGGCATCCACCCGTTCGCGCCGCTGGAGCAGGCGGCCTTCGACGACCTGGACTTCATGGTGATGGCCGGGGACACGGTCTACGCGGATGGCGCCGAGACGCTCGGGGACTACCGGGACGTCTGGCACGAGTGGTACGCCGAGGCCGAGTTCCGCAAGCTGCACGCCTCGACGTCCTTTCTCTACACGTGGGACGACCACGAGACGGTCAACAACTGGGATCCGGAGACCATCGACCCCGCGCAGGCGGCGGCCGCACGACAGGCGTTCTTCGACTTCGGGGCCATCCGCTCGGACGCGCCGGACGAGCAGCGTATCTGGCGCAGCGTGCGCTGGGGCCGCACCCTCGAGGTGTTCGTCCTGGACTGTCGCAGCGAGCGGAAGCCCTCGACCAGGTCCACCGCGGACGCGCAGTACATCTCCCCCGAGCAGATGGCGTGGCTGAAGCAGGGCCTCGTGGCCTCCGACGCCACGTTCAAGGTCATCGTGAACTCGGTGCCGTTCACGGACATGCCGCCCGTCGTCCTCAGCACCGGGGATCGCTGGGAGGGCTATTCGGCCCAGCGCGAGGAGGTGCTGGAGGTCCTGCACGACGTGAGCGGCGTCCTGTGGGTGTCGGGGGACTTCCACTTCGGGGCCGTCGGCGGCATCGAGCCGCCCGGCGAGCCCCTGGCGGAGGTGCGCGAGGTCCTGGCCGGGCCCGCGGCGAAGCTGCCGAACCCCCTGTGGGCGGTCGTGGCCAACGGCCAGTACGCCGACCAGTTCCAGTTCCTCACCGGCGTGAACAACTACGTCCGCTTCATCGCGGAGCCCCAGGCGGACCCGCCCACCATCACGGTGGAGTTCGTCGACGGCTCGGGCGACGTGCTCCACTCGCAGGAGCTCTGGTTCTGAATCCCGGCGCGTCGCCGGGCGTCAACGCCTGCGCCCGCGCCGCCAGGCGAACCACGCCCCGAGGCCCAGGAGCCCCAGCCCTCCCACGAGGATGCCGAGCCAGATCCAGTCTCCCTCCATGCCCCGAGGATAGCAGGCCCGCGGTCTCGGCGTCAGGTGGGTTGCAACCTCGAGCTGGAGTCGCGTTCAGCCGACTCCGTAGGATGCGTGGCGGTCGGACGAGGCCGGGTGAGCTGCTGGTGAGACGCTGAGACTTTGAAACGACACCTCGTGATGGCATGGGCGGCGGTGGCCGTCGTCCTCGGTTGGTGGTGGGCCGACGTGCCGGTCCAGCGCCTCGGTACGGTGACGTACCGCTATCCCGACGTGCACAAGCGCCTCGGCTCCGGTGTCGCCGAGGAGATCGCCTGGCTCGAGGACCACGCGTGCCGCGTCGAGGGCCTCGACGACGACGAGCGGGACGGCGTGGCCAGCGCCCTGAGCCTCGTCGACCGGGCCCTCGCGGACCCCCGCGTGCGGCGCCTCCTCGTGGACAAGGAGGACTGGGTCGTGGAGGGCGAGGGCGGGGGCTGGATCCGCGATCCCGCCGCCGGGCGTCGCGCGCTCGCGGAGCTGACCACGTCGCGCTCCGCCGTGGAGGTCGACGTCTTCACCTACGATCGGGGTCCAGACGCGGCCTGCGACATCCCCTACGCCCACGAGGAGACCAACGCGTACACGGTGAGCAACCGGGACGTGCTGCTGTTCCGCGCGCCGTACCTGGAGGCCCGGATCCACGCCCCCGACACCCCGAGCGGCATCCACCAGCTCGCGCGGACGCTCCTCCACGAGACCCTGCACCGCGTCGGCTTCGGCCACCCCGATCCCTCGAGCTGGCTGGGCAGCGTCCGCTACAACAACACGGTGCCGACGTACGTGGGCTGCGTAGGCATGAACTATCCGCACGTGGACTGGATCGAGGCCAACTGCCACCGCCCGACCGCGGTCCGGGATCGCTCCCCGTTCCAGTGGAAGTGCGATCCGCGGCGGGCCGCCGCCGGGCTCGAGCCGGGTCAGGCCGTCCGGGTCCGCGTCGGCCCCGACTGGCGGCCGGCCGAGATCCGCTCCCTCGAGGAGGGGCGCACCCGGGTCCGCGTGCGCTTCGAGGACGGCGGCATGGAGCGGGTCGTCCCGTGTCGGATCGTCCCCGCCGGCGAGGGCGACCGGGCTCCGATCGTGTAGGCCGACGGGGCGACCGCCGGGGACGGCTCACAGTTCGTCATATGTCGCAAGACGAAGGGCTCGCGCAAAGGCGCGAAGACGCAAAGGAAGACGGCATGCTTCGGCCCGGTGTGCTCGCCATCGGCTTGCCGGTGACCCGACAGTCTCGGCCGAACCGGTGTGCGAGCGGTTCGCTGGCCTTTGGATGCTGGCGTCTTGGCGTCTTGGCGGCTTGGCGCGCGACTGTCCGCGAGACCGCGGCATCCCGCGATGTGTAGGGCTGTGAGCCGGGGACGGCGGTCCTACCGGGCGGTTCCCCGGGCTACTCGCCGTCGGACGTCTCCGGCGTGAACACGAGGACCGGCACGGGCGAGATCCGCGCCAGGTGCTCGGCGGTCCGGCCGAAGAAGATGTCCGACACCTTCCCCTTGCTGTGGCGCGGCACGACGATGAGGTCGACGCGCTCGCGCTCGGCCACCTCGGCGATGCCCTCGGCCGGGTCGCCGTGGACCTCGAGGATGGTCTCCACCTCGACGCCGGGCACGTCCCGGGCGACGCCCTCGAGCTCGCCGCGGAGCTTCGACTCCAGCCCCTCCGTGGTGCCGCCCGGGATCATGATGGGCGGCTCCCCGGGGATGCTGGGGATGATGGTCGGGAGCTTCAGCACGTGCAGGAGGAGCAGCCGGCCGCCGCTGCGCCTGACGAGATCCTCGCCGATCTCCAGGCCCGCGTGGCTCGCCGGGGACAGATCGGTGGGGTACAGGATGTCCTCGTAGGAGCCGCCGTCCGACGCCGGGTTCACCCGGGAGTGGGCCGACAGGAGGAGCACGGGCCGGTGGGCCCCCCGCAGGACCCGAGTGGCCGTGGAGCCCGTGAGCATGCGGCGCAGCCCGCGGCTGCCGACCATGCCGAGCACGATCAGGCCCGCGTCGACCTCGTTGGCGTACTCGACGATGCCCTCGCTCGCCACGCCGTGGCGGCTGACGGCCACGGCCTCCACGCCGAGGTCGTTCGCCTCCTGCTCCATGCGCGCCAGCCACTCGGTGCGGCGCCGGACCACGCTCTCGATGAAGCCCGTGAGCTCCGTGGAGTCGTGGGTCGCGAAGAAGAACTCCTCCTCGTTGATGTGGAGGATGTGCAGCCTGGCCCCGAACAACCGGGCGGCCCGGACCGCGGCGTCGAACGCCATCCGGGAGTGCTCGGTGAAGTCGGTGGCCAGCACCACGTCCTGGACGTCGCCGGTGATGAACTTCATGTCCAGATGTTCGGCCGACCGCGCGATCCGCGCAAGGGGTGGCGTCCTCCCGGCGACTGCATCCCGGTTGCATCCTCCCCGGCCGGGGTTAGCATCCGGGGCAGGAGCCTCACCCGGAGACGGCCATGAAGACCCACAGCGCGATCGGCTGCCTCGTCGTGGCCGCCTCCGTCCTGGGCGCGTGCGGCGCCGCAGGACCCGACCGCATCACGGAGGTGCCCCTGACCCCGGGCGACGAGGAGGCGCCGGCCTACGCCGGCTGGATCGCGGTGGCGGCCGACGCGGAGCGGACCCTGCTCGTCCACGACGGCGGCGACCCCGTGCGGCCGGCCCGGTGGACCGCGGCGCAACCGGACGGGCGGATCGCCTGGACGCGCGACCACGCCTGCCCGGACGACGTCGACGGGGAGCCGTGGATCGAGACCATGGCCGGCCGGGCCGTCTGCAAGACGCGCCACGCGATCGTCGGCGTCGACCTCGCCACGGGTGCCGAGGCCTGGCGCTGGGAGTCGGAGGCGCGCCTGTTCGTCACGGCCCGCGCCGGCGACCGGGTGATCACCAGCGCCGGCAACGAGGTCCTGGTCGTGCTGGATCCGCGCGACGGTCGCGTGCTCCGGCGGGTGGTCCTCGACGGCGCCGTCCCCGAGGCGGGAGCGGTGGCCGGCGACGAGCCGATCGCGCTGGTGGTCGACCAGATGAACGAGGATCCCAAGGCCCTGCTCGCCCAGCCTGTCGGAGGTCGCGCCGCGGCGGGCGCCGATCCCGAGCCCATGTCGCCACGCTGGCGTGTCCCGTTCGACGCCTTCGACCGGCACGTCGCGCCGTCCGAGGACACCGTCAAGACCCGGCCGCGGGAGGGGATCGAGGTGAGCCGGGCCCTGGACGACGGGGCCTTCCAGTGGCTCGACTTCCTGGACATCCGGCCGCCCGTCGCCTGGGGGCCGCAGGCGGGGATCGCCGCCGTCCGGCGGCCCGAGGGCTCGTGGGTCGCCGCCGTGGATCCGCTCGAGCGGACGGTCCGCTGGCAGCGTCCGTGGCCATACCCGGGCGGCATCGAGTCGGCCGACCAGGCGGAGGGGCGCGCCCTGGTCGTCGGTGAGGACGGCTGGATGCTCTACCGG
This sequence comes from Myxococcota bacterium, assembly GCA_051747385.1. Taxonomy (GTDB): domain Bacteria; phylum Myxococcota_A; class UBA9042; order PHBI01; family JACKFB01; genus JBNJGB01. The sequence continues at coordinate 8,684 of JBNJGB010000048.1, forward strand.
GCCGAGGACGGCGCCGCGCTGGCCGGTCGGCCCCTGGAGGCGGGCGAGGGCCTGGCCGCGGCGGGGGCCTCGGAGCAGGCGGTCACCTGGGTGACGGCTCTGGGGGAGCGCCACCGGATCCACCACGGCCCCCTCGAGGTCGGGGCGGCTGCGACCGCTCCGCCGGAGACCCCGGCCCGCCCGGACTGGCTCCGCCCCGGCGTGCGCCTGGTCTACGGCCTGGTCGTGCACCAGGGGCGCGATCCGGAGACCGGCTACTTCCGCGAGGGGCAGGCCACCCACTTCGTCGTGGACGTGGAGTCCCTCGAAGACGGCCTCACGTACGCCTGGCAGAGCGGGGACGGCCGCGAGGGGCGCCGCGTCGTCCCGGAGGAGGTGCTCGCCTCGTCCCGGCGGCACTCGGACCTCTACGCGGCGAACGAGGGGACCCGCAAGCTGGACCACACCTCCATCTGGGTGAGCCGCGCGGTGGCGGCGGAGCTCGTGGAGGGCGCCGAGGCCGCCTTCCAGGACGCGTCTGCCGTGGGCGTGGAGAGCCTCCGGCCGGTGGGCGACGCCTATCACCGGGCGATGTTCATCCCGGCCGGCGAGCAGACGGGGCCGCCCCGGGACCTGCCCGCGATCCTGGCGCGAGGGGACGCTCGGGGCGCGGCGTACTGGATCGCCCCGTGGGCCGACCATCCCCTGATCGTCCGGGCGGAGCGGCCGGGCTTTTTGGTGTACCTGGCCGCCGTGCAGCAGGCGGCTGGGGCCGTGGAGGAGCCTGGCGAGCAGCCGGTGGAGGACGTGGAGAAGTCCGAGCCTCCGCCGCTGTAGCCGGGAGGTGCGACCGCGTCTCGATCCACCGCGTGGAGAGCCCCCCTGCGGGTTCCGTGCCCGTGCCGCGCGGCCGTGCGCCGAGCGGGTCGATCCACTAACCTCACGCCGCCACCGGGTGACACGGAGCGAGCATGAGCAGGACACGGACGTGGGCGTGGGTCATGGCGGCGACGCTGGCGATCGCCTCGTGCGACGAGGACGGCGCGACGTCCAATCCCTCGGACGCCGGGCCCGACGTGGTCGCGGACACGGCGACGCCCGACGCGGGCCCGGACGCCACCGTGGACGCCGACGCGATCCCGACCTGTCCGCCGGCGGCGCCGGCGACCGGCGAGGTGAGGGCGCGCACGCTGGGATGTCCCGAGGACCTGACGGAGGGTCTCCTCGCGGCGGCCCGGCCCGGAGACGTGGTCCTGGAGAACGCCGTCTCCCGCTTCGTGATCCGGACCGCCGCCGAGGGGCACGCGCTGATGGGCCTCACGGGCGGCAACGTCGTGGACGCCGTGCGCATGGAGGACGGCGCCCAGGTGGGCGGGGACGGCCTCCGCGAGTACGTCATGACGGCCGACTTCCACCTGCTGGCGCCGGACGGCGTGGCCGTCGTGGACGACGGGAGCGCCGGGGTGGCCCGCGTGCGGGTGACCGGGACGCTGGAGCCCTTCGTCACCGTCATGGAGGCCTTCCCCGTGACCCTCGATCCCGAGACGGTGATCATGGAGGCCGAGTACGTCCTGCGGCCCGACGAGCCGGTGCTCGAGCTTCGCTCGCGCTTCCTGGCCACCGCGGAGGATCGGCCGGTCACGGTCACAGCCTGGGACCTGGCCTTCTGGGGCGGCGAGCTTCGGCAGTTCCTCCCCGGCCACCCGGATCCGGAGCTTCCGAGCGCGGGCTTCGCGCCGCTGTTGGGGGCCACGCCGGTCTCGCCCGACGTGGACCTGCCGTCCTATGCGTCGGCGGCCGATCTGTCGCGCCAGGTCCTCAACCTGGGACCCGTGAAGGGCTTCAACTTCGACCCCGTGGACGCGGACGCGGACGGCGGCGAGGTGGTGCGGTGGCTGGCCGTGGGCGGCCGGGACGGCGACGACCTCGCGGGCGCCCTGGCGGCGGTCGCCGAGCGATCGGGGGCGCCCCTGAAGCGGGCCTCGGGCACCGTGCAGGGCGACGCCTGGCCGGGCGTCGTGGTGGAGGCGAGGGACGACGACGGCGCGCCCGTGGCCCGCTGTCGTCCCGACCCGGAGGGCACCTTCGACTGCCGGGTGCCGGCGGAGGCGACCCGCTTGGTGGCGGTCTGGCTGGGGGAGAGCGCGGGCGATCCCGGCGGTACGCGGATCGAGGGGGCCGACGCGGCCGTGGGGGAGGGGGTGACCGTGCCTGCGCCCGAGCCCGCGACGTTGACCCTGCGCGTGACGGACGGCGAGGCGGCTCCCGTCCCCTTCCGCCTGACCGCGCAGCGAGACGGGCCGGACGGCGTGGAGGAGCACCGGGTGGTGGACGCCGACGGGGAGGCGTCGGTGCGCCTGCCCACGGGCGAGTGGGAGATCTGGGTCACCCACGGGCCCCGGCACGCGTGGCACCACGAGGCCATGAGCCTGGCCCCCGGGGACCTCGCGGAGCGCGACGTGGCGCTGCCGCAGGTGGTGGACACCCCCGGCTGGGTCGCCGCGGACCTGCACGTCCACACGGAGCAGTCCCCTGACAGCGACGTCCCGACCGCGCGGCGCCTCGTGGGCGCCCTGGCGGAGGGCCTGGACTACATGGTGGCCTCGGAGCACGACTTCGTCGCGGACCACGGCCCCTGGCACGCCCGGGCGGGCGTCGGCGGACGCCTCGTGGTCCGGAGCGGCGTGGAGGCGAGCACCATGCGCCTGGGCCACTTCAACGTGTGGCCCCTCACGGTGGACCCGTCCCTGTCGGGGCAGGGCGCGCCGGGGTGGCACGGCATCGAGATGGACGGGCTCTGGGACCTGCTCGGGGTGGGGGATGGCCGGATCGTCCAGTGCAATCACCCGCGGTTCGGCAGCGGCTACGAGGCGTTCTTCGACGCGCTGGGCCTGGACGAGGCGACCCCGGACGACCTGCTGGCCTGCGACACGATGGAGTTGGTCAACGGCGGGCGGCCCCACGAGGACACGCCCCAGGTGCTCGCCGACTGGAGCGGCCTCCTGGACCGGGGCATCCGCGTCACGGCCACCGGCACAAGCGACACCCACCGGACCGACGAGCCCGTCGGCGTCGCGCGGACGTGGGTGCGGGTCGGGGACCTCGCGGACGACTTCCACGGGGCCGCGCCGGGCGACGCGGCGACCGCCGTGGAGGACGCCCTCCGCGCCGGGCGGGCCGTGGCGAGCGTCGGGCCCTTCGCGACCGTGACCCTGGTGACGGACGACGACCGCGAGGCGGCGATCGGCGACACCCTCGAGGATCCGGGCGCGGCCGTGACGGCGCGCGTCGAGGTGCAGTCGCCGGCGTGGATGCCCCTGGGCACGCTCGAGGTCCTGGTCGACGGGGAGGTCGTCCGCGAGGAGGACCTGAGCGCCACGGAGCCGTCGGACGGGCGGCACCACGCCGTGATCGAGGTGCCCGTGACGGTGGACGGGAGCGACCGGTGGGTCGCGGCGTGGCACCGCGACGCCCCGGCGCCGAATCCCGGCGCGCACCGCCCGCCGTGGGTGGTGACGAACCCGGTGTTCGTGGACGGCGACGGAGACGGCGCCTGGACCGGGCGGGCGGACGCGGCGCGGTGAGTCTCAGCCGGCCGCGTCGTAGGCCCGGATGACCTCCTCGGGGGCCTGCACCAGCTCGATGAGCACGCCGGCGCCGCCGATGGGGGCGTCCTCGTTACCCTTGGGGTGGATGAAGGTCACGTCGTGTCCAGAGGCGCCCTCGCGGATGCCGCCCGGCGCGAAGCGGACGCCCTGCGACGTCAGCCACTCCACCGCGGCGGGGAGGTCGTCGATCCAGAGGCCCAGGTGGTTCAGCGGCGGCTTGTCGACCTTCGGGCGCTGGTCGGGGTCGACGGGCTGCATCAGGTCCACCTCGACCCGCGTCGGCCCGCGCCCGGCGACCGCGATGTCCTCGTCGACGTTCTCCCGCTCGCTCCGGTAGCTCCCGACGCGCTCCAGCCCGAGCATGTCCAGCCAGAGCCGCTGCAGGTCCGACTTGTCCGCCGCGCCGATGGCCACCTGCTGGATCCCCAGGACGCGAAAGGGCCGCTCGCTCATCGTCTCCTCCTCATGGTGTGGATGGCCTCGACCAGGCCACAGCGCCCGGGCGAGGTCAACGGGGGCGCTCCGCCGGTGCCTGGACGGGACACCACGCCCGCTCCCGGTGATCGAAGTAGCGGTCGATGCGGGCGCCGTCCCAGTGGTAGGTGAGGTGGCGGCGCTCGGCGGGGATCTCGACCACGTCGGGCCAGAAGGCCGCGAGGCACTCGCCTCCGGGGCGCCGCACGCTGCGGAACAGGACGCCGTCGCTGCCGGCCTCCCGGAGTGCGCGCCCGGCTCTCTGGGCGGCGGCGTACGAGTCCGGATCGTGGAGATCGGCGTGCCCGGCGCGGAGGTCGTGCAGGTCGCGGAGGACGCCGCCGGAGTAGACGCGCATGTCCGCGTGCAGGCCGCGCTCCTCGGCGGAGTCGGCGTACACCCCGCCGAGGTGGAAGGCCGTCTCGGCGACGGCGGTCTCGAGCGACTCCCCGGCGTAGTAGCAGCCCACACCCGGCGCCCCGAAGCGGGTGCCTCCGAAGCCCTCCGGCGGCGGGTGGCAGAACGGGGCCATCACGACCGTGGAGCCCGGGCCGCCCACCCGGCGCTCCACGGGCACGAGGCTGATCTCGCCGATCTGTTGTCTCAGGCGGGGATTGGTCAGCCCCTCGAGAGCCGCCAGGGCCTCCCAGCTCGACGGCTCCGCGATGCGCTCGAACAGGGCGATGGGCGGCCACACGCTCTTGACGATTCGGACGGCGGCGTCCCACGGCACGGCCACCTCGGGGGCGTCCAGGACGTCGTCCACGCTCAGCCCCGCGCCGCGTCCAGGTAGGCGCGCACGGCGGCCAGGTCGGTGATGCTGCCCCCCAGCATCCGCTCGAGGGGCGCCTGCCCACCGAAGGCGCGGTTCGGGCGCGTGGGCCAGCGATCGGCCCGGGCCGGCTCCTGGTAGAGGATCTGGAGCGCCTTGTAGATGCCCACCACGAGGCTGAGGCGCTCCAGCGTGTCCCGGGTGACGCGCCCCAGCCGCCCTCTGCGCCAGCGGTGGAGCGTGGAGCGGGACACGCCACCGAGGAGCGTGCGCTGATCCTCCTCCGCCGTGACGCCCCACGCGGCCATGATGGCGAAGAACGCCTCGGCGCCCGCTGCGGCCATCTCGCGCTCCGTGACCTGCGGCGTGTCCGGGGTGACGGCGACCATGGGACCTCTCCTTCTACCAGGATCACACTATCGTCAACTGAAACGAAAGTCAATGTGTTGTCTCAGTTGAGCCTGGTTCCGCGGACGTGCGGTCGGCCTCGAGGGCCAGCGGCGCCGGGTCGCCGAGCGGGTCCGCGCGCCGCAGATGGACGCGCACCTCCACGTCCGTGCCGGCGCGGACGGCCGCGGCCAGGCGGTGGGTCCGGGTGGGGCGGAACAGCGCGAAGCGCCACGGCCGCGGATCGTGGGGCAGATCCGGGGTGGTCTCCAGCCGGATCCGGCCCGGAGCGGTGAGGTCGAAGGCGAACTTCGACAGGGGGACGGCCAGGCCGAGGCCCACGCCCTTGATCCACGACTCCTTCAGGGTCCACCAGTCGAAGAAGCGATCCCTCTGCTCCGACTCCGGCAGGGCCCGAAGCTGGGCCACCTCGTCCGGGGCGAAGAAGCGATCGGCGATCTCCACCGTGCGGCTCTGGCGGTGGGCGTTCTCGACGTCGACCCCGACGTCCCGGCCGATCGCCACGGCGCAGGCCACCAGGCCCCGCGTGTGGGACAGGTTGAAGCGCAGGTCGGCCCGGTTCTGGCCCGGGCGGACGCAGGGTTTGCCCCACCGGTTCTCGCCGAAGCGCCAGGACGCCGGCGGGCGCGGGTCGTAGCGGGACAGGGTCGTCCGCACGAGCGCCCGCCCCACGAGGTACTCCTGCTTCGTGGCGGCGTGGCGGATGCGGTCGTAGCGGGCGCGCTCGTCCGGGTCGAGCAGGGCCTCGAAGGCGGCCACCGTGGCCGGATCCTCCAGGGTCTCCGGCCACGCGAGCCACACGTCGAGGTCGACCGCGCTCAACTCGTGCGCTGCTTCATCTCCCGCCGGATCTCGGCCAGGGTGTCGGCCACGCAGTCGGCGGTCCACCGGAGCTGCTCCTCGGTGTGGAGCGTCGTCAGGAAGAACCGCAGCCGCGCCGCGTCGTTGGCCACCGCCGGGAAGATGATGGGCTTCGCGTTGATGCCCTGGGCCAGGAGCCGATCCGCCAGCAGCAGCGCCTGCATGGAGTCGCCGGTGATGGCGGGGATGACGGGCGACTCACCCTTCGCCAGGCCCGTGTCCACGCCGCGCTCGGCCATGGCGTCCCGGAAGAGCTTCGCGTTGCGCTGGAGCCTCTCGACCCGCCAGGGCTCCTCCAGCATGAGGCGGAGCGCCGACAGCGCCGACTGGCCCAGGGTGGGCGTCATGCCCGCCGCGAAGACGAAGCCCGGCGTCGTGTACTTGAGGAATTCCACCAGGGCCTTGCTGCCGCCGATGAAGCCACCCATGGCCGCCGCGGACTTGGACAGGGTGCCCATCCAGATGTCCACCTCGGACCCGGCGATCCCGAAGTGCTCCCGGATGCCGCAGCCGGTGGCGCCGATGGTGCCGAAGCTGTGGGCCTCGTCGATCATCAGCATGCAGCCGTAGCGCCGCTTGATCTCCAGGTAGCGCGGCAGGTTCGCCACGTCCCCGTCCATGGAGTACACGCCCTCGATGAGGATGAGGACCTTCTCGTAGTGGCGCCGGAGCTCGCGGACCTGCTCCTCCAGGTGATCCGGGTCGTCGTGACGGAAGCCGCGCCGGGCCGAGCCGGCCAGCTTGATGCCCTGGAGGCACGAGTCGTGGATCAGCTCGTCGTGGAGGATCAGGTCGTTGGGCCCGAACATGTGCCCGATGACCGTCACGTTGGTCGCGTGGCCCGACGGGAAGACGACCGCATCGTCCACGTCCAGGCACCGCGCGATGAGCGCCTCCAGGTCCCGGTGGAACGGCCGCTCGCCGGAGGCGATGCGCGACGCGCTCACCGACGTCCCGTACCGCTCCATGGCCTCGGAGACGTCCCTCCGGATCCGCTCGTCCCCCGACAGCCCCAGGTAGTTGTAGGACGAGAAGTTCACCACGTCGCGGTCGCCGATGCGCGTGGTGTCCCTCGCCGTGGCCTGGTGGAGGTCGAAGTAGGGGTTCTGCAGACCCATGGCCTCCAGCCCCTGGAACCGCATCCGGAGGTCCTTGTACTCGGGCCACTCGGCCACGTCCGTCCACTCCGGCTTCATCTCGAAGCCCTCGAGCGGGTCGGCCTCGTCCTCGTCGCCCTCGACCCTCCGAAGCTGCGCGACCACGTCCTGCGCCACGGCCAGCGGCCGCCCGTCGGCGTCCCGGAACGTGATGTCCGCCGAGAAGCGGTCGTCCTCGCCCTCCGCGAACAGCGCCTCCGCCGTGAGCGTCGCGCCGGCCGGGAAGGGCTGGAGCTGGACCCACCGGTCGAAGCCCACCGGGGTCCCGGCGCGGCCGAAGCGGGTCCAGGCCACGTAGGCCGTGAGCTGCATGGCGCTGTCGAACGCCAGGGGATCGATGGCCCAGGCGTCCTGGTCGGCGCCGGGGATCCAGTCCGCCGGGCGGCTGGTCCGGACGCGCCCTCGCACGAAGCCCCTCCCGACGGCCTCGATGGCCTCGACGCCCTGGAGCAGGGGGCCGTGGAAGGTCACGTCGTCGTAGAACTCCCGCAGGGACAGGGTCGGCTCCTCGCCGCCCTCGCGGGGGGCGGGGGCCTCCACGGGCTCCGCGCTCCGCACCAGGTCGGCGCGATAGCACAGCGTGCCCCGGTCGCCCGTCCGAAGCTCGGCCCGGTCGCCGTCCACCACCACGCTGGCGTCGATCGGCTCGCGCACGGTCACGCCCTGGAAGAGCGTCAGGCCGTGGACCGCGAAGGGCGCCCGCAGGGCGGCGGTGTCGGCCAGCATCGTCGCCGCCGCGGCCAGCGGCAGGACGGGGGTGCCCTCGATGGCGTGGTCCAGGAGGTACGGGTGGGTCTCGGTGTCGAGCCGCACGGTGCGCTCGGCCTTCTGGAGCACCGCCGGGACCTTCCGGCCGCGGATGACGGGGCCCTCTCCGGCGCCGAGGTCCTCCAGCAGCGCGGTCAGGCCGGCCTCGTCGCCGACGAAGTCCACGCCGTCGGTCCGCATGGCCCGGCGCACCGACTCGGGGATGGAGGCGACCATGCTCGAGTCGGCCCAGGGCCCGAACTCGGCCACGGCGGCGCGCACGCGCTCCGGCATGTGGCGCGAGAGCTCGGACATGAGGGCGTTGGCCGCGGCGTAGTGGGCCTGGTGGCGGCTGCCGAAGCGCCCGGCCCAGGAGCCGACGCCCAGCGCCACCCGCAGGGAGCGACCGCAGGCCGCCGCCGCGTTCAGCCAGCCCTCGACCTTCACGCGCCGCGCCAGGCGGCCGCGCTCCGGGTCGACCTGTCCCAGCGGTCCGTCGGCCAGCACGCCGGCGGCGTGGACCAGGACGGTCGGAGCGGGCCGGTCGGCCAGGGCCTCCTCGACGGACGCCCGGTCCGTCACGTCGGCCTTCACGTGGACGACGCGGCCCTCGTGGCGCGCCATCAGGCCGGCGGCCTCCTCGGAGGGCTCGCCGCGCCCCATCAGCAGGACGGTCGCGCCGCCCTCGGCCAGCCGGGCCGCGAGCTTCGCGCCGATGCCGCGCGTCCCGCCCGTGACGAGCACGACGTCGTCCTCGCCCGGGGCGAAGGGCTCCACCTCCCCGGCGAGGCGCTCCGTGCCGGCCACGAACCGCTCGCCTCCGGCGCGGGCCACGTCGGCGCTCCGGTCGATGGCGAGCCACTCCTCCAGGGCGGCCTCGGCCGCCTCCGGCCCGGTCGGATCGGCCAGCCGCACGCTCCGGGCGAGGGCGTCCGTCCACTCGCGGCCGACGCTACGCACCGCGGCGGACAGGGCCTCGGCCCAGGGATCGTCGTCCCGGCGCAGCAGGAGCACGTCCGGGCGCGCGCCGGCCTTCGCCTGGGCGTCCAGCGCCGCCACCAGGTCCCCGGCGGGGTCCGGCGCGGGCGCCTCGCCGGCCAGGACGGCCGTCACGGGTGTGGGAGCCTCGGGGCTCGCGACCCACACGAGCAGGTCCGTCGCCTCCGCGTCGGCCGCCTCCCCGGTGGAGTCGGTGCGTACGGCGACCCCGGCCCCCTCGAGGGCCTCCGCGACGGCCTTCGCAGCCTCGGCGCCCGGACCGGCCACCAGGGCACGGGCACCCTCGGGGACGGCGCGCCGTCCGGTCGACGGCAGCGGGACCGGCCGCCAGCTCGGCGCGAACCGGGACAGCGGGGCGTCGTCGTCCACCGCCTCCGACGGCTCCGCCTCCGGGTCGTCCGCGAAGGCGATGAGGTCGGCGATGGTGGGCCGGTTGATGAGGAGCTCCTGGGGGATCCCCGGCAGGCCCGGGATGGACCGGGACAGCTCCTCGGCCAGGTCGGCCACCATCATGGAGTCGAAGCCCAGGTCGTCGCCCAGGGTCATCTCCGCGCGCAGCGCCTCCCGCGGATAGGCGCTGGTCCGCGCCACCGCGTCGAGCACCACGTCGGCCACGCCGCCGGAGGAGCCGGACGCCGGCGCCTCGGCCTCGACGGCGGCCTCCTTCGGGGCCTCCTCGCGCGCCTCCTCGCGCGCCTCCAGGTGCGCCGAGGGCCCTGCCAGCTTCATGCGGCGGCCGCGGTCCTTCACGGGCCAGTAGTCGCGCCGCGAGAAGACGGTCGGCGGCACGCTGGCCACGGGCGCGCCGGCGGTCACCATGGACACGTCGACGTCCACGCCGCGGGTCCACAGGTCCGCCAGGCTCTTCAGCAGGGACGCGCCGCCGTCCCGGTCCTCCTTGGAGGCCAGGGAGAGGATGCCCTCGTGGCCGCGGCCCAGGCTGCCCCGCGCGAAGGAGCGCAGGGGGCCGCCGGCGCCCACCTGGAGGTACAGGTCCGCGCCCAGGTCCTGGCACGTGGCCACGGTGTCGGTGAAGAGCACGGGGGATGTGGCGTGGGCGCGGAAGACCTCGCGGGCCTCGTCGGCGTCCCGGTAGGCGTGGTCGACGATGCACGAGGCGACCGGCACCTCGGGGTCGGACAGGTCCAGCCCGTCGATGACCTCCGACAGGTCCAGCCGCTCGAACACCGGCGAGTGGAAGCCGTGGGAGACGTTCAGGCGCACGGCCTTCACGTCGCGCTCCTCGGCGCGGCGGGCGACGGCCTCCACGGCCTCCGTGGTGCCGCTCACCACCATCTGCTTCGGGTGGTTCACGTTGGCGACCACCGCCCCGTCCACCAGCAGGTCCTCGACGGTGTCGCGGTCGGCCACCAGCGCCACCATGGCGCCCCGGTCGCCGGTCATCGCGGCCATGCCGGCGCCGCGCTCGGCGGTCCAGCGCGCGCCCTCGGCCGGGCTCAGCACGCCCCCGGCCACGGCGGCCGTGAACTCGCCCACGGAGTGGCCCGCCACGACGTGCGGCTTCACGCCCACCTGCTCCAGCAGCCGCGTCAGGGCGACGCCCACCGCGAGCAGCGCCGGCTGGCAGTTCTCGGTGGCCGTCAGCTCCGCCTCGGCGGTCTCGGCGTCCACCGGCTCGGGCCGGCGCTCCGGGTAGAGGCAGTGGGTGATGGGGCGCTCCATGACGCCCTCGACGGCCCCGTCCAGCTCCTCGAGGGTCTGCGCCACGACGGGGAAGCGATCCCGGATGCCGGCGATCATCCCCGTGCGCTGGGCGCCCTGGCCGGGATAGAGGAACGCCACCTTCGCGGGCTCCTCGGCGGTGCCCAGGCTCACGCCCTCCGGGTGCTCGCCGCGGCCGACCGCGCGCAGCCGGTCGATCAGCTCCCGGCGGGTCGCCGCGACGACGCCGAGCCGCGCGGGTTGCCGCCGCCGCCGGGCCCAGGCCCGGGCCACGCCGGCCGCCGTGGCCGCCGGGTCGGCCTCCACCGCGTCGGCCGTGCGGGCGGCCAGGTCGCGCAGGGCGTCCACGTCCGGGGCGCACATGAGGACCAGCTCCGCCTGCTCGTGGAGCGCCGGCGCCGTCTCGACGCCCTCCAGCACGGCGTGGCCGTTCGTCCCGCCGAAGCCGAACGAGCTGACGCAGGCCACCCGATCGTCCGTGTCCCAGGCCTGGGGCGTGGTCGGGACGTGGAACGGCGTGTCCTCGAGGCCCAGGTCCGGCTTGGGGGACTCGAAGCCCGCCATGGGCGGGAGCGTGCGGTGGTGGATGGCCAGGGCGGCGCGGATGAGGCCTGCGACGCCGGCCGCCGACATGGTGTGGCCGACGTTGGCCTTGGACGAGCCCAGGGCGGCGCGCTCGGTGCGGGCGCCGACGGACTCCACCAGGCCCTTCAGCTCCGTGGCGTCGCCGACGGAGGTGCCGGTGCCGTGGGTCTCCACGTAGCCGAGGCGCGCCGGGTCGAGGCCGGCGTCCTCCCAGGCCATCTCGACGACCTCGCGCTGGCCCTCGAGGACCGGCGCCATGGGCCCGGGGCCCCCGCCGTCGTTGTTGGTGGCCATGCCGCGGAGCACCGCGTAGATGCGGTCGCCGTCGCGTTGGGCGTCCTCGAGGCGCTTGAGCACCACGACGCCGCAGCCGTCGCCCTGGACGAAGCCGTCGGCCCGGGCGTCGAAGGGCAGGCAGTCGCCCTTCTTGCTCATGGCGCCGATGCGGGAGAAGGCGACGTGGTGCTCGGGCGTGAGGCAGACGTACACCCCGCCGGCCAGGGCCGCGTCCACGGCGCCCGCCCGGAGGGCGTTGACGGCGTCCGCCAGGGCCACCAGGGCCGAGGAGCACGCCGCGTCGGTGGTGTAGGCCGGGCCCCGGAGCCGAAGCTCCTGGGCCACGGTGGCGGCGATCATGTTGGACAGGACGCCGGGCGCCGAGAACGGCCGCGGCGTCACCACGCGGGAGACGGCGTCGGCGACGCTGTCGGGATCCTCCGGCACCTCGCCGAAGGCGCCCGTGGCCATGAGCTGTGCGGAGATCCGCGACGACAGGAGCGTCTTGAACTCCATCGCCGTGACGCCCATGTAGACGCCGGTCCGGCGGGGAAGCTCCGCGGCCACCCGGCCGCTGTCCTCGACGGCCTGGATGGCGATCTCCAGCGCCATCCGCTGCTGCGGGTCCATGACCTCGACCCGGCGGGGCGGGATCTGGAGGTCCACGGCCGGGAACGAGCGCACGTCCTCGATGAACCCGCCGCGCGGGGCGTAGCTCTTGTCCGCGGCGCGCGGGTTCGGGTCGTGGAACGCGTCGAAGTCCCAGCGATGGGCGGGGACGGGGCCGAAGCCGTCCCGCCCCTCGAGGGTCATCCGCCAGTACGCCTGGAGGTCGCGCGCGCCCGCGAAGCGGGCGCCCATCCCCACGATGGCGATGGCGCCGCCGCGGCCCGGGGTCTCGTCGTCAGCCGCCATGGATCGTCTCCCGCCACCCGCGTCCTACGCGGTCGCCTCGCGGATCAGCGTGGCCAGGTCGTCCAGCTTGCTGACCTGGGCGAGCTGCTCGTCGGCGAAGGTCACGCCGAGCTCCTCCTCGATCCGGCCGACCATCTCCATGGTGGCGACGGAGTCGATGGAGAGATCCTTCATCTTGATGTGCAGGCCGAAGTCGTCGACGCTGTCACGCCAGCCGGGCGCGACGTCGTCGAGGGCGACCTCCACGAGCTCGAGGATGTCCTGGTCCTTCACGGCTGTCTCCTGTCCGGTGTGTCGAGTGGGTCAGCGGCGCCGGATGATGCTCCACACGGCGCCGGATCGGAGGGCGGTGGCCACGAGGGAGGCCCGCTGGCGCAGGCCGTGGCGCACCCGGTGGAAGGTGGAGCGGGCGACGTGCCGGGCCACGGTGACGGCCTGGCCGCGCTCGCCGAGCGTGCGGACGCCCTCCACGCCGAGGGTCCCGGCCAGATACTGCTGGCGGGCCTTGGCGCGCTGGAGCTTGCCGCTGGTCGTCTTGGGCAGCACGCCCGCGTCGTACAGGCGGACGTCGGCCGGGTTGAGGGAGAACTCGTCGCGGACGACGCTCCGGACGGTGCGGGCCAGGGCCTCGCGCGCCTCGGGCTCGTCCTCCTTGGTCTCCGCGACGACGACCAGCTCCTCGCTGTCGTCTCCGGGCCGGGAGAAGGCGATGACGTTGCCGCGGCGGACGCCCTCGATCTCCGCGACGGCCCACTCGATGCTCTGGGGATCGTAGTTCCGGCCGTGGAGGATGATGAGGTCCTTCTTGCGCCCGGTGACGTAGACCTCGCCGCCGACGACGTAGCCCAGGTCCCCCGTCCGGAGGCCGTCCGAGCGGAAGCTGGCCTTCGTCGCGTCGTCGTTGTCGAAGTAGCCGGCCGCCACGCTGGGCCCGCGGAAGACGATCTCGCCCGTGGTGCGGTCCGGAAGCTCGCGGCCGTCCTCGTCGACGACCACGACCTCGTGGCCCGGGAACGGCCAGCCGCAGCCCACGAACTCGAGGGCCTGGGAGGCGTCGCCGTCCCCCTCCACGGGCACGGCCCGTCCCACCTCCTGGTAGGTCGGGCCGTCGATGAGGTCCACGCGCATGGGCTCGTCCAGCCTGCTGAACGAGATGGCGAGCGTGGCCTCGGCCATGCCGTAGACCGGGAACATGGCCTCGGGCTTCAGCCCGGCCGGCGCGAAGTGGTCCAGGAAGGCCTGGAGCGTCCCCGGGTGGTTCGGCTCGGCGCCGGCCCCGAGGATGCGGACGTGGCTCAGGTCCAGCTGCTCCAGGACGTTGTTCCGCGTGCGCTTCGTGGCCAGACCGTACGCGAAGTTGGGCGCGAAGGTGATGGTGGCGCGGTGGTCGCTCATGAGCTGCATCCAGCGCGACGGGCGCTTGATGAAGCTCGTCGTCGGCAGGAAGCCGGCCTGGAGACCCACGGTCAGGGGCGAGATGACGAAGCCGATGAGCCCCATGTCGTGGTACAGCGGCAGCCAGCTCAGGGCGAAGTCGGACGTCACGTCCGTGTCCATCGCCGTCATGATGCCGTGGCCGTTCGCGCCCAGGCTCCGGTGCGTCACCATCACGCCCTTGGGGGCGGAGGTGCTGCCGGACGTGAACTGGATGAAGGCCAGGTCGTCGGGCTGGACCTCCTCGGGATCCGGCGCGTCCGCGGGGGGCGGGCCCTCCAGCTTCTCGACGACCACCAGCTCCTCTAGGCAGTCCACGTCGCCGATCAGCGACCAGAGGATGGGCTGCACGCGCTTGGAGGTGACCAGCATCCGCGCGCCGGCGCTCCGGAGGATGCGGGCCGTGTCGCGGACGTACGCGTCGAGCTTTCCGAAGCCCAGGGGGGGATACAGCGGCACCGGGACGATGCCGACGGAGGCCGCGCCCAGGAAGCCGAGGACGAACTCCTCGCCGTCCGGGACGATGAAGCCGCAGCGGTCGCCCTTGCGCAGGCCCAGGGCGAGGAGGTGGCGCCCGCGGCGGTCGGCCTCGGCCCGCAGCTCCTCGAAGGTGTAGCGCCGCTCGGTCCCGTCCCCGCCGATGAACGTGTAGCCGGCGTCGGGGAGCGGGTTCAGGCCGCTCGCCGCCCGGAGGCCCTTCGCGACGGTCCACTCGGGATCGTAGGGGGCCAGGGGATGTTCGGTCGCGCCCTTCGCCATGGTGCACCTCGCCGACGGTCGAGATCGGGTGGACCCGCAGACAATGGGGCCCTTGTGCGCGATGGCCCAGGGTGTGTCAACCGAGTATTCGCTCGGTGGCACCGCCATGTCCCCGGCGGCGGCTGCGGAGCCCCGCGGGCAAAGGAGACGGGCCTCGAAACGCCTCCCGCGCGAGCGAGCGCTCGGTTTGCGCTCGCAAGACGAGGAGAGTGATCACGACGACGCCGAAATATGGATGAAACGTACTCCAACCCGCCTCCCGAGCACTTCCCGAGCGAGCGTTCGGTATGTGCCGTACACATTCGATTGCGACCGTAGCGGCCACCGTAGCCCCGCGCGCGCCGTTCGTCTCTTTCGGGGCGGCGTACGCCGGTGCAGCCTTCAAATGCCCCGGGAAGTGTGATTGGGTGCCCTGCGTCCACGACGCCGGAGGCACGCGCATGGACTCCTATCGGGGAAAGAAGGTCTTCATCACCGGCGGCTCCAGCGGCATCGGGCTGGCCGCCGCGAAGCTGCTCGCCGGGGCGGGCGCTCACGTGTGGCTCTCCGCGCGGGGGCGGGAGCGCCTGGAAGAGGCCCTCGACGAGGTGCGCGGGGTCGCGGCCGGCCCGGGCCAGGTCTTCGGCGCCACGGCCCTGGACATCGCGGATCGCGAGGCGGTGAAGGCGGCGACCGGGGAGGTGCTGGAGGGCCTCGGCGGGCTGGACGTGCTCGTGAACAACGCCGGCATCGCCCACCCGGCGACCGTCATGGAGACCCCGGACGAGGTCTTCGAGGACATGATGCGCGTCAACTACCTGGGGATGGTCTGGGTGACGCGCGCGCTCCTGCCCCACTTCCGCGCCCAGCGGAGCGGGCACATCGTGAACGTCTCGTCCGTGCTCGGCTTCATGGGCATCTACGGCTACACGGCCTACGCCGCGAGCAAGCACGCCATCGTCGGGTTCAGCGACTGCCTGCGCCAGGAGCTGCTGGACTACGGCGTGGGCCTGTCGATCCTCTTCCCGCCGGACACCGACACGCCCCAGCTCGAGCAGGAAAACCGCATCAAGCCCCCGGAGACGGCGGCCATCGCCGAGGGCGGCGGCCTCCTCACGGCGGACCAGGTGGCGCGGGCGATGCTGGAGAAGGCCGCGCGCGGGAAGTACCACATCGTCCCGGGCTTCGACGGGCGCTTCGCCCACTTCATGCAGCGTCACGCGCCCGGCGTCGTGCGGCGGGTCATCGACGGCGCGCTCAAGAAGTACCGGAAGAAGCACGGCGGGCCGGCGCTCGCGGAGTCGTGAACGAGGAGGGTCGACCCATGGCCGACGAAGCCCCCGACGCGTTTCCCCTCACCTTGGAGTCCGTGGAGGCCTGGTGCGAGCGCATGGGCCTCGTCTGCGGTCGCACCGAGGACGGCGGCCAGGTCGTCATCCCGCGCCCGGGCGAGGGCGCCATCCCCATCCGGATCATCGACCGGCCAGACCGCCAGATGACGACCTTCGGGATGGTGATGCCCTGGGAGGTCCCCGAGGACCGGATGGACGCCGTGAGCCGGGCCGTCGCGGACGCCAACGCGTCCATGTTCATGGGCGCCTGGGTCCTGAACACGGACAGCGGCCAGCTCTACTATCGCGTCACCGTCCCGGCCGGCCCCGTGCTGTACACGGACGAGGGCCTGAAGCACGTGGTCGAGCTGCTCGTGGGCACGGCGCTCCACAGCCACGACGAGCTGCGCGGGATCGCAGTCGGCTGACGTCGCCGCCTGTCGATCATACAAATCTCGGCAAGCTGGTCTCGTTCCCTTGCCCTTGCCCTTGCCTTCTTTGCCCGTGCCTGAAGGAGCGGCTCTGGCCGGGATATCCGCTGTGCGGGCGGGGACGCCCGCGGTCCCTCGCGCCGGTCGCGCTCCTGGGGCGGCGGGCTTTGAGCCCGCCAGACGTGGGGTGGCTCTGCGTCGAGCACGACCTGGTTCACGAGCACGTTTCGCGAGCTCTGGGCGAGACGTGCAGTCCCCGCCGGTGTTCGGGATCAGGACTCGCCTGCCGACGAGGACGCCGGGGCGGCCTCCATGGCGCCGCCGGACAGAGAACCCTCGTCGTCCTTGTTGCGGAGGCTCTTGGGGAACAGGGGCACCACCCGGTCGATGACCCAGAGGATGAGGAAGGGCAGGGTGAAGATCACCGCCGCCGCGATGAGGCCCTCCCGGTGCCAGATGTCGGGGAAGTAGCTGGTGAAGCCGCGGAACGACTTGGACAGGAGCTGTCCGCCGATGACCACGTTCCAGCGCATGAGCAGGACCTGCACCAGGAGCATGGCGGCCGCGGACCACGCCAGGGTGTACATCCACCGCCTGGACAGGCGCAGGAACGTCACCACGCCCAGCATCACGAACGGCACGAGCGAGAAGACCAGGAACTGCATCACCACGTAGGACACGAAGAGCTCCTCGAAGATGAGGGTGCCCAGGACCTCCCACTCCTCCGTCTGCTTGTAGGCGACCGACAGGATCTCGAGCAGCTCCAGGGAGACCGCGATGATCATGAAGCCCCAGAGCCACTTCGCGAGGCTGGCCACGCACGGGCGGTCGATCCTCCACCCGTTGAGCCTGCTCACGGTCAGGTAGTGGAAGAGCAGGACCGCGATGCCCGAGACGATGGCCGAGAAGATGAAGATGACGAACATCAGCGGGGTCGACCACCACGGGTTCGCCTTCAGCGAGCCGAACAGGAAGCCCACGTAGCCGTGCAGCAGGCAGGCCATCGGGATGCCGACGGCCGCCAGGACGCGCACGATGCGGTGATCGGCCCGGCGCGTGGCCTCGCTCTGCCGGAGGTCGAAGAGCAGGATGACGCGGCAGATCCACGCGATGGGACCCGATCCCTTCGCCTGGTCGATGAGATCCGGGCGCATGACGAACCAGACCTCCATGGCCACGAGCAGCAGGTAGGCCATGTAGATGAGGCCGAAGCCGGCCATGGCCGAGGTCGCGTGGGGCGTGACCATGATGCTCAGCGCGCGCTGGGGCTGGCCCAGGTGCACCAGCAGCGGCAGCGGGGCGAAGAGGAGGAACACGAAGGACGAGACCAGGGAGAAGCGCGCCACGGGGGCGAGCTCGTCCCGTCCGAAGACGTGGTACAGCGAGGAGACGATGAACGCGCCCGCCACGAGCCCGGTGATGTACGGATAGAGGACGATCATCACCGACCAGGTGACGTTGACCTCGTTCGGGAAGACGAAGTCCATCACACCACCTCCTCGTCCAGGCCGACGTAGTGGCACTGCGGGTGCGTGCCGAGCTCCGGCCGGAGGACGCGCGTCCGCTGCTGGCGTAGCAGGTGCGAGAGTTTGCCGTCCTCGTCGTTCAGGTCGCCGAACACCCGCGCCTCGGTCGGGCACGCCGCCACGCACGCCGGATCCTCGCCCTTGGTGATGCGGTGGTAGCAGAGGGTGCACTTGTCGGCGAGGTGGGTCTCGGGGTTGATGAAGCGCGTGGCGTACGGGCAGGCCTGCACGCAGTAGCCGCACCCGATGCAGCGGTCCGAGTCGACCAGCACCACGCCGTCGTCGGACTCGTAGGTCGCCCCGACGGGGCAGACCTGCACGCAGACCGAGCGGTCGCAGTGGTTGCACAGCTTGGGCACGAAGAAGGCCTCGGCGACCTCCCCCTCCCGCTCGGGATAGGAGAAGTCCGGCCCCTGCGGCGCGTCCACGGTGACCTCCCCGTCCCGCGAGATGCGATATCGCTCGACCCAGGTCCGGAACGCGCCCTCGGGGACGTCGTTCTCGTCACGGCATGCGCGCATGCACGAGGTGCACCCGATGCACTTCGTCACGTCCACCAGGTAGCCCCAGCGGTGCTCCGGCTCCGACGCCTCCGTGGCCGCGGCGGACGTCTTCGGCGTGCAGCGGACCAGGAACAGGCTCGCGGCCCCCAGGCCCAGGGTCTCCAGCGCCTGCCGGCGCGTGATTCCATCGTCGCTCATCGATCTCTCTCCTACTCCCAGAGGTCCTCGACGTCGGGCTCCTTCGGGGCCTCTTCCGGCCAGTGGAGCACGGGCCGGTGGCACTCCACGCAGTGCTGGCGGTCGTCCTCGTCGGACCGGGCCATCACGTCCCGGTGCGACGGCCACGAGATGCCGGGCGGGGCGTCCTCGCTGCGGAAGTCCGCCTTGGCGTGACAGAGGAGGCAGAACTGCGGGTCCGTGTCCCGGACGATGCGCCCGGCGAACGCCGACTCCTTGAAGAAGACGTGGCACGTCGTGCAGTCCAGGTCCGCGTGGGGCGTCTCCAGGGTCTTCCGGCTGATCTCCTCGTGGCAGTAGCTGCACTCGAACGTCGCCACGTGCCTGTCGGGGAGCGGACGATCCTCGTCCATGCCCGCGCCGTGGCAGTCCTCGCAGCGGTGGACGAGCGGATGGAGCCGGGCCTCGCGGAGGTCGCGGCCCATGAACAGGGGCTCGTGGGGATCGTGGCACGTGCCGCAGGGGATGTCCTCGTCGCGCACGCCGCTGACCTCCATGTGCTCCCGCCAGGCGATCTGCGGGAACGAGCCGGGGCGGGCCGGGTCCACCTCGTGGCAGTGGAGGCACCAGTCCCGATCGTCGCGGATCCGCATCCGGGCCTCCTCCGGCGCCTCCACGTCCGCCGCCGGGTCGTTCGCCCGGTGCCACTCCTCGTGCCGCACGCCCGGGCCGTGGCAGACCTCGCACGCCACCCGCGCGTGGGCGTCCTTGTCGTGCAGTCGGACCTGCTCGTCGTGGCACTCGGCGCAGGCCGCCTCGCCCACGTGCCGCGAGGTGCCCGCCCGGGCGTCCGCCACCGCGCCGGCCCGGTAGAATCCGGTCTCGCCGAAGCCCTCCGGCATCATCCCCTCGAGGCCCGCTCCCATGAGCAGCGCGACGCCGGCGGTGGCCGTGAAGAGGCGCGCGACGTGGCGGTAGTCGAGCGGCTCCGCTCCCTCGCCGCCGCCGCTCGGGGCGCGCAGGGCGAGGGTCGTGAAGATCGCGCCCGCCAGGAACAGCGCGATGACCAGCACCACGCTGTGCTCCAGGCGGCCGGTGGCGACCTGGTCCACGAGCAGGTACACGCCGGCGCCCAGCGCCGCGATCCCCGCGACGGCGAACGCGATCCTGCGTAGGTTGTCTCCTGTCCTCATTCCCCACCTCCGGGTCGGCCTGTGCGGGATCTCGTGGTCATGTCGCGGACTTCTCCGGGTCTGCCGCGGGGCGACGGAGCAGACGTGGCAGGAACAGCAGGGACACGCCGAGCAGGACGAAGCTGACGGTCAGCATGTCCGCGCCGGCGTGCGGGAAGTCGTCGACGAGCAGCTTCAGCGCGGCCGCGGCGACCAGGACGTAGACGGTCCGGGACAGCTCCAGGCGTCTCACCCGGACGAGGCGGTGCAGGGGCGCCAGGAGCCAGATGAGCGCGGTCAGCGCCGCCGTCCGAGTGACGGCCAGGGCGCCGGGGTCGCGGTCGGCGCCCGCGATGATCGGGGCCAGTAGCGCCACTCCGGCCGCCGCGACGCCGAGGGCCACGACCGCGAGCATCACGGTGGCAGGGTCGACCCACAGCGGTCGCTGCCGCTCCGGGACCGGGTCGCGCCGGAGGGCCAGGTAGGCGAGCCCGACGAGCCCCAGCGTGCCCAGGACCGTCGGCGGGAGTCCCGTCGGGAGGCCCTCCGCGGCGGCGTACAGCGTGGTCGTCACCCACGACGCCGCGCCGGAGGCGAACACGGCGGCGAGCGCCAGGACCGCGACGTGCGCCGGCAGGAGGCCGTGTGCGCGACGGCCCGCCGGCCAGGCGATCCCGAGCGCTACCCCGGCCAAGGCGACCCCCAGCGCCGGGCCGGACAGGAGGCAGGCGAGCCCGATGACGGCCAGGGCGCTGGCGACCGCCTCCGCGGCGAGGACCGTGCCGCGTGGCCACGACCCGCCCGCCACGTGGGAAGCCCGGTAGGCGACCGTGGCCCCGGCGCCCGCGGCCCCGGCGACGAGCCAGGACCACAGGGCCCCCGGCGCGGCGAAGGACAGGGCGGCCCAAAGCCCCAGTCCCAGAGCGACCAGGAGCTGCGCCCCGTCCGGGAGCTCCATGCGCGCCCCGCGGCCCAGGTGGATCACGAAGAACGCGCCGACGAACACGACCACGACGGCGCCGGCCACTGCGGCGGCGAGGGCGGGGGCGACGCCTCCCTGCCCGCCGGGCTCCACGAGGAGGAAGGTGACGACGGCGAGCATGTCGACCGCGGCCCCGACGGCGAGGCGGATGATGGGCCAGTCCCGGTGATGCGATGCGGCGACGACCACCGCGGCGCCCAGCCCGAGGGCCGCGACGAAGGCGTAGTGCGCGCCCGTCCCGATGAGCAGCAGCAGTCCGGTGGGGAGCGCCACGCCGGCGACGATCCAGGCCAGGGCCCGGAGCGTGCGCCGCCACGCGAGATACAGCAGCCCGCCGGAGAATCCGACGAAGACCATCGCCGCCGCGACGGGCGGGAGGATTCCCAGGCGGGCGCTGGACTCCCAGAGCAGCGGGTAGGCGATGATGCAGGCGGCGGCCCCGTGGAACGCCGCGTCGACGTCCGCGTGGACGCGGCCGGCCCGGTTGGCCATGACGATCCAGGCGCTGGCGTAGGCCAGGCCCAGGAGGACGCCGACGCTCTCACCGAGGGTGCCCGCCTCCGTGAGCGCGCGCAGCATGAACGCGCCGCCCAGGACCACCAGCGTGCGTCCGGTGAGGGCCGGCGCCGTGCCCCACAGCCCCGGTCCGGGCTGCGTCGCCACCGCGTCCTCCTCGGGCGTGGGTTGGCCGCCGGGGGCCTCCACCTCGGCCATGGGCGGAGTCACCTCCTCCCGGGCGCGGTTCGAAATCGCGCCTTCGAGAGCGTCCACGCGGCGGCGGAGCGAATCCAGCTCCGAGGCCATGGACTCGATACGGTCTTCCAGGCGGTGGCCCGCATCCGCTTGCACGGACATCGTGACCTCCTCCGCCGGGCGGCGAGTTGAGTTGTCGGTGGCGGGGGCCGACTCGGACGCTACCACGAAACGGGCGATGGCCAACGGCTATCGCCCTCGCCGCGAAACCCGAGTGCCCAAAAGCGACATGGATGTGATCCATGTCACATTATCGGGGCTCTCGGACGTCTCCCCGACGGCCCTCGACCCCTCGAGCCAACCGCCGTGACGCGGCTGGAATGGCGTCGCCACCGGGAGGGGCGCCGTGATCGGTGTCGTATGCGCGCCCCGATCGCCTGGCTCGCGGCTCCCCGACGCGCGCTTCGCACGTCACCGCGCGGGCGGCTGCCGGCGCCGCCTACCGAGTCGGCCCGTGGGCTGGCCGAAAGTGCCGCGTCACATTCGCGGTGCTCAGAACGCCCCGGGGGGCACCATGGCGCCCACGTAGGCGCGGGTGATGCCGCGGAGGAGGAGGCCCAGGAAGAGCGCGTAGGTGACGGCCGCGGTGTACAGGGCCGCCTTCTCCGAGAGCTTCGGGATCGTCCGGAGGCCGATGGACAGGAAGTAGCCGGCGACGAGGACGGAGAAGCCGAAGATGGCGGCGCCCAGCTCGCCGGAGGCCTTGCCCAGCAGGGAGGAGAGCAGCAGGGCCGGGACCAGGGGCAGCCACACGACCGAGACGAGGCCGAGGCAGTCCATCCAGTGCGCGTCGTGCTTGTGGACCAACTTGAGGGCGCCGAGCAGGAGCACGTAGAAGACCGCGGTGGCCACGACGGCCCACAGGAGCACGCCCCCGAAGATGCGGAACGTGCCCGCGAAGGCCGACAGGAGCAGCGGCAGGACCAGGACGGCGGCGACCAGGACGGTCGCGTAGCCGACGAGGCTCCGGGCCTTGCCGAAGGCCGGGATCTCGCCCGGCGGGTCCGACCAGACCTTCCACGCGGCTTCGCCTGCGCGCTTGATGTGCGGGAGCGGGTCCTTGAACGACGCGAACGGATCCGGGCCGGTCGGGCTGCCGACCTGCTCCGTGGGAGAGGCATGCGGCGCGGCCTCGAACGAAGGCCGGTCTTGGGGACCTGGGGTGTGGTCGGCCATGGCGATCACCTCGTGGCGGAGGATCCCGGGGGCTGTCTGTCAGGTGTGGGAAACAGCCTGCACCGGGTGCTGCGAAACCGCAACCGCGGGGAGGGCGACCTGGGCATGTACGTTACCGGATTGCGGCCCGCTCCTCGTCCTCGCGCTCCCCCAGGTTGCCGTAGCGGTGGTAGTCGATGCAGAGAGCCTGCTCGCGGACGTACCGGATCAGCTCCACCCGGCCGTTTGCGAGGGGCGGGGCCGTCTCGACGTGGACGCCGACGGCGTTGGCCACCTCGCGGAGGTGTCCGCTGACGGGGCCGAGGACGCGCAGGCGCTCCGCCTCGATGGCCTCGAGGCGCGCCGCGAGCTGCTCCTGGGTCTCGGCGTGGACCGGGACCGACACGGCCTCGTCGAGCCAGGCGTGGGTCTCGTGGCGCGTCTTGTCGACGGAGACCTCGACGGGGACGTCCGCGGTGCGCGCGGCCAGGAGCACCCGGGCCACGTCGGCGCGGGCGGCGCCCCGGTCGACGCGCAGGATGACGCCCTTGCAGGGCTGATAGCGGAAGAGGTTGTCCTGCCCGACCAGCTTCGTGGGGTCGTGCTCCACGGCGAAGTGGGCGCGCCACCAGTGCGCGTAGCTGCGGGCGCTGGCCTCCGCGTCGTCGCGCCAGGAGTCGTCGCCCTTCGTGAGGCGGTCCAGGAGTCGCTGCACTGGCGCGTCCGGGTCGCCCTGCTCGCGGGGCGACTCGATCTGCTTCACGCGCGCCATCTGCAGGACGTAGTTGGGGCCGCCGGCCTTCGCGCCCGGGCCGAAGTTCGACGCCTTCCGCCCGCCGAAGGGCTGGCGCTGCACGATGGCGCCGACGATCCCGCGGTTCACGTAGAGGTTGCCCGCGTCCATCCGCTCCAGCCAGTGGTCCCGCTCGCGGTCGTCGAGGCTCTGGAGCCCCGCCGTCAGGCCGTATGGGGTGCCGTTCGCGAGCCGGAGGGCGTGGTTCAGGTCGTCGGCGCGCATGAGCGCGAGCATGGGGCCGAAGAACTCCTCCTGGTGGCAGCGGCTGCCCTCCTCGACGCCCACGCGGATGCCCGGCGACCAGAGGTTCGGGTTGTCCGGGTCCTGCCGGGGCTCGACGAGCCAGCGCTGGCCCTCCTCGAGGGTCGTCAGGGCCCAGCGCAGGCCGTCTCCTGGCGGACGAACGAGGGGCGTGACCTTCGAGTGCGGGTCCCAGGCGGGGCCCACCGGCAGGCTGCGGGCGGCGTCCGCGAGGCGGCGCATGAAGCCCTCGTCGTCGTAGACCTCCGCCTCGCAGATGAGGAGGCTGCACGCGCTGCACTTCTGTCCCGCGTGGAGGAACGCCGAGTGCACGGCGTCCCGGATGGCCAGGTCGGCGTCGGCCACGGCGGTGACGACGATGGAGTTCTTGCCGCCCGTCTCGGCCATGAGCCGCAGGTCCGGGCGGAGGCGGTGGAACAGGCGCGCCGTCTCCGTGCCGCCCGTGAGGACCACCTGGTCGACGCGCTCGTCCGAGATGAGCCGGCTGCCCACCGTGTCGTCCGGGCAGGAGATGAACTGGAGCGCCTCCCGCGGGACGCCGGCCTCCCAGAGCAGCTGGACGGCCTCCCAGGCGACGAGGACGCTCTCCGGCGCGGGCTTCAGGATGACGGCGCTGCCCGACACGAGCGCGCCCAGCACCCCGCCCATCGGGATCGCCAGCGGGAAGTTCCAGGGCGGGGTGACCACGGTGACGCCTCGGGGCTCCACGGAGATGTCGCCCATGGCCTGGAAGGGCTCCAGGGAGCGCCGGTAGTACTCCGCGAAGTCGATCGCCTCCGAGATCTCCGGGTCGGACTGGCGGATGGCCTTGCCGCCGTCCAGGGCCATGGCGCCGATCAGCTCCCCGCGATGCTCCCGGAGGCGGTGCGCGAACCCGGCCAGGATGCGGGATCGTTCCGCCACGGGGCGGGCGGCCCAGCCCGGGGCGGCCTCCTGGGCGACCTCCAGGGCGTCGTCGACGAGGTCCCAGCTGGCGAGCACGTAGCGATACGCGAGGTGGTCCGGACGCGACGGATCGTGGGCCTCGACGACTCCGTGGGCCGTGTCCTCGAAGAGCTCGCCGCCGATCTGGACCGGCACCAGCGCCGGGGCGCGCTCCATCCAGCGCGCCATGATCCCGTGGATCCACTCGCGGTTCCACGGCAGGGACCAGTCGGTGTCCGGCTCGTTCCGGAAGGGGGCGTCCGGGTCCCGTCGCGTCGGGGGTACCCGGCGGTCCTGGGTCCGGCGCGGGCCCTCGAAGACGTCGTCCATGCGGCGGCAGGCGCCCAGGAAGCGCTCGGCCTGGTCGCGCCACTCCTCCGAGCCCGGGCGGATGGCGAACCCGTGGCGCAGGTAGTTCTCGGGGCCCGTGTTCTCGTCGAGGCGGCGGATGAGGTACGAGATGGCGCTCTGCATCTCGTAGTCCTCCACCGCCGGCATGTACGTGAGCATGTCACCGGCGATGTCCTGGACCACGCGCCGCACCGGGTTGGCCATGCCCTCGAGCATCTCGAAGCCCACGAGGTCCTCCGTGCCGAGGAGCGCCCGGACGACCAGCCCGTAGGCCACGTCGAACACGTTGTGGCTGGCGATACCCAGGCGGACGGCCTTCGCGCGCTCGGGCTCGGAGCCCCACAGGATCATCCGCTTGAAGTTGGCGTCCACCTCCTCCTTGGTGCGGTAGGGCGCCTGGGGCCAGTCGTGCAGAGACGCCTCCACCTGCTCGTTGGCCAGGTTGGCGCCCTTCACCAGCCGCAGGCGGATCGGGTGGCCGCCTCGCTCCACGCGCCGCTGCGCCCACTCGGTCAGGCGCCGCTGCGCCGGGAACGCGTCCGGCACGTAGGCCTGGAGCACCAGGCCGGCCGAGCAGTCGAGGAACTCGGGCTCGTCGAGGACACGCTGGAAGAGCGCCAGGGTCAGCTCCAGGTCCCGGTACTCCTCCATGTCCATGTAGATGAGCTTGGGCTCCTCGGTTCCGTCCGGGCGGCGGTGCGGGTGCGCCATGGCGGCCCGGTAGAGCTGGCGCAGGCGGTCCGAGAGCACCTCGAGGCTCGCGTCCCAGGCCAGGGGATCGATCTGCGAGGCGATGGAGGAGATCTTCACGGACACGCACGAGACGTCCGGCCGCGCGGCGTCCTCCAGATAGCGCTCCACCCGGGCCCTCGCCTCGTCCTCGCCGAGGATGGCCTCGCCCAGGTGGTTCAGGTTGATGCGGATGTCGCGCCGGACCCGCTGCGAGAGCTCCTCGTCCAGCTCGTCGTCCTCGGCCGGGAGGATGACGCGCGACATCTCCTTGCGGATGCGCGAGCGCACGAGCGGGACGGACAGCTTCGGCGTGATGGGACCCACGACGCGGAAGGCGCCCAGCTCCGCCCGCTCGAACAGCGACATGTAGCGCGGGGCGCCGTAGTGATGGACGAGGTGGGCGAGCTGATCGGCCACGCGATCCGGGTTGCGCGCTCGGAAGATCTGGTCGGTGACCGCCGCCGTGAAGGCCTTGCCCTCCCGGTCCTCCATCAGGCGCGCCATGCGCTCCTGCTGGTGGCGCTCGTCGGCGCTGGCGTCCTGCAGCGCGAGCTGCTGGATGCCCTCGGCCAGGACCAGGGCCTCGCCCGGGACGTCCACCGCGTCGAGCCCCCGGCCGCGCAGCTCTTCGAGTCGCGCCCGGAGGCGATCCACGTCCGCGTGCTCGGGAGCCGTCGTCATGGCTGCCTCTCTGCTGGTCGTGCGGCGCCATCATCGGCTCGGGGCGCGACATTCGCAAGGTGTGGCGGGCCGCGCGCCGCGACCCGGGTGGGCGCCGGAAAAGTGAGAAGTGAGTAGGTTTGACCCCACTGGGGCCCCACTGGGATCGTGTAGGATGCGCGGGCCCGCGACGGAGGTCCCGCGCCCATGTCCCTGCTGGCGAAGCTCGCGCCGCTGCTCGTGGCGATCGCGCTCGGCGTGCTGGCGGGCGCGGTGCGCCTCTTCCCGCGGCCGGGGACGGCGGTGGAGATGCTCAACCGCTACGTGCTGTATGTGGCGTTCCCGCTGCTCATCGTCGGATCGGTGGGGAGCGCGCGCTACGAGGTCCCCGCGGAGCCCGCGTTCTACCTCTCCCACGTGCTCGCCTTCGCGCTGGTGGTCGGGGCCATCCGCCTCTCGGGGGCCGTCCTGCCGTCGCTGCGGGCGAACCTGGGCGCGCTGTCCCTGGGCGGGCTGTTCGGGAACATCGCCTACGTCGGGCTGCCCTTCACGACGCGGGTGCTCGGCGAGGAGGCCCTGGGCCTCGCCGCGATGGCGGTGTCCGTCCACGTCGTCCTGTCCATGACCCTGGGGCCTCTGCTGCTCCTGCGCTGGAACGCCGAGACCCGCGACCTGGAGGCCGGGACGCTCCTGCGGATGGTGGCGCGACAACCGCTGGTCTGGTCGCCGTTCGTGGGACTGCTGGTCCGCGCGCTCCCGGAGGACGTCGTGGCGCCGGTGCTGGCGCCGCTCGCGCCGGTGGGCGGATCGGCGGCGCCGGTGGCCCTGTTCATGCTCGGGCTGTACCTCCACCTGAACCGCCGCGAGCTTCGGCGGCCCGACGCGGAGACGGCCTTCCTGGTCGTGGCGAAGCTGGCGATGTTCCCGGCGCTGGCACTCGCCGCCACGTGGCCCTTGTACCGACATGGCCTCCTCGCGCCCCTGGAGCTGCAGGTGATCGTCCTCCTGTGCGCCATGCCCACGGCGATCACCACGTTCTCCATCAGCCAGGACTACGACGTCGGCCAGCGCGTCGTGGCCCGGGGCATCGTGGCCTCGACCGTGCTGTGCCTGGCCACGCTGCCCGTCGTGGCGGCCCTCCTTGGGGCGGTGGGCTGAACGCCCCGGTCGCTGTATGCTGCGTCGGCATTGGCACCGAGAGACGACCCCGTACATCGCAGGAGGAATCATGTCGTTGCAGGTGGACCCCCAGCAGTTCGCGCTCCCCGAGGGGCTCGCGGAGGGCATCCGCGGGAAGCGTGTCTTCATCACGGGATCCGGCCGTGATCGGGGGCTCGGGCAGGCCTTCGCCCTGGCGGCGGGCCTGAACGGCGCCGAGAACGTCGGCGTCCATTTCTTCAGGAGCTACGACGACGGCCTGGAGACCGTCGAGATGATCCGGGAGCACGGCGGCCGCGCCTTCCCGGTCCAGGCCGACGTGACCAATCCGCGCGACGTCTGGGCCATCCGCAGCCACACCATCCGCAAGATGGACGGCAAGCCGCCCAACGTCGTGATCTGCAACTCCGGCCGATCGGAGCGCGGCTACCTGCTCGGGCGGCCGCCGAAGGCGAAGGAGGGCGAGGCCCCCGCCCGCCGGCGCGCGCGCGTCCGCCAGGCCTTCGTCGACAACCTGACCCAGAGCGAGGACGTGGTCGACACGAAGGTCGACGGCTTCCTGGCCATGACGCACCTCTGGGCCAGCGAGGCGCTCCACTACGGGGAGCCCTTGACCATCGTCTACATCTCGTCGCGCCAGGCGGTCGATCCGGGCGCCGGCGTGCCGGGCTACTGCGCGTCGAACTGGGGCGTGCTCAGCCTGCCGAAGATCCTGGGCGTCAACCTGGGCCGCCACGCCGCGAACGTCACGGCCTTCTCCGTGGGCTTCCCGTTCGTGGTCACGAGCATGACCGAGGCCCTGAAGGACAACGAGAAGGTCTTCGGGCACTGGCAGCCCCGCATGCTCGAGCCG
>JBNJGB010000049.1:0-35892 GCA_051747385.1 Myxococcota bacterium
GCCGCATCTTCGACATCGTCCACTCCTGTCGTTCAGGGACATCGACAGGATGCGGATCACGGCCGCGAAGTCAGCCCAGCCTCGGTCGGACGGGTACACCCGAAACTCAGGCCAAGGCGCGAAGGCGCAAAGGCGCGGACGACACGGGGCAGATGCAGTAGGGCCGCGTTCCGCGGCGGTCACTTCCCGCAGCAGGGCCGCCGTCCGCGGCGGTCGCTTCCGGCCCCACGAGGGAGAGTGTCCCCGCTCCGAAGGGCTCGCGCCAAGGCGCGAAGGCGCAAAGGCGCGGACGACACGGGGCAGATGCAGTAGGGCCGCGTTCCGCGGCGGTCACTTCCCGCAGCAGGGCCGCCGTCCGCGGCGGTCGCTTCCGGCCCTCCCTGCGACGGAGTGACGCCGGCGGGGCCGCCGGCGCCCCGAGTCAGCGGGAAGAGAGGCGAGAGGGCTGCGCCGCGAGGCGAGAGGGACGGCCGCCGGCGTCCCACGAGAGAGGGAGGCGCCGGCGGGGCCGCGGTCTACTTCGTCTCGGTCTTGGACTCGTCCTCGCCGGAGGGGGACTCCTCCTTCACGGGAGTGCCCTTGCTGCCCAGGCTGAGCAGGTTCCGGCGGGCGCGCTCGAGCTGATCCTCGGGGATGTTCCAGCGGGCCGACTGGGCGCTGCTGCCGCCCCGAGCCTGCTCGGCGGCCTTCTTCTCGGACTCGGTGCGGTCGCGGGGGCGGGTGACCTCCTTGCGGCGCTGACCCTTCCGCACGCGGACCACGCGCCCGCCGCGGGCCTCCAGCTTCGCCTCCGCCTGCGCCTGCGTGTCCGTCGGCGACTCCTCGCCGGTGGCGCTCCGGGGCTTGGTGCGGAGCCGAACCCGGCGGCCGCTGCGGCTGATGCCCTTGGTGGCCTCCGCGAGCTTCCCGCCGGGGGCCGACGGGGTGTGCCTGCGGGCGCCCGTTCGCGGCGCAGCGCTCGCGGAGGTCGCCTTCTTCCGGGCACCTTTCCGTCGCCCTTTCGCACGCGGGGGCGGGCCGGCCTGCTTGTCGGTCAGCAGCTTCCAGTGCCCCTTCCCGTCGGTCTCGAAGAGGTCGTCCTTCTGCTTGCCGAGGGCGATCTTCAGGGCCCGCTTGGGGTTCGCGTCGGTCATCCGGTTGTCGACCACGGCCTCGAGGAGATCCTCCTCGTGGTGCCAGCCGGGGTTCTGCTGCAGCCAGACGACGAGAGCGTCGCCGACGCGTTTTCTGCTTCGACGCTTGCGGGCCCTCCCCGCTCTCTTCGCGGTGCGCTCCGCCATCCTCGCGGTCTTCCGAACGACCCCCTCGCCGGCCACGGCGCCGCCCTCACGCGGCCCCGCCATGGGAGACTCCGCGATGATGCTCGCGGCCTCCAGCACGCGGACGAGCGCCTCGATGCGGTCGACTGGGACCGTCAACTCGAGGTCGCCCATCGTGATGTGCGCCTCGTCATCGGACACGGTGAGGCTGGTGTTCAGGGAGCCGTGATCGGACATGGCAGATACTCCGTGACGGAAAGTCGAATCGGAGGGGGTGGGGGATTGGTGCCAAATGGCTGGGAATTCAGGGAATTCTTGGGGCGCGGCACCGTGGCAGCCGAGAGTATAGGTGCGCTGTTTCGGCTTTTCAAGCCTCGTGGAATCAAACTGCCGGGCCGGCGTGCAAATTCCCGACGTGTCGAACCCTCCCCGGGGGGGCCGGGACAACGTTGACGCCGCCCCGGGCAGCGGCTAGGGTTCGCCGGCCCCGGAGGACAGGGCCGGGGGAGGTGGAAGCCGTGGCGGCAGATGTGCCGCAGGCGGGCATCGCGGCCCTCGGGGCCGCCGGCGTCGGAGTGGGGCTCGAGTGGGCATCTCGCGATTCGGAGTGGGCACGTCGCTGGCCCTGTTCGCGGCCGTGGCAGGGGTCTACGCGCTGATCGCGTGGGATCGCCTGGCCGAGCCCTCTCCCCAGTTCCATTTCGTGGATCTGGCACATTCCTTCATGGAGGGTCGACTCGACACGGACACGCCGACGGAGTCGTGGCGCGTCACCCGAGACGACGACCCTCGCGGCTATCGCGACGCCATCCGCCGCACGGTGCACGCCGGCGGCTGGAACGACTGGGCCCGCATCCGCACGCTCACGCTGAAGGACGGGACGGTGGTGGAGGGGCGCTTCCCCTGGGCCGACGCCGGGGACGAGAAGCGACACATCTTCCACACCGTCGACGGGGAGATTCGCAAGATCCGCGTCCCGCAGGACCTGAAGCGGGGCTGCGGCGACCTGCGGCGGAAGGCATGTGACGAGACGACCTACCATGTGTCGTTTCCGCCGTTCCCCGCGGTGGTCATGATGCCGTTCGCGGCGATCTGGGGCTACGACACCAACGACGTGCTGATCACGGTGCTCGCCGGCGGCCTGAATGCCGTGCTGCTCTTCTGGCTCCTCCAGCTCCTGAGCCTCCGCGGGCACACGGCGCGCAGCCGCCGGGACAACGTGTGGCTCACCGTCGCGTTCTGCCTGGGCTCGGTGGCCTTCTTCTCGTCGGTGCGGGGGGAGGTGTGGTTCACCGCCCTCGTGTTCGGCGTCGCGTTGAACCTGCTGTTCATGCTCGCGGCGCTGGACCTGAAGCACCCGCTGCTCGCCGGGATCGCCCTGGCGTTCGGCATGGCCACGCGCACGCCCGTCGCGTTCTGCTTCGTGTTCTTCGCGTGGCAGTTGTTCTTCCCCGGCAACCGGTGGGTGCACGGGCGGTGGGGCGAGATCTTCAAGAAGGGCGTGCTGTTCGCGGTCCCGGTGCTGATCGTCGGCGGGGCTCTCATCGCCTACAACCTGGCCCGTTTCGGGGATCCGATGGAGTTCGGGCACCGCTACCTGACCGGGGGTGCCGCCCAGCGCATCCGGGACCACGGCATGTTCAGCACGTACTACCTGAACCTGAACCTCCAGGCCGCCCTGGTGAACCTGCCGCGCATCACCACCGAGGCGCCCTTCGTGCAGATCACCAGGCACGGGCTGAGCCTGCTGTTCACGACGCCCCTGCTGTTCCTGCTCTTCCGGCCGGCGGCGTTCCCCGGCCTGCGGCGGTCCCTCTGGCTGGCGGTCCTCTTCGCGGCCGTGCCCGGCCTGCTCTACCAGAACACCGGCTGGGAGCAGTTCGGATACCGGTTCGCCCTGGACTACTTCCCCTACCTGCTGGCCCTCGTGGCCATCGGCGCGCGGCCGCTCACCTGGCGCTGGAAGGCGGCCATCGTCGCCGGGGTGGTGATCAACCTCTTCGGGGCCATCACCTTCGGCCGGTTCCCGCAGTTCTACTATTGACCGCCGACATCCCCCTTGTCCCGACCGCCCCGAGCCGCTATCACTCGCGACCCATGGCGTCGCGACTCCACGAGCAGCTCCGCCCCGTCGTCCAGGTGGACGAGCGCGAGGCGGTGGACCGGGCGCTCGCGTCCGAGATCGCCCGGCTCATCCACGCCCGGCGCGCCGAGGGCCGTCCTTGCGTGCTCGGGCTCGCGACGGGGCACACGCCCACGGGCGTCTACCGCGAGCTGGTGAGGCTCCACCGGGACGAGGGCCTGTCCTTCGCCGACGTGATCACGTTCAACCTGGACGAGTACGCCGGGCTGTCGCCGGAGCACCCGGCCAGCTTTCGGGCCTGGATGCAGCGGGTCCTCTTCGAGAGGGTGGACGTCGATCCCGGGGCCACGCACGTGCCGAGGGGCGACGCCCCGGATCCCGAGGCCGAGTGCCGCCGATACGAGGCGCTCCTGCGGGAGGCCGGCGGCGTGGACCTGCAGGTCCTGGGCCTGGGCCGGAACGGCCACGTGGGCTTCAACGAGCCCGGATCGCCGGTCGACTCGCGGACCCGCGTGGTGACGCTGGCGGAGACCACCCGCCGGGTGAACGCCCGGGACTTCCCGGACGACACGCCGGTGCCCGACCGGGCGCTCACCATGGGCGTGGAGACGATCCTGGAGGCGCGGCGCCTGCGGGTGATCGCCTTCGGCGAGCACAAGGCCGACGCGGTCCGGCACCTGGTGGAGTCGGAGCCCGAACCGGCCTGGCCCTGCTCGCTCTTGCGAGGGCACGACGACCTGCGCGTCCTGTGCGACGCCCCCGCCGCTTCGCTGCTGTCGGGGGAGGACGCGGCGTGAGCGGGCTCCGGGCCGGCGTCGCGAGGACCTTCGTGACCCCCGCGCCGGGGACGCCGTTGGCCGGCTACGCGGAGCGCCTCGGGAACTGCACGGGCGCGCGGGACGAGCTGACGGGCACGGCCCTGGTGCTCGACGACGGGGACACGCGGCTGGGCGTCGTGGCCCTTGACCTGCTGGCCATCCAGGAGGACGTGGCCGACCGCATCGCGGAGGGCGCGGCCGGGCGGGCCGGCATCTCGCGCGAGCGGCTCCTCCTGGCCTGCTCCCACAGCCACTGCGCGCCGGTGGCCTCCCTGGGGCCGAGGACCCGGCGGCGACAGCGGCGCTACGTGGAGGGCCTGATCCAGAAGGTCGTGGACGCGCTCGCGCAGGCCGCGGCCGACCTCCGCCCCGCCGGCCTGACCGCCGCCCGGGGGACCCTGACCATCGCCGTGAACCGGCGCGCCGAGGGCGAGGGCGGCGAGGCGCTCCTGGCGCCGAACCCGGACGGCCCGGTGGACCGGGATCTGAACGTGCTGCAGGTCCGCGCCGAGGACGGCGTGCCGATCGCCACGGTCCTGAACGCCGCCTGCCACCCCACCATCCAGAGCCCGAAGCAGCGGGAGGCCTCCGCGGGCTGGCCGGGGATCATGCGCCGGCGGGTCGAGGAGGCCACGGGCGCTCCCGCGCTGTTCCTGCAGGGCGCCACCGGGGACCTGAACCCGGACCACGAGTGGGAGGACGGCGACGACCAGGAGGCCCTGGACAGGCTGGGGGCTCGGGCCGGCGAAGAGGCGGTGGCGGCGCTGGACCACCTCGCGCCGGTGAAGGGGACGCCGCTCGCGGCAGGCCGGGAGGCCGTCGACCTGCGCCTGGTCCCCGAGCGCGACGCGCTGGGCCTGCCCGTCGGATATCGGCGCGGCCTGTGGCGACACGCGAAGGTGCCGCCCGCCCTGTCGGACCTGCTCCTGGACCTGCTGTACCCGTGGCGCACGCGCGTCCGGCGAGACGGCGAGGGAGCGCTGCTCCCCGTGGAGGTGACCGCTCTGCGCCTCGGGGACGTGGCGGTGGCGGCGCACGGGGCGGAGACGTTCCACGCCCTGGGCCGGGGCGTGAAGGAGGCCTCGCCGGCCGCCGCGATCACGCTCTTCGCCGGATACGCCAACGGCATGGTCGGCTACCTGCCGACGCTGGAGGAGCACGCACGGGGAGGTTACGAGGTGGACGTGGCGCCCTACGTCTATCGCCTCCCGGGCAGGCTCCCGGCGGACGGGGGCGAGCGGGTGGCCGGGGCCTCGACGCGTCTGCTGGCCTCGCTGTGGGGATCACCCGGGTGACGATCCGCGCCGGAAAGGCGGTTGCTCCGCACGGATCCGCCCTCTAAGCTGCGCGGCGCGAGGGCGGCGGGCGTCCTCTCGAGCCTCCCACGGACCGGAGAGTCAGAGCCTTGCAAGCCATCAGGATCGGCGCGGTCGTGGCGGCCCTCCTCGTGCCGCTGGCCGGATGCCAGAGTGAAGACGTCTCGTGCCCCGACTACCGCGACACCGCGGTGCCCTTCGACGAGCAGGAGGGCTGCGTCATCCCCGACATCCCCGAGCCGGACGTCGAGGAGGACGTGCCGACCCAGGACGTGGAGGATGACACGGGCCCCGGGGAGATGCTCGTCGGGCAGCCGTGCGAGGAGGACGGGGACTGCGGCCTCGACTTCTGCCTGAACGATACGTTCATCCAGACGGTGGCGCCCGACGCGGACATCCCCATCCCGAACGGCCTCTGCTCGAGCAATCCGTTCTCCCCGCCGGCCGACTGCGGACCGGAAGCCGGGCTCTTCAACCTGCAGCCCGCCTTCGGCACGGACGCCGAGATCTGCCTCGCCCTCTGCGAGGGCCTGGCCGACTGCCGCTGGGACGAGGCCGTGGACGAGGACGGCACGACCTCGGGGGGCTACTCCTGCTATCAGCCTGATCCAGAGGACGAGCGGACCTTCTGCATCCCGGACAGCCTGGTCATCGTCATCGAGGAAGAGCGCGCGGCCGCGGCCGGGGAGGGGAACTGATGAAGGCGACCACGCGCACCCTGTCGACCCTGCTCCTCGTCCTGCTGGCCGTCTCGCCCGCGGCCGCCGAGGACATCGAGCCCGTCCCGACCCCGGAGACCGGCCGGGACGCCCCGGGCGCCGAGGCCGAGGCCGCGGAGGAGACCGCCGAGAAGGGCCTCGCCGACCGCGACTGGGGCCCGTACATGGAGTTCATGATCGGCGAGATCGAGCGCATCTCGGAGATGGACCCCTACGGCGTGACCTCGCAGCTTCCCGAGGGGTACCTCTCGGTCAAGTACCAGTGGACCACCATCACCGCGAGCGAGCGGTTCGACAACACCGGCAAGCTCGGCCCCGTCTCGCCGAAGATCGAGTTCGACGACGGCGAGGGCAACAAGATGCTGGCCGTGGACCTGGGCCTGTCCGGCGAGGGCGGCGGCCACCTCTTCCAGGTCTCCTACGGCATCACCAACCCCCTCGACTGGTACATCGAGATCCCCTTCACCTACATCGACGTGGCCCTGGAGCCGGAGGTCGAGGAGATCGACGAGGAGGGCAACCGGATCGATCCCGGCCTCGCCCAGATCGCCGGCTACGACCCCAAGACCTACGGCACCGAGCAGTTCGTCTACGACACCCTGCCGCGGGTCGGCCGGGCGGCGCCGGCGTCGCGCTACGAGGGCGACTGGCTCCTGGGCGACATCAACACGGGCTTCTCCTGGAACCCGTTCCGGAACGAGCGCCTGTCCTTCGCGCTCACCGGCCGCGTGTTCCTGCCCACGGGCAACATCGTGGACAGCAACAACTCGCTGCTCTACGGCACGGGGCCGGGCATCGACACGTCCATCGGCGGCTGGGCCGTCGGCATGACCCACGGCGTGGACGTTCGCATCTTCAAGTACGCCAACCTGCTGGATATCATCTTCTCGGGCGAGTTCACCTGGTCCTACGGCTTCGAGCAGGAGCGGGACTATCCGACGAACTTCGTGAAGCCCGACGCGAACTTCCAGCGGCTGGATCCGGCCGCGTTCCCGGACCTGTCGGACCTGTCCGGCACCTTCAAGTACACGCCCGGCTTCGGCGTGGACGCGGTGGCGCAGGTGAACTTCCAGATCGCCATGGTGGGCCTGGGCGTCGGCTACGGCATCCAGTTCTCCCAGACGCCGTGGCTCGAGGGCGACCCGGCGTTCGTGCAGATGGCCAAGAGCCTGGAGCTCATCGGCCAGCAGGAGCTCCACGCGCTGCAGCTCGCGGGGAGCATCTCGCTGCTCCCCTTCGTGCCGATGGATCTGCAGTTCAGCTGGCGCAAGCCCGTCGCCGGCCGCAACGCCATCGTCATGGACGACTACTACCAGGTCACCGCCAAGGCCTACATCCCGCTGTTCGCCCTCTGGAGGTAGGATGGCCCCGCCAGCCCTCGTCGCCGGCGCCGCCACCGCGGACATCACGCCGGTGGACCCGGTCGGCGTGTACATCGCCGGCTTCGGGCCGGATCGCCGCTCCGTCGGCGCCCTGGAGCCGCTCGAGGCGGGCGCGCTCTACCTGGCCTCCGGGGACGACGAGGTGGTCCTCGTCACGGCCGACGTGGTGGGGCTGCTGAAGCCCTGGGTGGAGCGCATCCGCGAGCGGCTGGCCGGCGTCGTGGACGATCCCCGCGCGGTGATCGTCTGCGCCACGCACACCCACTCCGGCCCCGACACCATGGGCATCTGGGGGCCGGCCATCCTCGAGGCGATCCCGCGCGCCAGCGGCGTGGATCCCGCCTACATGGAGCACCTGGTGGAGCGGGTCGCCGAGGCCGTGACCCGCGCGAAGGACGCGGCCCGACCGGCCACCCTGCGCGCGGCGACCTTCGAGATGCCGGCCGAGTGGACCCGCAACGATCGGAAGGGCGGCGGCCGGTTCGACAAGGCGACGGCCCTGGCCCTCGACGACGCCTCGGACGGGACGCGCCTGGCGACGGTGCTGAACTTCGCCTCCCACCCGGAGACCCTGTGGGAGGACAACCCGTACCTGAGCCCGGACTACCCGGGGGCGTTCCGGCGCCACGCCGGGGAGCGCACGCCGGGGGCCAAGCTCTTCTTCTCGGGGCCCCTGGGCGGGATGCTGACCCCCAACGTGCGGGAGGACGCGGGCGACGCCGAGCGCCGGGACTACGCGGAGCGTCTGGGCGCCGAGCTGGCCGAACGCACGGAGGACGCCCTGGCCGACGCGACGCCGCAGGAGGCGCCGACCCTCTCCCACCGGGTGCGGGACGTGGGGCTGGACAACCGCAACTGGCGGTTCAAGCTCTTCACGCGCCTCGGCCTCATCCGCACGGACTGGAAGGGCAGCCGCGTGGACACGGAGGTCCACCACGTCCGCCTCGGCGACGTGGAGATGCTCACCGCTCCGGGCGAGCTGGTCCCGGAGCTGGGGGCGCGGGTCGACGCCCTGATGTCCGCCCCCCACCGGATGCTCCTGGGCCTGGCCCTGGACGAGTTCGGCTACGTGCTGGAGCCGCGCATGTTCGACGACCGCGAGTATCGCTACGAGAAGACCATGTCCCTGGGGCGCTCCACGGCGGACACCCTCATGGGAGCCTGGTCGGACCTGGTCGAGACCTCGTGAGCGCGTCCGAGGCTTCCGCCGACGCGCCCGCGGCCCGGGTCGAGCGCGTCCCCACCTTCGGGGAGAGCCTGACCTACGCCCTGCCCCAGATCGCGCTCAACGCGAGCGGGATGATCATCGGCCAGTGGCTGGTGGCCTTCTATCGGCCGGCCCAGGACGACATCGACGGGGGCACCGTCGCCTTCGTCACCGCCGCGGCCCTGGCGACGATCCTCTTCGCCGGGCGCATCGTGGACGCCATCGCCGACCCGATCATCGGCCACTGGTCGGACCGGACCCACACCCGCTGGGGGCGGCGCCTGCCGTTCATCCTGTTCGGGACGCCCCTGCTGGTGGTGAGCTTCTGCGCCCTGTGGTTCCCGCCCTTCGGGCCGGAGAGCCTGGGCAACGCCCTGTATCTGGGCCTGATGAACGGGCTGTTCTGGATCGCCTTCACCGCGGTGGTCGCGCCCTACTTCGCCCTGCTCCCCGAGATCGCCACGCGGCCCGAGTCCCGCGGTAAGCTGAGCGCCTTCATGGGCGTGTTCATCGTCCTGGGCAACCTCGTCGGGGTCTCCACCGGGGCGGTGCACTCCGGCCTGTCCGAGGGCGTGACCATCCTCGAGGGCGTCGTGGACGGCGGCGTCCACCTGACGGCGCTGCAGGTCATCGGCCTGCTGGGCGGCCTCGCCCTCTGTCTCTTCTTCGTGCCCCTCCTGAACATCCGCGAGACCGAGCGCGCGCCGCGGACGGACAAGGGCCCCGGCATCTACCGGTCGATCCTGAGCGCGGCGAAGAACCCGGCGTTCTGGCCGCTCCTCGGCATCGCCGCCTTCCTCCAGGGCGCGGCCCTGATGCTCGTGACCGTCCTGCCCTTCCTGACCCAGCAGATCCTCGAGGCCGCCTCCGTGGGCTGGTCCCTCGCCCAGGCCGAGCTCTGCCCGGGGGTCTTCCGACGCGTGCTGGACGCCTTCCCCGCGGAGGGCGGGCTGTTCGGACCCGGCGAGGGCGGCTCCGCCCAGGCGATCCTCTTCGGCGTCCTCTTCCTCGGCGCGGTGGTCTGGATGCCCGTCGTGAGTCTGATCCTGAAGCGGGTGTCCCGCAAGCGGCTGCTCCTGGTCACCGGGGTGTGGTTCGGCGCGGTGCTCTGCGCCCTGCCGTCCGTCACGCTCTTCGCCGACCCGGCGATCCCGGCCATCGTGGCCATGGCGCTCTTGAGCTTCCCCGCCGCGGTCGCCCTGGTCCTGCCGAACGTGCTGTACGGCGACGTGGTCGACTACGACGAGACCCGGACCGGCGAGCGCCGCGAGGGCGTCTACACCGGCAGCATGGCGCTCGTGACCAAGACCGCCCTCGGCGCCGCCCAGGGGCTGGTCGTGCTGGTCCTCGCCCAGTTCGGCGACTCCCGCAGCGACCCGACGGGCATCCTGCTGGTGGGGCCCGTGGCCGGCGTGATGGTCTTCGTCGGGGTCTGGATCTTCCGTTACTTCCCCCAGGAGGAGATCGACGCGAAGGTGGCCGAGATGAGAGAGGCCACGAGCGCCGATTGAGGCCGGTTCCGGCCGTCCTCACCCGTACCCTCGGGCTTCAGGCGGAAATCGCATCACGGTTACGTAATCAGCCCGGGTTGTAACCAGGACGCTCAAGATCGTTCGACGTCGGACCGTTGAGGCGGGGCATGAGCGTCGATCCGATGCACCGTCCGCGCGTCGACATCCCGGCCTTCCGCACCCCGCGGAGCCGCCGCCGGTGGGAGGAGCGCCGCCGCACCACTCCCGAGGGGAATCGAACCATGAACCAAGCCGCCACCCGCAGCGCCGCGGAGGAGAGGCTCGAGGACGCCCCGGTCTCCACTGTTCCCGTGTCCCTGCACGCCTTCGAGGCGGCCCGGCTCGAGGAGCTGGACACGCTCGATCTGACGCAGACCGGGATCGAGGCTCGCTTTCAGCACTACAGCGACCTGGCCGCCGACATCTGCGGGGCACCGGCCGCTGTCGTCTCCCTGGTGGACCGGAGCCGCCTCGTCTACAAGGCCGTCACCGGCTTCGACGCCGTCGAGCACGCCCGCCGCGGCTCGTTCTGCCACTACGCCATCCTGGAGGACGACCTCTTCGTCGTGCCGGACGCCCGGGGCGATGGGCGCTTTGCCGGCGGCGCGCTGGCGGCGGAGGGCTTCCGGGCCTACGCCGGCGTGGTCCTCATCGGCCCGACGGGACACCCGGTTGGGACTCTGGCCGTCCTGGACCGCCGTCCGCGCGAGTTCGAGGTCGACGACCTGGAGCGGCTCCGCAAGCTGGCCCGCCTGCTCGAGCATGAGATGCGCCGCGGCTACAGGGAAAATCGCCTCCGGCGGAAGATCGAGCGCACGGCCTACTATGACGGCCTCACGGGGCTGCCCAACCGGCGCCTGTGCCGGGATCGCCTCATCCAGGCCGTCCAGTGGGCCGGGGGCGTGGGGCGTCGCATCGGCGTCATCCGCCTGGATCTGGACCGCTTCAACGCCCTGAACAACGCCCTGGGCCGGGCCGCGTGCGATCAGATCCTCCGCGAGGTGGGCCACCGCCTGGAGGACATCACCGACGAGGGACACACCGTCGCCCGCTGGCAGGACGACGAGTTCGCCGTGCTGGTGCCCTCCATGGGCGCCAGGAGCCACGTGGACGAGGTGGTCACCAACGTGGCCCGGGCCCTGGAGCGGGAGTTCTGCGTCGACGAGCGGAGCTATCGCCTGTCCGTCAGCGTCGGCGTCAGCGTCTTCCCGGACGACGGCAGCGACGCGGATCACCTCCTCGCCCAGGCCGGAGAGGCCCTGCGCCGCGCCCGCGCCGCGTCCTCGGGCGGCGGCAGCTGCCACTTCTACACGGGGACCGACGACATCACCATGGCCCGGCGCTTCGAGCTGGAGCGCCGGCTCCGCCAGGCCATCGCCCTGGATCAGCTCCACCTGGTGTACCAGCCGAAGGTGGACGTCCAGTCCCGGCGCGTGGCGGGGATGGAGGCGCTGCTGCGCTGGAACGAGCCGGAGCTGGGCTTCATCTCGCCCGGGGAGATGATCCCCATCGCCGAGGAGACGGGGCTCATCGTCGACATCGGGGATTGGGTCCTCCGCGAGGCGTGCCGCCAGAACCGGCGCTGGCAGGAGGCCGGCCTGCGCCCCGTCCCCGTGTCCGTCAACGTGGCCAGCCTGCAGCTCCAGCAGGACGACTTCCAGGACCGGGTGAAGACGCTCCTGGACGAGACGGGGCTCGACCCCAACTACCTGGAGCTGGAGGTCACGGAGCACTCCCTCGTCGAGGACATCGAGGCGACGATCCCCAAGATGCGCGCCCTGTCCGACGCGGGGGTGACCTTCTCCATCGACGACTTCGGGACGGGCTACTCGTCCCTGTCGTACCTGCGGCGCCTGCCGCTGCACACGCTCAAGATCGACCGGGCCTTCGTGGACGAGATGGTCGAGAACCCCAACGACGCGGCCATCGTCCACACCATCATCGCCATGGCCCGCTCTCTCGACCTGCGCGTCGTCGCCGAGGGCGTCGAGCACCGCGAGCAGGCGCTGTTCCTGAGGGCCTACCGCTGTGACGCCATCCAGGGCTATCTCTTCAGCCGCCCCCTGTCGGTGGACGACCACACCGCGCTGCTCCGCGACGACCGCAGCTTCGACATGTAGCGGCAGTTCCCGTTCCCGTTCCCGTTCCCGTTCCCGTTCCCGTTCCCGTTCCCGTTCCCGTTCCCGAACGATGGGCTCTGGCAGGGTCCTACTGCGTCTCTCCGGCTGCCCCGTCCACCAGCCGCCGGACCTCGGCGGCCAGCCGGCGCGCGGAGAAGGGCTTCTGGAGCAGGAGCGTGCGATCCGCCTCCATGGCGGCGCGTAGCTCCTCGCCCTCCGCGTAGCCGGAGATGAGGAGCACCGGTAGCTCCGGGCGCGTCGACCGGAGGTGTCGCGCCAGGGCGGGGCCCGTGTCGCCGGGCATGCGGACGTCCGTGACGAGGAGATCGATCGCTCCGTCGGCGGCCTCCTCCAGCCGCTGGAGCGCGTCCCGGGCGTGGACGGCGGAGATGACCCGGTAGCCCTTCTCCCGCAGGACGTGGTCCACGAAGGCCCGGACCATGGGCTCGTCCTCCACCAGGAGGATGGTCTCGTCGCCGCCCGGGACGTCCGTGACCTCGGGCTGCGTGGCCGTCTCCTCGGCGCGCCGCTCCACGCGCGGGAGGTAGACGTCGAAGCGGCTGCCCTGC
This sequence comes from Myxococcota bacterium, assembly GCA_051747385.1. Lineage (GTDB taxonomy): Bacteria > Myxococcota_A > UBA9042 > PHBI01 > JACKFB01 > JBNJGB01. Next base: position 12,985 of record JBNJGB010000049.1, read on the forward strand.
CCCGGGGCGCTGTCGACCACGAGGTGGCCCCCCGCCTGGCGGACGATGCCCCAGCTCGTGGACAGGCCCAGGCCCGTGCCCTCGCCCGGGGCCTTGGTCGTGAAGAAGGGCTCGAAGAGCTGCTCGAGGACCGCCTCGTCCATCCCCGCGCCCGTGTCCGAGACCCGGAGACGCACGTAGTCGCCGGGGGGGATCCGCCCGTGGCGGTGGGCGAGCGGCCTGGTGAGCCGGGCGTCCTCGCACCGGATGGTCAGGGTGCCGCCCGAGGGCATGGCGTCGCGCGCGTTGACCGCGAGGTTGAGCAGGACCTGCTCGAGCTGGCCCGGGTCCACCTCCACCGAGCCGACGTCGCGGGGGGCGTGCACCTGCAGGTCCACGTCCTCCGTGAGCAGCCGACCGAGGAGCGTCCGCAGGCGTCCGACGAGCGCGCCGGGCTCGACGACCCGCGGCGCCACGGAGCGCTTGCGCGCGAAGGCCAGGAGCTGGCTGGTCAGCTCGGCGGCCCGGCCCGCGGAGTGGAGGACACCGTCCAGGTGGGAGCGCCGGGCGTCCTCCTCCGGGAGGGAGGCCGACAGGATCTCGGCGAAGCCCTGGATGCTCGTGAGCAGGTTGTTGAAGTCGTGGGCGATGCCCCCGGCCAGGCGGCCCACGCTGTCCATCCGCTGGGCGTGGTCGAGCTGCATCTCCAGCGCTCGGCGCTCGGTGACGTCCCGGACGTTGGAGACGACGGCCGCCACGCTGGGATCCTCGAGGAGGTTCCGGGTGGTCTGCTCCAGCCAGATCCAGGTCCCGTCCCGCCGGCGGAAGCGGTACGTCGTCACGGCCTCCGCCCAGGGGGTCGTCACCACCGAGTCGAAGTCCCGGAAGAACCGATCCGCGTCGTCCGGGTGGATGAGTTCCGGGTGGCGCCGGCCCACCAGCTCCGCCTCGCTGTACGACGTGATCCCGCGGCCCGACGGGCTCACGTAGACGACCTCGCCGCGCGGTGAGAAGAGGATCACGAAGTCCGCGCTCCGCTCCAGGAGCAGCTCGAAGCGCCGCTCGCGCTCCCGGAGGATCGTCTCGGCCCGGCGGCGCCGCCGGATCTCCTCCTGGAGGGACTCGGTCCGCCGGTGCAGCTCCTCCCAGGCCTCCTCCAGCTCCCGGGCCACCGAGTGCGCCCGCAACGGCCAGGTGGCCACGCGCCCCAGCCGCGCCAGGGTCCCGCCGCCGTGGGGCAGGCGGATATCGTAGCGCGCCCCGGTGTCCGTCGCCTCCCTCCGTAGCTCCGCCTGCGGCAGCCCCAGGGCGGTGGGGAGCCTCTTCAGCATGGACTCGCTGACGCGGAGGAGCTCGGGGCAGGCCTCGTAGCCCGCGTCCAGGACCATCTCGAGGAGGAGCCGGCGCGGCCCGACCTGCTCGAGGCGCCACGTCACGCAGCTCATGAGCATGTCGCGTCCGCCGAGCTTCGGGCGGGCGAGGAAGCGGTACAGGTCCGCGGGCGTGTAGAGGACGCGCCCCACCGCGAGGAACGGGCGGGCCCAGCGGGCGGCCAGGATGCGCTCGCCCATGGCGTCGAGGCCCTCGTTCCCCCACAGGCGGCCGGCGTTCCGGCAGAGCACCATGAAGGCCGCCCAGTTCATGCGCTCGGCGACGTTCCGCAGGTGCTCCTCGGGGTAGCCGGTCCCCTCGATCAGCAGGCGCGGCGGAAGGCGCTCGTCGTCGAGGCGCTCGAAGAAGATCGTGAGGGCACGGCACGAGACCTCGCGACCGGCGCTCTCCCGCGGTCGCGTCGAGGGCTCGGCGGCTCGGGTGGTCTCCACTCCCGTCACCACACTCCCGGGGCTGTCACGGACTCGGAGGGAGCCTACACGAAAACGGGCGTAGGGGCTCCCCCCGGGCCGCGAGCATCGATCATCCCAGGCCGAGCGCCGCCGCGATCGGCAGCAGCGTGTGCCGGGAGCGGATCGGCAGGCCCCGGTAGTCGTCCCCGGGGTAGTCGAGGATCGGGAGCAGGTGCGTCGAGCGGGTGTAGTCCCGGCGCTGGGGGATCGGGGCGAACTCCTCCCGCGCCGCGAAGCCGTCGAAGGACACGCGACGCCCGCGCAGCCGGGCGAGCAGGCCGTAGATCCCGATCAGGCGCTCGAACTCGCCGAGCACGCGCGCCTGGGTCGGGTAGCAGTCGAGCATGCGCTGCTTCGCCTCGAGCTCCGCGGAGGTCAGATCGATCGCGTGGATCGGACGGGTGCTCCACGGCTTGAACCGCAGGCCGACGACGATCAGCTCGTAGGCGGGGAGCTCGTAGAAGGGGATCTGGCGTCCGCGCTCCCGGGCCAGCCGTCGGACCGCGCGCGCCGCGTAGAGGTGCATCAGGTCGTGCTCGGGGTGGCCACCCTGCCAGGCGAGGGTCCAGACCACGTCCGGCTCCGCGCGCCGCACCTCGTCTTCCACCTCGTCCGCCATGTCGAGGAAGCGCTCCGGCACGCGACCGCCGAGCTCCCCGGCGCCCATCCGGGCGAAGAGGTCGTACAGGGCGTACTCCGAGTGGCCGAGCACCCGGAGCCGCTCCTCTCCCACGCCCAGAAGGGACATGGCGTCGAGGGACTCCAGGCGCCGCTGCTCGGCGTAGTCCTCCGGGGCCGTGCCGTCCTCGTGGGCCAGCCCGTCGCTGTTGGTCAGCCAGACCACCCGCACGTCCGCGCCCATCCGGGACAGCAGCCCCGCGTAGGGGAGCTCGTCGTCGTGGTGGGCCAGGAGCACGAGGTGGCGCCGCCCCGGCGCGAAGAGGTCCGGGGGATGGGGCAGGATCCAGGTCACGCGCGGAGATCCTCCGCGTGCTTCTTCACCTTGGCCACCGCCTCGAGGATGGCGTCCAGGTCCTCCCTGGACCCCATGAGGTACGGATAGTGCATCCAGACCGCCTCGTGATAGGCGGCCTTCGTGGCGACCGGGAAGTCCAGCTTCTGCTGGGTCTCCCGGGCCTTGATGCCGTCGCCGTAGCGCTCGCGGAGGTACGGCCAGTGGCGGCTCTCCGCGTGCATGAGCGGGTGCTCGTGCATGGGGACGTAGAAGGGCCCGTCCAGCTCCACGCCCTCGGCCGCCAGGGCGTAGCCGACCTTGTCCCGGTGGACGCCGGCGAACTCGTCCGGGTCGTACTTGAACAGGAGCTGATAGGCGTGCCGGGTCGTCTGGCGGGCGTCCCGGGCCAGGGGCTTCAGGCCGCCGATCTCCTTCAGGCCCTGCTCCAGGTACTCGATGGCGCGCTCGCGCCGCTGCGTGGCCTCCTCGAGGCGCTCGAGCTGACCCAGGAGCACGGCCGCCTGGAACTCGGTCATGCGTGCGTTGACGCCGAGCAGGTGGCCCGGGAAGTCCTCGAAGCCCTCCCGGCGGCCGCAGTCGACGACCCAGTGGGCGCGGGCCGCAAGCTCCGCGTTCTTCGTGATGAGGCCGCCCCCCTCGCCGGAGGTCATCAGCTTGGAGACCTGGAAGGAAAACGACCCGAAGTCGCCCCAGGAGCCGAGGCCCTGGCCGCGCCACTTGCCCCCGTGGGCGTGGGCGCAGTCCTCGATCAGGAAGAGGTCGTGCTTGTCGCAGATCTCGGTCAGCCGGTCGAGGTCCGCCGCGTTGGCCCCCAGGTGCACGGCGACGACGCCGCGGGTGCGATCCGTGATGGCCGCCTCCACCTGGTCGCAGTCGATGCAGTACGTCTCCGGGTCCACGTCCACGAAGACCGGCACGCCGTTGAGGTGGATGGGGGCGACGCCCGTGGCGATCCACGTGTAGGTGGGGACGATGACCTCGTCGCCGGCCTCCAGGTCCAGGGCGGCCAGGGCGACCTCGAGGGTCACGGAGCCGTTCGTGGCGCAGATGCCGTGCTCGGCGTCGTGATAGCCGGCGAACCGCTTCGCGAACTCGGCGGCCTTGGGCGACGGCTCGGGATAGCCGCCCCAGGCGCGGGACTCGAGGACCTCGAGGAGGCCCTCCCGCTCCGTGTCGCCGAAGTCCGGCCAGCGGGCGGCGATCGGCTTGTCGCGTACCGGGGTGCCTCCGAGCAGGGCGAGCTCGCTCATGTGGTTCCTCCAGGGAATGTGTGGGGTCGTGGGCGCCGACGATGCGCCCGGGGTCGGTCGATCAGATGAGGTCGCGCGCGACGAGGCGGTCGAGGGCCTGCTTCGCGACGCGCGCGTTCGGCACGAGGGGGTTGGCCACGAGGGCCATGTAGGCCTTCTGCCGCGACCGGCCCACCGCCGCCTCGACCGCGAGGCGCTCGTAGGACTTCACGTGGCGCATCAGGCCGAGGATCTCCTCCTCGACCGCGCCGCAGTCGTTGGGGACCACGCCGTCGCGGGACAGGGTGCAGGGGATCTCCACGGAGGCGTCGTCCGGCATGCCCTCCACGGCGCCGCGGCTCAGGGTGTTCACGATGTGCACCGACGGCGTCTCGGAGGCCAGGGCGCCCACGATGTCCACGGCGAGCCGGGAGTACCACGCGCCGCCCCGCTCGCTGAGCAGGTCGGGGAGCGTGTCCTGGTCGGGATCCCGGTACAGGGCGAGGAGGCGCTCCTCCAGCTCCATGACCTCCTGGGCGCGGCTCTTCTTCTTGGCCTGGATGACCTGCAGCATCTCGTCGGTGGCGTAGAAGAAGCGCACGTACGACGACGGGATCATCCCCAGGGCCTTCAGGAAGCCGTCGGGATAGCGAAGCTCCGGGAGGTTGGCCGGGCCGGCCACGCCGCTCTCGATCTGCTCGATCATGCCGGGCAGGACGTCCTCGCCGTCCACCAGCACGCGCCGGCACCAGCCCAGGTGGTTGAGGCCCACCCAGTCCAGGGAGACCTCCTCCACCTCGCGGCCCAGGACGGCCGCGATCTCCATGTGCATCTCGATGGGCACGTTGCAGAGGCCCACGACCTTGTCGCGCCCGTGGTTGAGGAGCGCCTCGGTCACCAGCCCGGACGGGTTGGTGAAGTTCAGCATCCACGCGTCGGGGCACAGGTCGTCCATGCGCCGGGCCAGGTCCAGCGCCACCGGCACCGTGCGGAGCGCCTTGGCGAAGCCGCCGACGCCGGTGGTCTCCTGGCCGACGATGCCCAGGTCGAGCCCCAGGCGGATGTCCTCGTGGCGCCCCTCCTGGCCGCCCACGCGGATCTGGTTGACCACGAAGTCGGCGTCGCGCAGGGCCTCGTCCAGCTCCGTCGTGGCCTCGACGGTCACGTCGCTGCCCATCGCCCGCGCCATCCGCTGGCAGAAGCCCGTCACCGGCGTCAGGCGATCCGGCCGGACGTCCTCCAGGACGACCCGCTCGAGGCCCAGGGACTCCGCGCGTTCCACCAGACCGTGGAGGAGCTCCGGCGTGTAGGTGCTCCCGCCTCCGACGACCGCGATCTTCATGCGTCCTCCTTCATCTGCGCTTCGAGCCGCGCGTGCACCGACGGATCGGGCCACGGGCCGCCGAGCGCCTCCGGCCGGGTCTCCGCGAGCCGGTCCAGGCCCAGCAGCACGGCGCCGACGATGGGCGGCGACCTCAGGACCACGGGCTGCGCGCGCGGGAAGTCCCGGCGCACCCCGTCCACGAAGGCGTCCCGCATGACGTCGACGCGGCCCTTCTGGAAGACCGAGCCCCCCATCACGAGGGCGAAGGCGTCGTCCGGCCCGAACAGCCGCCCCGCGACGATGCGCGCCGACAGGGCCAGCTCTCCGCCCGCCTGCTCCAGGATCCTCCGCGCGACGGCGTCGCCCTCGGCGGCCGCGTCGAACATCAGGACGGCCACCACGCTGGCCTGGGCGTCCACGTCGCCCCCGGCGTCGGCCACGTACAGGTCGATGAGGTCGTCGAGCCGCTCCAGCCCGAACCGCTCCTTCAGCATCGCCGTGAGCCGGGTCGGCTCGCCGCGCCCGTCCGCGCCGCGGAAGGCCGCCGCCACCCCCGCGTGGCCGATGTCCGGGCCGCCGCCCCAGTCGCCGAACTCCCAGCCGATGCCGCCGACCCGGGTGGGCCGGCCGTCCCGGCCGATGCCGACGACGTTGCAGCCGGTCCCCGAGACCGCCGCGACCCCCGCGCCGTCCTCGCTCCCGGCGCGGAGGATGCAGAACGTGTCGTTCACCAGGGTCCGGCGCGCGTCGAAGGGCTGCACCCGCGAGACGATCTCGCCGAGGACCTCCTCGTCCCGTGGCCGGTCGAGCCCCGCGAGCCCGTAGCCCACCGCGTCGACCCGCAGGCCGCGGTCCTCCGCCTCCGCCGACAGCTCGCGCAGCAGCGCCCCGTACACCCGGCCGGCGCCCTCGCGCCCCGCCGACTGCCAGTTCGCCGGGCCCCCGCGCGCTCGCGCCACGACCTCCCCGCTCGGGAGGGCCAGCGCGGCGTCGGTCTTGGTGCCCCCGGCGTCGAGCCCGATCACCGCAGACTTCAATCCAGCTCCGCCAGCATCTTCTTCGCGTAGCGCTTGGCGTCGCGGGTCTCCCAGCCCATGTTCGGCGGCCCCTCGCCCTCGTCGATGCACTTCCGGTACGTGGCGCGCGCCTTGGCCTCCTGGTCGGTGACCGCGTAGGCCTGGGCCAGCTCCAGCAGGACCTCGACGTTGTTCGGGGCAAGCTCGGCCGCCTTCTTCAGCAGCTTCAGCGCCTTGTCCTCGTCCCCGAAGGACACGGGCGATCCGGGCGCCTCCCGGTAGACGCTGCCGAGGATCATGTAGGCCTCGAAGCGGTCCGGGTGCTTCTTGATCATGGTGGCCAGCATGGACCGGATGGAGTCCGCCGACTCCAGGGCTGCCATGATGCCCTTGGCCTGCTCGGCCTGGAAGCGGGTCATCAGCCACCACAGGCGACCTTCGTAGTCTCCCCGGTCCCGCTTCAGGATGCGCTTGGCGCAGCGGACGCCCCGCCTGGCGACGCGCTCCTTCACGCCGCTGTCCTCGATGCGGTGGGCCGCGTAGTAGGCCGTCCGGGCGCACCAGATCTGGAGATCCTTGTCCTCCGGATACTCCTTGGCGATGGCGGCGAACGCACCGGCGGCCTTCTTGTGGAGCATCAGGCTGTCGCGCTTGGCGTAGATCCCCTTGGCCCCCTCGAGGAGCTTGTCCTTCCGGGCGTCGTCGTCGCCCGCGCGCGCGTCCGGCGCGGCCACGAGCAGGAGGGGGAGGAGGGCGGTGAGGAGCGTGCGGGACATCGTGGCCTCCGGGTCGGACCGGCGGGAACGTAGCAACTCGGGGGATCCCCGGGCAAGGCATAGGTGGCGACGACGCGGGACCCTCTGTTATGCATGGCGCCCGCCACATTCCCACGCCGAGGAGCCGTGCCCATGACCGAGCCCATCCGGATCGCACTCGCCGGTTACGGCTACATCGCCGACTACCACGCCCGCGCCGCCCAGCGCTGCGAGCACACGGAGCTCGCGGCCGTCATGGGGCGGGACGAGGTCAGGATGGCCGAGTTCTCCGAGAAGTACGGCATCGGCCGCGTCCACATGAGCGGCGCCGAGCTGGCCGCCGACCCCGAGGTGGACGCCGTGGTCATCGGCCTGCCGAACAGCCTCCACGCGCCCCTGGCCGAGGAGCTGATGGCCGCCGGCAAGCACGTGCTGGTGGAGAAGCCCATGGCCATGAACGCCGAGGAGGCCCGGCGCATGGCGGAGATCGCCCGCCGCTACGACCGCCGGCTCATGGTCGGCCACATGTGGCGCTTCGACCGGGAGGTCACCTACCTCAAGGAGGCCCTGGATCGGGGCGACATCGGGCGCGTCGTGAAGACCAAGGGCTACGGCATCCACGCCCTGTGGGGGCCGTCCGGCTGGTTCACGGATCCGGCGCTGGCTGGCGGCGGCGCCCTGGTGGACATGGGCGTGCACGCCATCGAGACGGTGCGCTGGCTCCTGGGCGAGCCCCGCGCGGAGAGCGTCTACGCCCGCATCTCCACGGAGTTTGGCGACTACGACGTCGACGACCTGGGCGTGATCATGATCAACTGGGAGGGCGGCGCCACGTCGCTCATCGAGAGCGGGTGGTGGAACCCCTGGATGGACGGGCCCGAGGCCTCGACCCAGCTCTTCGGCACGCAGGGCTATGCGCGGCTGTTCCCCACCACGCTCGTCGAGGTGCGCGAGGGACGCCCCGAACCGGCCAACCCGGAGTTCCCACGCCGCGAGGAGCACTGCGACCAGCACGTGTACGACGGCCAGATGGTGGAGTTCGCCGCCTCCATCCTGGAGGGGAGGGACCCGGCCCCCGGCCCGGACCACGGCGTCGCCGTCATGGAGATCTGCGACGCCGCCTACCTCTCCGCGAAGGAGGACCGGGTGGTGCACCTGTAGGGCCCCACTCTCTCGTCCCCGAACGGCGCGGGCGGGGACCGTCGGGCCGGTCGCAACCGGTGGAGCGAAATCGGGGCATGGAGCGCGGAGCCCGCTCGTTGTGCCGGCAGATTGACCCGATGCTGTGCGCCCGGGTAGACCCCTCCCTCTGTCCCGCGGAGCATGCCATCGTGTCCGCCCCGACGACTCCGATGACCGAAGAGCCCACGACGCCGGCCGTGGACGTGGCGCCGGCGTTCGACGTGCGGCGGATCCTGCTCAAGGTCATCCTCGGCATCCTGGGCCTGATGACCGTGCTCATGGGGGTCGGCTACCTGCTCCGCGAGCCGCTCATGGCCCTCAGCCACCACTTCGTGCAGACGCTGGGCGGAGCGGGCGTCGCCATGGGCTTTTTCCTCCCCGACGCCTTCACGGTGCCCCTGCCCAACGATGCGTTCTCGACCTTCGGGCTGGTGGGAGGTCTGGGCTTCTGGTCCGTGGTGGCCTGGGCGAGCGCAGGCAGCCTCGCCGGCGGGACCGTAGGCTACACCATCGGCCTCCGCCTGCGGCACACGCCATGGCTCCGGGGCTTCATGGCGCGGCGCGGGGCCGAGGTGCACGCCATGGTCCGGCGCTACGGCGCGGGCGCCCTCGCGGTCGCCGCCCTCACGCCGCTCCCCTACTCCATCGCCTGCTGGGCCGCCGGCGCCCTGGACATGCCCTTCGCACGGTTCTTCGCCGTGTCGCTGCTGCGCATCGTCCGGGTCGCCCTCTACCTGTGGCTCATCGAGCTGGGCATCATCGCCGTGGTGGGCTGACCCCGCCCCGCCGGCGGCACACCGAGTGACCGCCGGGGACGGCTCACAGTCCTACACATTTCGGGGCGCATCGGTCTCGCGGACAATCGCGCGCCAAGCCGCCAAGCCGCCAAGCCGCCAAGCCGCCAAGACGAGCAAACCGCGAGCACATCGGTTCGACTGAGGCTGTCGGGTCACCGGCAGGCCAACAGCGCGCACACCGGGCCGAAGCATGCCGTTTCCCTTTGCGTCTTCGCGTCTTTGCGCGAGCTCTTCGTCTTGCTGCATGTGACGAACTGTGAGTCGGGGACGGCGGTCCTGTTGCATGTCCCGGCGAGACGGCACGCGCGAGCCCTCCGGGGTGCTCACTCGGACTCGAGGTCCGCCTCCAGGTCGTCGAAGCCCCCCTCGTCCTCGATGCCCAGGGCCTCGTCGAAGGCCTCCTTGTCCTGCTCCAGCCTCTCCTGCTCCGCCGTGAAGTCCGGGTCGACGTGGAACATGGTGGTGTAGACCCAGAACCCGGCGCCGCCGGCCAGGAGCAGGGCGGCGACCAGGAGCTTCAGCCAGTGTCGCTTCAGCGTCTCCATCATGGGGCTCCTCCCGCGACCGGACGGGCGCCGCTCCGACGCCCGCCCGGCCGGTGGTTCGCTACTTCTTCGCCGGGGTGAGGCCGATCTTCACCGTGACCTCGTCGCTGACCTTCACGCCCGCGATGTGCTCCGGCGGCTCGATGCCGAAGTCGCGGATGTTCAGCTTGAACAGCGCCTTCACCCGCAGCACGTCGCCCTTGATCCAGGCCTTGCGGGTCCTCTCGGTCGCCTCGTGGTAGCTGATGCGCGTGGCGGCCACGATGGGCTTGGTCTCGCCCTTGATCGTGATGCGGCCGTGGACCTTCGCCTCGAGGCTGTCGCCGTTGTCCAGCTTCTTCGACGGCGCCTCGACGCGGTCGATCTCGAAGGTGATGTGCGGGTGGCTCTCGGCGTCCAGCCACTCGGGGGAGGCGAGGTGCTCGTCCCGCTCGGCGATGCCCGTCTTGATGGCCGTGACCGGGACCTTCACCTTCCCGGTGGTCTTCGACGCGTCGTCCAGGTCCACCTCGAGGCTGCCCTCGACGTGGTTGGTGACGCCGGTGATCGTCTCGAACGGCGCCTCGTTCTCGAAGCGGACGGTGTTCAGGCCGCCCTGCTTCGGGCTCATCTCGAACGTGGCCGCCAGGGCGGTCGGGCCGAGCAGGGCCGCGGCGGCGAGGGTGATCGTGAAGAGGTGGGCGCGTCGAATGCTCATGGATGTCCTCCGTGGGATATGGTTTGAGTTTGAAATATTTATGGTTGAACGGATTGCCCGCGTCAACCTCCGGGTGGGGGCTCCGCCTCGGCGGGCGGGGCGATCGTCGCCCGTGGCGCTCACCCTCCCGTACGCCGGCCCCGGACGGGTGGTTACGGCCCGGGCGAACCCCCGTCTGTCGTTGACACCGCTCGATTCCCGGTGATAGCAACCGACCGTCTCGCCCATCCCGGAGCCGCCCGTGAGCAAGACGTTCCAGGATCTGATCCTCGACCTGCAGCAGTACTGGGCGGGGAAGGGGTGCCTCGTGATGCAGCCCTACGACACGGAGAAGGGCGCGGGGACCTTCAACCCGGCCACCTTCCTCCGGTCGCTCGGCCCCGAGCCGTGGAACGCGCTGCACGTGGAGCCCTGCCGCCGGCCCACGGACGGCCGCTACGGCGAGAACCCGAACCGCCTGCAGCACTACTTCCAGTTCCAGGTAGTCATGAAGCCCTCGCCGCCGGACATCCAGGACCTCTACCTGGAGAGCCTGGTGGCCATCGGCCTGGACCCGGGCCGCCACGACATCCGCTTCGTGGAGGACAACTGGGAGTCCCCCACGGTGGGCGCCTGGGGCCTGGGCTGGGAGGTCTGGCTCGACGGCATGGAGATCACCCAGTTCACGTACTTCCAGCAGGTGGGCGGCCTCGAGCTGGATCCCATCACCGTGGAGCTGACCTACGGGCTGGAGCGCATCGCCATGTACCTCCAGGACGTCGACAACGTCTACGACCTGGCGTGGGCGCACGGCGTGACCTACGGCGAGGTGAAGCACCGGGACGAGGTGGAGTTCTCCACCTTCAACTTCGAGCAGGCCGACGTGGAGCTCCACCGGATGCTCTTCGACCGCTACGAGCAGGAGTGCCTGCGCCTGCTGGACGAGGGGCTGGTCCTGCCCGCGTACGACTACTGCATGAAGTGCTCGCACACCTTCAACCTCCTGGACGCCCGGGGGGCCATCAGCGTGGCGGAGCGGCAGAAGACGATCTTCCGGGTGCGCACCCTGGCGAAGCGCACCGCCCAGGCCTACGCCGCCCAGCGCGAGGAGATGGGCTTCCCCCTCCTCCGCGCCGAGGAGGGCGGGGCATGAAGGAGCTTCTCTTCGAGGTCGGCGCGGAGGAGATCCCCGCGCGACTCCTGGATCCCGCGCGCGAGCAGCTCCGGGACCTGTTCACCGGCGGCCTGGAGGCGGAGGGCCTCGCCTTCGAGGACGTCCGCACCTGGGCGACTCCGCGCCGCCTGGCCCTGGCCGCGCGCGTCCAGGCGCGCCAGCCGGATCGCCGCGAGGACGTCACCGGCCCGCCGGCCCGCGTCGCCTTCGACGAGGAGGGCCGGCCCACCAGGGCGGCCGAAGGCTTCGCGAAGAAGCAGGGCGTCGCCGTCGAGGACCTGGAGCGCCGCGAGACGCCCAAGGGCGAGTACGTGGGGCTGACCGTCGACGTCCCCGGCCGGGACGCCATGGAGATCCTGCCCGGCGTCCTGGACGCCTGCATCCGGAGGATCAACTGGCCCCGGGCCATGCGCTGGGGCGCGGGCAGGGAGACCTTCATCCGGCCCGTGCACTGGATCTGCGCCGTGCTGGGCGGCGAGGTGGTGCCCGTGACCTTCGCCGGGATCGAGTCCGGCCGCACCAGCCGGGGCCACCGCTTCCTCGCGCCGGAGCCCTTCGAGGTGACGGGCGCGGACGCCTGGGTGGAGGCGCTACGGGCGCGCTACGTGGAGCCGGATCCGGAGGCCCGCCGGCAGGTCGTGCGCGACGGCGCGGCCCGCCTGGCGGAGTCGGTGGGGGGGCGCCCCTGGCTCGACGACGCGCTGCTGCGGGAGATCGCCGGCCTCGTGGAGTGGCCGGTGCCGCTCCTGGGGACCTTCGAGGAGGAGTACCTGGAGATCCCCGCGCACGTGCTGACCACGTCCATGACGTCGCATCAGCGCTACGTGCCCATCGGGGACGGAGCGGGGGGGCTGACGCCCCACTTCGTGGTCGTCGCGAACACGGAGGCGGAGGAACCCGAGGTGGTCGCCGCGGGCAACGCGCGGGTCCTGCGGGCGCGCTTGGCGGACGCCCGGTTCTTCTGGGAGCAGGACCAGAAGCGGTCCCTCGAGGGCTTCGTGCCGGACCTGGACGGCCGGACCTTCCTCCAGGGACTCGGCACGATGCTGGACAAGGCCCGCAGGCTGGAGGGCCTCGCCGGGGCCATCGCGGACACCCTGGCCCCCGGCGACGAGACGGCGCGGACCCACGCCGCACGCGCGGGGCTGCTGGCGAAGGCGGATCTGGCCACGGACATGGTGGGCGAGTTCGCCGACCTCCAGGGCGAGATGGGCCGGGACTACGCGCGCCTGTCCGGCGAGGACGACGCCGTGGCCGAGGCCGTCTACGAGCACTACCTGCCGCGCCAGGCGGGCGACGACCTGCCGGCGACAGTCCCCGGCGCGGCCGTGGCCCTGGCGGATCGGCTGGACAGCCTGGTCGGCTGCTTCGCCCTGGGGCTGGAGCCCACCGGATCCGCCGACCCGTACGCCCTGCGCCGCCAGGCCCTGGGCGTCGTGCGGATCCTGGAGGCGAGCGACCCGGCCCCGTCCCTGCGCCGCGCCCTGGACCTGGCCCACGAGGCGTACGGCGACCAGGTGGACGTGGACTGGGAGGGCGTGCGCCCCGCGCTGCTGACGTTCATCCGCGGCCGGATGAAGTCCGCCCTGGCGCAGGAGTTCCCCTCGGACCTCACCGAGGCGGTCCTGGAGGTGGGCTTCGAGGATCCGGCCGACGTGCGTGCGCGCCTCGTGGCGCTCCAGGCCCTGAAGCGGACGGAGGGGTGGGACGACCTCGCGGCGGCCGTGAAGCGCGTCGCGAAGATCGTCGGCGACCACGCGCCGGGCGACCTGGAGCGGGACGACCTGGAGGAGGACGCCTCTAAGGCCCTGTTCGACGCGTGGCGCGAGGTGCACGGCGAGGCGGAGGCGGCGGCGGAGGCCGGAGACTACACCGCGGCCCTGGACCGCATGGTGTCCCTGAAGCCGGCCATCGATCGCTTCTTCGAAGAGGTCCTGGTGATGAGCGAGGACCCGGACGAGCGCGAGCGCCGGCTGAGGCTGCTGGCGCGGGTGGACGGCCTGTTCCACCGCATCGCCGCGTTCGACCGGGTGTCGACCTGAGCGGCTGTGCCCTGAAGTCCCCGGCTGGGAGGAGGACGCTCCGATGACCAAGCGCTATGTGTACAGCTTCGGAGCCGGCGAGGCCGACGGCGGCGCGGACATGAAGTCCGTCCTCGGCGGCAAGGGCGCCAACCTGGCGGAGATGACGCGGCTGGGCCTGCCCGTGCCGCCGGGCTTCACGGTGGACACGAACGCCTGCCTGGAGTTCATCGCGAACAACAACACCCTGCCGGACCCGGTCCGGGAGCAGGCGCGCAAGGCCCTGGACCTCCTGCAGGAGCGCATGGGGTTGACCTTCGGGGACAACACCCGGCCCCTGCTGGTGAGCGTGCGCTCGGGCGCCGCCGTCTCCATGCCCGGCATGATGGACACGGTGCTGAACCTGGGGCTGAACGACGAGAGCGTCGTCGGCCTGGCGGAGATGACCGGCAACGAGTCCTTCGCCTGGGACAGCTATCGGCGCTTCCAGCAGATGTACGCCAACGTGGTCATGGGCATGCGCTCGGAGGTGCTGGAGCAGTACCTGGAGCACGCCAAGGACGAGGCCGGCGTGGTGGTCGACTCGGACCTGCCCGTGGAGGTGCTGCAGGGCCTCGTGGAGACCTACAAGAAGGTCATCCGGGAGGCCACCGGCCTGGCCTTCCCGCAGGATCCCGTGGAGCAGCTCTGGAACGCCATCGGGGCGGTCTTCCGCTCCTGGAACAACCGCCGAGCCGTGGACTATCGCAACTCCCAGGGCATCCCGCACGACCTGGGGACGGCGGTGAACGTCCAGGCCATGGTCTTCGGCAACATGGGCGACACGTCGGCCACCGGCGTGGCGTTCACCCGGGATCCGAAGACCGGCGAGAAGCGCTTCTTCGGCGAGTGGCTCCGCAACGCCCAGGGCGAGGACGTGGTGGCCGGCATCCGGACGCCGCAGCCCATCAACCGGGAGTCCGGCGCGCGGGAGGGGGACGTGCTCCTCGAGGAGGCCCTGCCCGAGGCCTACCGGGAGCTGATGCGGGTCCAGGAGATCCTGGAGACCCACTACAAGGACATGCAGGACATCGAGTTCACGGTGCAGGAGGGCACCGTCTGGATGCTCCAGACCCGGACGGGCAAGCGCACGTCCCGCGCCGAGGTCCGCATCGCCGTGGACATGGTGCGCGAGGGGCTCGTCGAGCGGGACGAGGCGGTGGGCCGCGTCCGCACGGAGACCATCGAGCGCCTGCTGCACCCGCAGATCGACCCGAAGGCGGAGGTGGAGGTCGTCGCCCGGGGCCTGGGGGCTTCGCCGGGTGCGGCGACCGGCAAGGTGGCGTTCTTCGCCGAGGAGGCCGTCGAGCGCGCCGGCCGCGGCGAGGACGTGGTCCTGGTCCGCAAGGAGACGTCGCCCGAGGACATCCACGGGATGCTGACCGCGAAGGGCATCCTCACGGCCCGGGGCGGGATGACCAGCCACGCCGCCGTGGTGGCCCGCGGCATCTCCAAGCCCTGTATCGTCGGCGCCGGAGAGCTGGAGATCGACACGGACGCGCGCACGGTGCGGGTGGGCGACCACGTCATCGAGGAGCACGACGTCATCACGCTCGACGGCTCCGCCGGGACGGTCATCCTGGGCGAGGTGCCCATGATCCAGCCGGAGGCCAGCGAGGAGCTGGAGCAGCTCATGGGCTGGGTCGACGAGATCCGGCGCCTGAAGGTCTACACCAACGCGGACACGGCGCGGGACTGCAAGGTCGCCCGGGACTTCGGCGCCCAGGGCATCGGCCTCTGCCGCACGGAGCACATGTTCTTCGAGGGGGAGCGCATCCAGGCGGTGCGCGAGATGATCCTCGCCGACGACGAGCGGGGGCGGCGCCGGGCCCTGGAGAAGATCCTCCCCATGCAGCGCGGGGACTTCCAGGCCATCTTCGAGGTCATGGACGGGCTGCCGGTCATCATCCGGCTGCTGGACCCGCCGCTGCACGAGTTCCTCCCCAACACGGAGGAGGAGATCGGGACCATCGCCGCGGAGATCGGCGTGGGGGCCCGGGAGCTGGCCAGCCGGACAGCGGACCTCCGCGAGGTCAACCCGATGCTGGGCCACCGCGGCTGTCGCCTGGGCCTGACCTTCCCGGAGATCTACGAGATGCAGGCCCGCGCCATCCTGGAGGCGGCGGCGGCCGCGGCCCGGGACGGCGTCACCGTCCGCCCGCAGATCATGATCCCGCTCGTGGGCCACGTCCGCGAGCTGGCGCTGCTCCGGGACGTGGTGCAGACGACGGCGCGGCGTGTGCTCGACGAGTCGGGCGTGGACATCCCCTACCAGGTAGGCACCATGATCGAGCTGCCCCGGGCGTGCGTCACCGCCGACGAGGTGGCGCAGTCCGCCGACTTCTTCAGCTTCGGGACCAACGATCTGACCCAGACCACCTTCGGCATCAGCCGCGACGACTGCGGGAACTTCCTGCCCCTGTACGTGGACCTGGGCATCCTGCCCGTGGACCCCTTCGTCTCCCTGGATCCCGCCGTGGGCGCCCTGGTCCGCATGGCGGCCGAGAAGGGTCGCTCCGTGAAGCCGGATCTCTCCCTGGGCATCTGCGGCGAGCACGGCGGCGAGCCCCGCTCCGTCGCCTTCTGCCACGAGATCGGCCTCGACTACGTCTCCTGCTCTCCCTACCGCGTCCCGGTGGCGCGACTCGCCGCGGCCCACGCCGCGCTGGAGGACGGCTCTTGAGCCGTGAACTGCTCCCGCTGACGCTGGCGGCCCTCCCGGCGCTGCTCGTCGCCGCCTGCACCGGCGAGCCCCTGGGAGACCCGCACCCCGTGGACGAGCTGGACTTCCCGGTGGCCGTCACCGCGGATCCGTCCGGCCGGATCGTCTGGGTGACGAGCGGCAACTTCGACCTCGCCCACCGGGGCGGGGCGGTGCTGGCCGTCGACGTGGCCACCCACGAGTACGTCACCGCCGAGGGGCCGGACGGAGAGGACCTCCCGGTGGCCTTCCAGGTGGGCGGCTTCCCGGGCCCGCTGCAGCTCCTCGAGCGGGACGGGCGGGCCATCTCCGGCTACGTCCTGAGCCGCGAGGACGACGCCCTGTACCACGTGTCCATGACCGGCGACGAGACCGCGCCCCGGCTGAGCTGCTCCGGCGGCCGTCGGAGCTCGGAGACGAACATCCTGGTCTGCCCGCCGCGGGAGGACCTGGCCGAGGCCACGGTGCCCACCGACGACGGGGAGGATCGGCGGAACATCCGGGTCGGGCCGGATCCGTACGGCGCGCTGGTCCACCACGCGCGGCCCGGGCAGGACCGCGACGTGCTCCTCACGGGAGCTATGGTCGACGGGACCGTGGCCACCTTCGGCCTGGCCGAGGACGGCGCCCCGGAGCTCCTCGACACCGTGGACCTCCAGGGCGGCCTGTTCGCCTTCGCCGAGAGCCCGGTCACCGGCCGCATCTACACGACCCACAAGACCCAGAACATCTTCAACGTGCTGGAGATCCACCCGCCCGATCCGGAGGAGGAGGTCGCCTCGCCGCATCCGCGCGTGGAGCGCGTCGGCAGCGTCACCATCCCGGCGTCCATCGTCCAGGACCACGCCCGCGGCATGGCGATCTCCGCGGACGGCGCGCGCCTGTACGCCGCGTATCGCTCGCCGTCGTCGCTCCTGGTGGTGGACATCGCCCGCGAGGCCTCGGCGACCCCGTCGGAGCGCATCCTCGCCAAGATCCCCATCGGCCGGCGCCCCGCGGACGTCGTGGTGGTGCCGCCGTCCGGCGACCTGCCCGAGCTGGTGTACGTGAGCAGCCAGCGCGACGATCGCATCGAGGTCGTCGACCCCGCCCTCGGAGAGGTGGTGGACACCGTCCTGGTGGGCGACGATCCCTTCGGCATGGCCTTCGTGGACAACCCGGAGCTGGGTATTCGACGCCTGTACGTCACCAACTTCCAGAGCGAGTCCCTCGGCGTCGTGGAGCTGGACCCGACGTCGCCGTACTTCCACACCCAGATCGCGGAGATCCGATGACGCGCCGCCCGGCCATCGTCGTGATCGCCGCCGCGGCGGCCCTCGTCGGCTGTCGCGGGGGGCCGGCCGGCCCCACGGGCGCGTTCGAGAGCCCCGTCGACTTCGCCTACGCGTGCGAGGGGGAGGGGCGGACCGTCGCCCCGGACAACGTCGAGCTCGCGCCCGCCCTGTCGAGCACGCGGATGTGCCCCGACGTCACGGTGCCCCTGTCCAACGGCGGCACCGTGGACGTGCAGGGCTACCTCTTCGGCGTGGCGCTGAGCAAGGGCGCGCCCGGCGTCAACGTGGTGCAGATGAACCCCGCCGCCCGCGGGGGGAGCCGCGTGCTGGACGCCGACCCGTTCATCCCCGGGTTCAGCCCCATCCCCGTCCCCCGCGGACCCATGCGCGTTTTGCGGGCGAGCGACTGGGGGAGCTTCTACGTGGTCTCGGCGGGGCAGCCCTCGGTCACGCGGATCGTCCTCGAGGGCTACCAGGGCGACGATCGCCTCGAGTTCGCGACGTCGCGCTTCGACCTGCCCGGCCAGCCGTCCGCGGCGACCATGCGGGGCGACACCCTGGTGGTGGCCGCGGCGAACCGGCCGGAGATCTGGGAGTTCGACCTCGCGGCCGACCCCGACGCCCCGCCTCGCACGACGCGCGCGGTCGCGGGCCCGGTCCGGAGCATGGAGCCCCTGGGTGACGACCTCCTGGTCACGTGGGTCGACCGCCCGGTGGTGAGCCTGCTGGACGGTGCGGGCGACCTCGCCGAGGCCGGCATCCGGCCGGCCTGCAGCGACACCCTGGACAACGACGGTGACGGCCTGGTGGACGCCGCGGATCCGGACTGCTGGGGCCCCGCCGACACGAGCGAGGACGGCCCCCTCGGAGAGCGCCCGGCCGACGACGTGGAGCCTCCCGCCGCCTACGAGGACGGGCCGTCGGCCTGTGAGGACGGGCTGGACAACGATCTGGACGGCCTCACGGACGCGGAGGACCCGGCCTGTGCCGCGGGAGACGGCGACGCCGAGTGGCTGCCAGAGTGCGCCGACGGCCTCGACAACGACGGGGACGGTCTCACCGACACGGACGATCCCGGCTGCTACGGCCCCTTCGACACCGTGGAGGGCCAGGTGGGCCCCTTCGGCCCCTACGGCGCGACAGGCGTGGACGCCGGAGACCTCGGCCGCTTCGTCTACGCCGTGGACCCGGAGCGCGGACGCGTGGCGGTGTTCGACGCAGCGGACGGGCTGGAGCGCGTGGTCGCGCCGGAGCACGATGCCGGGGTCCCCGCCGCCGAGTTCCCGGCCTACCGCTCGGACCGGGATCCGGTGGAGGTCCCGCCGGTGGTGTCCGGCCCGAAGCCCGGCCCCGCCTTCCAGGGCGAGCAGGACCTGGTGCTGCCGAGCCCGGCCGGGTTCGTGCCCAGCTCCAGCCGCGTCCGGGGAGAGCTGTGGTCGAGGCTGCTGGAGCCCGACGAGGACATCGGCCGCCCCGCGGTCCCCTTCGGCCTGAGCGGCAGCGAGCAGTGGCTCCCGCCGGCCTGCTCGCCGGACTTCTCGGAGGCCTGCGTGCAGCCGGAGGCGGACGACGAGGCGTGGTACGTCTTCCTCCCGCGGCTCGACGGCCGGGTCCAGCTCATCGAGGTGATCCGGCGGGGGCAGGTGTTCCACCACTTCGCCCAGTCCACGAACCAGCCGGACGAGCGCGACACGGACATCACGCGACCCTCGCTCAGGCTGCGCGGCCGCTCGATCCCGGTGGGCTCCTCGCTGCCCGAGGGCTTCCCCTTCCTGGGACCCCTTTTCGAGGAGGAGATCGCCGAGCGGGTGGAGGACGAGTCGCCGGCCGTGTTCCGGCGCTGGGGCCTCTGGCCTCCGGAGGAGCCCGAGAGGACCCCGAGCGAGACCTGGTTCTTGACCTACGAGGGCGTGATCCCGGGCACCGACTCCGGCCTCGGCCGCATGATGGGCGAGGACACCTTCTACGACCCGAAGGGGCGGTTCTGCGAGCTCGGCGTGGAGCCGGGGGACTGGCTCGAGCTCGAGGCGGCCCCGGAGAGCCTGGCCCCGGACCTGCGCCTGGAGGCCGAGGTCCGCACCGAGGACGGCCTGCTCTGCCCCACGGAGCCGGCGGACGTGGCCGTCGTGGAGGTCCCGGTCACCGCCGTGGGCATGACGACCCTGGACGTGGACCCGGCGGGGGCTCGCCTCCGCCCGGTGGAGCCCGTCCTGGACGAGGACGCCGTCGCGGACGACCCCCAGGTGACGCTGGCGAACTGCCGCTCCGCGCTGAGCGACCTCCAGGACGTGCTGGGGCGGCCGGAGTTCCTCGAGCCCACCGACGCCTTCGCGCCGGAGAACCTGCCGCGGCGGGTGCTCTACTCGGTCCGCGCCGCTGGCGCCTGGATCGCCGTGGGATCCCGCAGCGGCTACCTGCACGACAACGTGTGGGACGCGGAGGCCGGCGCCTGTGTCCCGGACGAGGACGCGCCCGAGCGACAAAAGGGGCGCCTGACCACCGCGCGCCTGGCGGACGGCGTCTCCTACGCCACGTGTCCGCCGAGCCTGGATCTCCTGGGCGCCGACTCCGTGGACGAGGCCCTGGCCGGGGACCACGTCCGCTTCGAGAACTGGAGCTTCGGCGTGGACGTCTTCCCGGGCTGCGAGATCGGTGAGGACGGCGGCGTGGAGAGGGTGCCCACGCAGCGCGACACCCGCTGGACCTTCTTCGTCCAGGGACCGGACACGCCGTCGAGCGTCTCGGCCCAGGGCGCCTTCCTGGGCCCGCGGGTGCCCCTGCTGGACTTCCGACGCCAGCAGATCCAGCTGGACACGGTCGTCGGCCGGATCCACCACCTGCAGGTCCGGCCGGGCAGCACGACGCTACTGGGCACCTTCGAGTAGGCGCTCCGGCGGCCGCGCAAGCAGTCCTTGAACACCCGAGGGGGGCTCGGCTAGAAGACTCCTTCGGGCGACGGACGGGTCCGTCCTACCCGGTGGAGGTGTCCCATGAGCCTGCGAATGCTTGCCCTGTGCTCCCTGCTGATCCCCGCCCTGGCCGCGTCGGCCTGCGACGACGACGGCGGCGGCGGTGGCGTCCCCAGCTTCGACGCCATCAAGGACACGAGCGGCGGGCAGGATACGGCCGGCGGCGACGCGCTGCCCGACGTATCCCTCCCCGACGGCGCCATCGCGGACTGGCTGGGCCCGGACGGCGCGCTCCCCGACGTCGACGCCCCGGAGGGCACGGTGAAGGCGCTCCAGATCCAGGCCGAGGAGACGGGCTGCAATCCGGACCAGATCGTCACCCTCGACGACGACGTGTCCGTGACCGGGGTCATCGTGACGAGCCCGAAGTTCGACGCGTTCACGCCGGAGGACGGCGAGGGCGGGCTGGACGGCTATTACGTGACCGACCCGGGCCAGGGGCCGTGGGCCGGCATCACGCTCACCGTGGACCGCGCCGAGGGCAGCGACTACCAGCCGGGGGACGTCCTGGACGTGCAGGGCTCCCTGGTGGAGGCCTGGTGCAGCACGCAGATCCAGGCGGACACCGTCACGGAGGGCGAGGCGACCGACGCCCCGCAGCCCATGGCCGTGGACCCGGCGGCGGCCGCCGCGGAGCCGTACGAGGGCACCCTGGTGCGCGTCGAGGGCGTCGAGGTCCTCGAAGAGATGAGCGGCGGGGTCTACGGCCTCACGGGCGGCCTGGTGGCCGGCCACGCCTTCGACTTCTTCCTCTCCCTGGACGTGGGCGCCACCTACGATCTCACCGGCCAGGTCACCTACGCGTTCGGGCAGTACCGCATCATGCCGCGGTCCGAGGACGACATCGTCCTCGTGGAGCCGGGCCCGACGCCCGACGTGGTGGACGGGGGCGCCGACGCGACCGCCGACGTGGACGCCGGCCCGACGGAGGCGACGACCATCTCCGCCCTCCAGCAGACGGAGGCCAGCACCGGCTGCACCGAGGCCTCCATCCAGGGCTTCGCGGACGGCGTGGAGATCGAAGGCGTGGTCGTGACCCCGCGCTGGGTTCCGACCGAGGGCCTGTACGCGTACGGGATCGCCGACGGCGAGGGCCCGTGGAGCGGCGTCGTGCTGACCGTCCCCACGGAGCTGGACGGCGACTTCGAGCAGGGTCGACGGCTTCGGGTCGTGGGCGAGCACCTGGAGTTCTACTGCAACACCCAGTTCGACGCCGACGCAGACGTGGAGGCGCTGGACATCGCGGCCTCGATCCCGGGGCCGACCCCGGTCACCGCCGCGGACCTGGAGGACCCCGAGCCCTACGAGGGGGTCGTGGTGGAGATCCACGACGTCACCGTCACGGCGAACGGCGACTGGGACAGCTACCGCGAGGTGGAGACCGACGCGGGCGTGTGGATCGACGCCACCATCATGGGCGACGACGCCATCGCGAAGCCGGAGGTGGACACCACGTACACGGTGCTCCGCGGCCTCGTGCGCTACGAGTTCGGCACCTATCGGATCGCGCCGCTGAGCCCGGCGGACCTGAGCACCGATCCGGTCGACCCGCCCGAGCCCGGGCCGGAGCCCACCCCGGACGCCGGCAGCGCCGAGCCGGAGGCCGACGCCGGTCCCACGGGCGACGCGGGGCCGATGCCCGACTGATGCGCGGTCCGACCCGGACGCTCGTCGACGCGGTCGGCTGGCGGAGGACCCTGGCCCTGGGTCTGGATGTCGCCCTGAAGCGTGGCGGCCGGCCCTTCGCGCACCTGCCTCCACCGGAGGATCGCCGCGAGCGCCTGAGCCGGGCCCAGGCCGAGCCGGCCGTCCTGCTGTACCGGGCGCTCCTCCGGCGTTACGCCCGGGGCCGGGCCCTCGAGGTCGTGAGCGAGGTGGTGACGGCCGGCGCCGTGCAGCACCTGGAGAAGACCCTGGGAGACCTGGACCCCGCCGAGTTCCGGCGCATGGATCAGGCGTCCCGCCTGAAGCGCGTCGAGGCCTGGACGGACCGCTTCTTCACGGCCACCACCCGCGTGGACGACGTGGGCCCCGACCGGGTGAGCTTCACCGTGACGGCGTGTGCCCTGGTGCGCCTGTCCCGCGAGGCGGGCCACCCGGAGCTGGCCCCCGCCTTCTGCCGCGGGGACGCCCGGTTCTTCGCCTCCCGCACGCCGCCGGTGCACCTGGAGCGCCCGACCACCCTCGCCGAGGGCGGGGAGTGCTGCCCGTTCCACCTGACCCTCTCCGCCCCCGACGAGGAGGTCAGGAGCGGCAAGTAGGACCGGCCGCAGCCAGGCGAGGGGCGGCTGGCTCCGGAAGCTGTCCGAAGGCCGCGAGCTGATGATGCACTTCCTCGAGACCGGCGAGGTCCTGGACGTCAGCGGCGGCGAGCCCTGCGTCTTCGACGGGGCGCCGAGCAACCCCT
>JBNJGB010000050.1:0-35658 GCA_051747385.1 Myxococcota bacterium
GGGCCCACCACGGGGTGGAAGCGGCCGTCGGCCCCCCTCCGCGCGAGGCCCCGGTCGAAGGTGCCCACCACCAGCGCTCCCCGGTGCACGGCCAGGGCCGAGACGTGGGGCGACGGCAGGCCCGATGCAGGCGAGGCGTCCCCCAGGGAGCAGCCGGGTCCCGGGGCCAGCGCCCGCACGCGGTCGCCTTCCACCCGGAAGCAGCCCACGTAGACCCCGCGGCGGACGCGCCGCGCCTCCCCCTCCGGCGAGATGCGCCACAGGCCGTACATTCCGGCGCCGACGCGAAGACCGCCGGACGGCTCCACCCGGATGGCGGAGATCTCCACACGCCGGAGGATCCAGTGGTCGAAGCGCTCGACGGGGCCCTCGGCCGGCAGGCGCCAGAGCCCCGAGGCGCCGGTGCCGATCCAGAGCGCGTCCCCGTCCGGCTCCAGGGCGCGGATCGCGTCGTCCGGCAGGCCGGGCACCCGCCGGAAGTCCCCGCCGTCCCACAGGTGCAGCCCCGCGGACCGGAAGCCCACGGCCAGCCGCTCCCCCACCCGGGCGGCGGTCGTCGGGAACGGACCCGGCAAGCCGTCGCAGGGGGTGATTCGGCGATCGCCCGCCTCCAGGGCGCCGTCCCGGACCGTCACCTCGACGCCGTCGGGCGCCTCGGCGCGGCCCCGGACGGGCCCCTCGGGGACCGGGCACGTCGGCCCGGGGGCGGCCAGCGCCACCCCGAGCCACAGCGAGAGGCCGGCCGCGATCATTCCGTCACCTCCAGGGTCAGCGTCGCCACGGAGCTGTTCGTGGCGTAGTCCGTGGCCACCAGGCGCAGGGTGTGGGTCCCGGGCGGGAGGTCCACGCGCACGGCGGTCTCCCAGATCTCGCCCTCGCCCACCTGCTCCAGGGGCACCTCGCGATCGCCCACCTGCACCACGATGCGCTTCAGGTCGACGCGGTCGCGCACCACGGTGTCGCCGCGGACGGCCACGACGTCGCCCTCGTAGACGGCGTCCTTCGGCCGCGCGAAGAGCTTGATGCGATCACCCGGGCGCACCTCCTCGCTCTCGGCCCGGAGGAGCTCGAACTCGGGGGCGGCGCTGTCCACGCGGAAGAACAGGGTCCCGCGAAGCTCCGTGGTCCCCTGCCGATCCACGAACACCCGCATGCGGTACATGCCGTCGGCGGTGCCGCGCGGCACGAGGAAGCGCCCGAGCCACAGGCCCTCGTCCTCCTGCCAGCGGCACTCCACCACCTCGCCCCAGGGCAGGACGGCGCGCACGGCGTCGGCCGACCGCGGCGCGCGGATGCGGATCTCCGGGTCGCCCGGCTTGATGCGGTCGGGGGCCAGCCGATCGGTCAGCACGTAGCTGGTGAAGCGCGTGGCCAGGCCGTGCGCCTCCCCCAGGGAGCGGATCTCGGCCTCGAGGGCCTCCGCGTCCACGCCCTCCGCGCCGGCATCCAGGCGCCGCCCCAGATCGGCGACCCGCGCGCGGGCCCACTCGACCGGCAGGCCGCGCCCGCCGCTCCCATCCGGGCCCTCCGGCATGACCACCGCCTCGTCGAGGAGGATCGGCCGTCCGTGGAGCCGGCCGGTCACGAGCACCGTCGCCGTCGATCCCGCGCGGCCGAGCAGCCGCACGTGCTCTCCCACGGCCAGGCGCTCCGGCACGTCCCCGTGCACGGCGCTCACGTCCGCGCCGGCGATCCGGACGTCCAGGTCGTCGAGGGTCGGGGCCACCGCCAGGCGGATGACGTCCTCGACCACCTCGGCCCCGGCCGGACCGTCCGGCACGTAGCGCACGGTGACCTCGGGGAAGAGGGCCTCCAGCGCCGGGGCCCGCGACGGATAGGACGTGTGGGCCACGACGACCCGGTGCCCCTCCCAGTACGCGGGGGCCACGTCCAGGGAGACGGGGGTGAAGCCGGCGCCCGTCGTCGGCTGGCCGTCGGTCACGAGCACCACCAGGCCGTCGCGGCCGTCCATCAGCAGGTCGCCGGCGGCGTCCAGGGCCGCCCCCAGGTTCGACCGGCCGCCGGCGCGCAGGTCCGCGAGGTCGGCGAAGGCTCGCATCAGGGCCTCGTCCTCGGCCGGCACGAGGTGCTCGAAGGTCTGCACGGCGACCTCGTTGAAGGTGACCAGGCCGAAGCGATCCCCGGGCATCAGCTCGGCCAGGACGCCCTCGGACAGGGTCCGGGCACGCTCCAGCGGCGCGCCGGCCATGGACAGGGAGCGATCCACCACCAGGACGACGTCGCGGGGCGGTCGCAGGTGACCGAGGGGATCCTCGTTGAAGGCGAGGCGGGCCTCCACGTAGCCCGGCTGGTCGGCGTGCGTGCGCACCGACCTGGCGGCCAGGTCGATGGGCGTGGACTCCTCGCGCCAGCGGACGGCCAGATCGTGGCCCAGGCCGGTCCCGGTGCGGCTGAGATGAATCCCGGCGCCCTCGTCCTCCCGGCGCGCCACCCGCGCGTCGGCGTGGTTGAGGGAGCGCACGCCGAGCAGGCGACGCGTCGGCCGGATCTCCACGTCGACGTCCAGCACGGTCGGGGGCGACGCCTCCCCGTCCCCGGCGGACGGGAACACGTAGGTCCGCTCCCCGCCCAGGGCCGACAGGGTCTGGACGTACCGGAGCGCCACGCGCCGCGTCCCGTGGGGCGGCACGGTGGACAGGCGCATGCGGAAGCGGTTGCGGCTCTCCTTCTCGGCCAGGGCGGCGGTGCGGCCCTCCGCGGCGGCCGCCTCGTACTCGTCGGAGGCGTCCTCCTTACCCTCGACGCGAGCGTCCACGCGGCGCCCGTCCCGCCAGTCCGCGAAGCCGGTCACGGCGGCGTCCTCCGGCAGCGGGAAGGAGTAGGTGACCTCGGCTGGGGCGTCGAGATCGTTCACGAAGACCTGCACGACCTCCGTGGTCGCCACGTCCCCGTCGACGACGACGTGGGCCCGGGTGTAGGCGGTCCGCAGCGGGCCTCGCTCCGCGGTGGCCAGGCCGGAGGCGCGGGCCGGGGCGGCGAGGAGCAGGAGCGGCAGCAGGGCGGTGATCAGGCGGTTCATCGGGCACCTCCGTCGCGGTCGGGGGCCTGGACGACGGGGGCCCCGCGGGGGATTCGGACGAAGCTCACGCCGGCGCGGGCCGACGGGCGCACGACGGCGAAGCGGACGCCGTCGTCGACCTCCAGGCGGACGAGGTCGAGGCCCTCGTCGGCGCCGCCGAGCGCCAGCACCTGGTGCTCGGAGAAGTCGACCTCCGGCGGCGCCGGCGGACCGTCCGCGAGCGCGCTGCCGTGGGCGGCCCAGAGATCCGACCAGGCCCGCGCGTCCGGCACGAAGCGCAGGTGCGGCCCGAGGAGGCCGCTCCGGGTCACGCGGGGGGCGTCCAGCGGGCGCGTCTCGACGGTGGGGCGCTCCTTGGGGCGATAGCGGACACCGACCGAGCCCGAGTAGGCCCGGGCGGAGCCGCTCACGGCCGCCTCCAGGCTGCTCGCGCCGGTCGCACCGGCGGCGGTCGTCGTGGCCGTCCCGCCCGGTCGGCGCACGGGACCATCGGACAGGCGGAACGGGCGCCCCTCGCTCAGGCGGGCCACCCGCTCGAAGAAGGCCTGCCCGCCCCGCCCCATGCTCCCGCAGGCGATGCTGTGGATGACGATGCCCTTGCCCAGGGCCTCCGCGAGGAGCACGTCCTCCTCGGGGCCGTCGGGATACCGATTCGGCGGGGCGTCGCCCACGAGGTAGAGCAGCTTGACGACGTCCGGGTCGCCCACGCTCCAGTCCAGGCGGTGGACGCCGGCGTCCAGGGCCTCCAGCACCGACTCGGGTGTGTCCCCGCCGCCGGCGGCGTCCGTCCGCTCCAGACGGGACTTCATCTCCGAGAGCTTCGGCGTGAACTCGTCGACGCGGACGACGAAGGCGTCGCCCCGATCCCGGTACGCGACCAGGGCGAAGCGCACCTCCGGCGGCGGATCCCCGGAGGCCAGGTCCTCCGCGATGGCGGCGATGCGCTCCCGCGCGGCCTCGATCCAGGGGCTCATGGAGCCCGTGGCGTCCAGGGCGAAGGCGACCTCGATCCGAGGCCTCTCGGCGGCCCGCGCGGGCCCGGCCGCGACGGCCAGGCTCGCCAGCAGGGCCGCGAGCATCCAGGGACTCCTCATCGTGCACCTCCTCGTGTCGTGTGTCGCCACGAGGGAGAGCACGGGCCGTGCCAGGCAGAATACATATTTGATACCACAGCCTTACAGCGACCCCGGGCTGCCGCCGTGTCTCACGGGACACGATCGCGGCGTCCCGCGAGACACGAGGCGACGCCGGCGGGCCCTCTCGCCGGTTCGCTGGGCTCGCGCGAAGGCGCCGAGCCGCGAAGGCACGGAGAACACGGGCAAGGTGCAGCAGGATCGCCGTCTCCGGCGGTCTCGTGGGCCCCGTGCGCCCTACTCCGTGAAAGCAACCCGAATGCAGTCGGACCGCCGTCCCCGGCTCACCGTTCGTCACATGTCGCAAGACGAAGGGCTCGCGCAAAGACGCGAAGACGCGAAGGAAAACGGTATTCTTCGGCCCCGTCTACTCGCTGTGGGCCTACCGGTGATCCGACCGTCTCAGCCGCACCTGTGTGCGAGCGGTTCGCTGGCCTGCGTGTCTTGGCGGCTTGGCGTGCGACTGTCCGCGAGACCGCGGCACCCCGAGATGTGCAGGGCTGTGAGCCGTCCCCGGCGGTCGACCGGCGCCCGGGACCGCGGGCGTCCCCGCCCGCGCCGTTCGGGAACGGAACGGGGGGCGCCGGGGAGCTACTCGCCCTTGTTCGCCCCGTGCTTGAGGCTCCACCCGAAGACGGTCAGCTCGGCGGGCCAGTAGGTGTCGTCGGCCGGCGCGTTCTCGGCGATCTTGATCAGCTCGTCGCCCTGGGCCTCGCCGCCGATGCGGGTCAGCGCGACGAGGGTGAAGCGCCGGATGTCGATCTGGTCGGTCGGCGTCTCCGCGAAGCGCTTGATCAGGGCGGCGCGGATCGGCTCGAGGCTTCCGTTGGCGCGGGCCAGCGTGACGGCCGCCTTGACCACCTCGTGCTTGTCGTCGCTGTCGAGCTTCTTCACCCAGCAGCCCGTGTCGTCCTTGCACTCGCGCAGGACGGCCAGGTAGGTCGCCACCTGCTCGTCCTCCAGGCTCTCCTCGAGCAGGCCCTCGGCGTCCTCCGTGAGCTCGTCGAACCTCTCCAGGTGGTCGGCGTCGACGGCCATGCTGAGCGGGCGCAGCAGCGGCGCGCGGAACCGGGCGTCGTCCTCCTCCTCGAAGATGGTGAGGAGCGTCTCCACGGCGTCCGGTGTGCCGATGAGCGCCATGGCGGTCGCCGAGTGGAGTCGCTGATTCACGGCGTCGGCGAGCGGATCCTTCACGATGGCGGCCAGGTCCTCGACCGCCTCCTCCGGGCCCACGTGGCCCAGGCCCAGCATGGCGACCTTCAGCCGGTTGAGCTGGTCCGTCCGCCACCGCTCCTTCATGGCGTCGCTCACGCCGAGCGGGGCCTGGAGCTCCCTGGCCATGTTCTCCACGACCGGCTTGCCCACCTCGGGCTGGAGCGTGTCCGTCAGGAGCTGGACGATCTCGGGCCCGCTCTGCCACTCCCAGTCGGGGATGCCGTTGTCCCGGGCGTACGTCTTCAAGTCCTCGTTGTCACCGTGGATGGTCTCGATGAGCAGCGGCACCCTCTCCGGGCCGACCTTCGCCAGGGCCACGCGCGCGGCCTGGTAGATCATGACGCCCTTGTTGTCCCGCATGAAGGCGGCCTGGACGAGCGTGGGGATGGCCTTCTCGCTCTGGATGTTCCCCAGCAGCTCCACGGCCCTCTTGTTGACCAGGATGCCCTGGACGTTCGGGTCGGCGCCCGCGAGCTCGATGAGGAGGTCCTCGATCTCCGAAGGCTGCTCGAACGCCAGCAGGGACTCCAGGGCCTCCTTGCGGTGCTTGGGCAGCGCCGTCCCCGTGAGGATCTGCTCCAGCTCCGGCCGGGCGGCCTCCAGCTCCCAGTCCTTCACGATGGAGGCGGCCAGCTTGCCGGTGTCCCGGGTCAGCAGCGCGCTCCTGATCAGGGGCGCCGCGGCGTCCTTGTCCCCGATCTGCTTGAGGACCCTCAGGATGCGATCCCGGTACTGCCCCTCCTCGAAGAGCTTCTCGAGGGTGGGCACCGCCTCGGTGCACTTCAGCTCCTCGACCATGTCCAGCGCCTTGTCGCTACGCTGGGCGCTCGTGAGCTTCGGGACCCAGTACTCGCAGGTGGGCTCCTCCTGCTCGAAGCACCCGGTGAGTCCGAGCGCCATGCCAAGGAGCGTCGTGCAGACAGTGAGCGTCCTCATGATGTTCGCCTCCGCGGCCACGGTGGTGGTCTCTGGCGTACCCCGTGGTCTGCACCGCGTCAACAAGCCCCGCCGTGCCGCGCAGGGCGGTCGCAAAGTCGACCGCCCTCCCTTGCCCTTGCCCCTGCCCTTGCCCTTGCCTGCTCTCAGACGCGCAAAACCCATCGTTTCCGAGCGGGTGCGTTCCGGCGCCGGGCGCCGTACCGCCGCGCGGCCCACGCTTCTCCGACTTTGCGATTGCCCCGCCGTGCCGCGGCCTTCGCACGGCGACGCGGATCGATTTGAATGTCCCGAGGAGGCGTCCGTCGGACCATGCACGACCGGCCGACCGCCGGCGCGAATCGACGAACGAGAGCCCAGGCTCCTGGAGGTCACCGTGAAGCATCGACGAACCCTGACCCTCGCCATCGCCCTCCTCGCCACCGCGGCCACGGCGGCCACGGCTTCGGCCCGCGCGCCGGAGGCGGTCCCCGAGGCCCAGAAGCAGCTCCGCACGGCCATGGATCGCCCGGACTTCGACGTGCGGTCGGAGCGGGTGGTCTTCACGGAGCGCGGCCGCCGCGATCTGGTCCTGTTCGCCAACGCCTCCGAGGGCCACGTCGTGGGCGAGCTTCAGAGCGCCTATCGCAGCGGCCGGACCCTCGAAGAGGGCTACCGCGTGATCGGCTACGCGCACGTCGTCCCCACGGACACCTGGACCTTCACCCTGGCCCGCGGCGATCGCCACTTCGTGGTCGAGGTGGGCTCGCAGGGCCGCGGGAGCCGGATCGCCCTGTGGGGCGTGTCCCACCCGGGCCGCGCCGTGCCGCGTCCCGAGCGGGTCCTCCCGCCGCCGCGCGTGCCGCTGTCCGACGGGGAGCACGTCCGCCGCTGATCGTCGCGCGATGACCACCGCCCGGGGCCGGGCGTCGGGAGACCGGCGCCCGGCCCTTCTGCGTTCGGGCGCAACCCACTGAAACAAAACGTGAATACCGCGCCCATCGGGGCGTCTCTGCGAGCGAGGACACACCTCGACAGCGGACCCAGGAGGTCGAAGATGAGCATCCCTCGCACCCTGACGAACCCGGTCGCCGCGGCCGCCGCCGCCCTGGCGGTCCTCCTGGCCACGCCGGCCCTCGCCCACAGCCCCCTCGACGGGCGCCTCCGGGTCGACAACGACCGGCACACCCCGGTGAGGATCACCGTCGACGAGGACCTGTCCCTGCGAGTCCCCGCCCGGAGCAGCCGCACCCTGAAGCGCGTGCCGAACGGCGTGCGCGTGGTCCGCATCGCCGGCCGCGGCGGCACGCCCGTGGTCGAGCACGTCACCGTGCCCGTGAAGGGTCGCGCCCGCCTGCAGGTCGCCCCGCGGCACGGCGCAGCGGTGCTGCGCAACCGCAGCGGCGTCGCCATGGCCGTGACGGTGGACGGTGAGCGCGTGGGTCGCGTGGCCGACGGCGAGCGCCTGAGGATCCGCCGCCTGGCCCCCGGCCCCCACCGGCTGGTCGCGACCCCGACGGCCGCCTGGGCCCGCGGCGGCACGCCCCTCGAGCAGACCTTCCGCGTCCGGCCCGGCGAGCGGGCCCGCGTGAAGCTGCGGCCGTGGGTGGCGAGCCTCCGGGTCCACAGCCCGTTCCCCGGCCGCGTGGCGCTCTTCGTGGACGGCGTCCGGAGGGCCGACCTCCACCACCGCGATCGGGCGGCTGTCGTGCGGCGCCTCACGCCGGGCCGCCACCGCGTGTCCCTCCGCGGGCACGGGCGCATCCTGGCCGAGGCCACCGTCCGCGTCGCCCCGGGCGAGCGCGAGACCTGGCGCCCCGCCCGGCACCACGGCAAGCCGCGGCCGGCCCACGAGGGCCACGGCCCGCCGGCTCACCAGACGTCCTGGTTCAACCCGGGTCCCGGGTGGTAGTCCCCCGGCGGCGGGCGGCGCCCAGCAGGGTCAGCGCCAGCAGCGCGAGGCCCGCGGCGCCGCCCCCGCCTCCCCCGGCGCAGCCCCCACCTCCGCGGGTCCGCTGGTGGGCGACGCTCGCCACGTGGCCGGCCCCGAGGCGAGGCGCGGCGACCTCGGGCGTACCCGGCTCCGGGTCGTCCGGGGGCTCGGGATCGCGGACCTCCCCGCCCCACTGGTCGGCGATCTCGGCCCAGTAGTCCTCCCGCGCGCCGTCGTAGCCGAGAGCCCAGATCCCGACGCCGCCCAGATCCTCGTCGTCGATGTGGGCCAGCTTGAGCCCGAAGCTGGCCTGGTCGTCGTACCAGACCTGGACCAACCCGCCGTCGTCCTCCCGGTGGTAGTAGGGCACGTCGGCGTCGTCGTCCCACAGCGGACCCCAGGCTTCGGCCTCCGGCGCCGCGTCCTCGTAGACGATGGCCGCTCCGTCCCCCAGCGCGACGCCCGGGACGGACTCGTCGGCCACCGCCCAGGCCCGGCCGTACCAGGGGAGGCCCACGATGATCTTGTCGCGGTGCTCGACGCCGCCCCAGGTCAGGTAGTCCTGGATGGTCCAGGCGACGGAGTACACGCCCCACTTCCCGCCGCCGTGGAGCGGCGCGACGGGGCCGGGATCCCCGCCCTCCCAGTGATAGCCGTAGGCCATGACCATGGCGCCGTCCGAGGCGGCCAAAAGCTCGTCGTAGTCGTACGCGCCGCTCCAGTCGACGGCGGGCCCCGCGAACGTCACGTGCCCCTCGCCGTCGTCCACCGCGCCGTCCACGGCCGTCTTCAGCTCCGACATGAAGGCCACGAAGTCGTCCCGCGCCGCCTTCGGGACGAACTCGAAGTCCACGTTGATCCCGTCCGCCTCGTGGACCGCGAGGAGCGTGAGGCACGTCTCGACGGCCCGCGCCCGGCGCTCCGGGTCCGCGAGCAGGGCGCCGATGGCCTCGCCGTCGAACAGGGTCACCGTCACCACGGCCCGCACACCGTGGGCGTGGGCCTCCGCGACCAGGTCCCCGGCCCCGGCCCCGCCCCAGCCGTTCCACTCCACGGCCTCGCCCCGGCCGTCGAGGCCCACGGCGAACCACGCGACCGTCGTGAGGAGCTCCCAGTGGGGGACCTCGTAGCCCATCTCCCAGTACGGCAGGTAGCCGTAGACCTCCCGGCGCACGATCGGACCGGGGACCCGGGCCGCCGTTCGGGAGGGCGTCCGGGCGCGCGCCATGGCCCTCCGGGCGGGCGGGGCCGGACGGACGGGCGGCTCGGCCATCAGGTCGCGGTGTCCGCGGGGGCGTGGCGCGTCGGGGATGGCGATCGGCGAGGCTCGGGCCACGGAAGCCGTGCTCACGGCGACGAGCACCAGCCCGAGCCACCCGCTCCGCACACCCGACGCCATTCCGCCCCTCCCATCGGTCCACTCGAACGTGGCACCGCCCCGCCAGGGGTGTCAACGCGCCGGCCGGGGCATCCCACGTCGTCCGCGACGAGCCCCACCCGGCGCCGGTGACCCGGAGGGCCGCGCTCGAGTGACGGCCCGGCGGCGCGTCAGGGCTGCTTCAGCTCGCAGCTTCCGGCCTGAGGCGGGCCCTCGCAGTCGCTGATCCCGCAGGGGCAGACCTGGGCCCCGACACAGTGACGGGCAGCGCTGTCGCAGTCCGCGTCCGTGAAGCAGGACACGTCGTCGAACGGGTCGATGCGCGGGACGCACACCGACGACAGGTCGAGGTCGCACGCCTCCATGTCCACCGCCGAGATGCAGCGGAGCCCCGGCGCGCAGCCGTGATAGGAGTCGCAGCAGTCCCCCGCCTGCCCCAGGGGCTCGCAGGTCCCCGGCTCGTCCGGGTCGGCGCACGCCGTGTCCGCCGGGCAGACCCGGAGGCCCTCGCAGTACTCGTCGTCCGCGCAGGCGCTGTGGGTCCAGCAGCGCCCGGCCACCTTCTGCTGGCAGAGGCCGCTCGTCGGGCAGTTCGACCCGGTGCCGCACTCGGACGGCATCACCGGGCAGTCCTCGTCGCGGGCACACGTGAAGCCGTCGCCGCAGTCGATGCCCGTCTTGCAGGGCATGCCCTCGGGGGACTCGCAGAAGCCGTTCTTGCTCTTCTGGAACAGGGAGCCGCAGCCGAGCAGGCGGTGGCCGTTGCAGACCAGCCCCTCCGGGCAGTCCTCGAAGTTCCAGCAGGTCTCGCCGAAGACCGGCTCGGAGACACAGGAGGCCGTGCTGTTCGGCGGGCAGGTCATGGTCGTGTTGGAGTTCCGGCACTCGAGCCCGGGCCCGCACTCCCGGTGGCTGTCGCAGCAGTGGTCCTGGTCCGCGAGCGGCACGCATCGGCCCGGCCGGTTCGGCTCGTCACACCCGGCCGGATCGGTGCAGACCTGCTCGTCGGAGCAGCGCTCGCCCGTCGCGCAGTCGTCGCGGGACCAGCAGCCCTCGTCCACCTGCTCGACGCAGACGCCCTCGGTCGGCGCCGGCGCGTCGGGACACCAAGCCGTGTCCGGAATGGCGCACCGCATGCCCGCGGCGCAGTCCGCGTCGTCCGAGCAAGCCGTGGTCTGCGTGTGGCAGCTCCCGGGAACCGACGACCCCGTGGGGCAAAGCTCTCCGCACGTGCAGACCGTCGCGTCCTCGCAGACGCGCCCGGGGCCGCAGTGCTCGTCGACCCAGCACTCGCCGCCGCCGGGGACGTCGAGGCACGCCCGCCCCTCGACGCAGACCGCCGTCTCCGAGCAGTCGGCGGGGTTGTCGCAGCAGACCTCCTCCTCGGCCGTGCAGACGCCCGGCGTGGTCGGCACCAGGCACGTGTCGTCCCCACAGGGACAGACGTACGCGCCGACGCACCGCGTCGCGCCGTCGCAGTCGTCGCCCGAGAAGCAGTGGTCCTCCTCCGGCGCCGGCACGCAGCGCTCACCGACGCACAGGCCGTCGGGGCCGCACTCGTCGTCGCTCAGGCAGCACATCCCCGGCAGCGAGCAGAACCCCGGCGAGGCCTCGCAGCCCTCGGCCCCGCAGGGACACGACTCCACGCCGTCGCAGACCCGGCCCGCCTTGCAGTGGGCGTCCGCCCAACACCCGGCGCCCTCCGGGACGTCGCGGCACACGCCCTGGTGGCACACGGCGTCCCCCGGACACTCCGAGTCCGTGTTGCAGCACCCCTCGGGCCAACGGCAGGTGCCCACCTCCGGCTCGCAGTCCGGATCGTCGCACGGGCAGAAGCTCGCCCCCTCGCACTGCTGCCCCGCAGCACACTCACCGTCGGCGTAGCAGCCGTTCTCGCCCGGCACGGGGTGGCAGGAGCCCTCGAGGCAGATCTCACCGAGGCCGCAGACCCCGGTCGGGCAGCACCGAGCCCCCGTGGCGCCGTCGGCGTCGACCGCGTCCGGCGTGACCTCGACCTCGTCGCCCGCGACGTCGGCCGGCGCGTCGACGTCCGGCTCCGCGCCGCCGCCCCCGTCGGAGCAGGCGGACGCGAGCAGCAGCAGGCAGGTGATGGGGATGATGCGCAGCAAGCCTCGTCTCCTCGCCCGGACGGAGTCTCCCCGGGCGCGGCGCAGTCTAGCGATCCGATGGGCTCCGGCCAACGGCGTTCCGCGGTTCGAACCCGAAGCGCGGGGGCAGCAGGACGGGGTTGCGCCAAGCCGCCGAGCTGCAACGGCGCGCAGTATGCGGGGACGATGCAGCAGGCTCGCCGTCCCCGGCGGTCGCTCGCCGATCCACCGGTACCGGCAGCACGACGAGGCCCGGGCTCGAGTCCGCTCCCGATGGAGCCGGGAGACCGTGTCCGGTGAGCCCGACCACGTCCACGACCACGTTTCGCGGGCTATCGGCGAGTCGGGAGCAATGGACGGGCGGAGACGGGGTCCCCTGAACGCACGAAACCCCGCGGCCAGGCGACCGCGGGGCTCCGCGCCGAGTCCAGGAGACCAGCGATTACTCGCCGCCCTCCTCCTCGGCCTTCTTCTCGGCGCCCGCGGCCGGCTTCTCCTCGCCGCCCGTGGGGGCCTTCTTCTCGGCACCCTCGGCACCCTCGGCACCCTCGACCGCCTCACCGCCCTTGTCGTCGAGGGCCTTCTTGAGAGCCGAGGCGGCCTTCAGGCCGTCGAGCATCTCCTGCATCTTCTTGTCGTCCTTGAGCATGGCCTCGCACTCCGCCTGGTCCTCGGCGGTGGGCTCGTCCTCGGCCATCTTCTTCTCGAGCTCGGCGCACATGTCCTCGCCCGCGGCCTCGCACATCTTCTCCATGACCTTGTCGCAGGGCTTCTGCTTCTCGCAGGCCACGACGCCGAATGAGAAGCCGGCGACGGCCAGGATCGCGATGAGACGCTTCATGAGTTCCTCCAGTGTTCCCCGGTGCGGTCGGGCGCCGTCCATGGCACATCCCGACACGTCAGGCACACATCTGTGCCGGATTGAGGCGCGAGCCTTAGCACCGTTGCCTGGCATGCGCAATCACCGACTACGGGGTTCCGGACAATCGGGCTCGGCGAGCGCTCAGGCGGCTTCCGGCGCGTCGACCAGGTCGCCCGACGCCGAGGAGGGCTCGGAGGCGCCGACCAGGGCTCCCACGCGGACGGGCTCGATGCGCTTGATGCCCCGCTGGTCCAGGATCACCCGCACGCGCTCGACTTCCGTGCGCGAGCTCGCCCCGCGCCCCGTGATGAACCGGAGGACCAGGTTCACGTGGTAGACGCGGGCGCAGGCGACGCTCGTCAGCTCCCGGGTGTCCGGGTCCACCATGCGGTAGATCTCCCGGGGCGCGTCCATCCGCTCCCGCAGGCGGCTGAGGTTGAAGCGGATGATGTCGTTGAGGCCCTCGATCCCCTCGACGCGGCGCTGCAGGGCGTCGGACGACAGGGTGACCTCCTTGCGATAGCGGAGCACCGTCTCCGGCCGCCCGTCCGTGGCCACGGTCGTCGGATGATCCACGTGCCGGAGCTCGCGGATCTCCTGGTCCACCTGGGACGGCGACACGATGGTGAAGGCCTCGCGGCACTGGCCGATGACCTTGCCGCTGTCCGGATCCCGCACCTGGATGACGTGGTCGGGGATGAAGCGCGACACGCCCCGGCCCAGGTATCGCTTGCCCCACTCCTTGATGCGGTCCTTCACCATGTAGGACACGACCATCGCCGCCACGAAGGCGCCGCTGAACATGTCCCACTGCTGCTGGGCCCACAGGGTCACGAGCACCGCGAACAGCATGGCCAGCGCGGCGGCGGTCATGCCGATGGCGTCGTGGGTGAACGTCCCGGGCTCCTCGTGGCGGAGGTCCAGGTACAGGGCGCTCGAGGCGATGCGCTTCAGGATGTGGGAGCGGTACGGGAGGGACTCGTTCTCCTCGCCGGGCCGCGCGTAGCTCGGATACCCCCGCCCGCGCCGATAGTGGAAGCAGGCCACCGCGGCGTCCGCCAGCCTGGCGCGGACGCGGCGGGTGTCGTCCCCGAAGGCCGCCTCGTCCCGGTTGTCGTCGATGACCTCCACGAAGCGCGTGCACACCTGCTCGGCGAACAACGCCACGTACTCGTCCACCGCGTGCCAGACCTCGCGGACCTCGTCGTCCATGGCCGCGTACTCGCAGCGGCTCCCGACGCGTCGGAAGCGCTCCAGCGCGCCCTCCATGTCGTCCAGGAAGCGGTCCAGCGCGCGCGCGACCTCGGCCTCGCGACCCGGGGTCGTCAGCCCGCCGCCCGCGGCCAGGTCCTCCACGCGCCGCACGAGGCGCGTGCTCTCATCGCGCATGGCCGAGCGGTAGATGGCGCCCAGGAGCTTGAGCAGCCGCGTGGCAGAGCCGTCGGCGCTCGCCTGCCCCGCGAGCAGGTCGTCCAGCCGCTCGCAGAGCCGGTCGAACCACAGCACGGCCTGGTCCTCGCGCGCGAGGGCGGCCAGGGCGACGGTCGGCGTCTTGAGCCGCACGAAGGCCGCCGTGTCCTCGTAGAAGCGGTCCGCCGCGTAGGACTCGCGCGTGACGCCCAGGGTGCGCGGGATGAACATGTAGGTCTCGACGCGATAGTGCTGGCTCCGCTGCCCCGGCTCCAGGACGTAGGCCAGCTTCAGCTCGAGCTGGTTCGAGTCGTGGGGTCTCAGGCGTCGATCGACCAACGGTCCTCCGGCGGTTGGGTTTGCGGCGACGTGCTGCGCGCGAGCCAGACAATATCGTAACGATCCCGTGATCTGGCAAGATCCGGGACGTCACGGCGCAGGATCGTAGGCCGCCCGGAGCGCCTCGCCCAGCCGCGCCCGGTCCTCGGCGGACAGCGCGTCGTCCAGGGCCGGGTAGAGGTGGCGCTCCTCGCGGAGCCCGTGGTGCTCCAGCACGTGTCGGAGGCGCATGAACGGATCCAGGCCGAGGATCATGGACCGCCGATCGAGGCCGCCCTCGCCCCAGCAGTGTTCGGGGAAGGTCCGACGCTGCCAGGCCTCCAGCTGTCGTCGGCAGGCCCGGATCGACCGGAGGATCACCAGGTGATCCCCGTGGAAGACCTTCGGATCGGCCCCTCGCGGGAACGGGCCCAGCCCGGCGTACAGCGGCAGGGCGTGGGCGTCCTCCGCGGCCGCGTGTGCGTCCAGCGCCCGGGCGACGGCCTCGAAGCCGCGTGAGGCCCCGTCCAGGTCGAGGGCCGTGAGCGCCTCCAGGACCCGCAGCAGGTCGTCCTCCATGGCGGCGTGGAGCCGCTCGTTCAGCCGCGCGAGCCGTTCCATCGCGCCAGAATATATCACCCCCCGGGGCCGCCTCCCAGCACTCCGCGGCGGACCTGGGGACCGTACTGCGGCTCGGACCGCCCGTACGCACGTGCTATCTTGAGGCCGTCCCCGAGTCCTTTCCGGAGGTGGCTCCATGGCGGACGCGAGCACCCATCAGCAGCCGACGCACCACGACACCGATCCGACACCGCGCGAGCGCCCCTTCGAGCCCCGCCCCACGACCGAGCGGGATCCCCTCGACGAGGCGGCCCGGGCGGTCCTGAGGGACGCGCTCGAGGCGCCGGCGGAGCACAACCACGCCTGGCGGATCCCCGGCGGTGGGGAGTAGTAGCGGACCGGTAGAGCTCCTCGGCCTGGAGACGGAGTATCTCCTCGTTCGCCGGCCGGACCGCGGTCGGGCGGCGGCGCCGGCGGGGCGGGCCTTCGAGGCGATGCGGCACGCCACCTGCGAGATGGTCCCGTGGCTCCCGTCGCGATACCGGATGCAGGAGGGCCGCTTCCTCGCCAACGGCGCGCGCATGTACTTCGAGCAGAGCCACGAAGGCCTGCTCGCCGGAGAGGGCCTCCTCGAGCTCGCGTCCGCCGAGTGCGCCGATCCCCCGGCCCTGCTGACCCACGAGCGCGGCCTCGAGCACCTCCTGGCCGCAGCGCGCCCAGAGGCCGCGAACCGCCTCGCCTCCCGCGGCTGGTCGACGGACCTGGAGGTGGCACGACCCTCGCGGGACGCCTTCGACCACGGCCTGGGCAGCCAGGAGAACTTCGCCGTCCGCGATCCGCTCGGGCTCGTGGGCCGCCTGCTCCTGCTGGGCGTGTACATCCCCGCCTGGCTGCTGGTGTACGTCCTGCCCGTGGTCCTGATGATCGTGGCGACCGTGGTCGGCCTGGTCGGCGCCCTCACGGTGGTCCTGATCACCGGCGCGATCGCCACCCTGTGGGCCGCGCTGGAGGCCCTGCTGCCGCTCCGCATGCCCGGCCCTCCGGGGCCGTCGCAGGCCCACCTGGACCGCGTCGGCTCCCGCCTGCTCCGCCTCACCGTCGGCGCCGACGCGGCGGTGGTCCGCGTGGCCTGTCCGATCCTCGGGGCCCTGGCCCGTCACCTCTTCCTGCGCCGCTACCTGCGGCACCTGCCGACGATCCTGGCCGTGCGCGAGGTGCTCTGCGGCGACGGCGCCCTGACGCCGGACGGCTTCCGCCTGAGCGGGCGGGCCCTGACCATGACGCGGCCGGCGGGGATGTTCGCGTTCGGCGCCGAGCGGCCCATGGTGGACCTGAAGCACGCCCTGTTCCCCTCCTACTGGCGGGGGCGGACGCGCCGGATGCAGGTCCTCCTGAGCCCCGCGTGCATGCTCCCCGAGGCCCGCCTCCTCCGCACCGGCATCCTCACGCTGGTCCTCGAGGTGCTCGGGGAGGGGGATCGGCGCCTGGTCCGCCGACTGCCGCGGCTGGCCGATCCGCCGCGCGCCCTCGCCCACCTCAACCGGGATCCGTGGCTCCGGCGCCCCCTGGCCCTGGCGGACGGAGGGACGGCGACGGCCCTGGAGATCCTCTCCGCCGTCCACGCACTGGTGCAGGAGCACCTCGACGCGCGCGGTGGGGCGAGCGGCTGGCGCGCCCACGTGATGGCCCGCTGGGCCGCCACCATGGACGACCTGGCCGCCGCCACACGCCTCGCCGGAGCCCCCGAGGGGGAGGCCGCGCTGGCGAGCCTCCGGGGCCGCGTCGACTGGATCACCAAGCGCTGGCTCCTGCGGCGCCTCGGAGACGGGCGCGTGCCTTCCCCCGCCGACCCCGGCTGGGAGGCCGCCCGCAAGATCGACCTGCGCTGGCACGTGGTGGCGCCGCCCGACGCGGGCTACGCGTATCGGCTTGCGGAGGCCGGCGGGATGCCCCTGGCGTCGGCGGCGATGCTCCGCGAGGCGCTGCACCCGCCGGAGGGCACGCGCGCAGTGCGGCGCGGCGACCTCATCCGGGAGGCCGCCCGCACGGGAATCTCCGGCTGGGCGAGCTGGGATCGGGTGAAGCTGCGTGGGAGCCCCCGGGTCCGGTTGTAGACCGCCGACTCGCGCTCCTGGCTACCGCCGCGCGTTTGTGCCACCGAGTCCGCCGTGGCGCTCCCCGGGCTCCCGTTCGCGCCCCCGCGGGCCGGAGGGCGCCGCGGCTCGTCGGCGCCGCGGGGTCAGTCCTCGCTGCCGGGGCCCTTACGGCCGCGGCTGCGGGTCCGGACGCGACGCCTCCGGCCCGTGCGGCCGACGCGCTCGGAGCGTCTCTCCCGCGCCAGGCGCTTGCGCAGACCGGCCAGGGTCTTGTCCCAGCGACGCACCGCGGCCCGCGCACGGTCGAGGCGCTCGCCGAGGCCGGGCAGCAGAGCCTCGGCCTCCTCCACCAGGTCCCTGCGGAGATCTGCGATCTCCTCCTCCGACTGTTCGCCGTCGTCGTCCGAGCGGAGCGTCCGGAGGCCGCCCAGGGCGCGCGCCCAGCGGGCGACATCGTCGGGTCCCAGGCCAAGGGTGACCAGATCGTCGAGCAGGCGCACCTGCTCCACCGTGGCGGGGGCGAAGTGGCGCTCGCCCCCCTCGGAGACGAGGTCCGC
This sequence comes from Myxococcota bacterium, assembly GCA_051747385.1. Taxonomy (GTDB): domain Bacteria; phylum Myxococcota_A; class UBA9042; order PHBI01; family JACKFB01; genus JBNJGB01. The sequence goes on from JBNJGB010000050.1 coordinate 17,527, forward strand.
CTCCACGAGCCCCTCGTCCACCCAGGCCCGGACGCGCTCCAGGGGTGCCCCGCTGCGGCGGGCCAGCTCGTCCACGCGGACGTACGTCGGCGGCTTCCGGAACAGCCGACGGGGGCGCGGGGACGGCAGGCCCACCTTGCGGGCGATGGCCGCGATGTCCTTGGGCTGATAGCCCAGGTCCACCAGGGACAGGACCTTCTCCAGCTCCTCGCGCGCCTCGCGGGCGTACAGCGCCCGGCCGTCGGCGTCGCGGGCCACGACCCGGAGGAGCCCCAGCCGCTCGAGCTCGCTCACGAACGACGGGGCCGGATCCAGGCCCTCGAAGAGCTCCTCCCAGGTCCAGGTCTCGCCGGGCACGGACCTACGCGTCCCCGGCCTCGGACTCGTCGCCCTTGGAGGCCGACTTCTTCGACTTCGACGCCGTCGACTTCTTCGCGGCCGGCTTCGACTTCGACGCCGTCGATTTCTTCGACGCCGGCTTCGACTTCGACGCCGTCGACTTCTTCGACGTCGACTTCCTGGACGCCGACTTCTTCTTCGGCGCCTCCTCGGCCTCCTTCGCCTCCGCCTTCTTCTTCGACGTCGACTTCTTCGCGGCCGGCTTCGACTTCGACGCCGTCGACTTCTTCTTCGGCGCCTCCTCGGCCTCCTTCGCGCCGGCCTTCTTCGACGTCGACTTCTTCGCGGCCGGCTTCGACTTCGACGCCGTCGACTTCTTCTTCGGCGCCTCCTCGGGCTCGTCCGCCTTCGGCTCCGTCTTCTTCTTCGACGTCGGCCTCTTGGCGGCGGCCTTCTTCTTCGGCGCCTCCTCGGCCTGCCCGGCCTCCTCGGCCTCGTTGCCGGAGGTCACGGGGGTCGGGGGCTTGGGGCGGTTCGCGGCGCGGATGCGCCGCCGCTCCGCGCGGGACAGGGATCCGGACTCCTTGTCCTCGGCCTTCTTCTCGGTGCCCTTGTCGGCCTCGGCCTTCTTCTCGGCGGGCTCGGCCTTCCTCTCGCCCCGCTCGTCCTCGGCCTTCCGCTGCGGCTTGCGCTCCTCGCGCTTCGGCTTCGGCTCCTCCGCGGCGCCCTCCATGACGCCGTCGGCCGGGTGGGCGCGGTTGCGGTTCCTCTCCACGACGACGATGTCCGGGAAGGCCTTCAGGAAGCGGGTGAACGTCCGGAAGCCCAGCCCGAGCTCGTCGAAGTCCGGGGCCACGTCCTGCATGGTGTCCTTGAGCCGCGACAGGGACACGGAGTCCCCGTTGCCGCTGGCCTCCCGGATGGACCGGGTGAGGACCTTCCGGGCCTCGGCCTCCATCTCCGGCGCCAGCTTGGGCGGCTGCTTCGAGCCCCCGCCCTCGCGCTCCTGGGGCTTGCCGGTCACCGAGTCCCAGGTCACCTGCAGCACGCCGCCGTCGAGCACCTCCACCAGGTGCTCGTAGTTCGACAGGAAGCGCGTGAAGGACGACGCCCCGTAGTTCTTCTCCGAGAACGTGGGGTCCTGCTTCCGCATCCGGTCCTTGAGGACGCTGGCGCGAAACTTCGGCCCGTGCTGGTCCACGACGGCCTTGAGCGCCTTCTTCACGCGGGTCTCGCCCTCCTCCACGGAGTAGCCCTGGACCCGCTGGCCCACGAGGGTCTCGTAGAAGATGAACTCGTGGCAGATCCTGACCAGGATGTCGCTGGCCGCGCTCTTGGCCGAGATGCCCACGATGCGCTTGGCGTGATCGCGGAGGCGATGCGCCAGGACGCCGAAGTCCGAGTCGCCGCTGACGATCACGAAGGTGTCGATGTGGGGACGCTGGAAGAGGATCTCCATGGCGTCCACGCAGATGGCCGTGTCGGTCCGGTTCTTGTCGCCCACCCCGTAGCTGGGGAGGAACACCATGTTGACGCCGGACTCCAGGAACTGGCGCTGGTGTCGGCGATATCGGCCCCAGTCGGCGTAGGCGCGGCGGATCATGACCTCGCCGCGCTCGTTCAGAGCGCTGATCACGTTCGCGACGCGGAAGCCCTCCTTCACGCCGAGGACGATGTTCTCGAAGTCGAAGAATACGGCGATGGCGCCGAGATCGTCGCTCTCGTCGATGCTGAGATCACGTGCACCGACGAATCGTTCTTGAATTCGCATGTAGTCCTGCTGTGTCGGGGCCCTGAGGGCACCCGGCCGCCAACTCCGCGGGCCGGATGGAGCGCCGCGCGACCCGTGTCCCCGGTGTCGCGCGGTGGCCGCCGAGCCCCTCGCCGGCGGCCGCTCTCGTTCTGTTCGATGGGTGTGGTTCGTCTCGGCTGCGGCGCGGCTGCGCCACAGGGCGGACCTTATAGCTGGTCAGGCGCCGCTTGTCATCGTCGCCGAGCGGGTCCGCACTCCGCACGAACAGCGAACACCGCCCCCGCCTTCCCCGGAGCCGATCACCCCTCCAGGGGTTGTCCGGCCGCCAGGCGATCCCGCAGGACCCGCTTGAGGACCTTGCGCGACGGCCCCAGGGGCAGCCGGCCGACGACGATCACCTCCGCGGGCACCTTCGGCCGGGCCATCTGCTCCCGCGCCCAGGCGATCAGCGCCTCCCCGTCCACCTCGCGCCCCTCCCGGGGCACGACGACCGCGACGACCTCCTCGCCGTAGTAGTCGTGGGGGCGACCGACGACGGCCACCTCGCCCACGGACGCGTGCTCGTGGAGGGCGTCCTCCACCTCCGACGGATACACGTTGTAGCCGCCCCGGAGGATCATGTCCTTCGTGCGGTCCACGACGGTGAGGCGCCCCTCCTCGTCCAGGACGCCCACGTCCCCGCTGTGCATCCACCCGCCGGCCATGGCCTCGGCCGTGGCCTCGGGGTCGTCGAGGTAGCCGCTCATGAGGTGGTGCCCCCGGACGAGCACCTGGCCGGGCTCTCCCGGCGGCACGTCGCGCTCGTCGTCGTCGACCACGCGCACCTCCACGCCCCAAACCGGCCGCCCGACGCTGCCCATCACGCGGGCGTCCGGCGGCGCGTTGAGGGTGGAGAACGTCGCCTCGGTCATCCCGTAGCCCTGACGGATGTTCGCGCCCAGGCGGGCCTCGGCGCGCCTCAGGAGCTCGTCGGCCACGGGCGCCCCGGCGCTCAGGCACCAGCGGAGCCCGGGCGGCGGCGCCGCGTCCGGCAGAGCGGCCCACGCCGCGTACATGGTCGGGACGGCCGGCAGCCAGCTCACGCCCTCGCCGTGCATGGCGCCCAGGCTGCGCGCGGCATCGAATCGCGGCATCAGAACGCAGCTCGCCCCGGCGAAGAAGGTCACCAGCATGACCATGCGGGTGCCGTAGCTGTGGGTCAGGGGCAGGACCCCGAGGACCACGTCGTCCCGGTGCAGGTCCAGGACGTGGTGCACGAGGATGGTCGTGTGCGCCAGCATGGACGCGTGGGACAGCGTGGCGCCCTTGGGCTTCCCCGTCGTCCCGGAGGTGTACAGGATGAGCGCCGCCTGCCCCTCCTCCGGCGTCACCGGCCCGTCCAGGGGCTCGGCGTCCAGGTCCGCCAGGTCCACGACGGGCGCCTTGCCGCCGGCCTGCTCCGCCCCGCGCCGCGCGACCTCCAGCCGGGCCTCGTCGGCCAGGATCAGCCGGCACCCGGCGTGGGAGACCCGGTGGGCGACCTCGGGCGCGGCGGAGAGGATGGGGATGGGGACCAGCGTGGCCCCGGCGTACAGGGCGCCGAACCAGGCCTCCACGAAGGGGGCGGCGTTCTCGGCCAGCAGGGCGACGCGATCGCCGCGCTCGACGCCCCGCTCCCGGAGCGCGGCCGCCACGCGCCGGGCGCCCAGGTCCGTGTCGGCGTAGGTCCGCTCGACGCGGTGCGCCCCGGGGTGTCCGAGATCCACGACGGCCACGCGGTCGGGGTGGCGGTGCGCCCCCTGCCGCAGGAGCTGCGAGAGATCGATGGCCATGCGGTCGACGGCTCCTAGCGCTTCTCCTCGCCGGAGGGCTCCGCGGCGTGGAGCTCCTCCAGGGGGCGGCGTCCGGCGAACCCGGCGTCGACCTCGTGCCAGTGGGTGATCTCGTCCTCCCCGAAGCGCCAGCACAGCAGCACGTCCCGGCCGTCGGTGCCGTGGGCGTACCAGTCCACCAGGCCGGGCTCGACGCCCTTCACGAGGAGGCCCTCCTCCTCGAGCTCCTCCAGCTCGTCCCGGAAGGCGGCCATGAGGGTCTTGAGCGCCGCGCGATCCCCCGTCACGGAGGGGCTGGCGTCGTCGAGCACGATGGGGAAGTCCTCCTCCTCCGGCGCGAAGCCGGCGGACTCCAGGCGGGAGTAGCGCGTCCGCATCTGGAGGCGTAGCTGCAGGAGGCGATCGAAGACCTCCTGGAGCCGGGGAACCATCCGGTTCGCCTCCTCGACGGTGAAATAGCGCTGCGACATGCATCCTCCCTGGGGGGCTGGTGGCCTCAATGTGGCATGGCCCGGACCCGCACGGCAAGGAAGCACGCCGGCACGGGCAGGGCGGTCGCAAAGTCGACCGCCCTCCCTTGCCCTTGCCCTTGCCCTTGCCCTTGCCTGCTCTCGGACGCGAAGAATGCCCCCTCTCCGAGCGGGTGCAATCCGGCGCCGGGCGCCATACCGCCGCGCGGCCCACACTTCTCCGACTTTGCGATTGCCCTGCCGGCACGCGCCGCACGACGGCGGCCATGCTGTCGCGCCGCCGCCCGGAGTGCTAGCGTCTCCGACCATGAACGCCGAACGACGCTACGCCTATCTGCACGGGTTCGCCTCCAGCCCCCTGTCCCGCAAGGGGGTCGCGCTGAAGGAGGTCTTCGCGGACCACGGCCTGGAGCTGCGCCTGCCGGACCTGAACCGCCCCTCGTTCTCGAAGCTCACGTTCACCGGGGCCTTGGAGGCCGTGGACGAGATGGACGGCGGCGAGGGCCCGCCCTGGTGCCTCGTCGGCTCCAGCATGGGGGGCTTCGTCGCCTCGCGCTGGGCCGAGCTGCACCCGGACCGCGTGGACCGCCTGGTGCTCCTCTGCCCGGGCTTCGACATGAACACCCGCTGGCCGGCCATCGTGGGCGCCGAGGCCATGGCCCGCTGGCGCGCCCACGGCTCGCTGTCGTTCCCCGACGGCGCCGGGGAGCCCACCCCGGTCCACTGGGGCTTCATCGAGGACGCCCTGACCCACCCGGCCCGGCCCGAGGTCCCCTGCCCCACCCTGATCCTCCACGGGCGGCACGACGAGACGGTGCCCATCGAGAGCAGCCGCCAGTACGCCGCCACCCGCCCGAACGTGCGCCTCGTCGAGCTGGACGACGGCCACGCCCTGACGGACTCGGTCGACCGCATCGCCCGCGAGACCCTGGCCTTCTTCGGGACCGACCGGTAGCCGGGTCACGGCCGGCGGCGAGAACGCGCGCAACGAATCACCTCGAACCCGTCACCAGGAAGGAGGGTGGGCGGGGGTGGGTCCACCCGCGCGAGGGAGGCGCGGCGCCCCACCGCGTGGGGAGCGAGCGGCCGGTCCCGGCCACGCCGGCGAGGACGCCGGCGCTCCACTGCGAGGGGGCCTCACTCACGCCGGCGCGGACGCCCGCGCCCCACCGAGCAGGTGTTGGCGGTGAGCGGCGGGAGGCTCAGAAGCTGTACTTCGCCTGGGTCCAGGCCAGGGTGCCGCCGGCGGCGGGGTCGCCGAACTTCGTGTACTTCTTGCCCAGCTTGAAGATGGCGCCGGCGGACAGCTCCAGGCCGTCCCCGAAGTTGTAGCCCAGGGACGGGAAGACGATCGCCGAGAAGCCCTCGGTGGTGAACACGCCCTCGTGCTCGGTGACGCGCTCCTCGGCGTCCGGATCCCAGCGGGTCACGTCGACGCCGCTCACGTCCAGGATGGTGAACAGCCGGAACAGCCCGGCCTGGTTGAGGAACTTGAAGTCTGCGCCCAGCACGATGTAGTCGGGGATGCTCGGCCGGGTGGTCTCGACGACGCACCGCTCCCCCTTGTTCTCGTCCAGCAGCGCGCACTCGGCCACCTCGTCGTCGGTGCCGACCACGGTGCTCTTGCGGACCTTCTCGCCTTCCCAGATGAAGTCGCCGGCGCCGAAGTCGTCCACCATGCCGTGGACCCACTGCAGGTTCACGTAGACGTTGTTTCCGAAGCTGTAGTCGAGGCCTGCGGTCCACTTGAGGAAGACGTGGTCGTCCACCACCTCCGACGGGCCCAGCTCGCTCGGGCCGGGCAGGCCCTCCTGGGTGATGGACAGGCTCTCCTCCTCCGGGATGTACAGGCCCATCTCCAGCCGGTAGCCGAAGGGCGCGATGTCGTCCGACAGCCAGCTCAGCAGCGGCAGGGGGCCGGTCATGTTGAGCCCGATGACCTGGATCTCCGGGTACTCCATCTCCACGGACGTCTCCAGGAAGCCGTCGATGCAGTCCTCCTCGTCGTCGGGGTTGCACCGCCGCTCGAAGCTCTCGGAGCGCGTCACGTTGCGGACCGGGACCGGCATGTCCGAGCGGCCGTTGTAGTAGCTCAGGCCGATGTCGTGCAGGCCCACCATGGCCCGGACGGCGAAGGACCACTGCATGTTGCCGAAGGACAGCTCCGGAAGCTCCGGGTCGGTCTCCACCACGACGGTCGGCTTGCCGCCGCGGCCCGCGAAGTCCTGCTGTGCTCGGAGGCTGTGCCGGAAGCCGGCGTCGAGGAACGGCAGCCGATCCGGCGCGGCGACGCCCAGAAAGGCCGAGCGCGGCAGGAGCGCGGGCTTGAACACCGGCACCAGGATCCCGGTGAACGTCAGGAAGTGCCACGGCGTGTAGTCCGCCCGCGCCATCACGTTGGCCTGCTGGTCGCCGAACAGGAGCGGATCCTCCAGGTCCTCGGCGCTCAGGTTGTGGGTCGGGTTGAACTGGTCCCCGGCGCCCCAGAAGATCTTCTGCTGGCCGATCCGGAGGTCGAAGCCGTCGACGAAGATGTCGAAGGCCTCGATGTACAGGGCCTGGGTCTCCAGCCGCCACGGAGCGGACTTCTCCCGCAGGCTCAGGTCGTCCACGCCCGCCGGTTCCTCCGGGATACCCATCCAGACGAAGTCCAGGTCCGCCACGCCGGCCCATCGGTCCGACAGGGCCTCGAGCTTCAGCTTGAACTGGTTTTCGTTCCGGGCCACCCCGGCGGGCAGCTCGAACTCCTGGTACCACTCGCCCTGGGTCTTGTCCTCGACCCGGAAGCGAATGTCCGTCTGGAGCCTCCCGCTCCAGCGCAGGTCTACTTCGGCGTGCGCGACGGTCGGGTACACGACCGCCAGGGCAAGCCCGATGACGAACGGGCGCACCATCTCCCCTCCCTTGTCCTCTCGTGGCGTCGAGACGCTCCGTAGACCCCTGCGCTCAGCGCATGCGCTGCAGGCTGCGCACGCTGAACAGGCGATCCGACAGCCCGTCGTTGATGCTCCACTCCTTGCGATGGAAGACGGTGGTCAGGTCCTCCGCCCGGTGATCCACCATCTGAAGCTCCTCCATGTTGCAGACCTCGACTCCGCCGCCGTCCCTGCACGTGTAGTCGCTGCGGGTCTCGGTCTTCACCGCGTGGCCGCCGTCGTCGTAGTAGACGATCTTCAGCGGGCGCGTGTGCTCCTTGGAGATGACCAGCTTCAGGGTCTCGTAGGGCGCGTCGTCATCCGTCGCCTCCGCTTCGAGCGTCCAGGACTCGTCGTCCTCCGACACGATTTCCGCGGAGTAGTACTTCGCGTACCAACTGAGCGCCTGCTCCGCCTGGCTGAAGGCGGTACCCATGAAGTTCTGCTTGCTGGCGTGGCTCGTGACGCGGCGCACCTTCTGGAAGGCCGGCAGGTACACGTAGATCTGGCTCATGGAGTAGGTCAGCGCCTTGGTCCCCTTCACGTCGCCGGGGGCCAGGAACTCGGTCAGGCGCTTGCCGTCCTTCACCCACACCTTCAGCTTCAGGGTCCGCGGGTCCTTGCCCTTCTCCTTCGTCACCACCTCGTAGACGAACGTCTGGTCCTCGGCGGCGTTGACGGCCTCGTCGACCTTCTTCAGCAGCGCGTCGCCGCGCTCGTCGGCCCGGGCCGGCGATCCGGCGAGGGCCACGACGGCGCAGGCGACGGCGAGCAGCGTCGCGGTCGGGCGATGGGTTCGGCTCATGGGGTTCTCCTTGCGCACGGGGTGTTGGGCCGAGGGGCTTCGCTCAGGCGGTGCGGAGCGTCGCTTCCGCCTGCTCGGCGTCCTCGTCGGCGGCCACGCCCACCTCGGCGGTGCGGGTGTAGGCGGCCTTCCGGGCGAGCGCCGGGATGGCCAGGAAGGTGGTCAGGGCGGCCGCGATCATGGCGGCGGCGGTGAGGCCGCCCACGTTCTGGAGCGGCTTCGCGTCGCCCAGGGTCAGCACGAAGAAGCCGGCGCACACGGCGAAGGCGTTGGTCGCGATGGCCCCGCCGGTCCGCTCCGCCGCGCAGGCCGCCGTCCCCTCCAGGCTTCCCGCCGCGGGGGGACGCCACGCCGCCATGAGGTGGACGGCATAGTCCACGCCGGCGCCGATGATCAGGCTCGCCAGCATCGACGTGCCGATGTCCAGCTGGACGTCGAAGGCGCCCATGGTCCCGTAGACCACGAGCAACGTGAGCGCGGTGGGGAGCGTCGCCAGCAGCCCGCTCCAAAGCGAGCGGAACAGCGCCGTCATGATGAGGAGCACCAGCGTGAGCGCGAAGCCGAGGCTCCGGAGCTGGTTGGCCGTGACGCTGCGGCTCAGGCCCCGGTGCAGGATGGGCACGCCCGTGACCCGGGCCTCCATGTGCCGGGCGTCCTCCGCGCCCTCCGGGGCGGGCAGCATCACCCGATCGCTGCGCAGGTCCAGCAGAGCCATGGCCACGGCCTGCCGATAGCGCTCCCCGGCCTCCCCGTCGGGCAGCTCCATGCCGATGGCCGAGATCAGCTCCGCCGCCTTGCCGTTGGAACCGGCCTGGCGCCAAGCCTCCTCCAGCGGAGTCTCCAGGCTGAAGGCCACGTCGTCCACGGTCACGTCGTCCACGTCGTCGCCGATGGCCCGATCCACCGCCTCCTGCAGGGCGTCCTCGCCGGGCTGCGGCCCCAGCGCCACCACCTCGCGCGCCACCTCGCGGGCCGGGTCGTCGTCTCCCTTCGCCTCGGGCAGGGGCACGAGGGCCTCGTCGCCCCGCAGATAGCGGACGACGGCGTCCTCGATGGCGCCGGCGTCGGCGCCGGCGTCGAGCCGCCCCAGGGCCTCGTCGAGCTCATCCACCCGCGCCTCGTCGAGGGGCACGCCGCGATCCCTGGCGAGGGCCCGGATGCGGGTCGCCACCGCGTCCAGCTTGCGCCGTCGCGCGGCCTCGGCGGCGGGCCCGTCCACGTCGACCACGACGTAGTCCTCCACCGCCTCGGCGGCGACGAGGGCCTCCACCTCTTCGAGGAACGCCTCGGACTCGCCGGCGTCGGCCGTGTTCATGCGGATCTGGACCAGCGCCTCGTCCCGCTCGTCGCTCACGAGCTGACGCAGGCTCCGCTGCCCGGACAGGAAGCGGAACAGCAGCGCGACCTTCGCCCGGGAGTCCGGGACGCGGCGCTCGTTGCCCATGGCGTCGTTGCCGAGGGCGATGACCTGCCCCACGTGGATGACGCCGGTCACCTCGGGGAGCAGCGCGATCCGGTCCGCGAGGCGCTCCATCTCGCGGAGCGCGTGGGGATCCCGCATGTCCCCCCGCACGTGGAGCTGCATGAACTGGGAGCCGCCGAAGTACTCCCGCATGAACGCGTCGGCGCGGTCGGGCGGGCTCCCCTCCGAGTAGAACGCCTGGGGATCCATGCGGCTCTCCACCTGGCCGCTGAACACGCCGCCCGCGACGGCCACGACCGCCAGGAGCACGCCCACCACGACCCGGTGGCGCCGCACGCCGGCCACGGCGCGGCCCAGGCCCACCTCGAACCGGGACGTCTCCGGACGCCGACCGCGGAGGCCCGCGAGGGTCACGACCGCGGGCACGAACGTCACGGACAACACCAGGGTGGCGCCGATCCCCAGGGCCGTGAACAGGCCGAAGGTCCGGATCGGCTCGATGTCCATCATCACGAACGACAGGAGGCCGGCCATCGTGGTCCCCCCGGCCGCGAAGACCGTCGGGCCGATGCCGGTCAGCGTGCGGACGATGGCCTCCCCGGGCGGGTGGCGCCGCACGTGGATGTAGTAGCGCGTGAGCACGTGGATCGCGTAGGCGCTGCCCACGGCGAAGAGGATGACGGGCATGCCGCCGAGCACGACGTTGAAGGGCTTGCCGGCCAGCGCCATGGCGCCGATGGCGACGAGGATGCCCACGCCGGTGCTCAGCAGGGCCAGGCAGCTCCCCACCAGGTCGCGGAAGGCGATCACCATGATGAGCACGATGGCCAGCACCGCCCAGGGGGTGAGGCGCGTCATGTCCTCCTGGGTGGTGTCGTAGATGTACGACGAGATGAACGGGTTGCCGCCCCAGTGCAGCGTGGCGTGGTCGCCCAGGTGCTCGCGGGCCACCGCCTTGATGGCCGTGGCCGCCTCCCGCGGGTTGGCCTCGTAGCCCACGGTGCAGAAGATCTGCAGCCCGCGGCCGTCCTCCGAGACCATGTTCCCTACGACGTGGTCGCGGGTCATCACCTTGTCGCGGAGCGCGGCCTCCTCGGCCTCGGTGCGGGGGATGGACGACATCAGGGGCCCGGTGATGATGCCGCCGCCCACCGGATCGGGCCGGAAATCCTCCACGTTTGCCAGGCTCAGCACGTGGGCGAGGTCCGGCAGCGCCGCCAGGTCCCGGGTGGCCCGCCGGAGCCCCTCGAGGACCTCCCCGTCGAAGGCGTCGTCCACCTCCACGCCGACGATGGCCATGTCCAGGCCCCCGAAGCGGCGGTTCACCGCCTCGAAGGTGGCGATCTCCCGGTTGTCCTCCGGCAGGAAGGCCAGCAGGTCGTCGTCGTGCTCTACGCCCCGCGCCAGGTAGAGGCTCGCCGCCGCCACGACGAGGGTCGCGGCCACCACGGCCCACGCGACGCCGCGTCGGATCATCAGCCTGGCGAGGGTCTCGAACATCTAGCGTGCTGCACCGAGGCGGCGCAGGTAGTCCTCGGCCTCCTCGACCCAGCGCCGGTCCAGGGCCTCCTCCTCCGCGTCCCTCAGGGCGCGGCGAAGCTGGGCCTCCGCCTTGTCGTACTCCTCGGCGTGGTAGAAGGCCTGGCCCAGGAAGAGACGGTTCATCGCGGTCGGGGCGAGGGAGACGGCCTCCTTCAGGGTCTCCACGGCGGCCTCGCGATCTCCCACGTTGGCGGGCCACTCGGGCGCCACCATGTACACCTTGCCCATGAGGCGCAGGGGCCCGGCGTCCTCGAACGCGGGGGCGATCTCCCCCGCCTTCTTCGCGATGGGCATCATGGGCTTGAGCAGGCCGGCGTCGCCGCTGGCCTCGGCGATGCGCGCCATGTTCAGGGCCAGGTAGTAGTGGCCCTCCACCCGGTCCGACCGGCGCTCGACCGCCCGCTCTGCGTACCGGCGCCCGGCCCGCACGTACTCGAGGGTCTGCGCGTCCGTCTCGAGGAGACCCGCCATCCGATGCCCGGCCCGCGCCAGGCGCCAGAGGACCTCGTAGGGCTCCTCGGGGCCCTGGTCCAGCGCCTTCTCCAGGGCCGCCAGGGCGCGGTCCACGCGGGCGGGGACGACGTCGTCCTCCTCGTGGATGCGGTCCGCCAGGGCCACGAGGTCGCCGGGATCGTCGGGCAGATCCGCCGACCGCTCCGCGGGCGGGATGAACACCTCCGGCTCCCCGCCGCAGGCCGCCAGCGTGACGACGAGCAGCGTCGCAAGGGCTCCCGGGAACCCCCTCCAGCATCGGTGCCGCCGACTCACCACCTGCCCCTCCTCCTGGCGTCGACCGGCGGCGCGGGCGCCGGACGCGGGACCCATACCCCGTCGCCCGATGCGGGTCAAACGGTCTTTGCGCGCCGGAAGTCGCTCGAATCTCACGTGAAACACGTTTCACCACCCCGGTCCGTGGGCGAGGTTGGGACGGACCCGGGGCCAGGATATTCCACTCCGTGTCGCCGGCGAGGCCGCTGGTCGTTCATGCGCATCTCGGCAAGTTGGCCTCGTGCCCTTGCCCTTGCCCGTGCCCTTGCCCTTGCCCGAAGGAGCGGCACCCGCCGACCTGTCTCGTCGGCGCGGACGGGGACGCCCGCGGTCCCAGGCGCAGTCGCGCGTCCTTGGACGGCGGGCTTTGAGCCCGCCACAAGTGGCGTGACCGACGTCCCGCGGGCTCTCGGCGAGTCGTGAAGAGTGGACAGGCGACGCCGCCGGCGGCCTACGCGCCTGACGTGGAGAGCGGCAACGGGAGCGGGAGCGGGAGCGGGATTGACCGCCCTCGGGGGCCGTGGAACGCTCTGGGCGTGCGCTCCTCCCTCGCGAAGATCCTCGCGGCCGTCGCCGTCGCCTGGTCCGTGTCGGCGCTCGCCCCCCACGCGGCGGCCGTCGACTGGGACGTGGAGCCCCACGGGTGGCTGCGCTATCGCCACGTCCAGATGTCGGACTTCCCCCTGGGACCGGCGGGGCCGGACCACGGGCAGGCGGTGCGCGACCTGCTGCGCCTGGCGGGCGGCGGCACGCTGTATCTGACGCGCGAGTTCTGGGGGCGCGTCACCGTCGAGGTGGCGGACGGGCAGATCCTGGGCAACGACAGCCCCGTCACCGGCGACTACCCGGGCACGTTCTTCCGCAACGTGCCCCTCCGCGACCAGGTGTTCCTGCGGGAGGGCCTCATCCAGGTGCCCATCGGACTCGGCGTCGTGAAGGTCGGGCGGATGCCCCTGCACTGGGGCATGGGGCTGGTGGTGAACGACGGCGAGGGCCGGGACGCCCCGTTCGCGGAGTCCTACGGCGGGGACATCGTCAACGGCGTCCACGCGGACGTGCTGCCGCTGCTGCCCTTCATCCGGGGACGGGCCGCCCACGCGGTGCGCCTGCGCCTGGACGTGGGCCTCATCGAGCGGGACGAGTGGACCGACCGGCTCGACGGCGACGTGGGCGCCCGATTCGGCGGGGCCCTCCTCTGGGAGGAGCCGAACCTGGAGGCCGGGCTCCTCGCCGTCCGGCGAAACATCCGCCGGGACGGGGGCGACCAGATCGTCCAGTCCGTCGTGGACCTGGCCGCCCGCTGGCGCCGCGCGCTGAGCGAGCGCTGGACCCTCGAGGTCTCCGCGGAGGTCGCCGCCATGTCGGGACACACGAACCTGGAGACGTCGGACGACGGCGAGGAGGCCCCGGAGGGGCGCATCTCGGGCTACGGAGCCGCCGCCCGCCTCGCCTTCGTCGAGGAGCGCGAGGCCGGCGACGTGGTCTGGTCCCTGGAGACGGGGGTGGCCTCCGGCGACGACACGCCGCTCGACGGCCGGGACGAGTCGTTCCGCTTCGACCCCGCCCACGAGGTCGGGATGATCCTGTTCGGGGACGTCCTCTCCCGGGTCTCGGCCCGCGGCCACCGGGACCTCGCGCGCAGGGTGGACGACCCGCGCGACGCGCGCCGGACCGGCGTCCAGCCGACGGCCGGGGGCGTGCGGGGCGCCGCCTACCTGGCGCCGGACGTGCGCGCCACCTTCTGCCACGGTTGCCTCGAGCTTCGCCTGGGCAGCGTCCTGGCCGTGACCACCGAGGAGATGGTGGACCCCGCCGCCGCGTGGGCCGGCGAGCCCGCGAGCTGGTACGGCGACGAGCCGCGGGGCGGCCTCCTGGGCTGGGAGGTCGACGCGGGCGCGAGCCTGGGCCTGCCGCTGGAGACCCCACGCATGAGCGTCGGCTCGGACTACGGCGTCTTCGTGCCCGGCGCGGCCCTGGACGGCCCGGGGGACGAGGACGGCCCGGGGGTCGTGCACCAGTGGCGCGTGAGGGCCGACATCGGCTGGTAGGGGGGCGGGAACAGGGCAATCGCAAAGTCGGAAAAGTGAGGGCCGCGCGGCGGTACGGCGCCCGGCGCCGGATTGCACCCGCTCGGAAACGATGGACTTTGCGCGTCTGAGAGCAGGCAAGGGCAAGGGCAAGGGCAAGGGAGGGCGGTCGACTTTGCGACCGCCCTGGGGACGGCGACGAACCCGATTGTCGGCCGGGTCCAAACCCATTAGAGTCCGCGCCCACCATGCGCCAACGCCTGCTCCGCCTCCTGCACACCGCCGTGGACCACCCGCGCACCGTCCTGCTCTGCGCGGTCCTCCTCACCGTGGCGAGCGCGGCGGCCGTCCCGGGCCTGCGGATCCAGGCGGGCCACAAGGCCCTGTCGGACGCCGACAGCCCCCACGTGAAGCGCCTCGACGCCTTCCTGAAGGACTTCGGCTCCCCCAACCAGCTCGTGGCCATGGTCGAGGGGGGCGACGAGGCCCTCCGCCGGGAGGTCGTCGACAGGCTCGCGGCGGAGCTCCCCGCCCCGGCCCCGCTCCCGGACGACCCTCCGGCGTGCGACCCGGAGGCCGGGCCCCACGCGCCGGGCTGCGTCAACGACCTCGCGGCGCGCGTCCAGCCGGGTGATCTGGAGCAGTGGGGCCTCCTGTACCTGGAGCCGGATCAGGTCGACAAGGTGGCCCGCGCCCTGGACCGCGACACCCTCGGGGTGGGCCTGCTCACGGAGATCCACGGCCTGCAGTCGTTGTTCGAGACCCTGGCGGAGGGCTTCGAGGAGCGCGCCGAGGAGGCCGTCCCGGAGGAGGGCACGGACCGGGCGGGCCAGGTCATGGACGGCGTCACCCGGTTCTTCGAGGTGCTGGCGGAGCGCCTGGAGCACCCCGAGCGGATGGACACGCCCCTCGACGAGGCCCTCCTCGAGGACCGGGAGATGGGCGTCGAGCAGGTGCGAGGCGTGGACGCCGAGGGCTACTTCTCGTCGCACGACGGGCGCATCAAGCTCACCGTGATCCGCCCCGTGCACACGACGGACAAGCCCCGCCCGGTGCTCGCCTTCGTCCGCTACGTGGAGCGGCACGCGGAGCGCATCGCCGAGGAGGTGGGCGCCGCCTGCGAGGACTCGGCGTGCCCCGACGGGACCCTGGAGGTGCGCTTCACCGGCCTGCCGGCCCTCATCGCCGACGAGACCCGGACCCTCAACCGCGACGTGGCCTTCACGGGCCTCATCGCCTTCCTCGGCATCGCCGCGCTGTTCGCGTTCGGCTTCCGCTCCCTGAAGTCCGCCGTGCTCGGCCTGGGGCCGCTGGTCATGGCCCTCGCCTGGACCCTCGCCTTCGTCCGCTTCGCCTTCGGGAGCCTGAACCTGGTGACCGCGTCGTTCGTGGCGACCCTGCTGGGCCTGGGCATCGACTTCGCCGTCCACATCCTCGCCCGCTTCCAGGAGGCCCGCCGCGACGGCGCCGACCTCAGGCGGGCGGTGGACGAGGCCGTCCTGGGCGCGGGTCCGGGCGTGCTGACCGGGGGCATCACCACCGCCGGCGCCTTCTTCGCCCTCGCGCCCACCGACTTCAAGGCCTTCTCCGAGCTGGGCGTGATGACGGGCGTAGGGCTGATCCTGGCGCTCCTGGCCACCCTGGTCGTCATGCCGGCCCTGCTGGTGATGCCGAAGCTCCGCGGCCTCCAGGGCGCGCCGCCGGGCGAGCGCCGGGGCCTGATGGGGCGCCTGCCGGAGGTGGTCGTCCAACATCCGTGGATCTTCGCGCTGGCCGGCGTCGTGGTGGCCGTGCTCATGGGCCTCCAGGGACGCGACATCCACTGGAACTACGACTACACCGCGCTGATGCCGGACGACATGCCCTCCGTGCAGGCCTGGACCGACCTCCGGGAGCACACCGACTACTCGGCGGAGGTGGCCGCGGTGACGGCCGACAGCCGGGAGGAGGCGGAGCGCCTCGCCGCGGAGCTGGCGACGAAGCCCACCGTGGACCACGTGGAGTCCATCGCCGGCTACCTCCCCTCGAACCAGCAGGCCAAGCTGGAGGCCCTGCGCCCGCTGGCGAAGCGGGTCGATCGGGACGAGGAGGCGGGCGGCCGGGACGCGCCGAACCGGGAGGAGGTCGTCGAGGCCCTCCAGGCCATCCAGGACGTCCTGGTGGACGTGCGCTTCGAGGCGAAGCGGGGCGGCGCCGACGAGGACGCCGCGCTGTTGGACGCCCCCATCGAGGCGGTCGGACACCTGAAGGAGGTGGTCCGGGGGCTGCCGCAGGAAGAGGCCGAGGAACGCCTGTCGCGCCTGCAGGACCAGGTCCTGGCGCTTCGGGACCGGGCGCTGAAGGCCGTCCGCACGGTGAGCGCCGGCGAGCCCCTCACCGGCGAGGAGCTCCTGGCCAAGCTGCCCGGAGGGGTGGCGGATCGGCTGCAGGGCAACGGGCGCTACGCCATCTACGTCTACCCCGCCGAGGACATCGGCGACCGGGACTTCCGGGAGCGCTTCGTCGCCGACCTGCGGGACGTCTCCGAGACGGCCACGGGCTTCCCGGTGACCCACTGGGAGAGCATCCAGTCCATCGAGCGCGGCTTCCGGCAGGCGTCCCTGCTGGCCCTGCTAGCCGTCATCGTGCTGCTGCTCATCGACTTCCGCAGCTTCAAGGACACGGCCATGGCGCTGCTCCCCCTCGCCATGGGCGTCGTGTGGGCCTGGGGCGGCATGGGCGTGCTGGGGATGACCTACAACCCCGCGAACATCATCGCCTTCCCGCTCATCGTCGGCATCGGCGTCGACACGGGCGTGCACATCCTCCACCGGTATCACCAGGAGCAAGAGGGCGACGTGGCGGCGGTCGTGCGCCACACCGGCCACGCCATCTTCCTGTCCACGGCGACCACCATGGTGGGCTTCGGGTCCCTCGCCCTGGCCGACCACGTGGGCATGTCGTCGCTGGGCGTCGTGCTCCTCCTGGGGGTCGGCGCCTGCCTGCTGGCCTCCACCCTGGTCCTGCCCAGCATCCTGCGGATGGCCCAGCTCCTCGCGCGCCGCGGGGGCCGGGGCGGAGGCTCGACCGGCGAGGCGCGGTGAATACTGGAGGGGGCACGCGAGTCCATGTCCCCGCGGATCGCTCACCCATGGAGACCACCATGCGAGACCACAGAGACCTCATCCCGCGCGCGCCCCTCGCGCTGTTCGCGGCGCTGCTCCTGGCGCTCCTGCCCACCGCGGCCGGGGCGAAGACGGTGGCCATCTGCCACGACCTCGGGCCGGGCAACACGGAGCAGGCCGCCGACAAGGTGGACCGCTTCCTGGCGCACATGGCCCGCTCGGCGGGGCTCCCCGAGGACGCCTTCGAGGGCGCCTATCACACGGAGCGCGAGGCCTGCGAGGCGTACGTGGCGGACCACGAGCCGGTCCTGGCGGTGCTGGACCTCGCCACCCTGCTCCACCACGCCGAGGACTGGGAGCTGGAGCCCGTGGCCCACGTCGGCCCCGCCGACGCAGTGAAGTACCACGTCCTCGTACGCAAGGGGACCTACGACGCGCTGTCCGACCTGGAGGGCCAGGAGATCTGGGCCGCCCTCCCCGAGGACGACGCGTACCTGTCCCACGTGGTCCTGGACGGGGAGGTGGACGCCGGCGAGGCCTGGAAGCTCGAGTACACGGCCCGCGTGCTGAAGGGCCTCCGGAAGGTGGGGCGCGGGCAGGCCGCCGCGACGGTGGTCGGCCACGAAGCCTACGAGCACCGCGGCGCGCTGGGCCTGCCGGAAGAGCTGGTCTCCATCCACGAGTCGCCCGCCCTGCCCGGCCTGACGCTGGTGGCGGTGGGGGCGAACGAGCCGGACACCGACCTGGTGGACAAGGTGCGCGCCTCCCTGCCGAAGCTCTGCGAGGGCGACGGCGAGGAGATGTGCGATCAGCTCGGCGTGAAGGAGCTGAAGCCGGCGGAGGCGGAGCGCTTCGAGGCGCTCCGGCGGAAGTACGAGGGGAAGTAGCCGCCCCAGGGCGGTCGCAAAGTCGACCGCCCTCCCTTGCCCGTGCCCTTGCCCGTGCCCTTGCCTGCTCTCAGACGCGAAAAACCCATCGTTTCCGAGCGGGTGCAATCCGGTGCCGGGCGCCGTACCGCCGCGCACCCTCACTTTTCCGACTTTGCGACCGCCCTCCCTTGCCCGTGCCCTTGCCCGTGCCCTTGCCTGCTCTCAGACGCGCAAAACCCATCGCTTCCGAGCGGGTGCATTCCGGCGCCGGGCGTCGTACCGCCGCGCGGCCCACGATTCTCCGAC
>JBNJGB010000051.1:0-33875 GCA_051747385.1 Myxococcota bacterium
CTTCGCGTCTTTGCGCGAGCCCTTCGTCCTGCGACATGTGGCGAACCGTGAGCCGGGGACGGCGGTCCTGCTCTACACATCTCGGGGTGCCGCGGTCTCACGGACAATCGCGCGCGAAGCCGCCAAGACCCAAAGGCCAGCGAACCGCTTGCACACAGGTTCGGCTGAGACTGTCGGGTCACCGGCAGGCCAATGGCGGGCCCACCGGGGCGAAGCATGCCGTTATCCTTTGCGTCTTCGCGTCTTTGCGCGAGCCCATCGTCCTGCGACATGTGGCGAACCGTGAGCCGGGGACGGCGGTCCTGCTCTACACATCTCGGGGTGCCGCGGTCTCGCGGACAATCGCGCGCGAAGCCGCCAAGACCCAAAGGCCAGCGAACCGCTTGCACACAGGTTCGGCTGAGGCTGTCGGGTCACCGGCAGGCCAATGGCGGGCCGACCGGGGCGAAGCATGCCGTTATCCTTTGCGTCTTCGCGTCTTTGCGCGAGCCCTTCGTCCTGCGACATGTGCCGAACCGTGAGCCGAGGACGGCGGTCCTGCTGCATCCCGGTATCGCCCCCGGCGTGGGGTGTCGGCGTTGGCTCAGCGGTCGAGGAGCTTCGCGATCGTCTCCACGACCTCGTCCTGGTCCTCGGGGGTGAGGCCCGGGGCGACCGGCAGGGCGAGGGCCTCGCGGCTCGCGCGCTCCGCCTCCGGGAGGCTGCCCGCGGGCTGCTCGGGGTCGCGGAGGCACGGCTGCTGGTGGAGCGGGAGGGGATAGTAGACCGCGCAGCCGATCTCCGCCTCGCGCAGGCCGTCGAAGACGTCGGCGCGCCGGCCGTCCAGGACGCGGACCACGTACTGGTTCCAGACGTGACGGCCGGGGCCCTCCTCGGGCTGCACCACGACGTCGTCGAGGCCGCGGGCGCGGAAGCGCTCCCGGTAGCCCAGGGCGTTATCCTGGCGGGTGGCGGTCCAGTCCTCCAGCTCGGGGAGCTTCACGCGGAGGACGGCCGCCTGGATGGCGTCCAGGCGGAAGTTGCCCCCGACCTCCCGGTGCATGTAGCGCCCCTCGGCCCCGTGTCGTCGCAGGCGGCCGACGCGCTCGGCGAGATCGGCGTCGTTCGTGGTCACCAGGCCGCCGTCGCCCAGGGCGCCGAGGTTCTTGGCCGGGAAGAACGAGAAGCACCCCAGGGTGCCGAGCCCGCCGACGCGGCGACCGCCCCACTCGGCGCCGATGGCCTGGGCGGCGTCCTCGATCACCGGGAGGTCGTGGCGGGCGGCGACGGCGCCGACCCGGTCCATGTCCGCGGGGCGCCCGAACAGGTGGACCACCACGATGGCGCGGGTCCGCTCCGTGATGGCCTCCTCGAGGCGGTCCGGGTCGAGGTTGAAGCTGTCGTGCTCGATGTCGGCGAACACGGGCCTCGCACCGAGCCGCGCGATGGCCCCGGCCGTGGCGAAGAACGTGTACGGGGTCGTCACGACCTCGTCGCCCTGGCCCACGTCGAGGGCCATGAGGGCGACCAGCAGGGCGTCCGTCCCGGACGACACCCCCACGGCGTGTTCGACGCCGAGGAAGGCGGCGGCCTCGTCCTCGAAGGCGGCCACCTCGGGGCCGAGGACGTAGCGATCGGTCCGCACCACCTGCTCGATGGCGTGGAGCATGCGATCGCGGATGGGTTCGTGGATGGCCTTCAGGTCGACGAAGGGTACGGCCACGGGATCACTCCTCGTCCGGGGGGATGACGGCGCCGTCGACGTCGCGGCGGTAGGTGGCGCCGCACTCGGGGCACCAGGTGCGCTGCACGTGGGTCTCGAGCCGGACGCCGCACCGGCAGGCCCAGCCCGCGATCCGCGCGGGGACGCCCATCACCAGAGCGTACGGCGGGACGTCCCGGGTGACCACGGCCCCGGCGGCGACGAACGCGTACCGGCCGAGCCGGACGCCGCAGACGATGGTGGCGTTGGCGCCGACGGTCACCCCGCGCTCCAGGTGCGTCGCCTCGTACGCGCCGCGTCGGTCCACCGCGCTCCGGGGCGTGCCGACGTTGGTGAACACGCAGGAGGGCCCCAGGAAGACCTCGTCCTCGCAGACGACGCCCTCGTACAGGCTCACGTTGTTCTGGACCTTGCAGCCGGCGCCCAGGGTGACGCCGCCGGCGACGAAGACGTTCTGGCCCAGGCTGCAGCGGGGGCCGACGGTCGCGCCCGGCATCACGTGGCAGAAGTGCCAGACCTTCGCGCCCTCCCCGAGGACGGCGCCCTCGTCGACGATCGCCGTCGGATGCACGAACGCGCCGGTCTCGCCCATCACGCACCTCCCGCGTCCGGCGCGAGCGCCACCGGGGAGCCGCCCGCCTCGAGCGACTGCTGGCCCGCCCGGAGGACCTTCAGGACCTCCACGCCGCTGCGCCCGTCGCTCAGGGGCCGCGCCCCCGTGTCCACGGCGTGGAGGAAGTGCTCGCACTGGGCCCGGAGCGGCTCGCGCATGGGGATGTGGGGGATCAGGATGTCCCCCTGCCGCAGCGTCAGCAGGTCGCCGTAGGACTCGTAGGACGGCGCGTCGTCGAGGGCCTCGGTCCCGTCCACGCCCTTGTCGAGCACGCGCACCTTCTCGGACGCCTGCATGTCGTCGAAGGTGGCCATCTTCCGGGTGCCGACGATGCTCAGGAAGCGCTTCTTCTGCGGGTCCAGCCACGAGACGTGGATCTGCGCGGCGCGCCCGTCCGGAAAGCGCAGCGTCAGGAACACCACGTCCTCGATGCCCTGGCGCTGCTGGATCCAGGAGAAGCCCTGGGCCGCCACGTGGGTGGGCGACTCCTCCAAGAGGTGCAGGGCCACGGAGACGTCGTGGGGCGCCAGCGACCACATGGCGTTCTCGTCGCTCCGGACCTTGCCGAGGTTCACGCGCTGGCTGCTCAGGTAGAGGATGTCGCCGAGCTCGCCTTCGTCCACGCGTCGCTTCAGCCACTCGACGCAGGGGTGGTACAGGAGCAGGTGGCCGACCATGAGGCGGCGATCGCGCTCCTCGGCCAGGCGCACCAGGTCCTCGCCCTCCTCCACGGACAGGGAGATGGGCTTCTCCACGTAGACGTGCTTGTCCGCGCGGAGCGCCCTGCGCGCGACGTCGTGGTGCCGGCTCGAGGGGACGACCACCATCACGGCGCCCACGTCCGGATCGGCGAGCACCTCGTCCAGGTCCCCGGTCACGTGCGTCTTCGGATACAGGCGGGCCATGCGCTCCCGCACGGCCGCCGACGAGTCCACGACGGCCGCCAGCCGCTCGAGCTGCGCCATGTTGCGGACCAGGTTCTGGCCCCAGTAGCCGGCCCCGACGACGGCGACGCCCTTGTCGCTCACTGCGTGCTCCCCCCTCTCGGCCCCGCTGCGTCGGTGGGGGCCGCGGGGGACCTTAGCATCGCCCCGCCGGCTGCGCCACGAGCCCCGCGGGCTATCGAGAGCTATCCGAGGAGGGCGTGTCGGACGCGCTCCACGAGGCGCGGGCGAAGCCGCTCAGCCGGGCGCTTGGGGATCCGGGCGCCGAACGTCCCCGTGACCTCGCGCAGGGCGTCCCACGCGGCGGGGCGGACGCGCCACAGGCCGGCGCGCTGGGCCATGGTGCTCCAGTGGAGGCTCGGCAGGGTGCTGAGGAGCAGGAGGTCCACCAGGATCCCGAGGCGGCCGGACCCTCGGGCGCGCGCCAGGTCGAGGGAGCCCAGGAGCAGCTGATCCTCCGCCGCCGGGACGCGCCAGCCGTCCGGGGTCGCGCGGGACGAGCGGAGCCAGATGGCGTCGTTGCTCGCCTGGCGGCCTCGACCGGGCAGGGCGCGGGCGCGGATCTCCACGCCGCGGAGATCGGCGGTGGCGCGGCGGGCGGTGCCCACGGATCGCGGGGCGACGGTCAGCACCAGGCGATCCCGGAGGCGCGAGGTGCCCGGCCCGTACACGCTGCTCGTGGCGGCCAGGGCGCCCAGCGCCAGGGGATGCTCGCCGGTCAGGCGCGCGATGGTGCGGGCCGCACGGCGAGCCGTCAGGTGGCGCTCGCGGGCCACGAACGTCTGCCGCTGGGCCTCGTGGGCGGACGCGTCCACCAGCCGTGACAGGCCGACGTGGGTCGCGTTGCTCCGCAGCACCGACACCAGCCCGGCGCCCACCGCGGCCGAGATGAGCGGCTTCGGGTCCAGGCGATCGGCGTACTCCGGCAGCGGGCCCACCCGATCCGGGACGACGAGGGCCTCCAGGAGGCGCTGCTGCGACGCGGTGAGCGTCGGGAGGCGTGCCAGCGTGGGGCCTCGCCGCAGGTGGGCGTCGGCTCGGACCGCGGGGCCGCGCTCGTCGTTCGGGCGGGGTCGGGTCGGGATCTGCTGCGGCATGGGCTCCTCGTGTCCGCCGGCGGGCGGGCTCGTCGGCGTCCAAACCTACCGACGCCACCGGGACGAATGCCAACGGTCCCGGTAACGCCTCGGGGGCCGTTCTGTGCAACGGGAGTCGGCCCCGGGAACTGAAGCCCGGTGCTCCGGTGCTTGCCCGCCGGTCCGCGCGCGCGCTAACAAGGGACCCCATGGGAACCGAGCTCGCCACAGCCCGCGCGCCCGCCTCCCTCGCGGCCGCCCGTCGCGGGGACGAGGCCACCTGGGCCCTGCGCGTAGAGGGGGGCCGCGTCGCGGTGGTCCTGTCCGACGTCGCGCTGCCCGGGGGCGCGGATCTCGCCGAGCTGGCCATCCACCTGCCCCACGTGAGCTTCCCCTTCGACTTCCGGGAGGGGATCGAGCGCTTCCGCCACCACCGCGGCGAGGCGGACGTGCTGGAGCTGGCGGTCGAGGCGCGCCTGCTCCTCGACTGGCTGAACACCGCCTCCGAGGGGCGCCTGTCCGGGCGGGCCGTCGACGACGCCCTGGTCCTGCTCGGGCGGACGGACGACGGCGCGCGCTACACGGTCCGCGCCCGCTTCCTGCCGGATCCCGAGGGGCCGGGGGCGGACGAGCGGGAGCCGTCGCTGGTCCTCTCCCTGTATGACGTGCGTGTGTACGGCCACGTCGAGGAGCCCTGGCCGAACCTGGCGGGGCGCGTGCTCGATCTCCTGCCGGAGGGGCTCGTCGCGGAGCGCACCCTCACGACGGCGAGGCTGCGCCTCGTGCGCCCGGCGGTGACGTGGGTGCTGGCGGGCCTCGGCTGGAAGCTGCCGGAGCTGGCCCACCTCCGCGCCAAGGGCGTCGAGCTTCGGGACGGGCGCCTCGTCGCGCACTTCCTGTCCCCGCGGGCGCCGCACCCGGACGTGGTGACCCTGGAGGCGGTGGACGACGCCGCGTATCGGGGCGCGTTCCGGCGCTTCGTCGAGGATCTGGAGCTGAAGCGCCACCACGGCCAGATCGACCGGCTGCTGGAGGCGGGGCAGGTGCGGGAGGCCCTGGCCGAGGTCTATCGCGCGCTGGACGGCCCGCCGCGGCCCGGGTTCCTGGCGGAGCGCCTCGTGGGCGTCGCCGCGACGCGGCCCATCCTCTTCGACGAGGGCGAGCGCGTCTGCCGCGGGCTGCTGGAGCAGGCGCCGGACTACGCCCCGGCCCACTGCGGTCTGGCGGCCATCGCCCTGGGGCGCGGGCGCCCGGAGGAGGCGGTCGTCCACCTGGAGAGGCTGGGCTCGCGACAGCACGACGCGGCCGATCGCGAGGACGCCACGGCGGCCGACCTGACCATCGCGGAGCTCCTGCGGCGGCTCGACCCGGCGGAGGCCCGCGCGGCCCTGGAGCGGGTGCTCGAGCGCTCGCCGGACCACGAGGAGGCCCTGGAGGAGCTGATCGCCCTGGCGGAGGAGCAGGGCGACACGGCGGACGCCGTCGGGCTGTACAAGCGGCTGCTCTTCTCGGCGCGGAGCCCGGAGCGCACACGGGAGGCGGGGCTGCGGCTGGCCCGCCACGCGCTGGCCCGGCGCGATCCGGAGGAGGCGCGCGTCTTCCTGCGGGTGGTGTTGGAGGCCTCGCCCCACGACCCCGAGGCCCGCATGGCCCTGGCGGAGGTGGAGATCGCCGAGGGCCGCCCCGCGGAGGCCGCCCGCCTGCTGGAGACTGCGCTGCGGGCGGTGCCGCCGACCGACGCGCGGCCCCTGGTGCGCCTGGTGTCGAGGCTGGCCGGGCTGGCTCTGGAGGCGCTGGGCCAGGAGGGGCGGGCGCGGCGCGTGCTGTGGCGGGTCGTGGACGTGCCCGGGCTCCGGGCCGACGAGGCGATCGAGCTGGCGCGGCTGGCCCTGGCGGCCGGGGAGCCGGACCTCGCCGTGCGGTACGCCGAACAGGTGGAGGCCGAGGCCGACGCCTGGCCCCGGGCGGCCTGCCTGCTGGCCCGCGCGAGGCTGCTCCGCGGGGACCGGGAGGACGCCCTGGCCGTGGCGGTGGACGTCCTGGAGCGCGCGCCGGGGGACGAGGAGGCCCTGGGCCTGGTGGAGGAGGCCTCCGCGGGGGTGCCGGTCCGGGAGCAGCTCCTGTTCAAGCTGCGGAAGGCGGCGGGCGCCGTGGAGGAGCCCGAGGCGAGGGCTCGCCTGCACCGGGCGGTGGCGCGTCTGTACGAGTCGCTGGACCTGCACGCGGACGCCATCGAGCCGTGGGCCGTCGCCTTCGAGTCGGAACCCCACGGCCCGGAGGCCCGGGGCGTGGCGGAGCGCCTCCTGGACCTGTACGCCCGGTTCGGGATGTGGCCGCGGCACCAGGAGCTCTGCCGGACGCTGCTGGATCGCACGGACGACCCCGCCGAGCGGGTGCCGCTGCTCGTGCGGACCGGGCGCGCGGCGCTGCACGAGATGGGCGACGCACGCGCGGCGAGGGCGGCCCTGGACGAGGCCTGCGACCTCGCGCCGCGCCGGGTGGAGCCGCTGGAGCTCCTGTGGGAGGCCCTGGAGGCGCTCGGGGAGGCCGAGGCCCTCGTCGCCCCGCTCCGGCGCCTGGAGGCCGTTCATCCACGGGAGGGCACCCGCATCCGCGCGGCCCTACGCCTCGCCGAGCTTCTGCTGGAGGTGGCGGACGCGCCCGGGGAGGCTCGCGCCGTCCTGGAGCGCCTGCCCGCCGGAGTGCGCGGGGAGCCGCGGGTGGCGCGCCTGTTCGAGCGCGCCGGCGCGCCCGCAGCGACGCCCGTCGAGTCAGCAGCGACGCCGGTCGAGCCCGAGGAGCCGCCGCTCGCGCCGTCCGATCCCTACGACGAGGCGCTCGCCCTGGCCGACGCCGGGCGGCTCGAGGAGTCCCTCGAGCGCCTGCAGGGGCTCCTGGCGCGGGAGCCGGACCACGTGCCCGCGCAAGAGCTCGCCGGGATTCTGGCCCAGGCGCTCTTCGAGGACCCCGGCTCGACCGCCGGGGACGGCGGTCCTACTGCAGCGAGGGGGGCCGGCCCACACGACACCGGGGCGCCGGCGTCCCCGCCGGCGTCGGGACCGCACGGCCGATCGGCCGCCGAGGACGGCGGTCCTGCTGCAGTCATGGGGGAGGGGAATCTCCCCGAGCCGGTCGTGTCCCGCCTGGTGGAGGGGGATCGCCTGGAGGCCCTCCTGGAGGAGGCCCGGGAGGCCTTCGCGGGCGGCGACCCGGAGGAGACGCGCCGGGCCCTGGACGCCGTGCTGACCCTGGACGCCGACTGCGTGGAGGCGCTGGAGCGCAAGGCCGCCGTCCTCCGCGCCACCGGCGAGCACGCGGAGCTGATCGAGGTCCTGGACCGGCTCATGGGTCTGGCCTTCGACGCCGGCGAGACGCTCTCCTACGCCCGGGAGCGGGCTCGGCTCCTGGGAGAGCTGGGGCGCCGGGAGGACGCGGCGCAGGCCTGGAGCGACTTCCTCGAGTGGGAGCCCCTGGACGACGAGGCCTTCGAGCACCTCGCGGGCTGGCTCCGGGAGCGCGAGGCCTGGGCGGACCTGGCGGATCTCCACGCCCGGCGGGCGCGCGTCGCGGCGGAGGCAGCCGCCGAGGCCGCGGAGCCGGCCATCCCGAGGCGCCTCCGGGCCCGCGCCCGCACCGACGAGGCCCGCCTCCGCCTCTTCCGCCTGGACGACCCGGAGGGCGCCGCCGCGGCCTGCGAGGACGGGCTGGAGGCTGTGCCCGACGACCCGGAGCTCCTGGAGCCCCTCGTCCGGGCCCTCGCACGCACCAACGAGCGGGTCCGCTGCCGGGAGGCCATCGATCGGCTCCTGCCGCAGCTCCTGGACGGCCCGCTGAAGGACGAGATGAGGCTCCTACGAGGAGCGTGAGTCGGGCCCCCGGCGACGCAGCCCGGCACGCGCGGCCAGGCCGAGCAGGAGCAGGACGAGGCCGGCGCCGAGCACCCACCTCCACCAGCCGCCGTCGTCGTCCTCGTCGACCGGCCGGGGTGGTGCGGGCGGCGGTGGCTTCAGGGCCTCGATGGCCCGGTCCAGCGCCGCCACCATGGCCGGCGCCTCCTGGAGCCCGGCGAGCCGAAGCTTCGTGACCTCGTGCCCGTCGTCCCGGAGGAAGACCAGGGTCGGGAGGCCCGAGATGCGGTACTCCATCCACAGGTCGTCGCCGCCCTCCGCCTCCACGTCCACCTCTACCGGGACGAAGCGCGCCAGGCGCTTCCGCACCTCGGGCTGCGGATAGACCCGCTCTTTCATCTCCCGGCAGGCCTCGCACCAGGGCGCGGTGAAGTGGACGAACACCGGCCGTCCCTCGTGCTCGGCGCGCTCCAGGGCGTCCGGCAGGCTGTGGAGGAAGCTGGCGGGCGGTGGGCCCTCTTCCGCCCGGGCGGGGGCGGCGGCCAGGATCACGGCGACGGCCAGCGCGAGTCGGATCACGGCGTCTCCTGAGCGACCACGGAGATCCTCGTCGGAGGGCGACGGCCCGAAAGCATAACGCAGGGCGAAGCGAAGCGGAGCCCCCCCTTGCCCTTGCCTGCTGTGTCTGGGGCCCCGGCTCAGCCCGGCGTGACCATGGCTCGGAAGACCGGCCGGTCCTCGCCGTCGCGGCACCCCTCGAAGGCGAGCGTCCCGTGCGGCTGCGTCCAGGTGGAGACCGCGACGACCTGGTCCAGGAGGGCCTCGCGGACGTAGTCGATGGCCAGGCGGCGGGTCGGCGTGCGGTCGCCGACGGCCTCGCCGTACACCCCGCCGCGGGCGGCCAGGGCGCGGGCGTCCTCGACCCAGTCCACGTAGGTCGCGTGGTTCACGTGCTGGAAGAGGTCCATGTCGCTGGCCCGGACCCGCAGGCCGGTGGACCAGGCGTCGGCGGGGGGCTCCAGGTCGCGTGGCACCCCGGGGCCGGGCTCCAGCCGCTCGGGGATGACGATGTCGCGCAGGAGGTCGGGCACGCGCGTCGGCCCCGTACCGCGGCCCAGGTACACGCCCGTGACCACGGCCCGGGCGACCACGTCGTCGCCGCGCAGGACCTCCTGGGCGAAGTGTACGCTGCTTCGGCCGACCTCCTGGACCCACATCCGGCCTCGAAGCTCGGCCTCCTGCTCCGTGACCTGCTCGACGACCTCGAGCCGTTGGCTCCGAACCACCATGCGGTTGCCCTTCGCGAACAGGGCGGCGGTCGGATACCGCGGATCGGTCACCGCGCGCCAGCGGAGGTGCTCCATGTACCGGAGCAGCATGGCCGGCGAGATGCGCAGGTGGCGATCCAGCTCGAAGGGGCGGGTGACGAAGGTGTGCTCGACGCGCATGGCGGGCTCCGCGGCGGGAAGAGGAGGCGGGACGGGCAACTTAGCCGCCGCCGGACCGGAGTCAAGGACGGCTCCGGCTGCGCCGAGGGTCGACGCGACGGTCCGTTCGTCCTACTCATGTAGGTCATGGAGGAAGGGACGGACAGGTCGGCCGCCGTCGACGACGTGGTCCGGGTGGCGGCCTGGCTGCTGCCGCCCCTGGCGGCCGCCATCCTCTACGCGGGCGTCCTCGAAGCCGGCTTCGCCTACGACGATCCCGTGGCCGTGTCCCGCAATCCCCTGGTGGACGGCCGCGCGCCCTGGACCGAGGCCTTCACGCGGAACTTCTGGGGCGATCGGCCGGGCTTCGAGCACCTGGCGAGCTGGAGGCCCCTGACCGTGTTGAGCCTCCGCATGGATCACCGGGTGGGGGAGGGCGATCCGCGCCCGTTCCACCGGACGAACCTCGTCCTCCATCTGCTGGCGGTCCTGCTCACGCTGGCCGTGGCGCTGCGCGTGGGCCTCCCGCCGCCCGTGGCCATGGCCGTGGGGATGATGGTCGCAGTCCACCCCGCCTTCTCCGAGGCCGTGACCTCGGTGGTCGGGCGCGGCGACCTGCTCGCCGGGGCCCTGGCGCTGGCGGGCCTCCGGGTCCTGCACCGGAGCGGGGCCGCCGCCGCGGCCCTGCTCGGCCTGGCGCTGCTGTCGAAGGAGACCGCCGTCGTGGCCGTGGCCGCGGCCGTCGTCCTGGCCCTGCTCGATCGTCGCCGGGCGGTCGCGGCGGTCCTCGTGCTGCTCGTCGTGGGCTGGTACGCGGCGCGGGCCTCCGCCGTGGGGTACCTCGGGGGCGCCGTGCCGGCCCTGGACAACCCCCTCGCCGGTTTGGCCCCCGCGGAGCGACTCCCGGAGGCGGTCGCGATCGTCGGCCGCTACGTGGGGTGGTGGGTCGTGCCGCAGCCCATCGCCGCCGACTACGGTCCGGACGTGGCCCTGGCCGGCGACGCGGGATCGTACGTGTGGCTGGGCGGGGCCGCCCTGCTCGGCCTGGCGGTCGCGTGGGTGCTCGCCCTGCGCCGGGGCTGGCGCGCGGCGGCGGTGGGCCTCACCCTGGCGGGCGCGGCCCTGGTCCTGCTGTCCAACGCCCTGGTCGTCCTGCCGACGCCCCTGGCCGGTCGCCTCGCCTGGTGGCCGGGTCTCGGGCTGAGCCTGGCGCTGGGCGGGGCCCTCGCGGGCCTCCGGCGGCCGGCCGACATGGCGGGCGGAGCCGCCGTCGGGATCTGGCTCGTGGTCGCGGCGCCCGTCACGCTGGCCCAGGTGAGCGCGTGGCAGGGCGACGCCCCCCTGTTCGCCACGTCCATGCAGATCGTTCCGGACAGCGTCAAGACGCGCCTCAACCACGCCCGCCAGCGCCTGGAGGCCGGCGCGCCCGAGGAGGCCGCCCACCACCTCCGGGTCATCCTGGACCGCCGCCCCGACCATCGGCTCGCGCTGCTGAACCTGGCCCTGGCCCTGGAGCGCCTGGGACGCCACGACGCGGCTTGGGAGGCGGCGAAGCGCGCGGTGGAGGCGGAGAAGCGACCCGGGCGAGCCACGGCGAACCTGTGCGCGCTCGGCCTGACGCGCGAGGAGGTGGACCCGGAGTGGCTCGTGGAGACGTGCCGTCGCGGTGCCCGGGCCGTTTCCGACCGCGTGGAGCCTGCCGTCAACCTGGCCCGCGCGCTGGCCCGGGCAGGTCTCGTGGACGCCGCCGAGGCGCAGTGGGGGGAGGTGTCGTCGCGCTGGCCGGACGCACCGTTCGCCACGGGCCACCGGGTCGGATACCTCGTCTCCAGAGGGCGCCTGGACCGGGCCATCTCGCTTCAGCGGCGGCTGGTGCAGTCGTCCGGCGCCCCTCGGCACACGAAGAACCTCGTGGCGTTGCTCCTGCGCCGGGCGCGGTCGCTCGCGGAGGCCGGGCGCGCCGACGAGGCGTGCCGGCTGGCCCGGGAGGCACGCGATCTCGCGGCCGGTGTGGACGCGGTGGCAAAGCGTGCGCGCGCCCTCTGCCCCGACCTCTGACCTCGGCCGGACGGCGGCCTCGCCCCCTCGGGACGTCCGGCGATTTTCTTAAAGCCGCCTCCGACGAGTGCCGAATCCACGGGGCGTCTGCGGGGTTCAGTTCCACGATCGAGCAGGGTGAACGATGCAATTCGACCGTGACGGCCGCGTTCGGCGGCCAGACGTCCCCGACGCCTCGCGTCACCGGGAGCGTGCGTCTCCATCGGCCACGGAGGCCGGCCGCGTGGGCTCCCTCCGTCGCGCCGTACGAACCGGGACCTACCGGCCGGACGCCCGGGACGTGGCCTTCCGCTTCCTGCTGCGCGAGTTCCTCGGCGAGGAGATGTGACCCCGTCGCCGACCGACCCGTGACGCTCCTCCCCGCGACGTGATAAGCGGTGCGTCGCCGGGGAGGGCGTCCATGGGCACGCAACTGAAGCTCGCGCTGACGGGAGGCGCGCCGCTCGAGGAGACCCACGAGGCCTTGCGGCGGATCGTGCCGGGGGCCTTCGTGGAGGGGCGCCTGGATCCGGAGCGGCTGCTGGCGCTGCTGGGCATCCCGGGCCACGACGACGATCCCGAGCGCTTCGGGTTCACGTGGGCGGGGCGTCGTGAGGCGGCGGCCGGCCTGCGGCGACCGGCGACGGGCGCGCTCCACCCCGTCCGCGAGGAGTCGGCCGGCTTCGACGAGGCGGAGAACGTCGTCGTCGAGGGGGACAACCTGGAGGTCCTCAAGCTGCTGCAGCGCGCCTGGGGCGGGGCGGTGAAAATGATCTTCATCGATCCCCCGTACAACACCGGGAACACGTTCATCTACGAGGACGACTTCCGGGACGGGGTCGAGGCCTACCTGCGGCAGACGGGCCAGCTGGACGCCGCCGGCCGCCGCCGGTCGAGCCGCGTGGAGCTGCACGGACGCCACCACTCCCGCTGGCTCGGCATGATGTACCCGCGGCTGGTGCTGGCCCGCCAGCTCCTGCGGGACGACGGCGCCATCTTCGTGTCCATCGACGACCGGGAGCAGCACCACCTGCGCCTGCTCATGGACGAGGTCTTCGGCGCAGAGAACTTCGTCGCCCACATCTCCTGGCAGAAGCGCTACACGCGGTCGAACAACACCAACAACTTCACGTCCGTGATCGACCACGTGCTCCTCTACCAGCGCTCGGAGGCCTTCCAGGTCAACCTGCTGCCCCGGGGCGACGACGCGCACGAGTTCGACAACCCGGACGACGACCCGCGCGGCCCCTGGAAGCCGACGTCCTTCCTCAACCAGGTGCCGCCCGAGCGCCGCCCGAACCTGGCGTACCCCATCCGCAATCCGAACACCGGCGAGGTGACGCACCCGGATCGGAAGGCCTGGCGCGTCAACCGGGAGGGCTTCGAGCGCCTCCAGCGCGAGGGCCGCCTGTACTGGGGCGCGGACGGCAAGCGGCCGTTCCCCCACGTGAAGACCTTCCGGTCCGAGATCCGGGACGGCCTCACCCCCATCAACTTCTGGGCGCACGGCTACGCGGGCCACACGGACCGGGCCCACGCCGAGCTCAAGGAGCTGTTCGGGCGCAAGGTCTTCGACACGCCCAAGCCGTCGCTGCTGATCCGGCGCATGCTGGAGCACGCCACGGGCCCCGACGACCTGGTGATGGACTTCTTCGCGGGCTCCGGGGCCACGGCGCAGGCCGTCCTGGAGCAGAACGCGGAGGACGGCGGCCGTCGCCGCTTCGCCCTGGTGCAGCTTCCCGAGCCGGTGGACGAGGGCGACTTCGACGACATCGCCCAGATCACCCGCGAGCGGGTCCGGCGGGTTCTGGCGCGGCTGGAGGAGCGCGGCGTCGCCTCCGATCCCGGCCGCGGCTTCCGGGCGCTGCGCCTGGCCCCGGCCCACGCGCCGGCCTGGCCGACCGACGCCGCGGTCGAGGACGCCGAGGTCCTGGCGGCGCTGCTGGAGGAGCGGGCGGACGGGGCGAGCGGGGACGCGCCGGAGGAGGACCTCCTCTTCGAGGTGATGCTCCGGGCCGGCCACCCACCCTCGGCGCAGCTGGAGCGCGTCGACGCCGGCGGCCGGCGGACCTGGGCGGTGTCCGGCGGGAGCCTGCTGGTCTGCCTGGCCGCGGACCTGGACGACGCCTTCTTCGAGGCGGCCGCCGCGCGCCGCCCGCGGACGGTCGTGTGTCGCGAGGCGGCCTTCGGCGGCGACGACGCCCTGCGGGTGCGAGCCGCGCGGGCGCTGGAGGCCGAGGGCGCGGAGCTTCGCACGGTCTGATGCGCCTCCGCTTCGACCCGCACCAGCCGCACCAGCTCGAGGCCATCCGCGCCGTCGTGGACGTCCTGGAGGGGCAGCCGCGCCGCCCGACCGGCCTCGAGGCTCCGCGGGACGCGGACGGCGGCGTCGTGCAGGGCCTGGACCTGCCTCCCGGGCGCCTCCTGGACAACCTGCGCGCGGTCCAGCGACGGCACGGCCTGCCGGAGAGCCCGGACCTGGGCGAGGGCCTCCACCTGTCCGTGGAGATGGAGACGGGCACCGGGAAGACCTACACGTACCTGCGGACCCTCCGCGAGCTTCACGCCCGCTACGGCCTGTCGCGCTTCGTCGTCGTGGTGCCCGGGGTGGCCATCCGGGAGGGCGTGCTCCAGCAGATCCGCGCCACCGGGGCGCACCTGGACGCCCTGTACGACACCGGCCGCTGCGAGGCGCGCGTCCACCGGCCCGGGGCGCTGTCGGCGCTCCGCCGGTTCGCGCGGGACGACGGCCTGCAGGTGCTGGTGCTCAACATCGAGGCCTTCGACAAGGGGCGCCGGAACCTGCTGCACCGGCCGGCGGACGCGTTGGGCGGGAGGCGCCCCATGGACGTGCTCGCGGGGACGCGGCCCGTGGTGATCCTGGACGAGCCGCACCGCATGGCGGGGCCGAAGGCGCGGGAGGCCATCGCCTCGCTCGAGCCGCTGTGCACGGTGGGGTGGTCGGCGACCCACCGGCGGCTGCACCACCTCGTCTATCGGCTCGACCCGGTGCGGGCCTACGACCTGGGCCTGGTGAAGCGCATCGAGGTGGCGTCCGTCACGGCCGAGGGGACAGGCGGTCCGCCGCCCATGGAGGTCCGGAGCATCCGGGCGACCTCGCGCGGGGTGAGCGCGCGGCTGGCGCTGGAGGTCTCCGGCAGGGCCGGTCCGCGGCGGAAGGTGGTCACGGTCCGGGGCGAGGGGGAGGATCTTCAGGAGCTTTCCGGCGGCCGCGAGATCTACTCCGGCTGGGTCGTGGAGCATGTGGACGCGGCTCGGGGCCGGGTGGTCTTCGCGCACGGCGAGGCGCTCCACGAGGGTGCGCGGGCGGGTGTCGAGGCGCGGGCCGCGGTGATGCGGCGACAGCTCGAGGAGACCGTCCGGGAGCACCTGGAGCGCGAGCGCAGCGTGCGGCGCCTGCGGCCCGGCGGGCAGCGCATGAAGGTGCTGTCCCTGTGCTTCGTGGATCGGGTGGCGCACTACGCGGACGAGGACGGGCCCATCCGGCGGTGGTTCGAGGAGACCTGGACGCGCCTGTCCGCGGAGCCGCGATACGCGGACCTGGACCTGCCGCCCGTCGACCGGGTCCACGCCGGCTACTTCGCGGAGCGCGCCGGGCGCGCCGTGGACACGGGCGGGCGCTCGAAAGACGACGACGCGGCGTACGCGCTCATCATGCGGGACAAGGAGAGGCTCCTGTCCCCCGACGAGCCGGTCCGGTTCGTGTTCAGCCACTCGGCCCTGCGGGAGGGCTGGGACAACCCCAACGTCTTCCAGATCTGCACGCTGCACGTCACGCGATCGGAGATCCGGAAGCGCCAGGAGCTGGGGCGGGGGCTGCGCCTGCCGGTGCTGGAGGACGGCCGCCGCACGGCGGATCCGGACGTGGCGCGCCTGGTCGTGGTGGCCAACGAGAGCTACGACGACTTCGCGCGTCGCCTCCAGCAGGAGATCCGGGAGGAGACCGGCGCCGACTTCGCCGGCCGCGTCGTCGATCGGCGGGCCCGCCGGGCGGTGGGCCTGCGCGAGGGCTGGCGGGAGGACCCGGACCTGCTCCGGCTGTGGGAGGTCGTCGCGCGGCCGGTCCGCCACCGGGCGGACCTGGACGGCGATCGGCTGCGGAGGCGATGCGTGGAGGCGCTCCGGGCCCTGCCGGCTCCCGCGGTCGAGGCTCGCGTGCGGGTCCGGCGGGGCGAGGTCGGGATCGACGGCGCCGGGGAGGCGACGCGGGACCGGGTCCACGCCGCCGCGACCGGGAGAGGGACGTCGGACCTGCCCGATCCCCTGGCGCACCTCCAGCGGGAGACCGGCCTGACCCGGCGCACGCTCGCCCGGGTGCTGGGGGAGGCCGGCCTGCTCGACGACCTGCTGCGCGACCCCGTGGGGGTGCTGGAGCGGGCTGCGGACGCCCTGGCGCGGGTCGTGCGCGAGGAGGCGGCGGACCGCGGGACCTGGGAGCCGTCCGGCGCGGCGCCGTCGCCGGAGACCTTCGAGGATCGGCCCCTCGCGGCGGGGAGGCGGGAGGTCGTGCCGGTGTCCAAGGCCCTCCACGTGGGCGTGCCGGTGCGCTCGGAGGCGGAGGCGCGTTGGGTCCGGGCGCTGGACGAGGACCCGTCGGTGCGCCGGTTCCTGCGCTGGCCGGGGTGGATGCCGGTGGAGACGCCGCTGGGCCGCGTGGACCCCGGCTGGGCCGTCCTCCGGGAGGAGGGCGCCGTCGAGGTCGTCCGGGCCTCGCGCGACGCGATGGGCGACCTGCAGCGGCGCTGCCTGGAGCGTCGCTTCGCCGCGATCGACGTCGCGTTCTGCACCGCCGTGGTGCGCTGAGGCGGACGCTCCTTTGACCCGTGGCATGTCCGGAGCCGATCCTCGGGGGTGGAGGCGTCCGTCCGGCGGCCACGCCGGCGGCGCCCCGGGAGGTCGCCGTGGCGCTCGAGAAGAAGATCGCGGACCCGTACCACACCCTGCCGGTCGTGCGGGACGCGCTCAGGTCGCGCAACGTCCGCGTGCTCGCCGCGCTCCCGGGCCCGTCGTGGCGCGGCTACACCCAGCGGGTGGCCAGGCGGGACGGCGCGACGGACATCCCCGCGGCGTTCGACGTGCACTTCGACTGGCGCTACGAGCGGAACATGCCGGGGTCGCCGCTCATGGGCTTCTTCCGCAAGACCATGTTCAAGCGGATCGGGCCGAACCTGCGGCGGCTCGGGCTCGTGGGTGACCGGGGCCGCCGGCACTACGAGGCCATGGGCCTGCTGGACCTCCAGGAGGGCAAGGCCGCGCCGGAGCTGACGGCGGACGACCTGCTGGCGGACGAGTCCCCCGAGGTGTCGCCGGCTGTCCCGTGAGTCGGCCCCATCCCCAATCGCCGCGTTCATCCTGAACGGATGCCCATATCCTATGGCCCGTCCGGAGAGGACCTCAAGAGGAAAGTGCACGGGAGTGACCCGCGGCGTGACCGGCGCTGCGGCGGCCCGGACCGCGATGGATGCTTGACCCGCCCGAGGGGGCGTGGCAATCGCTCCGTGACGCTTTGCGTCATGGTTCTGGAGAGGAGTCGCACGGCGTGAGTGACGCGGCACGGGATGGCGAGCCCGACCTGGGCGGCGAGCCGGGGTGGAGGCCCCTCGAGCGTTGGCTGCTCCCGGTGGGCATGGGCAGGCACTTCCTGTCCGAGGAGCCCGAGGGCGATCGGGTCCGCGTCCGCTACTACGAGCGCGAGGCGGACGGCGCCTTCATGGGGCGCATCTGGTACGGCCCCGGCGCCGAGGGGCCGCCCGGACACGCCCACGGCGGGAGTATCGCCGCCGTCCTCGACGAGGTGATGGGCCTGTCCTGCTGGCTGCGCGACGTGCCCGTCGTGGCTGCGCGGCTGGAGGTGGACTATCGCGCGCCCGTGCCGCTCGAGGTGGTCGTCACCGGGGAGGGCGTCGTGGAGCACCTCGGGGACCGCAAGATCACGACCCGCGGTCGGATCCTCGGCCCCGACGGGAGCCTGTGCGCGGAGGGGCGGGGCGTGTACGTGAAGCTCTCCGGGGAGCAGCTGGCGAGCCTGAAGGACCGGATCGCGAACCGCCGCGGGCGGTAGACGCTCCGGCATCTCGGCGGCTCGTGAGGGCTCGCGCCAAGGCGCCAAGCCGCGAAGGTGCGGAGAACCCGGGGAATGCGGGAGGACCGTCGTCCGCGGCGGTCACCTCCAGCCTCGAGCCCCTGCCCTTGCCCGGTCAGCCCGACCACGTCCACGTCCACGTTTCGCGGGCGCTCGGCGAGTCGTGACCCGTCGACTGGCGATAGCCGCCGTGGCAGCGGGAGGTGGTCAGCGGAGGGCCAGCACCGCGTCGGCGAGGTCGACGGCAGTGTCCACCAGGCGATCGGTCGGGGCCAGGCCGGTCCACGCCTCCCTCGGCGTCTTTCCCCAGGTCACGCCCACGAAGGGGACCTCCAGGGCGCGGGCGGCCTCCAGGTCGGGGCTGCCGTCGCCCACGAAGGTGCAGGGGCGCACCGGGCCGGCGGTCTCCTCCGCGCGGGAGACGGCGAGGCGGAGCGGCAGCAGGTCCGGCTTGACGGCCTCGGTGGTGTCGCCGCCGACCACGGCCGCCATCCAGCGGGCCAGGTCCAGGCCGTCGAGGACGCGGCGGGCCATGTCCTCGGGCTTGTTGGTCATCACGGCGAGGACGACGCCCGCCTCGGACAGGCGCCGCAGGGCCTCGGGGATGCCGTCGAAGGGCTGCGTGCGATCCAGCGTGTGCTCGGCGTAGACGGCCCGGAACCGCTCGAGGAGGTCGTCGACCTGCGCCTCGTCGGGCTCCGAGGTGGGCAGGAGCTCGCGGATCAGGTGTCGGGCGCCGTGGCCGATGGCGGCCTGCACCTCGTCGATGGTCCGCCGGGGGAGGTCCATGGAGGCGAGGGCCTCGTTGACGCTCCAGGCGACGTCGAGGAGCGAGTCGACGAGGGTGCCGTCGAGGTCGAGCAGGGCGAGGGGGCGACGTGTATCCATGCGCCCCCTAGAAGCCCTCGTCGATCTCCGCCTTGCGGGCGGCGCGGCGCCGCTCGGCCTCCGACTGCGCGCCGGCCGGGTAGTGCTCGCCGGGGCTGGTCGGCACGCCCGGACCCTGGGGCCAGCGCCCGATGCCCCAGTAGCCGCCGTCCTCGTTCCACTCCCGGTAGTCCATGTCGTCGCGCGTGTAGCGCAGCGTGTCGTACCGGGAGCGGCTGGGGCCGGCCTCCACGTTCCGGACCGTCTCGTCGCCAGCGTTGAGGCTGCCACGGATGAGGCGCTTCTGATCGCGGATGGCGCGGTCGAGGCTCTCGCGGCTCGTGCCGGTCGCCCAGCGACCGTAGCGCTCCTCGGTTCGGCTCATGGTGGCTCCTCCCAACAGGCTCCGGGACCGCGGGGAGTGTAGACCCGCCCCACCGCCGGGACAAGCTCCAAGATCGCCCGCTGAATCAGAGGGTTCCGGCGTGGTCCGCGAGCGGGGAGACGGGCAGCAGCTCGAAGCCCGAGTTGTTGTCCTGGGCCCAGCGGATGCCCCAGGTGTTCTTGAAGAGCACGACGGGGTGTCCGTCCCGGTCCCGGGCGCAGATGTTGCCCTGGCCGCGGCGGAACGTCTTCGGGTCGAAGCCCTCGCCGACCACCCAGCGGCACGCCGTGAACGGCAGGGGCTCCAGGATCGCCTCGACCTTGTACTCGCTCTTCAGGCGGTGCGCGAGGACGTCGAACTGCAGCGTGCCCACGGCGCCGACGATGTCGAGCTTCTCCGTGGTGTAGTCCGCGAAGAGCTGGATGGCGCCCTCCTCGGCGAGCTGCTCCAGGCCCTTGTTGAGCTGCTTCCGGCGCAGCGGGTCGGCGACGCGGATGCGCTGGAACAGCTCCGGGGAGAAGTGCGGGATCCCCTCGAAGCGGACGTCGCGGCCGGTGGACAGGGTGTCGCCGATCCGGAAGATGCCCGGGTCGTACAAGCCCACGATGTCGCCGGCCCACGCCTCCTCGACCGTGGAGCGCTCCCGGGCCATGAACGACGAGGGGTTCTTCAGGCGGATCTTCTTGCCCTGGCGGACGTTCTTCGTCTCCATGCCCTTCACGAACCGCCCGGAGCAGATGCGCAGGAAGGCGATCCGATCCCGGTGGGACGTGTCCATGTTCGCCTGGATCTTGAACACGAAGCCCGAGAACTGCGGGTCCGTGGCCCTCACCTCGCCGCCGTCGGTCTTCCGCACCGTCGGCGGGGGCGCCATCTCCAGGAAGGCCTCCAGGAAGGGCTTCACGCCGAAGTTGTTCAGGGCCGACCCGAAGAACATGGGGGACAGCTCACCCGCGAGCACCCGCTCCTCGTCGTACTCGTCGCCGGCCACGTCCAGGAGCTCCAGGTCCTCCTGGAGCTTCTCCCAGGCACCCTCCGAGAGCACCGACTCCGCTTCCGACAGGGGCACGGAGCGCGCCTCGATGGCCGTCTCGCCGTGGCGCTCGTCCGTCTCGAAGACGTGGACGTGCTCCGTGCGCCGATCGAAGACGCCCACGAAGCGGTGGGAGTCGAAGATCGGCCAGTTCACCGGACAGGCCGGCATCTCCAGGTGGCTCTCCAGCTCGTCCATGAGGTCGAGCGGGCTCCGCCCCTGGCGGTCCATCTTGTTCACGAAGGTGAAGATGGGGATGCCGCGCAGCTTGCAGACCCGGAAGAGCTTCTCCGTCTGGGGCTCCACGCCCTTGGCGGCGTCGATGAGCATGACCGCCGAGTCCGCCGCCGCGAGCGTCCGATAGGTGTCCTCGCTGAAGTCCTGGTGGCCCGGGGTGTCCAGGATGTTGACCGTGTGGCCGTCGTAGCCGAACTGCATCACGGAGGAGGTCACGGAGATCCCGCGCTCCTGCTCCATGGCCATCCAGTCGCTGGTGGCGTGCCGGGCCGCGCGCCGCTTCTTGACCGCGCCGGCCATGTGGATGGCCCCGCCGTACAGCAGCAGCTTCTCGGTCAGGGTCGTCTTGCCCGCGTCCGGGTGCGAGATGATCGCGAAGGTCCGCCGCGCGCGGACCTCCCGTTCGAGGCGCTTGAGGTCGGGTGTCTGGCTCATGGCGGCGGCCTTGTACCGAATCCTCGAGGGCGTGGCCAGTCCCAACCCGCCCCGCCCCGTCAATCTTCCGGCAGCGGGCGCGGCCTCTCGCCGCTCGCGGGCAGCAGGAGCCCCTGTCCGCCGCGGAGCGACGGGCGCACCTGGCCGGCCTCGCAGTCCGTGCAGCCGGGGTCGAGCCAGAGATCGTGCTCCGGGACGTGGACGAGGGCGCGCTGAAAGGCGTCGGGCACCGGGAAGTCCGGCGCGAGAGCGGGGAGGCCGGCCGGGCGCGCCACCGCCATCCGGTGATCCAGGCCCGCCTCCTCCAGGAGCCAGTGGAGCAGGTGAACCTTGTCCGTCGCCGTCAGCGCATTGGCCCGGATGGCGCCGGGGAGGGGCTCGCCGGACTGCCAGTCCGAGGCGAGGGCGTCGTCCGGTTGGATGCGATCGCGCACCCACTCGTAGGCGGCGACCACGGCCGCGCGGCCGCCTCCCTCCGGCCGATAGGGCGCGGCGTGCCGCTCCCGGAGGTCCACCGTGCGCTGGAGGAGCTCGGCCTCGTATGGCTCCGCGACCGCCCCCCAGCTCGCCGCGTACGTCTGATCGTAGCCGGCCACGGACGCTCGCCGGGTGGCATAGCGCGCGTGCGGGCCCCGGGCCTCGACGGCCGGGACGTCCACGAGCCGGAGCGCCAGCAGCGTCCGATCGCCCTCCTCGACGACGAGGGGCTCGGTGTCGCTCCCCAGGACGCGGAAGTCCCCCACCGCGTCGGAGGGGACCTCGTAGCGGAGGAGCAGCTCACCGGTGGGGCCGTCGGCGGCTCCGAGCCAGCGCGCGTCGGCCTCGAGCGTCCCCGGGACGGCGAGGTCGAACAGGACCTCCACCACCTCGCCCGGCCCGGTCGCCGGGAGGGCGACGCGCCAGCCGACCTGGTACGGGTCGATCCGCGGCCACGGCGCCACGGGGCCGGCCTCGGTCGGCTCCACCTCGCGGGCCCCCTGCGCGCCGACGACCCGGGCCCGGAGCCCCGCCAGGGCGGCGTCGGGCGGCGCCAGGACGAGGATCTCGGCGGGCTCGCCGTCCCAGCGGACGCCGGCGACGTGGACGTGGACGTGGCTCTCGGCGCCCGACGGGCGGCGCGCCACGCCGACGCGGGCGCGCACGTGGCGTCGGAGCCAGACGATGCCCTCGCGCGGGCCGTCCCACTCGTCGCGCTCGGCGGCGAGGGTGGCGGGATCGAAGGGCTCGACGGGCGGCGCGCTCGAGGCGCAGGCCGAGACGAGGAAGGCGAGGATCGGCAGGAACGTGCGGTGTCTCACGCCCCGTTGTCGAGCACGTTCGCGGGGACCCGTCAAGGGGGCCCGCCGGGCCGGGTCAGAGCAATCGCAAAGTCGGAGACGTGAGGGCCGCGTGGCGGTACGGCGCCCGGCGCCGGATTGCACCCGCTCGCAAACGATGGATTTTGCGCGTCTGAGAGCGGGCAAGGGCAAGGGCAAGGGCAACAGAGGGCGGTCGACTTTGCGACCGCCCTGCGGGCCGGGTTCCCATCCCGGGCGTGGTCTGCCAACATCCGCACATGGCCAGAATCCACAGCTTCAACGTCATCCCCTCCCTGCCCGAGCGCCTGGAGCCGGTGCTGGACCTGGCGTACGACCTCGCCTGGACCTGGCACCCGGATGTCCGCCGCCTGTTCCGGCGGATGGACCCGCGCTTGTGGCGGGAGGAGAACGGCAACCCCGTGGCGCTCCTCAGCCGCCTGTCCCAGGGCCGCATCGACGCGCTCGCCCGGGACACGGCGTTCCTGGAGCACGTCAGCCGCGCCCGCGATGCCATCCGCGAGGACCTGGGCCGCCGCACGTGGTTCGAGGAGGAGGCGAACGCGCCCGACGACCTGTTGATCGCCTACTTCTCGGCGGAGTTCGGCGTCTCCGAGGCCCTGCCCATCTACTCCGGCGGCCTCGGCGTGCTCGCCGGCGACACCCTCAAGAGCGCGAGCGGAGTCGGGCTGCCCTTCGTGGGCGTGGGGCTCGTCTACACCCAGGGGTACTTCCACCAGTACCTGAACGAGGACGGGTGGCAGCAGGAGGAGCCCTACGACAACGACTTCGCGCTGCTGCCGCTGCGGCGCGCGCGGGCGGCGGGGGGCGAGCCGGCGGAGGTGGAGCTGGCCATCGAGGGGCGCCCGGTGCGCGTCCGGGTCTGGGAGGTGAAGGTGGGCCGGACCCGCCTGTTCCTGCTGGACACGAACAGCTCCGAGAACGACCCGCGGGACCGGGAGATCACCGGCCAGCTCTACGGCGGCGGGACGGAGCTTCGCTTCAAGCAGGAGATCGTCCTGGGCATCGGCGGCATCCGGGCCTTGGAGGTCCTGGGGATCCAGCCGTCCGTGTTCCACATGAACGAGGGGCACTCGGCGTTCCTGACCCTGGAGCGGATCCGCCGGGTCGTCCGCGACACGGACCTGTCGTTCCTCGAGGCGCGCGAGCTGTGCGCGGACTCGAACGTCTTCACGACGCACACGCCCGTGCCGGCGGGCTTCGACATCTTCAGCGAGGAGCAGCTCGACCGGTTCCTGCCCCGGATCCACGATGAGCTGGGCGTGTCGCGGTCGGAGTTCCTCTCCCTGGGGGCCCACGAGGGCGACGAGGACCTGTCGCGCGGCTTCAACATGGCCTACCTGGCCCTGCGGTGCTCCGGAGGGATCAACGCCGTCTCGGAGCTCCACGCGCAGGTCTCCCGGAACATGTGGCGGCGGCTGTGGCCCGGCTACCAGTCGGACGAGGTCCCCATCGAGCCCATCACCAACGGCGTCCACACCCGGACGTGGGTCGCCGAGGAGATGGGCAAGCTGCTCGACACGTACCTGGGGCCGCAGTGGGCGACCCGCACGGCCGAGCGCGCGACCTGGGAGGGCGTCGAGGGCATCCCCGACTCGGAGCTCTGGCGCGCCCACGAGCGCGGACGGGAGCGGCTGGTGTCCGTCGTGCGCGACCGCTTCCGGCGTCAGCTCGAGCGGAAGGGGCGGCCGGCCGGCGAGGTCGCCACGGCGGACGAGCTGTTCGATCCCCACGCCCTGACCATCGGCTTCGCGCGGCGGTTCGCCACGTACAAGCGGGCGACGCTCATCTTCCGGCAGCCCGAGCGGCTCCGGAGGCTGCTCACGGATCCGGAGCGGCCGATCCAGCTCGTCTTCGCGGGCAAGGCGCACCCCCAGGACCACCCGGGGAAGACGCTCATCAAGGACATCGTGCACTTCGCGCGGGACCCGGAGGTGAGGCGCCGCATCGTGTTCCTGGAGGAGTACGACATGGGCGTCGCCCGGCGCCTGGTCCAGGGCGTCGACGTCTGGCTGAACAACCCGCGGCGGCCGAAGGAGGCCAGCGGGACCAGCGGCATGAAGTGCGTGCCCAACGGCGGCCTCAACCTGTCGGTGCTGGACGGCTGGTGGGCGGAGGCCTACGACGGGACCAACGGCTGGGCCATCGGGGCCGGGGAGGTCTACGAGGACGTGGAG
This sequence comes from Myxococcota bacterium, assembly GCA_051747385.1. Classification (GTDB taxonomy): domain Bacteria; phylum Myxococcota_A; class UBA9042; order PHBI01; family JACKFB01; genus JBNJGB01. Next base: position 24,201 of record JBNJGB010000051.1, read on the forward strand.
CGGGGCGACGCCATCGAGGCGGACCTCCTGCTGGACATCCTCGAGGATCAGGTGGTCCAGGACTTCTACGATCGCGGCCTCGATCGCCTGCCGCGGCGGTGGATCCACCGGATGAAGTCCTCCATGCGGGGGCTCAGCGCGTTCTTCTCCACCGATCGCATGGTCCAGGACTACGCGCGGCGCCTGTACCTCCCGGCCCACGCCCGCGCAGCGAAGGGGCGCCGGAAGGAGCACGCCGCCGTCCGGAGCACCGCCGCGCGGGTGGAGCGGCTACAACACGGCTGGCACGCCGTCCACGTGGGCGAGGTGGAGATCGACGCGCCCCAGGACCTCCCCATCGGGGAGTCCGTCGCGGTGCGCGGCCACGTCCACCTGGGCGGGATCCCCCCCGAGGACGTGATCGTGGAGATCTTCGGCGGCCGCCTGGACGGCCACCGGCGCATCGTGGACGGCGACCTGTCCGAGATGGAGCTCACGGGTCCGGGGGCCGACGGCTGGTTCGCCTTCGAGGGAGCCTGGACCCCGGCCGAGGCCGGCCACAGCGGCTGCACCGTCCGCGTCCGGCCCCGCTTCGACCACGAGGCCCCCGTGCGGGACTTCCCGCTGCGCGCCTGGGAGGGGTAGCCGGTCGCCCACGAGAGGTGCGGCGCCGGCGCCTCCGCCTGCCCATGGTGCACCTCTCGCCCAGAGCCCGCGAAACGTGGTCGTGGACGTGGTCCGGCCCACCGGGCACGGCGCACCCGTGCCGTCGGGAAGTGACTCGGGATCGGGCGCCGACCGCCGGGGACGGCGGTCCTGCTGCACCTTCCCCCTGCATCCCGCGCCTTTGCGGCTTGGCGCCTTGGCGCGAGCCCTTCGGAGCTGGCGAGACGTGTACGATCGAAAGGCGTCCGCGCCGACGCCCCGTGGAGTCGTCAGGCGGGCACGCCCTCGGCGGTCTCGGCGTCGATGATCTCGCTCAGGACCTCGAACTCGTCGACGACGCGGGAGTGGGGGCAGCCCCAGACGTCGCAGACGGCGGCGAGGTGGCCCTTCCTGGGGTCGGCGCTCAGGGAGATGGCGTGGAGCGTGCCCGAGTCGCACGGGCAGGCCGCGTACTCGGGAAGCGGCTCGTCGCAGGTCGGGCAGGCGATGCGGCAGCGGGTGCCGGGCGCGATGTCCTCGCCGCCGGACTTCTCCCGGTGCCCGTGGATGGGGGACAGCGTGACGTCCTCGTCGCGGTCGGACGTGGTCACCCTGACGCGGAGGCCCGGGTAGCCGCCGAAGGTCGGGTTCGAGGGGTCCACGAGCTCGTGGCCGTTGTGGCAGTAGGCCTGCGTGACGACGACCAGGGCGTCGTCCACCCACTCCACGCTGTGGTCGTCCGACCACGTGGCGGGATCTTGCTTGTGGAGGTGGACTCCGGTGGTCGTCACGCGCCTGCGGCCTCTCGGGTTACGGTCGCGGCTCATGCTTGGCCCCCTGTCGGTGCGCCTCGGGAAGTGGTTCTGCAGCGGCGATCGCCCGTGCGATCTCTGGTGGCGTTAGCGCGGCCCGGTGATCCGAGTCAACTCGGCGGAGGGCCACGCTCGGCTCAGCGGACCGCGTGGCCCTCGTCGGGATCCATGGGCGTGCCGAGCCAGGGTGGAGCCACCAGGCGGTTCGCCTCGCCGGTGTGGACGCAGTAGGGGGTGTCGTCGGAGTAGCGGCGCTCGTACGGGACGTAGACCATGCAGCTCCCGCCGTGGCACCAGGCGTCGCAGGGCTCCAGGGCCAGCTCGTGGTCCACGGTCCAGGACCGCCCGGTGGCCGTGTCGCAGACCCGGTTGTACGACGAGCCGTCGCCCTGGTCCTCGCGAGCGGAGTGCAGGCTCGTGACGATGCGCGCCGGGATCCCCTCGCGCCACATCCCCCGCCGGGCCTCCTGGGCGTCGAGCTGGAGGGTGACCAGCGCCGGGTCCGGATCGCCGCCGCCCACGTGGAAGACGTGGGCCAGGCCCCGGCCCACCAGCTCCCGGGTCAGCTCCGGGCAGCGGACCAGGAGGCGGTCGTAGCCGCCCGAGCCCTCGAGCTTCTCACAGGTCCACTCGCCGGCCCGGGCGGCGGCGGTGGCCTCGTCCGCGAGGTCGTGCAGGGCCGCCCCGTCGAAGCCGCCCCAGAAGTGGACCGGGCCGTAGGACTCCAGGGTGTTGAAGCCCGCCAGGCGCACGTTGGACTCGGCGTGAGGGCCGTCGAGGACGACCAGGGAGTCGCCGTCCGACCAGCGGACCTCCGTGCGGCGACCGTCGAGCACCACCTCGCTTTCGGGGGGCGGGTCGCTCGCCTTCTGCTCCCGCTCCACGTCGACGGAAGACCGATCCGCCTCCCGCGGGCGGGGGCCGGCCGGGTCCCCGAGGTGCTTCGCGACGACCACCTCGTTCGAAGGCTCGTTCCGGAGGCAGGACTCGCGATCGGATCCGTAGGTGTACCGGGCCTCGAACGGGGCGTAGACCATGCAGCTTCCGCCGTGGCACCAGGCGTCGCAGGCCTCGAAGGTCACCCGGTGCTCCACGACCCACGACTTCCCGGTCCGCGTGTCGCACACCCGGTTGTAGGAGTTCCCCTTGGAGGGATCCTCGGCCAGGGAGTGCATGCTCGTCACGATGGTGGCGGGGATGGTCCACTCCCACATACCGCGCCGCTCGCGCTGGGCCTCGAGCTGGGCCCGGACCAGATCCTCGTCCGGTCCGCCCTCGCCGACGTGGAAGACGTGGGCGTAGCCCTCGGAGACGATCTCGTGGCGAAGCTCCGGGCAGTCGACGAGGGCGCGGCCGTAGCCGCCGGAGCTCTCGCGCGTGGAGCAGCGCCACTCCCGGCTCCGCGCCAGCTTCTTGCCGCCGACGGCCGCGTCGTAGAGATCGTAGCCGTCGAAGCCGCCCCAGAAGTGGACCGGGCCGTAGGACTCCAGGGTGTTGTAGCCCGCGAGCCGCGCGCGCAGATCCTTGTCGGGCCCCTCCAGCACCCGGAAGGAGTCCCCGTCGTTCCAGAACACCTGCGTCCGGCGCCCGTCGAGCACGACGTACTGGGAGCGGGAGCGATCCGGGTGGCTCCAGCCGGCCTTGCCGCCGGGGGGGGCGCACGCCGGCCAGGCGGCGGCGAGCAGGGGCAGCGGAGCGAGCATGGAGAGCAAGGCGCGGAGCGTCACGCGGGGCCTCCTGGGCGCGGAGATGAACGGGGTGGAAGCTACCACAGCGCCGGGATCGGCCGGAACCGGTGGCGAGCCGATATCTCATCGTCCTTGAGGCGAGCGGCTGTCTGACTATAGTGCGGGCCCTCACTCGGACCGGGAGCGGTTCCATGCGTTCGGCCATCCATCGATTCTCCCTCCTCCTCGCCTCGTCGGCCCTGGTCTTCGCCGCCTGCGACAGCAGTGACGGCGGCGGGAGCGGCGGCAGCGTGGACGCCATCGGCGACGTCACGTACGGCGCCTGCCAGAGCCACCAGGAGTGCGCCGGCCTGGGGACCGATCTGGCTCCGTGCCAGACCCTGCTCTGCGATCCGTCCCGGGGTCAGTGCGTCGTGACGGCCGCGCCCGACAACGCCACCTGCGACGACGGGGACCCCTGCACCGTGGAGACCCACTGTGTCGAGGGCGCCTGCGTGCCTACGAGCGACGCCGAGCCGGACTGCGACGACGGCAACCCGTGTACGGGCGACGGCTGCAAGCCGGGCGTGGGCTGCGTCCACTCCAACATCTCGGCGGCCTGTGACGACGGCAACGGCTGCACGATCAACGACTCCTGCGAGGACGGCCTCTGCGACGGGCAGGCGACCGGAGACTGCTCCTGCGAGGAGGACGCGGACTGCGCCGAGTTCGACGACGGCAACCCGTGCAACGGAGAGCTGTTCTGCAACGTCGGCCGCTGCGACGTGGATCCCACGACGGTCGTGACCTGCCAGGACAACGACGATCCCTGTGAGAACGTGGCCTGCAACCCCGAGACGGGCGCGTGCGAGGCGACGCCGGTGGAGGACGGCACGGCCTGCAGCGACGGGGACGGCTGCACGGTCGACGACACCTGCCAGGGCGGCGAGTGCGTGGGGACCTCCCAGTGTACCTGCGAGGACGACGAGGACTGCGCGGGCTACGAGGACGGCGACCTCTGCAACGGCAGCCTGGCCTGCGTCGACGGCGTCTGCGAGGTGGATCCCGCGACCGTCCCGGACTGCGAGGACGAGACCCCGGACGACTGCGAGGACGTGCTCTGCGAGCCGGAGACCGGCGCCTGCGTCACGGTCCCCCGCGCGGACGGCGCCGCCTGCGCGTCGGGCGATCCCTGCACCGAGGGCGCCACCTGCCTCGAGGGCGAGTGCCAGGGCGGCACCGAGAAGGACTGCGACGACGGCAACCCGTGCACCCTGGACGTCTGTCTGGAGGACGGCTGCGAGCACCAGGCCAACGACGGCGTGAGCTGTGACGACGGGGATTCGTGCACCAGCGACGACCGGTGCCTGAACAAGGAGTGCGTCGGCGGCACGGACAACTGCGTGTGCGGCGACGGCTTCTGCTCCGCCAGCGAGACCTGCGAGACCTGCGGCGAGGACTGCGGTGAGTGCAAGGTCTGCGGCGACGGCGTCTGCTCCGCCGAGGAGGACCCCATGTCCTGCCCGTCCGACTGCGAGGGCGGCGGCGGGACCTGCGGGGACGGGAACTGCGACCAGCTCGAGAGCTTCACGTGCCCCGCCGACTGCGAGTGCGGAGACGGCACGTGCGATCTCCTCGAGGACGAGGAGAGCTGCCCGGAAGACTGCGAGAACGTCGAGGATCCGTGCGGCGACGGCGTCTGCGATGAGGAGGCCTTCGAGCAGTTCACCTGCCCGGAGGACTGCGAGGGGGCCGAGTGCAACGGCGTCTGCGAGGAGACGGATCAGTTCACGTGCCCCGAGGACTGCCAGGGCGACGCGGACCCGGAGCCCGGCCCCGAGCCCGGCCCCGAGCCGCAGCCGGAGACCCAGCCCGAGACGACCCCCGACGCCGTGGACGACACGGTGGACGCCGGCTCGACCGACGTGATCGAGGAGGTCGTCGAGGACGTGGGGCCGACGCCCGAGGACGCCGCGGCGTCCGAGGACACCTCGAGCGACGGCGGTGTCATGGACGCCGGGATGGAGATCGGCGAGGACGCGTAGGGTCGCTCGCGTGGGCCTATCCTCTTCGCGGGCGGGGACGCCCGCGGTCCCAGGCGCCGCTCGCGTTGGCCGTGGAGGGCGGGTTTCCATCCCGCCAGCCGTGGGGGTGCTCTGCGCCGTTCAGGTCCACGACCGGCCCGCCGACATGGACGGTCGTGGGATCCGTGCGCCGAAACGACGAGAGGCCGACGCGTGATGCGCCGGCCTCCCGGGTTGGTCGCGGGGGCAGGATTTGAACCTGCGACCTTCGGGTTATGAGCCCGACGAGCTACCTGACTGCTCCACCCCGCAGTAGCTGGGACGCCTCGTCGCGACGGTTGGTCGCGGGGGCAGGATTTGAACCTGCGACCTTCGGGTTATGAGCCCGACGAGCTACCTGACTGCTCCACCCCGCAGCAGCGGGCGAGAGCGTCCCTGGCGTCTTGTTTTCAACCGCGCTTCCCCGGCGCGGGTCGCCATTGGTAAGCCCCGACGCTCCGCGTGTCAACCTCCAATTCGTCTGCCGCGCCGATTGTCCGGGGCGGGCTCCGGCACAGCTTCGGGCGAGCTGCGCGCTGCTCAGGGCCCCTCGCAGGCCGGCGCCTCGTCCAGGGAGTGCGTCACGGCGCAGCCATAGACCGGGGCGCGCGAGGCCGCGGGCTCCCTGTCGGCCAGGACGGCCTCCAGGGCCTCTCGCGCCCACGGCTCCCGGCCCCGGGCCCCCGGCTTCCGCTCGTTGTCGATCCAGCCGACGAAACGAACGGCCCCCGAGCGATCCAGGATGACGGTGGTGGGGGTGCTGGTCACGCCGAGGCGATCGGCGAGGCGGGCGGCCGCGTCACGCACGATGGGAAGGGGGAATCGGCGCTCCGCGGCCACCCGCGCCACCGACTCGGCGTCGTCGTCGGCGTTGCTGCTGACGGCGAGCATGGCCACGCGATCCTCCGGGTAGTCGGCCCGGAGGGTCTCCATCCGCTCCTGGTATCTCTTCACGCACGGGCACCGGGTGGCCCACCAGAACAGCACGGTGGCGTCGTGGTCCGAGACCACCCCGGCGAGGTCGAAGGGCTCCCCGTCGAGGGTGCGCAGCCCCTCCACGGCGGGATCGTCGGCCGACACGCGCCCGGCCCCGCCCGTGGTGGCGCAGGCGGCGAGCAGGGCGACGGCCGCGGCGACCAAGGCAACCGACGCGGCGACCAGGATGTGGCGTTCCATGTCGTCCTCCTAGAAGTAGCCGTAGCGGAGCCCGAGGCTGGTGGTGACGCGCGCCTCGCGGTTGACCCCGAGGTGCCGGAAGGGCAGGCCCGTGCCGACGGAGCCCTGGAGCGTCCAGTGCGGCGCCATGCGCCAGGAGGCCGCCAGGGAGGCGCCCGTGTCGTAGCGGGCCGAGTCCTCGACGCGCTCGCCGTCGATGTGCACGGGGGCCTCCCAGCCGGCGCGGAGCACGAGGCTCGTCACGACGTCCTCGGTGACCTCGAACCCTCCGGTCACGCTGCCGTCCAGGCCCACGCCGTAGCGCTGCGTGGCGTCGATGTCGTCCCGGTGCGCCGGGAGCGGCACCGTGAGCCCGACGTCGCCCCGGACGAACCAGGGCATGCGGGTGCGCTCCACGGACAGCCCGAGGGTGAGCGCGGCGGCGCCCCGGCCCGTGACGTCGGCGCCCAGCGGGCTGTCCGAGTCCTCCGTTGCGCGGCCCGTCGGCGCGACCACGCCGGCCGTGAGCGCCACGGCGGGAAGCTCCGCGTACTCCCCGACGGAGAGGACCTCGTAGCGGACCAGGGCCTGGACGTCCGCCAGCCCGCCGCCCACGTCGGACGTCCCTCCCGCCTCCCGGTGGGTGAGCAGGAAGGGGAGGCGGGCGCCGAGGGAGGTGCGCCGGGACAGGCGGACGAGGGTCCAGACCTCCGACCGCCACTCGTCGTCCGTGTAGCCGTCGCCGTAGGAGGACCAGCGCCGGTCGCGATCCCAGCGCCCGATGCCGGTGCCCCAGCTCGTGGTGGCGCCGACCGCGAAGGTCTCCCAGATGAGGAGGCGGCCGACGCCCGTGGCGGTGGCGGACATGCAGCAGGCGGCGCCCCGGGCGATCCGCGGCGAGGCCCCCGCCAGGGCGAGGGCGATCGCGGCGATGAGGAGCCCGCGCCTCATCAGCCGTCGTCGGCCTGCACGTCGACGTCGATCTCCGTGGCGCCGGCGTCGTCGCCCTTCACGGCGTCCACGTAGACGACCCACGGGCCGGGCATCTGGAACGTGACGGGGCTCGCCTCGTACACGCCGTCGCCCATGTCCTGGACGACCGGGGTCTCCGTGGAGCCGTGGCCCATGGACGGCATTTGGGGATCGACGACCACCGTGGCGCCCTCGACGGGCTCCCCGGCGGCGTCGAGCACCGTCACGCGCACGACGTTCTGGCCCACCGTGACCGGCGGGTCCGTGATCTCGGCCTGGACTGTGAGCGTGGCCTCGGAGCCGTCGTCGCCCCCGCTGTCGCAGGCGCCGGCGAGGCCGATCATCGCCACGAGGGCGAACCGGATGACGGGATGGATGGGATGCAAGAGCAGCCTCCTGTTTTTGCGAACCTGCTCCCGCGGTATCAGGGGGCGCGGAGGAGCGCGTGCGGCAGATCGTCGCACGCCGCCCGGAGGCACCCGGCGCGGGGGCTCGACGGGTGCGGCAAATCGTCGCAGGCTCCGGGCGAGCCCGTGACCGGCGGGCCCGTGGCCGGTAGTGGATCGGGCAGGAGGTGTGGTGCCAGCCCAGACGTCGATCGTCGCCCGGCCCGAGGACGCCGCCGTCCCGGCGGACGTGGCCCGGATCAACCTGTCGTGGCTCGTGCGGCTGCGCTGGGTCGCGGTGGGCGTCCAGGTGCTCCTGGTGGCCGGTGTGTACGTCGGCCTGGAGATGGACCTCCCCATCGGCACCCTGGGCGGCCTGGCGGCGGTGGTGCTGGCCTCCAACATCGGGGCGGCGGTCTGGGTCGGGGCCCAGCGGCCGGTCCCGCAAGCGCTCGTGGCCGGCGTGCTCGCCCTGGACGTGGCCGTGCTCACCGCCATGCTGTACGTGACCGGTGGCCCGGCGAACCCGTTCAGCCTGCTGTACATGGTCTACATCGCGCTGGCCCCGGTCCTGCTGGGGCGCCGCTGGAGCCTGATCGTCACGGTCCTGGCCGTCGTGGGCTTCGGACTCCTCTTCGTCCTCCACGACGCCTGGAAGGGGGGCCACGACCACGGCTCCATGCGCATGCACCTGGAGGGGATGTGGGTTGCCACGGCCATCACGGCGGCCCTCATCGCGTGGTTCGTCCACGAGATCCGCGGGGCGCTCGCCCGCCGGGACGCCGAGCTGGCGGAGCTGCGACGCATCGGCGCGCGCAGCGACAAGCTCGCGGCCCTGGCCACCATGGCGGCGGGCGCGGCCCACGAGCTGGCGACGCCCCTGGGCACCATCGCCGTGGCGTCCCGGGAGCTCCAACGGGACCTGGAGACGCGCGACGACGGGGGGCTGGCCGAGGACGCCGCGCTCATCCGGCAGGAGGTCGACCGCTGCCGGGACATCCTGGGGCGCCTCCGCAGCGGCTCCGGGCAGTCGCCGGGCGAGGGTGCGTACCCCGTGACCGTGGCGCAGCTCCTCGGGGCCGTCATGGCCCGGGCCGATCGCGCGCAGCCGGTGGTCGTGTACGACGCGATCCCGGACGTGCGGGTGGACGTCCCGCTCGACGCGGTGGCGGGAGCGGTGCGGAACCTGCTGGACAACGCGCGCGCCGCCTCCCCGCCCGACGCACCGGTGGAGCTGGAGGCCACGGCCGACGGCGACGACGTGATCCTCCGGGTGCGGGATCACGGCCACGGCATGCCGCCCGAGGTCCTGGCGCGCGTCGGAGAGCCCTTCTTCACCACGCGCAGCCCGGGGGAGGGCATGGGGCTCGGCGTCTACGTGGCCCGGGGCGTCGTGGGGCCCCTGGGTGGTACACTGGAGCTGTCGTCGGAGCCGGGCGAGGGCACGACCGCGACGATCCGGCTCCCCCGGGCGGGAGCTGGCCGATGAGCGCGGAGCGTACCGGCGGCGGGACGATGCTCCTGGTGGACGACGACGCCCCGTTCCGGCGGATGCTCGCCCGCGCCCTGGGCCGGCGCGGCTGGCACGTCGTGGCGGCGGCGGGGCCGGAGGAGGCCCTGGCGGCGGCCCGGCGATCGCCCCCGGATCGGGCCGTCATCGACCTGAAGATGCCCGGGGGGTCCGGGCTCGAGCTCCTGCGGGACCTGCTCGAGATCGCGCCGGGCGTGCGGGCGGTCGTGCTCACCGGCTACGGGAGCATCGCCACCGCCATCGAGGCGGTGCGGCTGGGCGCCGTCCACTACCTCCAGAAGCCCGCGGACGCGGACGACCTGCTGGCGGCCTTCGACAAGGCCGAGGCCCCGCCGCTGGAGGGCGTGGAGCAGGACTACGAGGCCCCGAGCCTGGCCCGCGCGGAGTGGGAGCACATCCAGCGGGTCCTGGCGGACTGCGGCGGGAACGTCTCGGAGGCCGCGCGCCGCCTGGGGATCCACCGCC
>JBNJGB010000051.1:33975-34173 GCA_051747385.1 Myxococcota bacterium
GGGGCGGAGAACCCGGGGAACATGCAGCAGGACCGCTGTCCCCGGCGGTGGGTTGCTGCCGAAAAAGTGAGAAGTGAGTAGGTTTGACCCCACCGGTCTCGAGCCTGGCCCGCGCGGAGTGGGAGCACATCCAGCGGGTCCTGGCGGACTGCGGCGGGAACGTCTCGGAGGCCGCGCGCCGCCTGGGGATCCACCGCC
>JBNJGB010000052.1:0-28405 GCA_051747385.1 Myxococcota bacterium
GCGCGCCCCCCTCGCAGACCGCACCGTGCTGTCCTTGCTGAGCCGGGGGGCCGTCCCGACCCTCCGGAGAGGGACGGAGGACTCCCTCACCGCCCGGACGCGTCACATGCTGAGCGCCGCCTTCCACCGAACCCTGGCCGGCCGCCTGCGGCGCGGAAGGCAGACGGTCAGGGCCGGCCGCCTTCCGGAGCTGCAGGCCCGCGCGCTTCGGGCGCTCGTTCTCGACGAAGAAGAGAGCTACGCGGCGTTCCGGTTCCGGTGGTAGCGACCGGGAAGCCGGCCCACATCACCTCCAGCGGAAGGTCGCCGCACCGACGAGCCCGCACGCGACGGCCCAGGCGAGGAGCGCGGCGGCGGACACGAGGCCGTCGTCCAGGGGGAGCCCGCGCCAGGTCATGGCCGCCTGGCCCTGCGTGGCCCACCACGTCGGCAGGACGCGCCCGACGGACTGGAGCCACCCGGGCATGAGGAAGGCGGGGACCCAGGCCCCGCCGAGGAACGCCATGACGAGGATGGCGAAGGTGCCGCCGTTCTGGATGCGGCGCTCCGTGCGGCCGAGCCCCACCAGGAGCACGGAGAAGCCGGCCGCGAGCAGGGTCTGGCTCGCCAGGACCGCGGCGAAGCCGAGCGGCGAGCCCAGGACGCGCACCCCGAAGAACAGCACGCCGACGCCGTAGAGCGCGGCGCTCATGGCCAGGCCCACGACGGCGACGCTCGCGCCGCGGCCCAGGAGGACCTCCCACCGGGCGGCTCCGGTCAGGCGGACGCGCGTCAGGAGGCCCGCGTCGCGCTCCGCGACCAGCTCGCGGGCGGCCTCCATGGCCCAGAAGAGGAGGAACATGGCGAGCATCCCCGCGAAGGCGTGGGCGTGGGAGTCGTAGCCGTGTACGGAGTCCTCGGCGGCGATCTCCTCGCGCTCCAGGGCCACCGGGAGACCGGTCGGGGCGGGCAGGGAGGCGCCCTCCTCGATCATGGAGTCGGCCAGGGCCAGGCCCGCGTCGACGAAGTCCCGCCACGCCTCGCGCGACCCGGGCAGCGGGGCCAGCCGGACCACGCCGCGGAGGTCCAGGAGCACCTCCCGGAGGGCCGCGGGATCCGAGAGCCCCGACAGCACCTGCCGGACGGCCACCTTCTGGACGAGGCCGGCGACCACGTCCGCCGAGGCCCGCTGCGCCGGGTCGAACAGCAGCCGGATCCGCGGCGCGCCCACACCAAGGAGGGCCCGGGGGCGGAGCCCGTCGCCGAGATCCGCGGGCAGGACCACGGCCACGGACGTCTCGCCGCGCGCGACCCGGCGCCGGGCCTCCCCGGGCGCCACGCGCTCCACGGACAGGCCCGGGTCGTCGGCCATGGCCCGCGCGACGGAGTCCACGGCCGGCCCGCCCTCCTCGGCGGCCACCAGCACGTCCAGCGGGCGGGCCTCCAGCGGCGGGTCGAGCAGCAGCCCGAGCAGCGCCCCCAGGACGACGGGCAGCAGCAGCGTCATGGCGGCGCCCTGGCGATCCGCCACGAAGCGCCGCAGGTCCTTGCGGACGATCCAGGCGACCCCCCTCACCCGCCGTCCCTCGGGCCGTCGCCGGTCAGCTCCAGGAAGACGTCCTCCAGGCTGCGGGGGGCCCCTCGCACGGACTCCACGGGGAGGCCGGCGTCGCGGAGGGCCGTCTCCAGCACGCGGGGATCCGCGCCCGCGGCGAGGGAGACCGTGTGGCGGCGGGACGGGCCCACGCTCCGGAGCACCCGGTCGAGCGTGTCGTCCGCCACCAGGCGGCCGCGATCGAGGATGGCCACGCGCTCGCAGAGGGCCTCCACCTCGTCCATGTGGTGGGTCGTGTAGACGACGGTGCGCCCCGCGGCGTGGAGCGCGCGGATGGTCCCGAACAGGTGGCGGCGGCTCCGGGCGTCCACGCCGGCCGTGGGCTCGTCGCAGACGACGATGCGCGGCTCGTGGAGCAGGGAGCACGCCAGGTTGAGGCAGCGCTTCATGCCCCCGGACAGGGTCTCGACGCGGGCGCTGGCGCGCTCCTCCAGGCGCGCCACGTCCAGGCCCCAGGCGACGCGATCCCGCCGGCGAGCGCCCCGCAGCCCGTGGAGCCCGGCGAAGACGTGGAGGTTGTCCGCCACGGAGAGCTCCGGATAGAGGGCGATCTCCTGGGGCACGACGCCGAGGAGATCGTGGACCCGGCGCGGTTCGCGGGTCGGGTCGAGGCCGGCCACGCGGACGCGCCCCGAGGCAGGCGGGAGCAGGCCGGCGAGGCAGGAGATGGTGGTCGTCTTGCCCGCGCCGTTCGGGCCGAGCAGGCCGTAGAGGCTCCCCGCGGGCACGTCCAGGGACAGCCCGTCGACGGCGCGGACGCGGCCCCGCCGCACCTGGAGATCGTCGATCCGGATCGTCGCGTCTGCCACGGCCGCGCCATGTTCCCTCGCGGCCGCCCGATTGGCCAGCGCTTCCGGGGGTGCCTACAGGGGAATCGCAACGTCGGACAAGTGAGGGTCGCGCGGCGGTCCGACGCCCGACACCGGATGGCACCCGCCCGGAAACGATGGATTCTACGCCTTCGAAGGCGGGCAAGGGCAAGGGCAAGGGCAAGGGCAAGGGAGGGCGGCCGATTTTGCGACCGCCCTGCGGGTGCCTATGCTGTGCAGACATGGACGCCTTCGCCCCTCCCATCGCCCGCGCCCTCCTCGCCTCGCTCGCGTCGGCCGCCCTGCTCGCGGCCCCGCCGGCGATCGCCGGGGAGCGGAAGCCCTCGCCCCCCGACCTGGCCGGCCGCTGGGCCCAGATCCAGGAGGCCACCGACGTCACGAGCATCCCCCTGGTGGGGGACGTGGAGACCGTGGGGACGACCCTGCTGCTCCTCGACGTCGAGCAGGAGGGGACCCGGCTGCGGATCCGGGAGACCGTCTGCGCCATCCGCCTCGACACGTCGGCCATCGACATCCAGCCCAAGCTGTCGCCGGACTTCGCCAAGGGGCTGTCGGGGACGGTCCGCGAGGGCCGCGTGGTCTACGACAACGACCGCTGGGAGTACCAGCAGCCCCGCACGGTGATGGTCCACGGCGCGAAGCTGGACGATCCGGAGGAGGATCCCCTGCCCGAGGAGGTGGACGATCCCAGGCTGGTGGACGGCGACGAGGACGGCCACCCGGGCCTCACGGCGGAGGTGCGGGGCCTCGTCAACGGGACCGTGCGCCTGGTGCAGCGGCTCTGGAACGACCTGCAGGGCATCGTGCGATCGGAGGATCACGTCGAGGGCCTGATGACCTGGGGCCGCGAGCAGGAGATCGTGGACGCGTCGAACTTCCTGCTCCGGAAGCAGATGCCGACCCACCCGCACCCGGACCCGGCCCGGAGCCACTTCAGCATGCGGCGGGTCCCGGACGACACGGACTGCCGGACCCTGAGGAAGCAAGCGAAGAAGCTGCTGTCGCCCTGACCGCGCCGGCGGGGACGCCTGGGGATGACCGGCGAGACGCGTCACAGTGCTACACGTCTCGGGATGCCGCGGTCTCGCGGAAAATCACGCGCCAGGCCGCCAAGTCCCAAAGGCCAGCGAAGCGCTTGCACACCGGTTCGGCTGAGGCTGTCGGGGCACCGGCAGGCACACCGGGCCGAAGCATGCCGCCTTCCTTTGCGTCTTCGCGTCTTTGCGCGAGCCCTTCGTCTTGCGGCATGTGACGAACTGTGAGCCGTCCGCGGCGGTCGCCTACTTCCGCGCGGCGGTCACGGCCTCCTCGATACGGGTGAGGAGCTCGGAGTCGTCCTCGGTGGGGGCCTCCAGGCCGCCGTACCACGCGCGCAGATCGGCGAGCAGCGCCGGCGCCCCGGGGACCTCCGAGGTGGCCAGGCCGTCCACGATGGACGCCTTCAGGACGAAGGGCTCCTCCGGGTCCGTGCCCAGGTCGAAGTACGCCTCCATGAGCAGGGCCGCCTGGGTCCCGGTCAGCGACGGGAGGGGCTCCCAGACCAGGGGGGCGCCGTCCTCCCACCAGGCGTGGACCCGGAAGCGCGTGGCCAGGGGATACCGCGCCCAGCGCGCCCGCAGCCACGGGTGCACCTCGCACGGCGCCTCGCAGACGATCCGGGTCATCCACTCCTGCAGGGCGTCGACCGGCTCCCCCGGATCCCAGCCCTCGTACTCGCTGTTCACGAGCTGGCGGAGGCCGATGAAGGTCTCGCCCCACCGGCCCTCCTCGGCCGCCGCGGCGAGCTCCTCCGCCGGCGTGTCGGGCGGGTACTCCTCGGCCATGGCGTCGAGGGCGTCGAGGTGGAACCGGACCGGGTGGCCGAAGTCCCAGCGCGCGCAGCCGGGGTCCAGGTCCACGTCCTCGTCCGTGCAGTACAGGAAGTCGTCCCGCTCGGGCCCCGCGCCGTAGCCGTAGGCCATGGCGTCCCGATCGTAGGCCCCCGGCCGCACCATCCCGATGACGTAGTCCATGGTGGTGGTGGCCGACTCGCCGTCGCCGAAGCGCGCCGCGTCGATGGAGCCCTTGAAGTTGTGGCGCAGGCCCAGGTTGTGGCCGATCTCGTGCACCAGGAAGTCCGCGACGATGTAGCGGGACAGGGCCTCCTGGTCCGCGGCGTCTCCGCCCGCCTCCTCCGCGGCGCGCGCCACGTCCACGGCGCGGAGAGGACGCCGCGGCAGCGTCCGGCGGCGGAGCACCCTGGGTGGCGGCGGTCCGGCTCGGCGCTCCCTCGGCACGGCGGGGCGGCGGAAGTCCCCCTCCGGCACCGCGCGGGCGGTGGGCTCCGGCGGGGGCGTCGGGGCCAGGGCCGGGTGCTCGCCCAGGAACTCGTCGTAGCGCTCCACCAGGCCGTCCAGATCGCCGAGCCACAGGACGACGTCCGCGTCGAGGATCTCCCCGGTCAGCGGGCTCTCCACGAACGGGGCCACCGCCCCGCGAGAGCCGGACGGATCCCAGTGGATGACCCGGCGGCGCGGATCCCAGGGCACCACGTAGGCGTCGTGCTCCTCGAGGGCCAGCGGGCGGTTGCCGACCGCGTCCTCCAGCACGTCGTTCCAGGCCTCCACCACCTCCTCGACGGTGGCCCGGTACGCGTCGGGGAAGCTCGGCAGCAGGGTGTAGACGATGCCGCCGTCCGGCTGGTCGGGTCCGATCCGGGGCTGGCGCGCCATCCAGCCCGGGTCGCCGCCCCCGACGAGGCCCCCGGTGCGGAAGAAGCCGAACGGGGCGTCCTCCTCGGCCGCGCGGGGCTCGAAGTCCGCGGTCAGGCGGGCCCGGCGCAGGAAGTGGATGTTGATGCCGAGGCTCCCCGTCGGCGCGGCGCTCTCGCACCCGTCGGCGCCGAAGATCTCCGTGGCCTCCCAGGTGAGCAGCCCGTCGGCGTAGGCCGGCGCCCCCGTGAGGTTGTACAGGGTCGTCGTGTAGACGCAGCCCTCGTCCAGCGCCACCTCCACGCCGCGGATCGGCTCGTCGAAGTCCACGCGGACGGTCCCGTCGTCCCGCGGCGTGAGGGGATAGCTCTCCACGACCCCCTCGTCGCCCGGGATCGGCTCCAGGGTCTCGTCGTCGACGATCCGGACGACGAAGGCCTCGCCCGTCACCTCGACGACAGCCGGCACGGCCACCGCCCCGGCCGCGGCCTCCCCGACCTGGGTGAGCGCCGTCCCGGGCTGGGCGTTCAGCCCGTACACGAACAGGCCCTCCAGGTCCGCCGGATCCACGATCAGCCCGTCGTCCCCATCTGTGGTCCCGCCTGGCAGCGGCGCGGGCGCGTCCACCTCGGCGTCCGGATCGCCCGCGTCCGGGCCCGTGTCCGAGACGTCCGCGTCCGGGCCGGGGTGCGCCGCGTCGACCGCGACGTCCTCCGCGCCGACAGCGTCTGCGTCCAAGGCCGCGGGATCGCCGTCGCCCCCTCCACCACACGCGACGAGCAGGGTCGCCACCGCCGCCACCAGCGCTCGTCGAGTCATCGCGCGCTCCCGGGCCGTCGCGACGCCCGACCGGCGCCGCCACTCCCCGTCTACTCGACGAGCGGCCCGCGGGGCAACGGAAGGACGGTCGCCGGGAGCTACAGCCGCGCGATGATGGCGTCGGTCATCTCGCGCGTCCCGGCCGAGCCCCCGAGGTCCCGCGTGCGGACGCCGGCCTCCAGCGTGCCCCGGATGGCGCCCTCGATGCGGGTCGCCGCCTCGTCCTCCCCCAGGTGGCGGAGCAGGCCCAGGGCCGGGGTGATGCAGGTGAGCGGGTTCGCCACGTCCCGCCCCGCGAGGTGGGGCTCGACGCCGTGGATGGCCTCGAACACGTGGACGTCCGAGGCGTCGCGCAGCACGCCCCACGCCGCGCTGACCCCGCCGACCAGGCCCGCGCCCAGATCGCTCAGGAGGTCGCCGAACAGGTTCTGGGAGACGAGCACGTCGAAGCGCTCGGGCCGCCGCACGAGCTGCATGCAGGCGTTGTCGGCGATGATGGAGTCGAAGTCCACGTCGTCGTAGTCCGCCGCGATCTCCTCGCCCACCCGCAGGAACAGCCCGTCGGACTGCTTCATGATGTTGGCCTTGTGGACCAGGGTGACGGTCCGGCGGCCGTGGCGGCGGGCGTACTCGAACGCGAAGCGGACGATGCGCTCGCAGGCCGCGCGGGTGGTGACCTTCAGGCCCTGGATGACGCCGGGATACACGCGGTGCTCGATGCCCGCGTAGACGTCCTCCGTCGACTCGCGGACGACGACGAGATCCACGTCGTCGTAGCGGCTGCTCAGCCCGGGCAGGTGCCGGATGGGCCGCACGCCCGCGAAGAGGTCGAGGGCCTTCCGCAGCCGGACGTTGGGGCTCTCGTAGCCGGTGCCCACGGGCGTCCCGATGAGCCCCTTGAGGGCGACCCGGTTGCGCCGGACCGACGCGACGGTCTCCTCCGGGAGGGCGTCACCCTGGCGGTTCCACGCCGTCTCGCCGGCGTCCACCTCGTCCCACTCGATGGCGACGCCGGCGGCCCCCACGAGCCGCCGGGTGGCCTCCACCACCTCGCGCCCGATGCTGTCTCCGGGGATGAGGGTGACGGTGTGGGTCATGGTCAGAGCTCCGCGATGATGGCGTCGGTGAGCCGGCGGGTCGTGGCGTCGCCTCCGAGATCCCCCGTGAGGTCCTCGCCCTTTTCCAGCACGGCGCCCACGGCCTTCTCGATCCGCTGGGCGGCGACGCGCTCCCCGATGTACTTGAGCATCAGCGCCCCCGAGCGCAGCAGCGCGATGGGATTGGCCACGCCCTTGCCGGCGATGTCCGGCGCGCTGCCGTGGACCGCCTCGAACACGGCGTAGCGATCGCCGATGTTGGCCCCGGGGACCAGCCCCAGCCCGCCCACCAGGCCCGCGCACAGGTCGCTGAGGATGTCCCCGAAGAGGTTCTCCATCACCAGGACGTCGAAGCGCGTCGGGTCCAGCACCAGCTCCATGCAGAGCTGATCCGTCTGGATGTCCTGCGTCTCGATGAACGGGTAGTCCGCGGCCACCTCCCGCCCCACGTCCAGGAAGAGCCCGTCGGAGAGCTTCATGATGTTCGCCTTGTGCACCAGGTGCACCTTCCGGCGCCCCTCGTAGCGGCACCAGTCGTAGGCGAACTCGGTGAAGCGGCGCGTGGCATGCTCGCTCACCATGCGGAGGCTCTCCACGACGCCGGGCACCGGCTCGTGCTCCATCCCGGCGTACAGCCCCTCCGTGTTCTCGCGGAACACCACCAGGTCCACGTCCTCGTGGTGGGTCCGCACGCCGGGGAGCGAGTTCACCGGCCGGAGGCTGACGTACAGCTCGAGGGCCTTGCGCAGGGCGACGTTCACGCTCGAGAAGCCGGAGCCCACGGGCGTGGTGCAGGGGCCCTTCAGGGCCACGCGCGTCTCCCGGACGCTCTCGATGACCTCGTCCGGCAGGGGCGTCCCGTGGGTCTCCACCGCGTTGGCGCCCGCCTGGACGCGCCGCCAGCGGATGTCGGGGCAGACCGCGTCGATCACGCGGACCGCCGCCTCGCTCACCTCGGGCCCGATCCCGTCACCGGGAATCAACGTGACCGCGTATTCCATGGCCGGGATGGTGGCACACGGCCGGGGGGCGCTCAAGCACTTCGGCGCGGCCGGAGGCGGCTCCCGCCGGGCGACGGGGACCACGCGTCCCATCCGATTGGCGGCGGACCTTCCGCTG
This sequence comes from Myxococcota bacterium, assembly GCA_051747385.1. Taxonomy (GTDB): domain Bacteria; phylum Myxococcota_A; class UBA9042; order PHBI01; family JACKFB01; genus JBNJGB01. The sequence continues at coordinate 8,150 of JBNJGB010000052.1, forward strand.
TGGTAATCGGTCTCGGGCGTTCCGGGGCCGGGGGCGGCGCCTCGCCGGACGTCGGACACCCGGCCGACCGCGGAGGATGCACCTCGTGAACCGACCGACGACATCCGTGATCATCGCCGGCCTCGTCGCCGCAACCCTCGCGGCGTGCGGGCCCATGTACAAGGACACGGACCACGAGCCCGGGACCGCCCGCGCCGTCCCGGTCGACCTCGAGGTGGAGGATTCCCTCGACGCGGACGAGGGCGACGAGGTCGACTGGAAGCAGGTCACTCCCATGGAGGACGGCACGGCGCGCCTCGCTCTTCGCGTCGGCGACCCCTTCAAGGGCAAGCACTCCCTGAAGGGACGCGTGGTGGTCTTCGACCGGGACGCCAACGAGCAGACCCGTCGAGCCATCGAGCCGAACGTCGTCCGCTACGACGTGGCCTGGGAGGCGAAGGCCGACACCACCTACCTCGTCAAGTTCGAGGCGGACCGGGGCCGCGCGCCGTACTCCATCGAGTACGACCTGGAGCCGGCGGATCCCTGCGCGGACGTGGTGTGCGACGAGTACTCCGAGTGCCGCGAGGGGACCTGCGTCCAGGTCCGCCCGAAGGACTGCGGGGGCGAGTGCCCGAAGGGTCTCGTGTGCGTCGAGGGCGAGTGCGTCGAGCCGTGCGACGGAGGCTGTCCCCGCGGCTTCGACTGCGACGAGGACGCCAATGAGTGCGTGAAGGACCCCTGCTACGGCAAGCGGTGTCCCAGCGGGCACTACTGCCGGCGCGGCCGCTGCATCAAGCGGCGCGTCCGCAAACCCAAGCCGAAACCCGAAGGCTGCAGCCCCCCCTGCGGGGCCGGCGAGGAGTGCAAGGGCACCCGCTGCGTGAAGGTCGAGCAGGGCGGCCCCATCGCCGCACGTATCGTCCAGGCCACGCCGAGCGGCAGCAAGACCGTGCTCATCCTCAACCGCGGCTCGCGCCACGAGGTGAAGGTCGGCCAGCGCGGCAAGCTGCAGGGCGTCGGGTCCTTCAAGGTCGTGGAGGTCTATCCGACCCGCTGCAAGGCCATCCTCGGCAAGCCCGCCACCGCGATCTCGGGCGCGAAGAACGCGGTCATCTACCGCTAGCGCGCTAGCGCCGGGGACGGCTCACAGTCCTGCACATCTCTGGATGCCGCGATCTCGCGGACAGTCGCGCGCCAGGCCGCCACAGGACCCGATGGCCAGCGAACCGCCTGCACACAGGTCCGGCTGAGACCGTCGGGTCACCGGCAGGCCCACGGCGAGCACACCGGGCCGCAGCATGCCGCCTTCCTTTGCGCCTTCGCGTCTTTGCGCGAGCCCTTCGTCTCGCGACATGTGACGAACTGTGAGCCGGGGACGGCGGTCCCAATTCATCTTCCCACGTGGGGGCGGGCTCAGTGCACCAGGGCGTCGTTCAGGGCGGCCAGGGGCCCGCTGAGGATGGGCCGGGCCCGGCCGTTGGACCAGGCGGCGGCGGCGTGGCTGGCGGGGCGCGGGCCGGCTCCGTCCAGGGCCTCCCGGATCAGCCGGGCGGCCGGGTGCGCGTCCCAGGGGTCCACCACGCCGTCCACGTGCTGCCGGGCCTCCTCGACCCGCCCGGCGTCGAGCAGGGCGAGGGCCTGGAGGCAGCGAAGCTCGAGGACGTCCGCGTCCTCCATGCGGTGCGGGTTCAGGGCCATCAGGGCCTCGCGCGCCTTGGCGACGAGGGGGCCGCTGGCCGGGTGCCGCGCCTCCAGCGCCTCGAGGTTCGCGACGGCCGAGACCACGAGCCCGCAGCGGGCCTCCGCCTCCACCAGGCGGGTGCGCGCCAGGAGGTCCCCGTCGTCGTGGCGCACGGCCAGGCGGAGATAGACGGCGGCCTGGACGGCGTTGCCGAGCGCCAGGTGGGACGCGCCGCGGATGGCGGCGACGCGGCCCGCGGGCGCCCCGTGGGCCTCCGCGCGCGCCACGAGCACCAGGGCCCGCCGCGGCTCCCCGACGTCCATGAGGAGCTGGGCCATGGCGAGGCTCCGGGAGAGGTCCGGGGCGTTCGCCAGCTCGGTCGGCACCGTCGTCCGGGCGCAGCACGCGCAGCGCAGGGCGCCGCGCACGGCCACCTTCCCGCGCGCCAGGGCGATCTGCCACCCGCCGGGGAGGCCGGTCCCGCAGTCGGCGCACTGGAAGAGGTCGCGGACGGAGGCGAGGGCCTGCTCCCAGCGGCCCATCCAGGGCGTCTCCCCTCGCAGGGCGTGGGGCTCCGGCCGGCCGGCGATCCGGTCCACGAGGAGGGCCCGGGCGATGCGCTCGCGGGCGACCTCCACCGGCATGGGCTCGGCGTGCCCTTCGCTGGCGCTCCGGATGGTGCGCAGGAGGTTCCGGACGCCCGCGGCGTCCAGATCCCGCGAGACGTGGGCCGCCACGATGCCCCGCGGCGCGCCCCGCTCGGCCACCACGCTGAGCGCCTCCCAGACGCCCTCGCCGCGCGGCCGTCTGAGGACGATGACGTCGCGGGTGGGGAGGCGGACTCCGAACGCCAGCAGCGCGGCGCGAGACGGGGACATCGGGGGCTCCGGGCCGGGGGGAATCGGATCGATGCTTCGCGACCCTATGAGCGCGCCGGATCCCTGTCGAAGAACTTCCCCATCCGGCGCGAAACCGGACTACTCCAGGGTCTCGCGGAGGTGCTCGAAGAGGTTCGGGATCGACTTCTTCTGGGCCATCCGCTGGATGCCTGCCGGGATGCGGATCTTCGGATCCGCGTGTACCTCGTAGACCACCAGCGTGCGCGTGCCCTCGTCGTCGAAGGGGACCAGGTTCCAGCTTCCGGAGTTCCGGTCATAGTCGCCCTCCACGAGCTTCCACTCGCGCGACCACTTCTCCCCGGGCTTCACGGTGTGGACGGCGTCCGTGACGGCCCGGAGGTTCTTCAGCGGGAACGGGAGCTTGACCGTGATGTCGCAGCGGACGCGCCCGCCCTTCCGCGAGACCTCCTCGGAGGACCTGGTCTTGATCATCGTCTCCGCGTAGTCCCCGCAGCGATCCACCACGCGCCAGACCTTGTCCGGCGGCGCGTCCACCACCCCGAGGGCCTTGACCCGCGGCGTGTCGCTGTCCGGGACCTCCTCGGTGAAGACCAGGACCTCGCCCGCGTCCAGGCGCGCGCGGGTGGCGTCCTGGGCGTCGTCCTCGTCGGCGGAGAGGGCCGGCGCCGGGGCCAGGGAGAGGATCAGACCGGTCAGCACGGGGATGATGGTTCGCATGATACTTGTTCTAGCACAGCGGTTCGGGCCGACCGAAGCCGACGCGCGCTCCTTGCCGCGTCCGATCGCAACCGATATGAACACGGACGTCATGCCCACCGACCCCACCCGAGCGGATATCGTCATCGTGGGCGCCGGTTTCGCCGGCGCGGCCACCGCGGCCGCTCTCGTTCGCCGCGGCTTCGAGCGCGTCCGGATTCTCGAGGCCGAGCCCATCCCCGGTCAGCACGGCTCCGGCCGGAACGCGGCCATGGCGCGGCGCGTGATCGCCGATCCGCTCATGTCCCGCCTGGCGGTGGACAGCGTCGAGGGCATGCACGACCTGGAGCGGCGGCGGGACCTCCGCTTCTACGACCGGGTGGGCGGGATCATCCTCGGCGACGAGGAGGACCTGGCGCCCCTCCGGGAGGCCGCGGCCGCAGTGCCCGAGCTCGGGCGAACGGTGGAGGTGCTCCCGGTCGAGGACGCGGCCCTGCGCATCCCGCTGCTCGAGGGCGCCGCGGCCCCCCTGGCCCTGCGGAGCCGCGACTGCGGCGTCGTGGACATCCACGCGCTCCTGTCGGCCCTGCTGGACGAGGCGCGGGAGGGGGGCGCGACGCTCCACCTCGGCACGGAGGTGACGGGCGTCGAGACGCGCGACGGGCGCGTGACGGGCGTGGAGACCAACCACGGGACCTTCCCCTGCGACGTGCTCGTCAACGCCGCCGGCTTCCGCGTCCACGCCATCGCCGAGATGGCCGGCGCCCGACCGGTCCCGATCCAGCCCGTGCGGCGGCACCTGTTCGTGACGGCGTCCCTGCCCGAGGTGCAGCGCGACTGGCCCTTCGTCTGGGACGTGACCCACGGGGTCTACTTCCGCCCCGAGGGCGCCGGCCTGCTCATGTGCGCGTGCGACGAGACGCCGTGGCCGCCGGCCGACCCGCCCACCGATCCGGCGGAGCGGGAGAGGCTGGCCGAGAAGTTCTCGGAGTACGTGCCGGCCCTCGACGACGCGCGGCCCACGCGCTCCTGGGCGGGCCTCCGCGTCATGACGCCCGACGATCGCTTCGTCGTGGGTCCGGACCCGGAGGTCGAGGGCCTGTTCTGGGTCGCCGGCCTGGGCGGGCACGGGATGACCACCTCGTGCGGCGTCGGAGAGATCGCCGCCCAGGGCATCGAGACCGGCCGCGTCCCCGCCCCCTACGACGAGGGCTTCGCCCCCGGGCGCTTCCAGGAGGAGGACGAGGACTGACGGCTCGGCCGCGCTCCTACGACTTCTTCTTCGGCTTCTTCTTCCCGCGCCCGGCCTTGTCGCGCTCGAAGGCCGGGATGGCCTCCCGCCCGTCGGGGAAGACGTGGACCTGGCCGTCGGGGACCAGGATCTCCCCGACGTTCCTCCGGTAGCGATAGGTCCAGAAGGCCAGGGCGAAGAGCGCGATGGCGGCGTAGTGCCCCGGCGTGAGGCCCAGGTACGTCTCGTCCACCGCCCGCAGGAAGTCGAGCGCGAAGCGGATGGGCATGTACAGGATGAGGGCCACGGCGATGAACCAGCCCGAGAACTTCGGCTTGTTCCGGTTCAGCCAGAAGACGCCGGCCATGAGGAGGGTCCAGAGCATCTCGTAGAAGCCCAGGTTGTGCCGGACCGCCCCGGCCGGGGCGTCGTCGGTGGGCACCTCGTGGGGATACGGCATGCCCAGGATGAAGTCCGTGGTGGTGCCCGGGTGGTCGTAGGCGACCGTGCAGCCCATCCGGCCGAAGATCCACGCGAAGACGAACCCGTACATGAGGACGTCGGCGTACGGCCAGAACGGGATGCGGTGCTTCCGCAGGTAGTAGAGGCTCCCCGCGGCGCCGCCGATGAAGCCGCCGAAGGAGCTGATGCCGTCCCATATCTTCAGGATGTACAGCGGGTCTTCGGCGATCTTCTCGGGGAAGTAGAAGATGGCCGAATACAGGTGGGCCAGGATCATGCCCGGCACGACGGCCCACAGCGCCAGCTCGGCGATGACCGCCTCGTCCAGCCCGACCTTCCGCGCGCGCCGCCCGGCCACCACCGTCCCGACGATGATCGCCAGGCCGACGAGGAAGCCGAACGGGTAGAACTTCAGCGGGCCCAGCTCGAGCGGCGGGATGGGCTCGTAGGGAAGCTCGGCGACGAGGGGCCCGAGGATGTCGAGCGGTGTCATGGGCGCGCTCCCGGCCGGTGAGAGGCGGGAGTGGTATCACACTCGCGCGCCCGGGTCATGCCACACGCGAGGTGGCGGCAGGGCGGTCGCAAGGTCGACCGCCCTCCCTTGCCCTTGCCCTTGCCCTTGCCCGCTCTCAGACGCGCAGAGTCCATCGTCTCCGAGCGGGTGCAATCCGGCGCCGGGCGCCGTACCGCCGCGTGGCCCACACTTTTCCGACTCTGCGATCGCCCTCGGGGTGGCGGCACCGGCATCCCGCCGTGGCCGCCACCCGCGGAGGCCACGAGGCCGCCCACCCCGGCGACGGCGACCGCGCGGGACGGGCGGTGAAGGGCGCGACGGGCCGCGGACGGGCCGGGACCCGCCCACGACGCGACCGCGGATTCTACTGGACCTGGATCCGCCGTGGCCGGACCTCCGGCGCCTTCGGCAGGTGGATCCGGAGGACGCCGGCGTCGTACTCGGCGCGGACGCTGTCCGTGTCCAGGTCGCGAGGGAGGCGGAAGGCGCGCTCCCACTCGAACTCCCCCAGCTCGTCACCGAGGGGCTCACCGGCGGCCTTCCAGGCACGCGGGCCCCGCAGGGTCAGCAGGCCGCGCTCCACGTCGACGGCCATCTCCTCCCGGTCGGCGCCGGGCATGTCCGCGACGAGGAGGAGCTCGTCGTCGCTCTCGTAGACGTCCACGGGAGGCATCCGCGTGGGACGGGCGCTCACCGACTCGTGCTGCTCCGTGTTCGCGATGGGGTTGCGGGTCGTCATGGCGACTCCCTCCTTGGATCGTGTGGATGGGGTTGGACTCCGTCGGCTTCGAGCCGTCAGCCCTGGACGGTGATCCGCCGCGGCTTGGCCTCGGGCCGCTTCGCCATGCGCACCTCGAGCATCCCGTCGCGCAGCGTGGCGACGGTCCGCTCCGAGTCGACCTTCGTCGGCAGGGGCACGGTGCGGACGAGCGTGCCCCGGGGCCGCTCCTGGCGGTGCATCCGGTAGCCCTCCGGGATCTCCTCGGTCCGCTCCGCCCGGAGGGTCAGGACGTCCTGGTGGATGGTCAGGTCCACGCCGTCCTGCTCCACGCCGGGCAGCTCGGCGGCCAGGACCAGCTCGTCCTCGGTGTCGTACAGCGCCGCCCGGGGCACACCGCGCCGGGCACGCGTCGGCCCGCCCGACAGCTCGTCGAACAGCCGATCCATCTGACGCCGCATCTCGTCGAGCGTCGACACGCCACGATCGAAGTCGCTCCAGTGGATCATGTCCCACCTCCTGTTGTGGACTCGAACGCACGTCATCCGTGGCCCGCGGGCGGTCCTCACCGCCCCGGGTCCCGGTCGGCCCCGACGGGGGCCACCTGTCCGGATGGGCCTACGATAAGCACGCTTCCGAGCCGTCAAGAGGGTCCGATCACCGCCCCTCGAGGACCGCCCCGACGGCTTCCTTCCGCTCCTCCGCGAGCCGCCCCGCGCGGGACCACACGTCGGCGACCGGACCCCGGAGGATCAGCTCCCAGCCGGGCCCGCCCGGGAACGCCCCGCGCCGGCGCACGAGCAGGTCCACGCCCCACCGTCGCCGAGCTTCTTTCGCCACGGCGCGCCGACGCTCGGGGTCCTCGTCCTCCCGGAGCAGCCGCGCCACGTCCGGCTGGAACGTGACGCGCCCGTCGGAGACCACCGTGACGTCCGGATACAGGGCGTACAGGAGATAGCCGCCCCACTCCGTCTCGTTGAAGGCGCGGCCCTCCACGCCCGCCTCGTCGAGGATCCGCGCCTCGGTCACCGGGAAGAAGCCGGGATGCAAGGTCGTGGTCCAGGGCTTCACGCGCTCCCACCGCGGGAGCACGTGGGCCATGAGCACGCCCGCCAGGACCAGCGCCACCGCGCCCACGCCGATCCGGCCGGGCCGGACCACCGCCGGCCGACGCGCCGCGAGGGCTCGAAGCTCGGGCGCCACGAGGCCCAGGGCGAAGGCCGCGTAGTAGCCCAGCCGGACCATGGCGACGGCGCCCAAGGCGAACCCGGCGGCCGCGACCAGCGTGGGCCAGCGCCGGCGCTCGGGCCGGGACAGCGCCGCGGCCAGGACGCCCAGGACCCCGATCCACGGCGCCAGCCCGCAGAGGACGGCGTACGGTCCGCCCACCTCGAACCAGGCCCAGGACGGGGCGAGCTCGGGGACGAACGGCCCCCACCCGCCCTGGATGCGCAGCACGTGGAGGATGCCGCCGACGGCTCCCGGGGCCACCGCCACGCCGGCCACCGCCAACCCCAGGGTTCCGGCGGCCCAGCGCCGCTCCTCCCGGCCGTCGCCAGCCACCAGCACGGTCCCCACCACGGCCACGAGCCAGAGGGCCGCCATGGCGTGGAGGGTCGCCCACAGGACGGCCACGCCGGTCACGGCGACGCGCCAGCGGAAGGGATCTCGTCGCCAGCGGCCGGCCGCCAGGGGCAGCAGGAACACCGCCTCGAGCAGCAGGTTGAAGACGTGCGGTCGCATGCGCAGCCGGTCCTCGAAGAGGAACAGCGCGAGGAGGGTCAGGGCGGCCGCCGCGATCCAGCCGCCCGACTGCCTCCGCAGCCGGCGCCCGACGAGCAGGAACCCGGTAGCGTACAGGGCCGCGTGCACCACGCGGAGGGTGTCGAGCCCCCCGGCCCGGTCGATCAGGGCGACCAGGACCTCGTAGCCGACCTGGAACGGGGTCCACGGCGCGTCCGGGTGGGCCGCCGAGAACACGTCCGTGGACGGGATGCCGTGGGCCAGGACCTCCCGGCCGATGGCCACGTGGAAGAACACGTCGATGCCCCAGGCCGGGCGCAGGCACCAGGCGAACAACCCCAGCCACCCTGCGGCGAGGAGCCCTCGGCGCAGACCCGTCCCGAGTCGGGGCGCCCGTGGGCTCAGAGGCCCAGCTCCCGGACCGCCTCCTCCCCCTCCGGCGTGCCCGCGTAGATGAAGCGGCGGACCCACGGATCCTCGCTGGCCACCACCTGCTCCGGCGTCCCGAACGCCCGGATCTCGCCGTCGTGGAGCATGGCGATGCGATGGCCGATGCGGAAGGCGGAGTCCATGTCGTGGCTCACCACGAGGGAGGTGATGTCGAACAGCTCCTGGGCCTCGACGATCATGTCGTCCACGTAGCGGGTCATCACCGGGTCCTGCCCGGTGGTGGGCTCGTCGTAGATCATGATCTCCGGCCGCGTCACGATGGCCCGGGCCAGGCCGACGCGCTTCTTCTGGCCGTTGGAGATGCTGGACGGAAAGCGGTCGGCGATGTCGGCGATCCGGAGCTGCTCCAGGACCTCGTCGCTCCGCTCGCGGACGTCCCGCTTGCTCCGACCGCGCTCGATCAGCGGGAACCGTACGTTCTCCCGCACGGTCATGAAGTCCAGGAGCGCGGCGCTCTGGAAGAGCATCCCGAAGCGCTCCCGGAGGGCGAGCATCCCCTTGCCGTCCAGCTTCGCGAGGTCCTCGCCGAGCACGCGCACGGTGCCCCGATCCGGGTGGAGCAGGCCGATGATGTGCTTCATGATCACGGACTTGCCGCTCCCGGACCCGCCGATGAGCACCGTGATGAGGTTCCTCGGGATGTCGAGGCTCACGCCCTTGAGGACCTGCTGGCTGTCGAAGCTCTTGTGGACATCGCTCACCCGGATGATGGGCTCCGGCGTCTCGTCGAGGGCCTCCGTGCCCTCCCCTGCGATCTCCTCGAGGTACTCCTCGGCCCCGCCGGCTGCCTCCTCACCCTTCTGGAGCCCGCGGATGAGGTCGGCCCCCTCGAAGAAGACCCGGACCAGCTCGTCATCGCTGGCCAGCACCTCGTCCACCGTGCCGTACTCGGCGATGCGCCCCTCCTCCAGCATGGCGATGCGATCCGCCAGACGCAGGGTCGACGTCATGTCGTGGCTGATGATCACGGAGGTGATCCCGTACAGCTCGCGGGTCTTCTCGATCATCTGGTCGACGAACTCGATCATCACCGGGTCGAGGCCGGTCGTGGGCTCGTCGAACAGCACGACCTCCGGGTTGTGGATGACCGCGCGGGCCAGGCTGACGCGCTTCTTCATGCCGCCGGACAGGGCGGCGGGGAGCTTGTCGCCGGCCTCGGCCAGGTCCAGCAGCTCCAGCAACTCGCGGGTCAGCGGGACGATCTCCTCCCACTTCATGGAGGTGTTCTCGTACAGCGGGAATGCGAGGTTCTCCGTGACCGTCAGCGAGTCCATGAGCGCGTAGTTCTGGAACATCATCCCCATGCGCTTGCGCAGGAAGAGGATGCGCTGCTCGTCCACCTCGCGCGTGTCCTCTCCGAACAGGAACACGCGGCCCTCGTCGGGCAGCAGGAGGCCGTTCATGAGCTTGAGCAGCACGCTCTTTCCCGACCCGGAGACCCCGCAGATGACGGTGGTCATGCCGGTGTGGATGTCCAGGTCGAGCCCGTCGACGACGCGCTCGTCGTCGAAGCACTTCACCACGCCCTCCAGGCGGATGACGGGCCGGTCGGGATCCTCCGGCCAGCGCTCGACGTCCGGGACGAGGTAGTTGGTGCGCTCGGACGACGCCATGGACGGGAGCCTAGCCCCAACGGCGTCGCCCCACAACGAGGATGCGGTATCCTGCCGCCGCCACGACGCGAGGGAGCCCACCCATGCCGACCCGCACCGCGACGCCCGAGAAGACCCGCAGCGATCTCGTCGACGGCCTCAAGCTGCTCGCGGGGCTGGTCCTGCTGCTGTGGATCGTCGAGATCGTCGACACGGTCGCGCTGGGCGGGATGCTCCAGACCAATGGCATCCAGCCCCGCTCGGTGGACGGCCTCGACGGCGTCCTCTGGGCGCCCTTCCTCCACGACGACTTCGCCCACCTCGGCGCGAACACGGGGCCGTTCCTGATCCTGGGCGGCCTGGTGCTCCTCCGCGGGCTCCGCGCCTTCGTCCTGGCGAGCCTCGTCATCATCGCCGTGGCCGGGCTGGGGACCTGGGCGATGGCGCGCGAAGCCACCCACATCGGCGCCAGCGGCGTCATCTTCGGCTACCTCGGCTTCCTCCTGGCCGCCGGGTGGTACGAGCGCAGCCTCGGCGCCGTCCTCGTCGCCGCCGGGGTGGGTTTCCTGTACGGCGGCCTGCTCTGGGGCGTGCTCCCGAACCAGCCCGGCATCTCCTGGGAGGGCCACCTCTTCGGCCTGATCGGGGGCGTGGTGGCCGCCAGGACCCTCACCGCACGGCGAAAGACGGCGTAGAGGGGACCGGGCGCGGGCGGAGCGCGGTCCGCGCAGCGGCCCGAAGCCTGGGTGCGACCGGAGTCCTCGTCTCACCGTTCGTCACATGTCGCGAGACGAAGGGCTCGCGCAAAGGCGCGAAGACGCAAAGGAAAACGACATGCTTCGGCCCGGTGTGCTCGCTGTTGGCCGGCCGGTGACCCGACAGTCTCAGCCGAGCCGGTGTGCGAGCGGTTCGCTGGCCTTCGCGGCCTGGCGACTTGGCGGCCTGGCGACTTGGCGGCCTGGCGCGCGACTGTCCGCGAGACCGCGGGATCCCGAGATGTGTAGGACGGTGAGCCGTCCCCGGCGGTCGAGACGTGCGCCGCCGCGCGCGGGTGGACCCGCCTCCGAACCTCGACGCGGAGGGAGCGGCGATGACTGCGCCGCCGCGCACGGGTGGACCCGCCCCCGCCCACCCTCCGTGACGCGGTGGGGGCGGATCGTTGCGTACGATCTCGCGGGCGTCCGTAACCGCCGAGGTCGCTGCCTCCGGTCTGCGGCAGGGCGCACCGTTCGACGCCGCCGCTGCGGACAGCGGGGCCCCGCCGTCCGGGGTGATGCCCGAGCGGGGAGGTCAGGCGGCGCGGGAGCCCGGGTCGAGCAGGCCGGCGCGGTCGCACTCGAGGCGCAGGTGGGCCAGCATCTCGTCCGGATCGTCCCGCTTCAGGCAGGCGAGGCGGACCTCCGGGCCGGTGGGGAAGCCCTTGAGGAGGCGGCTCAGCATCATCTTCATCCGGCCCGGCACGACCTTGGGGTGATAGGTGTCCCGGAGCATGCACAGGTAGCCCTCCAGGGCCTCCAACCGCATGGCCCACGTGGGCTCGATCGTCGGGCGCCCGGACAGCCCGTCGGCGATCTGGCGGAACACCCACGGGTTCGTGATGGCCGCGCGCCCGACGAGGATGCCGTGGCAGCCGGTCTGCTCCCACCGCGCCCGGGCGTCGTCCGGGCCGACCACGTCCCCGCTGCCGAGCACCGGGATGCGCGCCTGCTCGACCATGGCGCGGACGACGTCCCAGTCCGCCTCTCCCCGGTAGAGCTGCTCCCGGGTCCGGCCGTGGACCCCGATGGCGCGGGCGCCGTGGTCCTGGGAGACCCGCAGCGTGTCCAGCGCGTTGAGGGTGTCGGCGCTCCAGCCGTTGCGGATCTTCACCGTCACGGGGATCGACACGGCCGCCACCACAGCGTCGAGGATCCGGGCCAGCAGCGGCAGATCGCGCAGCAGCCCCGCCCCGCCGCCCTTCTTGACCACCTTCGGGGCCGGGCAGCCGCAGTTGATGTCCACGACGTCGGCGCCGGCGTCCTCGATCATGCGCGCCGCCTCGGCCATCTTCCCCGGCTCCGAGCCGAAGATCTGGATGGCCACGGGCCGCTCGCTCGGGTGGAATGCCATGCGCACGCGGCTCTGCATGGTCCGGCGCGTGAGCATCTCCACCGAGATGAACTCGCTCACGAGCAGCCCGACCGCGTCGCCGCTGCACGCGCGCACCAGGCGCCGGAAGGGCGAGTCGGTCACGCCGCTCATGGGAGCGAGGGCCAGCGCCGGCTCGATCCGGACGCCGGCGATGTCGAGGGCTGGAAGGTCCACGGGCGACCCGATAGCCTCGGCGCGTCCAGCGGTCAACCGACCGTCCCTCCGACCCGTCGGAGCCCGTGAGCGCCTCCCGCACCCAGCTCTTGCAGATGACGGCCCTGCTGCGCCCGTACCTGGGACGCTGGGTCCTGGCCACCGTCGCGCTGGCGGCCGGCGGCACCGTGAACCTCGCCCTGCCCCAGCTCGCGCGGCTCGCCGTGGACGACGCCATGGCCCGGGGCGATCCGTCGGCGCTCGGTCGCTGGGCCGGCGTCGCCGTGGCCGCGTTCCTGGCGTTGGCCTGCGTCGTGGCCCTGCGCCTCTACCTGGTCTCCTGGCTGGGCCAGCGGGTGGTCTCCGACCTGCGGGAGCGCCTGTTCCGCCACCTCCTCGCCCACCCGCCCGGCTTCTTCCACGCGCACGACAGCGGGGCGCTCGTCAGCCGCCTCACGGACGACGTGAACCGCCTGCAGTTCGCCGTGGGCTCGGAGCTGTCCGTGGCCCTCCGGGCGTCGCTCACGGCCCTGGGCGGCCTGGCCCTGCTCCTGTGGACGAGCCCCGGCCTCACCCTGGTGATGGTCGCCATCCTCCCGCCCCTCGCCGTCGGGGCCGTCTGGATCGCGCGGATCATCCGGCGCCGCGCCCACCGCATCCAGGACGTCATGGCGGAGGCCAACGGCGGCCTGAAGGAGGCCGTGGTCGGCATCGAGACGGTCCAGGTCTTCACCGCCGAGGACCGCGAGGCGGCGCGCTACTCCGCGCGGGTCGAGGACGTCTTCGGCACGACGGTGCACCTCGCCGCCTTCCAGGCCGCCTTCCTCGCCCTCGTCCAGCTCGGGGGCTACACGGCCCTGGCGATCCTGGTCTGGCTGGGGGGCACCCGGGTCATCGAGGGGACCCTCACCGCCGGCCAGCTCACGGCCTTCCTCCTGTACACCCTCATGGTCACCCGCGCCATGGCCTCCCTGGCCCGGGTGTGGGGCAACCTCCAGCGGGCCGCCGGCTCCACCGAGCGCATCTTCGCCATCCTGCACGAGCGACCCGCGATCCGGGACGCGCCCGACGCGCAGCCCCTGCCCGCGCCCGAGGGCGAGGTGGACCTGGACCACGTCTCCTTCACCTATCCGACGCGCCCGGACGCGCCGGTCCTGCGGGACGTGAGCTTCCGGGTGGCCCCGGGCGAGCGCGTGGCGCTGGTGGGTCGCTCGGGCGCCGGGAAGTCGACCGTCGCGGCGCTCGTCCACCGGTTCTGGGATCCCGAAGCGGGCACCGTGCGGGTGGACGGACGGGACGTGCGGACCCTGCGCCTGGAGGACCTCCGGCGGGCCATCGGCACGGTCCATCAGGAGCCGGTGCTCTTCTCCGGCACCATCGCCGACAACATCGCCTACGGGGCGCCCGGCGCCTCGCGGGAGGCCGTCCGGGAGGCGGCGCGGGACGCCTGGATCTCCGATTTCGTGGAGTCCCTCCCCGACGGCTACGACACGCTCGTCGGGGAGCGCGGCGTCCGCCTGTCCGGGGGACAGCGCCAGCGCGTGGCCATCGCCCGGGCGCTGCTGGCGGATCCGCGGATCCTGATCCTCGACGAGGCCACGAGCCACCTGGACACGACCAGCGAGGCCCTGGTCCACAAGGCCCTCACGCGCCTGATGGAGGGTCGCACCACCCTCGTCATCGCCCACCGCCTGTCCACGGTGCGGAGCGCGGACCGCATCCTGGTGCTGGAGGGCGGCCGCGTCGTCGAGGAGGGCACCCACGACGCGCTCCTGGCGGAGGGCGGCGCCTACGCGGACCTCCTGGCGCACCAGGCCCTCGACCTGGTGCCCGAGCCCGACTGAACGCCCCGTAACGACGCGCGGAGACCACTGCGTTGAGCGCCTACGGGGCGGTCCCTACGATGACCGCGCGCCAGCCACAGCCCCGTCGGCGGGGAGGACGTACGTGGTGCACGGGATCCGCCGTCTGCTCCTGCCCGTAAACGCGTTGTGATAGGAACGTGATCATGCGCTCCCTGCCGCCCGCCGTCGCCCTCCCGGTCCTCCTGCTCGTCGCCTGCGCCGCCGATCCCCAGGCGGCGCTCCCGGACTCGGCCGCGGGCTCCGACGACGCCGGACCGGACACGGACGGGGCCACCCCGGCGCGGGACGACGTGGTCACGCGGCCGTTCGACACCACCCCGGCGCCCCCGGACACGGCCGACGGCGGCGAGACGTCCACGGACGGGGCCGGCGACGCGGCGAACCCCGACGCGGAGGACGCGACTCCGGACGGGCAGGACACGGCGGACGTCCCGCCCGCGGAGATCCCGCTCCGCGCCTGCGAGCACGTCTTCACGTTCACGCCTGCTCCCGACGAGTCGGTGGAGTCCGTGACCGTGGCCGGCACCTTCAACGACTGGGACCCGGACGCGCTGCCGATGGAGGAGGGGCCCGGCGGGACGTGGACGGCCACCCTCGACCTGGAGGGCAAGGAGGTCGGCTCCCAGGCGTACAAGCTGGTGGTGAACGGCGACGACTGGAGGCTGGACCCGGCGAACAAGATGCGCCGCTACGTGGACGGCGTGGTCAACTCCAAGCTGCTCGTGCCCGACTGCCACCGCCCGGCGCTGGTCCTCGAGGAGCGCACCGTGGACACGGCGGCCGGCGCGGCGACGGTGGAGGTGGCCGTCCGGCGCGGCGTGGGAGGAGAGCTGACCCCCGGCAGCCCGAGGGTCCGCCACGACTTCGAGCCGGTCGAGGGCGCCTGGGATCCTGCCCGAAGCACGCTGCGCGTCATCCTGGACGACCTCCCCGAAGGCAAGCACACCCTGCGCTTCGACGCGGCCGCACCGGCCGGCGCGGCCGAGCCGCTGGTGGTCTCGTTCTGGGTGGAGCCCGAGCCGTTCCAGTGGCGGGACGCCGTGCTGTACTTCGCCTTCACGGATCGCTTCCGCGACGGGGATCCCGGCGGCCAGCCCGCCGACTGCCTCGACGCCGACGCGCCGTCGAACTGGAAGGGGGGCGACTGGGTCGGCCTCCGCGAGGCCGTCGAGGAGGGCTACTTCGACGACCTGGGCGTGAACGCCATCTGGATCAACGCGCCCATGGACAACCCGAACGACTGCGACGGCGGCCTGTTCGGGCGCAAGTACACCGCCTACCACGCCTACTTCCCTGCCGACCTGGAGGCTCCGGAGGATCACTTCGGGACCATGGAGGACCTCCGCGCCCTGGTGTCCGCGGCGCACGCGCGGGGCATCCGGGTGCTCGTGGACCTGGTGATCAACCACGTGCACGAGGACGCCCCGGAGTGGCAGGAGCACCAGGACGACGGCTGGTTCAACCTGGACGGCGTCTGCCGCGACCAGGACTGGGAGCACCCCGAGACGTGCTGGTTCGAGCCCTATCTCCCCGACCTGGCGCACCAGCGCGACGTGGTCGTGGAGCGCATCACGGACGTCGCCCTCCAGTGGGCCATCGAGGCGGACCTGGACGGCTTCCGGGTGGACGCCGTCAAGCACGTCCACCGCCACGCGCTGCACACCCTCCGCGCCAAGCTCGACCGCCGGATCGAGGCGGGCTCCGACGTCCCCTTCTGGACCGTGGGCGAGACCTTCACCGGCGGCTGGGGCGGCGGCACGGGCAGCGAGGAGAACCTCATCAAGGCCTACATCGGGCCGTCTCAGCTCTACGGCCAGTTCGACTTCCCGCTGTTCTGGGCTGTCCTCGGCGCCTTCGCCCACGAGACCACCCCCCTGAGCCGCCTGGGCGAGGTGATGGTCGGCTCGGCCGGCTTCTACGGCCCCGACGCCATCATGGCCTCCTTCCTGGGCAACCACGACGTGGCTCGCTTCGTGTCCGTGGCGGCGGGGGACGTGCCGGAGCAGTGCCCCGGAGGCTCCGGCGCCGTCGGCTGGGAGTGCCCGCCGGCCCAGCCGTCCGATCCCGAGCCCTATCGCCGCCTGGAGCGCGCCTTCACGTTTCTCGCGGCGGCGCCCGAGATCCCGCTCATCTACTACGGCGACGAGATCGGCCTCGCGGGCGCGGGCGACCCCGACAACCGCCGCCCCATGCCCTGGGGCGACATCCCGGACCGCCGGGAGCAGATCCGCGACCGGGTGGGCGCCCTGATGCAAGCCCGCCGCGACTCGCGTGCACTCCGGCGCGGCGACGTGTCCGTGGTCTCCTCCTACGACGACCTCCTCGTCTTTACGCGGACCGACGGCGACGACCGCGCGGTCGCCGCCTTCAACCTGGGCGACGCGGAGCAGTCCGTCGTGGTGTCGGCCGACGCGGGCGCGACGCTGGAGGAAGCGGTGGAGGGCGCGACCCTGACGGCCGGCGCCGACGGGTTCACGATCGCCCTGCCTCCCCGCTCGGCGCGGCTGTGGACGACCCCGGCGCCCTGAGGTCCTCGGGCGGGCTCGACGTCACTGCGGCTACGGTGCTCCCGGGCCCGCGTCCGGCGCCGGGCTCTCCGCATCCGCCCCGGGCTCCTCCGCGTCCTCCGACGGCTCGCCGGGGCTCGCGTCGGCGTCGGCGGCCGGCTCTCCCTCGTCCTCGTCCACCCGCTCCACGGTGGCGAGGGCCAGGTCCCGCTCGAGCAGGTAGTCGCCCTCCACGTACAGCTCGCGGCGCCGCGTGCGATCCTCCCGAAAGGGATCCGGGCCCTCGTGGTAGAAGACCCTCCGCTCCCCGCGCTCCTCGAAGCCGCACTCCACGACCTCCTCCGTCTCCTCGCCGGCCCAGGTGCGGACGTAGAGGCACTCCTCGCCGTCGTAGACCAGCTTCTCCCAGGCGCCGAGCTTCGCGGTGAACGGCTCGCCCCGCGGCGCCTCGATGGCGGCTCCGAGGCCCATGAACACGCGCTCCTCCGTCCGCACGAAGCTGTAGTACCAGGTCGTCCCGTCCCCCATCTCCACGCCGAAGCCCGTCGGGGAGCGGAGCACGAGGTCGCCCTCCCGGACCCTGGGCTTGGAGAACCGGTGGTCGACCACGGCGGCCTCCTCGCCGCCGATCCGGAACTCGAACAGGGTGCGCTCGTCGCGCCGGACGACCCAGTCACCCTGCAGGGCCTCGCGCATGGCCTCGCGGTCGAAGTCCCCCGCGGTGGTGGCGGGCTCGTGGCCGGGCGGCTCGGGCGTCGCGTCGGCCCCGAAGCGCTCGAAGCCCCCGTCCCGGCAGCCGGCCAGGAGCAGCCCGGCCGCGACGACGAGGACCGCGAGCCGACGTGCAGAACCCCGCCGGGGGCGCACCCGTTGCAGGTCGTGCCGCGGCCTCACTGCGGTCGCTCGACCACGGTCGGGGTGCCGTCGACGATCCAGGTCGCCAGGAACTGCCGGAACTGCTCGCCGACACCGGCGTCCCGGAACAGGACGAAGTGCCCGTCGTAGCCGTCGGGCGTCGCCTCGACCAGGCCCCCCGTCGCCGCTCCGCCGGCCTTGTTGGCCGACACCGGCGGCGCCACGGTCTGGACCCCGGCCATGTCCTCGGGCGGCGTCCCGGCGTGCACGAGGTCCACGCCCAGGACCCGCGCGAAGAGCTCCGCGGTGGCCAGCGGCGAGAACGAGTCCCCGACCCCGTAGGTCTGCAGCACGTGCTTGGGGCCGACATCCTCCCGCGGCTGCCGCATCTGCAGCGCCACGTGGTTGAGGGGATCCACCGGATCGAAGAGCCCCTGCACGAGGCTCAGGGCGGGGTGGCGATCGCTCAGGGGCGTGATGCCCTGGTCGGTGAACTCCTGCAGCGCCACGGCCGCGCCGAGCTGGGCGTCGACGGGCTCGGTCTTGTTCAGGATGCCGTGGACGAGGCCGGCGCCCGCGCCGCTCCAGACGGCCAGACCGATGTCCGGCTCGTAGGGCACCGCCAGCGGGCCGTTCTGGGAGCCCTGGCTGTGGCCCACGTACGCCACGTGGGCGGCGTCGAAGCGGAGGGCCTCGCCGGTGGGGCTGTCGGCGGCGGGGATCTCCAGGTCCCCGAAGACCCGCACCAGCTCGAAGACGTCCGCGGCGCCCTGGTAGACGTTGCCCATCGCGGCCACCGGGTTGCCCACGTTGAAGAAGAGGACCTCCGGCGACAGGTCCGCCCCGCGCCGCGTGCCGTGCATCGGGCCGTCCCAGCCGACGACGGCGAAGCCGACCGTCTGTCCGCCCGCGTCCACGCCGGACAGGGGGACGCCGACGCCGCCCACGGAGCTTCGGAAGGAGCCGCCGGTGCCGTGTCCGTACACGACGACGGGCCAGCCCTCCGCGGGCATCGGGGTGTCCTTCGGGATGGTCACGCTGACGCAGACGGCCTCGCGGCCCTGGAGCACGAGGCGGCCGTCCTCGGAGAACTCCAGGCCGCCGCCGTCCTCGGGTCGCAGGTAGGGGCGCGTGCCCTGCTGGATGACCGGCAGGGAGAGCTTCATGTGGACCTCGTGCACGGCCGGGTCCTCACCGAAACAGCCCCGCACGTGCTCGTCGCCCGACAGACCGTCGTCGCAGGGGCTGGTCACGCCGTCCCCGCAGACCGTCCACTCCTCCGGGGTGGGAACGGCGGGCGCGTGGACGGCCTCGCGGATGCGCGGCGGGACGTCGTGCACGGGCTGGGTCGTGAAGACCGCCGCGCCCAGGAGGTCCTCGCGGGACAGCTCCTCCGCGTCGTCGGCCCAGGCGCGCAGCGGCGCGTAGGCCTCCCAGGCCGCCCGCTCGACGGGGTCCTCGGGCTGCTCGTCCGCCACGACCGTGCGGAAGTCCGCGTCGGCCTGGAACGGCTCGCCGTCCGCGGTCGTCGCCCCCTCGCTGACGACGACGGCGTAGGTGGTCTCCGGCTCCAGGGGCGCGTGCCACGGCACCGTCGCGGCCACGTAACGCGGGCAGACGTACTTTCCGCCCCCGTCCGTGATGTGCCACGAGTAGCTGAGGCCCCGTCCGTAGCGCGGGCTGTCGGGATCGATGTTCACGAAGCGCAGCGTGACCGGCCGCCCGGCGTCGTTGTTCGGGTTGCCCTCGACGGACGAGAAGTCCATGACCTCCGAGAAGCGGAGGAAGACCGTGGGCACGGTGGAGGCGCCCCGCTGGACCTGCCCGGCCGCCTCCACGAACCGCTGGACGGGGTCGAAGCCGACGAAGCCGACCCCGGGCGTCGGGAAGCCCCGGAGGTCCATGGTCCCGTCGGTCAGGCGGACGTCGTTCGGATACGGGAGCCGGAAGAACTCCTGCACGTCGCCCCGGGGAAGCTCGAAGTACACGCGAGGCGGGCCTTCGTCCTCGTCGACGGGCTGGCACTCGGGACCGCCGAACGGCCGGGCGCCGAACACGACGCTGCCGGGGCGACACGTCCCCTCGTCGTCGCAGCGGAGCCCCGCCATGCAGTCGGAGCGAGCCTCGCAGGTCGCGTCGACGTCCCCGTCTCCGGCCTCGGCGCAGACGCCCGTGAAGCCCAGGATCTCGCAGTACAGGCCCCGCTGGCAGTCACCCGCGGTGGTGCAGGCGGCGCCGGCCGCGCCCTCGCCCGACGGCTCGCAGGTGCCCTTGAAGCTGCACTGGAGCCCGTCCGCGCACTCCTCGGTCAGGATGCACGGGTTGTTCTCCGCCGTGGTGCCGGTCGCCATGCAGAGGCCGTCGACGCAGTCCAGCCCGAAGCGGCAGTCGCTCACCCCCTCCTCGATCTCGGTGCAGGACTCGCCGAGCCCGAGGCCCCTGGAGGGGTCCACGATCGGGATGTCGCCCGGCAGCGCGTCCGGCACGTCGAACGTGGGGATCTGGTCCTCGAGCTTGTCCCGCAGGAGGTCCTCGCAGCCCGCGAACGCGAGGACCACGGTTGCGAACACGGCGAGGCCGACACTGAGGCGGGTCATGGGCATGCTCCCCTGCTTGCTCCGTGGCGCGCGGGTCAGCCTAGCACCGGGCCACGGCGGATGCCACGCGGACGAGGCGCCTCCGGGCTCCGGAGCGGGGAAAGGCCACAGGGGAATCGCAAAGTCGGAGAATCGTGGGCCGCGCGGCGGTACGACGCCCGGCGCCGGAATGCACCCGCTCGGAAGCGATGGGTTTTGCGCGTCTGAGAGCAGGCAAGGG
>JBNJGB010000053.1:0-28389 GCA_051747385.1 Myxococcota bacterium
GGCGCCAGTAGGGTGTGCCGGCCTCCTCGACGAGGCACCGCGCCTCGGGGTTGTTGAAGAGGGAGCGGAAGCCCCACGCGATGCGCGCCGCCGCCGTCATCAAGCCAGGGTCGTCCGCGGCCAACTCGGGCGCGACCCGCCGCAGCGCTCGTGCCGCACAGACCGCCGGGCTTCCCAGGGCCAGCTCCGCGAGCGCCGACCACAGGTCTTCAGGAGGTCGGCCGAGGGAGAGGTCGCCCCGCAAGCCCTCGAAGAATCGTCCGATGTGTGCGTCGAACGCCGTGTCGTGGTCGGTCTCCTTCTGGATCGCCGACCAGCCCTCCGGCGAACGGCACCACGCGAGAACTGACTCGGAACGGTCCTGGTCCACCACACCGAAGACCGCCCAGTGCCACTGCTCGTCTTCGAGTGCGGCCTCCGGTGCATCCCAATCCAGTTGCCCGGACCACTCCGAACGGAGACGTTCCTCGACGCGTTCACGCAACGCGTCTGGGGACGGGCGCTCCGCCTCCATCGCCTCGGCAAGTGGGTCGACGCATCGCGCGAGCTCCGGGGACGGATAGAGCATCGCCAGCGTCGACATGCCGGAGAGGCCGTCCTCTCGGCGAGTCAGGCGCAGGAGCCCCGGCTTCGCCGCCATCAGCTCCGAGTAGTCGGGCTGCCGCCCGCCGCCGGCGGCGACGATGCGCCGCTCCACCTCGTAGGAGCAGAGGGTGGCGAGCGCGTCCGGCGCCACGTTCCACGCCGAGAACACGAGGGCCTTCGTGACCGGCCCCACGTCCGCCCAGGGCCCCGCCGGCTCGGTGTACGGGAGGCTCGGTGGCATCCAAAGGAGCCGCCACATCCCACTCTCCACGACCTCGCGAAGCAGCGCACGCATGCGGCCGTGGGCCGGGTCGATGGGCTGATAGCGCTCGATCCCCCGCTGCGACAGCAGGTCGGACGCGTGACGCTTCACCGCGGCGACCGCGGCCGGCTCTGCGGCTTCGAGCATGGGCCGCAGCTTTCGCTTGAGGACGTAGCCCTTCATGAAGTTGAGCGGGTAGGGCGCCGACTTCCAGTACTCCAGCACGTTCCCGGCCCCCACCGCCCGGGACACCCGGTCCGCTGCGCACGCCTGCACGAGGTCGGATGCGTCCAGGTCGACCGGGGTGGGGGACTCGACCAGCATGGCGTCCTCGCGCTTGGTGAACGCCACCCGCTCCGTGCGGCACATGACGCGCATCAGGCGCTTGCGCAGGCGCTCCGTGGGGCCGTCGAGGTCCGCGTCTCCGTCGGTGCCCTGCCGATACAGCGCCAGACGGAGCGCGTCGAGGTCGCCCCGAACGGCCTCGACCTGGGCCTCGTCCCCGTCGAAGAGGAAGCGGAGGGTGTCCACGAGCTCCTCGTAGTGATCTCCCCCCTCCTCCTGGTGGAGGGTCAGCATCCGGTACGGGGTGGCCGACAGGAGCAGCGTGCGGCAGTGGCCCTTCGTGTCCCTGTAGTTCATCAACGCACGAGCGAGCTTTCCGGCGTCTGAGTCATCGTGGAGCAGGTGCGAGAACCGCTGGAATTCGTCCAGGATGACCAGGTCGGGCTCAAGACTCGTGATGCAGACGAACGCAAGGACTCTGCGGAGGTTCCCGATGACCGCGGTGGCCCGGCGCCGCGGGACCGTGGCGCTGTTCCAACTCTTCGCGTGTCGGAACGCGGCGCAGACCTCGACCAACTCGTCGAGCAACTCCGGGTCACCGCGCACCTCATCCTGGAAGATGCGGGTAAGGCCCGGGTCCACGCGAGGCGTCTTGGCGCGGGTCAAGCGCTCCCATCGTTGGTCGTTTACGGAGTGGCGAAATACCTTGTAGAGGCCCGCTGGTGATACGTCTCCGAAGTGGCCGCGAAGCATTCGGTAGATGATGGCCCTTTCGTCGACGATACCTTGGGAGGATTTGAGATCGAACGTTGTCCCGGGCGTGAAGCTCACGAAGTTGAGCTGGTTGCTGGTCAGGGTAGATAGTTCTGCGGGTAGCAGCGTTAGCCGGCTGGCGAACGCCATGTCCTTGTGCTTTGTCAGCTTGAGCCGGTTGACGTTCTGCCGCGCGATGGAGGCGTTCGAGCAGACGTACACCACGTCGATGCGGTCGACCGGGGTGTGCTCCTGCAAATGGCGAACGGCCTTGGCGATGACCCCACGCGCCACCATGGTCTTGCCGAGCCCCACCTCGTCGGCCACGAGAAAGCGACGGGTCGGCTTCGGATCGGTGTAGAGGCGCCCGAAGACGTGCTCCACCGTCCGCTTCTGGAAGTCCTTGAGGCGGTCCAGGACCGGCTCCGGGTCGAGCAGTTCGGCCTTCTTCATCCTCCCTCCTCTCGGACCTGCTCGAAGATCTCCCAGACCTCCAGAAAGCGCTCGGGGAACAGCGCCCGCGCCTCCTCGTCCTCTCGCAGGCGCTCCACGAGCCGGGCGACGTGCACCAGTCGGGCCGGGTCCCGGGCGAGGACCCGGGTCATCTCCTCGAGCAGGGGCACCTGTCCGTCTCCGCCGAACGCGCCGCCGTCCCCGTTCCCCATCGCCGTCGCCGCGAGCTCGGTCAGGCCTCCGTCGCCGTCCATGTCGCCCAGGAGCAGTAGCAGGTAGCGCACGAACCCGCTCCGATTCCGGATGGCCGAGCGCACGATGGCAGCGTGCCGCTCCTCCGGCATGCCTTCGGGCGGCGCGTTCACCACGAAGCGCTCTCGGATGTCTGCGCCGCTCGCGTCCCGAGCGCTCAGTTCTACCGCCAGAAAGCCGGTCAGAGACGTCACGTCGAGGTCCGATAGCTGCACCGGGTCGCCGCGGAGAAGCCCCGTGGCGTCGATGGCGTGCTCCTCGCGGAGGGTGACGGGCCACAGTCGCATCCCTTCCACCGCGGGTGCGTCCGGCTCCTCTTGCAGGGAGACGACGAGGGACCAGGACTCCTCCGAGTCCGCACGCTCGCAGCGCGCCTTCCAAGGCAGCGACGCGAGCCGGCGACGTGCTCGCTCGAGACTGCGGACCGCGGCGTCGTCCGCAGGCGCTTCCACCTCGCCCGGCTCGAAGGGACGTAGATAGGGCCGCAACTCGGTCATCACCATCCCGTCAACCGTGCCGACCTTCGAGCGCAGGCCGATCAGCTCCGCGAGCACCTCGACGTTCCGGGGAGTCATCAGGGCTGCGTGCGTCGCGTTCGCGGAGCCCATGACCATGTGCGTGCGCCATCCCCGCTTGAACACGTAGGCCTTCGCGTGGAGCCCCTGACGGTCGCCCTCGGCCGCCTCGTCCGTGCTGTCGCCGTGGTGCGCCGAGTCGTCCAGGACGGACACCTCGTCGAAGCGCTCCCGGATGTCCTTCGAGAGGCCCTCAAGCTCTTCGGGACGGGAGACGAGGACCTTGCGGCCATCGGTCCGCTCGGCCAGTGCGTCCAGGGCCGACCCTGACAGGAACGGGGAGATGACCACGAGCTCGTCGGGATTCTCGGGACGCCAGCCGCTCTTTCGAGGCCAGACGGCGTGAAAGCGAACGCTCTCGAAGCCGGGCGGGAGCCTCCAGCGCGTCCTGCGCACCTCGGCCGCGAGCTCGTGGGCCTGCTCAGTGACGTCCTCGCCTACGTCGCGAAGGCCCCATCCGGGGAGCCGCTCGATGAGTTTCGCGAGGTCGTCGTTTTCCTTCACGCGCCTCTTGCCGGGCCTGCCGTCGAGCTGGAGCGACAGGTCCCACGACCGGTCCGGCGTGAGGTTCCGCGACAGGATCAGCAACCGGAGCAGCGGGCGCCCGTCGCCACCCGTCGGCACGAATCGAAGAAGCCAGAGCTTGGGATGGAACACCCCATCGCCGTTCCCCGGCGGCGTCACCTCGACGACGAGCTTCTCCAGGAGGCTCAGCAGTGGCCGTGGCGCGTCCGGCACCCGAATCGAGCCCGCCTGGCAGAAGATGTGGAGGCGCGACGCCGCTCGCTGCACCGCCTCCAGCAGCGCCACCTGGTCCTGGAGGAGGCGACGCGCGTCCTCGGCGCCGGACAGGACCAGCTGTAGCGGCACCATCATCAGCGTGGGCAGGTCCAGGCTGAAGGTCGTCGCCAACCCCTGGTCGAACGCCATGCCCGGAGGAGGTGTCAGCGCGTCCGTCAGGAGCATGCGGTGATTCGGGTCCAGGGCCCCGCTGCGCCCGTTGTCGGTCGCGGCCACTACTCGCTCCTCCGCAGTCCGTCGCAGATCTCGCGGACGTAGAGCTTGCCGATGTCCCAGCGAAATCTCAGTCGAGCCACACCCGCCGCGCCACCCCAGTTCTCTCGGGCGCGGCGGTTGTCGAAGCGGGACCGGGTGCCCTTCATCTGCCGCTCGCGTTGGCGCACGAGCCGGCGTGCCTGTGGGTGGTCCTGAACCTCGCCCCGATGGCCCACGGCCAGCTGCGCCCAGCGCTCCACGAAGCTTCGGGTCGCCGGAGTGATCCGGTACCCGCGGCCCATGACCGTGGTCCAGAGCGGCCCCAGGTCGCCGGCCCAGGCCCGGATCGTGTCCAGCTCCCGGGTGATCTCCGCACCCCAGTCGGAGAGCTTCCCCTCGTACCGGGCAATCCACTGGTCGTTCCTCAGCTCCCGGGCGAGCTCCAGGTTGTAGAGGAACGCGGCGCCGTGCACGACCAGGGAGAACAGGCGCGCGAGCTCGAGGTTCGACTGTTGGTTGTCGCTGAGCTTGGCCCTGCCGATCTCCCAGGGGGCGTTCGCCGCCTCGTCCACCTGCTCGAGCTGAAGCAGTCGCGCCAACAGGCTGTCCGCGCAGTTTTCGATGATCCGATCTCGCAGGAACGTGGCCTCCTCCCGCGTCAGGCGGAAGTCGAGAGGCTCGTCTGGGAATCCCTGCGGGGCTTTCGGTAGCTTCGGGTGCCACGTCTCGTAGCGGAGCGCGTCCACGGTGTCCGAGTCGTCACCGTGGTCCAGCGCCCGCTCCTTCCGGCCCTTGGTGAGGCGGCGCCCTTCCAGGATCACGTCCAGGCCCGCGTGGTACTGCCCGCGGCTTCCCCCGTACCGACGTATCCCCCACTCGGCCAACCCTGACCAGTAGGCCATGCTCGGCAGCCGCTTCAACGTCCGCCCGGCGGACACGCCGAAGATGCCCCACTCGTCGTCGTCGCAGCCCGCTTTGAGCGCCGGCGTGAGTCGCAACTCCAGGTCGCGCGCCCGCTTCGCCGCGTCCGACGACGACACGCCCTGCGTCTCCAGAAGCTGGTAGACCCAGGGCACGAAGAACATGTACCGCACTCGCGTCTGGATCGTGCTCGTCCCCGGGAAGAACAGGTCCGAGAACGCATCCCGGATCCCCCCGAGCCCCAGCTCGTCCCGCGCGTCCTTCTCGTCGAACAGCGCGAGCATCCGCTGCGACCGCTCGTGGGCCTCCGTGTCGTGGTCCAGCCAGGCCAAGAGGGACCGCATTTCACGCCACCTCGGGAGGCGTAGGCACGAGTGTGGAATCCGAGCTCTGGCGAGGACCGGTCTCCGAATCGAGGGGCACATCCATCGCCGTCTCTGCGTAGGAGACCAGATCCTGGGCCAGCTCTCGGAATGCGACCTTGACCGCTTTGCGGTCGAGGTCTCCGTTCCCTGTGAAGTGAACGTACCAGCCGAAGTCGCCCTCTTCGGCCTCGAGCCCCAAGACGTCGCAACGCCGCGCCAGCCGCTGGCCGATCTCGTCGATCCGGGGAAGCTGATACTTCGTCATGGAGGCCGGCCCGAGGTTCAACTTGATCCGGAGGCGCCGCGTGGAGGCCGAGATGAGCGTCGGCTGCTTCGGCGTGCCTTTCGCGCGCTCGTCCGGCAGGCCGCTTCGGTCCAGCAACACCGTGAACGAGTCTGGCTTGCGCAGCGTTCGGAACGGCGTGCTCTCGCATGCATCTCGGATCGTATCCAGGACGTCGCAGCACAGCACGGCCTTCTGACGAACCCGCTTGTCCTCGGCGCTGTCCTCGATGCCCTCCGTCACGTGCTTCACGAGGCTCTCCCGGAAGCGGAGCCAGGGGGTCTTGTGAAGCTTCGTCTGACGAGTGCCCGTCAACGAGACACGTCGAGCCCAGCGCTGAACGGGCTCCAACTCCTCCACATCGAGGTAGTTTCGCTGCCCCCGGTATTCCCGGTCGAGCAGACGAAAGAGCTGCTCCCCGAACGCGTGCAGATCAGCGACCTCCTCGTGGGACTCCCAGCTCTCTGGCCCGTCGCCACCGTAGCGCTGTTGGAGCATCTCGAGGAGGTCCTCGTCGACCTGCTCGGAGGCCGCCGTTTCGTCGTCCGACCCGTCGTCTCGTCCGCGCAGGGTTTCCAGCGTGACCCGGAGCGCGTCCACGCCCTCGCGGGAGGCAATGTGGTCGGCGACGCCGGGCCAGCGTGTTTGCAAGGCCACGAGCGCTACGAGGCTGATCGCATCGGGGCTCTGGGGATCAAGCCAGACCGATGCGCGCCTCTCGCTGTCGCCGCTGTACTCCTCGCTGATGAGCGAAAGGAGGTCCAATACGTTCAGGAACCGCTTGAACGCACGCGGATTGGTCCCGGTCGCGAGCTTCACCATCTGGTCCAGCATTCGCGCTGCGTTCTCGACGCTGTTCTGCTGCGGTTGGTTGTAGCGGCCCTTGTTCGCGCGCTTGCACTTCGCCGCCAGGAACTCCTCGAGGAGCTTCTGGATCTCATAGCTGCGCACGGGCATCTGGAACGGGACCTGGATGATCTTGTCGAAGAACGCACGAGCCTTGGCGGGATCGTCGATCCCGAATCGCTCTCTTACGCCCAGCCGAACGACCTCGTAGTCGCACGCGAGGACGAAGACGCAGCCCTCCACGTCCATGAAGTTCTTCATGACCTCGAGCATCGCCACCGCGTTACCGGGGCGAATGCGGTCCAGGTCGTCGATGAAGATGACGAAGCGGTCTACGGAGCCGCCCCGGGCGTTGGCGACGAGCTCCTTGAAGGCGCTCTTTATCTGGTCGAGGCCCAGCTCGTCCTCGTGACCCGAACCCGGCCGCACCCGCGTCGCCAGCTCCTCGATGTCCCGCCCGCGGATGACCCCGGCCGTCGCCGCCTCGACCATGTGGCCCGAAGCCCGCGTCGCCACGGTGCCCAACATCCCGATGACCTCGCCCGCCAGCGATTGGAGCTGCCACCGGCGCGAGTCGTCCTCCTCGAACGACCTGGCGATCTTGCTGGTGATATTGCTCACCAGGCTCACGCCGAGCGCGCCATCCCCCTCCAGCGCCCCGTACTGCCAGGTCTCGAAGCTGTACACGCGCGCATGGGTGGCCGTCTGAGCGTTCCCACGTATCTCCGCCCGCATCATGTTCATGAGGCTCGTCTTGCCCGAGCCCCACTCCCCCTGGATGCCGACCGTCATCGGCGTGTGGCTATGGCACACGAACCGGGCGAGCGCCTTCGCGTACTTGCTCATCTTCAACGGATCGGACGAACCGCCCTCGCTCACTCGCGACGGGTCGTACGCGCTGTCCTGAGCCCCCAGCAGGTCATCTGGCATTGCAGCTCCTCGGTGCGTGCTGTTCGCGGTCGATTCAACCTGTAGAGGACTTGCTCGCGGTTGACAATGCGGCCTCCGCCTGCGCCGCAACCATGCGGCGTTCGACGGTTTCGACCCGCGCCGATGGCGTGGCTCCAGGGGTTGCGGAACGCCAGCCCGAGCAGGCAGCATCTGGCAGCCGAAGGCTGACCGTGCCGGAGCCCGATGCCACGACGCGCTGCAGACATCGAGGGACCGCTCGCCCGGGTCTCGACGAACGACCTGGAGTCGCTGGGCATTGCGCTCCGCGAGGGCCGGGTCAGCCCGCCCGTCACGGCGTCGCGTCTGGCGGCGGCGGGGCTGGCGGTCGATCGTGAAGGGCTCGCCGCGGCCTGCGCTCGGTTGGACGCCTCGGCGTTGCCCCACGTGATCGAGGCCGCGCTGGCGGAGCGGCGCCGTCAGCAGCCGGGCGTCGAGCTGGTCTGGACCGGGCCCGAGGCGACGCACGCCACGACGCGGGACACGCGACGGGTGCTCGAGCAGGTCTTCCGAGGGGCCCGGCGGCGCGTCGTCCTGGCTGGCTTCAACTTCGACCACGGCGAGGCGCTCTTCGCGCCCCTCCACGCGGCGATGGCCGAGCGTGGCGTGACGTGCGACTTCTTCATCGACATCCCGGGCGACCAGCGCGACGTGGAGCCGACGGACGAGGAGCCGGTTGTCAGCACGCACGTGCGCGAGTTCCTGGAGAAGAACTGGCCGTGGGACCTCCGGCCCACGTTCCACTACGATCCGCGGCGCTTCGATCGTGACGTCTACGCGTCCGTACACGCCAAGTGCATCGTCGTCGACGACGAGCGGGCCTTCGTCACCTCCGCCAACTTCACCGACCGCGGCCAGACCCGGAACATCGAGGTCGGCGTGCTGGTCGACGACCCCCACTTCGCCACGAACCTGTCGGGCCAGTTCAAGCGCTGCATCACCGCCGGAGTCTTCCGGCCGGTGCCGCAAGGGTGGCTGCCCCCGGTCACAGAGGTACCCAGCGAATGACGTCTCCCTCCCTCCCCGGGTTCGAGGCCCAGGGCCCCACGGGCACCGTGACGCTCGCCAGCGTACTGCGCACGCTGACGACGAAGGACCGCATCCTCGTCCTGGCGCGCGGCCTCGGCCTGAACCACCTCTCCTCGCGGCAGACGATCGCCCAGCTCGCCGCCGAGGTGCAGAAGGCCCGGCCGACCGCCCTGCCGGAGCTCCTGAGCCACCTCCTCCGCGACGAGCTCCGCAAGGCCCTCGAGGCCCACGATCTCGACACCGAGGGCCGGTCCCGCCGCGAGCTCGCGCGCCGGCTCCTGGCCCACTCCGGCGAGCAGCATCGGGTGTTCGAGGATGACGACGCCCCGGCCGCCAGCCCGCACACGCCCCGTCCCGGACGGCTCGCCCTGGTCCGCCAGCGGCAGTACCTCATCACCGGCGTCCACCCGCCCCCGATCAGCGACGACGCCACCGCCAGCCGGCCGGTGGAGCGCGTGGAGCTGGTCTGCCTCGACGACGACGCCCAGGGCCGCGAGCTGGACGTGTTCTGGCCCCTCGAGCTCGGCGCACGGGTCATCGAGCCCGGCTCCGAAGGCCTCGGCCGGATCGACCGCCTCGACGATCCCGCCCGCTTCGGCGCCTACCTGCACACCATGCGCTGGAACAGCGTGTCCGCCACGGACAACCAGCTCTTCCAGTCACCGTTCCGGGCCGGCATCCAGCTCAAGACCCACCAGATCCCGCCGCTCTCGAAGGCCCTCGACCTCCCACGCGCCAACCTCTTCATCGCGGACGACGTCGGCCTCGGCAAGACCATCGAGGCCGGCCTCGTCCTCCAGGAGCTCATCCTCCGCGGCCAGGTCGAGCGCGTCCTCATCGTCACCCCGGCCTCGATCACCCTCCAGTGGCGCGACGAGATGGAGCGCCGCTTCGGCCTCCGCTTCGAGATCATGAACCGCGCCTTCGTGGCCCGTCGCCGCCGCGAGCGCGGCTTCGGCGTCAACCCGTGGTCCACACACAGCCGGTTCATCGTCAGCTACGACATCCTCCGCCGGCCCGAGTACCTCGAGCCCCTCCTCCACCAGCTCACGGACCGCGCCCGCCGGAGCCTCCTCATCCTGGACGAGGCCCACACCGTCGCCCCGGCCAGCGGCTCCCAGTACGCGGTGGACTCCGCCATCACCCGCACCGTGCGCGACCTCGCCGGCCGCTTCGACAACCGGCTCTTCCTGTCCGCCACGCCCCACAACGGCCACTCGAACTCGTTCTCGGCGCTCCTGGAGGTCCTCGACCCGGCCCGCTTCACCCGCGGAGTCCCCATCACGGGCCCCGAGGACCTGTCAGGCGTGATGGTCCGCCGCCTCAAGAGCGACCTGAAGGCCCTGGGCGCCGACTACCCCGACCGACACATCATCCGCGTGGAGCTGACCCACGAGGGCGACGGCTGGCGCTCGAAGTGGAAGCGAGCCGACGAGACTTCGGCGGCCACCGCGGATCTCGGCCCCGGCAGCGATGCCGAGGTCCGCCTGGCCGAGTTGCTCCGCGACTACACGCAGGTGGCAAAGCCCCTCCGCAAGCGCGGCCGGCTCGTCTTCGTGAGCCTCCAGAAGCGCCTCCTGTCCAGCATCGAGGCCTTCCAGCGCACGCTGAAGGCCCACGCGCGCTGGCTCGACGACAACCCGACGCCCGACGCCGACCAGCTGGGGCTGGCGGATCAGACCTCGGAGGCCGAGGACGACGCCTCGGTGGACGCCGCTCGGGAGGACGCCGACACCTACGGCACGGACGACGACGCGCTGGACTCGGAGGAGGCAGCCGAGGTCGAGGCCCGCTCCCGCGACTTCGAGCCGGCCAACGAGCGGGCCCTCCGCCTGCTCCGCGAGATGTGCGACCTCGCCGAGGCCCACCGCCACGAGCAGAGCCCCAAGCTCCTGGCGCTGCTGCACTGGCTCGGGGAGAGCTGCTGCCCCGCCGTCGCGCCCGACGTCAGGAAGCCCAGCGCGGAGCAGCGGCGCTGGGCCAACCGGCGGATCATCATCTTCACCGAGTACGGCGACACCAAGCGCTACCTGCGCGAGCGCCTGCGGGAAGCCATCTCGGGCACGGACCGCGCCGGAGAACGCATCCTGGAGATCCACGGCGGCATGGGCGACGACGAGCGCGCCGACGTGCAGGAGGCCTTCAACCACCCCGACTCCCCCGCTCGCATTCTGCTGGCGACCGACGCCGCCCGCGAGGGCGTCAACCTCCACGGCGCCTGCGCCGACCTCTTTCACTACGACGTCCCCTGGAACCCGGCGCGCCTCGAGCAGCGAAACGGCCGCATCGACCGGACGGGGCAGCCCGAGCCCGTGGTCCGCTGCCACTACTTCACGCTGCCGCAGCGCCCTGAGGACCGGGTCCTCGACATCCTCGTCGCCAAGGTGGAGTCCATCCAGACGGAGCTCGGCTCCCTCGGCACCATCGTCCTCGACCAGGTGGAGCGCACGCTGGCGGACGGCATCGACGCCGAGACGGCCGGGAAGCTGGAGGAAACCGACGCCGACCCGGAGCATCGCGCCACCGCCCAGCGCGAGCTGGAGCAGGCCCGCAACCTCGAGAGCCTGCAGCGCGAGATGAGCACGGCTCAGCGGCGACTCCAGAACTCCAGCGACAAGGTCGGCGTCGATCCGGACGCGCTGCGGATGGCCGTCGAGGTCGGCTGCCGCCTGGCGGGCGCGGGTCGGCTGGAGAAGACCACGGTCGATCTACCCGGCGATCGAAGCTGCGAGGCGTGGCTGGTTCCGCACGAGAAGCTCACCGGCTGGGAGCGCACCATCGACACCCTGCGCCCGCCCCGCCCCCGCGACATGAAGCCCTGGGACTGGCGAAGGGACTTCCCACCGCGACCGGTGGTCTTCAAGCCCACCGATCGGATGAACGACCCCGTCGTCCACCTCCACCTGGAGCACCCCTTCGTGAAGCGCGCCCTGAGCCGCTTCCGCGCTCAGGGCTACGGCCAGACCGACCTGTCCCGCGCCAGCATCGTCCGGGTGCCCGACCTCTACGAGCCCCGCGTGGTCGCGTATGCCCGCCTCTCGCTGTTCGGGAAGGGCGCGCGGCGCCTCCACGACGAGATGGTGACCGTGTCGGCCCCCTGGACCGAGGCCGACGCAGGCCACGGCCTGACTCCCTACGAGGGCGAGACGCACGCCAGGACCGAGGCGCTGCTCGGGAAGGCGCTCGTGCAGGCCGCGCGCGACGACGACGCGTTCCCCGAGGCGCGCGCCGAGCGCATGGCCCCCTTCGCCGCAGACGACTTCGCCGCCCTCTGGCCGGCCCTGGAGTCCGAGGCGGATGCAAGGGCCGCGGAGGCCGCCGTCGACCTGGAGGCCCGCGGCCGGAAGGACGCCGAGGCCCTGCGCGAGATCCTGACGCGCCAGAAGAAGGCCATCGACGACCGCATCGGCCAGCTCCAGCTCGACCTCCGCGACGACTCCTGGGACCCGCGGGAGCGCCGCCAGCTCGACCGGGACCGGCAGCACATGGAGGCGCGTCGCGCCGAGCTGGATCGCGAGGCGGAGGAGGAGCCCCGCGCCGTCGAGGAGCTCTTCCAGGTCGAGCTGCGCAGGATCGTTCCCGTCGGTCTCGTCTACCTCTGGCCGGAGAGCCGATCGTGAGCTCACGATTGTCCCGGAAGGAGCGCCACTTCCACGAGCACTGGCTGGGCCTGGTCCAGCCGGTGGAAGGCCTGGTGCTGAGCGTCCCCACCCTCGCCGAGGCGCAGATCTCCCAGCGCCAGCCGGCGGCGAAGCAGCGCGAGCTGCTGGACTACCTCACGGGCGTCGAGGAGGACGGAGACACGACCGAGGAGCGCCCGGCGTTCCGCGACCTCGGCACGTTCCTGGCGGAGTTCCTCGAGTGGGACGAGACCGTCCTGCTGGGCCCCGACGACCTCCCGGAGGACCTGCACCTGTGGGTGGCCGAGGGCGACCAGGAGCTCCGGCCCACCTACGCGCTGAAGAACCCCTTCCACGAGCCCGACGCGGAGCGCCCGAAGGACCGCGGCCCGGCCCCGGACACCCCGGCCACGCGTGCGGCGGACGACCTGCTGATCCTGGTGTGGGACCTTCCCACCGGTCTCGACCTCGACAAGCCGGAGACGGACACCGGCGAGTGGCGCTACCCGCCCGTCCGCAAGTTCGAGCGCCTGCTCCGGCACTGCCGGGTGCCCTTCGGCCTCCTGTCCAACGGCCAGGTGCTGCGCCTGGTGTACGCGCCGCACGGCGAGTCCGTGGGCAGCATCACCTTCCGGCTCGCCGACATGGTCCAGTCGGGCGGGCGGCCCATCCTCGACGCCCTGCTCATGCTGCTGTCCGCGGACGGCCTGTTCAGCAGGGAAGAGGGCTCGCTCCCGGCGCTGGCGCGCCAGAGCCGAGACCGCCAGGCCGACGTCACCGAGGAGCTCGCGGAGCAGGTCCTGGACGCCCTGGGCGTGCTCCTCGAAGGCTTCGAGGCCGCCGCCAGCCGCGGGCCGGAGTACCACCGTCACGTCCTGCAGCAGGCCCTGGAGGCGGAGGGCAACCACCTCTACGGCGGCCTGCTCGCCGTCCTGCTGCGGCTGGTCTTTGTCCTGTACGCCGAGGACAACGGCATCCTGCCCGTCGACGAGCCGCTCTACGAGGAGCACCTGAGCGTCCTCGGCCTCTACGCGCAGCTCCGCGACGACGCCGGCGCCCACCCCGAGAGCATGGACCGCCGCTTCGGCGCGTGGCCCCGCCTGCTGGCCCTGTTCCGCGCCATCCACGGCGGCCTGAACCACGGCAGCGTCCAGATGCCCCCGCGGCGGGGCCGCCTGTTCGATCCTGACGCCTACCCGTTCCTGGAGGGGCGCGACCTGTCCGGCGCGGCCCAGGTGGGAGCCGAGGCGAACGCCGCGGTGGCCACCCCCCGCGTGGACGATGGCACGGTGTTCGAGGTGTTGAAGCGCCTCCTCGTGCTGGAGGGGCAGCGCCTGTCCTATCGCGCCCTCGACGTCGAGCAGATCGGCTCGGTGTACGAGCGGCTCATGGGCTACCGGGTGGAGAGCCTGGAGGGCGAGGCGGTCTGCATCCGGGCGGGCGACGCCAGCGCGTGGCTGTCCGCGGAAGCGGTCTCGGAGGTCCCGGCCCAGCAGCTCACCAAGTGGCTGAAGTCGGAGTGGGGCCTGTCGAAGTCGGATGCCACGAGCCTGTCCAGGGCCATCAAGGACGCCTCCACGGACGAGGAGGTCCTGCAGGCCCTGGAGACGCAGCGGTACAAGGACGCGTTCGGCCGTCGACCGGCGGGTCGACTGGTGCTGCAGCCCGGGAAGGAGCGCATCCGGACCAGCAGCCACTACACCCCGCGGACGCTCTCGCAGCCCATCGTCGAGCGGACCCTGGAGCCGGTGATCCGAGCGCTCGGGGACGAGCCGACCTCGGAGGACCTCCTCTCGCTGAAGATCTGCGACCCGGCCATGGGCTCCGGCGCCTTCCTCGTCGAGGCCTGCCGCCACCTGGGCGACCTGGTCGTCAGCGCGTGGTCCCGCGAGGGGCGCCTGGCCGAGATGACCGAGCAGGTGGACGACCCCACCACCCACGCGCGTCGGCTGGTGGCCCAGCGCTGCCTCTACGGTGTGGACAAGAACCGCTTCGCCGTGGACCTGGCCCGCATGTCCCTGTGGCTGGTGACCCTGGCCCGGGACGAGCCCTTCACCTTCGTCGACCACGCCCTCCGGCACGGCGACTCCCTGGTCGGTCTGTCCGTCGAGCAGATCCGCCGCTTCGACTGGGACCTCGAGCGCAGCGCGACCATCGACTTCCTCTTCGAGGGCCTGGACCGGGCCATCGTGGAGGCCCTCGATCGGCGCCAGGAGATCCTGGAGCTGGCGCGCGAGGAGGGCGCCGGCCTGACCCGCGACAAGGAGCTCCTCCTCGACGAGGCCGAGCTCGCCCTGACCGTTCCCCGGCTCGTGGGCGACGCGCTCGTCGGCGCCTGGTTCTCGGCGAGCAAGGAGAAGGCGAAGGACAAGGCCCGTCGCGAGCGCCTCGCCGTCATCGCGGAGTGGCTGAAAGAGGAGGAGCCCGAAGTCCGCGTCCCGTCCGAGGTCCAGGCGTGGGTGGACGAGGCTCGGCGGCTCGCTCCGGTCTTCCACTGGCCCCTGGAGTTCCCCGAGGTCTTCCACGAGCGCCGCGCCGATCCGCTCGATGGCGGCGCCGTGAACCAGGTCGCGATGTTCGATGCCTTCGTGGGGAACCCGCCCTTCGCCGGGGACGTGCTCATCACCGAGTTCAACGGGGACCAGTATGTCGACTGGTTGCAGTGCCTCCACCCCGGGAGCCATGGTCGCGCCGACTTGTCAGCGCACTTCTTCCGGCGAGGAGGCCATCTCGTGGGGGCCCACGGCACGGTTGGGCTCATCGCGACGAACACCATCAGTCAAGGCCGCACGCGGGCTACTGCCCTCCAGCGAATGGTCGCATCTGGTTTTGCTATCTACTCCGCCGAGACAGATGTGCCATGGCCAGGAGCGGCGAATGTAACGATCTCAGTGCTGCACCTCGGTATCGGAGCACCAGCGCGCATGGTGAACCGCGCCGTGCTCAACGGTCTTCGGGTCCCTACAATCAATTCAAGGCTTAGACCGACGCCGGAGCGCGAAGATCCTGTGAAGCTGCGAGCGAACGCAGGAATGAGCTCGTTGGGCGAGAAGGTCTACGCGCCGGGACTGATCCTCACAGAAGAGGAACGCGACTACTTCCTGCAACGTGCTTCCCGAAATGCCGACGTGATTCGCCCCTACCTGGGCGGTCAGGAGCTGAACCGCAGCCCGACGCAAGAGCACAGCCGGTACGTGATCTACTTCGGACGGATGACATTGGAGGAAGCCGGAGCATGGCCCGAACTCATAGATCGCGTCTATCGGTTGGTAAAGCCGCAACGCGACCTGGTGAAGCGAAAGTCCGTCCGCGAGCGCTTCTGGCTTTTCGGCGACCCCCGGCCTTCCCTACATCGGGTTCTCGCTCGGATGGAGAGGTGTCTTGCCTGTTCGCGGATCAGCAAGCACCTGATGGTTGCCTGGCAACCCACCGACCGGATATTCAATGAGAAGCTCGTTATCTTCCCGTTGGATAGGGACGCGCACTTGGGGCTAATGCAATCACGGGTCCATGAGCGGTGGGCTAGACTCCTCTCCGCTACGTTGAAGACGGACCTTCAGTATTCCCCGTCCGCTTGCTTCGTCACCTTCCCCTTCCCGCCAACAGACACGCTAGACGCAGATTCTCCGCTGGATCTCGCCGGCCGCGAACTTCACGCAGCCCGGGCGGCCTATTGCGTGGACAAGAACCAGGGCCTCACAGACACCTACAACGACCTCAAAGACCCTGAGGTGCGCGACCCGGACGTCGAGCGCCTCCGCGAGCTCCACGAGGCCGTGGACCGCGCGGTCATCGAGGCCTACGGGTGGGAGGACGTGGAGGTGCCCGGCCTCGGCGAGCGGCTCATCGACGCCATCCCGCCCTACACCGATCCGCAGACCGAGGAGGAGAAGCTCCTCCACCAGCGCTTCGAGGACGCGGTCATCGACCAGCTCTTCGCGCTCAACGCCGAGCGGGCGAAGGAGGAGCGCAGCGCCGCCGCGGGCGCCAAGAAGCGGAGCGGCAACGGCTCGAAGGGCAACGGAAAGGGAAGCAAGAAGAAGGCGCCCGACCACCAGCAGAACCTGGACCTCTGAGGCAGCATGACGACGACCTCCGCCGCGCCAGCCCCACCCCAGGACTCGGCCGAGGCCCGCGAGCGCCTCGTCGACGCGCTCCACGCCGACCTCGTCGGGCCGTTCGCGCCCGACGCGGACACCGAGGAGGGCGGCGAGGTCCTGCCGCTTCCCCCCTCCCGCTGGTACCTCACCGGGTTCCTCGCCAACGCCGGCGACCGGGCTCCCGAGGAGGACGAGCAGGAGGTCCAGGACGAGGACCCCAGCCTGGACGACGCCGACCTCGGCGCTGGCGACGACGTGGAGAGCGACGACGATTCTGACCCGGATCCCGAGCCCAAGCGGCGCGGGTTCTTCCCCTCGTCGGTGGGGATGTCGCTCCTGCTGCCGCCGGAGTCGGGTGGCGGGGCGCCCGACCGCCTCGCCGTGACCGTGAGCTGGGCGGACTACGTGCGGCAGGAGGTCGACAAGGACGACGAGGACAAGGAGAAGTGGCCCTCCTTCGTCTGGCAGCGACAGGCCCCCCGGACCGAGACCGTGGAGGTCGTGCTCGACGGCGAGCACCTGACCCAGGCGGTGCCCGACAGCCGCGGACTCCGGGTCGAGGCCTTCATCAAGGAGAGCCACGCGCCCGGCATTCCGCCCGGCACCCGGGCCGTGGCGCTCTTCCTGGTCAACGGGCGCTCCGCGGCGACGAAGCCCGGCTACCGGGACGAGGCCTACGCCTTCCAGGTGGGCATGAAGGTGGTGAGCAGCGCGGGCCTGATCCCGCGCCCGGACCTCCGCGACGCCGCCAGCGAAGACTGGGAGTCGCGCGTCTCCGACGTCCAGTTCAGGAACGTCCTGGAGTGGGCCGTCGGCCACGGCGTGGCGGTGGAGAGCGATGGCGACGACGAGCGCCATCGCGTCGTCCGCATCTCCTGGCTCCCCCGCTCCACCGTGCACCGGGTGGAGCACCGCTCGGAGACGAAGACCGAGACCCGCATGGAGGTGCTGGCCGAGGCCACGTCGGGCGCGGAGCTGAAGGCCGCCCTGGCCCCGCTGGCGGAGGAGTACGAGACCTGGATCGAGGAGCAGGCAGCGCAGGACGTCACCAGCGGGGCCGGCGTGGAGACGGCCAGGCGGCGCAGCGAGACCCAGGGCCACCTGGTCCGTGAAGCCCGGCGGGCCAGAGGACGGATCGCGCGCGGCATCGAGCGCCTCGCGGCGGACCCGGTGGTGCGGGAGGCCTTCCAGCGGGCGAACCGGGCCATCGCCACTGCCTCCCGCAAGCGCTACGCGTGGCGGTACGAGGGCGGCTCCGAGCCGCGCTGGCGCTTGTTCCAGCTCGCCTTCATCCTGCTCAACGTCGAGAGCATCGGCGACGACACGCACCCGGATCGGGAGGAGGTGGAGCTCATCTTCTTCCCGACCGGCGGCGGCAAGACCGAGGCCTACCTGGGCGTCATCGCCTACACGCTGGTGCTCCGGCGCCTCCGGGGCCAGAGCCGCCCGGACCAGGGCCTCGGCGTGGCGGTGCTCCTGCGCTACACGCTGCGACTCCTGACGCTGGACCAGCTCGGCCGCGCCGCGACGATGGTGTGCGCGCTGGAGCTCCAGCGCCGGGACGCCGGCAAGGCGGCCGGGGAAGGCTCGAACCCGCTCGGAGACGGGCGGTTCTCCATCGGGCTCTGGGTGGGGCGCTCGGCCACCGCCAACACGATCAGCCAGGTGGCGAAGGACATGGTGAAGTTCGAGGGCAACAAGGCCTCGGTCTTCCCCCTCACCGAGTGTCCCTGGTGCCAGAAGGCCATCGAGAGCCGATCCGTGCAGCTCAAGCCCTCCGCGAAGGACCCCGAGGAGGTCGTCGTGAGCTGCGGCAACTGGAAGTGCGAGTTCTGCGAACGCAAGGACAAGGCGGGTCTGCCCGTGCTGTTCGTCGACGAGCAGATCTACCGGGAGCTGCCGAGCTTCATCGTGGCCACGGTCGACAAGTATGCCATGACCCCGTGGCGGGGCGAGGTCGGCATGCTCTTCGGGCGGGCCACGCATCGGAGGGGGGAGAGGTTCTACGGCGCGATGGACAGCCGGATCCCCGGCGACGCGGAGCCGCTCCCGGACATGCTGCCGCCCCCGGAGCTCATCGTGCAGGACGAGCTCCACCTCATCAGCGGGCCGCTGGGGACGATGACCGGCCTGTTCGAGACGGCCATCGAGCACCTCACCCGCTACCGGGGCGAAGACGGCAAGCTGCGGATGCCGAAGATCCTGGCCTCGACGGCCACGGTGCGCGAGGCGTCGTCCCACGTGAAGGCGCTGTTCGGCCGGAGCCGGATGAGCATCTTCCCGCCCCGGGGCATCGACGCCAACGAGACGTTCTTCTCCACGGTGGCGCGCGACGATCCGGGTCGGGACTACGTGGGCGTGGCGGCGTCGGGTCGCCGAATGAAGCAGGTGCTCATCCGGACCTACGTGGCGCTGCTCGCTGGCGGAGGCCGCTGGTTCAAGCCGCGAGGCAAGACCGGGCAGACCGTGGACCCGTACATGACCCTCGTCGGCTACTTCAACAGCCTCCGGGAGTTGGGCGGGATGCGCCGCCTCGTGGAGGACGAGGTCCGCAGCCGGTGCTTGCGCTACGGGGAGCGCATGCCCCTCGACCATGAGGGGGACAACCCGCACATGGGCAATCGGAAGCTCGACATGCCGGTGGAGCTCACCAGCCGCGAGAGCACCGAACGCATCGCCAGGACCAAGGAGCGCCTGCACCACGACCGCGCCGACAAGGGCATCGACGTCCTCCTGGCGAGCAACATGATCTCGGTCGGCGTGGACATCGACCGGCTCGGCCTCATGGTCATGGCAGGGCAGCCGAAGACGACGAGCGAGTACATCCAGTCCACCAGCCGCGTCGGCCGTGACGCGAACCGGCCCGGCCTGGTGGTGACGTGCCTGAACCTCTACAAGGCGCGCGACCGCTCCCACTACGAGCACTTCCGGACGTACCACGCGGCGTTTTACCGGCGGGTCGAGGCCGGAAGCCTCACGCCGTTCTCGGGACCCGCGCTCGACCGGGGGCTGGCGGCGGTGCTGGTCGCCATGTTCCGCCACTGGAAGCCGGAGCTGACGGCCCCCGAGAAGGCGATGAAGGTCAGCGAGTACCGCGCGACGGTGGGCAACCAGGTCGTGGAAGCGATCGTCCGGCGGGCGAAGGGGACCATGCGGCAGGTGTCCCAGGACGAGGC
The DNA here is from genome assembly GCA_051747385.1 of Myxococcota bacterium. Lineage (GTDB taxonomy): Bacteria > Myxococcota_A > UBA9042 > PHBI01 > JACKFB01 > JBNJGB01. The sequence continues at coordinate 19,450 of JBNJGB010000053.1, forward strand.
CGAGGAAATGGCCCAGACCCTGCGGGAGCGCCTGGGGAAGCTCCTCGATACGTGGGAGGGCCTCGTGGAGGCCGCCATCGAGGGCGCCGGTGAGCGGCAGTACTCCACCATGGACCGCGGGTCCCAGGGGCGACCGCTCCTGCTGACACCCAACGACGTGCTGCGCGCTTCGGAGCCTGGTGGGCAACCTGCGTCCAAGATGGACCGCAGGTTCCTGGCCCCGACTTCGATGCGGGACGTGGAGCCCGAGGTGCACGTCTTCGTAGACAGGAAGCCGCCGGAGGAGGAGGCTACACATGGCTAAGGGCGGCAAGGTGGCGCGGCAGCCGGACGGGCGTATCCGCAGGAGCCAGCTCATCACCACGTACGGGCCGGGCGCCATGGTCGACCTGGTCGACGATGCGGTGCTGGTCTGGGGGCTCGACTCCTGGCGTCCCAAGGGGAAGCTGGAGCCCATCGAGGAGCAACGCCTCCGGGATCGACTCGCGCCACGCCTCGAGCAGGAGCACGGCATCCGGCTCGCGCAGACCGGCTACTTCCGGAGCCCACCCGGCGGCGACGATCGGGACCCGACCTGGGCTCGAGGGATCCGGGCCACCGTCTTCCCGCGCTGGTTCGTCTGCGAAAATCCCGAGTGCCGACGTCTGCTCCGCGTCGACATGCTCCAGCGACGGAGGGAGCGCTACGTCCACGACTGCACGAACCGGAGGCCGGTCTGCGTGCCGGTCCGCTTCGTCGCGGCCTGCCCGGATGGTCACCTCGAGGACTTCCCGTGGCGCTACTTCGTGCACTCCGGTCCAGAGGGACAGCGCGGGGCAGGTAGCGACTGCAGGAGCCCGGTGCTCAAGCTGCACGAGGGGACGAGCGGCGACTTCTCCGGCGTGAAGGTCACGTGTGCGTGCGGAGCCTGGCGCCGGCTGGCGGACGCGAAGACCCAGCAGGAGCTGAACCCCACTTGCCTGGGGCGGCGTCCGTGGCTCGGGCGGTTGGGCAACGAGCCGGACTGCCCGCACCGTGTGCAGCTCATGGTCCGTACCGCTTCGAACAGCTACTTCTCCGTCACCGAGAGCGCGCTGTCGATCCCGGAAGAAGGGAGCAAGCTCTTCGACGTGGTCAATGACCACTGGGACGTCCTCCAGGCGGCTTCGGCGCAGACATTGTCGTCCTTCCGAACGATCCCCGATGTGGGCGACGCCATCGGGAACTACTCGGACGCCGAGGTGCTGCATGCGGTGTCCCAGATCAAGGCGGGCCAGAAGCCGCGCCGCGATGAGATCCGGCGGGCCGAGTACAAGCGGCTGGTGGGGGCAGAGCTACTCAAGCCTGCAGACCTCCCGCCGCCGGCAGGCGATGACTTCTTCGCGAAGCGCCTGCCTGCGTCGGAGCTGACCGCCGACCTCCCCGCCGGGGTGGCGGGCGTGACGCTGGCCTACAAGCTCCGCGAGGTGCGGGTGCAGCTCGGCTTCACACGCTTCTCTCCGGCCGTCCGCAACCGGCAGGGCGAGACCGGGGGAGACGAAGCGGAGAGCAAGATGGCCAAGCTGGGCCTCGACGCCGACTGGCTCCCGGCGGTGGAGATCCGCGGCGAGGGGATCTTCATCGAGCTGGACGAGGCCGCCGTGCGGGCGTGGGAGCGCCGCCCGGAGGTCCGCGAGTGGGAGGAGGAGCTGGAGCGGGGCTTCCTGGCGTCCCAGGTCGGAGGCCAGTTCCCGGGGGCGCGGTTCTTCCTGCTCCACAGCCTCGCGCACCTGCTGATCACGCAGCTCTCGTTGGAGTGCGGGTACTCGGCGAGTGCGATCCGGGAGCGCATCTATTGCGAGACCGCTGGCGACACCCCCATGGCCGGCATCCTGCTGAAGACCGGCACGCCGGGCAGCGAGGGCACCCTGGGCGGGCTGGTCGAGCAGGGGCACCGCATCGGCCACCACCTCCGCAGAGCGACGGAGCTGGGTCAGCTCTGCTCCAACGACCCGATCTGTGCGCACCACTCGCCGGCCGGCGACCTGGGCGAGCGGCACTTCGACGGCGCGGCTTGCTACGCGTGCCTGTTCATCGCCGAGAGCTCCTGCGAGTGGTTCAACCGCAACCTGGATCGCTCGGTCGTGGTTCCGGTCGTCGGGCAGCCGAGGGAGCGGGCCTTCTTCTCTCCGGAGGTCTTCGAGGGCCTGACGGAGACTCCGCGCCGATCCGCGCCGCCCGCCTCGGATTCCGAGCCGGCCGCGCCAGTGGCCGCACCAGAGCCTCCGGAACCTGCGGCGCCTGACGAGCCGGACGGATGGTCGGAGGTCCTCGAGAACTGCATGCTCGAGAACACCGATGACCTGGTCGCGGCGCTGAGACGCGCCGGAGCACCCGTCCCGTCTGCGGGTGAGGAGCTCGCTGGTGGAGTTCCCGTCGAGCTGGCCTGGGGCGACCGATCGATCGCGGTCGTCGCATCCGAGGTGGACAGCACCGGTCTGAAGTCGGCTGGCTGGACCGTGTTCAGCGAGCCCGTCGAGCCGGATGACCTGGTCGCAGCCGTTCGGGGCGAGTCGTGAGCGAGCCGAGCCACAACTTCGGCTTCCTGCAGGACTTCGACGCGACGCTCTGTGACGAGGCCACGAAGGCGGAGCAATGCTTCGCCCACCTGGAGGCGCACGACCTGGCCGCGGCGGGCTTTCGACGGTTCGTCGAGAGGCTCACCGGAGACACGCTGAAGCGGTCCGGGAAGCCGCCGGCCTTCCCTCAGGAGTCTCTCGTCGACCGCATGCACCGCCTGCGGGACACCGGGCGTGCGGACGATCAGATCATGGCCTGGTTCCACAAGGCGCGACGGCTCGGCAACAAGGGGAGCCACACGGACGGCCGGGCCTGTTCGAGCTGGGAGGTCGTCGAGTTGATGCGCCTCGCGCGCAAGCTCTCTGTGTGGTGGGTCGCGGAGTTCCACTCCGACGCCGACGTGATCGTGCCGGGATTCAAGGTCCCGCAGACCGGCAACCAGGCCAGGGACGCCCAGAACATCCGCCGGGCCGAGGCCGAGGAGGAGCGGGAGACCAGCCTCTCGGACACCGAGCGGGCGGAGGAGCTCCGCAAGGCGCTCAGGCCGCGCGTAGTCGTTCACAACGGCCTCCAGCGGGCCTTCGAGGCTCTGGAGCCCGCCGCCCAGAAGGCGCTGACCGACGGCTTGGAAGCGTTCCGGGAGGACCCCGAGGCCGAGCGGTTCGTCTACGAGAAGGCCGCCGGCGTGACGGACGAGAAGCTGCAGGTCGTGACGCTCGTGGATGGCCTGAGCCTCGCTGCAGCAGTCCCGGAGAGCGATGACGTGATCTTCGTCCTCTGGGCCGGCGCACCGGAGGACGTGGTCGGGTGGATGGCGACGAAGCGGGTCGAGATCCACCCTGCCATCGGGACCGTCCAGCTCTTCGACGTCGCAGAGGCCGAGGCCGCCGCCGAGGCGGAGACAGCGGAAGCGGCGGAGCACGCTGACAACGGCCCTCCCTTCGCCGCATACGAGGACGAGGACCTCGTCCGGCTGGGGCTGCCCGAGCCGCTCCTCGCCGCCGTCTGTGCGGTCCCCGATGAGCAGTCCTGGTACCGGCTTGCGCCGCTCCTGCCCGGGGAGGCTGGCGACGCTCTGGAGCTGCTCCTCGTGAGCGGCTCCGTCGAAGAGGTCGTGGCCGAGCTGGGCCTCGACCGGGCCCGCGAGGTCGACACCCGCGACTTCGGCGTGGCGGTCGAGCATCCTGCTACCAAGCGCAGCTTCCGCATGCTGGAGGAGGACGAGGATCTCGAGGCAGCCCTGGATGGGAGCCTCGAGGCCTGGCGCCTGTTCCTCCACCCTGACCAGCGGGCCCTCGTGCGCATGGAGGCCAGCGGCCCCGTCCGGGTCCTGGGAGGCGCCGGCACGGGCAAGACGGTGGCACTGCTTCACCGCGCGGCGTACATGCTCCACGAGCTGGTGCCGGAAGGGCGCGTCTTCGTGACGACCTTCACGCGCAACCTCGCCCTCGACCTGGAGCAGCAGCTCGGGCGCATGGTGGACCCGGACGATCTGGCCCGGGCGGACGTGTGGAACCTCCACCGCCTCGCGCGGAAGGTCTCTGGCCTCGATCACAACTGGAACCTGCTCCAGGACGACATGGCCGACCGCCTATGGGAGGCGGCGCACGTCCACGACGCGCTCGGTTTGCCCCTCGACTTCTATCGGGACGAGTGGGACCAGGTTGTCCAGGCGAACGGTCTGGCGAGCGAGCGCGAGTACGTCCTCACAGCACGACCGGGACGGGGCAAGCCCCTCGGCCGCCGCCAGCGTCGGGCGGTCTGGGCAGTCCTGAAGGCGTTCGACGACCTGAAGCGCGAGCGCTACTACTTCGAGTGGCCGGACACCGCGCGCCTCGCCCGTGAGCGCATCGCCTCGGGCCAGTGGACCTCCCCCTACGTGGCCGTCCTCGCCGACGAGGTCCAGGACTTCCCCCCGTCGGAGCTGAAGCTGCTACGGGCGCTTGTCCCGCAGGGCCCGAACGACCTCTTCCTGGTAGGCGACGCCCACCAGCGCATCTACCGCGACACCCGTACCTCCATGCGCCAGTGCGGCATCCACATCCAGGGCCGCTCCCGCCGTCTGCGGGTGAACTACCGCACCACCCAGGAGATCCGGGACTGGGCCGTCGCCACCCTCGACGGCCTCGAGTTCGACGACCTGGACGGTGGCCTGGACACCCTCGCCGGCTACCGCTCCCTCCGCTCCGGCCAGTCTCCAGAGGTCTTGGTCGCCGAGAACGAGTCCGGCGAGCACGCCCACATCCAGTCCACCATCGAGCGCTGGCTCCGGACCTACCCACCCGAGGCCATCTGCATCGCCGCCCGCACCCGCCGTCTCACCAAGCGCTATGCGGGCCTCCTCCGCGAGCTCGGCCACGAGGTCGTGACCATTCAGCAGGAGGAGCCCCCGGGCCCCGGCCTACGAGCCGCCACCATGCATCGCCTGAAGGGCCTCGAGTTCTCCTGCGTCCTCCTCGCCGGAGGCCGCCCCGGCCAGGTCCCCCTCGCCTGGCCCGACCACGACGTCACCGAACGAGCCCTCATGTACGTCGCCGCCACCCGCGCCCGCGATGAGCTGGTCGTGAGCGGAATCCGGACCTGAAACAGGGGCTTACAGGAGGTGGGTCAGGTCGCGGAGGCGCTCGACCGCTCCCGCGAAGCCGCTGTCGGCGGTGAATTCCGAGCGCTCGTCATGCAGCTGGAGGGCCAGTCCGTCGGGCCGGAGCGTGATCGCACCATCGTGATGCCCGTGGCGGTCCCGATCCCCGTCCGGCATGCGAAGCTGCAGCGTGACGCCCTCGCGCCGTTGAAGGACGTCCAGGTGGTCCTTGGTCTGCCATCTGAGGCGAAGGGTCTCGGCTGAGCGCCAGCGGGGGGCGCTGGAGCCGTGCGCGTAGCCGCCTTTCTCAACGAGCCTTGCGATCAGCCGGGCCAGCTCGAGCGGGTAGCCGCATGAAAGGGTGAGGTCCAGCACGTTCGCGGTGCGTTGCTCCGGGCCTCCCAAGAACTCCGCCGGCAGCTCGTCCAGGCACCGGTGCATCCTCTTGTCTTCCGCATCGATCCAGGAGCGGAACTCCGCAGCAATTCGGCCCGCGCGTCGCCTCGCGAAGCCTCTTACGACGTTGAGCGGTACGTGCTCGGCGTCCTCCCTGGTGCCGTGAACCCTCCGGATATCGGCGTAGGGCCAAGACTCCGGCTCACCGCCCGACTTCTCCAGTATGAAGTGGTCATGGGCATCACGATTCGAATCCCGCTCGTCGCCCCAGAAACCCATGAAGTCATCGCCCCATCCGCCCCGAAACGTGTTGCTGGCGTGGGTGAGCCACGTGAGATTCCCGACGGAGTTGACGATGTGCTGCGACGTTCTACTTGGCCTCTCCCCTTCGTTGTACATTACGCGCGAGAATGGAATGATGTGCTGCTTCTCGCAATGGCCCTCAGCGCATAGCGGCTGGGCACCCCTTACGCCGGGTGGTGGCACGTCCCGAGCTCCGCGCTTCCGGAGAAGCCAGTAGAGCATCTGCACGTAACGGCTTTGCGGGCTAGTGTCTTGGATGACGGACCCATCGGGCAGGACCTGCGAAGAACCACTGCCCCACCACTTCGACAGATGGCGCGCGGCCTTCGCAGCATCGATGAACTCGAGGACGTCCCGGTAAATGTCTTCCGTCGTCTTTCTGTGATGGCATCCCGGCTCGTGGGCCAGGAGAGCCCGCACCGTAAGCGCCTTCACGACGGGCCAAGCAGCCTCCTCGCGGAGCGCCGGGAAGCGAATCAGAAGGAGGAGGACCGCCATGAGTCGGTCCTCCTGGAATGCGTCCCTCGGAATCCGCCGCGGTTCGTCGCACCCCAGTTCCTGCATGGCTCTTCCGAGACACTTCAGGACCGCCGTAGCGGTCTTCATCCAGCCGGGCCCGAATCGGCCCAACTCGGAGGACTCCGGGAGCCTCTTGCCCGTCTCCTCTCGATGGTTCTCGTAGTAGTCTCGAACGAGCTGGACCGTTCGGATGAAGAGCTTCAGGCCGAAGGCACGATGGTCTCCACGCTCGAGGACCGCGTCCCGCTCGGCGATATCCCCGTCATCCGTATCGGTATGGTCGCTCGGAGTTCGATCCCTCCCCGAGTCTCCACCGGGTCGATCGCGGATGACCGATGCGAGGTGCGCACTGACGCTCGCCTGCCCGTCAGAAGCCTCGACGAGCCTGGCAAACTCGAGCTCCTCCTTGCGGAGGCGTGAGCCATACTCGTTCAGCCGTCGGAAGTTTTCGACGACCTGGCCCTCCTGCCAACGACCCTCCGGCAGGATGGTGACGGGCACCTTCGTCTCCAAGAGGTGTCGGAGTCTGCACTCGAGCGCTTCGATTACCGCCGGAGACGGCGCGCCGTCGAATTCATCGCGCCACTGTTCCAAAGACTCCCAAGGCAGGCGCGCCTCGTTCATCGCTGCGTCCTCTTCCGCCCGCAGCGCCCGGATCGGTTCGAGAAGCAAGACCGGAACCCAGTGCTTCTTCTTGCTCGACTTTACGCTGAGGTGCTTGAAGCTGAGCGGTAGCGAGAGGTGGTCCGACGCTTGCACGAACCAGAGGCTGGCGTATTCCGAGTGCGGGCTTCTCTCTACCCGGCCCCCCATGAGGAGGGTATCGAGCAGGGAGCGCAGCCTCTGCTGTCCGTCGATGAGCATCCGGCGGCCATTTGGCCCTTCTGCTGTGTCGGCCCGGAGTGGCACTGCCCCGTCCTGGGCCTCATCGGCCTCCCAGACGAGCAAAGAGCCGATAAACATGCCTCCTGCAAGAGACTCCAGCAGCCGCGCGCTCCCGGCCGAGTCCCAGACAGCCCCGCGCTGAAACGCGGGGATGAAGAGTGAAGCGGACTCGCGGATGCACCGCCGCACACTCCACTCCTCGAAGCGAGGAGCGTTGGCGCGGTGAACTTCGGCGGGACTTGCAGGGGCCACGACTAGCTTGTCGGGGTGCGGCATTGGGCTGTTCCCAGGTGTTGAGGCAACGACGCGACGCCTGAAGTCGGCCATGACGAGTCCGCTACCGCCGTGATGGCTTCCAGTTGCTGCATCTGCACGTGACGCCTGCGACGGCAGCACACAGAAGCGCTGCGGCGGCCAAAGACCTAACCCGCCACGGGATGGCCCCTCAACCGGTCCTTCGCGTTCGGTTGAAATCGGTGCCTTGCGAGAGCGCACCGGTACGGTGCTTCCGTGGTTTGGCGTTACGAGATTCCGGGATTACCCGAGCCTGAACGCCTGCGTGGTCTCCCCGTGGGGCTGGCGGGGGATGCTCCTGATCAGTCCCGGTGGCTTGGCCCTGTCAGGAGGCGAGCAGGCGACCCGGCTGTTGGTCTAAGCCGGGCTGGACTGGGAGCCCGTCGTTTGAGGGCCGTCGCCGTCGGTCCACTCGCCGTCGCCGCCGTAGCGGGCGGAGAGGTTGCCGTGGCGGTCGAGGATGCCCGTAGCCTTGAGGCGCTCGACCTTCTCGGCGGGAGACAGGGAGGCGAGCCACTCGTGGACCTCGCGGTGGATCTTCTCCAAGTCCTGCGTGTCGGATGTGCTCATCGGTGCGCCTCCCATCGACGAGGTCGAGCCTACCGGGCTGGCCGGAAGTATCCAAGGATGCAGTCGGGATCCCGTACGGCGATCTGTACGTGCGTCTTCACCATGATACGCGAGCCTTCGAACGCGGGGCCGCCCTCCGGGAAGAGCCCGCGGACGGTCTGGTAGACGATGCGGCCCTGCTGCTCGTCCAGGTTCCCCAGCCCGTAGTTGAGGACGGCGCAGTCGAGGCGGCGGAGTAGGAGGTCGTGGTCCCCATGCTGGCTCGGTTTGTTCTGTGGGAGCTCCTTGCCGGCCGCCTCGAACGCGGCGCGGAGGTCCTCGTACCAGGTCGCCACGTGACGGGTCGCTGCCGTGTCGGCCAGGTCCAGGCAGCGGCCGAGGTGGATGAAGGCTCCGAGCACGAAGGGCTCGTCGATCTTCTCGTCTGCCTGCATCTCCCGAGCCCACTCCAAGGCGCGCTCCGGGCCGTGCTCCCAGAAGTAGGTGCCGCGGCCGAGCCAATCGTACTTGTTGTGGCTGGGCTTCAGCGCGCCGCCCTCAAGGAGGACCTTCTCACCGAGGCGCCGGTCGCAACCGTGGTAGCCGATGATGAGACGCTGATAGTCGATGCCGCGTGCCATGCGAGCACGGTCCTACAGCGTGTACGCCGAGCCGGCAAGCGGAGCCACGTGCCGGCGGCACGAGTCCGAGGCGGAGGCCTGCGCCCGAGTTACAAAGTGGCTCGGGAGGGGCGTGCGGGCGAAGGATGGCCTGTAACCCCAGGCGTCAGGATAGTTGCCGCCTCTGTTGAGCGCGCGCGGAGCGCGCCCGAGACCCGCGAAGCGGGGCGAGCATGATGTTTGATGGGATGGTGA
>JBNJGB010000054.1:0-27216 GCA_051747385.1 Myxococcota bacterium
AGGTCGAGCTCGGGATCGGGAGGGGGCCTGGCAGGAGCGATGCGTGGAGGCTCGGCCGGGAGATCGAGGTGCCGGAGGATCTGACGCGCGGTGATCGGGGATTGGATGAGCGCGAGGATGCGGCGACGGCCCCCACAGGTGGCGCAGATGAGGACCTCCAGGCCGAAGGTCCGGCGGAGCAGGGTCGCCCAGTCGAGGTAGCGTGAGCCGCGCCGGGCCGGACAGCCCGAAGTTTCGAGCCGGGGTCGCGCGGCGCCGTCCGGCGGCTCGGCGAGGGCGACGACGTCGGCACGCCAGGCGGCGGCCGGGGCGAGGACGCCGTGGTAGCGGAAGAGGTTGGCTCGGGGACGGGGGACGAGCGGGACGAGCCTGGCGATGAAGGTCAGCGGCGAGAAGACGAAGCTCCGGGTGCCGTCGGACCAGGTGCGAGGGAGCGCCAACTCGAGCCGGCCGTCTGGCAGGAAGTCGAGGCGGTCGTAGGAGATCGGGGGGCGGAGGATGTAGCGACAGAGGCGCTCGAGCTCGTCGCGGCGGTGGCCGACGACGCGCGTGGCGGCGTGGAGATCGAAGCCGTCGGAGCGGACGCACAGTGGCGGCTTGGGGCGTTCGGACCGGGGCCGGCGCTCGCTGCCGATGACACGCTTGCGGTCGACGGGGGCACCCGGCGCGGAGGCGAACAGGTCGAGGTTCCGGACGGAGGCCTCGGAGCACGCCGCCGTGACGGGGTGCTCGCCGGCGTCGGGATCTCCAGGCTCTTCGTCGGCCGGGGCGTCGTCGGGGTCGGCGGGGATCAGGCCGCGATCGACCAGGAGGCGGTGGACCCGGCGGACGGTGCGGGCGAGGACACGCTCGACGTCCTCGTCGGTGATCGGGATGGGAACGAAGCGCAGGTGGGCGCTGGAGGCCGATCGGACGAACACCCCGTCGAGGAAGAGCGTGTGGAAGTGGGGGTTGAGGTTCAGCGCGGAGCCCGCTCGCTGGATGGCGGTTACCGCACCCGTTCGGGCGTCGGCGAGGCCACGTTGCCGTGCGAGGCGCCGGTAGGTGCAGGTCACCGCTTGGATGAAGATCCGCAGGACGCGGCCGAGGAGCTCATGATCGTAGCCCAGGCGGTAGCGGAGCGGGAACGGGAGGGTGAGCACCCACTGGCGCACCGGGGCCCGCGGGAGGACGCGGTCGACGAGGTGGGCCGCGGTGTCGGCCATTCGCCTGCCACCGCAGCTCGGACAGACGCCGCGGCTCTTGCAGCTGAAGGCGACCAGCATGTCGTCGCGGCAGGTCGGGCAGTAGACCCGGGCGAAGCCGTGGGCGAGTACGCCGCAGTCGAGCACGGCGCGAAGCTCGCGCTCGATGAACGCGGGCAGGGGACGGTCCGGGCGGGCCTCGGCGGTGCGCTCGAGGAAGGTCTCCAGGTGCTGCTGGAGGACCTGGTAGAGCGCGGTCTCCTCGGGACGCCGGCGCTCGTAGCCCGGCGGAACGGCTGCGACGGGGGCCATGATGGCCCGGCGGTGACGGCAAGGTGTGTGCCGGCGGCGCGGCTCAGGCGTGGCGCGGTCCGGACGCGCAACGACCCTGGCTCGAATGTCTCGCGTGTCTCATGGTTCGAGACACTCGAGACGGTGGTCCGCCCTGCGAGGTCCGCCGCTCCCTGGTCCTGGCGTCGGCGCCATCACGGATCTGCGGTCCGGCAGTACGACAGCCCGGCATCGAGGCGATGGAGGTGGAGCACCGGCAGGTGGACTCCCTGCTGGTCGACCTGGCGCCGCTGCTGGGACACCCTCGCGGAGCAGCCCGAGTGCCCGGGGGACGAGCGGGCGTTCTGAAGGAGCTGACCTCCCTGCTCGGGGACGCCCTCCTCCACTGCTGCGCGCACGCAGGACCGGTTGAGCCGCCCTGTCCACGGACGCTACGGCTCGAGCACCTCGCGCCCGGTCGCGCCTTCTACCACCTGGTCGACGTGGAAGCGGAGGGGGATGGTCTGGTTGCCGAGCCACAGGGCCGCCTGGTCGGCGAAGTGCTCGGAGTCGGTGAGGCCGGACTGGCCGCCCGGGACGATGTTCCGGCCCCGGACGCCGTCCTCGTCGAGGGCGATGACCATCCGCATCAGCGGGCCGCTGCGGTAGTCGAAGTTCGTGCCCCCGAAGCCCGGGCCGTCGCGATGGCGTCCAGCTGGGCCGGGACGAACAGCTCCGCGAGGCGCGACCGCTCGTTCGCCTGGATCTCCGCCATCTTCGCCTCGTCGGCGGTCCCCCCGGCGATGGCGTCCTCCAGCGCGCCCGCGATGGTGTTGGCGCGCACGGACGACCAGGGCCGCCGATGTACCAGGGGTCGTCGTACAGCGTGCCGTCCTCGTGGATGGGCGCGGGCTGGTTGTTGGCGCTCACCACGTAGCCCTGCGGCGAGTCGATGGCGTGCGGCGTCTCCTCGAAGGGCACCACGCAGCGGTACGGGTCGTCCTCCCCGGGGGCCTCGTCCACCTTGCCGTCGGACCCGGTGGGGATGGTGAAGCCGCCGTACTGCGTCCCGTCGACGAGCAGGGTCGGATCGGCGTCCGGCTGCCAGCGGCACCACGGCCACGTGCAGTTTCCGCCTCATCGGTGCTATACCCCTCTTTCACCTCGTTGTCCTCGCGTACATCGAGTAGTGCGGCATCTTCGTGGTTGAGCAGTTGCACGGATTCACTCGGTCCGAGCTCTTTGTATCCGCGCATGCGGCTGCCCAGCCCGCCGCTGAACATCATGAAGAGGATAATGGCCAGGGCCGCGAACAGGTCCCAGTGGTTGGTGGCAAACTCGATAAATTGTGACATATCCGGTACAGGCTGAAGGGTAAAGGAAAACCCCGCGACGGGCCCGGGAGGCTGCCGCGGTGAGAGGCCGCAGCGGTACGGGTCGTCCTCCCCGGGGGCCTCGTCCACCTTGCCGTCGGACCCGGTGGGGATGGTGAAGCCGCCGTACTGCGTCCCGTCGACGAGCAGGGTCGGATCGGCGTCCGGCTGCCAGCGGCACCACGGCCACGTGCAGTTTCCGCCTCATCGGTGCTATACCCGGGCGGGTCGAAGCACGGGAGTGCCCATGGCCAGCCTGGGTTTCTCACAAGACGTCGAGCGAAGCGCCGGGGCCCGCTGCAAGGCGGCTCCGATCCTCGCCGCCCTGACCCTGGTGATGACGGCGGGTTGCCGCTCGAGCGACCAGGGTGATCGGGCCCCGTTCGAGGCCGAGGCCCCGCAGGCGGAGGGCGAGACGCCGGCCGAGGAGGCCCCCGCGGAGGTGGCGAAGGCCGAGCCCGCCCCGGCACCCCCCGAGGAGGACGCGCACCCCGCCGGCGAGGGCGGCGTCGACCACGTCTACGGCACCGATCGCTGGCCCTGCAGCGGCCACCGCGTCTGCGAGGAGGGCTCGCCGGACGACGGCGCCCTGCAGATCGCCACGACAGGCGTGGCCCACATCGACCCGAGCCTCGTGAGCGAGAGCGCGGGCATGCGGGTGGTGGAGAACCTCTTCGAGGGCCTGCTCGCCCACCCGCTGGGGAGCGGACCGCCGGCGCCGGGCGTCGCCGAGTCCTGGGAGGTCTCCGACGACGGGACCGTCTACACCTTCCACCTCCGGGACGACGCGCGCTGGTCGAACGGGCGGCCGGTGGTGGCCGAGGACTTCGTGTACTCCTGGACGCGCAAGCTGGACCCGGCCACGGCGTCCCAGTCGGCGGAGAACCTCTGGTTCATCGAACACGCCAAGGCGTTCAACACCGGCGAGCTGGAGGACCCGTCGAAGCTGGGCCTGGAGGCGCCGGACGAGCACACCCTGGTGGTGACCCTGGAGCGGCCCACGCCGTTCTGGATCCACTACGTGAAGGGCGGCCACTACGCGCCGGTCCCGCGGGAGGCCGTCGAGGCCCACGGCAAGCAGTGGACGCGGCCCGAGCACATCGTCACCAACGGGCCCTATCACCTGGCGAAGTGGGTGCCGCGGGACGTGATGGTGCTGGAGCGGAGCGAGACCTGGCGGGAGGCGGACACCGTGTCCATCCCGAAGGTCGTCATCCACCACAGCGAGAGCGAGAGCCAGAACCTGCGGCGCTACGAGTCGGGGCAGACCCACTGGGTCGTGGGCGCCCTGCCGTCGGACAAGATCTCCCTGTTCATGGAGGACAGGCGGCCGGACCTCTTCGTGGACCCCTTCCTGGCCGTGTACTTCTACTCGTTCCGGGTGGATCAGCCCCCCATGGACGACCCGAAGGTGCGGCGGGCCGTCGACATGGCCATCGACAAGGAGCGCCTGGTGACCCACGTCACGCGTGGGATGCAGCAGCCGGCGGACGGTCCGGTGCCGCCCTACTTCGAGGAGACGCTGGGCTATCCCAAGCCGGCGGGGAACCCCTTCGACCCGGAGGCCGCGCGCCGCCTCCTCGCAGAGGCCGGCCACCCCAACGGCCTGGACCTGCCGCCCGTCACCATCGTCTACAACACCTCCGAGGGGCATCGCCGCATCGCCGAGTTCGTCCAGCGCTCCCTGGAGGAGAACCTGGGCCTCGAGGTGGAGATCGAGAACATGGAGTGGAAGAGCCTGCTCCAGCGCCTGCAGCAGGGCGACTTCCAGGTGGCGCGCTTCGGGGCCATCGGCCTGCCGGATCCCTACGACTTCCTGGGCGCCTTCCGCTCGGACAGCCCCAACAACCTCATGGGCTGGTCCAACGAGGAGTTCGACCGCCTGGTGGCGCGGAGCCAGGAGACGCGGGACACCGCCGAGCGGATGCGCCTGCTGGCCGAGGCCGAGAGGCTGGTCCAGGAGGAGGTCCCCATCGCGCCGCTGTACTACTACACGAAGGTGTACCTGAAGAAGCCCGTGCTCCAGGGCTTCGAGCCCGAGCTGAACGACAAGCACCCCTTCCGCTACATGTACTGGGCCGACCGGCGGGGGACCGACGAGGAGGCCAGCCAGTGACCGCACGATTCGCGCTCCCGGGGGCGTTGCTCCTGGCCCTGGCCGCCGCGTCCTGCGGCGAGGACGGGCCCGCGCTCCCGGAGAACCTCCACACCCAGAAGTTCCGGACCGTCACCGTCGCGCCCAACCAGAAGCTCGAGGGCGCGTCGGGCACGGTGCGGCCGCTGAACGGCATGCATGGCGCGCCGGAGCCCGTGGTCCCGGGCGACGCCGACCTGCGCACCCTGTACTGGGGCCGTCCGGCGGGCAGCACGGAGCCGGATGGCGCGCACGTCCGCCTCGTCCGCGTCGGCGCGGACACCCTGTGCGGCGTGAGCCTCGACGGCCTCTTCCCCGATCCGGAGGCCGACCCGAACGATCCCGCCAGCTACGACTTCGACACCCTCGACGAGCGCGTCGAGTCGGTGCGAGAGCTGAACACGGCCCGGGTGCTCTGGCAGGCGGCGTTCAACCCCGGCGGCGCGTGCGACGCCACCGAGCGCGGCGTGCAGCAGGGCCAGCCCGTCGAAGCTGCCGACGCGGGGCGCTGGGCCACCGTGGCCGTGAACACCCTGCGCCACCTGGACGACGGCGACGCCTGGGATCCGGACGGCCACCGCTTCGACGTGGGCATGGTGGAGTTCCTGGACGATCCCATCGAGCGCATGGGCTACGCGCCGGAGGAGGTGGACGCCCTCTTCCCCGTGTACGGGACCTTCGCCGACCGCGTGAAGGCACAGTGGCCCGACGTGCCGGGCGAGGAGCCCACCATGGCCGTCGGCGGGCTCGCGTTCACCCTGGAGTCGCCGGACGACCTGGAGTGGACGACCCAGGACGAGAAGCACCCGCTGCTGCGGTTCATCGACTACTGCGCGGCGGGGGACGTGCCCCTGGATCTGCTGACGTTCCGGACCCGGACCGTGCGCCCGGAGCACGCCGCGGAGATCGCCACCGAGCTCCGCGACTACCTCGACACGCACCCGGACGACGCGGCCGACCGCCTGGCGGAGACCCGGCTCGTCTTCGGGGGCGCCACCTTCCAGCGGGACGATCCGGACCTGGCCTCCCGGGGCATCCTGGACGACCCGGCGCTCGCCAACGCCTACCTGGGTGCCTTCCAGTCCGCCGTCCGGATCCTGGCCCAGGACGTCCCCGTGGACCACATGGTCGCCGGCCGCGGCCCCCGGGTCTTCGCGGACCTCCAGCCCCACGCCGGGGAGGACCTGGACACGCTGCGGGAGCTCCTGGTCCCGAGCCGCTACTTCGACGCCGACGCCGTGGCGAAGCCCGCCTTCGTGTCGATGTTCCCGTTCCGCCAGGTCACCGGGCAGCGCCGCGTCCTCGTCGAGGATCGCTCGGACATGGCCGTGCTCGCCAGCCACGACCCCGCGTCGGATCGCGTGCTCCACGTGATCATCGCCGACGCCAACGTGCGGACCGGCGACGAAGGGCTGAACGCGTACGTCACCTACGACCTGCGACTCCGCGACTTCGTGCCGTCCGCCGTCCGCACCGTGGAGTACAAGCTGGCCGTGCTCGACCGCGGCTCCTTCGGCACGGGGAGCTTCCACTTCTCGGAGACGGGCGTCGTGGACACGCTGCGCGACTCGGGGACCGTCAGCTTCACCCACGACATGACCGTGCCGTCCATCCACTACATCCAGTTCGTGAAGCCCGCGCTCGGATCGCTTTGAGCCGTACGGAGAGGCCCCGCTTCCGCTACGCCCCGACGCCGTCCCGGCCGCTGCACCTGGGCAACGGCCTGGCGGCGCTCGTGGGGTGGGCCGCCGCGCGGGCCGCCGGCGGGACCTTCGTCCTCCGCGTCGAGGACATCGACAGGACCCGCTGCAAGCCGGAGTTCGAGGAGGCCGTCTACCGGGATCTGGAGTGGCTCGGCCTCGACTGGGACGAGGGGCCGGACGTGGGCGGGCCCCACGCGCCGTACCGCCAGTCGGAGCGCTTCGAACGCTACGAGGCCGCCGCCGAGTGGCTCCAGGCCCGCGGGCTGGCCTATCCGTGCGCGTGCAGCCGGGCGCAGGTCCGGGAGGCGCAGCGGGCGCCCCACCTCCACGAGGGCGGGGAGATCCCGTATCCCGGGACCTGCCGGCCACCCGAACCCGGCGCGACTCCTCCGGCCGAGCTTCGCACCGACCGGGGCGGGCGCCGCCTGGCCGTCGAGCACCTGGGCGACGAGGCCGTGGTCCGCTGGCACGACGCGTGGCAGGGCGGGCGGGTCGAGGACGTGCGCCTGACCTGCGGCGACTTCCTCCTCGGACGGCCCGGGCACCCCTCCTACCAGCTCGCCGTGGTCATCGACGACGCCGCGATGGACATCACGGACGTCGTCCGCGGCGAGGACCTCCTGGGCTCCACGGCGCGCCAGATCCTGCTCCACCGCGTCATGGGGCACGCGCCCCCGCGCTTCGCGCACCACCCGCTCGTCCTCGACGCGCAGGGGCGCAAGCTCTCCAAGCGCGACCGGGATCTCACCCTCACCGCCATGCGCGAGGACGACGCGGACGCGGGCCGGCTCATCGCCCGCCTGGCCGCGAGCGTCCAGCTCGTCCCACCCGACACCGCGCGCCTGGAGCCCCGGGACCTGGTCCACCTGCTGCAGCAGGACCCGCTGAGCTGGTCGGACGGGCCGCTGCTCGACTGAGGGGGCGCCGGGGACGGCTCACAGCCCGTCGGATGTCGCAAGACGAAGGGCTCGCGCAAAGACGCGAAGACGCAAAGGAAAACGACATCCTTCGGCCCGGTGTGCTCGCTGTTGGCCTGCAGGTGACCCGACAGTCTCAGCCGAACCGGTGTGCAAGCGGTTCGCTGGCCTTTGGGGCTTGGCGGCTTGGCGGCTTGGCGCGCGACTGTCCGCGACACCGGGGGATCCCGAGATGTGTAGGACTGTGAGCCGGGGACGGCGGTCCTATCGCACTGTGGGCGCCTTTGACGCGAGCCCCTTCGGAGCCGTCGGGATTCACCGGCCCGGGCCGGCGTGTATCATCGGGGCGACGAGGAGGTGCGGTGGAGCCCGACGAGCTGTTCCGGCGCGAGCGCGGACCGGTGGTGCTCCCCTCGGAGGAGGGGCAGCATCGACAGCGCTCCCTGCTCACGTGGGTGGCCGTGCTCATCGTGGTGGTCGGCGCGGCGGCGGGCCTGGTGCACCACCTCCTGTGGCAGGACGTGGGCCGGGAGGTGACCCGCCTGCTCCCCGCCTCCGCGGGCACCTACTCCGAAGCGGCCGAGCCCTGGGAGAACCTCGAGCGCGCCGTGTCCCTCGACCGCTGGGCCGATCCGGCGGCCCTCGAGCACGCGCACCTCACGCGCGGGCTGCTCGCCGACGGCCTCGGCGGCCGGCTGGCGGGGGTGCCCCTGGCGCTCCTCCGGCGGACGCTCGTCGCGAGCGACCGCGTGCGGTTGACCACGGTCCCCACCCCCGAGGGCACTGCGCTGCTGGTCTTCGCGCAGATCACCGACCCGTGGGCCCACCGCCGCCTCGTCGGCCGGGTCGCCCCGCACCTGGAGACGGTCGATCGGGTGATGGGCTACGCGGTCCAGGCTCTCCGACCGCACGCCGGGCGGCTGCCCTGGCTGGAGCCACCGCCGCCCCTTCGGGTGGTCGTGATGGACGATCACGTGGTGGTGGGCTTCGGCCCGCCCGAGGCCGTCGAGGACCTGATCCAGGCGCGGGTGACGGGCCGCAGCCAGCCCCTGGCCCGCCACGAGGGGTTCCGGAACGCCCGCCCCGACGACGACGGGCCGGCGCTGTGGGCCTGGTTCGATCCCGCCACCCTGGCCGATCTCGGCCGCTCCGCACTGGAGCCCCTGCTGGCCGACCCGCTGCGCTTCCGCACCTCCATCGTGGAGCACGTCCGGGCCGTCTCCCTCGAGAGCGTGCTGCAGGCCGGGTCCGACCTCCTGGACGTCCGGGTCCACACCCGGCCGCCCGGGACCGACGGCGCGGAGGACGAGGCCAGCGAGGCCGCGTCGACGCCGGCCTTCACGGGCGGAGCGCACACGCTGATCGCCCGCCTGCCCTTCGAGCCGGCGGCGGCTGTCAGCCTGTCGGTCACGCGGCCCGGCCGGGCGCTGCGGGTCGCCCTCGACAACCTGACCGCGCTCGCGGAGATGCTGAGCCTCGGGGGACGCCCCGAGCGCTTCGTGGAGATGCGAGCGCGCCTCCTGGCCGCCGGGGGCGACACGGTCGTGACGCGCGGGCTCACGGGTCAGGTCGTCCTCGCCGCGCCCCGCGGAGGGCGCCCGGGCCCGTGGCTCCTGGTGGTGGGCGTGCAGGACGCCGACCGGGGCGCCGAGGCGCTGGACGCCCTGGTCCGGAGCGCCCTGGGCCCCGACTTCGCCTACGGGACCCTGTACGGCGGCGGCGCGCCCGTGCACCTGGCGCGCCCCGCCTCGGGGCTCGGCCCCCCGGCGGCGCCCCGGCTGGCCTGGACCATCCGCGGGGAGGTCGCCCTCGTCGCTCCCGGCCCGCAGGCCCTGCCCGAGGTCGGCGCCGGCGTCCCCTCCGAGGTCCCCGCCGTCCTGGGCCAGGCGACGCGCGCCCTGCCCGACGGCGCCCCCCTGCTGGCCTTCGCCACCCCCTCGGTCCTCGCCGGGCGGGGCCACCCCTGGCTCGACGCGGTGCTGGAGCGGCTGAGGCCGGACTTCCGCGTGGCCGTCGCCGCCTGGGGCGAGCGGGATGCCCTCGTGGTCCGGTCGAACCTCGGCGCGTGGAGCTTCGCCGCCGCCGTGACCTCCCTGGAGCGGATGGCCCTGAACACCCTGGTGCTCTCGGATCTGCCCCCGGCCTGCCTGGACGCCTGGCGCGCCCTGTGCGAGTCGCAGCCCGACGCGTTCCTCTGCGAGCCCCTGGAGCCGGGGCGGGAGGACCTGGTGCGCCGGGCCTGCGACCGCTTCAGCGCCCCTCGAAGGTAGGCCGGCGCCGCTCGACCATGGCCTGGATCCCCGCGACGGCGTCCCGGGAGCCGAACACCACCTCGAGGCGCTCCAGCTCGGCCCGGAGTCCCCCGGTCACGTCCCCGCCCGGCTCGGCCAGATCGATGAGCCCCGCCGCCTCCTGGAGCGCGATGGGCGCCTTGCGGCTCAGCTTCTTCGCCAGCCGCCGGGCGTCCTCGTCGTCGGCTGGCTCCGCCTGGCCGGTCAGCCAGCGCTCCACCTCGCCGTCCGCCAGGAGGCGCGCGGCCGCCCGGGCCAGGTCGGGCTCGGAGGTCGGCGGCCCGGTCCGGAGGGAGGCGGGGTCCTCGGCCAGGGCCAGCTCCCGGGCGACGTCCATCACGTCGGTCCGGGTCGCCATCACGTCCACCAGCCCCAGGGCGTGCGCCGTCGGACCGTCGACGGTCTCGCCCGTGAGCACGAGCCACCGGGTCACCGGCCGCCCGCACCGCCGGACCGTGCGCTGGGTCCCGCCCAGGCCGGGGTAGATGCCCAGGCCGGTCTCCGGGAAGCCCAGGGTCGCTCGGTCGGTGGCCACGACGTGGTCGGCGCACATCACCAGCTCCGAACCCCCGCCCAGGCTGAGCCCGTCCAGGGCCGCCACGACCCGCTTCGGCGAGCTGTCGATGCGCTGGTACAGGTCGGCGGCCCGCTCCGTGAAGGTGCGGATCGTCTCCAGATCGCGGCGCTCCAGGGCGTCGGCGAAGAACTTCAGGTCCGCGCCCGCCATGAAGGCCTTGCCCGAGCCCGCGAGCACGACGGCCTCCACGGCCGGGTCCTCCTCGAGCCGCGTCCACGCCGCCTCGAAGTCCTTGAGGAGCTTGGGGGACAGGGCGTTGAGCTGATCGGGTCGATAGAACGTCAGGACGCCCACGCCGTCGTCGCCCACCTCGGTGACGACGGCGGACAGGTCGAAGGGCTCGCCCTCGCCGTCCTCCCGGATCTGGCGCAGGAAGCGCTGCGGCACGTCCAGGCCCCAGCGGCGGGTCAGGCCGTGGACAGCGTGCTCCGCGCGGGCCACGCCGCGGCGGTTCGCCAGCTCGAAGGGCCCCAGCCTCCAGCGCAGCCCGACCCGGGCGCCCAGGTCCACGTCCTCCATGGTCCCGACGCCCTCGTCCACGAGCTGTCCGGCGGCCAGCCAGACCGCCCCGGTGAGCCGCGCCGCGATGATCGCCCGCTGGTCCCGGTCCAGGTCGCCGGGCTCGTCGATCTCCCAGTCCTCGCTCCGGGAGACCTTGCGCTCCAGGGTCCGCGCCGGGGCGTAGAACGCGCCGAAGGCCTCGCCGAGCGTGTTGGCCGCGTGGCAGGCGATGGGCACGCCCGTGGCGTTCATCAGGGCGAAGGGCCCCATCCCCGTGCCGAAGACGCTCCGGGCCACCAAGTCGATCTCGCCGGGGGTGCCGTGCTCCGCCTCGAGCAGCCGCACCGCCTCGTTGAGGTAGGGCACGAAGTACCGGTTCACGATGAACCCGGGAGCGTCCGCCGAGCGGATGGGGGTCTTCCCGAGCGCGTTCATCAGCCGCCAGACCCGCTGCACCACGGCGGGATCGCTCTGATCTCCGGCGATCACCTCCACCAGCCGGTTCTTCGCCGGGTGATAGAAGAAGTGCAGGCCGAGGACGCGATAGGCGTGGGGCAGGTCCTCCTGGAGATCCGTCACCCGGAAGCTGGAGGTGTTGGTCGCCAGGGCGGTCCCGGGCCCGCAGACGGCGTCCAGCTTCTCGAAGACCTCGCGCTTGACGCCGGGATCTTCGAAGACCGCCTCGACGACCAGATCCGCGCCGGCGACCTCCTCCATGTCGGTCGTCGCCGTGACGCGCTCCAGGATCGCCTCACCCTGCTCGGGGCGGAACACCTTCCTGCTCACGCCCTCCTCCACCATGGTCCGGATGCGCGTCAGGCCTCGCTCGACGCCCGCGCGATCCACGTCCACGAGGACGACCTCGGCGCCCTCCGTGGCGAACTTCTGCGCGATCCCCGCACCCATGTTGCCGGCTCCGACGACGGCCACCCTACCCAGGCTCATGTCGCACCTCGCTTCAGCCCGCCCGGGGGCGGGCGCTCGTGTCTTCGCGTGGAGTTTCCCCTTCATAGCGCGGGTGCCCGCGTACGCGCAACGCGCTCCGCCCGTGCCGATCCCGTCGTCCCGGAGGAGAGCGATGTTGCGCCCGCCCGTCCTCACCGGTAAAGCCGTGTCATGGCCTGTCCCATCTGCCCGACGTCGCTGCCCTCGGAGGCCCGGTACTGCTGGGGCTGTGGCGCCCCTCAGCCGGATCCCGGGGCCACCGCCGGCGAGCTTCGACTGGCCACGGTCCTCTGCTACCGCCTCGACGGGCTCTCCGCGACCCGAGAGGTCGCGGAGGCGCTGCGCGTCCAGGTCGAGGACGCCCTGCTCGAGGGCGGCGGCATGGTGATGCGGGCGGCCGAGCCCGACGACGCCGAGGGCCTCGCCGTCTTCGTCGACGCGCGGATCGGCCGGGTCGCCCCGGACGAGGCGATCCGATCGGCGACCCGGGCCCGCGCCGTGGTCCGGCGCGCGGACGACTCCTCCACGGTGGAGCTGTGCGCGGGGGTGGCGACGGGCACGCTGCTACTGGAGCGCGCGGAGGACGAGGACGACGAGATGGTCGCCGGGCTTCCCATCGGCCTGGCCCGACGGCTCGCCGACGCCGCCGGACCGGACGAGATCCTGGTCGACGAGGGGACGCGCCGCGCCGCCGGACAGGGCCTGGGCCTGGTGGAGGAGACGCCCCTCACCCGCCCCGACGCCCCCACGCTCCTCCCGGTGTGGCGCGTGGACGCGGACGCGATGCCGGAGTCCGGACGCCCGCGCGGGCTGGTGGGCGATCGCGTCTCGGGCCCCCTGGTGGGACGCGACGCGGCGCTGGAGCGCGCCCGGGCATGGCTCGACGAGGCCCTCGAGGAGTCGAAGCTGCGCCGGGTGATCGTGCAGGGTCCGCGGGGGAGCGGCCGCACGCGCTTCTGTCGAACGCTCGTGGACGGGCTGCGGGGGGGGCACGCGGATCTCTGCGTCGCCGAGGTCACCGTGCGCGGCCGGGACATGCCCGCGGAGCCCTTCCACCTCCTGGCGCGCCTCGTCCGGGCCCTGGTACCCACCGAGGGACCCGACGTGTCCGCGCGCCAGCAGCGCTTCCGCGCCGGGCTGGACGGCCTGGCCGAGGCCGCCCCCACCCTGGAGCAGCCCTTCGTGCGCTCCCGGTTGGAGCAGCTCGTGGGGCTTTCGGCGCCCGACGACGCCCCCGTCCACGACCCGGAGCACGCGAACGAGTCCGCCCACGCGGCGGTGGAGGCGCTGCTGGACGCCGTGGCCCGGCGCGGCCCGCTGCTGGTCGTCGTGGAGCACCTGGAGGACGCGACCCCCGATCGCCACCGGACCCTCGCCCGGCTGTGCGGGAGCGTCCGCGATCGGCCGGTGGCGCTGCTGCTCACGGCCCTGGAGGCGCCGGAGTCCGACGCCGGCTGGGAGCCCTTGGAGGGCCACGACGAGCCCGTACCCCTCGGCCCCCTGTCCCCCGACGCCGGCCGGGTCCTGGTGGACCAGTTCCTCGGGCGCAGGGACGCCCTCCCGCGCGACGTCGCGACGGACATCGTCGAGCACGCCGGAGGGCTCCCCCTCCTCGTGCAGGAGTCCCTGAGCGCGCTCCTGGACGCGGGGATGCTGGTCGAGGACCCGTCGACGGGATCCTGGCACCTCGAGGGCGACGGCCTCCCCTCCGGCTTCCCGGACAGCCTGCACGCGCTGCTCGCGGCCCGCCTCGCGCAGATGCCCGAGCGCGAGGCCCGCGTGGTGCGCCAGGCCGCCGTGGCTGGCGGGCTGTTCTGGCGGGGCCTGGTCGCGGACCTGGGCGAGCCCCAGGCGGCGCTCGTGCTGCGCCGCCTCGAGGATCGCGGCCTCGTGAGGAGGGACTTCGAGGACGTGCTGCCCGGGCACGTGGGCTACGCCTTCACCCACCGCGCCGCGCGGGACGTGCTCCGCGTCGAGGTGCCCGCGGAGGAGGCGGCGCATCTCCACGTCCGGGTGGCGCGCTGGCTCGCGCTCCACGCCGGAGACGCCTTCCACGCCTGGCTGGGGGCCATCGCGTGGCACTTCGCCGAGGCGGGCGATCACGCCCGCGCCACGTCCTATCACCTGCAGGCGGCGCGGCAGGCTCGCTCGCTGGGGGACCTGGGGCAGGCGCTCGATCAGCTCGAGCGCGCCCGGCGCTCCGCGCCGAACCGGGAGACGGCCATGGAGGCCGCGCTGGAGCTGGCCGAGGCCCGGCTCCTCAGCGGCCGCCCCGTGGACGCGCGACGAGAGCTGAAGCAGGCCCTGGCCTGGTCGGAGGAGCGCGGCGACCTCCGGGCGACGTTGACGGCCCTCGTGATCGAGGCCCGCGCCGCCGGCGCCCTGGAGGAGGGCGAGGCGGTGGAGCGCGCCGTCGATCGGGGACTGGAGCTCGCATGGAGCCTGGGAGCGCGCGAGCACGAGGCGACCCTCCTCGTGGCGAGGGCGCGGCTCCGCCACGCGCGGGGCCACGAGGAGGAGGCGCTCCTGGCCATCACCCGGGCCTCGGAGCTGACCGCGGAGCTCGGAGACCGCCTGGGCGGGGCCGTCACCGACGCCCACCGGGGCCGGACGCTGCTGCACCTCGGCCGCCTGGCCGAGGCCCGGGAGGTGCTGGAGGCGACCCGCGCCGTCGCCGAGGACCTGCAACATCAGCTCCTGCACGCACGAGCCGGCGACGGCCTCGGCTGGATCGCCCTCGTCCGCGGCCGGGCGGACGAGGCGGAGGAGCACCTCCGTGAGGTGGTCGACGTGTTCGACCGCCTCGGCGCGCTGCGCCTGTCGGTCCCCGCGAACCTGGGGCTGGCGCTCCTGGCCCTGGAGCGGGGCGGGCACACCGAGGCGGCCAACCGCGCCGCCGGCGCCCTGGACCGGGCCGAGGAGTCCGGCAGCCCGCTCCACGTGGCCCTGGGGCGCAGCATCGTCGGCCACGTCTACGGGAGCGTGGAGCTGGGCCACCACAAGCTGAAGGCGCGCGCCCTGTCGGCCGCCGCCATCCGGCACGCGAAGGTGGAGCGGGTCCGGCACCTGGAGGAGGCCCTGCTGGCGCTGGAGGCCAGCGAGGGGGCGCCCCGCCTGTTCCACGGCCTCGCCGCCCTGTTCCTCGCCGAGTACCTCCTTGGCCGCGACCCGGAGGACGAGCGGGGGCGTGCCATGGCGCACCGCGCCGCCTGCCTCCTGTCGGGCTTCGCGGACACCCCGCTCGGGGCCCGCTGCGAGGCCCTGGTCCCCTCGGCGCCGGAGGCGATCGCCACCCTCGACGCGTCGTGACGGGGCGGCGAGGCGGCCTCAGCGGCCGAGGAGATCCCCCAGGGAGGACTTGAAGCGGCGGAGGAGGGAGCCCCGGGCCTCCTCCTCGGCCTCCGTGGCGGCGAGGCGGAGAGCGTGCACCAGGGCGCGGCCGTTGGCGGGCCGATCGCCCGGCGCCCGGGACAGCAGGCGACCCACGAGCCGTGCAACGGGGGCCGGGACGTCAGCGGCGAGTTCCCGCAGCGGGGTCCGGGGGATGTCCGAGCCCGCCTCGTGGTGGGCGACGCAGGCTTCCCGCGTGCGGAGATGTCCCAGCGCGGGGACACCGGCCAGCATCTCGTAGAGCATGGCGCCGACCGCCCACACGTCGCTCGCGGGCTTCGTGCCCCATCCGGTCGCGTGCTCGGGGACGACGTAGGGGGGCGTGCCGACCGAGCCCGGCTCGACGCCGGCGACGGAGCGATCGTCCTCGTCGCGCAGGCGCGCGCCGCCCAGGTGGAGCAGCTTGATGCGGAGGCGCCCGTCGCGGCCGGTCCGCACCATCACGTGGTCGGGGTGGACCTCCCGGTGGACGATGCCCTCATCGTGCAGGGCGCCGAGGGCCTCCGCCGTGCTGCGCGCCACCTCCACGGCCTCCCGCCAGGGGATGCGCTCCCGGTGGCGAAGCTCCTCGGTGAGGCTCATGCCGCCCGCGAGCTCCATGGCGGCGTAGTAGCGCCCGTCCGCGAGCTGCCCCGTGCGGTGGACCCGGGCGATCCCCGGGTGCCGGACACGCCGGGACACCTCGCGGGCCCGGCGGAACGGATTGTCGTCCTCACCGAGCACCGGCGAGCGCTCGGGCGCGTTCATGACCTCCAAGGCCACGAGCCGATCCCCTGCGGCGGGGTCCATGGCCCGGTAGACCGTGGTCCGGAGTCCGCGCCGGAGCTCCTCGAGCACCACGTATCCATCCGGCCTGCGGCCGAGCAGGCTCTCGCTGCCGTGCGTCGTACTGCCCATGTCCTCCGGCGCGCGATCGCTCCCACGGGGCGGATGGAGCATACCGGGGGACCCACCGGGGTGAAAGGGTCCGCGCTCGCGACGCGGAACCCTGCGGGCACGGCGGCCAGGGCGATCGAATCGCGGTTGGTCCCGACACGGGGACCGCCGCTGGGGCGCCAGCGGCTGCGGCTGCCCATGCTGCGGGTCTCAAGACAGCGACTTCGTGGTCGTGGCGGACAGCGTGCGGCAGCTGGGATGAATGGACGTCGGGCGAATGGCTCCGATCGCCCTGCGCGGCGGCGCGCGCTGCTTTGCAAGCGCCTCCTCCGAGGGTATCCTCCCTGCGGATGACCGCGCGCAAGACACGTGGCGCCGCCCGACGCGCCAAGGCGATCCGCTTCCGCTTCCGGGCGGAAGGCGAGGACCACCGGGCGGTCACCGTCAACGTCAGCGCGACGGGCGCCTTCCTCAAGGCCTCTGCCGTGCCGCAGCGGGGCGCCCTGGTCGTGCTCGAGGAGCTGGGGCAGGACCGGGGCCGCGCCGTGCGACTGCGCGGGGAGGTGCGCTGGTGCATCGATCGGCCGACGCTCGACCGGCCGGAGCCGGGGTTCGGCCTCCAGTTCATCGCGGCGTGGTCTCCGGACGGGGACGAGGCGCGCCTTCGGGAATTCCTGGGCGTCCTGTCGCCGGAGAGCGAACCCGAGGTGGTCGTCCGGGAGCGCGACGGAGTCCGGGTCGCCCTGCACCGCTTCCCCCCCATCGACGACGGCGAGGAGGAGCAACCCTCGCCCGGCGACGCGGAGCAGCCCGCCTTCGAGTCCATCGATCTGGACACGGAGCTTCGACACCTCGAGGAGGAGATGGAGGCGCCGCCCCGCACGCGCGACGCCCCGCTCCCTCTCGGAGGCGGCGACTCCGACGGCTCCTCGCCGAAGACGCGACCCTTCGATCCGCTGGTGCGCGAGCGGCTCCGAAGGCGGGTGGACACGTCTCGGCGCGGGGTCGCGCGGCGCGTCACGGAGAAGCCGCCGACGGGGGACGGCGGAGGCCTGACGGCGGCCATGGAGGCGGCGGCCCGGAGCCCGCGGAGTCGCCCCTTCACGCGGCCCCGGGTGTCCACGGGGCGTCGCGGTCGCGCGGACACTCAGGGCGGCGTGACGCCCGAGGAGGCGGGGACGGCGCCCGGCTCCTCGCAGGCCGCGCAGGCGCCGTCCCGCGGAGAGGCGGAGGCCGAGCCGGCCGAGGAGCGCTCGAGCGCGGAGCGCGGAGCGAAGCGTCGCATCACGGGCCTGTTCAACGCCATCTTCGGCGCGGGCCGGGACGACGAGGAGGACGACCTGGCCGAGGCGACCTCGCGTCCGCCCGCCCGCGGACCTGGAACGGCGGACGCGGTGCCGGTCGGCGCGACCGGAGTCGACGTGGTCGTCCGCTGGCGCGAGCGCTCCATCGCCGCGCGGGTGGTGGAGATCTCCGAGAGCATGGTGTCCCTGGTGACCGCGGGCGAGGCGCCGGCGTACTACGAGCGGGTCAGCCTGGCGCCCACGCCGCGCTCGGGCCGCGGCCCGGAGTTCATGATGTTCGGCACGGTCACTCGCGTGCGCGAGGCGACCACGAGCGGCGAGCGGGCCTTCGACGTCCGCTTCATGAAGGTCGACGAGAAGGGCCAGACCGGAGCGTTCCAGGAGTTCCTGCGCTACTGCAGCAGGGGCTGAGCCGGAGCTTGCGGCGGGCCCGCGGGCGGTGCTAAGGACCGCGCCATGGAAGCCGACCTCATACGGACGTTCCGCTTCGAAGCGGCCCACCGACTCCCCAAGCTGCCCCCGGATCACAAGTGCTCGCGGATCCACGGCCACAGCTTCCGCGTCGAGATCGTGGTGCGGGGCCCCATCGGGGAGGACACCGGCTGGGTGATGGACTTCGCGGACGTGAAGGAGGCGTGGCGCCCCCTCCACGACACGCTCGACCACAACTACCTCAACGAGGTGGAAGGCCTGGACAACCCCACCAGCGAGCGCATCGCCGTGTGGATCTGGGAGCGCCTGGTCGACCGTCTGCCCGGCCTGCGCCGCGTGACCGTGATGGAGACGTGCACCGCGCGCGTGTCCTACGAGGGGAGGTGATCGTGCGCGAGTCCTTCGCCATCCGGGTCTACAAGCAGTACTTCAACTTCGGCTCCGCGCACTTCCTCATCTTCGGGGACGGCTCCCGCGAGCAGCTGCACGGGCACAACTACCAGGTCCAGGTGAAGCTGGAGGGCGACCTGGCCGCCGGCGACGTGGTGGTCGACTTCATCCCCTTCAAGCCCCTCGTGAAGCGCCTCTGCGACGATCTCGACCACGCGACCCTCCTCCCCCGGGACAACCCGCACCTCGAGGTGGAGGAGCACGAAGACCGCGTGGAGGCCCGCCACCGGGACGGCAGCGTCTTCAGCTTCCCGCGCCAGGACGTGCTGATCCTGCCCATCCCGAACACCTCGACCGAGATGCTCGCTCGCCACCTGGCGGACCGCATCCTCGAGGAGCTCCCGGACGCCATCGCCGACGCCTGCGTCCACGCCCTCGAGGTGCACGTGGAGGAGAGCGCCGGCCAGTCCGGCATCTACCGCCTGGAGCTGGACGACCGCGACTGACGCGACAAGTCCGCGGCGACGTGGCAGGGTCGAGCCATGTCGCGCGATCTGCCGCTCGCCCGCGGCCTGCTCTTCGTGGGCGCCTGGCTCGTCTACGTCGCGACGGCCACGCCCGGCGCGTTCTGGCTGGACTCCACCGAGCTCGCGGGCGCCGCCGCGACGCTCGGGGTCCCGCACCCGCCCGGCCATCCGCTGTACGTGATCCTCGGGCACGCGGCCTCCCTCGTGCCCGTCGGCTCCCTCGGCTTCCGAATCGCCCTGCTGAGCGGCGCCTTCGCGGCGTGGGCCGTCTGCCTGGTGCTCGACCTGGTCGACGCGCTCCTCGGCGCCGTCGTGGAGACCGAGGTCCCCCCCATATGGCCGGGCTTCCTCGTGGCGTCCACCTTCGGAGCGAGCCAGGCGGTGTGGCTCCAGGCCGTCCGGGCCGAGGTCTACACGCTCCACCTGGCCCTGGCGCTGTACGTTACGCTCCTGGCGGTTCGCTGGGCGCTCCGCCCTGCCCCGCGGCCGTCCGGGCCGCCCGTCGTGGCCGCCTTCGTCGTGGGCCTCGCCGCCGGCAACCACCACTACCTCCTCGCGTTCCACCTGCCCGCCCTGGTCGTGCTTCTCCTCGTGGACGGGCCGGCCCGCCGCGGTCTTCCGCGCCGGCTGCCCGCCATGCTGGGCGCGGGCGTCTCCGGGCTCCTGCTCTACGCCCTCCTGCCCCTCCGAGCCGCGACCGATCCCCTCATCGACTACGGAGATCCCCGAACGCTCGGGCGCCTCCTGGACGTGGTGACCGCCCGCGTCTTCCAGCGCTCGGTCGCCGGAGCCGACGCCTCCCTCCCGGACAACCTCGTCGCGGCGGGCGCGATGTACTTCGACGCCCTGGGCCCCATCCTCCTCGTCGTCGGCCTCGTCGGCCTGGTCCTCCTGGCCCGCCGCCGCGGAGCGCTCGCCCTGGCCCTCGGCCTGGGCATCGCGGGCAACCTGGCCACCAAGGTCCTCATGGACCTCGACCCCACCAACCCCGACGCTGCCGGCTACTTCCAGACGGGCATGGCCCTCGTGGCCGTCGCGGCCGGGGTGGCGCTGGGGCTCGCCGCGGTCCACCGGGAGCGCGTCGCTCGCCTCGCCGCCGGGCTCGTGGGCGGCGGGGCCCTGCTGCTCCTCCTCATCGCCGGCCCCTCGCAGCTACCGCGCACGGACCTGTCGACCTACCGGAGCCCCCAGGCGGTCGACGCGCTGCTCACGTCCGAGGTGGCGCCGGGGGGGCTGGTGCTGACCTCGTTCTTCGGGCTGCACTTCGACCGGCTCTACCAGGCCGCGGCCGAGGGCTATCGGCCGGACGTCGTCGCGGTCCACCAGGGCTTCGAGGCCCACGTGGACGAAGGCCGCCCGCTGGAGGCCGTGCTGTCCCGCCGGGATCCGGGAGCCGCCGCCCTCGCCGCGGCGCGACGCCGGGACGGCCGCTTCCCCACGGCGGAGGTGTTGCGCCACGCGGAGGAGCGCCCCGTGTACGTCGAGCCCACCCTGGGCCTGCCCGTTCCGCCCGAGCGCCTCGAATACGCCGCCGGCCTGTTCCGGGTGCTCCCGGAGGGGGTCACGCCGCGGCCGCGCGTCGCCGCCCAGGTGCGCGACCAGAGGGCGCTCTGGGACGCCGTCGGCTCGGAGCTGTCCGGCCACCGCGAAGCCCGCACCACGGCCTCGCTGCTCTGGCTCCAGGTCACGGTGGTGCGGCTCCAGCAGGGCCACGGCGAGGCGGCGCACCACGCCCTGGACTTCGTCGAGCGGATGGCCCCCCGGAGCCGCTGGGCCGACCGGCTGGAGCCCGTCGTAAAGGCCCTGCGCAGCGCCGAGCAGCGCGGCGACGCCGCAGAGTTGGAGGCCGTCCGGGGCCGCATCCGGGCCACCGACTTCGGCGCGCTGTTCCGCTGACGTATGCAAAACTTGCGAGCCGGTCCGGAGATGTTGCGGGATCCCGCCGTGGGCGCGCCCCGGAAGACCGGGACTTGCGAACCTGGCACACCCCCTGCATCGCGCTGGGGGTAACTCGTCGGGAAACCCTCCCGTCGTGTCGCGACCGCGCCTGGCGCGTTCGCATGACCTGCCCGGCTATCGGGGGCGACGCCGGGCAGGTTTTTTTTGTCCGAATCCCGGGCCGGCGGGGTCCTCACGGACCCAGGTCGTCCGGCCCGAAGCTCCGGGGCAGGAGGTCGGCGAGGCGCGCGCGCTCGCTCCGCCCGCTGCCACCCACGAGGATCACGTCCATGTCCTCGGCGAACTCCCGGAGGGTCTGCCGGCACACGCCGCACGGCGGGGCGGGCTGGTCGCGGCCCACGGCGATGGCGACCGCCACCAGCGCTCGCTCGCCCGCGGAGACGGCGGCGGAGACGGCCGAGCGCTCGGCGCAGGTGCCCGCCGGGAAGGCCGCGTTCTCCACGTTGGCGCCCACGTAGATCCGCCCGCTGGCCCCCCGCACGGCGGCGCCGACCGGGAACCCGCTGTACGGTGCGTAGGCGTTCGCGCGGACGGCCTCGGCGGCGGCGACGAGCTCCTCCTCGTCGGCCGGGCTCACGCCAGGGGCTCCGCGGCCAGGCCCCGGGCGAGGTGGCGGACGACGGCCAGCAGGCGCGGCCCGGCCTCGTCGGCGACCTCCTTCACCTCGGCGTGGTCGAGCAGCTCCGCGCCCACGCCCGCCGCCGGGTTCGACACGACGCTGATGGCGCCGACGCGCACGCCCATGTGCCGGAGCGCGGTCGCCTCCTGCACGGTGGACATCCCGACGACGGAGGCGCCCAGGACCCGCAGCATCCTGACCTCGGCGGGCGTCTCGTAAGCCGGCCCGGGCATGCACGCGTACACGCCGTGGTGCAGGACCACCCCCGCCTCGGCGGCGGCGTCCTCGATGCGGCGCCCCACCTCGGCGTCGTAGACCCGGCTCATGTCCGGGAAGCGGGGGCCCAGGTCGTCCACGTTCGGCCCCATCAGGCAGCTCTCGCCCGTCATGTTGAGCTGGTCGACCACCCGGCACAGGCTCCCCGGCACGAGCCACGGGGCGATGCCGCCGGCCGCGTTGGTCAGCATCACGGCCGGAGCGCCCAGGCGGCCCAGGAGCCGCACGCCGAAGACCACGTCGTCCAGGGGGTGCCCCTCGTAGCGGTGGATGCGGCCGCTCAGGACCGCCACCGGGAGCCCCTCGATGTGCCCGGCCACCAGCTCTCCGGCGTGGCCGACCACGGAGGGCTCCGGCATGTGGGGGATCTCGGCGTAGGGGACGCGGACGGCGTCCTCCACCAGGGTCCCGATGGCGCCCAGGCCGCTGCCGGCCACGATGCCCAGCCCCGGGGTGTGGCCCCAGCGCCCGCGCACGGCCTCCACCGCCGCGTCCAGCCGCTCGATGACCGGCGGCCCGCCGCGCTCGTCTCGTCGCGTCTCGCTCATGGGGCTCCTAGTCGATGCGCTCCAGGATGAGGGGTGCGGGCGCGGGCTCGGCGTCGTCGACCCGGAACGCGCCGGCCACCCGCGTGACGTCGCCCTCGGTGGGCGACCCGCTCCGGCCATGGAGGATGGTCGCCAGCGGCTCGCCCGCGCGCACCCGGGCGCCGCGCGGCGCGTCCACGCGGATGCCCACCACCGGGTCCACGTCCTGGTCCGCGCGCACGCGCCCGGCGCCCAGACCGACACCGGCCAGGCCGATCTCGTAGCCGTCGATGCCGCCGATCCAGCCGTCCCGCGGGGCGGGCACGACGGTCTCGCCCGTCGGCTCGGGGAGCGCCGCCAGGTCGCCGCCCTGCCGTGCGACCATCCGCTCCCAGCGATCCAGCGCGGTCCCGTCGTGCAGGGAGGCCCGGATGCGCGCCTCGGCCTCGTCGGGCGCCTCGCCCCGGGCGAGCTCCACCATCGCGCCGCCCAGGGTCGCGACGAGGTCCTCCACGTCGCGCGGGCCCTGGCCGTGCAGGGTCCGCACGGACTCGGCGACCTCGCAGGCGTTGCCGACCATGCGGCCCAGGGGTTCCTCCATCCGGGTGAGGAAGGCCACGACCCGCTTCCCCATGCCCTGCCCGACGGCGACCATGGTCTCCGCGAGGCGGCGGGCGTCCTCCAGGGTCTTCATGAACGCCGAGCGGCCCACCTTCACGTCGAGGACCAGGCCCTCGATGCCCTCCGCCAGCTTCTTGGACATGATGCTGGCCGTGATGAGGGGGATGGACTCCACGGTGGCCGTCACGTCCCGCAGCGCGTACAGGCGCTTGTCGGCCGGGGCGACCTCGCCGGTCTGGCCGATGATGGAGCAGCCCACGTCGGCCAGCACGTCGCGGAACTCGGACACGCTCAGGTCCGTGCGATAGCCCGGGATGGACTCCAGCTTGTCCAGGGTGCCGCCCGTGTGGCCAAGGCCCCGCCCGGAGACCATGGGCACGATGACGCCGCACGCCGCCGCCGCCGGGGCCAGGGGCAGGGAGATCTTGTCCCCCACCCCGCCGGTGGAGTGCTTGTCCACCCGCCCGGGGCCCAGGCTCGACAGGTCGAGCACCTGCCCAGAGCGCAGCATGGCCTCGGTCCACGTGCGGGTCTCCCGGTCGTCGAGGCCCCGGAAGAAGATGGCCATGGCCAGCGCGGCCATCTGGTAGTCCGGCAGGCGATCGGCGGCGTACTCGCCGATCAGCCAGCGGATCTCCTCGTCGGACAGCCGCTCGCCGTCCCGCTTGGCGGCGATGATCTCCACGATCGAGCGCACCGGCACCTCCGCGCCGCTCGGGTGTGGGCCTGAGCCCGGGCTCAGGCGAGCAGGGGGCGGTAGAAGCTGTTGCCGGCGGTCGAGCCCGCGAGGCCGAAGTTCTCCTCGAGGGTGGCGCCCACGTCGCCCAGGCACGCGCGATCCCCGAGGATCACCCCCGAGGGCACGGCCGGCGTGTAGGCCAGCAGCGGCGTGCGCTCGCGCGTCGGCTCGGGGTGGGTCTCCAGGATCGGGTCCGCGCCGCCCAGGCCCACGACGAGCAGGAGCGTCGACTCGTCCATCCGGTCCATCAGCGTGGGCAGCCGACCGTCGAGCCACGCGATGCGCCGGGACAGGGCCACCGGGCCGCCGCCGCCCCCGGCCAGGTGCAGGCCGGCGACGACCACGCCGCCCTCGTGCCCGGCCAGCACCTCGCTCATCCGGTGCAGCAGGTCGTCGTCCGACGCCTCGGGGTCGCGGGCGTCCAGGTCATCCTCGCCCAGCATGTCCGCCAGCCAGCCGAGCCCGCGGACCGTCACGCCCGTTTCGCGCAAGCGCCCCAGGGCGCCGCCGAACAGCTCGCGGATCCCCTCCGGCCGGTCGCGCCCCTCGCTCGCGCGCCGGAGGCTCCCGACGCTGGCCGCCGGGGGATCCGTCTCGCTCAGCCCGCGCACGGTGTGCACGTTGCCCAGCCCCATCCACTGCAGGAACGGCGCCTGTAGCTCACCCACGTACGCGGCCACGTGGCCGAGGGTGTCGGCCCCCCGGTCGTCGTCTTCCCGCGCGTCCGGCTGCGCGCCGATCCCCATCCCGTCCACCACCAGGACGGCGACCTTGTGGAACCCGGCATCCTCCGCCATGTCATCCCCCGTGCAGTGAGAGGGACCATCATCCGGCAGCGGCGCCGAATGGTCAAAGTCCGCCACCCTCGTCGTTCCCGTCGCCGTCGGGCGCGCGGCCCGAGGTCACCCGGAAGGGCCCCGGCTTCCGCGTCACCGGGGGCACCACGGGCCGGACCGGCACCCCGGCGTCCGGGCGCGCGTCGGCGTAGGCCGCGGCGTCGCGCTTGAAGGCCATCCGACAGGACGACGAGCAGAACCACCACCGCGCCCCGCGGAACAGGACGGGCAAGGGGGCCTCGGCGGGCGTGACCCGGGCGCCGCAGACCGGGTCCAAGGCGGAGTCGGGGGGCGGGACGCCGGTCGGGTCCAGGGGCACGGGCACGGCTCCTCCGGCCGGCGTCGCGTGCCGGCCGTCGTTGGCACGATCGGGACGACATGATACCGAACATCCCCCCGGAGCCCCTCGAGACCACGACCACGAAGGACCAGGAGCCATGACCGCCGCGGACCTGCTGCGCTATCGCGTGCGCTCCCTGCGCCGCCGCGCGTCCGGGGCCGGCTCCGTCGCGGCGACCCTCGGGCTCGCCCTTCCCGTGGCCGCCGCGGCCGCCCTCGCCCTGGCGTTCCTCCGCCTCGCGGGGTCCGACCTGGCGGGAGCCGACGCCGAGGCCGCGCTCCGGCTCGCGAGGGATCGGGCGTTCTGGCTCAACGTCCTCCAGGCCCTGATCTTCGCCTACACCACCTTCGAGGTGATCTTCCGCGCCTCGGATGCGCGGTTCGTGGCCCTGCTCCCCATGCCGGGCCGCTCCCGCTGGCTCGACCTCCTGGGACGGGCCGCGGCGGTCCACCTCCCCCTCCTCCTCCCGGGCGCCGCCTACGCCGCGGGCCTCGCCACCGGGGGCGCCGCCACGGCCGCCCTCCAGGCGGGCCTCACGGTCGGCCTCACCTGGCTGCTCGGCATCCCGACCTGCGCCCTGCTCCACCTCCTGGCCGGCCGCTCGCTCCTGTCCGAGTCCTCCGCCTTGAAGCGCTGGATGGCCGGCGGCGTGGTGCAGGACGACGCGGCCATGCTCCTGTACTCCCCGGCGGCGGGGCTGGCGATCACGCTCGTGGCCGCCATCCTCCTCGGAGAGATGGTCCACGCGGGGCTCGGCGGCTCCTCCGGCGAGGTGAGCCCCGGGACCCTCGCGGGCGTGTCCGGGGCCGTCGCCGTCGCCGCGGGCTGGCTGGCCCTCCGCGGCGCCCGGGAGGCCGAGCAGGTGCTCCCGTTCGTCGTCGCCCGCTTCGCCGAGGTCGACGTGGCCCCGCCCTATCGCGAGGACGGCCTGCCCGAGGACACCCCGGGCGAGGGCCTCGCGCGACGCCTGCCCCGCCGCGTGCAGCCGTACTTCCTGCGGGACCTGCGCCAGCTTCGGCGGCGCCACCGCCTCGACCGGATCCTGCTGTTCCTCCACGCCGCCGTGATGGGGCGCCTGGCCCTGGTGGACGCGCCGCCCCTCGAAGCCGCCGCGGACGCCCTGACCCTCACCCTGCTCTTCGTCGGGCTGATCCTGGTGCCGGCCTTCCGGCTCCACGGCCGCGAGCTGGCCTCCCCCTGGCTGGATCGCACCGTGACCGGGGAGCCCGGCGCGGCCCGCCTCGGAGAGCTGGCGGCCTCGGCCATCCACCCGGCCTGGGCGCTGCTCTGGGCCTCCCTCGCCGCGGGCGTGGCCGGGGGACCGCTCGCCGGGCTGGCCACCGCCGGGGTCGGCCTGGTCGCGACGCTGCTGCTCCTGCTCACCGCCAGGGCGACGGCCCGCGGCGCGACCCCCGAGCGGGCCGCCGTGCTGAGCGTCGTCTGGAAGGCCGGCCTGCTCGCCCTGATCGCCGCGATCCGCTGGAGGTGGCCATGAGCGCCCCCGACCCCGACGCCCCGCGCCTGCGCGTGCGCGGCCTGACCAAGCACTACCGCGCCACCGTGGCCCTGGACGGCCTGGACTTCGACCTCCAGGGCGGAGAGCTCCTGGGCCTCATCGGACCCAACGGCGCCGGCAAGTCCACCGCCTCGCGCATCATCACCGGCCAGCTCCTGCCGGACGCGGGCGAGGTCCTCGTCGCGGGGCACCGGGTCGACCGCGAGCCCATGGAGGCCCGCCGGCTGACGGGCTACGTACCCCAGGACCTCACCCTCTATCCCTTCCTGACGGGCCGGGAGATCCTCGAGTTCGTCTCGGACGTGCGCGGCCTGCCCCGCGACGAGGCCGCCGCCCTGGCCGACCGGCTGCTCACGCGCTTCGCCCTGGCCGACGACCAGCACCGCCTGGCCCGGGAGTACAGCGAGGGCATGGCCCGCAAGCTCTCCATCGCGGCCGCCCTGGTCGGGGATCCGGCGCTGCTGGTGCTCGACGAGTCCCTCAACGGCCTGGACCCCCGGGCGGCCGCCGAGGTGAAGGACGTGCTGCGGGAGCGCGTGGACGCCGGCGCGGCCGTGGTCCTGGTCTCCCACCAGCTCGAGGTCCTGGAGCGCCTCTGCACGCGCGTCGTCCTGGTGGACCGGGGGCGGCTGCGCGCCGACCTGTCGCGGGGCGATCTGGACGCCATGGCCG
The DNA here is from genome assembly GCA_051747385.1 of Myxococcota bacterium. GTDB lineage: Bacteria > Myxococcota_A > UBA9042 > PHBI01 > JACKFB01 > JBNJGB01. The sequence continues at coordinate 26,920 of JBNJGB010000054.1, forward strand.
GGCGCGGCGAGACCCTCGAGGGCTTCTTCCTCGAGCACACCGCGGGCGCCGAGCACGTCCGGGACTGAGGCAGGGCAATCGCAAAGTCGGAGAGGTGTGGGCCGTGCGGCGGTACGACGCCCGGCGCCGGAATGCACCCGCTCGGAAAGGATGGATTCTGCGCGTCTGAGAGCAGGCAAGGGCACAGGCAAGGGCAAGGGCAAGGGCAAGGGCAAGGGCAAAGAAGCTATGAGCGGGCACCAGGTTGGTAACCTCGAGTTGAACCAAAACGGTGGAGGCCCAGATGACCCTGATGCC
>JBNJGB010000055.1:0-26994 GCA_051747385.1 Myxococcota bacterium
GCACAGCAGGTAACCGGAGGGCCCGAAGATGACCGACCGCAGCAAGACCCGACTGATTCCCTTGACCGAGTGGAACGAACATCACCCGTGGCCCCCGCTGGGCGGCCTCCGGCACCTCGTGTTCCACGCGGAGAGCAACGGCTTCCACAAGGTCGTGAAGCGTGTCGGACGGCGCGTGCTCTTGGACGAAGCCGCGTTCTTCGAGTGGGTCGACGAGCAGAGCGACGCGGCTTAGCCGTGCCGGGCGAGCACCAGCAGCGGGGCACGGTGGCGAGCGTCGAAGACGTGAAGGAGGCGTGTGGCGAGAAGGTCGTTGCCTTCCGCCCGGCGCTCGCTGCTGTTGCCGGTGGGGCCGTGCCGGGCCTCTTCTTGTCGCAGGCCCTCTTCATGCAGGAGATGGTGGGGCCCGACGAGTCGTGGTTCCACACTCGACACCAGTGGACAGCCGAACTGGGCCTTACCCGTCCCCAGCAAGAGACGGCGCGAAGGGAGCTACGCGGGCGGGGCTTTCTCGACGAAGAACTGAGGGGGCTCCCGCGGCGGGTCTGGTTCCGCGTGCGGCTTGAACGGGTCGCCGAGGCCCTGGCTCGGGCACCCTCTGCCGGCGAGGGTGCGGCACAAGAGGCAGGAAACCAGCCGGGCAGTAGGCCGGAAACCAGCCAGCAGGGTGCCACCTTGTTGGCTGACGGTAGCCCGTCCGGTTGGTCGGGAAGCAGCCGACAGGACGGCAGCAGCGCCGCCTGCATAGAGAGTAGGAACAGAGTACCCAAAGAGAAAGCGAGAGAGGTCGCAACGGCGTTCGAGGCTGAAGTGGCTGACCTTGCGGCCGAGTACCTAGCCTTGGGCGAAGATCACGAGGATGCCTATTCAATGGCCAGACAGGAGACCCTTGAGGGGATGCCCTGGGAAGAGGCCCGGGCTGCTGAAGTCGAACGGGAGGAGTGGCTTCAAGCGCAGGACCCTGGCGCCGCGAAGGAGGCAGGCTTTACGGAGGCGGAATGGTGGGATAGCTGGGGAGGCCCGCCCACGTGAGCCTGTCTTGTCTCGCTCCGCTCGCCGCGTCGGACGCAGAGCGCCCGACCACCTTTGAAGGTCTTGTCTCGCTGACGCTCGCCGCGTCGGACGCAGAGCGCCCGACCCCATTGAAGGGCTTACGCCCTGGGGAACGAGGGCAACGCGGACGCATCGGAGCACAGGCACCCGCCGGAGGCCCCTGGACGCACGCGGGCGCCCGGGGGCTGCGCGCATCCGCCCCGCGCCGTCTACAGCCGACCGACACCCGGTCTGACCACGACGACAGGCGAGGCGATGCCGAACCCTCGCCACCATGGCCCACCGGAGGCCCGTGGAGGCACGTTCGAGGGCTGGCGCGACGTGCGGGCCGTGCGAGCGCGTCCGATGCCTTGTGCGGCCTGCTGTGAGCGGTGCGCCGGGGAGACTCCGGAGCATCCTGCTAGCAGTCTGGTACGGGACTGGAGCGAGCCGGGACGGGCGACACCCCCCCCCATTGGGGTTGGACCCCGCGCCGAGGCCCGCGCTCCTTCAACGACGCTTTTTGCACACGGACCCCGGATATGGGCGGATCGGAGCCCGTCGAATAAGGAAGACGCGGGCGTAGTGCCCGATTCAGTGGTCGGGCACGGTCCGGTTGGCATGCGGCCTGCGCTGACCACGAGAGGCGTGGTCGTACCGCGCCGGATCTCTCAACCGCCGTCTGACGGGCATGACCAGAGCGGGAAGGGCGCCCATGCCCCATACGGTCCGCTTTGGCACGCGCGGTTGGAACCCTCGGAGTCGCACGCGCACGGGCTGGTGTCGCTCGGCACTGGGATCGCGGTGATGCGGTGCCAGCAGCCGTCCGACGTTTGGCATGCCGACACAGAGCATTCTATCCCGCCTGCATCAACTTCGTAGGTACAGCACTGCACGATGTCGTTCGGGTGACAGGCGTCCTGCCGCGGGTAGCAATTGCGCGGCTCCGCGTCCGGCTCCGGCTCACACCCCGGCACGCGCCACCAGTCGTCGGGCAGCGCGTCGCCCGCAGCATCACCCTGGGCGTCCCCCTGCGCGAGGGATCCGCCCCCGCCGTTCGAATCGCAGGCCGTGACTGCCCACACCAGGGCCAGCACTGTAAGTACGTAGCGCATGAAGGTTCGCCTCGCTCGATGAATGGACGGGTGGGCGGGCGCCATGGTCACAGCGTTCAAGGCCCCGCGCAACCGAGTCCTGCGCGAGGCGCTACTGGTCCACGACGACCTTGGGGGAGTCCTCGGGCGCTTCGCCGTCGGCTACCGGAACAGCGTCGGCCCCGGCGCCCTGGGTCCATGTGGAGAGGCTTTCGCGAATGGCCTGCAACTCCGCGTGGACCTTGCTGCCATAGTAGGCACCGAAAGCGCCGAGAAGACAGAGCAGGCCGCCCAGGCCATAGGCAGCGGCGAGGATCTGGTGAAAGGCGCTCTCGGCCTGTGTCGTGACCTCGGCCGCCTGCATGAATCCCACCGCGGCACCGCCGAGCAAGAAGATCAGTACGAGGGCGTTCATTGACCACCTCCTGAACCGGGAACGGTAGCACAGCAAGGAAGACGCGTTCGGCCATGGGTCGCTGCGCCTGTCACCGCGTCGAGGTGGGCTTGTCGACGGGCGCGCGGGTCCTTGCGAAGGTGGGGGAGGGCCCGCGGGGTCCTGCTGCAGCGATTCGCACCTAGACACACCGGCCCGACAATCCCGCGCCGTTCCCGGGCGCTCCGCGCGCTCGAAGGTAGCCCGCGGGCGTGTCCCACTCCTCCACGAATGACGCAGAAGGCGACGGACTGGCTCTAGGAACGGTCACGCGCCGGAGGGCCGCCGCCGTACCGTCTTCACCGCCGTGCCCGAGGCTACGACCAGCACCATGGACTTGCCCTGCCCGGAGAACTGCTCATAGGCGAAGGAGGCTCCGACCACGGCGTCGGCGTTCAGCGCCTTGGCTTCCTCGGCGAGATCGGCGAGGCACTGTTGCCGGGCCTGTCTGAGCACCTTCTGTAGGCTCTTGCTTCGGCCGCCGACCACGTCCCTGACCGACGTGAAGAAGTCCTTGAAGATGTTCATCCCGATTGCAGCCTCGGCGCCCACGACGCCTAGGACCTCGGCGTTCGCCTGACCCGGCACGACGAAGGTGGTCGTGATCGGCATGGTCGGACGCACCACCGAGCCATCCGAGCGCTTCTGCATCGGCGGGGCGTCTTCGCGCAGCTCGTGTCCGCATCGGCCGCAGAAGGCGCCTTTCTCGCCCGTTGCTCCGCACTCCGGACACGTAACCCAGGACATGCTTGTCTCCTTCTGGCAGGTTGGCGCGAGCCTATCAGGGGTCACAGAGGCCAGTAACCAGAGCGCACGCTAGAAGCTGGGGCGGCCCCTGTACGGCGTGCCGTCCTCGAAGCGCTTCGGCAGTCGCCCGAACTCCTTGCGGCAGCGGGCGCACGTGACTGTGCCGTCCTCCTGTCCGAACTCGAGCCGGGTGAAGTCAGTCAGTGGGTTGGGATCGCCGCACAGCGGCCGGGCGTCTTCCGTGTCGTCGCCCTCCGGCACCATGACCGCGTGAACCTTGCTCATGCGACCGGACGTGAGCCGCCGCGAACCGGCGTGCAGCGTCCCGAATACCCAGCGCCTGTGGCGCTCCACGTCCGCGGCCACGGTGCTGCCTGGATCTTGAAGGGCTGCGAGCTTCCTTGAGCACACCTTGCAGTCCACGTCCTCGGGGCCGGCATCGGGAAGGATGTCGTGCTCTGCCTCTGGGTTGGCGCCATGCTGGCAGAAGTAATCGGGAAACGCGTTCGTGCCGGCCAGGACGGCGACAAGATGCACCTTGCCGCGGCGTGAGCCTATCGCCATGTACCGGATGCGTCCGTCATAGCTGCCGTAGTTGGTTGCCTTGGGGAGCCCGGCGAACTTGTCCGCTCCGGGTGGCGCGAACGCCCAGGGTCCGTCAGCATCCGAGTCGGACTCGGTGTCCACCTCAAGCGAAACCTGCGGCACGAATCCGCCGGGCGAGCCGTCATCTCTGGTGTCGTCAGAGTCGTTGGCGTTGCCGAGGTGCCAGGCAACCAAGCCGACAAGGGCGAGCCCCACGAGTACCCAGAGCATGCGAGCCTCCGATCCGGGTGGACGGGTGCAAGAGCAGAGCGTAGGACACGGGCGTCAGACAAGCAGCCCGCCCACCGGCACGCCCTGTTACCGTCGTCGTCGCGGCAGGGGGGGCGCTGCCTCCTGTGGATCACTCATGGATCACTTGCGCACGAAAAACGGCCGTTCTCGACAACAGGCGAGCACAGGCGGGGCATGCGCAACCGTCCGTAATTACGTGTGATCGCGTGCCGTGCTGTGTTGTCGTCTACCGGGCCGGACCCGACTTAAAATCTCCCGGCCGCAAGGCCGTGCGGGTTCGAGTCCCGCTCCCGGTAGACACCCTGAAGGCTCCGAAGTCAAAGCGCTTTGGGGCCTTTCCTGTGTGTGCCGGTGAGCCCGGCGAGGTGGTCGCTCCGGGCCAGATGGATCACTCATGGGCCGGTGCTTCCGTGTTGGCCGCTACTGGCAGGCGGGGCAGATGGTGCCGGCTGGCTGGCAGGTCCCGTCGCAGCACACCCCGGAGTTGCCGCCGTCGTTCGTGCAGCTCGCCGTGTCGGGCCTGGGCACGGCGTTCGCGCCGTCGAGGCAGACGAGCGTGGCGCCCGAGCAGACCTCCGCGCACGCGCCGGGAGCCTCCGAGCCGCCACAGTCCGAGTAGGACGAGCAGGCCTTCCTCACGGTGGGGCGCCGATCCCACTGGTCCGCCTCCCCCGCGCCGGCGCCCTGGCCGACGCCGAAGGCGAAGGGCTCGTCCGTGTCGACCATGTGGCTCGACGCGCGGACCGTGAACGTGCCGGACAGGGCGTACATGGAGCCTTTGGGCGTCCCGGTGGGTTGGGCGCTGTGGCTCCTGAAGCCCTCGGAGGCGGCGGCGATCTGCCACCAGCCCATCAGGGCGTTCCGGACGTTGAGCATCGCCTGCTCGAGGGCCTGCTGGAAGGCCGCGAGCTGGGTCGCCGAGAACGAGTTCGAGTTGATGAACTGGTAGTGCCCGAGGGACTCGCAGGCGATCTCCATCTGCCGGGGATCGCGGCCCTCGTAGCCGGGCGACTCGAACTGGACGAAGTGGATGTGGATGGGCAGGGCGTTGGGTTCCTGGAGGTCCGTGACCACCTTGTCGCGGACGTTCGCGAAGGTCACGCTGGAGCAGGCCTGCTCGCACGTCGTGTAGTCGCGCGACAGCGTGCAGGTGTCCGGGCCGTCGGTGACCACGACGATGTGGTTCGGGTGGTTGCGGTCGTCGCGCTCGGCCAGGAAGTCGTAGGCGAGGTCGACGGCCTGCCACAGGTTGGCGCGGCCGGTCTGGCCGGAGCCGAGGCCGTCGAGGCCGTCGAGGCCGGAGCCGGACGGCGGGATCCACAGCTCGCGGTTGCTGCCGAAGCAGGCGTCGAGCTTCTCGCGGGTCTCGAGCGCGTCGAAGTCCGGGTTGGCGCAGGGGACCTCGAAGCCGTCCAGGCCCTCGCCGAAGGCCAGGACGCCCAGCCGATCCTCGGAGTTCAGGGTCCGGATGAAGCGCTTGGCTGCGGTGAGGCGGAGGTTCGTCCGATCGGAGGCGTGCTGGCCGAAGTTGTCCGGGATGTCCGGGGCCACGCTCTCCGTGAAGGTCCCGTCGTTGACGAGCCCGGCCATGGAGCCGCTCTGGTCGATGAGGAGCAGCACGTTCTGGCCCTGGCGCCGGCGCTCCGAGAACTCCAGGTACTCGCTGTTCCGGAGGTCGAGGGTGGTCGGCGAGCCCTGGCAGGAGCCCTGGCTCCCGTCCGGCAGGGGCTCGACGCAGTCCACGTCGATGTCGACGGTGCTCGTGGTCGCGAGGCGGATGCCGTCCCCGCTCTCTGGCTCCACCCGCTGGAAGTCGACGAGATCGCCGGGCCGGATGCTGCTGTCGCGATCGAGCGCGCCCGCATTCCGGGTGTTCCGCCCCGTGGAGATGTGGGACACGTTGAACAGGAAGCCCTCGGGATCCCCGACGCTGCACTTCCGCCTCCAACCGCCGTCCTGGTTCTCGACGGCGGGATAGGCGCTCACGATCTGGGCGTGGTCGAAGGAGACGTTGGGCGTGCCCGCGTCACAGTCCGTCCCTTCCGGAATGTCGGGGATCGGGGTGTGCACGCAGCCTGACGCCGGATCGCAGGAATCCTCCGTACACAGGTTGTCGTCGTCGCAGACCACTTCCTCGAAGCCGCCGGACGGCGCTGTGCACTGGCCGTCGTCGTCGCAGTAGCTCTCGGAGGTGCAGGCGTTGCCATCATCGCACTGCTGGCCTTCGGACGCGTCGACGATCGCGCAGCTGCAGGCGGGGCCGCAGACGCGCACTTTGCAGGGCTCGCCGGGCAGGGGGCCCTGTCGACACTCGGCCGGAACGTCGCTCCTCGCGTCGGCTTCCGTGGCAGTGGTCGGGTCGGCGTCGCAGCTGCAGGCCAGGAGCAGCAGGGCGACGGACGTCATCTTCCGCATGATCACCTCCCGCGGGGAAGGTAGCACCGATGCGGCCGTCGGTGCAGCGCCCAGCGTGTGACCGCGTGGAATGGTCACGCACGTGGAGATGTGCGCGCGGATCGGGAGATGCGGCCACCAGATGGCGAAGGGGGCGGCTACCCCTCGCCGGACATGAGCTGGCCGACGGTGCCGACCTGGAGCATGTTGGTGCTGCCGGGGACGCCGGTGGGGACGCCGCCGGCGACGGCGACGAGGTCCTCGGGGGACAGGAGCTCCTTGCGGCAGAGCTTGTCCAGGTTGCGGTGGAGCATGACGTCGTAGCGCCCGATGTGCTCGGCCTGGATGCAGAACACGCCGTATTGCAGCGCGAGGCGGCGGACGATGGAGTCGTCGGGGGTGGTGGCCAGGATGGGCACGTTCGGGCGGTAGGCGCTCACGTGGCGCGCGGTGAAGCCGCTGTTGGTGAAGGTCACCAGGGCCTTGATGTCCATCTCCAGGGCCGCGCGGGCCGCGGACTTGCAGATGAACTCCACGGTGTCCGTGGAGGGGCGGCGCAGGATGTCCTCGTGGTTGGCCGGGACCTCGGCCTCCACGAAGGCGGAGATGCGGTCCAGGGTACGCACCGCCTCGATCGGGTAGTCGCCCACGGAGGTCTCCGCGGAGAGCATCACGGCGTCCGTGCCGTCGAGGATGGCGTTGGCCACGTCGCTGGTCTCGGCGCGGGAGGCGACCGGGCTGTGGATCATCGAGTCCAGCATCTGGGTGGCCACGATGACGGGGCGCGAGGCCTCGTTGCAGAGCCGGATGAGGCGCTTCTGGACGATGGGGACCTCCTCGGGCGGGATCTCCACGCCGAGGTCGCCGCGCGCCACCATGATGCCGTCCGCCATGGCGACGATCTCCTCCGAGTTGTCGACGCCGACGCGGCTCTCGATCTTTGCGATGACGTCGATCCTCTCGGCGTCCTCGCCGAGGGACTGCCGGACGTCGGCGACGTCGGAGCCCTGGCTCACGTAGGAGGCGCCCAGGAAGTCCACCTTGCGGCGACGCGCGAACTCCAGGTCCGCCAGGTCCTGCTCGTCCAGATAGGTGGACGGCACGAAGCGCGCCTCCGGGGCGGCGATGCCCTTGCGGCCCTTGATGCGGCCCGGGGCCTCCACCACGGCCACGACCTCGGCGTCGCCGACCCGCTCCCGCACGCGCAGCTGGATCTTCCCGTCGTCGATGAGCACCCGGTGGCCCGGCCGGAGGACGGCCACCAGCTCGGCCATCGGCACGTACAGCACCTCGCGCGTGCCGAGCGCGTCGCCGCCCCGGAGGCGAAGCTGCTCGCCCTCGTCGACGACGAAGGGCTCCGCCACGTCCGACAGCCGCATCTTGGGACCCTGGAGGTCCACGAGGACAGCGACCCGGTTGGACAGCTTGCGGATGCGGCCGATGACGGTGTCGGCCGTGTCGTGGTCCATGTGGCTCATGTTGAGCCGGAAGACGTCGACGCCCGCGTCGATGAGGTCGCGCAGCCGCTCGGACGACTGGGTCGACGGCCCGATGGTTGCGACGATCTTCGTCTTGACGAAGCCCTGGATGGCCATGTCCGTGCTCCCTTCAGGTGGCGACGCGTGGAGGATAGCACCGCCATTTCGGGGCACAACGAATGTCGGACGATTCGCCTCAGCGCCCCGCGCAGTAGCTCAGGTGGCGGCGCGCGTTCGTGCTGTCCGGGCGGACGCGCAGGGCGTGGGCGAAGCAGTCGGCCGCCTCGTCCCAGCGGGCGAGGAAGCGCAGGCACAGCCCGCGGTTGAACCACGCGTTGTAGCAGTCCGGACGCACGTCCAGGTACGCGGAGAAGGCCTCCTCGCTGTTCGACCAACGGTCCATGTCGTACAGGACGTCGGCGCGGCGGTACAGGGACTCCTCCCGCCGCGGCGCGGCCTCCAGCACCGCCTCGAAGCACGCCAGGGCCTCGCGGAGGCGGCCCGCGGCCTGGAGGGCCTGACCCATGTACTCCCGGGTGAAGAGGTCCCCCGGGTCGAGGCGCAGGCTCCGGCGATAGCAGCGCACGGCCTCCTCGTGGCGGTCGAGGCGCTCGAGGCAGAAGGCCTTCTGGTTGTAGATGTACGGCGAGTCGGACTTGAGGCTCAGCGCCCGGTCCAGGCACGGCAGGGCGGCCTCGAAGCGCTGCAGGCGATAGAGCACGTAGCCCTTGTAGTACCAGGTGTAGGGATCCGTCGGCTGGAGGCGGAGGGCGCGGTCGTAGGCCTCCAAGGCGTCGTCGTGCTGCCCCCCGTCCCAGAGCAGCGAGCCGCGCAGCCTGTGCAGCCGCCAGTTCGACGGGTCGTTGGCCAGGGCCCGGCCCGCCGCGCGCAGGGCCTCCTGCACCCGGCCCTCCTCCTTGAGGCAGTTCGCCTTCAGGTACAGGGCCTGGGCGTGGCCCGGCAGGAGTGTGAGCAGCTCGGTGAGCAGCTCCATCGCCTCCTCCCGCCGGTTGGAGAAGTACGTGACCTCCGCCCGCTGGAGCAGGCGTTCCGGAGCGGCCTCGGTGGCGCCCCGGCGCCGGAGGCGCTCCAGGATCGCCCTCCCCCGGGCCCGGAACCACGGGCGCTCCTCCCGCCGGACATAGGCCTCGAGCAGGGGGATGAAGCGGCGGGTCCCGGTGGTCTCGGCGCCATCCAGGGTCGCCGTCGTCAGCCGCGCCGACGTGGTGGCGTCCAGCTCCGTGATGGCCCGCGCGAGCACCTGGTAGGCCCGCATGTCGCCCAGGCGGTAGAGCATGGCCGCCAGCCCGAGGCGCTCGACGCGAGGGGCGAGCCTCATCATGTCGTGCAGGGCGTCCGCGTCCGAGGCCACCGCGATCTCCTCCAGCGTCCGCACCGCCCGGGCGCGCGCCGTCTCGGAGCCGTGGATGAGGATGGAGCGCAGTGTGCGGATGCCCAGTGCCCGGTGGCCGAGGCGCATCAGGGCGCCCAGGATCTCCAGGCGGCTGTCGAGGGAGCCCGTGCGCGACAGGGCGTGCTCCAGAGGGCCCACCGCCTCCACGGCGCCGCTCCGTCCCAAAATGCGCGCGGCGAGGCCGCACGAGTCGTCGTCGCGGAGCAGGGGGATCAGGGCGTCCGCCAGCAGGTTCCGGCGGAGGCTCAGCCGATCCAGCATGCCGTCCAGGGCCCGGAGCAGATCCGGGGCGCGGTGGGGATCCACCTGGTCCATCGCGAGGAGCACGTCACGGGGCTCCTCGGGCTCCGGCACCACCTCGAGGCAGGGGCGCGGCGTGACGGGGACCAGGACGACGGCGGTCTCGAGCGGATCGCCCGGCATCCCGCCCAGGAGGCCGAGGAGCCTGCGGCTGCCGTCACCGGACAGGGCGGGGTGGTCCAAAACGGCCGGCGGCGCGTCGTCCAGGGCCTCCGGGAGGTGGTGCAATGCGCGCCGCAGCGATCCCAGCTCCACGCGGAGGTGCTCGTCCCGCCGCTCGATCTCCAGCCCGTGTCGGACCAGGTAGCCGCGGATGCTCGGGTTCGCGAGGAGCTCGGCGAGCGGACGCCCGGCCCCCGATGGTACCGGGAGCGGGGTGCCGTCCCGGGCCTCCAGGGTCGCCGTGGCATCGTCCGCCATGACCACATCCTAGGGCGCCCGCACGACACGGATCAACGACGCGGACATCCGCCGTGACACGGCCACATCGCGTTCCTTGGCCGCCCCCTCGCGCTGGGTTAGCCTCTGCCTCCCATGGTCGACCACATGATAGGGCCCTACCGGCTGATGGAGCTCCGCGAGCGCGGCGCGACGACGGAGGTCCACCTGGCCTGGGACACCCGCCTGAACCAGCGCGTGGAGCTGACCCGCATGCCGCTGCTGCGGCGGGCGGACGACGAGGAGACATGGCGCCGCTTCCTCGAGGTGATGCGTCGCCTCACGGGCCTCCAGCATCCGTCGCTGCAGGTGCCGACCGGGTTCGCCTCCCCGTCCGCGGACGCGGCGTGGTTCGTCACGGACCACGCGGACGGCGAGCGGCTCCGGGACCTGATGGAGCGCACGGGGCGGCTGCCCTGGCGGGTGATGGCGCTGCTCCTGCACGAGGTCGCGACCCCCCTCGCCTGGGCCCACGGGCACGGCGTCGCACACGGTCGCCTGGCGCCGGAGCGTGTGATCGTCGAGCCGACCGGACGCGTCACGCTCGGGCCGCTCGACGTGGCGGCCCGTGTCCTGCTCGGTGCAGGAGCCGGGCCCGACGACGCGGCCGCACTGTACGACGACGTCCCCTATGTCGCGCCCGAGGCCCTCGCGGGGGGCGCCCCGACCATGAAGGGGGACCTCTTCTCCCTGGGCGCCATGGCCTGGGAGATGGTCACGGGCCGTCGCCTGTTCGGCAGCTCGGAGGACGTGCGGCGGCACGCCCGAGCCCAGCGCATGGCCCCCGATCCCGGCGAGCTCGTCGAGGGCCTCCCCCTGCACCTGCGCCGCCTCATCCAGGCGCTGCTGGCCGTGGATCCCGAGCTCCGGCCCACGGACGCGCGTTTCGTGCGGGACAAGCTCACGGAGGTCCTGCGGGGGGCCGGGCTGAACGATCCGCGGGCGTCGCTCCGGGAGTGGCTGGAGCGGGAGGGCCGCGCCGAGGGGCGACCGCGCTCGGAGACCCGGCCCGGCTTCAAGGGGCCCGCGGCGCGCACGGGGGATCGCCGCAGGGAGGTCACCGGCCCGGGGACGAGCCCCCCGACCGAGCCCTACATGGCCGCGGTCGGGGCGTCGGAGGTGGACGAGACCCCGGCCGAGGAGGGCGTGGCGTCCGGCGCGGACCTGTGGACGGAGCCCGCAGCCCGCCACGAGATCCCGGAGCGCTCCACCCTGCGGGTCGCCGCGCTGCTGGCGCTCCTGGTGGTGGCCCTGGGCGTCGGCCTCTGGATCGTCTTCCGCCAGGGCGACGAGGGGGGCGGTGCGGCCGGTCGGTCAGCCCGCGTCGAGGGGGCCACGGCCCCGGCGCCCGCTACCACGAAGGTATCGCGGCAGCTTCCGCCGGAGGCGGACGTGGAGGCGGTCGGGGCGCCGCCCAGGGATCGGGCGGAGGCGTTCACTCGGAAGGCCGAGAGCCTCCTGGAGGCGGGGAACGCGTCCCTGGCCGAGGACATGGCTCGGGAGGGGCTGGAGCAGGGGGGCGAGGACGACTCCGGCCTGAAGCTCTCCCTGGGCCGGGCCCTCGCGGAACAGGGCCGCGTGGACGCGGCGGTGGAGGCCTTGCTCGCGGCGGACGAGGAGGAGGTGGGCGCGACGCGGGGGCACGTGGAGGCGGGGTTCGCCCTGGCCCAGGCGGGGCGCTGCGAGGACGCGCTGCCCATCTTCGACGAGGCGGCGCGCCGGGGACTCGACAGCGCCGAGCTTCACAAGCTCACCGGGAACTGCCACCTGCTGGTCGGAGATCCGGAGGAGGCCATCGCCTCCCTGGAGGTGGCCGAGGCGAAGACGCAGGGCGACCTGGACGTGCTCGTGCCCCTGGCCACCGCGCTCGAGCAGGCCGGGCGCCTGGAGGAGGCCCGCGGGTACCTGGAGCGCGCGCTCGAGGTGGCGCCGGAAGCGCGCCGCGTCCACGTGGCGCTGGCGCGCATCGAGGCGAAGACCGGGCAGGGCGGGCGGGCGGTCGCGCGCCTGGACGGCACGGAGGACCCGGACGCGCCGGCGGATCCCGACGCCCTGGAGGTTCGGGCTCACGCGGCCTTCGAGGCGGGCCGCTACGGGGCGGCTGCGAAGGCGTATCGGCGGGCCATCGAGGCGGCCGGCGAGGACGCGGATCCGGACCTGGTGCGGAACTACGCCGTCGCCATGGACCGGGCCGGTTACACGCGCGCGGCCATCGACGCCTATCGGGACGCTGTCGATCGCATCCCCGACGATCCCGAGCTGTCGCATCGCCTGGGCGTCCTCCTGGCGGAGGAGGGCCGGCATCGGGCGGCCATCCGGGCCCTGGAGGACGCGCTGCGTGCCGATCCGGGGCGGTGGAAGGCCCGGTTCCGGAAGGGCCTGTCGGAGCTGGAGTCCGGGCAGCCCGAGGACGCCGCGCGCACCTTCGGCGAGGTGGTGGAGCAGCGGCCGTCGGACGTGGCGGCCCTGCAGAACCTGGGCAAGGCGCAGGTGGACGCCGACCGTCGCGAGGCGGCCCTGGAGACCTTCGGGCGCCTGGCGGACCTGAGGCCCGACGACCCCTCGCCCGTGTTGACGATGGCCGCCCTCGCACAGAGGATGGAGCGCACCGAGGAGGCGAGCAGGCTCCTCCGGGAAGCCTGCAACCGCGGGGCCAGGGAGGCGTGTGAGTGAGCGTCGGCTACGACAAGCACATCTTCGTGTGCATGAACGAGCGGCGGGCCGGACATCCCCGCGGCTGCTGCCTCGAGCGGGGCAGCGGCGAGGTCCGCGCGCGCCTGAAGGCCCTCATCGCCAGGCACGGCCTGAAGGGCCGCGTTCGCGCCAACAAGGCGGGGTGTCTCGACTACTGCGAGCACGGGCCCACGGTCGTCGTGTACCCCGACGGCGTCTGGTACGGCCGCGTGACGGTAGAGGACGCCGACCGCATCTTCGAGGAGCACGTGCTGCACGACCGGGTGGTGGAGGACTGCCTCCTGCGCCCGGACGAGGAAGAGAGCTGATGGCCAAAGGCAAGGGCAAGGGCAAGGGCAAGGGCAAGGGAAGCCTGATGGGGATGCGCTCCGGCTTCAAGAACGTCGCCGGCACCAGCAGGAAGAAGGGACGCGGCAAGGACCCCGACTTCATCACGGTGCTCACGTGGGTGTTCGGGGTCGCGTTCCTCGTCTTCCTGGTCTGGTCCCTGAGCCGGTAGGCCGCGCTACTCGACGAGCGTGGCGGCGACGGCGTCCGGATCGGTGGTCGGGGTGCGGCAGGCATAGTCGCGGCACACCCACGCCCGGGCGCTGCCGTCCGCGTCGGCCGTGCGATCCGCCACGAGGCCGTCCGCCAGGGCGTCCGGGCCCTCACCGCGGGCCGACAGCTGCGCGAGGACTGTGCGTGGGGCGTACAGCCTCACGGCCTCGGCCAGGAGCCTGCGGCGTCCCGCGGGATCGCCGGCCACGACGACCTCGGAGGCGGGGCCCATGGCCAGGTCCGCGGCGCACAGGAGGTGCCCGAAGCCGGCGGGATTGCGCGTGGCGTCCGGGAGGTGCGCGGCGAGGGTGGTCACGGCCAGGACGTGCAGATCGCTCCGGCCCGTGAGGATGGACAGCCGGGTGAGGGCCTCCGCGGCCATGGAGGCGCCCGAGGGCGTCGAGGCGTCCCAGGACGAGTGGAGGCGCACCACCACGTCCTCGCGACCGGGCGGCGAGAAGAACCAGCGTCCGGAGTCCCCGTCGGCGAAGCGCGAGATCATCGCCTCGGCGACGAGGAGGGCGGTCTCCAGCCAGCGGCCCTCGCCCGTGGCCTCGTACAGGCGCGTCAGGCCGTCCGCCAGGGCGGCGTGGTCGTCCAGGTAGCCGTCGAACCGGGCCCGGCCGTCCTTGAAGCTCCGCAGGCACGACCCGTCGTCCCGCACCATCTCGTCGCAGAGGAAGGCGGCGGCGCGGGAGGCGGCCTCCGCCCACTCGGGGCGGTCGAAGGCCAGGGCCGCGCGGGCCATCGAGCCGACGAGCATGCCGTTCCACGCCGTGAGGATCTTGTCGTCCCGGTCGGGGCGCACCCGCTGCTCGCGGCGGCCGAAGAGAAGCTCGCGGCCCCGGACCAGGGTCGGCACCACCTCCGCGGATGGGATGCCCAGCTCGCGGGCCGCCTCGCTCGGATCCATGGCGACGTGGAGGATGTTGCGGCCCTCGAAGTTCCCGGCCTCCGTGACGCCGTAGACGGTCTCGAAGAGATCCGCCCGGTCCGGCCCGAGGGGCTCCAGGACCTCGCGGACCTCGTCCAGGTCCCAGACGAAGAAGCGCCCCTCCTCGCCCTCGCTGTCGGCGTCCTGGGTACTGTAGAAGCCGCCCTCCGGCGCCTGCATCTCCCGGAGGAGGTACGCCACCGTCTCCGCGACCACCTCCGCGTGCCGGCGATGGCCCGCCACCTGCCAGGCCTCCGTGTACAGCCCCAGGAGCGAGGCGTTGTCGTAGAGCATCTTCTCGAAGTGCGGCACGAGCCACCGCTCGTCCACGGTGTACCGGTGGAAGCCGCCGCCGAGGTGGTCGTAGATGCCGCCGGCGGCCATCCGGTCGCAGGTGTGCAGGGCGGCGTCCCGGAGGTGCTCCTCGCCGGACCGGCGCCAGGCCCGCAGCATGAGCGAGAGGTTCGAGGCGCTGGGGAACTTCGGCCGCGTCCCGAAGCCGCCCCAGCGCGGATCGTAGCGGGCGTGGACCGCCTCGGCGAGCCGGGCGAACAGCTCCTCGTCGGGCAGGCCGTCGGCGCGCTCCTGCGGGCGGGTGACCCGGGCGACGTGCTTCAGGAGGGTGTCGCCCTGCTCCTCGGCGACGTCCCGCCGCTGCTCCCATGCGTCCGCGATGCCCTGGAGGATCTGCGGGAAGGAGGGCATCCCGTAGCGCGGCTCCTTGGGGAAGTACGTCCCGCCCCAGAAGGGCTTCAGGTTCGGCGTGAGGAAGACGGTCAGGGGCCAGCCGCCCATGCCCTCGCGCATGAGCTGGACCGAGGTCTGGTAGATCTGGTCCAGGTCCGGCCGCTCCTCCCGGTCGACCTTCACGTTGACGAACCAGCGGTTCATCAGCGAGGCGATGCGCTCGTCCTCGAAGGACTCGTGGGCCATCACGTGGCACCAGTGGCACGCGGAGTAGCCCACCGACAGGAGGATGGGGCGGTCGGTGCGGCGGGCCTCCTCGATGGCCTCGTCGCACCACGGCCACCAGTCCACCGGGTTGTCGGCGTGCTGCAGCAGGTACGGTGACGTCTCGCCGCCGAGGCGATTGCGGCCCATGCGGTGCTCCTCGTGCCTGTGGGGACCCCTACAGGGTGGGGGGCGGGCGGCGAGATGTCACGGACAGGCCGTCCGGCGGGCGCGCTACCGCAGGTCGCGGTACCACTTCGTGCGCTCGACGACCTTCTCGAGCTGCTCCTGGGCCAGGTTCAGCTCCAGGGGCTCCTTCGCGATGGGCTCCAGACACTCTCCGAGGGCGCGCTGGACCCGTCGCGGGCCCAGGTCGGCGAGGACGTAGGCCTCCTCGAGGAGGGACCTCACCACCAGGAGCATCTGCTTGCCGGCCTTCACCGGGGCCGACCAGCGGGTCACCTCCTCGTCGATCTCGTCCCACTGGTCCTGGTAGACCGTGCCGCCGGCGTCCGCCTTGGCCTCCAGCTCCTCGGTCTCGTCCTTCAGCTTCTTCAGCTCCTCGTTCCCCTCTGCGATGAGCTTCTCGGCCGGCGCGCGCACCTCGGCGATGAGCTGGCACAGCTCCTCGGGGGCCTCCTCCATCGACTCCGGCTCGCGTCCGATGCCGAACTGCGTGAGGGGCTCGACCCATGGGTCGACTAGCTTCTGCTCCTCCGGTTCCTCCAGGTCCATGCGCTTCAGCATGGCGATCATCTCGGCCCGCTCGTTGTAGATGGAGCGCAGCTGGCCCTTGCCCATCCGCCAGACCAGCTCGAACTTCTCCCGGGGGTCGTCCGGGTTCACGTCCGGTTCGGGCTGGTTCAGCTTCGCCTCCTGGCGCTTCTCGTACTTCTCGCGGAGGGTCGCCTCGCCCGCCCCGGCGGACTCCTCGGGCTCGTCGTCCTCGAAGACGACCTCGACGTGGCTCTCCTCGTCCCTGTTGCAGGCCTGCAGGGCGGGAGCGACGAGGACGCAGAGGAGCGTGAGCGTGACCGTGCGACGCATGGGGCCTCCGGCTGGGGCTGGTTCGTGGGGGTTCAGAGGTCGGGGTGTCGGTGCGAGAGGGCGGGGAGGGCGCTGCGGAGGCGCTCCTGGTGGTCCAGGTCGAGTCGGGCCATGACCCAGCCCGGCTGGTCGGGGGCGACGGCGAGGGGCGTGCCCCAGGGATCGATGATGGCGCTCTTGCCGTAGCTGCGGCGCTTGCCGCCGTGGTGGCCGAACTGGTTCGGGGCGACCACGAAGCACTGGTTCTCGATGGCGCGCGCGCGGAGGAGCGGCAGCCAGTGGTCCTTGCCGGTGTACTCCGTGAAGGCGGAGGGGACCGTGAGGATGCGGGCCCCGCGCGCCACCAGGACCCGATACAGCTCCGGGAAGCGCAGGTCGTAGCAGATGGTGAGCCCGGTGGGGACGCCGTCGATCTTCGTGACCACGGGCTCGTCGCCGGGCGCGATGTACGCCGACTCCTGCTGGCTCTCGCTGCCCTTGATGTCGATGTCGAAGAGGTGGATCTTCCGGTACGTCGCCGCGACCGGCGCCCCGTCGCGGGTCCCGTCCACGAGCACGCTCGTGTTGTAGTAGCGGGAGTCGTCGCCGGGCACGGTCTCGGGATAGCTCCCGACCAGGAGCCAGACGCCGTGGTCGCCGGCCATCCTCCGCAGGCGCCGGACGAGCGGCCCGTCGACGTCCTCGATGGGCGCGCGGCCCCCCGACTCGGTCTTCATGAACGGGGCGTTCTCCGGCAGGGCCACGAAGCGGGCGCCGGCCTCGGCGGCCTCGCTCAGGTAGCGCTCCGCGGCGCGGAGGTTGCCCTCGACGTCCTGGGTGGAGCAGAGCTGAACGACTGCGCAGTTCAGGGTCGCCATGGCGAGACCCTAACCCACCTCCCGGCGGAGGGTCCATCGTCTCGTGCGCCCGCCCGCGTACCGCCCGGCGTCTCGCCGTGAGACAGTCTCACGAGGGAGGCGTCACCGGCCATAGACGGGTCTCGTACCCGCCGGACGGCGACGCGAAGACCGTCGGCCCGAGGGCGGCGCCTCGGTGTGTCTCAACAGGAGACACTGGGGTGGCCTACAAGTGGCTGAAATCACCAGCATTTGTGGTTGGCACGTCGGTTGCTACACGAGGAGGGCGTGTGGTCAATGTCCCATCCCCAATCCTCGCTTTCATCCCCACCTGACCAGAGCCCGGCGAGCTTCGGCACACCGGGCCCCTCCAAATCGCCCGCGGAGGCGTCTCCGCCTCCGCGGGCATCCCACCTGACCTGCCCCACCAGCTAGTCGACGAGACAGGCATTGAACCTCGAATGCGGGCCTCCGGGCCCGCATTTTCTTTGTGCGGGGTGCGCCGGGCGAGGTCGCGGCCTGCCGGCCATCGGGTCACCGACCGGCGGAGACGGCGGTCCTACTGCATCTCGGGCCGTCCCCGGGGGCATGGAGGGTGGAGCGCCGCGCGGGCGGACTCAGGGGCACTCGCGGACGGCGCGCTGGGTGATGCGGGCCACCCAGGGCTCGTCCTCGGCCGCCTCGGTCCAGGCCTCCGTCCAGGCCCTGGGATCCTCGAAGCCGTACTTCGTATAGATCTCCAGGAGCTTCTCGGTCTCGCCCTTGCGCTGCGCGCAGTAGATCTCCACGTACGCCTCGGCGAGCTTCTCCTTGCCCGTGAGAGGCTTCTCCGCTGCGCCGGCGTCTGCGGCCTCGGCGGCACCCCGCTCCGTGGCCGCTTCGGCGTCTGCGGCCCCGGCGGCCTCCGGCTCCTCGGCCGGGGCCTCCGCCTCGGTGGTCGTCGGCTCCTCGGCCGGCTCGTCCTTCTTGCAGCCGGCCGGAGCCAGGCCGATCAGCAGCACGAGCGCGCCTCCCCACAGCCAACCGGTGCTCTTCGTCATGCGTCGCCTTCCTCTCCGCCTGGATCGGCCGACCCGCGATCGCCCTCGGCGGCGTCGGGTCTGCCCGTCGCCTGAACGGCCGGGTGCGGCGGCATGTTCCGCCGACCTCCCGAGCGTGTCAAACGTGGCGTGCGACCCGCGGACCCGCCCGAGCCCGCGGTCGAGCCGGTTGACGCCCGGTCGCGCCCGGCGTTAGCACCGGAGTCGTTCCCCCCCGCTCAGGAGGTGTCCCCATGGCCACGATCGTCGATGTGCGCGCGCGCGAAGTGCTGGATTCCCGAGGCAACCCCCCCGTGGAGGTCGCCGCCCACCTCGACGACGGCGTCACGGGGCGCGCCATGGTGCCCTCCGGGGCCTCCACCGGCGAGCACGAGGCCGTGGAGCTTCGGGACGGCGACGAGGCCCGCTACCTGGGCAAGGGCGTCACCCGGGCCGTGGACAACGTGCGCGGGGCCCTGCGCGAGGTGGCCGTCGGCATGGACGCCAGCGACCAGGTGGGCCTGGATCGGGCGCTCATCGACGCCGACGGGACGGACAACAAGGGGCGGCTCGGCGCCAACGCCATCCTGGGCGTGAGCCTGGGCGCGGCCCGGGCGGCGGCGACGTCCGCGGGGCTCCCGCTGTACCGCTACGTCGGCGGCGCCGCGGCCCACCGGCTCCCCGTCCCGCTGATGAACATCGTCAACGGCGGCAGCCACGCGGACAACGTCCTGGACATCCAGGAGTTCATGGTGGTGCCGAGCGGGGCGCCGTCCTTCCGCGAGGGTCTGCGCTGGGGGGCCGAGATCTTCCACCGCCTCAAGAAGCGCCTGAAGGCCGACGGCAAGGCCACGGGAATGGGCGACGAGGGCGGCTTCGCCCCGGACCTGGGCAGGAACGAGGACGCCCTGGCCTACATCCTCGGCGCCGTGGAGGACGCCGGCTATCGGCCGGGCGAGGACGTGGAGCTGGCCCTGGACGTGGCGGCCAGCGAGTTCTACGACACCGGGAAGCGCCTCTACGACCTGAAAGGCGAGGGACGGAAGCTGACGCCGGAGGAGATGGTCGACTACCTGACCGACCTGGCCGACCGGTTCCCCATCCTGAGCATCGAGGACGGCCTGGACGAGAACGACTGGGACGGATGGGCGGGCCTCACCCGCTCCGTGGGCGACCGGGTCCAGCTCGTGGGCGACGACCTCTTCGTGACGAACACGACCCGGCTGTCCCGGGGCATCGACAACGGGGTCGCCAACTCGATCCTCATCAAGGTGAACCAGATCGGCACCCTGACGGAGACCCTGGCCGCCATCCAGATGGCCCACCGGGCCGGGTACACCACGGTCATCAGCCACCGGAGCGGTGAGACCGAGGACACCACCATCGCTGACCTGGCGGTGGCCGTGAACGCCGGGCAGATCAAGACCGGCTCCGCCGCGCGGTCGGAGCGCATCGCCAAGTACAACCGCCTCCTCCGCATCGAGGAGGAGCTGGGCGGCGCGGCCGTCTACGGCATCGTGGGGCGGTAGCCACGTCCGGCGGGGCCGGCGTCATTCGCCGGTCCCGTCTGGACCCCGTTCCCGTTCCCGTTCCCGTTCCCGTTCCCGTTCCCGCTCCCGTTCCCGCTGCAAGGCGGGCTGGAAGAGGCTGTCGCAATACCCTGGCGACGAGGCAGCCGGCTCCGTTTTCGCGGGCGAGACGCCCGCGCTCCCAGGCCACGGGCCCCCTTGGACGGCGGGCATCTTGCCCGCCAAGACCAGCAGCCGACCATCCACGCGACAGCCTCTGGAAGCCCACCGTCCAAGGGTCGGCGGTGCCCCGCAGAAGAAGAGGGGGCCGGCGCGGGGCCGGCCCCCTCCGGGGCTCACGGGTTCGGAGCTTCGGGCGCTACGCGAGGCCCACGTCGGGCATGGGCATGCGCTTCTTGTCCGGCGCCGGCTCGGGGGGCCAGGTCTCGAGGGCGACCTCGAGGGCCTCGTCGAGCCGGTGGACGAAGTGCACCTGGAGCTCCTCGCGGACCTCCTCCGGGATGTCGGGCAGGTCCTTCTTGTTCCGCTCCGGCAGGATCACGTGCTTGATGCCCGACCGGTGCGCGGCGAGGACCTTCTCCTTGACGCCGCCCACGGGCAGCACCATGCCGCGGAGGGTGATCTCCCCGGTCATGGCCACGTCGCCGCGGATGCGGGTGTCCGTCAGGAGGCTCGTGAGCGCCGACAGCATGGTCACGCCCGCGCTGGGGCCGTCCTTCGGGATGGCGCCCTGGGGCACGTGGACGTGGAAGTCACGCTCCTTGAACACCGCGGGGTCGATGCCGAACTGGGCGGCCTTGCTCCGCAGGTAGCTCATGGCGAGCTCCACGGACTCCTTCATCACGTCGCCCAGGCTGCCGGTCAGGCGCAGCTTGCCCTGGCCCGGCATCATGGTCGCCTCGATGAAGAGGATGTCACCGCCGACCGCCGTCCAGGCCATGCCCGTGGCGATGCCCGGCAGCTCCGTCCGCTCGGCCGCGTCGGGGATGTAGACCTCGGGGCCGAGGAAGTCGCTGACCTCTGCGACGTCCACGCGCTTCTGCTCCCACCTGCCCTCGACCAGGCCCACGGCGACCGCGCGGCAGACCGCGGCGATCTTCCGCTCCAGGTTCCGGACGCCCGCCTCGCGGGTGTAGTTCAGCACCAGCATGTGCATGGCGTCCTCGGTCAGCTCGAGCTGCTCCGGCGCGAGGCCGTGCTCCCCGAGCTGCTTGGGCAGCAGGTGCTTCCGACCGATGGCCATCTTCTCCTGGAGCGTGTAGCCCGGGACCTCGATGACCTCCATGCGGTCGAGCAGGGGCGCCGGGATGCCCTCCATGTTGTTCGCCGTGGCGATGAACATCACCCGGGACAGGTCGAAGGGCACGTCCAGATAGTGGTCCATGAAGGTGCTGTTCTGCTCGGGGTCGAGGACCTCGAGCAGCGCGCTGGTCGGGTCGCCCCGCCAGTCGCGGCCCACCTTGTCCACCTCGTCGAGGATCATCACCGGGTTCTTGGAGCCGGCCCGCTTCATGCTCTGGATGAACTTGCCGGGCATGGCGCCGATGTAGGTCCGGCGATGGCCCCGGATCTCCGCCTCGTCACGGAGACCGCCCAGGCTGATCCGCTGGTAGTTCCGGCCCAGGGCCTCGGCCACGGACCGCCCCAGGGACGTCTTGCCGACGCCGGGCGGGCCCACCAGGCAGAGGATGGGGCTCTTGCCGTCCTTCCGCAGGGAGTTGACGGCCAAAAACTCCAGGATCCGCTTCTTGACCTTCTGCAGGCCGTGGTGGTCGCGGTCCAGGGTCTCGCGGGCGTGCTCGATGTCGTGGTCGTCGTCCGTGTAGTCGTTCCACGGCAGGTCGGCGAGCCACTCCAGGTACGTCCGCGCGACGGTGTACTCCGGCGAGGTCGGCTGGATGCTCCGCAGGCGCGTGAGCTCCTTGTTGGCGACCTTCTGCACCTCCTCGGGCAGGTCGGCCTCCAGGAGCCGCTCGCGGAGCTGCTCGACGAAGTCCTCCTCGTCCTCGTCCTCACCGAGCTCCTTGCGGATGGCCCTGAGCTGCTGTCGCAAGAAGAACTCGCGCTGGTTCTTGTTCATCTCCCCCTTGACCTCGGAGTTGATCCGCTGGGAGACGCGCAAGACCTCGAGCTGACCGCTGAGCACCTTCAGCGTCCGGCGGAGGAGCTGGCGCAGGTCCTCCTCCTGGAGCACCTCCTGCTTCTCCTCCACCGGCACCGCCAGGTGGGTCATGATCATGTAGGCGAGTCGCGAGGGCGACTCGATGTGGCTCAACAGCTCCGTGGCGCCGCTGGGAAGCTCCGGGATCAACTCGATGACCTCGGTGGCCATCTGTTTGAGCGACCGCATGAGCGCCGAGACCTCGATGGAGTCCTCGTCCTCGACCGCGGCCTCCTCGATCCGGGAGATGATGTACGGCTCGTCCTGTACGAACTCCGTGCAGCGGATGCGCTCGAGGCCCTGGACCACCACGTGGAGCGTGTTCTCGTCCTCCGGCAGCACCTTCAGGATGCGGGCGGAGGTGCCCACCCAGTACAGGTCCTCTGGCTCCGGCTCGTCCACGTCCTTGTCGCGCTGGGAGACGACGGCGATCACGCCGCCGGCCCCGATGGTCTCGAGGAGCCGCAGGGTCTTGGGGCGGCCCACGGCCAGGGGCATCAGCGCGCCCGGATACAGGACCGAGTTCCTCAGGGGGAGGACCGGAAGCACCTTGTCCAGGGCGCCTCCCTCCGTCGACTCGTCGTCCGCCAGGGTGGCCTCGAGGTGCTCCTCGGAGGCCTCCGCCTCCTCGGCGGCCGACATCCGGCCGGCGATGCGACCCTCGTGGTCCTCCTGCTCGGTCGTCTCGACCGGCTCGTCGTGGTTCTTCGGGTCCTTCTCGGACATATCGTCCTCCATCGTGACGGCAATCGGCGGGTCTCGGGGGAGCGCCGCCGGCCCACCCGTCTCTTGGTGCAAGATGCGCACCATACCGGGGGCGTTCAAGGGCACCCCCGGCGCCGCGGTGGGCGTGCTCCGCTTCGGCGTGGCATGGCGCGACGTCCGTCGGCCCGTCCGAGCCACGCTCCCTGTGTACAAGTCCATCGGGCGATCGTCTGTTTCCTCGAGCCGTCCATGGCAGCCGACCGTGGCAGGACGCCTCGCTCGCGCGCGGGAGATCCCCGCCCAACCGGGGCTTGGGCAGGAGGCCCCGGTTTGTGTTATGAACGCCGCCGTAGAGGGCGGACTACGGAAGGGGCCATGCTGCGAACGTCGTTCGAGGACATCGAGCCGCAGGAGATGGGCTGGACGCCCGCCGGTGAAGCCGAGATCACCTGGTCCGACGGGCACCGGTCGGTGTACTCCCCGGCGCTGCTGCGCAGGATCTGCCCGTGCGCCGAGTGCAAGGGGACCCACGGCGGCCCGCCCAAGGCGTTCCATATCCTGAGCAGCGGCCAGGTGCAGGGCGCGCCGCGACAGATCATCATCGAGGGCGTGGAGCCGATGGGGAACTACGCCATCTGCATCCATTGGGGCGACGGCCACAAGGAGGGCATCTACTCCTGGTCGATGCTCCGTGCCGAGTGTCCGTGCAGCGAGTGCGAGGAGCGGCGTCGCTCCACCGAGGAGAGCAGGTCATGAGCCGACGACCACCCGGCGGCCCCATCCGCCGGCGCGCGGGCGACCGCAAGCGGGACCGCGACAAGGATCGCCGCCCTCGGGAGCGTGGCGCCGAGGGCACCGGCTCCGGCGAGGGCGCCGGCGAGGAGGAAGGCGTTCGCGGCCCCGAGGTCATCCGTCGGCCCGCGCGGCGGGTCTTCGAGCCGGGCGGGGGGAAGCGGCGGGGCAGCCCCGGGGGCGGCTCGGGTTCGCCCAGGGTTCGCAAGGGCAAGGGCGGGCGGCCCCCGGCGCAGGACGGCAAGAGCAAGCCCAAGTCCAAGCCCAAGGACGCCGCGAAGGACAAGGAGCAGGCCGAGGCCCAGAAGCTGGCCCAGGACAAGGGCATCCCGCCCGTCCACGCGCTGCGCATCGTGCGCGGAGAGGTCACGCTCAACGAGGTCCTGAAGGCGCTCATGCGAAAGGAGCGGGCCCAGCGCCTGGTGGAGCGGGACGGGCTGGACCCGGGCCTCGCCGGGCAGGTGGCCAGCGGGCACCTGAGCCGGGAGCGCGCGCGGATCGTGCAGCGGATCCGGGCCCACCGGACCCACCGCATCGACCGCGACATCCTCAAGGTGGCCGAGATCGAGGACGCGCAGGTGGCCGTCCTGGCGTTCGGCGCGGACTGGCGCGTCGGCCGGGTGGTGGACGCGCGCACCTACGAGATCGACTTCCGCCCCGCCGAGGCCGGCGAGGAGGGCGCCGAGGTCATCCAGAAGCACGACGTGAAGGCCGTGTGCGCTCCGGAGGACGTGGAGCGGGTCCGGGCGGCCACCGAGGTCGACGGGGACGTGAAGGCGCAGGAGCTCGGCGGCACGGCCGACCGCGGCGAGCGCGTCCGCCCCAAGGACGTCCTGTTGCTCGACTGCCTGGAGGGAGAGCGCGAGGTCCGCTGCGTGCTCCGGGACGGCCAGGTCATTCGCGGCGTGGTGCGGGCGTTCGGGCGCTGGGACATGGACCTCGAGGTCGCGGGAGGGGCGCGCGTGACGTTGCTCTTCCACGCCCTGCACCCGGCGACCGACTGGGGCGGCGACGAAGGGGACTGAGTGCGCATCCTCGGCGGCCGGTTCCGCGGGCGCAGGCTCCGCGCACCGCGAGGGCTCGCGACGCGTCCGATGATCGCTCGGGTGCGGGAGGCGGTTTTCAACATCGTCGCCGACCGGGTCGAGGGCGCGCGGGTGGCGGACCTGTACTCGGGCACGGGCGCCATCGGCCTCGAGGCCCTGAGCCGGGGCGCGGACCACGTGGACTTCTTCGAGACGCGGCGCGACGCGCTGCGGGTGCTGACGGCGAACGCCGAGACGCTGGGCGTGCGGGATCGGGTGACCGTGCACCGGGCGCCCCTTCCCGGCGCGATCACCCCGGGGCCGGCCTGGGACCTGGTCTTCGTGGACCCGCCGTGGGGGCGGGACCTGGGGTCGCCGGCCATCGAGGCCGTGCTGGCGCAGGACAGGCTGGCCGCGGACGGCCTGATCATCCTCGACGAGCGCCACGGGCTGGGCGGGGACGACGGCGAGTGGCGGGAGCGCGGGCTCCGGGTGGTGGACCGCCGCCGCTACGGAGACAGCGGCGTCCTGCTCATGGTTCCGTCCGGGTAGGGCTGGCCAACGGCGGCCGTATCGGTTAGACGCAGCCTGGAGGGAGGCCGCATGTCGGACAAGCTCGCCATCTGCCCCGGGACCTTCGACCCGATCACCCACGGGCACGTGGGCATCATCCGCCGGACGCTCCGCCTGTTCGACCACGTGGTGGTCGCGGTGACGGTGAACATCAAGAAGACCCCGCTGTTCACCGTCGAGGAGCGCATGGACATGGTGAGGGCCAGCTTCCCCGACGAGGAGCGCCTCACGGTGGAGTCCCTGGACGGGCTCCTGGCCACCTACGCCAGCCAGCGTGGCGCCGTGGCCATCGTCCGCGGCCTGCGCGCCCCGAGCGACTTCGAGTACGAGCTCCAGATGGCCCAGATGAACCGTCACCTGACGCCGGACCTGGAGACGGTCTTCATGGCCACCGAGGCGTCGGGCTCGTACGTGTCGTCCTCCCTGGTCAAGGAGGTCGCCCGCCTCGGCGGAGACGTGAGCGCGCTGGTGCCGGACCACGTCTCGGAGGCCCTGGACGAGCGATTCGGCCTCACCCGGCAGGCCTGATCCCCCGCCACACCCCCACACGAAGGAGCGCGACGATGAAGTTCGCCGAGCGCATGAACGCCGTGAAGCCGTCGGCCACCCTGGCGATCACGAGCCTCGCCAAGGAGCTCAAGGCCAAGGGCAAGGACGTCATCAGCTTCGGGGCGGGCGAGCCCGACTTCGACACCCCGGAGTTCATCGTCGACGCCATGGTGGAGGCGGCGCGCTCCGGCGCCACTCGCTACGCCCCGGTCGCCGGCCTGCCGGAGCTCCGCGAGGCCGTCGCGAAGGACTTCACGAAGCTGTACGGCGTGGACTTCACGCCGGACCAGATCATGGTGTCCTGCGGGGGCAAGCACTCCCTGTACAACCTCTTCCAGGTCCTCGTGGACCCGGGGGACGAGGTCATCATCCCGACGCCCTACTGGGTGAGCTATCCGGCCCAGGTGAAGCTGGCGAAGGGCTGGCCGGTGTTCGTGGACGCGGTGCCCGAGGAGGGCTTCCGCATCGATCCCAGCTCCGTGCACGCGGCCATCACGGACAAGACCGTCGGCATCGTGCTCAACAGCCCGAACAACCCCACGGGCGCCGTGCAGTCGGCCGAGGACCTGCGCGCCATCGCGCACATGGCGGCCGAGCACGACATGTGGATCATCACCGACGACATCTACAGCTACATCCGCTACGGAGATGGCGAATTCGTCAGCGTCCTGCGGGAGTGCCCGGAGCTTCGGGATCGCATCATCGTGGTCCACGGCGCCAGCAAGACCTTCGCCATGACCGGCTGGCGCATCGGCTTCACCGGCGCGCGGGCCGACATCATCAAGAAGATGTCGACGCTCCAGGGCCAGGCGACCTCCGGCGCCAACACCTTCGCCCAGAAGGGCGCCGTGGCGGCCGTGAACAGCGACCTGTCCTTCCTCGATGAGTGGCTGGCCGCCTACGGGGAGCGCCGCCGGCGCATCGTCGACGGGCTGAACGCCATCGAGGGCATCACCTGCGCTGAGCCGGGCGGGGCCTTCTACGTCTTCCCGGACGTCCGCGGCCTGCTCCACAAGTCGTACGAGGGCACGAAGATCGAGACCGACTTCGCCCTCTGCGAGACGCTCATCGAGCACGCCCTCATCGCCTGCGTCCCCGGCCAGCCCTTCGGCGCCCCGGGCTTCATGCGCATGAGCTACGCGTGCTCCATGGAGGACATCGACAAGGGCCTGGAGCGCCTGGCGGAGTTCGTCTCCAAGCTCCAGTAGAAGCACCTCGGCACGAGGAAATCGCGCGCGAAGCCGCAAAGGCGCGAAGAAGGGGGGCCCTTCGCGGTCTTGGCGCCTTGGCGCGAGCCCTCGGATCGCCCCCCACACGGCTACCTCGGCACGAGGAAATCGCGCGCGAAGCCGCAAAGGCGCGAAGAAGGGGTGCCCTTTGCGTCCTGGCGGCTTTGCGCGAGCCCCTCGGGGCGGGTCGGTGCGGTCGTTCCGCGGCCGGTGCGGTGCTCGCCCGAGGAAGGCTTCTCGCGC
>JBNJGB010000056.1:0-26497 GCA_051747385.1 Myxococcota bacterium
GCATGACGCGCGGAACGCATCAGATGAGGCGAAGCTGCGGGTCCCGATCGGGGCGTCGGAAGGGGGACCCCGCAGGGGGTCCGGGGTGCTCGCCGAACCCCAGCCGCTCCACGGTGCGATCCCACAGCGCCTGGATGACCTGCCAGCGCGCGCCCTGCCCCGCCATCCTGGCGCCGAACCGTGGATCGGACCGCCGGCCTCCCCGGCAGGCGGCGATCTGGGCCAGGATGCGCTCGGCGCGATCGGGCAGGGCCTCGCGGATGCGAGCCTCGAAGACCGGCGCCAGCGCGCCGGGAAGGCGGACCAGGATATTGCCGGCGAAGGTCGCGCCGGCCTCCCGGGCCGCCTCCAGGGCGGCGGGGATGCCAGGTCAACCCACGGTGGAGGGGGTGGAATCCCGGGGACGAGCGGATATCATGCCGCCGCCCATGCACTCGGTGGACACCCCGGAACCGCCCCCTCGCGCCCGACGTCGGCTGGTGAGCCTGCTCGTCCTCCTGGGCGTGGCGATCGTCCTCCTGGCGCACGTGGGCCGGGAGTTCCAGCCCTACACCTTCCTCCACGGCGACGGGGCGTTCTACGCGACCATCAACCGCGCCCTCCTCGAGGGCACCCTGGAGCAGCACGCGTTCCACCCCGCCTCCTGGTACGAGGAGGACCTGGGCTGGAACCGGGACCTGGACCAGGGCTGGAGCAACATCGCCCTGGGCGCCGACGGCGAGTGGTATCCCAAGCACCCCTTCCTGATGCCGGCCGTGGCCACCCCGTTCTTCTGGATCGCGGGCTACGCGGGGCTGCTGGCATTCGACGTGCTGATGACCGTCCTGGCGCTCTGGCTGGCCTGGCGCATCGCCCGCCGCTGGGCGCGGCCCGAGGTCGCCGCCGTGATCACCGTGGCCGCGGCCACCCTCCCGCTGTTCACGCTCACGGCCTACAGCTATTCGAACGACGTCTTCTACGCCGCGCTGGTGCTGGGGGGCCTCGATCGCTTCCTGGCCGGGCGCTTCGGGTGGAGCGGCGTTCTCCTGGGCCTGGCCATCTGGGCGAAGCCCACCAACGCCATCTTCGGGCTCCCCCTCGGGGCCTGGCTGTTGTGGCAGCGCCGCTGGCGGGACGCCGCCTGGCTCGCCGGGGCGGCCGCCGTCCCGGCCGCCGCGTGGCTGGTCTCCAACGCCGTCATGTTCGGCTCCCCCCTCACCACCTCCTACGACCGCATCCTGGTCCGGGAGGACGGGCAGCCGATGCTCGAGTCCGTGCGGGACCGCTTCGGGCGGGATCTGCTCCCCGGGGTGCTGGACCTCGTCCGGGAGCGCGGCGGCCTGTGGGACTCGGCGCACCTCCTCCTCCTGGGCCTCCTGGGCGTGCCCTGGCTGGGACGGCGCGCGGGCTGGCGCGTGGTGGGCGTCGGCGCGTTCTGGCTGCTGGCCTACGCCCTGTTCTACGGCCCCTACGAGTACCGGTACGCCCGCTTCTTCCTCCCCTGGGCCGGTCTCCTGATCACCCCGCTGGCCGTCGGCGTCGACGCTGCACTCGGAGCGCTCGCTTTCGCCCTGTCCAGGCTCCGACGTCCGGCCGCGCGCCGCGTGGCGCTCGTGGTGGCCGCCGCCGTGGTCGTCGCGCTGGGCCTCCGCCTGGCCGTCGCCACCTCGGGCCCCACCTGGCGCGCCGTCGACGCCGTGGAGGAGGCCCGGGTCGAGCGCGAAACCGGGGCGGGCGTGCTGGCCTGCGACTACTTCAACCCGAACCACCAGAAGTTCGAGTGCGCCCGGGTGGAGTCGGAGCCCTGGATGTACTGGGGCCGCGCCCTCGGCGACGAGTGCGTTTTGGACGGACAGGTCCGGGACTGGCTGTGGCTGCACCTCCTGCCAGGGACCACGAAGCGCATCACCTTCCCCGACGTCCCCGAAGGCCCGCTGCGACTCCGCCACGGGCTGAGCGATCGCTCTCGCGCCCGGGGCGCGCGCTTCCGCCTGCTCGACGGCGATCGCGTGCTGGCCACGCTCCGCACGGGCGGCCCCGGGGAGATCGGAACCCTCACCGTCCCCGCCGACGACCGCGGGGACGGGCCCCTGATCCTCGAGATCCCGAAGCAGCCCCACGCCTGGCGGCAGCTCTGCGTGGACCTCGCGGTCCCCTAGCGCCTAGTGGGGTCAAACCTACTCACTTCTCACTTTTCGTGCCATCCTCGCCGGGTGGACACGGACCACGAGGTGACCATGGACCACGCGACCCTGGACCGCGCGGCGGACGCCCTCCGGGAGGCCTCGAGCGTGCTCGTCATCACGGGGGCCGGGGTGTCCGCGGAGTCCGGCATCCCCACCTTCCGGGGCCCCGGCGGCCTCTGGGAGGGCTTCCGCCCCGAGGAGCTGGCCACCCCGGAGGCCTTCCGGGCCGATCCTGCGCGGGTGTGGCGCTGGTATCGCTGGCGCCGCGCGAAGGTCCATGCCTGCGACCCGAACCCGGGCCACGGTGTCATCGCGGCCATGGACGCCTTCTATCCGGACTTCCTCCTTGCGACGCAGAACGTCGACGGCCTCCATCGGCGCGCCGGCAGCCGCCGCCTCGTCGAGCTCCACGGCACCATCGAGCGGATGCGCTGCACGGAGTGCCACCGGCTGGAGGACCTGCCCGGCGAGGCGGACGCGGACGCCCCGCCCGTGCCCACGTGCGCCGCCTGCGGGGCGTCCATGCGGCCCCACGTGCTCTGGTTCGGCGAGACCTACTGGCCCGGGGTCATGGAGGACGCGCAGGCCGCGGCGGAGCGTGCGGACGCGACCCTGGTGGTCGGCACCTCGGCGCAGGTGTGGGCCCCCGCCGCCCTGGCGAT
This sequence comes from Myxococcota bacterium, assembly GCA_051747385.1. Classification (GTDB taxonomy): domain Bacteria; phylum Myxococcota_A; class UBA9042; order PHBI01; family JACKFB01; genus JBNJGB01. Next base: position 2,828 of record JBNJGB010000056.1, read on the forward strand.
GCACGCGAGGCGCAGCGGGGCCTTCCTGATCGACGTGAACCCGAACACGACCTCCCTGTCGGAGACTGCGCAGGTCCACCTCGCCGGCCCCTCGGGCGTCCTCCTCCCGAAGCTCTGGGAGCGCGTCGGGGCCTGATCGGCGGGCACGTACAGGTAAGCGGACGCAACGGTGGCCACGCCGAGACTGCGTGCTATGCTCCGCAGCCTCGAATCGCTCCAGCAGGACTCCCCCCTTGCGCTTGCCGGACTCCACCCTCCAGGCCCTCCTCGATCAGGCCCGGCGTCTCGTCATCGCGCTGGATCGGGAGGGACGCGTCGCCTACGCCAACCGTGTGGCCCTGGACACGCTCGGCTGGACCGGCGAAGAGCTGTCGGGGCGCGACTTCTTCGACACCTGCGTCGCCGACGCCGCGCGCGGCGAGGCCCGAGCCGGGTTCCAGCTCCTCCTGTCGGGAGACATGGAGTCCGGCGAGTTCGTCCGCGAGCGGATCCGGACACGCTCCGGCGAGACGCCCGTGGTGGAGTGGCACAACTCGCTCCTGGTGGACGACGACGACTACGTCACCGGGCTCCTCTGCCTGGGGACGGTCGTAGAGCGGACGAGCCAGGAGGAGGACGCCGGCGCCGCGGGCCGGAGGGCGCGCGCCGCCACCGCCCGGGCGCGCCGGTTCCAGGAGCTGTTCGACGTGTCCCCGGTGGGCTATCTCGTGGTCAGCCCCGACCGGCGCATCCTCCTGAGCAACGCGCGGGCCGCGGAGCTCCTGGGCTACAAGGCCGACCGCCTGGTCGGGCGCCACGTCTCCACGATCGCGCCCCCCGATCCCGACGAGGACCAGCACGCGGGCGACCTCCTCGATCGCATGTACGCCGGCGAGCACCTCGTCGACGAGGAGGTCTCCGTCCAGAGCGCAGACGGGCGGACCCTCTGGCTCAAGGGCAACCTGCACCCGGTGTTGGACGACGACGGGCGCGTGGTGGAAGGGCGGATCGCCTTCGCGGACGCCACCGACCTGCACGCCGATCGGGAGCGGGCCCGGCTGTACTCCTCCATCGTCGACCACATGCCCATCGGCGTCGTCGTGCTGGAGATGGACGACCCGGACGACCCGGACTCGTTCCGCGTCGTGGACGCCAACGACGCCTGCCGCATCCAGACCGGCGTCGACTCGGAAGGGTGGGCGGGAGCCCGGCTCGCCGATGCCTCGCCCGAGTCCATCCGATCCGGCCGACACCGGACGTACGCCGAGGTCGCCCGCACGGGGCAGAGCCGGCGCATGGGCGAGCTCCCCTGGACCACGCCCGACGGGCGGCGCCTGTGGCTGATGGTCGAGGCCTTCGCGCTGCCGGGCCATCGCCTGGGGATCGCCTTCGAGAACATCACCGAGCGCAAGCAGACGGAGCTGGCGCTGGAGCGCCGCACCGACGAGCTGGCTCGCTCCAACCGGGACCTGGAGCAGTTCGCCTCGGTGGCCTCCCACGACCTGCGGGCGCCGCTGCAGGTCATCCTGGGGCGGATCGAGATGCTGGAGGCCTCCCTGGGCGATCGCCTCGACAGCCGGCAGCAGCGCCACGTGGACCAGGCGCGCGAGACGGTCCTGCGGATGGATCGGCTCATCGACGACCTGCTCCAGTTCGCCCGCATCGGCCGAGGGGGCCCCGCCCACGACAGGGTGGACACGGCCGCCCTGTGCCACCAGGCGCTGAGCGACCTGGACGCCAGCATCGTCGAGACGGGCGCCCGGGTGCTCCACGCCGATCTGCCGCCCGTCCTCGGCCACGAGACGCAGCTCGGCCAGCTCTTCCGGAACCTCATCGCCAACGCCCTCAAGTTCCGGGCACCGGATCGGCCTCCGCGGGTCATCGTGCAGGCCGAGCGCGCCGGTCAGCGCTGGCGCTTCAGCGTCATCGACAACGGCGTGGGCTTCGATCCCGACGAGGCGGAGGACGTCTTCCGCATGTTCCACCGGGTGCGCGGCGGCGGGGAGGTCCCCGGCACCGGGATCGGCCTCGCCATCTGCCGGCGCATCGTGGAGCAGCACGACGGCCAGATCTGGGCCGAGAGCCGCCCCGGAGAGGGCACCGCGTTCCACTTCACGCTGCCGGCGGCGGACGAGTAGCCGACGGCGACACGTGCGGGTTGCGGGCCCGAGCCCGCATTGGCTAGCGTGACGCCGCCCTGCCCCGGAGGCCCCCGTGACGCTCCGCATCCTCCCGCTTCGCGCCTTGCTCCTCTCCCTGGCCGTGTCGGCCTCGCTGCTCGCCTGCGACGACGACAGCGGCGGCGCCGCGCCGGACGCAGCAGACGCGGCAGACGCGGTGACGGATGTGCCGGACGGCTCCCCGGGCGAGACCCTCGGCGGCTGGAGCGTGGATCTGGCCGCGGACGGGTGCACCTGGACCCTGACCCCACCGGGCTCGGAGCAGCCCGTCCTGCAGGGTCCCCCATGTGCCGAGGCGGCTCCGGTCGCCCTCGTCGCCTCGGGTACTCCGAGCGTGACGAACATGCTGGGGGCGTTTCAGATCGACCTGGGGCCGGTCACCTTCCGCGAGGCCGGCGGCGGCCCGCCGGAGCTCACCTCCGGAGCCGGATGGCTGGAGATGCGCTGGTCCACCGGCGCTGGAGACCGCGCGGGCCTGCGCTTCTCGACGACGGCCGGCGGGCACCTGCGGATCCACGTGGTGGGCGACGGAGAGATCGGCGGGGGACGCGTGCGCTGGCTGCTGGGGACGGACGAGGCCTGGTTCGGGCTCGGGGCGCAGGTGACGGGGCTGGACCTGCGCGGACACCTCTACCCGCTGTGGACCCAGGAGCAGGGCATCGGGAAGCCGGAGGACGGCGGCCTGTTCCCGCTGACCAACATCCCCGAGGCGGCCTACGCGCCCATGGGCGTCTGGCACACGACCGCGGGCTGGTCCGGCATCCTGGACGTGGACGCCTACACCGAGCTGGACCTGACCGGCGAGGTGGCCTCGCTGACCACGTGGAGACAGCGGCCCGGCTTCGTCGTGATCGCGACGGAGACGCCCCGGGCGCGGATGGCGGCCGTGACGGAGATCGTCGGCCGCATCGAGCCCCCGGCGCCGTGGGTCTTCGGCCCCTGGAACGACGCCGTGGGCGGACCGGAGCGGCTGGAGGAGGTCTCCACGCGCCTCCGGGAGGAGGCCATCCCGTCGTCGGCCATCTGGTCGGAGGACTGGATCGGCGGCGAGGAGCGCTCGGGAGGCTTCCGGCTTTCCTACGAGTGGGACTGGGACCCGGAGATGTACCCGGATCTGCCGAACACGATCGCCGAGCTGCACGAGTTGGGCTTCGCCTTCCTGGGCTACTTCAACCCCTTCGTCATCGAGGGTGGCAAGATGTGGGACGAGGGCCTGGCCGGGGGCTTCCTCATCGAGGCGCCGGAGGGCGGCCCCTATGTGTTCACGGACCCGGCGTCGCGCGACGCGACCCTCGTGGACCTGACGAACCCCGACGCCGTGGACTGGCTGAAGGGCTACCTCACCACCGCCGCGGAGGATCTGGCCATCGACGGCTGGATGGCGGACTTCGCCGAGTGGTTGCCCGCAGACGCGGTGCTCCACGACGGCGATCCGTGGGTGGTCCACAACCGCTATCCGCTCCTGTGGCAGCAGGCCAATTACGAGGCCATGGAGGCCGTCCACGGCGGCGGGCCCTCCACCGGCGAGGGCTGGGTCTTCTTCGCGCGGAGCGGCTGGGCCTCCACCGGCATGGCCAGCGCCGGCCTCACGCCGACCATGTGGGGCGGCGACCAGGACACCGACTGGGCGCGGGACGACGGCCTGCCCTCCGTCATCCCCATCGGCGTGAACCTGGGCCTCGCCGGCGTGCCCATCTTCGGCTCCGACATCGCCGGGTACTCCTCGTTCGGGGCGCCGCCCACGGACAAGGAGCTCTTCTTCCGCTGGACCGCCCTGGGGGCCTTCCACCCGCTGATGCGGACACACCACGGCTCCAGCGAGTGCGCCAACTGGGCCTTCGACCGGGACGACGAGACGGTGGAGCACTTCGGCCGCTGGGCCCGCGTGCACACGCTCCTGTATCCGTACTTCCAGGCTCTGGCGGAGGAGGCCACCGCCGAGGGCCTGCCCATGATGCGCCACCCGTGGCTCGTGGAGCCCCACCGGGCGGACCTGTGGGACGACCCCGTGGACGCCTTCTTCCTGGGCGACGACGTCTGGGTCGCGCCGGTGGTCGAGGAGGGCGCGACGGAGCGCACCGTCCTGCTCCCCGGCGACGGCTGGTGGCCGCTGTTCGGCGACGAACGCATCGTGAAGGACGACCTCGCCGTCCTCGCCCACGCGGCCCCGACGGAGATCCCGGTCTACGTCCGCCCGGGAACGATCCTGCCCCTGCTGCGTCGCCCCGTGGACTCGTTCTACGGCGCCGAGGCTCCCGGCGTGTCCGACCTCGACGACGTGACCGGAGAGTATCGCCTCGCGCTGTACCCCGACCTGGAGGGCGGCCTGGACGAGGTGACCGTCGGGGACGCCACGGTCCGGGGATCCGGCTTCACCGGCCCGCTGGACTGGTCCGGGGCCACCCTCGACGGAGAGCCGCTCCAGCTCTGCGACGTCGCCGCGGTCGACGTCTCGTGCACGCTGGCGGGCGGCGGCGGAGCGCTCCTGTTCGGCGCCTCGATGACCCTGCAGGTCGACGGCGCCACCCTCGAGGTCGACAGCGAGACGCCCCAGGCCTACCGCGTCGGCCTCGGCGGCGAGCCCTGGGGCGAGCTGGCGAGCCCCACCCCCTTCGAGCACCCCGACCCCGACATCCCCCCGCCCTGCGAGTGAATGCGCGACGCGGTAGCTTGTGGCCCCGTCGGGTCAGGGATTAGGCTCCGGCCATGAAATGGCAGCCGATCCAGCCACTGTCCGACGCCGATATGCGGGCCCCGGTCCACGTTGTCGACATCTTCAAGCGGGCGTTCGACGCTCAGAGCCATGCCGCGGAGGCGCACGGTGCCGACCTGGAGGCGCTCTTCGAGCAGATCCGCCGCGAATTCGCGGTGGAGACCGGTATGTTGGAGCGGCTGTACGACCTGGACCGAGGCACGACGACCCTCCTGATCGAAGAGGGATTCCAGGCGGACCTCATCAGCCGGGACTCGACGGACACCGACCCCCTCCGACTCGTCGGCATCCTGCGGGACCAGCAGGAGGGTATCGAGATTGTGTACGACTGGGTCGCGGGACGACGCCCACTCACGACGAGTGGGATCAAGGAACTGCACAGGATCATCACGCGGAACCAGGAGACCGTGACCGGCCAGGACTCCCTCGGACGCGTCGTGGAGACGCCGCTCCGCCGCGGCGAATGGAAGATCCGACCGAACAACCCCACGCGAGGCGATGGTGGGCTGCACGAGTACTGCCCGCCGCTGCACGTCGCTTCCGAGATGGAGCGCCTGGTCGACCTGTTCAACAGCTATGAGGACGTCCACCCAGTGATTCTCGCCGCGTGGCTCCACCACCGGTTCACTCAGATCCACCCATTCCAGGACGGCAACGGACGCGTCGCGCGAAGCCTGATGAGCTTCGTGCTCCTGCGGGGCGAGCTCGTCCCGCTCGTCATCGACCGCGACCAACGCAGCGAGTACATCGACTTCCTGGAACGAGCCGACGCGGGGGACCTTCGTCCCCTGACCGAGTTCTTCGTCGATCGGCTGTTGGATCGCATGACGCGTCTACTCGGGAAGCTGTCGCAAGCCCCGACGCCGCATGCTCGTGCTTCCGCTGCTGCGTTCGCGCTTCAGCTCGCAGAGGCTCAGAAGGAGACGACTCGACGGGAGCTACCGAAGCATCCTGGCGCCTGGTGGGCAGCCATGATGAATGAGCTCGCCCAGCGCCTCACCGACCTCGTGGCTGACGTCTCGGCCCCCTTCGAGGAGCGCTTCCCCCAGGTGCGGCCCTGGTTTGTTCTCACGCCTCCTCTCCACTACGGGATCTTGCAGGAGGAGCCCCACCGCAGCCTCTGGAAGCGCGAGCCCCACGAGCTGATCTGGCCTCGGGTCCGGGAGTTGGTCCGCCGGAAGGGCTACCCGATTCCGGAGAGTCTGGGCGGCGCCGCGTGGCGGATCTGGTTCCCGAACCGCAGCCTCGGCTACCGACCCGCGCGAACGGGCGTGCTTTGCTTCGACATAGTCGAGACGCCGGGGAACCTGGCCGTGCTCGGTTCAGGCGATGCGGAAGCCGAGGATCGGCCGTTCGGCCTGGCGGCAACCATACTCTTCGTCGACCTGGAGCCGGGCGATTTGCGCCAGGACGAGTGCGCCTGGCCGAGCTCCGAGCAACTCGACCGCATGCCGCGTCCGCCGGCCGACCTGGACTTCTCCCGCGTCGAGGTGGAGGTGGCAGTCGACGCCATCGCGCTGTTCGCGCAGGGTGAGCCCGTCGATGAAGCCGGCGAGCGGTTCGAGGTGTTCGCGAATCGCGCCTTGACCACCTTCCTCCAAGCACTGGTGCAGTAGCGGCTCGGCGGCACTACACGGCCAAGGGATACGTCTCCTCGATGGTGTGCAGGGCGCCCTCGGAGCGGAGCACGCTCGAGTAGAGGTGAAACTCCGTGACCGTGAAGGGCTCGGTCGCGAAGTGAGCGTGGGCCTCCTCGTAGTGGGCGACGCGCGCCGATGTCGTCCCCTTCAGGCGCGCCAGGGTCAGGTGCGGGTGGAAGCGCTTGTCGTCGCGGCCGAAGCCGGCGGCGGCGACGGCGTCGTCCACGTCGCGCTGGAGGCCCTCCAGCTCCGGCTGGTCGTCGACGCCGACCCAGAGCACCTTGGGACGCCCACGGGGCGGGAAGTGGCCGATGCCCTTCGGGTGCAGGACGAACGGCTCGCGGCGCACGCCCCGGAGCGCCGCGCGGATTCGCTCGAAGCCGTCGTCGTCCGCGTCCCCGATGAAGCGCAGGGTCAGGTGATACTTGTCCGGCGACACCCAGCGGGCACCGCGCAGCTCCGCGCGGAGCGCCTCGAGGCGCTCCCGGACGGTGTCGGGGACGTCGACGGCGACGAAGAGGCGGGTACCCATTCCTGCAGGCTCACAGGGACGTCAGCGCACGGACTCGTACCAGGCGATGGTCTCCCGGAGCCCCTCCTCGAAGGGAATCCGGGCCTCCCAGCCGAAGTACTCCTTCGCCCGCTCCACCGACAGCCGGCGTCGGGGCTGGCCGTTCGGCTTGTCCGTGCGCCAGTCGAACTCGCCCATGAAGCCCGTGTGCTTCTTCACGAGCTTCGCGAGGTCGCGGATGGAGATCTCGTGGCCCGTGCCCAGGTTCACCGGCTCGGGCCCGTCGTAGCGCGCCGCGGCCGTCACGATCCCCTCGGCGGCGTCCCGGGCGTGCAGGAACTCGCGCGTCGGGCTGCCGTCCCCCCACAGCTCCACCTTCGAGCGCCCGGCCTCCCGCGCCTCGATGCACTTGCGGATCATGGCCGGGATGACGTGCGACGTCTCCAGGTCGAAGTTGTCGTTCGGGCCGTACAGGTTCACGGGGAGCAGGTAGATCCCGCTCATCCCGTATTGCTGCCGGTAGGCCTGGAGCTGCACCAGGAGCGCCTTCTTGGCGATGCCGTACGGGGCGTTGGTCTCCTCCGGATAGCCGCTCCAGAGGTCCTCCTCCCGGAAGGGCACCGTGGCGAACTTCGGGTAGGCGCAGATGGTGCCCGCCACGACGGTCTTCTCGACCCCGAACAGGCGACACTGCTCGATCAGCTCCGTCCCCATGATCAGGTTGTCGTAGAAGAAGCGCCCGGGGTTGTCCCGGTTCGCGCCGATGCCGCCCACCACGGCCGCGAGGTGGATGACGACGTCCGGCCGCGCGATCTCGAGCATGCGCTCGATGGCGCTCCGCTCGCGGAGGTCGAACTCCTCGGAGCGGGGCACGAACACGTGCTCGGCCCCGCGCCGCTGAAGCTCCTCGACCACGAAGGTCCCCAGGAAGCCGGCTCCGCCCGTCACCACGAAGCGGCGGCTCGACAGATCCAGCTCCTCGCCATCCCATCGCCAGTGGCTCATCCCCCACCTCCTCGGCCGACGAACCCCGCGTCCCGCAGGGTCACCTCGCGCCGGACCAGCTCCATGTCGGCGTCCACCATCAGGTCCACGAGCCCCGCGAACGTGATCTCCGGCTGCCACCCGAGCCGCTCCCGGGCCCTGGCGGGATCTCCACAGAGCACGTCCACCTCGGTCGGGCGGAAATACGCCGGGTCCACCTCGACCAGGACGCGGCCGTCCTCCTCCGAGATGCCCTTCTCCTCGACGCCCTCGCCCTCCCAGCGCAGGGTGATCCCCACCCGCGCGAAGGCCCGCTCGCAGAACTCCCGGACCGTCCGGGTCTCCCCCGTGGCGATGACGAGGTCCTCCGGCGACTCCTGCTGGAGCATCCGCCACATGGCCTCGACGTACTCGGGCGCGTAGCCCCAGTCCCGGCGCGCGTCCAGGTTGCCCAGGTAGACCCGGTCCTGGAGCCCGTTGGCGATGCGCGCCACCGCCTGCGTGATCTTCCGCGTGACGAACGTCCGCCCGCGCCGCGGGCTCTCGTGGTTGAAGAGGATCCCGTTGCAGGCATACAGGCCGTACGCCTCGCGGTAGTTCACCACCAGCCAGTACGCGTACAGCTTCGCCGCCGCGTACGGACTCCGCGGATAGAACGGGGTCGTCTCCGTCTGCGGCATCTCCTGGATCCTGCCGTACAGCTCGCTGGTGGACGCCTGATAGAAGCGCGTCCGCACGCCCGTCTCCTTGATGGCGTCCAGCAGCCGGAGCGTCCCCAGGCCGTCCACCTGCGCCGTGTACTCGGGCACCTCGAACGAGACCTTCACGTGGCTCTGCGCGCCCAGGTTGTAGATCTCGTCCGGATCCACGCGCTCCATGAGCCGCGACAGGTTCGAGGAGTCCGTCAGGTCGCCGTAGTGGAGGTACAGGGACCGGTCCACCACGTGGGGATCCTCGTAGATGTGATCGATGCGATCCGTGTTGAACACGCTCGCGCGCCGGATGATCCCGTGCACCTCGTAGCCCTTCGACAGCAGAAGCTCCGCGAGGTACGAGCCGTCCTGGCCGGTGATGCCCGTGATCAGGGCCTTCCTGGGTTCGGTCACCGTCACTCCGTGGCCTGCGCGTCCGCGCCCCCGCCGGTCGGACTCCCGGTTGCAGCCCGGCGGTCGGAGACGTATTCACGCTTGCGTTGCTGCCGGGGCCCGCGTTGATCACCCGACGGTCCGCTCTTAGCAAGGTTCCGAGCAGCCGCGCAACCACTCCACACGCCTCCGGAGGCCCGCCGCACCGTGCCGTTCCGCCGCCTGCTGCTCCTGCCCGCGCTGCTCCTCGTCGTCGCCGCCGGCTGCCGCGAAGACTCCGAGCCCTCCGAACCCGCGGCCGACGCGGACGACGGCCCCCGCGTGGTGTCGCTGTCGCCCTCCCTCTGCCGGATGATCGAGGGCCTGAGCCGCTCCGACCGGCTCGTGGGCGTCACGAAGTGGTGCCGGGTCGAGGGCGTCCCCGTCGTCGGCGACATGCGCCCCGACGTGGAGCGGGTCCTCGCCGCGGATCCCGGCCTGGTCGTCGCCGGCCGCTATCCGTCGCTCCAGGACGACCTCGAGGCCCTCCGCGCCCACGGCCTCCAGGTCCTCACGGTGCCGCTGGACAGCCTCGACGACGCGCGCGAGGCGCTCCGGACCCTGGGCACCCGTCTGGACGCCAGGGAGCGCGCGACCGCCCTGGTGGACGGGATCGACGAGGCCCTCCGGGAGGCCCGCGAACGCGCTGGGAACTTCGATCGCGCGCCGAACGTGCTGCTCGTCTTCGACGTCGCCGACGGCTACGTCTTCACGACCGGCGGCGGCGATCACCTCGCCGAGATCCTCGACGCCGTGGGCGCCCGGAACGTGGCCGCCGGGGGCCCGCTCACCGCCCGCCTGCCCCTGGAGCGCGTCCTGAAGCTGGCGCCCGACGTCATCGTCCACACGGCGAAGACCGATCGCCTCCCCGACCGCGATGCCGCCGAGGCCTGGTGGTCCTCGATGGACACCCTCCCCGCCGTGGCGGAGGGTCGCGTCCACGTCTGGCCCGACGACAGCCTGGCCACCCACGGCCCCGGGCTCGCGGGCGCCATCCGCCGCCTCTCCCGCCTGGTCGCCGAGGCCGCCGCGGACGGAGACGACCCGACCGGGGACGACACCCGATGAGGGGGCCGCTCACCGCCGCCCGCCTGGCTGCGGTGCTCGGGGGCCTGGCCGCCGCCGCGCTGGTCGTCTCCGCCGCGGGCCTGGTCGTCGGCGCCGTCCCTCTGGACCTCGGCCGCGCGTTCGGGGACCCGGAGAGCGTCGACCACACCATCCTCTGGGCGCACCGCATGCCCCGCGTCGGGCAGGGCCTGATCGTCGGCGCCATCCTCGCCGCCAGCGGCGCGGCGCTGCAGGGTCTCCTGCGGAACGCCCTCGCGGAGCCCTTCATCCTGGGCGTGTCCGGCGGAGCGGCCCTGGGCGCTGCGCTCGTCGGCCTGACGGGCCTCGGCGCGTTCCTGGCGGAGCCCGTCGGGGGCTTCCTGGGCGCCCTGGCCGCCCTGATCATCGTCACCAGCCTCGCCTCCCGGCAGCGCCGCCTGTCGCCGCTCCACATGCTGCTGGTCGGCGTCGTCTTCAACGCCTTCGCCGGGGCGCTGCTCATGATCCTCCAGGCCCTCGCCAGCCCGGAGGCGGTCCAGCGCGTCCTCCTCCGCCTCATGGGCACCCTCACCGTGGACCCCAGCCAGCCTCTGCTGCTGCCGGTGCTCCTCGCCGCCGGCGCCGGCGGCCTCGCCCTGCTCCTGTCCCACGCCCGCAGCCTCGATCTCCTCGCCCTGGGCGACGACACCTCCCGGACCCTCGGCGTGGACCCGGATCGCCTCCGCATGCGCCTGTTCGTCGTGCTCTCCATCCCCATCGGGGCGGCGGTCGCCGCCACGGGCCTCATCGGCTTCGTGGGCCTCATCGTCCCCCACGGGCTGCGCCTGGCCTTCGGGCCGGATCACCGCCTGCTGCTGCCCGCCTCCGCCCTCGCCGGCGCCGTGTTCGTGGTGCTGGCCGATCTGCTGGTGCGCGCGCTGACCATGGGCCTGGGCACGGAGCTTCCCGTGGGCGTCCTCACCACCGTCGTGGGCGGCCCGCTGTTCCTCTGGCTCCTGCGACGGGACGCGCGCGGAGGGGAGTCGCCGTGATCCCGGAGCGCCCCGCCACCACCCTGGCCTGCGAAGGCGTCGGCCATCGCTACGGCGAGGTCCCGGTCCTCGACGGCATCGACCTGCGCCTGGAGCCGGGGACGGTCACCACGCTGCTCGGGCCGAACGGAGCCGGCAAGTCGACGCTCCTCCGCATCCTGGCCGGGGTCCTCCGGCCGACGGCGGGCCGGGTGCACGTCGGCGATCGCGAGCTTCGGACCCTCGACCGCCGCGCGGCCTCCCGCGCGCTCGCCCTCGTGGGCACGGAGCCGGAGGTCCCGTTCGCCTGGACGTCCCTGGAGATCGTGCTCATGGGCCGGGCGCCGCACCTGGCTCCGCACCGGCTCGAGCGGCCCGACGATCACGCCCGCGCCGAGGACGCCCTGGCCCGCGTCGGCGCCGATCACCTGGCCGGGCGCCCCCTCCCCGAGCTGAGCGCCGGCGAGCGCCAGCGGGTCCTCCTGGCGCGCGCCCTCTGCCAGGACACGCCGGCGCTGCTCCTGGACGAGCCGACGAGCCACCAGGACCCTGCGCACGCCCTCCGCCTGGCCGACCTGATGCGCGACCTGGCCCGAGACGGCCGGACGGTGGTCGCCGTCCTCCACGATCTGAACCTCGCGGCCCGCGCCGGGGATCGGATGGTGTTCCTCCACGATCGTAGGATCGCGGCGGACGGACCGCCCGATGAGGTCCTCACGCCGGACGTGATACGACGCGTGTACGGCGTGGGCTGCCGGCGGGTCGAGGGCGAGCACCCGGCTGTGGTCCTGGGCATGAGCTGATCCGACGGTGCGTTGGAAGACGAGCATGGGACACGACGGAAGCCACGATCACGATCTGCTGCCCCCGGAGTTCTTCGCCCGCGACGCCCTCCACGTGGCGCGGGACCTCCTCGGCAAGCACATCCGGCGCGGCGAGGTCCTCCTCCGGATCACGGAGGTGGAGGCCTATCGCTCGCCGGACGACACGGCGAACCACTGCCGCGCCGGACGCACGGCGCGGAACGCCCCCATGTGGGGCCCGCCGGGCCACGCCTACGTCTACATCTGCTACGGGATCCACGCGATGCTGAACCTGGTCACGGGGCGCGAGGGCGACGGCGAGGCCGTCCTGATCCGCAGCTGCGAGCCGGTCGGCGGGCTCGACCTCGTGCGCTCCCGCCGCGGCGGCAAGGACGGGCCGGCTCTCCTCGACGGGCCCGGGAAGGTAGGCGCGGCGCTCGCCCTGGACACGTCGTGGTCCCATCATCCGCTGTTCGAGGCCGGCGGCCTGGAGGTGCTGGCCGGCCCGCCCCCCGAAGGCGTCCTGGCCGGCCCGCGAGTCGGCATCGCCTACGCCGACCCGGAGCACGTGGCCGCCCCGTGGCGCCTGGCGGCGGCCGGCACGCGCTGGGTGAGCCAGCGCAAGCACCTCGCCCCGGCCGACTGACTTCGGAACCGCGGGGGCGTGGCCGTCGACCCGCGCCATTCATGGGATGGCCGAATCCACCCGACGCGCGCCCCCGCTGCGCTCCAAAAGAGGAGTCGTAGGGGCCCGCTCGTAGCGTCACGGGGCGCTCATCACAGAGAGGAGGGGGGAACTCTCGGTGCGGCGTGGCCGTGTCGCGTCGCGGACGTGCAACTCCTCTATCACCCATGTTCGAGGCCCCCCATCGGGGTGGCAAGCTAAGGGATGCTTGGGGTCACACCTACTCATTTCTCACTTTTCCGCCCCGCTCCAGCCACCGCTCCAGCACCTCGATGCTTGGGGTCAAGCCTACTCATTTCTCACTTTTCCGCCCCGCTCCAGCCACCGCTCCAGCACCTCGGACAGCCGCTCCATCCGGACGGGCTTGCCCAGGTGATCGTCCATACCGGCGGCCGTGCAGCGGGTGCGATCCTCGGTCGTCACGTCCGCGGTCATGGCCACCACGGGGGTGCGGTCCGCTCCGCTCGCCGCCTCGCGGGCGCGGAGTCGCTCGGTGGTCTCGAAGCCATCCAGCACCGGCATGTGGCAGTCCATGAGCACCAGCTCGTAGCCTCCGTCCTCCAGGGCGTCCAGCGCGGCCTGCCCGTCCGGCGCGACGTCCGCAGGCCAGCCCAGCTTGCCCAGCATCCGCAGGGCCACGCGCTGGTTCACGGCGTCGTCCTCCACCACGAGGATCCGGCTCGAGGGCGTGGCCTCCGCGAGGGAGTGCCGCGTGATGGGCGCGCTCGGGCGGGGGGCCTCCGGCGTCCGCTCGCGGCCGAGGGCCATCGCGAGCGCCTCCCGAAGCCGGGGCGCGCGGACGGGCTTGGTCAGGTAGGCGTCCACGCCGGCTTCCCGCGCCTCTAGGCCGTGTCCCCGCTCGCCGAAGCCCGTGAGCACGACGATCCGGAGGTCCCGGAGCGCCGCGTCGGCCCGCAGCGTCCGCACCAGGTCGAAGGCCTCCTCGTCCCCGACATCGGCGTCGACGAGGAGCACGTCGAACGGTCGGCCGTGGAGACGGTCCAGGGCCTCCGCGCGCGTCTCCGCGGCCTCCACGTCCATGTCCCACCCGGCCAGGTGGTGGACCAGGACGTCGCGCCCCGTGGCGAAGGCGTCGAGCACGAGGGCGCGGCGGCCGGCCAGCGGGACGTCGGCGCGCGCCGGCTCCGGCACACGCCCGGGCGCCAGGGGGATCCGAAACCGGAAGATCGCGCCCCGGCCCGGCTCGCCGTCGACCCCGATCTCCCCGCCCATCAGCTCCACCAGGCGCTTGCAGATGGCCAGGCCCAGGCCCGTCCCGCCGTAGCGCCGGGTCGTCGACGAGTCCGCCTGGGTGAAGGGCTCGAACAGCCGCTCGCGCACCGCCGGCTCGATGCCGACGCCGGTGTCGCACACCTCGAAGCGCAGCGTGACGCGCTCCTCGCCCGGCTCCTCCACGGCCACCCGGACGACGACCTCGCCCTCCTCGGTGAACTTGAGCGCGTTGCCGATGAGGTTCACCAACACCTGGCGGATGCGACCGGGATCCCCGCGGAGCCCCCGCGGCACGTCGTGGTGGACGATCCAGGCCAGCTCCAGGCCCTGCCGGCGCGCCTGGTCGGCGAACATCCAGCCCACATCGTCCACGAGCCGGCGCAGGTCGAAGTCGATGGTCTCCAGCGCCAGCCGCTCGGCCTCCATCTTCGACAGGTCCAGCACGTCGTTGATGAGGCCCAGGAGCGTGTCCGAGGAGCTCCGGACGATGTCCACCAGCTCCGCCTGCTCCGCGTCCAGGTCCGTGTCTCGGAGGAGGCCGCTCATCCCCACGATGGCGTTCAGGGGCGTCCGGACCTCGTGGCTCATGGTCGCCAGGAAGTCCGACTTCACCCGGGCGGTCTCCACGGCCTCGTCCCGGGCCCGGCCCAGCTCCCGGTTCTTTCGGCCCAGCGCCTCGGCCGCGTCGGCCAGGGCCTCCTCGCGATCGTGCATGGCCTCGAAGACGGGCGCCACGAGGCGGACGAGGCCCGCCACGCCCAGCGCGACGGCGCCGGCCGCGGCCAGGAAGGCCACACCCCACCGGTCGGGCACGAGGACGGACACGGCTCCGAAGACCACGACCGGCAGGGTCACGGACACCAGCAGCGGCGGGATCAGGGCCCGCCGCCAGGTCGGCCGGGAGGGGTCCGCGCGCTCCTTCACGCCGCCCACGACCTCATGTCAGGCGGTTCATTCGGGACAGGTCGCGGGTCATGTTCTTCTGGTGCGCCTCGTTGGTGCCGCCGCCGATCTCGATGAGCTTGGCGTCGCGCCACAGGCGCTCGACCTGGTACTCGCCGACGTAGCCGTAGCCGCCGAGCACCTGGATGGCCCGGTCCGCCACACGCTTCGCCATGGTGGAGCAGAAGAGCTTCGTGCCGTCCGAGTCGACGCGGTTGCCGGCCGAGGTCAGGTCGACCTCGTTCGCCACCTGGTAGACGTAGCTGCGCCCGGCCATGTACTCGGCGTAGCTCTCCGCGATGTGGCGCTGGATCTGCCCGAAGTACGACAGGGGCTTCCCGAAAGCCCTCCGCTCGCCGGCGTAGCGGTTCATCACCTCCACACAGCGCCGCGCCATGCCGAGGCTCATGCCCGCCAGGGTCAGGCGCTCGATCTCCAGGTTGCGCATCATGTGCATCACCGCAGAGCCCTCGTGGCCCACGAGGTTGTCCCCCGGCACCCGGCACTCCTCGAAGACCAGCTCCGCGGTCGTCGACGCGCGCATCCCGAGCTTGTCCTTGATCTTCTGGCCGAGGAAGAAGCCCTCCATGCCCTTCTCGACGATGAACAGGCTCACGTCCTTGGCGTGCTCGCCCGTCCGGGCATAGACGAGGAAGACGTCGCCCAGCTCCGTGTCGCTCACGGCCCCGTTGGTGATCCACATCTTCGCGCCGTCGAGCACCCAGTCGTCGCCGTCGCGCCTCGCGGTGGTGCTCATGCCGAGCACGTCGGTGCCCGCGCCCGGCTCGCTCATGCACATGCCGCCGACCCACTCGCCGGAGCAGGCCTTGGGCAGGATGCGCGCGCACTGCTCGTCGTTGCCGTTCTGCTGCAGGTTGTTCACGAACAGCATCGAGTGCGCCAGGTACGCGAGCGTGAAGCCCGGATCGGCCGCCGAGAGCTCCTCGTGGACCAGGACCGCGGCCGTGGCATCCATCCCCGAGCCGCCGAACCGCTCGTCCGCGGTGATCCCGAGCAGCCCCAGCTCTCCGAGCCGACGGAACAACGGCAGGTTGAACTGCTCGGTCCGGTCGTACTCCTCCGCCTGGGGATCGACCTGCTCCTCGGTGAACTTCCGGACCACGTCGCGCAGCGCCCGGTGCTCCGCGGTCGGATTGAAGATGTCGACCATGCCGCATCCCTCCGTCTTCGGCGCTTCGGACCCTACGCCGCCGCGCCGCGGATGCGCAAGCACGGCCCCGCCGGCCCACGAAAGTGTGAAGTGAGTAGGCTTGACCCCACTGAACTGCTTCTTCGACGTCGTCCCCTCCGACCCCTATGCTCCCTCCCATGCCGATCCCGCGCTCCACATGTTGTTTCGGGCTGGCCGCCCTCGGACTGGTCGCCTGCTGCACGACCCGGCCGAACCCCGGCGCCGCCGAGGCGAAGGCCCCCGCCGCCCGGATCGCCGCCGAGACCGCGGAGCAGGCGAACACGCGCGTGGAGGTCGTGGACGACCCCGTCCCCGAGAGCGTCCACGAGGTCGCGCCGTACTTCGACACCCCGGAGCTTCGGGCCGCCGTGGAGGACTTCGAGGCGGGCCGGAACCACGAGGCCGCGCGAGCCATGGAGCGCCACGCCGAGGCCCACCCCGGCACCCCGTCCGGCCGCGCGGCGAAGCTCCTGGGCCTGCTGGCGCGCCACGACGGGGGCGTCTTCGAGCCCACCGCCCGAGAGCTGCGGGCCGTGGCCGACGCCTGGCCGATCATGTCCGACTACGCGCTGCTGTACGCCGGCAGCGCCTACCTCCACTCCGATCGCCCGGAGGAGGCCGTGGTCGTCCTGGAGCGCATCCCCCGCGAGTCCACCCTCACCTGGCGCGCCGAGGAGCTTCGCGCCCGGGCCCTGGAGGCCGCGGGACACGCGGACATGGCCCTGGAGGTGCTGGAGCGGGCCCTGAAGCGCGGGCCGAACGCGCGCGACGACCTCTGGTTCCACCTGGCGCGCATCCGCGGCGAGCACGACGACCCGGACGGACACTTCGAGGCCCTGCGGGAGCTGGCCTCCCGCTTCCCGACCCGACGCCTCGGCGCGGACGCCTTGAGGGCCCTGGGCCCCGAGCCCGACTTCTCCCCGGTCCAGTGGCTGCGCATCGGCCGCTGGTGGTACGGCGCCCACCGGCACGGTCGGGCGCTGGAGGCCCTGAAGCACGCCTGGGCCGGGCTGCCGGAGGACTCCGCCGGCCGCTGCGACGCCGCGGTGAAGATCGCCCGCACCTACGAGAAGAAGAAGGACGGCGACGAGGCGTGGCCCTGGTACGAGAAGGCTCTGGAATGCGACGGGGACGCGCTCGCGGACGCCACCTTCGCCGGGGGCCGCAACCGGCTCCGCCACGACGACTTCGAGCGGGCCGAGGCGCTGCTCGCGCGCCACATCGACACGTTCCCGGAGCGCACCACCGTGGACGACGCCCAGCTCATGCTCGCGCAGGCCGCGCGGGAGCGGGGCGACGACGAGCGGGCCGACGAGCTGCTCATGGAGGACCTGGCCCGCTGGCCCGACGGCGACATGGTGGACCTGGCGAGCTGGGAGCTCCTCTGGCCGCGCGTGCAGGCCCGGCGCTGGGAGCAGGCGGTGGCGATCGCCGACCGCATCCTCGAGCAGGTGCCCCGGGAGACCCACTACCGGGCCGAGGGACGCACGCTGTACTGGAAGGGCCGCGCCCTGAAGGCCCTGGACCGTGACGCCGACGCCCGCGCGGCCTGGCGCGGCGTGCTGGAGGCCTATCCCCTGAGCTGGTACGCCGTGCTGGCCTACCGCCGCCTGGAGGCGATGGACCCGTCGGCCGCCGGCGCCGACCTGGCTGCGGCCATCGACGCCTCCGATCCTCCCCCCGACCCTCTCGCCCGCATCCCGGAACGCCTCCGCGAGGATCCGCACTTCCGGAAGGGCCTCGTCCTGGCCCGCATGGGCCTCCACACGAGCGCCCGCCGGGAGCTCGGCGCCACGGCGTCGCCGGACGGGGTCGACGAGCGGCGCGGCTGGGTGTGGACGAAGATCGCCCTGTATCACATGACCGGGGCGTACGACCGCGCCACGTGGCTGGCGCGCCGCCAGGAGCCCGACTTCGGCGCGTACTGGCCCAAGGGCCACCACCGGCGCCTCTGGGAGCTGGCCCACCCGCGGCCCTTCGCGGACCTGGTGGAGCGCTGGGCGGGCGAGCACGACATCGACCCGTTCTGGGTCTGGTCCATCATGCGCGAGGAGTCGGGCTTCAATCCGGGCATCGAGAGCTGGGCCAACGCCATCGGGCTCATGCAGATCATCCTCCCCACGGCGGAGTACCTGGCGCGCGGGACCGGCATCGCCCCGACCCGCGCCAACCTGCAGCGGCCGGAGGTCGCCATCCGACTGGGCACGAAGTACCTGGCGAAGCTCATCTCGCGGCACCCGGTCGTGAGCCTCGCCAGCTCCGGCTACAACGCCGGCAGCGGGGCCATCAGCCGGTGGCGCCGCGAGTTCGGAGATCGGGATCTGGACGAGTTCGTGGAGCGGATCACCTACCGGGAGGCGCGTGGATACGCCAAGCGCGTGACGCGCTCCCTGGCCCGGTATCGATGGCTCTACGACGGCGGAGAGATGCTGGAGCTGCCCCTGGATCCGCCCGGCGCGCCCTGAATCGCGCGCCCGCAGCTCCGAAGGTCTCGCGCCGATGCAGTAGGAGCGCCGTCCCCGGCGGTCACGTCCCGGTCCCCGGCGCCACGTCCACGTCCAGGTTTCGCCGGCTCTCGGCGAGTGGTGAACGATGGACAGGCGGGCGCAGCTCGGCCCCCGGGGGGCTCCGCCCGGTCGGGTCCCCTGGGGAAATCCCTCAAGCGTTCGGTGCGATGCGCCGTCGTATGCGGTTGCAACCGACTGAGCCGCGCCCAACGCGGCCATCCTGGAGGGGACACAGCATGGCAGCTCCCATGGCCATCATGACGAACGTCGGGTCGCTCACGGCCCAGAACAACCTGCAGCAGACCTCCACCATGATGCAGAAGAGCGTCGGGCGCCTGTCCTCGGGCCTGCGGATCCAGTCCGCCGCCGACGACGCCGCCGGCATGGCGGTCAGCGAGAACATGCGCGCCCAGCTCGGAGGCTTCGAGCAGGCCCTGCGCAACGCCAACGACGGCGTCTCCATCCTGCAGACCGCGGAGAGCGGGCAACAGACCATCAGCGACATGCTGGTCCGGATGCGCGAGCTGGCGGTCCAGGCCTCCAACGACAGCATCTCCGACACGGAGCGCGGCTACCTGAACACGGAGTTCTCCGACCTGGCCTCCGAGATCTCGCGCGTGTCGGACACGGTCGAATACAACGGCATGACCCTGCTCGACGGCACCGCCGGCGACGCCGGGACGCTCACGTTCCAGGTGGGCACCCGGAACTCCGGGAACGACCAGGTCAGCGTCTCCCTCGGGGACTCGGACGCCACGGCGCTCGGGGTCGACACCGCGGCGGTGGACACGCTCAGCAACGCGCAGGGCGCCATCGACTCCATCGACACGGCCATGGGATCCCTGGCCACCCAGCGCGCCGGGCTCGGCGCCGCCATCAACCAGCTCGGGCAGTCCGCGACCCACCTGGGCCGGACCATCGAGAACTACGGCACCGCCCTCGGCCAGATCCGCGACACGGACATGGCGTCCGAGAGCGCCGAGTTCGCCAAGTCGCAGGTCCTGCAGCAGGCCGGCGTGTCCATGCTGTCCCAGGCCAACGCGATGCCGAACATGGCGCTGCGGCTCCTCGGGTAGGAGGCGCGAAGGCTCGAACCGGACGCCCGACGCTCCCCCCGACACCGGGGGCGGGGCGTCGGGCGCCACTGTGTCCGGCCCTCCTCCCGGTGCGGTTGCGAGAGTCCGCGACTTCTCGGGAATTCGGCTCAACTCCGCGCGGGTATCGGCCGTCGGAGTGAGAGAGGATGACGGTGTGCACCCTGCACACGACACGGGAGGGCGCACATGGCAGCCCCACTCGCCATCACGACCAACGTCGGCTCGCTCACGGCCCGGAACAACCTGCGGCAGACCTCTGCCATGATGCAGAAGAGCATCGGGCGTCTGTCCTCCGGGCTGCGGATCCAGTCGGCCGCCGACGACGCCGCGGGCATGGCGGTCAGCGAGAACATGCGGGCGCAGCTCGGAGGCTTCGAGCAGGCCCTGCGGAACGCCAACGACGGCATCTCCATCCTGCAGACCGCCGAGAGCGGACAGCAGACCATCAGCGACATGCTCGTCCGCATGCGCGAGCTGGCCGTCCAGGCCTCCAACGACAGCATCTCCGACACGGAGCGCGGATACCTGAACACGGAGTTCACCGACCTGGCGTCCGAGATCACCCGCGTGTCGGACACGGTCGAGTACAACGGCATGAACCTGCTCGACGGCACGGCCGGAGACGCCGGGACGCTCACGTTCCAGGTGGGCACCCGGAACTCCGCGGACGACCAGATCTCCGCGAGCCTCGCCGACTCCGACGCCACCGCGCTGGGCGTGAACGCGTCCCTGGTGGACACCGTCGCCAACGCCCAGTCCGCCATCGACGCCGTCGACACGGCGATGGGCACCCTCGCGACCGAGCGCGCGGGCGTCGGCGCGGCCATCAACCAGCTCAGCCAGTCCGCGACGCACCTGGGTCGCACGGCCGAGAACTATGGCACCGCCCTGGGCCAGATCCGGGATACCGACATGGCCTCGGAGAGCGCCGCCTTCGCAAAGTCGCAGGTCCTGCAGCAGGCCGGCGTGTCCATGCTGTCCCAGGCGAACGCCATGCCGAACCTCGCTCTGAAGCTCCTCGGCTGAAGGGTTGGTCGGACGTCCGCGCCCCCGCGACCGCCCGGACACCCACGACTCGAGGCCGTCGGCGAGACGCTCACGCTCGCGCCGCGTACCGCGATGCAGAACCCCAATCCCACGTCGATGCGACCGAGCGTTCCGTGATATAATCACAACCCGACAACCCGATCACCACAAATCATTGATTCCAGGCCGGTCCGACGCTCTGTCGACCGGCCTCTCTCTTTCCAGAAACGCTTAACGAAACCGGCAGAAGTCACGTGGGATCCGGATGGGTGCGGAGTGCGCGCTCACACGGATCTCCACCGGACGAAGAGCAAGGGGAAGAGAACATGGCAGCTCCACTCGCCATCATGACGAACGCCGGGTCGCTCACGGCCCAGAACAACCTCCAGCAGACCTCCACCATGATGCAGAAGAGCATCTCGCGGCTGTCCTCGGGACTGCGGATCCAGTCCGCCGCCGACGACGCCGCCGGCATGGCGGTCAGCGAGAACATGCGCGCCCAGCTCGGCGGCTTCAAGCAGGCCCTGCGGAACGCCAACGACGGCGTCTCCATCCTGCAGACCGCCGAGAGCGGACAGCAGACCATCAGCGACATGCTCGTCCGCATGCGCGAGCTGGCGGTCCAGGCCGCCAACGACAGCATCTCCGACACGGAGCGCGGCTACCTCGACACCGAGTTCTCCGACCTCGCCTCCGAGATCACGCGCGTGTCGAACACCGTCGAGTACAACGGCATGAACCTGCTCGACGGAACCGCGGGGACGGCAGGTACCCTGACCTTCCAGGTCGGCACGCGCAACACGGCCAACGACCGGGTCACGGCCACGCTCGCCGACAGCGACGCCACCGCCCTCGGCGTCAACGCCTCCACGGTGGACACGATCTCCAACGCGCAGACCGCCATCGACTCCATCGACACCGCCATGGGCACGCTCGCGACCCAGCGCGCCGGCCTCGGCGCGTCCATCAACCAGCTCAGCCAGTCGGCGACCCACCTGGGCCGGACCATCGAGAACTACGGCACCGCCCTCGGCCAGATCCGCGACACGGACATGGCGTCCGAGAGCGCCCAGTTCGCCAAGGCCCAGGTCCTGCAGCAGGCCGGCGTGTCCATGCTGTCCCAGGCGAACGCCATGCCGAACCTGGCCCTCAGGCTCCTCGGCTGACCTGCATTTCTCACCATCCGTCGGCTACAGCTTGGGATCCACCCGCGTCTCCCGGCGCTTCGCTCGACGTCTTGTGAGAACCCCAGGCCAAGAGCCCGGCCGACCGCCGAGGACGCCGCGCCTACGGATGCTCCGCGGGCGCGGCGTCCTCGGCGGCCGGCTCCAGCCGCTCCAGCACGCGACGCGCCGCCCTCCGCACCCCGGGGGACGGCGCGTCGATGCGTTCGCGGGCGACGCCCTCCGCCTCCTCGCGAGGGAGCACACGACCAGCGGCCTCGACGCCCGCCGCCCGGACCTCGGGCGCCGCGTCGCCCAGCGCCTCGCGAGAGACGTCCGCGGCCGCCAGGGGATCCGCGTAGACCATCTCCCGCACCGCGGTCGCACGCACGACGGGCCTGGGATCGTCCGTCGCCTGCCGCAGCCACGCCGTGGCCTCGGGCTCCTCCGCAAGGCGCAACCCCCGCACCCCCTCGAGCAGCAGGGCCGAGTAGGGGCTGTCCAGGGCCCGCTCCAGAGCCTCGAGCGGCGCGGACGCCTGGGCGTACCGCAGCCCCGCCAGCGCCGCTGCGGCCTCGGGAGGCGCCCCCACCCGTGCGCGCCGGCGAAGGACGGAGAGGGCCTCCTCCCCGCCGAGCCCGGCCGCAGCCCGCGCGGCCGCCATGGCCACGTGGGGATCCGGGTCCGCCAGCAGCCCCAGGAGCGGCGTCACGTGCCGGGAATCTCCGGTAGCCCGCACCGTCGCCACGGCCTCCAGCCGCACGGCCTCGCTCGGGTGATGCAGGAGGGCCCGGAGGACCTCGGGCCCCGGCTCCTCGCCGCTCCCGACCGAACGCAGGTGCTGGCGCGCGGCGCGAGCGTCCATCGGCTCGTCGTCCCGACAGGACGGGAAGACGGACAGGGCGACCAGGCTGATCAGGATGCCTCGGCTCACCCTCCATCCGTAGACACGGCGGCCGGCTCCTCCAAGCGACGAGAGCGCGAGGCGACGGAGCGTGTCATCCGGTGACAACTCGTCCCGGGACAGCGACCCTGGGCTCCGATAGGGTCCTGCGCCGCCACGACGTCACACCGCGCTCGTGCGCTGCAGAAGAGAGGAACCGATGGTGGGAAGGCCCAGCCCTCGAGCCTTCCGGCTGCTCGTCGCCGCCCTGTGGGTCGCGACCTGTGCTGCCGGATGCGACTCGACGAACGGGAGCGTGTCCGAAGGCGAACAGGACGTCCGCCCGGACTCGAGCGGGGGAGACGCCGCCGGAGGCGACGCGACCGTGCCGCCCCCGGACACGAGCGTGGACGTCCCGACGACGCCCGACGCCGATGCCGATGCCGATGCCGAGCGAGGGGACGCCGACGCCCCGCCTGCAGACGCCGACGCCGAGCCCGCCGACGCGGACGCGGGGCCCGACGTAGAGGACGTCGTCGGAGAGGACTCCCTCGACGCCACGGATGCGCAGGTCGAGGACGCGGACGCGGGCGGCCCCGACGACGCGGCAGAGGACGGCTCGGACGGGGAGACCCTTCCGCCGGACGGGTGTCCGGACGACCCCGACAAGACGGAGCCGGGAGACTGCGGCTGCGGGGTCGCGGACGTCGACTCCGACGACGACGGCACCCCCGACTGCGACGACCTGTGCCCCGACGACCCCGACAAGACCGACCCCGGACTCTGCGGCTGCGGGATGGCCGACACGAACTCGGACACCGACGACACCCCCGACTGCGACGACCTCTGCCCCCAGGACGGAACCAAGGTCGAGCCCGGACTCTGCGGGTGTGGCGTCTCCGACGTGGACACGGACGAGGACGACACCCCCGACTGCGACGACCTCTGCCC
>JBNJGB010000057.1:0-26013 GCA_051747385.1 Myxococcota bacterium
GATCCCACCACGAGGCTCGACGGCGGCTCTCCCTCGCGTCATGCTCGCGGCGGTCGCCGGAGTGAACGTCGACGGTGACCATCGAGGGCCCGGAGCTGAACTCTCCGGGCCCTCTTCTTTTCCCCGTGGGGCTCCTCCCCTACTACGACCCTTGCGCCCGGTCGTCTTTCCTCACGAGCCCTCTGGTGCGCTACCCGCGCACTTCACCGGATGGCAGCGGGTCTCGGTGCTCGCTCACACCAAACCGTCCGCGAACCGCCCGAGCACCCTCCAGTCGGCTGGATTCACGAGCCGTCCTGAACACCAAAGCGGCCATGATTCCAGCGGTATGGAGTGTGATGCCCGTGCGTCCATCGCTTCTGGCATGGCTGCTGCTCTATGCACCCGGCCATGAGCGATGCCACGCACCGAGCCCAGAGATCTCCACACTGTCTTCACGAATCCATACCCCCCTCGTTCGGGGGATTGTCCTCCTTCAGGAGGCTCTCATAGGCTCCAGCGCAACGTCGAAACGGGCAGAGGCGCCGGATGAAAAGGAACCGCTTCCATCCAGCGAACCGCCCGCCTACAGCAACAAGGGCACGACCACTGCCCGAAGCGATAGGAGATGATCTTGAAAGTGAACCGTATCCGTCTCGTTCTCGTCGCCGCTCTCATCCTCGGCTCCGCCGGAGTCTCTCACGCCTCGATCAATGACAACTCCCTCCAAGTCGACTTCAACCTTGGGTTCGCGGGTGCTGCGAGCGACGAGGACTTCGATGCGGATCTCGCCGCGACGCCCGGTATCGGGGTCGGTTGGGACATCGTGCTCGGCGAGCGCTTCGCACTGAAGCCCTTCGCTCGGGTGGCCTTCTGGAAGTACGACCAAGACCTGATCGAGGATGACCGGCACACCTTCATCGACGTGGGCGTCGCCTCGCGCCTGCGGTTTCCCATGAGCGACACATGGGAGCTCTACGGCTCGGTGCCGTTCGGATTCACGGCCAACCTCATCAAGGATGCCGACGAAACCGGAAAGGGATTCAACATCGGCACGTTCTTCGGCGCACGCTTCCTCATGGGGGAGGTCGTCGGGCTGTTCGCCGAGGTCGGCTGGCAGATGCGATGGAGCAGCTTCGGCGACGACATCACGGAGAAGTACAACCAGGGCGCCCTCCACGCCGGCGTGAGCTTCTAGCCGAGAAGGTGCGACGGAGCGCGATTGCACGCCACCTGCCGTGCATCCCTCCGTCGCACCGACAGAGTGGCGCCGTCGGATGCCGGTTTCTTGGCCGCGCCGACGCGTGCACGATGGGTCCGAAAGCAAAGCCGACTATCATCACGAAGAACACACGGAGTGTCCGCATGCGCATCTATTTGCAGTTCCCCGTCTTGGCCGGGACGCTGATCCTCTTCGCTAGCTGTGACGGGAGCGACGAGTCTGGAGCACAAGCGATTTTCAACGATCCCGCCATGCAAAGCGCCCTGGCAGAGTATTCGGGTTCTTGCAGGGCGACCCCTGGCCAAGACGTTGAGCCGATGGAGCTCACTGGGACCTGGACGACGGAGTCATGTGAATTTGGGACGTCTGATACCGGCCAGATGGACGGAGACTCCTGCTGGGGCGAAGTGACCTTCTCGGAGTGGACCGGGAAGACCGCGCGACAGAATAACAGCGGCCAAATCTCATCGGGTGAGGGGATTATTGCATTCATATCGGCGGAACGCGGGTCTGAAGGCGCGATTCGCACGACAGTTTGGGGTGAAAACTACGCCACAGGTGCCGGCTGTGAGCAGACGACCTCATTTTACCAATCTTACTGGCAAGAAGGCGACGGGAGCTGGCATTC
This sequence comes from Myxococcota bacterium, assembly GCA_051747385.1. Lineage (GTDB taxonomy): Bacteria > Myxococcota_A > UBA9042 > PHBI01 > JACKFB01 > JBNJGB01. Next base: position 1,830 of record JBNJGB010000057.1, read on the forward strand.
GTGCTCGTTCAGTGTCGTGACCGACTCGAATGGCCATGCAAATTGTTCTCCCAACACATGGTGGGACGCATGGAGCACTTACTGACGCCGCCAGATTTCCAGCTCCTCGCCGACGAGCTCCTCGAGCCGGCTGGCGGTCGCCTTCCGCGCCTCGGAGAGCGTCCGGGCCGCCTGCCACGCCTGCGCCTAGTTTCCATAAGAGGGATACTGCCTATCCGGTTGACTCACCGACCCCCAGCATGTTGTGGTCGGCAGCCAGATGACTCGCCCAGGGTTCCCCGAGACGCTCGCCGCGTTCCAAGCGCACTTCTCGACCGAGGAGGCGTGCCACGCGTACCTGCTGCGCTGCCGCTGGCCTGACGGCTACCGGTGCCCCCGATGCGGCCACGACGCGTACAGCAGGATCAAGACGCGCGGCCTGCTTCGATGTCGGTCATGCAGATACGAAGCATCCGTGACGGCGGGCACCGTGCTGCATCGGACCCGACAGCCGCTGCGGCATTGGTTCTGGGCTGCATACCTGGTCACCACGCACACGCCCGGCTTCTCCGCGGTGCAGCTCCAGCGGCAGCTGGGGCTCCGCCGCTACGAGACGGCCTGGGGCATGCTCCACAAGCTCCGCAGGGCGATGATCCGCCCGGAGCGAGACCGCATCGACGGCCGCGTCGAGGTGGATGAGACCTACGTCGGGGGCTTGGAGCAGGGGCGTCGTGGTGGGCGGCAGCGGGACAGTAGCAAGGCCATCGTCGTCGGGGCGGTAGAGGTCCGCGGGCAGGGCTCGGGGCGGATCCGGCTCGCCGTGATTCCGGATCTCGCCGCCGATTCACTCGTCCCGTTCGTCGAGGGGTCCGTAGCGCCAGGCAACGTAGTCCTGACTGACGGCTGGCAGGGGTACAAGCGCTTGCAGCGCCGAGGCTACGACCACCGCCCCACGACCCAAGGGCATGGGAAGAATGCACCGAAGATCCTCCCCCGGATCCACCGGGTTTTCGCCAACCTGAAGACCTGGCTCGCCGGAACCCATCACGGCGTCGGCAATAAACACCTGCCGCACTACATCGACGAGTTCGTCTTCCGCTTCAACCGCCGTCGCGTCCCCATGGCGGCGTTTCAGAGCCTGCTCGGGCTGACGGCTCTCCATGAGCCCACCACCTACCACATGTTGTATGGTGGTGAGTCAACCGGATAGGCAGTAGAGGGATTACCGGACGTTGGGCTGGTGCCCGAGCGGTCGTCGTGGGCTCGATCGCGAACGATCGCGGCTGGGTCGTGGCCCCAATGAGCTCGCTCGGGGGCGATCGCGGGGTCTCGGACGTCGATCGGGCCGCCTCCGTTCATGCCGAGAGCGTAGAGGTGCGGGCGTCTCCCGTCACGTAGACGCAGGCGCTGGGCTGGCTGCTGGTCGGGCCGAAGGCCTCGAGGGCGGAAGGACGACGCGCAGCGACGCCGGTTACAGGTCGAGCTCGGGATCGGGAGGGGGCCTGGCGGGAGCGATGCGTGGGGGCTCGGCCGGGAGGTCGAGGTGGCGGAGGATGCGCCGGGCCGTGATGGGCGAGCGGATGAGGGCGAGGACGCTGCGCCGTCCGCCGCAGGTGGCGCAGATGAGGACTTCCAGCCCGAAGGTCCGGCGGAGCAGGGTCGCCCAGTCGAGGTAGCGTGAGCCCCGCCCGGACGGGCAGCTCGACCGTTCCAGCCGAGGTCGGGCTGCGCCGTCCGGGGGTTCGGCCAGGGCGACGACCTCGGATCGCCAGGCGGCCGCCGGGGCCAGGACGCCGTGGTACCGGAAGAGGTTGGCGCGGGGACGAGGGACGAGCGGGACGAGCCTGGCGATGAAGGTCAGCGGCGAGAAGACGAAGCTCCTCGTGCCGTCGGACCAGGTGCGAGGGAGCGCCAACTCGACCCGGCCGTCTGGCAGGAGGTCGAGGCGGTCGTAGGAGATGGGCGGGCGGAGGATGTAGCGACAGAGGCGCTCGAGCTCGTCGCGGCGGTGCCGGGCGACGCGCGTGGCGGCGTGGAGATCGAAGCCGTCGGAGCGGACACACAGCGGCGGCTTGGGGCGTTCGGACCGGGGCCGGCGCTCGCTGCCGAGGACACGCTTGCGGTCAATGGGTGCGCCCGGCTCGGGGGCGAACAGGTCGAGGTTCCGGACGGAGGCCTCGGAGCACGCCGCCGTGACGGGGTGCTCGCTGGCGTCGGGATCTCCAGGCGCCTCGTCAGCCGGGGCGTCGTCGGGGTCGGCGGGGATCAGGCCGCGATCGACCAAGAGGCGATGGACCCGTCGAACGGTGCGGGCGAGGACACGCTCGACGTCCTCGTCGGTGATCGGGATGGGGACGAAACGCAGGTGACCGGTGGAGGCCGATCGGACGAACACCCCGTCGAGGAAGAGCGTGTGGAAGTGGGGGTTCAGATTCAGCGCGGAGCCCGCTCGCTGGATGGCCGTGACGGCGCCGGTCTGGGCGCCGGTGAGGCCACGTTCCCGGGCGAGGCGCCGGTAGGTGCAGGTCACCGCCTGGATGAAGATCCGCAGGACACGACCGAGGAGGTCGTGATCGTAGGCGAGGCGGTAGCGGAGCGGGAACGGGAGGGTGAGCACCCACTGGCGCACCGGGGCGCGCGGTAGGACGCGGTCGACGAGGTGGGCCGCGGTGTCGGTCATTCGCCTGCCACCGCAGCTCGGACAGACGCCACGGCTCTTGCAGCTGAACGCGACGAGCATGTCGTCGCGGCAGGTCGGGCAGTAGACCCGGGCGAAGCCGTGGGCGAGTACGCCGCAGTCGAGCACGGCGCGGAGCTCGCGCTCGATGAACGCGGGCAGGGGACGGTCCGGGCGGGCCTCGGCGGTGCGCTCGAGGAAGGTCTCCAGGTGCTGCTGGAGGACCTCGTAGAGCACGGTCTTCTCCGGACGCCGGCGCTCGTAGCCCGGCGGAACGGCTGCGACAGGGGCCATGATGGCCCGGCGGTGACGGCAAGGTGTGTGCCGGCGGCGCGGCTCAGGCGTGGCGCGGCCCGGACGCGGAACGAGCCTGGTTCGAATGTCTCGCGTGTCTCATGGTTCGAGACGTTCGAGACGGTGGTCCGCCCGGCGTGGTCCGTCGTTCCCTGGTCTGTGGCGCCGGCGCGGACGAGGACGTCAGCATCGCGCCGCGGCTCCGGGACGTCGAGGACGAGAGCGTCCTCCGCGCCATCGAGGCAATGGAGGTGGAGCACCGGCAGGTGGACTCCCTGCTGGTCGATCTGGCGCCGCTGCTGGACACCCTCGCGGAGCAGCCGTCCTGTGCCGGGACGCTACGGCTCGAGGACCTCGCGCCCGGTCGCGCCCTCGACGACCTGGTCGACGTGGAAGCGGAGGGGGATGGTCTGGTTTCCGAGCCACAGCTCCGCCTGGTCGGCGAAGTGGTCGGAGTCGGTGAGGCCCGACTGGCCTCCGGGGACGATGTTCCGGCCGCGGACGCCGTCCTCGTCCAGGGCGATGACCATGCGCATGACGGGGCCGCTGCCGTAGTCGAAGTTCGTGCCCCCGAAGCCCGGGCTGGCCGCGTCCACGGTGTAGTTGTCGCCGCCGCGCGGGAACCACTTCAGGTCTCGCCGCGGGTCTTCGGCCTGCATGTCGTCGGCCAGGGGCAGGGTCTCCGTCGTGATGGAGAAGAGGTCGGCGATGAAGCCCAGCTCCGAGTCGGTCGGCAGGTAGTCCGCGATGACCGACTCGAACTTCACCCGGTGGCGGAGGCCCCAGCGCCAGGCGCTCATGTCGTCGGTGCCGAAGCCGCCCGCGGCGGGGCCCGTCGGCTCGCTCTCGAGCCAGTCCAGCGTCTCCACTAGGCCCTGCAGGAGGACCTCCCGGCTCCGCTCCACCTCGGCCGTGCCCCGGACGTCGAAGAAGACCGACTCGCCCGTCTCCGGGTTCCAGGACGCGAGGTCCGAGCCGTCCTCACCGCGCCCGCGGAGGAAGCGGTCCAGCGCGTGGAAGCGCGCCCGGCTTCCGTTGAAGCGCCAGGCGTCGCGCATGTCCTCGTCGCCGAAGACGGCGCCGATGGCCCGCGGCAGCCACGCGTTGAAGATCATCGTGGCCACGCTGTCCGCCCGGCCGTCGTCCGTGGACACGTGGTAGAAGGAATCCACGCCCGACGCCGCCCACAGGCCGCGATCCTGCCAGGCCTCCAGCCGCGAGGCCGCCTCCTCGAAGCGCGCCTCGTTCGCTCCGTAGAGTTCGGCCAGGCGAAGCTCCCAGCCGGTGAGGTCCTCGTCCGACGCGGCGAGCGCGCGGCCGGTCGAGACGGCCTCCAGGAGGGCCGGGACGAACAGCTCCGCGAGCCGCGACCGCTTGTTCGCCTGGATCTCCGCCATCTTCGCCTCGTCGGCGGTGCCCTCGGCGATGGCGTCCTCCAGCGCCCCGGCGATGGTGTTCGCGCGCACCGACGACCAGGGCCCGCCGATGTACCAGGGGTCGTCGTACAGGGTCCCGTCCTCGTGGATGGGCGCGGGCTGGTTGTTGGCGCTCACCACGTAGCCCTGCGGCGGGTCGACGGCCTGCGGGGTCTCCTCGAAGGGCACCACGCAGCGATACGGGTCCTCCTGGCCGGGCGCCTCGTCCACCTTGCCGTCCGGTCCGGTGGGGATGGTGAAGCCGCCGTATCGCGTCCCGTCGAGGAGCAGGGTCGGGTCGGCGTCCGGCAGCCAGCGGCCCTGGGCGTCGCGGTCCAGGTAGCCCCGGCACGGCACGCCCTGGTAGGCGGTGTAGAAGATGTGCCCGTCCTTGTCGGCGGCCCCCGTGAACAGCAGGTTCCCCACGAAGCCCTTCGTCGCCTCCTGCAGATCCCGGACGTCCTCGGCGTGGCCGAAGGCGTCCAGGGCCGCCGGATAGGCCTCCGTGTCGAACGCCGTGTAGTCGAAGCTGACGGCGCTCACGACGCCGTCTCCGTCCACGTCGCCGGGGATCACGCGGCGGCCGCCCACGTTCGTCACGTACGCCCCCTCCGGCGCCTCGCCGTCCACGGGCGTCCCCTCGATGTCGAAGAGCATCCGGCCGTCGAAGGTGACGAAGCGATCCCAGGTCTCCGTCCGCCCCACCGAGTCCAGCGCGGGCACGTCGGCGATCTCGTAGGTCTCCTCGACGCGCTCCAGCGGCTTCCACTCCCCCTGGAAGCGCGAGGACTCGGGCATCCCGCCGGCGTCCAGCGCGATCTCCTCCGAGTACCAGTCGACGGTGTCGGACACCGGGTTCACCTGGCTCCACGCCACGTCCCCGTTGGTCCCGACCGCCAGGAGCGGCAGGCTCGTGATGAGCAACCCCGCCTGCGAGAAGCCGCCGCCCTCCCCGAAGACTCGGGTGTCCATCCCCACCTGGTACATGATGGACGGGACGTACAGGGGCAGGTGCCCGTCGCCCGCGACCAGCGCGGCCCCGTCGGTCGTACGATCGCCGGCCACGGCCCAGACGTTGGAGCCGAAGTTCTCGGCCTCGCGCCGCCCCAGGACGATCTTCCGCCGGTCCAGGCGCGCCACGGTCCGCTCCAGCATCGAGGCCGCCGGGAGCGCCGCACGCCCGGTCCCGGCAGGCGCCCGCGCCATCCCGCCGGCCGCGGTCGCCGTGTTCCCCTCGCCCTGGCCGGGCCACGCGGCGGTGGACAGGGCCTCGAACGGCGGGTCCAGGCGCCACCAGATGTCCTCCACGGCCCCGGCTTGCCGGAGGTCCTCGAACGCCGCGCCCTCGAAGAGGCCGCCGTCGAGCGCCGCGTACTTCTGCGCCCGCTTCGGGTCGCCGCCCTCGAAGGTGGTCTCGTACATGATGACGGCGATCATCGCGGCCACGTCCCGCCGGTCGAAGGGCTCCATGAGGGACGCCGCGTCCTCCGCCCCGAGCAGCGGCGCGGCCAGGTCGACCTCGCTCGGCGGCGGAAGCTCTCCGGCGGCCACCTGCTCCACGTAGGCGTTGATGCCCGCCGCGTAGGCGTCCAGGTAGGCCGCCATCTCCTCGTTCAGCCCGGCGAGGACGCGATCGGCGACCACGTGCATGCCCGTGAGGCGCGAGTCCAGGTCCGACTCCAAGCCCACGTCGCCCAGCAGCGCGCTCACGGTCCCCTGCGCCAGCCGACGCTGCAGGTCCATGACGAAGAAGCGATCCCGCGCCACCACGAAGCCCAGGGCCCGGCCCAGGTCCTCCCGGGTCGAGGCGTATACGTGCGGGACGCCCATCTCCGTCCGCACGACGTGCACCGGCGCGGACAGCCCGGGCAGGGTCCAGCGCTCCGTCTCCGGGACAGCGCGGATGGCCTCGCGCTCGGCCTCCAGATCCGGTCCGGCGTCCGCGTCGGCCGCGTCTGGTCCCGTGTCCGCGACGTCCTGGGCCGCGTCCCCTCCGGTCACGTCGGTCGCGTCCACCGCGTCGGCTTCGTCGCCCGCCCCGCCGTCGTCGGAGCCGCAGCCGGCGGGCACGAGGAGGGCCAGGACGAAAAGGGGGACGAGGACGGGGAGCAGGAGCGTCGCGCGCGTCAAGGGACACCTCCCGGGGGCTGCGGGGCGCGTCCGTTGTACACGCGCGGCGATCTCGCCGAAACCCGTCACTCCGTCTGGAGGAACACCGGGTACGTCACCTCCATGGTGCCGCGCTCGGCCGGCCGCTCCGGGAAGCGCCAGCGGAGCATGCGGCCCTCCACGCACTCCACGAAGGCCGGGTCCTCGAAGCCCTCCGTCTCCGCCTCGGCGTCCGCGACGTGACCGGCCGGCGCGATCTCCAGGCGGAGGCGCACCTTGCCCTTCAGGCTCCGGTCGGCCTTCAGCGCCTGGATGTAGCACGACCGCACGTCCAGGAGCTGCGCGTGGACGCAGGTCTGGACGGCCTCCTTCGTCATGGTGCCGTCCGACTGCACCTCGCAGCCCTCCACCTCGAGGGGGTCGACCTGCTCGACCTGCGGCGCCTGGTCGCCGACGGTCTTCTGCTCCAGGCGCTCCTCCGGCCCGCCGCAAGCGGCGAGGAGCGTGGCGACGACGACGAGCGCGGGGCGGATCATGGGCACCTCCGACCCCGGTTGTAACACGCGCTGCCGGGTACGCGCCTTGCAAGCTCGACGCGTCACGCACAGGAGTCACGACGAGGGAGGTGCCCCCATGGGTAGCAGGGAGGAGCTGGAGGCTCGCGCCGGCCGGCCTGCCGAGGAGGCGCTGCGTCTGCACGCCTTCTATCGCGGCAAGGTGCAGACCGCGGCGAAGTGCCCCATCCGTGGCTACGAGGACTTCGCCGTCTGGTACACGCCGGGGGTCGCCGCCCCCAGCCGCGACATCCACGCCCATCGGGAGGCCGTCTGGGAGCACACGAACCGCGGCAACACCGTCGCCGTGGTGTCCGACGGCAGCCGCGTGCTGGGGCTCGGGGACATCGGCCCGGAGGCCGCCCTGCCCGTCATGGAGGGCAAGGCGCTCCTGTTCAAGTACCTCGGCGGGGTGGACGCCGTGCCCCTGTGCCTGGACGCGCGGGACCCGGACGCCCTCGTGGAGACCGTGGAGCGGATGCAGCCCTGCTTCGGAGGCATCCACCTCGAGGACATCGCCCAGCCCAAGTGCTTCCGGATCCTGGACGCCCTGCGGAGCCGGCTCGACATCCCGGTGTGGCACGACGACCAGCAGGGCACCGCCACCGTGGTGCTCGCCGCCCTGTCCAACGCGCTCAAGCTGGTGGGCCGGGACTCGAGCCGCGTGCGCGTCGCCATGATCGGCGCGGGCGCGGCCAACGTGTCCACCTGGCGCCTGCTGACGGCGAGCGGCGTGGACCCCGAGGCCATCGTGGCCTGCGACAGCGTCGGCACGCTGCACCCGGGTCGGCGGGACATCGAGGAGCGCCGGGAGATCTTCCCCGACAAGTGGCGCATCTGCCTGGAGAGCAACGGCGATCGCGTCGTGGGTTCCATCCCGGAGGCCCTGCGCGGGGCGGACGTCTGCATCGCCTTCTCGGCCCCGGGCCCCGGCGTCATCCGCCCGGAGTGGATCCGGCGCATGGCCGGCGATCCCATCGTCCTGTCGTGCGCGAACCCGACGCCGGAGATCTGGCCGTGGGAGGCGCAGGAGGCCGGCGCACGCATCGTCGCCACGGGCCGCAGCGACATGCCCAACCAGGTGAACAACAGCCTCGGGTTCCCGGGGATCTTCCGCGGCGCCCTGGACGTCCGGGCGCGCACCATCACGGACGAGATGGCGCGGGCCGCGGCCGGCGCGCTGGCCTCCTGGGCCGAGCGTCGCGGGCTGCGCGACGACGCCCTGCTCCCGCGCATGGACGACTGGGAGGTCTACCCCGAGGTCGCCGTGGCCACGGCCATGGAGGCCCAGCGCCAGGGCGTCGCCCGCCTGGACCGCAGCGTGGAGGACGTCCGGACCGGCGCCACGGCCCACATCCGCCAGGCCCGGATCGCCACGGAGGCCCTCATGGACGCGGGCGCCATCCCGCCCCGCCCATGACCCGGGGTCGTCGCAACGCACCGAAATCACGCACGATCACCCAGGCGGAGCGGTCCGCGAAGCTGCCGGGCGGGTAGCCCGCCTCAGAGGTACTCGTCGGGAACCTCGTCGGGGACGTGCTCGAGCCAGGCGATGCGGCCGTCGTCCGCCAGTCGCAGGCGCCAGGTGCCGTGATTGACGAAGTCCTCAAGGATCACCCGGTATCGCACTTCCACGACCCCGGGCTCCTCGACCGCGGCGCGCGGGTCGGGGGGCTCCACCTCGAAGCGCACGCCCTCCGGGCTCCGGGCCAGCCACCCCGCCACGGCCGCCGCGCCCTCGAGTCGCTCCACCTGCTGCCCCGCCCAGGGGCCGGTGCCGTAGCGCTCCAGGACGACGTCGTCCGCCACCGCCTCGGCCGTCGCCTCGGGGTCGCCCGGACGATTGAGCGCGTTCACCCAGCGGTCCAGCGCCGCCACCACCTGCTGCATCTCGTCCTCCTTCGAGCGCGCAGCATACCGAAGAAGCCCTCCACGTGGACGTGGACGTGGTCGTGGTAGGACTTCCAGCCCAGGGCGTTCTTCGTCTGGCGGGCAGGATGGGTCTGTCGCGTCGATGGTCGGCTGCCGGTGTTGGCGGGCAAGATGTCCGCCGCCCCCGTCACGCCGAGAGCTTCATGGCGGGGTGGGACCGCCGTCCTCGGCGGTCCGGCGGCAGGACCGACCGGCGAGGACGCCGGTCGCACCCAGGCGACAGATCCTCATGGCGGGCTTCCAGCAGCGTCCCCGCAGGCGCCTCGTGCTTCTGAGTGTGTGGGCTCCGCAGGCGCGCTCGGCCGTCCGTGCGACAGTCTCAGGATGCCCGCCGTCCCAGGGAACGCGACCGGTGCCCGGGACCGTGGGCGTCCCCGCCCGCGAAACGGATACGCCGGCTGGAGTCGCTCCTTCAGGCAAGGGCAAGGGCAAGGTTAAGGGCAAGGGAGGGCGGTCGACTTTGCGACCGCCCTGCCGGTTTCCTCCGCACCGGTTGCGGGAGACGATCCCCGTGGGCTATGGGTGCCGCCGATGGATTCCCTCGAGGCGGCGCTGGCGGAGCACTTCGGATTCGAGGCCTTCCGGCCGGGGCAGCGCCCCGTGGTGGAGGCTATCCTCGACGGACGCCCCACCGTGGCGGTCATGCCGACCGGCGCGGGCAAGTCCCTCTGCTACCAGCTTCCGGCCCTGTGCCTGGACGGGGTCACGGTCGTGGTCTCGCCGCTCATCGCCCTGATGAAGGACCAGGTCGACGCCCTGCGGGCCCACGGGATCCCGGCGGCCTACGTGAACAGCACCCAGCCACCCACCGAGCAGCGCGCAGTCCTCGAGGACGCCGCCCAGGGCCACCTCCGCCTGCTCTACGTCGCCCCGGAGCGCTTCCGCTTCGAGGGCGCCGTGGCCATGATGCAGCGGATCCCGGTGGCGCTGTTCGTCGTGGACGAGGCCCACTGCATCTCCGCCTGGGGCCACGACTTCCGGCCGGACTACCTCACCCTGGGCCACGCCGCCCGGACCCTCCGGGCGCCCCGTATCGCCGCGTTCACGGCCACCGCCACGGCCCAGGTCCGGGACGACATCGTCGCCAGGCTGGGCCTCGCGGAGCCCTTCGTCAGCGTGTCGGGCTTCCTGCGCGAGAACCTCCACCTCTCCGTGCTCCCCATCAAGCGCATGAAGGACAAGGAGCGACACCTCCTCCGCGTCCTGGAGGGGATCGACGGGCCGGTGGTCGTGTACTGCGCCACCCGCCGCCACTGCGAGGAGGTGGCCGAGAAGGCCCTCCGCCACGGCCACGACGCCGCCGTCTACCACGGGGGGCTGGAAGACGACGCCCGCCGCGCGGTCCAGGAGGACTTCATCTCCGACCGCACGCGGGTCATCGTCGCCACCAACGCCTTCGGCATGGGCATCGACAAGCCGGACGTCCGCGCCGTGATCCACTGGGAGTTCCCGGGCTCCGTCGAGGCGTACTACCAGCAGGCGGGCCGCGCGGGCCGCGACGGGAAGCCGGCCCTGTGCGCGCTCCTGTTCACCTACGCCGACAAGCGCATCCAGGAGTTCTTCATCGACAAGGGCGGCGAGGACCTGGCCCCCGAGCGGCGCGCCGCCTGGGCGGAGGCCGAGCGCCGCAAGCTCGGCGCCATGATCCGCTACGCCTACGAGGAGGGCTGCCGCCACGCGGCCATCCTCCGCTACTTCGGAGAGCGCCTCACCATCGGCGAGGACGGCTGCGGTGCCTGCGATCGCTGCACCGGCGACAGCGGGCTGCCCGGCGTGGAGGTCCGCGACCCGGTCGGCTCGAAGGCGAAGGACGCCGGGGCGCAGACACCGCGCGACCTGGACGACGACGAGGTGGTGGTGGTCCAGAAGGTCCTGAGCGCCGTCGCCCGCTCCCGGGGGCGGCTGGGCGTGCGCCAGCTGGCCTGGATCCTGCGCGGGAGCGAGCGACCCGAGATCGCCGACGATCCCCTGGCCCACTCCCGGTCCTTCGGCATCCTGGCCGACCATCCCCAGCGCATGATCACCGGGCTCGTCAAGGAGCTCGGCCGCGCCGGGTGCACCGCAGGCCGGCGGCCCGTGCTCACCGACCTGGGCGCCGACGTCATGTGGCGGCGCGCCCGCGTCCGACTCGCCGTCCCGCCCCTGCAGCCCAAGCGGAAGAGCGGGGGCGGCGACCCGGGCCCGTCCCTGGACGAGGCGGGACGACGCCTGTTCGAGCGCCTCGAGGAGGCCCGGCTCCAGGCCGCGCGTTCCCGGGGCGTGCCGGCCTACGTCATCGCCACCAACAAGGTGCTCGCGGCCCTGGCCGCCTCGCCGCCGCCCGCCGAGCCCGAGGACGCCTGGCTGGCCATCAAGGGCGTCGGGCCGACCAACGTCACGGCGATCCGCGACACCTTCGAGCCCGTGCTGGCCGAGGCGCGCTCCGCAGGGGACGACAAGCGCGCCGCCGGCTGCTAGATCTGCGCCGCCGACCGAGACGGGAGGAGTCGATGAGAGGTCTGCACGCCCTGGCGACGCTGTGCGCCCTGGTCGCGACGGCCGCCTGCGAGCCGCAGCCGAAGCAGGTGGAGTGCGTCTGCCGGTGCGAGCCCGACGGCGCCGCGACCGGGTCGACCACGACCGTGGCGCCCAGGCCGGCACAATCGGCGACTGGAGCCACGACGCAGCCGGCGACCGACACCGCTCCCCGGAAGGCCCGCGGCCCGGTGGGGATGGAGCCCGGCAGCGGCGACGTCGTGGAGATGCCCCCGGAGGATCGCACCCAGATGAAGGACACCCTGGTGGCCTTCATGGAAGACGCGAAGGAGCGCGATCTGGAGACCATGACGGCGCACACCACGGAGCGCCTGGGCGCCTCCCTGGAGCGGGCCGTGCCCCGCTACGAGGAGCGCCTGTACCGGGGGCTCCGGCCGAGCATCGACGCCCTGGGCAGCGGCGTGGAGCTGATCGAGGTCCGGGACATGGGCCGCGGCAACCACGAGGGCCACTTCCGCTTCGGAGACGGACACGAGCGGCGCGTGATCTTCTTCGAGGAGAGCGGCCGCTGGCTCCTCAACCGGTTGTAGGAGGTCGACGTGAGAAGACGCGACGTCCGCGTGGTGGCGGGGTTCGAGATCGGGCGCGTCCTGCGCTCCCGCCACGGCCTGGTGTTCATCGGCCTGCTGCTGCTCTTCGTGCTGGCCATCGCCCTTCAGCTCTTCGAGGTGGCCGACCGCGCCGAGGGCCTCGGCCGGAAGCTGAACCCCGCGGGCGAGCAGATGGTCTTCGAGATCGTCTCCTGGTGGACGGAGCTCAGCCCCGGGATCATCCAGGATCTCTTCGACCGGCACCCGCCGGTGCTCCTGGCGCTCTTCGCGGCGCTCCTCGGCATCACGCCCATGTTCACGATGCTGCTGTCCTTCGACCAGACCGCCACGGACATCCAGGGACGCCACGCCCGCTACCTCCTGGTCCGGACGGATCGCGTCTCCCTGTTCGTCGGCAAGGCCCTCGCCGCCTGGTTGCTCCTGGCCGCCTCCATGGCCGCCGCGGTCGGCATCATCGGCGGGGTGCTGATGACGACGCCCATGGGGCTCGGCGGGGTCGGCGGCGTCCTCTACCTCGTGCGCGTCTGGGCCAGCGTCGTCTTCTTCGCGCTGCCCTTCGTGGCGCTGATGTCGTTCACCGGCGCGTGGCTGGGGCGGCCGTTCCTGGCGCTCGTGTCCGGCTTCGCCCTCCAGTTCGTCGTCTGGCTCGGCGCCACCCTCGGCGCGCTGTGGGACGACAGCCTGGAGAGCGTGCGCTACGCCTTCCCCACGGCCATGAAGTACCACCTGGTCTCCGACGGGGCCGGCGACCTCCTGCCCGCCGTGGCCCACCAGGCGGGCTTCGCCGCGCTGCTCTTCGCCGCCGGCCTCCTGGTCTTCCGGAGGAGGGACATATGAAACTCCTCGAGATCCGCGGCGTCCGGAAGTCCTACGGGGCCGTGAAGGCCCTGCAGGGCGTCGACCTCACCGTCCGCCCCGGGGGCATCTTCGGCCTCGTCGGCCCAAACGGCGCGGGCAAGACGACGCTGTTCTCCGTCCTGTGCGGCTTCCTCCGGGCGGACGCCGGGGAGGTCCGCGTCGCCGGCCACCCGGTCACCCCGAGCAGCCCCCCGCCGAAGGGCGCCGTGTCCATCCTCCCACAGGACGCGGGCTTCGTGAGCCACCTCCCGGTCGGTCGCCAGCTCGCCTACTACGCCCGCCTCCAGGGCATGGCGCCGGCGCAGGCCCGGGACGCCGCCGCCCACGCCCTTCAGCGCGTCGGCCTCGCGGACGTCGCGAGGCGCAAGCCGAAGACCCTGTCCCACGGCATGCACAAGCGGGTCGGCATCGCGCAGGCCTTCCTGGGCGACCCCTCGCTGGTCGTCCTGGACGAGCCCACCGCCGGCCTGGACCCCCACGCGGCCCGGGACATCCGCGCCCTGCTGCGGACCATCGGGAGCAACCGCACCGTCGTCGTGTCGAGCCACAACCTGTCCGAGGTCGAGGACCTCTGCCACGAGGTCGCCATCCTCCACGACGGCCGGGTCGTCCGGCAGGACACCCTGACCACCCTGGTGGGCGCCGCCGGGCAGATCGCCTTCCGGCTCACCGCGAGCCCGGACGACGCGCTGCTCCGCGACCTCGAGGCCCTGGACTTCCTGGAGGACGTGGCCTGGGACGCCGACGACGAGCGCCTCCGCCTGCGCTTCGATCCCCGCGATCGGGCCGTCGGACAGGCCGCCCGCGATCTCGTCGGCTTCCTGGTCGACCGGGACGTCCCCTTCGTGGAGATGCAGCTCGGAAAGAGCCTGGAGGAGCGCTTCATCGAGGAGACCGGGCGCGGCGCTTGATTCGCTCCTTGTCGACCGGCCCTTCGGGGGTTAGGGGTTTCGGAGCCCATCACGACAGGACGCAGCCATGAAGCAACTCCATCGCCCGGATCTGTTCGCCTGGTCCGTCTTCGACGAGGACCGCGACATGGACTTCCACGGCTTCTACTGGGCCCGCCCCGACGAGGGCGGCGTCGCGGTGGACCCCGTGCCGGCCTCCCAGCACGACCTCCGGCACATGGAGGAGCTGGGCGGCGTGGCCTGGATCGTGGTGACCAACTCGGACCACGTCCGGGACGCCGCGACACTGGCGGCCGAGTTCGACGCGAAGGTCGCCGGCCCCCGCGGGGAGCAGGACACCCTCCCGCTGCACGTGGATCGCTGGCTGGGCGAGGGCGACGAGGTCGTCCCCGGCCTGGCCGTGCTCGAGATGGAGGGCTCCAAGACCCCGGGAGAGCTGGCCCTGGTGCTGGAGGGCAGCACGCTGGTCACCGGAGACCTGGTCCGGGGCCCCGCCGGCGGCTCCCTGGCGATGCTCCCCCCGGCGAAGCTCCGCGATCTCCAGGCCGCCTACGGCTCCGTCCGCCGCCTCCTGGATATCCAGGACCTGGACGCCGTCCTGGTCGGCGACGGCTGGCCCGTCTTCAAGGGCGGGCGCGCCGCGATCGCCGAGCTGATCGTCTCCCTCACCGGCTGAGGCCGGCTCGCACACCGCTCCCCCAAGCACCGAGGCCCCCATGCCCGTGTCCATCCTGAACGCCGCCCGCACCCTCCGCGACCACGTGGTCACCCACCCCGACTCCGTGCTGACCGCGGCCAGCCACGCCCTGCGCCGCCGTGTCCCCATCCACATGGGCGCCATCCGCTGGCTGCTCGACGAGCTGCTGGCCGGTCGCGCGGACATCGACTCCCTGGAGCTCTCGACGCGGCCGCCCGGCCTCCGCGTCGAGGCCACGGCGGACGTGATGGGCAACCCGCTCCAGATGGCCGCCACCATCGAGGTCGACGGCGTGCACCTCGCCGGCGACGAGGTCCGCCTCGTCGTCCGCCTCTCCGAGGTCGAGGCCGTGGCCATGAACCCGGACACGCCCCTCGGCCAGGTGCTCTCCTCCGGCGCCATCGACCTGTCCAAGCCGGCGAACCTGCTCAACTTCGTCCCGAAGCGCCCCGACCTCGTCGTCTCGGCCACGGACGACGTGTTCGAGCTGGACCTCCTCCGCATCCCGGGCCTCGGCGACAACCCGTGGATCCGCAAGGTCCTCGCCGCGGCGGCCCCCCTGCTGGACGTGACCGAGGTCCGCGCCGACGCCGACTGGCTCCTCATTACCTGGGAGCCGGTGCCGAGCGGCGTCCTGGACGCCCTCTCGGCGGTGCGCCGCTGACGACGCCCCCGGCCGGGCCGCGCGGGCCCACTCCGCGATCAAGGCTCGCTCCGCCTCGCGCATCGTCCCACCGACCTCCGGATCGCGACATCTCCCTTCCACTCGGGCGGGACCGACGCGGCATGGCTGCACGCCGTGCATCAGGGCTCCAGCACCTCGTGACAATGGGGCACGTCCGCGCCCGGCTACGACCGCGCCGTGGCCCTCGTGCCGCCCCCCGACGAGGAGGAGACCCGGTGAGCCGTCACGAGTCCCCGGAGTCGCGGGACTGCCGGCGCTCGACGTCGCGGAGCTTCAGATGGATGCCCAGGGCCAGCAGCACCATGATCGCGACGGACACGAGGACGCCGTTCCGTCGGAACCGGAACTCCTCGCGGACGTCGCCGAGGATCTCGTGGGCCCGGTCGGCGGCCTCCCGCCCCTCGTCGGCGGCTTTGTCGAACGTGTTCCGGTCGAACGCGTGCACGTCATTGCGGGTCTCCACGAGGGCTTGCTCCAGATCCGACACGGCGACCTCGAGCGGTTCGGGGTCCAAGCCACGCCGCGCCACGTCCTCGATGCTCTCCCGGAAGTCGTCGTGCTCGGACGACAGGCGGTGGATGGTGGCGCGGAAGTGCGCCGCGGCCTCCGCGCACTCCTCGCGACCTCCGGCGTACTCCGCGTGGCAGTCCTGGCACACCCCTTCGTCGCCCGGTCCGAGCATCGCGTCGGTGGCCCGATCGATGTCGTGGTTGCCGTGGCAGACCCCGCATTCCGCCCATCCGTGCGCCTCGAAGGCCTCCTTGTGGGCGCTCCCGTCGAACAGGCGACCCTGGGCCAGGTGGCAGGTGCGACAGACCTGCGAGACGCTGCTGACCTCCGGGGGCCGGGCGGCGTGCTTCCCGTGGCAGTCGTTGCACGCTGGCGCGCCCAGCTCCCCCTCCTCCAGCAAGGCGCGGCCGTGGATGCTGTCCCGGAGTTTCGCGACCTGGTCCGTGGGCAGCGGATCGCCCTCCAGGGTCTCGTAGCCGGCCATGTACTCGGCGTCCGAGTGGCACGTGCCGCACGTCTCCGGGAGGCTCTGCGGGTGGACGGTGGACCGCGGGCTGTCCGGTCCGAGGATGCCGTGCACCCCGTGGCACGAGACGCACTGGGCGACCTTGGAGTCGTCGTGCCGGAGCAGGCGCTGGCCGTGGCGACTCTTCCGGTACTTGGCCACCTGGTCCGTCGGCATGTCCGGCGCATAGGTGCGCATGAAGTCCGGATCGCTGTGACAGCGCCCGCAGAACTCCGGGATCCAGGTCCGGTCCTCCTCGCGGTCGCTCGGCCACGTGTCGGCCATCTCCGGGACGTGGTCCTCGACGTCCGGCGAACCGCCGTGGCAGCCCGAGCACGACAGCCCCTTCCGGAAGTGCACGTCCCCCACGAACGAGGAGAGAGCCAGGTGCGCATGCTCGGTACCGGCCGTGCGCTCGGTCAGGAAGAGGGTCCCGTCGGACTGGGTCTCCGGGTCCACGTGGCACAGGACGCAGTTGTCCGTGAGGAGCAGATCCATGCGGCCCGACTCCAGGTCGACGGACAGGAGCGTCGCAAGCTGGGAGGCGTTCACGATGCGGCGGTGGGAGATCTTGTCGTGCAGGGTCTCCAGGACGGCCTGCGGCGCGTCGGCGAGGCGGGCCGTCGCCTGCGCCGTGGACACGGTCGCGTCGTCGAGGTCGTCCAGCGCTCCGACGAGCTCGTCCAGGCGAGCGCGGGCCTCGGCCGGGTCCAGGGGCTTCGTGGCCTCCTCGAGGCCCCAGTCGTCGTCCTGGGCCCGTGCGGGTCCCGAGGTCGCGGCAACCAGGAGGAGCGCCGGGATCAGCACCGTGGCGGCCGTGTGTCGTCGTGGAAGCCGCGTCGTCATGTACCCTCCTCGGAGGCGCGCCCGCCACGCCGCCGGACCAGGGCCAGCGTAGCGCCGGCGAGGATCCCGACGAGGACCGCCACGCCGCCGGCGAGCAGGAAGGACCACCCCGCCAACCCGTGGAGCACGGCCTGGAGCGTCACCATGCCCGTGAACAGGAACCAGCGCTGCTGCAGGACCCAGGCACGCAGGAGCGTCACGGCGGCCGAGATCCCCAGGACGTACCAGGCGACGGTCCGGGCGACCGCCGCGTGGTCGGGCTTCTCGCCGCCGCCGCCCCCGATGTCCCAGGCCTCCAGGGTCAGCCAGCCGAGGAACAGGAGGGCGGCCACGCCGAAGTCCGTGGAGCCGGGGGAGGGGCGGCCCCGGCGGGCGCGCCGGTCGAGCCACGGGACGGCGACCCAGGTCCCGAGGAGGCCCGCGACGAGCAGGAGGGCCGCCTGGGGACCCTCGAGCGGGCCGACGTGGGCGGGGAACTCCCGGAGGAGCTGGTAGATCCAGAGGAAGTACCACTCCGGCTTGATGCCGGGCGGGGCCGGGGCGAGCGGGTCCGCCTTCTGGCCGAGCTCCCAGTCCACGCCGGGCAGCCCGGACCCTGGGACTGGAGCGGCGACAGATAGCGCAGCGTCGGATACAGGGCGCTGGCCAGCCAACCGACCCCTCCGAGGCCGAGGAGCCAGTGGATGAAGCGCCGGCGCGTGGATCCTCCGGGCATGATCCCCCCGCGCAGCGCGCTGCGCTGCGGTGGACCGTCGTGCTGTGCGGAAGGACACGATCCTACTTCGGGCTGACTCCGGTCTTCAACGCGAGGTCTTCAGGGAGGCGTGACCCGCCTCCCGAGGCACGGCCGCAACGGCGGAGGACCCGCTCCGACGCTCGATCACAGCGACCGTGACCGTCCATGCGCTCGTCGAGGTCGTCCGGCCTCCTCGCCGACCGGGGCGGGGGGCCGCGCAGCCGGCAGGATTACACGGCACGCTGCCGACCGTCCCGTCGTCCTGATAGGCTTCGGTGCACGCAATCGGGGGAGGAGCACGATGGACGGCTCGAACCGTCACGCGTCGGCGGATCGTAGTACGAAGCGCACCATGACTTTCGGCCGGGCGGCGGCTCTCGTGGGACTCATCGCCCTCGTCGGCTGCGGAGGCGGCGCGGACGACGGGTCGCTCGGGAGCCCTGATGGCCACAACGGACTCTCGCCGGACTCGCTGCTGCACGACGGTGGCGACTCCACCGGCGCGCTGGACGCGACGACGGACGGCGAGACCGGCCCTGCGCCCGAGGTCGATTCGACCGAGGATGCGACCGGCGCCGACGACGGCACGACGCTCGCAGACTCCGACGACGGCGGCGCAGATGACGGGGACGCCGGCGCTCCGCTCGACGGTGATGCGAGCGCATCCGATGGTGACACCGGCGACACGGAGGACGCAGATGCGGTCGGGCCGGAGGATGCAGACGCCGTCGGGGCGCACGACGCGGACGTCGTCGGGCCGAGCGATGCGGACGTTGTCGGTCCGGAGGATGCGGACGCCGTCGGGCCCGCCGACACGGACGCGGACGGCGACGAGCCCGCTCCCGTCTGCGAGCCGGGAGCGACCGACTGCGACGGCGGCACGCTGCTGACGTGCGCGGCCGACGGCTCCGGCTGGGAGTCGACTCCGTGCGACGATGGAGCGCCGTGCACCGTCGACGGCTGCGAGGCCGGCGCCTGCACGTTTGCGCCCGCGCCCGCAGGGCTCGCCTGCGACGGCGACTCCCCCTGCGAGGTCTACGCGTGCGACGACGAGGGGGCCTGCGTGGCGAAAGGCGACAGGCTCTGGTCGAGGCCCTACGACCTCGCCGCCGTGGACGTAGCGCAGACGTTCCGGGACGTCGTGGCCCTGCAAGACGGCGGCTTCATGGTCGCCGCTTCCTGCCCGGGTTGCGACGAGACGGTGGTGCGCCTCGACGCGATCGGCGACGTCCTCTGGAAGAAGTCCTACGAGGCGGGTCAGCTCGGCTGGCTGTCCAGGGGACCGTCCGGAGGATATGCCGTGAGGACCTCAGATGGGCAGATCCACCGCGCGGACGAGGCCATGGACCACGAGTGGACCGTCGCGCCGGGCACGTCCATCGGCGACATGGCCTTCGGCCTGCCGTCGCCGACCATCGGGGGTGGCGTGCTCGCGCCCGGCTACGTCGACGAGCAGGACTCCGCCTTCACGGACGGAGCATTGATCGCGGTCGGGGCCGACGGGTTGCCCGACTGGGTGCAGAGCTACGGCGACGCGGGCGTCGACGAGCGCCTCGTCGTGGCGCTGGAGCTTTCGGACGGAAGCATCGTGGCCGGTGGTCGCGTGGGCAGCGTCCAGGCCACGTCCCACGACATGTGGCTCGTGCGGCTCCACGCCGACGGTCAGCTCCAGTGGCAGCAGACGTACGCGGCCGAGGGCGGTGCGGGCATCACGCGGCTCGCCGCGCATCCGGACGGCGGCTTCGTGCTCGCAGGCTCGTGGCAGTCGGGCCCGGCCGACACCGAGCGCCGCGTCCGCATCGTCCGGACGGACGCCTTCGGCTTCCCCATCTGGCAGAAGTGGCTGGGAACCCCTGAGACGCCCGGCTACGAAGCCTTGAGCGACATGGTCGTGCTCCCCGGCGGGGACATCGCCGTCCTCGATGGCGGGGCGCCGAACCCGAGGCTCGCCCGGCTGGACGCATGGGGCAACGTGCAGTGGGAGGAGATCTACTCGGACGGGAAATCCCTGGACGCGCTGGGCCACGCGCCGGGCGGCGGTTTCGTGCTGGCCGGGTCCACGTGGGGTTCGACCGCCTTCAGCCAGGACGAGGCATGGCTCGTGCGCACGGATCCCTGGGGCCACGCGAGCTGCAGCGAAGCCGGGCCATGTGCCGCCGAGACCATCGACTCCTGCGCCGACGGCAACCCGTGCACGGCCGACGTCTGCACGGTCGCGGACGGCGGGTGCACGTCAGAGCCCATCGAGGACGCCGGCGCGTGCGGAGCCGAGGACGTCTGCGTCGCGGCGACGTGCGTCCCGTCGCCCTGTGATCCGGGCGCGACGTTGTGCCACGATGACGGAGGTGGGTTCCTCCTCTGTCAGCCGGACGGCGAGGGGTGGACGTCGGTGTCGTGCGCTTCGGACGAGACCTGCGAGGGCGGCACGTGCACGGCGCCCGAGTGAGGGGTGGGATAGAGCTGACACCTGTGACGAACTTCCATTCCGTCCCGGGAAACCGTCAGGATCGTCGACACCGTGGAGGTGTAGCGGATGGGACACGGAAGGCTCGAATCGTCTCCCCGGAACATGCAGTCGTTCATGGCCGACCCTCTTAGCGCGCTCCTGCAGGCGCCCCTGGAACTGGACGAAGACATGCGGCGCGCTGTGCGGCGCCTGGTGTCGTTGTCGCCGACGAGTCGGCGCGACGCCGACGCGTTCCCGGGTACCGCCGCCGCTCGCGTCACCGTCTCTCGGGGCCGGGTGCGATGAGCATGTGGCGTCACGCAGGCCGGGTGGCCGTCCTTGGCCTGGTGGCGGCCGGGCTGCTGGGGACGGCCTGTAGCCAGGAATCGGCCACTCCGGACGACGCATCGGACGCCCCGACCACCGACGTCGCCCCGGTCGATGCTTCGGATGAAGACAGCCCCCCGCCAAAGCCACGCAACCCGTACGCCGACCTGCGCTGCAAGCCCCGTCCGGAGGGCGAGGTCTGCGACGGCTGGGACAACGACTGCGACGAGCTCGTGGACGAGGACGACGACTCGTGCCACTGCGGCAAACTGGGGGCGCCCTGTGCCGACGGCTTCGAGTGCACCACCGATGGGACCTGTCTGAGTCTGGACGGGTCGGAGGTATACGTGCCCGGAGGCACCTTCTGGATGGGGTGTAATCCAGAGAGGCTGGACTGCACCGGGCCTCAGTGGTTCACGCCGGATGCCTGGGAACGACCCTACCACCGCGTAGATGTTCCTCCCTTCGCAATCGATCGCACCCCCGTCACCGTCCGCGCATACCGCGGGTGTGTAGAGGTGGGGAACTGCGAGATGCCAGGGCAACCCGAGGCTGATGATGCGATGTACCACCACGGAATGGATGACCATCCGATGAACTACATGAGCTGGTTCGACGCCCGCGACTACTGCGAGCGCCACGGCAAGCGGCTCTGCAGCGAGGCCGAGTGGGAGAAGGCCGCCCGGGGCGGCTGCAAACTCTACTGCCAGCCTGGCGACGAAACATGCTGTCGGGCTGCAATGCCCACGCACCCGTGGGGCGAGGGACAGGACCAGACCTGCGAGAAGCGGCGCTACTATGCGATGGTCGAAACCTGCTTTCTCCTGTCCATGTTCTCCCCAGGATGGTCGGGGCCGGACTACTCGGAGACGGACTTCTTTCCGGTCCATGCGTTTCCGATGGGAAGTTCGGCATACGGGGCACTCGACATGCTCGACAACGGCGTAGAGTGGGTCGCTGACTGTCCAGCCAACACCGAACCCGGCACCTTCCCCTTGAGCCTCGTGAACGAAGGCTATGAGGGCGCTCCCGACGACGGATCAGCCTGGACGCCCGGTGATTGCGCCGAGGAGGTTGGGGGCGACGTCGCGCGATACCGGATGCAGCGGCCCGGGTTGCTTGGCATCGTCACGGACCGCTCGTATCAATCCGCGGAAGGCCGCAGGTCGTGGAGCATCTTTCGCTGCTGCCGCGATCTCCAGTAGTCGAGCCGGGAGGACTTGAATCCCATGGAATCTATTGGCTTTCGCCTCAACGAGTATGACGCCAACGTTGTTCTGGCGAATATCGCCGGACGGCTCCGTGGTTCAGCTCTGCGGGACATCCTCGTCTCGTCCGTGGACACGAACGGAGGTTCATTGACCTCCGAGCTTCTTGCGGCTGCCGTTGCGTTCGAGCTCGGGAAGCCATTCACCGTCGCTGGCCAAGTAGATGTGCCACTTGCCGAAGGCCTTCCTCCGCTCACGCTCCTATTCTTGTTCGGTGGCGAGGTTCTTCCGCCTCAGCTCTCGTTCAGCGCTCTTCCGACCGGGGCCGGTAGCCAGGAGCTCGAGTTGCGGCTTCCATTCGAACGCGCGCTGCTGGAGATCGCAGTGGGCGATCCGTCCGTCTTCCCGCTGGCGGGCAGTGTGATCGCCAGAGCGCGCGGGCTCTTCCTGCTTTCGAGCGGTGGCGGTGGCGGTTCGCCACCCCAACTGCGTATTGAACAACCGAGAATCTCCGTCGAGCTCACCTCGGCTTCGCGTGCAGTGTTCGAGGCGACTCGGACAACGCAATTCACCAACGCCGTCCTCGATGGATTGAACGCAGAGCTTTCGCGGCAACTTCTCGGCACATACCCTTCACCGCCATCCGTCGACATACAGCTCCCTGACACGCTTCCAGTAGCGCAGGGAGCCTGCTCGCTGCCACCGGACCTACAGAGCCCTCTGCTCTTCCACGCAATCCAGGCGTGGGCCGGCTCGCCGGTCGATCCCGGTGATCCCCTGAGCGACGCGCTGGAGATCCGCTTGGACAGCGTGTGCGCCGAGAGTCCGATGGGCGGCGCACGAACCGGCCGGGGAGCCGAGCGCCTCTCCTCTTTCTTCGTGCAGCACGAGTTCGTCCAGTCGCTCGTCTGCTGGGCCGTCGGCAGCATGGCCGACCCGCCGGCCGGTGTTCCCGGGGGCGCGGGAAGTCAGTTCGAAGCACCGGGCCAGCTCGCGCCCGGCGAGTCGCTCGACGTCACTGCGACGTTGGCGTCTGCGGCGGCAGGTTCGGGCGGTGGGCAAGACGTTCAGGGCGCCATCGAGCTCATCGACCTGCTCGACGCGCTGGAGCAGGCTGCCGGGCCAGACCTGTGGCCGGTCGGCGCCCCGGATGGTCCTCCCGACTACACCGCCGTCCCGCCGGAGTGGGTCCCTCTTCTCGACACGATGCTGTTCGAGGCGCCGAGCGGCGAGCAGACATACCATCTCCTGGTGCACGCCTCGCAGACGTGGTGGAGCGGGATCCCCTTGGAGGCCGCCCGACTCCTCGTCGAGGACCGTGATGCCGGGGTCGCGGCAGTGGAGGCAGCACTTCCCGACAAGGAGGAACCAGTCGGCTTCGTGCTCACCGAGATCCTCCAGCGCCTCGGTATGACTGGCGAGGACATGGCCTGGCCCGAACTGGCCCCCGCGGAGCGAGCAGCCGTTGTCGGGTGGCTCGTGACCGGCGCGGGCCCTACCCTGCTCGGCTCCCTGGGCTTCCTCTGGAGCTGGCTCGGTTTGCACGCCTGCATCTCGCTGCGTCAGCTGCTCGCGGTGGCGCGACGTGTTGCCGTCGAGGCAGACGATCCGCACGTGACTCCGCTTCGAGCCCTCGCGGCCCTCCTCACGCCGTACTTCCGCAAGCGCCTTCGGAAGGGCGACGGCTCGGGCGAGGACGTGGACATCGAGCGAGCCGAGCTCTCCGGCTTCAGCGTCGACCCGGCCCCGGAGGAGCGGGCCTACCGCATTCGGGCGACGCTCGAGGCCGAGGGCTCCGCTCACCTCCTGGGCATGACCGTCGGTTTCCGACTGAAGAGGGTGAAGGTCACCCTGGCGGCTCGACTCCCCGAGGCGCTCGAGCCGGACGACGAGGAGCCGGCATGCTGGAGGCCGATCGAGCTGGACGTGGAGCACCTGCACGTGGGCCAGCTCGTCCTGCCCTGGTGGGCCGAGCTGGTGACGTTTCCCATCAGGGACGTGATCAGGGAGCGCGTCGTCATGCCACTGATCCAGGAGGCAGTAGCCGACCTCACCGAGGAGGTCGACAAGCTCTTCGGCGACAGCGACGTGCAGGAGTTGCGGTACGACCTGCTGCCCGCCATCCGAGGCTTCCGGTTCGGCACGTCGGGCCTGGAGGTCGTGACCCGCCTCACCGATCTCACCACGACCAACCTGGCGGAGGATCTCACGGCGGGTCTGCTCCGAGACTCCGTCCGCGTCGCATCGACCGGGACGCGGCTCCTCGGCCCGGGCGAGGGCGAGCTGGACCTCGACGCGGAGTGCATCGAACGCGGCCTGCCCGAGGCACCGGATCTGACATGGCGGCCCGGATCGGAGGGTCCCGTCGTCGAGTTCGCACGGAGTGGCGCCATGGACGTCCTCCTCGCG
>JBNJGB010000058.1:0-23641 GCA_051747385.1 Myxococcota bacterium
CGCTCCTCGGCGGTCGGGCAGCGGACCGTGGTGCCCTCCGGGAAGCCGTCGATGACCGTCTGGCGCGACAGGTCGTAGGTCCGCCGCGGCGCGTTCTTCACGCCGTCGTTGCCCCCGAAGTCCTCGAGGGCCAGGACGGCCATCTCGACGGCGGCGCCGTGTCCGGTGGCCACGTCCTCGGGCACCGTCGCCGCGTACATCACGTTGAACTTGGCGCTGTGGTGGTCGTGGAGCGCCTTCTGCCACATCTCCTCCTCCATGGCGCGGATCATGGTGTCGCGCAGCGGGGAGTCGCCCAGCATGGTGATGAGCTGCCAGTGGGTCCCGTAGGTGATGTGGTCGCCGTAGTACTTGAAGCAGAAGTCCGGCAGGCGGAAGGCCTGCATGGTCAGGGCCACCTCGTCGGCGCGCAGGTTCCCGATGAGCTCCTCGAACAGGAACTCCCGGTACTGCTCGTCGCCGGTGAACCAGTACGCCATGGCCGCCAGGTGGATCATGTGGCTGGCGTCTCCGCCGCGGATGTTCGGCGCGTAGAAGTGGTCGACCTGGTTTTCCGGCATGTCGCTGCTGCCGTCCTTCAGCCCGTTGGCGAAGTCGAGCATCTGGAGCAGGAAGTCGTCCGCGGCGGCGTCGATGACCACGTCCGGCTCGAGCTGCACCGTGTCCGGGCAGGACCGGTCGAACTCCTCCGCGTTGTTCCGGTTGATGCCCGCGTTGTAGTAGAGCACCAGCCGATCCTGCTTCCTCAGGTCGATGTCGTCCGGATCCAGCTTCAGACCGCTCCCGCCGAAGTAGCTGGTCAGCGCGTCCGTCACGTCGGGGTTGTCCTGGATATTGATGATCTCCAGGCGCCGCAGGCGCTTCAGGTAGCAGGTCATGTGCTCGACCATGCGGGCCGCGAGGTCCTCGTCGCGCAGCAGCGGATAGACCAGCGGGAAGGTCATCATCGGGCCCGTGTACTGGTCGATGGACGGGTGCCCGTTCCACATCGGCGTGCCCTGCACGAGGCCGCCCTCCCCGTCCGGGATGCCGTCGAAGTACGCGTCCGGCAGGCCCTCCACGGACTCCGGGTCCTCGATGGGGTTGTGCCGCGCGTGCAGGTCCGGGTCCTCGGGGTCACCGAAGTAGATCATGTGCTCGTCCGACTGCGGGCTCCCCTCCGGCAGCAGCAGGAAGTGGTGCCGCGCCAGGTAGCCGGGGATGCCCGTGACGTCGAAGGCGCGCACCAGGGTCCGCGTGGTCTCCTCCATGCGCTGGTAGTCCGCCTCGGTCCCCGTGGCCACGTAACGGAAGATGTCCGAGGACAGGGCCGCGCCGGTCCAGATCGAGGCGTCCCCCTTCCCGGCGTAGTGGGAGAAGTTCGCGGGGTCGGACCACTCCTCCTCCGGCGTGTCCCCGGGCATGGGCTTGTTGAACACGCGCTCGGCCGTCTGGTCGTCCGGCGAGCTGTGGAGGTCGTACCAGCGGTCGTAGAGGAAGACCCTCTCCAGCAGCGGATCCGGCTCGGCCACGAACTCGCCGGCCGCCGGGTCGTAGATGGCGCAGCGCTGCGCCGTCCCCTCGACGCAGCGCTCTTCCCGGTAGACGGGACAGCTCGTGTGCTCGTCCTCCGCGAGGGGATCCGCCGGCGGCCCCGCGATGGTCGGGAACAGCTCCAGCTCGGGCAGGGGCTGCTCCACCTCGGCGTCGTCTCCGGCGTCGCCGTCGGCCTCGACATCCGGACCTGCGTCGGCCACATCCTCGACGGTGTCCGGCGCGACATCCTCCACGGTGTCGGGGGTCGCGTCCTCGACCGTGTCGTCGACCACGTCGAGGGCGGTGTCCTCCACCACGTCCTCGGCCGGGCCCTCGTCCGAGCCCCCGTCGTCGCATGCCACCAACGCCGCGGCCGCCGCCGCGAGCACGAACCAACCCCTGCAATTCCTCATTCGCGCCTCCTGAGCGGGCGTCATCTTGTCCGCTCGGACGATCCGGCGCAACTCCCGCCGGGCACCCGGCGTACCGGGGTTTCCCCGCGCCCGCCCCGGGGGCCAGCCGGAGGGCCCGCGGTCAGGGCAGCAGGTCGGCCGGCGCGCCGATGCGCTCCAGGGGCCCGCGGAGGTCGTCGGGAAGCGGCGCTTGCACGGCGAGGTCCTCTCCGGTCTCCGGATGCGGCACGACGATCTCCGCCGCGTGGAGCGCCAGCCTGTGGAGGTCATGCTCGCTCCGGAACAGGCGGTTGTGCCGCCCGTCGCCGTAGTTCACGTCGCCCACGATGGGGCAGGACAGGTGCCGCAGGTGCCGCCGGACCTGGTGCGTGCGGCCGGTCCGCGGCCACGCCTCCACCAGGGAGTATCGCCGGCGGAAGATCCACAGGCGCCGGAAGTCCGTCTGCGCCGGGAGGGTCTCGGCCTCGCCCTTGCGCTTCTTGAGGGCGTGGTCGACGGTCCCCTCCCGCGGCGGGATCCCGCGCACCAGGGCCAGGTAGCGCTTGGTCACGCGCTGCTCCCGGAACGCCCGCTGGACGACGCCGGCCCCCTCCGAGTCCAGGGCGAAGACCAGGGCGCCGCTCGTGGCGCGATCCAGGCGGTGCACCGTGTAGACGCGCTGCCCGATGGCGTCCCGCGTCACCGTCATGGCGTAGTGCGGGTCCCGCGCCCAGCCCTTGTGGACCGCCAGGCCCGAGGGCTTGTGGACGACGACCAGGCGCGCGTCCCGGTGGAGGATCTCGACGGGGGGCGGCGGGCTACTCATTCCAGGGGAGGAACTCGCAGGTGCCGTCCGCCAGGCAGGGATCGTCCCGCA
This sequence comes from Myxococcota bacterium, assembly GCA_051747385.1. Lineage (GTDB taxonomy): Bacteria > Myxococcota_A > UBA9042 > PHBI01 > JACKFB01 > JBNJGB01. Next base: position 2,785 of record JBNJGB010000058.1, read on the forward strand.
CGGACTCGCCGCGCGACCCGAAGAACGTGATGATCTGGTTGACCACGAAGCTGTTGACGTTGAACGCCCGCTCCGGGATGGAGGGCGGCACGCCGTGCGACCCCGTGCGCGTCACGTACGGGATGCGGAATGCGCTGGTCCCGTGGGACGTCTCGACGGTCGGCCGCAGCGGGTCGTCCAGGTCGTACTCCGGCAGGACCAGCCGATCCGTGCCCCGGTCCAGGTCCATGACGTCGAAGTGCACGCCCTGCAGGTCGGCGTCCGCCACCTGCGCGCACATGGGCTCGCAGGGGACGCAGATCCCGTCGTAGAAGCAGGCCTGCCCCTCCGGGCACGTGGCGTCGCAGTCCGTCGGGTCCGCGTCGGGGCACCCCTCCGTGAAGAAGGCCCGATAGCGATCCTCCTCGCCGGGGCGCGCGGCGGGGCACGTCCACTCGGTCTCGGGAAGCTGCCAGGGGCAGAACCCGGAGTAGTCCTTGCGCTCCACGTAGCGGTCCAGCCGGTCGATGCCCTCGACGACGTGGTGCTCCCGCAGGACCTCCATCTCCGTCCGTCCGCGCTCGGGGTCCGGGTGTTCGAAGTCCACGAGGCCCAGGGCCCGCGCCAGGGTGATGCCCGCGGCGATGGGCACGTCGGCGTCGCCGACGGTGTGATGGAGGAGCACGCTCGCGCCGTCACCCGCGTCCCGCGCCGCCCGGACGTCGCCCGTCTCGTACGGGAAGTCCAGAGGCTCCCGGAGGGCGAAGCGCGCGTAGGTCGCGGGATCCCCCGGGGCCAACACGGTCTGTGAGATGGCCAGCAGGCGCCGGAAGTCCGGGCTGTTGCGCGTGTAGCCGAGCCCCTCGTGGAGCGCCACCAGCGGCGTGCCCTCGCCGTATCGGACGCCCTGGTAGACGAACGGCCGCGCCACCGCCTCGATGGTCTCCTTCACCGGGCCGTCCCAGCCGTCATGGACCAGCACCCGCAGGCGGTCGCCCAGGCCTGCGACGGTGTCGGGCGACGGCGCGACGGGAAGCTCCGAGTCGTCGGTCAGGCCCAGGTACTCGCGCTTGTCGCCGAGGCGCAGCGCGTCCGCCTGGATGCCGACGCGGAAGCGCAGGTCGTCGCCGGCGAACGCCTCCACGTACTCCCCGGTGTCCACGTTCTCGACCACGACCCGGTCGCCCGGCCGGATGGCGTCGCTCACGTGGAACACGGGCCTCGCGGGCTCGTTGACGTTGGGGACCAGGAAGCCCACGTCCACGCGGCCGTCGGGCTGCCCCTCCTCGTCGGCGTGGGGCGCGAAGGTCACGAACGGCCCGATGATGGGCAGGAGCACGGCCTCGGGCACGCCCAGGTTCGTGGAGCGGATGCCCACCTGCACCAGGCCGCCGGCCCCGGAGATGGGCGCCGCGCCCTGGATGGCCGGCTCCACGGCCGCCAGGGTCGCGCTGGCGATCCCGCCGAGGCTCTGCCCCCACACGTAGTACGGGTGCTCGGGCTCCTCCGGGTCCCGGACGCCGTCGCCGTCCTCGTCGGACCAGCCGCCCAGGTCCGGGACGCCGTCCCCGTCGAAGTCGGCGAGCAGGTCCGGCGCCCCGTCCCCGTCCGTGTCGGTGGCCATCCGGCGCTCGCCGTCCACGGCGCGGAGGCTGCGGATGAACTGCATCTGGTCGATGGCCTGCTGCCGGAGCATGTCCCGGGTGTGGAAGACGTCCGCCACCCAGAAGTCCGTGCCGTTGTCGCGCGCCCCGATGACGCCGTCATTGTCGTTGTCCCGGACGCGGCCGCCGATGTAGCTGTCGTAGAAGTTCGCTAGGCCGGCCTCCTCCACGAGGAGCTCGACGAGGCTGGCGATGCCCTCCTCGTCGGCCGGGATGACCACGCCGTGGCCCGGCGCCTCCACGGAGCACAGGGCGAACCCGGCCTTCGCGAAGCGTCCCGCGAAGCCGAGGGTCTCGAAGCTCGCCCCGGAGTAGCCGTGGGCGTAGATGACCACGGGGAACGGCGGGCGGTGCTCCTCCGTCGTCTCCGGCACAGAGCAGATGAACGGCACCGTGGACGGGCTCCGGACGGCCTCCCCGTCCTGCAGGTCCACGTCGAAGGACTCGTCCTGGTCGTCCGGATACTCCGGCGTCGCCCGGCCGTCCTTGTCCACGAGGAAGTAGGGCGTCTGGTAGTCTCCGACGGCCCAGTAGGCCACGTGCTTCGTGTCCTTCAGCAGGTCGTCGCCGGCGCCCGGCGTCTCCAGGAGCTCCCCGGACAGCGGCGCGATGAGCGGCTCCAGCAGGTCGCGCGGCAGGACGTAGGGGCTGTCGGGCAGCTCTCCGTCCTCATCGGGGTCCCGGGACGGCCGGGCGCGCATCCCCTCCACCGGCACCTCCGCCCCCAGGCCGGCCAGCGGCCCGGAGCCGTACAGCCCCTCGCGGATGGCCAGCAGCTCGTCGGAGTGCGTCCCGGTCGTGAACGTCCACGCGAACGCCACGTCGTCGAGGGTCAGGCCCCAGCACGGCAGCATCTCCTCGAGGCGGGACAGGGGCTCCGCCTGGCTCGCCGCCGCGATGCCGTCGAAGGGCGACTCCACGGGCCGCCCCTGGCGGTCCTTCAGGTGCTTCGTGAGCACCACCGCGTAGCGGCTCCCCTCCCGGAGGGGGACCATCGGCCACGTGATGAGGGTGTTCGTCTCGGACTCCCAGAACGTGAGCATGTCGTCCGCCTGGGCCGCGGGGTCGTCCCACGCGGTGTGGGGCTGTCCGCTCCAGGTGTTCGGCGTGTCGAGGTGCCCGTCGAAGTCGGTGTCCTCGTACGGGTCGAGCACGCCGTCGCCGTCCAGGTCCTCCTGCACGGTCTCGAACAGCAGGTTCGGCGAGCCGGCGCGGGCGTCGTCCCCGGGGGTGTCGCAGAGCTTCGGCTCGCAGATGAACTCCCCCTCCCAGAGGTGGAAGTTGTACTGGCAGGGCCGCTCCAGGACGATGGGGTAGTTGCCGTGGCCCACGTCCAGGGGCACCCGCCGACGCGCGCCCTCCCCGCCGCCGCACACGTCGCCCCCACCGTCGAGGCGGATGAGCAGGATGCCGTCGTTCGAGGGATCCCGATCGTCCACGTGGCGAGCGCGGACGTCCTCCAGATCCAGCGGGGCGTCGAAGCCCACCGAGATGGGCGCCATGAGCCCGAAGCCGTCCAGGCGGTTCAGCTTCCGCCGGAAGCGGCGCTCCATGTGGGTCGTGGCCTCCATGGAGACGTTCAGGCGCCGGCCGGTGGGCGAGTCGGGTTCGAGCCGCGTGGCCGTGTCGTTCGGGAACGGGATCTCCGGAAACGGCTGCGCGTCGATGTCGTAGACCACCCGGGGGCCGCCGGTCTCCAGGGCCGAGCGCAGGACATCGGGGGGCTCGCCGCCGCACGACACGAGCGCGACGGCCAGGAGGAGCAGGAGGGGCGAGCGTCGACTGCGTCGTAGCGGCTGCATCGAGGGCATGATGCCCATCGGGGCGCGGACCGCAAGCACGGGACGACGCCCCGTGTGTCCGGGCGGTATCCCGGGACCTGGCGCGTCCGGCATGTTAGCCTCCCGGGCGTGGACGATCTCATCCCGGCGCAGCTCGAGGAGCTACGGGCCGATCTGGAGGCGCTCCGCGAGGAGCTCGCCGCCACGGTCGAGGCGTCCCGGTCCGGCTCCGCCATCGTGGATCTCGACCAGCCCATCGGCCGGGTGTCGCGGGTGGACGCCCTGCAGCAGCAGTCCATGGCCAAGGCGGCCCGCCAGCGCCACGAGCAGCGCCTGAAGCAGGTGGAGGCGGCCCTCCGGCGCATCGCCGCCGGCGAGTACGGGGAGTGCCTCCGCTGCGACGATCCCATCGCCTGGCGCCGCCTGAAGGCCCGCCCGGAGACGCCGCTGTGCCTCGAATGCCAGGCCGAGGTGGAGCGCACCCGATGAGCGGCGGCGGGAAGAGGGCCGGCGCGACGGGGGTTGACCGTCCGTGAGCGAACGCGACGAGCCACGCCCGAGCAACGTCATCGACCTCGTGAACCGCATGTCGGACGAGGCCTCCCAGCGCGTGGCCGCCGCCACGGCGGCCCGGGAGCTGTTGGACGTGCAGCAGCACCTCCTGATCCTGGCGGCCCAGATCGTCGAGGCGAGCGGCACCCGCCTCCCGCCCCGCCCGGACGAGGCCACGCTGCGCCGGGCCGCCCACCCGGAGGCCGACGCCCTCCTGGACCTCCGCCGTCAGGCCATCGACACCATGCGGCTCCTCATGCCCGACGTGCACTGACCGGAGCGCAGGCGCCCGCCCGGGGCTATCGCGGACCGTCGTCCCGAACCCAGGACACGAGGTAGAGCCCCCAGGCCTCGTCCGAGAGCTGCGGGTGCCGCCGATAGAGCCCGTGGAGGACGTACTGCTCCTCGAGCCGGGGATCCCGGTGGAGGAGCGGCGAGAAGCCGTAGCCGCCGACGGCGTCGAGCAGCTCCGGACCACGCTCGCGCGGCCGGAGATCGGCGGTCCGTCGGACGGTCGCCGTGGGCAGTCGGACCACGAGCGCGATGGCGCCGGGGCGAGCGTCGAAGATCATGTCGCGGAGGGCCCGCCGGAATCGCCGGAGCCGCTGTCCCGAGTCCTGCCCCTCCCGCGGGATGACGCCGAACATGGACACCCCCATCCCGTGACGGAGGCGGGCGACGTCGCGGGTCACGAGCCCGATGTAGTCGAAGAACCTCAGGTCCGGCGCGGAGTAGGGGCACATCCCCATGTCCTGGTACGCCACGGTGGCGCCGTCGGGCAGGGCGAGCGCGAGGTCCCTGCACATGCGGCCCTGGCTGCGGCGCATGGTCTCGTACCAGCGTTGGGTGCCCTCGCTCGCACGCGCCACGTCAGTGCCCGCCTGGTACGCCATGACGCCCCCCCACGCCGCCAGCGCGATCGCGGCGGCCCGGAGCCCCGCCCGGGACAGCCTCGCCCGGAGCCCGGTGACGAGGAGGTGCAGCCCGTGACCGGCGAGGACCGCCAGCAGGACCAGGCCGGGCATCACCAGCCGGCCCTCCTCCATCTCGTCGCCGCCCACCCACACGAGGTACGCGAAGAAGAACACCCCGAGCCCCCAGAGGCCGGCGACGTGCAGCACGCGTCGAGCGTCCACGCGGTCGAGGCTCTCCAGGAGCAGCGCGAGCGTGGCGAGCAGCGGAATCCACACGAAGCTCCCCATCTCCCACAGGCGGAACAGGTCTTCGAAACCGTCGGCGAGGCGGGCTCCGTGGGCGCTCTTCACGAACCAGGTGTTGGGGAGCAGATCACCGAAGTAGTGAAGGCGCCAGGCGTGGTACGCCCCGACGACCAGGGCCGGACCGAGGACCACGCGCAGGAGACGCCGCACACCGCCCGCCTGCCGCTCGCGCAGCATCACGGCGGCTGCGCCGATGCCCGCGACCGCCAGGACGAGGTGGCCCTCGGGCCGGAGGAGGCAGGCGAGGACGCCCAGCCACACGGCGCCGTGGAGGCGCCGCCGCGCGAGCAGCAGGATGGACCACAGGCACGCGGCGGCGAACGGCACGGTCTCCATCCCGCTCATGAGGTAGCGGCCCGCCGTCGGGGTCACGGCGACGAGCAGGGCCGGGAGCAGCGCGATCACGAGCCTCTCCGGCGGCCCCCGCCCTGCCAGGAGGAGCGCGTAGCGGAACACGCCCCACCCCAGCCACACCGCCGCCAGGAACGCCACGACGCGCGCCGTCCACAGCACCGCGTCCGCGCCCCCGCCGAGGGCCTGCGGCGGCACCATCAGCATGGTCCACGCGAAGTTCGTGTATCCCTCGACGCGCTCGCCCGGGTTGAACACGAGCTCGCCGTGGTGGACGAGGTTGTACGCGTACCGCGCCGAGATGAGGAAGTCGTCCTTGGCGTAGCCGCGGAACATCCACGCGGACCACAGCACGGCCGCGGCGATGGCGATCACGGCGAGCGGCCGCCGCCCCCTCCGCCGACCCGGCATGGCTAGGAGCCTGTAGTGTATTGCGGACCGAGCGAGCCCGAGACGATTTCGTCCAGATCGGCGTACGACGGTTCCGTAGTCGAACCATTAGGTTCGGCGGAGGGTTCTCGGACGTCGAGATGGGCGGAAGCGGCCGGGATTCGCGACGGGAGCATATGCGCTACAGGCTCCTAGTCCTCGTGGAGCCGGTCGTGCTCGCGGAGGTAGTCCACGACCGCCTCGACGGCGCCGTCCAGGTCCTCCTGGGGGCAGACCGCCAGGGTGTCGTCCTGGGGAGGCTCGAAGCCCTCGACCTCGTCGTCCGAGGTGACGTGGACCTCGACGAAGCGCTCGGGGCCGATCTCCTCGGCCAGGGCGTCGCGAAGCTCCAGGGTGGGCGCGTCGGCCACGCACAAGGAGAGCACGCCCGCGTCGTTGAGGTGCCGGGCGACGCGGGCCGTCTCCCGGGCGTCGGCGTGGCGCCCGAGGACGTGGCCGTGGTGGCCCAGGTCGAACAGGCGCCGCTCCAGGGCGAAGGCGAACGCCGCGCGCCCGCTGCCCGGGAGGCCCGTCATCCACAGGGTGGTCGGCTCCTGGCGCATGCGGGTGGCCCGCTCGCGCGCGCTGACGCCGCTCCGGGGCTCGCGCAGGTCGAAGGCGTCGTCGGACACCTCGGTGGAGGCGGCGGCGCCCTGGCGGCGGATCATCCCGGCCGCCACCGTGTCGTTGGTGAGGCTGTCGATGAGGATGAAGGCGCCGGTCGCCCGGTTGTCCTGGTAGGCGTCGAAGTACAGCGGCCGGTGACACGTCATGGACACGCAGCCGATGTCGTTGAGGGCGAGGGTCTCCGCCTGCTCGTCGGCGAGGGTGTCCAGGTTCACGTGGAACCGGACGTCGTCGATGTTCGCCCGGACGTAGCGCGTGGTGTGCTTGACGAGATACGCCTTGTCCGGGTCCAGCGGCGTCTCGCTCATCCACACCATCATCGCCTCGAAGTGGTGGGACACCCGGGGCTGATCCGCCGGGTGCACGAGCACGTCCCCCCGGCTCACGTCGATCTCGTCTTCGAGACACAGCGTCACGCCGAGGGGCGCGAAGGCGGCGTCCAGCGGGCCGTCGAAGGTGTCGATGCTCTCCACCCGGCTGGTCTTGCCGGAGGGGAGCACCATCACCGGGTCGCCCGGGCGGACGATGCCCGACGACACCTGCCCCGCGAACCCGCGGTAGTCCAGGTGCGGTCGGATGACGTACTGCACCGGGAACCGGAAGTGCTCGTGGTCGTAGCTGGAGCGCAGGTCGACCGTCTGGAGGTGCTCCAGCATGGTCTTGCCCTCGTACCAGGGCGTGGTGTCGCTCGGGTTCACGACGTTGTCGCCCACCAGCGCGCTGATGGGGATGAACGTCACGTCCTCGAAGGTGAGCTGATCGGCGAACGCCCGGAAGTCGTCGCAGATGGCGTCGTAGGTCGCCCGGTCGTAATCCACCAGGTCCATCTTGTTGACGGCCACCACGAGGTGGGGGATGCCCAGCAGCGAGGCGATGTAGGCGTGTCTCCGGGACTGCTGCAGCACGCCGAGGCGCGCGTCGATGAGGATGATGGCCAGGTCGGACGTGGACGCGCCCGTGGCCATGTTCCGCGTGTACTGCACGTGCCCCGGCGTGTCCGCGATGATGAACTTGCGGGTCGGGGTGGTGAAGTAGCGGTAGGCGACGTCGATGGTGATGCCCTGCTCGCGCTCGGCCTTCAGGCCGTCGGTGATGCGCGCCAGGTCGATGTCGCCCGCGCTGTGGGCGTCGGCGAGCTGGTCCTCGTAGACCTGATCCGTGTCCACGAGGAGGCGGCCGATGAGCGTGGACTTCCCGTCGTCCACGGAGCCCACCGCCACGAAGCGCAGGAGATCCTTGTTCTCGTGTCGCTCGAGGTAGGTCTCGATGTCGGTGTCGAGGTAGTCGGCGTGGGTCGCTGCGTCGGTTCTGGAAGGCGCCATGCTAGAAATATCCCTCCCGCTTCTTCTGCTCCATGGAGCCCTCGGAGTCGAAGTCGATGACCCGCCCCTGTCGCTCCGACTGCTTGGCCAGGAGCATCTCCTCGATGACACCCGGCAGCGTCGTGGCCTCCGACCGGATGGCGCCGGTGAGCGGATAGCAGCCGAGGGTCCGGAAGCGGATCATCTCCATCCGCGGCTTCTCGCCCTCTCGGAGGGGGAGCCGCTCGTCGTCCACCATGATGAGCTGCCCGTCGCGCTCGACGACCGGCCGCTCCGCCGCCAGGTACAGCGGCACGATGGGGATGTCCTCGAGGTGGATGTAGAGCCACACGTCCAGCTCGGTCCAGTTGGACAGGGGGAAGACGCGGATGCTCTCCCCCTGGCGGACCTTGCCGTTGTAGAGGTTCCACAGCTCGGGGCGCTGCTTTTTCGGATCCCACTGGTGGAACCGATCCCGGAACGAGTAGACGCGCTCCTTGGCGCGCGACTTCTCCTCGTCGCGGCGCGCGCCCCCGAAGGCGGCGTCGAAGCCGTGCTCCTCCATCGCCTGGAGCAGCCCGACGGTCTTCATCTCGATCGTGTACTCGTTGGAGCCGAAGTCCCACGGGTTCATGCCCGCTTCGACGCCCCTGCCGTTGACGTGGACGATGAGGTCGAGGTCGTTGTCACGACAGAAGGAGTCCCGGAACGTGATCATGTCCCGGAACTTGAACGTGGTGTCCACGTGCATCAGCGGGAAGGGCACGCGGCCCGGCGCGAACGCCTTCATGGCGAGCCGCACCATCACCGAGGAGTCCTTCCCGATGGAGTACAGCATCACGGGGTTGTCGAACTCGGCCGCCACCTCGCGGATGATGTGGATGCTCTCCGCCTCCAGCGCCCGCAGGTGGGTCAGGCGGGTCTCGATCAGCTCTTCGACCATCGGTTGCAAGCTCCCTCCGAGGTTCCGGTCCCTGCCGACCCGGGGCGGCGCGGTTCGCCTCGGGTCGCCGGAGTGGGCGCATATACCGTCCACGACGGCGTCGCGTCACGTCTTGATACGCATAAGGTGGACCTCGGAGGGATCCGTTCCCACGACGACGCGCGAGCTGAAACACGCGCCCCACGGCGCACGTGTCCGCCGCGGAGATCGGCCCGAGAGGGAGCGCGCGCCGGAGACACGGGTGGATCCCGGCGCTTCGCTCGGCATCTCGTGAGTCACCCGGGCCAGGCGTTCAGTCCTGGAGGATGGCCTCGATCTCCTGGACCAGATCGTCCAGATCGAAGGGCTTGTCGAACACGCGGACCGCGCCGAGGCGCTTGGCCCGTCCGTGGGTCGACGCGTCCCCGAAGGACGTGATCACGATGACCGGGGTGGTCTCGTCGTCCCGGCGGAAGCGCTCGAGCACTTCCAGGCCGGACATCCCCGGCATGTGCACGTCCGTGATGACCAGCGCGGGCGGTCCGTGGCCGCCGCCGTGCCCGTCGCCGTCGAGCTTGGCGAGCAGCTCGTCGCCGCTCGCCGCCTCGGAGACGGTGACGCCGAAGCGGCGCAGGTACGCCGACAGCAGCAGCCGCATCTCCGCGTCGTCCTCGGCGAGGAGGACCCTCCCGGGCTCCCCGGAGAGCTCCGGCGCGCGCTCGTCGTCTGGGATCGGATTCAAGGTCATCGTCTCCAGGCTATGGACCGATCGCTGCGAACCACAACGTCCGTCCGGCACCTGTCGAAACCGAGGGGACAGGATCCCCGCAGGTCTGGTATAAACCCGGTTACACCGTCGTTGCCGCCCGCGCCTCGAGGCGTGCGCCCTCGGCGTCCCCGCCGGCGCGAGAGGATCGCACCCGCCCCCCGATCGCCGAGCGGATCGCCACGCCGCGAGCCTCGCCGGAGGAGGGCCGGCTCCCCCGTGCTCCCGAGGTCCCGCCGATGCGAGTCGCCTGGAAGCTGACCTTCGCGCTCAGCGTCGCCATCTTCGCGGTGCTGGGCCTGCACACCGTGTGGAGCGTCGATCATTTCATCGATCGGCTGGCCTCCCGCCACGAGCACGACCTGGGGGTGCGGGCCCGCCTGTTCGCCCGCAACGTAGCCTCGGTATGGCGGGTCGACGGGGAGTACAAGGCGCGCTGGCTCGCCGATCGCACCGATCAGTCCCTGCAGCTCGAGGAGCTGAAGTGGCTGCCGCTGCAGCCGGAGCCGCCCGAGGGCTTCGTGGGCGAGCCGGCGGAGTGGGAGCGCCTCCACCGGGGACGCGACCTGGAGGCGCGCACCAGCGAGGGCCTCGTCAGCCTCGTGGCCTATGCGCCGGTGGTCGTGGACGGGCACACCCGAGCGGTGCTGGCCCTCCGCGAGCCCCTGGATCTGCAGCGGCCGGAGCTGCAGGAGGCGATCTTCGACCGGGCCACCGTGGCGCTCCTCCTCATGATCATCTGTGGCCTCGTGGTGCTCGGCGGGTCGTTTCGCCTCGTCGGGCGCCCCCTCGCGGTCCTGACGAGCCAGGTGCGTCGCATCGCCGAAGGCGACCTGACCGGGCGGGTCCACGTCCACTCCACCGACGAGCTCGGACGGCTCGGCGAGGAGATCAACCACATGACGGAGCGCCTCATCGAGGCCCAGGAGCGCATCCGCATCGAGTCGGAGGAGCGCATCGCGGCGCTGACGCAGCTCCGACATGCCGGGCGGCTCCAGCTCGTCGGCCAGCTCGCGGCGGGCGTCGCCCACGAGATGGGGACGCCGCTCAACGTGGTCTCCGGCCGCGCCAAGCTCATCGCCCGCGGCCTGGTGGAGGGAGAGGACGCCCAGGAGTGCGGCCGCATCATCTCCCAGCAGGCCGATCGCATGACCCAGCGGATCCAGACGCTCCTGGGCTTCGCGCGCCGCCAGTCGAAGCATCACGAACACCTGGACATCCGCGCCGTGCTCCTGGAGGCGGACAAGCTCCTCGAGCCGATGATGCACAAGGCCGGCGTCGAGGTGTCCGTGGAGGGCGAGGACGAGCCCGCGGTCATCGAAGGCGATCCCAGCCAGCTCGAGCAGGTCCTGGCGAACATCCTCACCAACGCCATGCAGGCCATGCCGGACGGCGGCGAGATCCGGATCGCGCTGGACCACCCGGCGCCCTGCCCGGAGGCGGGGGCGGCGTCCCCGTCCGGATGCGTCCACCTGCGCATCGCGGACACCGGAGTCGGGATGCCGCCCGAGGTGCGCGAGCGCATCTTCGAGCCCTTCTTCACCACGAAGGGCGAGTCCAAGGGCACCGGCCTGGGCATGGCCGTGTCGGCGGGCATCGTCAGCGAGCACGGCGGCACGATCCGCGTAGACAGCGCGCCCGGCGAGGGCACGACGTTCCATCTCTGGTTGCCGCTGGCGCACGACTGACCTGCCTCGGCGACGAAGCCCTCCAGCTCTCGGGCGGGGCACATCGCCGACCCATGGTCTCCGGGAGGATTCCGGGACGCCGTGACGCGTCCTCACCCGGAGCGCATGCAAGTCACGCGCCGCACGGCGCGTCTCCGCCTCAGTCCTCGACGCCGTAACGGTTGAGCTTCCGGTACAGGGTCTTCCGATCGAAGCCGAGGACCTTGGCCGCCAGGGTCTTGTTGCCGCCCATGGCCTCCAGGACGCGGAGGACATAGCGCCGCTCCACCTCCTTCATGGGCAGGAAGTCCGACGGGTCGTCGCCCACGAGGTGCAGCCTCGTCGGCGTGTAGTCGCGGATCTTCTCCGGCAGGTCGTCGACGCCGATCTCCTCGTAGCGGGCCAGGGCCACGGCCCGCTCCATGCAGTTCTCCAGCTCCCGGACGTTGCCGGGCCACGAGTAGTTGGCCAGCTTCTCGGCCGCGGCCGTCGTGAGCCCCTGGACCTCGACGCCGTGGCGCTCGCTGAACCGGTCGATGAAGTCCTGGGCCAGCAGCAGGATGTCGTTGCCGCGCTGTCGCAGGGGCGGGACGTGGATGTTCACCACGTTGAGCCGGTAGAAGAGGTCCTCGCGGAACTTCCCCTCCTCGATGTCCGACTCCAGGTCCCGGTTCGTCGAGGCGAGGATGCGCGTGTCGAAGGGGACCTCGCGGGACTCGCCCACCGGGCGCAGCTTGCGCTCCTGGATGGCGCGCAGGAGCTTGGCCTGCATGGCCGGCGTCATCTCGCCGATCTCGTCGAGGAGGAGCGTGCCGCCGCTGGCGGTCAGGAACAGCCCCTGGCGCGAGCCCTTCGCGCCGGTGAACGCGCCCTTGCTGTGGCCGAACAGCTCGCTCTCGAGGAGCGTCTCCGGGACCGCGGCGCAGTTGATGGCGATGAACGGCCCGCCGCGCCGATCGCTCGCCTGGTGGATGCCCCGGGCGACGATCTCCTTGCCCGTGCCCGTCTCGCCGGTGATGAGCACGTTGACGTCGGTCCGGGCCACCCGCTCCATGAGGTCGAAGACGTCCTTCATGGAGCCGCTGCCGCCGATGATGTCCCGGAACCCCTCGGCCTCCCGCACGCGGCGGCGCAGGCGGGAGACCTCCTCGCTGAGGCGACGGTGCTCCAGCGCGCGGTTCACGTGGATGGCCAGGGTCTCCATCTCCACGGGCTTGGTGACGAAGTCGTAGGCGCCGGCCCGGATGGCCTCGATGGCGTTGTCGAGGCTGCCGAACGCCGTCACGACGATGACCGGGACGTCCGGCCGCGAGTCGTGGATGCGCTGGCACAGGTCGATCCCCCCCATCGACGCCATGTTCAGGTCCGTGACGACCGCGTCCACGTCGTCCTCGAGGGCGCGGCGCAGGGCGTCGCCCGCGGCGGTGCTCGTCGAGATGTCATAGCCCTGGGCGCCCAGCGCGGTGCGCACCAGGTCGCACATCTCCGCGTCGTCGTCGACGAAGAGCACACGTCCTTCCGTGACCAAAGTGCACCTCTCCCTTTCGGGTACCGACCCAGGGCCAGAAATGTGCGGGGAACAGCGAGGATCCTAGAAAGGAGGCCCTCGACTGTCAATCGGCAGCGTGGCGTTCCGCCCCGATCGTGGACCCGCTTCACGGCCTCGACCGCCCCCGCCCGCCCGCTTACCCTGAGACCTCCTGGACGAGCGGAGCGGCGATGCGGACGTGTGTGATCAGGAACCCCCTCGCGGGCAGGGCCGACGCGACCGGCTGGCTCGACTCCGCCGTGGCCGAGCGCGGCTGGGTCCTGCTGGACAGCGACGGCCCCGGGCACGCCGAGCTGCTCGCCTCGGAGGCGGTGGCGGACGGCTTCGACTGCGTCGTCGCGGCCGGCGGCGACGGCACCATCCACGAGGTGGTCAACGGCATGGCCGGGGACCTGGACGCCGCGTCCCTGGGCATCCTCCCGCTGGGTACGGGCAACGACCTGGCGCGCACCCTGGGCATCCCCGTCGACCCGCGCGCCGCCCTCGACGCGCTGGGCCGAGGCAGCCGGCGCATGGACCTCATCCGCGCCACCTCGGAGGATCGGCGACGGGTCGCCGTCAACTCGGCGAACTGCGGCTTCGCCGGCGAGGTGGACCGTGAGTTGACGCCGGAGATCAAGCGCGTCTGGGGCCCCCTGGCCTATCTCCGGGGCACGGCCGCGGCCCTGTCCCGCCTGGAGCCCTTCGCCGTGACCATCGACTGGGGACACGGCGAGGTCCAGGAGGCGGAGGCGCTCAACCTCCTGGTCGCCAACGGACGCACGGTCGCAGGCGGCTTCCCCGTGGCGCCCGACGCCCGCATGGACGACGGCCTGCTCGACGTGGTCGTGGTCCTCGGCCCCAACCTCCTGGACGCCGCCGGGCTGAGCGCGCTGCTGATCGCCGGAAGCTACCTGGACAGCGACAAGGTCGTCCACAGGAAGGTCCGCGGCGTGGGGGTCGGCGGCGCCCCCGCCTTCCCGGTCAACCTGGACGGAGAGCTGTGGACCGATCGGCCGGTGCGCTTCGAGGTCCTGCCGTCCGCCCTCCTCGTGCGGGGGCTCGGCTCCAGCCCGGGGGCGTGACGCGAGCTCGCGGGCCCCGGCTACTCGCCGCCCTCCTCCTCGCCGCCCTCCCCGGCCTGCGGCAGCTTCTTCACGAGCTTCATCTTGCAGACGGGGCAGCGGCCCTCGCCCTCCTCCATCTGGGCCCAGTGCACGGTCCCCATGTCGCAGTACCAGGCCCCCTCGGGCACCTGGGTGACCTCGATGGCGGGATCGAACTCCTTGCCTTCGGCGGGGACCTCGACGACGACGGCCTCGCCCGCGCCCTCCTCGTCCTCAGCGCCCTCCTCGGTGGTCGGGGTCTGCTCGGCCCCCTCCTCCGCGCCCTCCTTGCAGGCTCCGAACGACACGGCGACGGCGAGGACGATGCCCAGGATCACGGCGCGCATGGCGGCCCTCCTTCGAGGCTGCGGGTGTCCGCCGGCTCCCCCGCGCGGGGACCGGCCGGGCGCCTACGCTAACACCGCGCGGGTTCCCGCGGAACAGATCTCGTCAGCCGCCCCAGGGCGGTCGCAAAGTCGACCGCCCTCCCTTGCCCTTGCCCTTGCCCTTGCCCTTGCCTGCTCTCGAACGCGCAGAATCCATCGTTTCCGAGCGGATACAATCCGGCGCCGGGCGCCGTACCGCCGCGCGGCCCTCACTTGTCCGACTTTGCGACCGCCCTGTCAGCCGCCCCGCCCCAGGGCACTCCGGATGGACCGCCACAGCCGGCCGAGGCGTCCCGGCCCGCCGTCGTTCCCGTCCTCCTCCCCGACGGGCCTGGACAAGGCCACGGCGTCTTCCAGGCCGTCGAGCATGGCGCTCCCGTCCTGCGGCCGGTCCGCCGGATCGCGCGACAGGCACCGGTAGACGAAGCGCGCCATGGGCACGGGGATGTCCGGCGCCAAGGTGTGGACCGGGATGCTGGGCAGCGGCCGATCGGAGCGCAGCCAGGCGAGGCAGGCCTCCGGGCTGGGGCGCTTCAGGGCGATGGCCGGCTTGCCGGTGAGCATCTCGTACAGGACGGCCCCGAGGGCGTAGACGTCGCCGGGCCTGCTGGTCGCTCCCCCGGCGGCCTCCTCGGGCGGCATGTACTGGGGCGTGCCTCCCTCGGCGTCCTCCTCGCGGTGGTCCACGGTGGCCACGCGCCCCGGCGCGCGCGCCCGGCCGAAGTCGATGAGCTTCACGCGGACGCCCCCGTCGGACAGCGGGCGCAGGAGCAGGTTCGAGGGCTTCAGGTCGCCGTGGACCACGCCCGCCCCGTGCAGGCGCGCCACCGTGGCGCTCACCTGTCGCATCAGGGTCGCGGCCTCCCGCCACGGCAGGGGCCCGTCGCGCAGCCGCTCGCGGAGCGTCGGCCCCTCCACGTACTCCATCGCCACGTACGGCCGGCCGTCCGGCAGCCGGCCCGTCTTGAAGATGCGGACGATGCCGGGATCCCGCACGCTCTGGGAGAGGCTGGCCTCGCGCCACAGGGGGTTCGCCAGGTCGCCGTCCCGGGCCCGGAGGCGATCCTCCACCCGGTCCATCACCTTCAGGGCGACGAGGCGATCTCCGGCGTCTGGCTGGACGGCGCGATAGACCGAGGTCGCCGGGCCCCGCGCCACGCGATCCCGCACGTCGAACTCGCCCACCCGGTGCCCGACGAGCTCCGGCTCCTGGGTCCTGGCTCGCACCGCGCATCCGCCCCCGCTCCGTGGTGTCGACGCAACGCACTGTGTCGCTCCGGAGGCGGCCGTGTCAACGCAGCGGCCCCGCGGCCACGAGGGAGGGCCCGCCCGCCACCGGGCGCCCTGGAATCCCGCCCCGCCGGTTCGTACATTGATCCCCATGAAGCACCCCAACCGCACCGTCCGCCCGTGCGCCCTCGCCGGCCTGGCCTGCCTCGCCGGCCTCGTGGCCGCGTGCACGACGCCGAACCTCTCCGGCGACTACAGCGCACACCTCACGGGCGACCTCCCCGACACCCCGGCGCCGCGCCTGGATCCGCTGACGCCGTTCCTGGAGTCGTGCGGCGAGGCCGGGCGCACCGCGGAGGGCCGCGAGACGCTGGCGCGCGCCCCGTACGTCCAGCAGACCGACGCCCACTCCACGCACGTCCTGTGGACGGCCCAGACCGAGGCGCCCATGGCGGTGGAGGTGACGCTCCCCGACGGCGCTCGGGTCGCGCACGTCGACGCCCGGGCCGATCCCGCGGACGACGAGGGCCCGATCCGCCAGTACGTGGCACGGATCGACGGGTTGGAGCCCGACACGCTGTACTGCTACCGCGTCCTGGCGGGGGACGTCCCCCTCGTCGAGCGGACCGGCTTCGCGACCGCCCCGGGTCCCGACGCGCACGTGGAGTTCGCGGCCTTCGGCGACTCCGGCCACGGCGGCGGCGACCAGGAGGCCGTGTACGCGCAGCTCCGGTCCGTGCCGTTGGACCTCGCCGTGATCACGGGGGACGTGGCCTACCCGAGCGGCACGCTGGCCCAGCTCGAGGCTCACTACTTCGACGTCTACGAGGACCTCGTCGCCTCCGTCCCGATGTTCCCCACCACGGGAAACCACGACTATCGCACCCGCTCGGCCCAGCCCTTTCGGGACGTCTTCTCCCTGCCCGACAACGGCGTCGAGGGCGCCTCGGAGCGCTGGTATTCGTTCGACTGGGGCCCGGTGCACTTCGTGGCCCTGGACACCGAGCGCGTCGGCCCGGCCCAGGCGGCGTGGCTGGAGGAGGACCTGGCGGCGGACGACCACCCGTGGACGGTCGTCTACACCCACGAGCCGCCCTACTCGTCCGGCTACCACGGCTCCAACCACGAGGTCCGCGAGTGGCTCGCGCCGATCCTGGAGCGCCACGGGGTCGATCTCGTGCTGGCGGGACACGACCACCACTACGAGCGCACCGTGCCCATCGGCGGCGTCGTGTACGTCGTGACGGGCGGCGGTGGGCGCGGCACCCGTCCGACCGGCGAGAGCGACTTCACGGCCTTCGCCGAGGGCGTGCTCCACTTCCTGTACGTCTCGGCCGACCCGGACACCCTGACGCTGCACGCCATCGACGCCACGGGCCGCGAGTTCGACTCGGTGACCCTGACCCGGTAGGGGTCAGCGCCGCCAGACCCCGATGAGCCGAGGGGCGCCCGTCTCGGGGTGCCGCGCCAGGTGGACCTTCACGGGCGACACGGGGTCGCCCTTCGCGCGCCGGGTCTCGAGGCCGACGATCGTGTAGCCTTCGGGGCCGCCGCCCAGGAGGGTCGTCACACAGGCGCGTCCCTCGTCGTCGGGTGAGACCTCCCGCGGCCGCCCGACGGCCTCTCCCGCGTCGTCCCAGGTCCGGACGCGATACACCGTGTCGGCCGCCACGTCCTCCAGGCCGTGGAGGAGGAGCAGGTCGGCGAAGCACACGCGGGCGCCGGCGCCGTCGGCCGCCACCTCGAAGCGCGCCAGGGGGTTCACCTCCCGGAACCAGTGCCGCGCGACCATGCGCCGCCGCTCGATGAGCACGTCCGCCAGGTACTCCCGGCTGTCCGGCGACGCGTATCGGCCGGCCTCCACGGCGGCGTGGATGTGCTCCGGTCGCAGGCGCATGAGCAGCCGCGCGGCCCAGAAGGCGTCGAGGTCGTCCCGGGCCCGGAGGGGCGCCCACGGCATCCGGGGCTTGTAGATGCCGGGCACGTAGCCGTCGGCCGTGAACCGGCCCACGCCGCGCAGGGCCGGGACGTCGATCCCCTCCCAGGGTCGCTTCCACAGACCGAACGCGGGCAGGGACTTCAGGAGGTAGGCCCAGTCCCAGAGGTGGGCGTGGGAGTCGGCCGGGTTCCGCACCGGCCGCGAGCGCGCCCCGAGGGCGTGGCCGAAGTCGAGCAGGTAGTGCATCACGTGGTGCCGCTCGCCGCCGGCCGCCTCGGTCCACATGTCCAGGGTGTTGTCCTCCTTCACGTCCGTGTGGGCCAGCCAGTCGAAGACCACGCCCAGGGCCCGAAGCTCGCGGCGGTGCTGATGTGGGACGCGGTCGTTCGGGTCGTCGGCGCGCACGCCCTCCTCCGGGAAGCCCCCCAGCGGACGCCCGGGCAGGTAGCGGCTGGCGAGGCCCCGGATGCGGCCGTCCGTGGTCCGCCCGACGTCCCTGAGCATGGCGTCGAGATCCTCGGCGGTGAACGGCACCTCGTCCCCGTACACGTCGTCGCGCGTGGCGTCCGGGGCCACGGACAGGTCCGAGCGCTCGAAGAAGACCACCGAGTCCGCCGGCACGTGATAGCCGAGCGCCCACAGCAGGCGCACCGTGACCGCGTCCGCGCCGGTCTGGAGCTCCTCCTTGCCGCGGCGGTCGAACTTCGTGATGTAGCGAACGCCCCGTGCGTCCTCCATGGTGAAGCCGGCCTGCTTGCCTCCCCGCTTCCCTCCGACCACCGTGAAGGGCCTCACCGGGCCGCCGTCGTCCACGGGCCCCCGGCGGACCCTCTCGGGCGACAGATCCCGCACCCCGATCCGGTTGGTGAACCAGGTGGAGTCGGGGACCTGCCCCAGGGCGTTCACGTTCATGGCGCGCGGCGCCGGCTGCGGCACGGACAGCGTCCGGCTCGCGGGCTCGTAGTAGAGGTGGTCGAAGAAGTAGCGATAGTGGAGGAACTCGCGCTCGGCGGGCTCGTCCGGGACGTCGCGGCGGTCGTCCACGCGCCACACCACGTCGGCGTTGTGGAAGCGCACGGGCCCCGGCCCGCTCGTGGCGCACGCGGGCACGACGAGCCCGAGAAGGCTCGCGAGGAGGGCGATGACAGGTGCTCTAATAGGGTTGGATGCCACGGTTCGTCGGATCGACCCGGAAGCGGAGGAAGAGGCCTCCGTCGATGGAGCCCGCGAGCTGGATGCGGGCGAGGAACGCCTTGCGCATGTGGACCTGGAGGCCGCCGCCGAAGCCGACGCGCAGCCCTTCCAGGGTCAGGTCCTCGAAGCGACGCCACACGCGCCCGGCGTCCACGAAGAGGAACCCGGACAGGCTCGTGAGGATGGGATAGCGATACTCGAGCTGGCCTACGGCGGTCAGGCGCCCGCGGAAGCGATCCCGGCCGTAGCCCCGCAGCAGGTGCGGCCCACCGAGCGTCGCGTAGTCGGTGAACGGGATGCGGGTCGCCTCGCCGACGACGGCCTCGGCGTACAGGCGCAGACGGAGCACCCGGTCCCCCGCGTACAGGTCGATCATGCGCTCCACGTCGAAGCCCAGCCGCCCGTAGCGCGACGGGTCGTGTGCCACCCCGGCCACGCCGCCTGCCCACACGCCGGCGCGCCAGCCGGTCGACGGCATGGAGTTGGGGATCCAGGGCCGCGTGCCGGTCTGCGCGTCCCACTCCACGTCGACGAAGGTGTAGGCGTGCAGCAGACCCTCCTCCCATCCCACCAGGGACGACGGGGCGTACACCTCCGCGATGCCGGGGTCGTCGTCGGACGGCTGCCCGAACTCGCGCCACCGCCACATGTGGTGGGTGGACACCCGGAGGTGCTCCGCCGGGCGCCAGGTCAGCGCCACGTGCCCCCGAAGCTCGTCCCGGGCGTACTCGGTGTCCACGGCGGTGTCGGTCGCCAGGAGGTCGAGCGGCTCGGCCACGTCGGACGCGTCCACCTCGTCCCCGTTGCCCAGCCCGTAGAAGGGCCGCCCGCCGCTCACCTTGAACTGGGTCTGCAGGGACAGCCCGACGTCGTCCCCCAGGCGATCGCCGGTGTCGATCTCCACCTTGTAGGAGTGATCGTCGACGCCGCCGAACCCCGCCCGGATCCAGAGCCGCTCGCTCCGTCCGAGGAGATCCGTGTGGATGAGCCGCAGGCCGATGCTCGGGCCGAAGCCGCTCTCGACGAACGCCACCGGATAGATCCCGAAGGTGCGCTCGTCGTTGAAGAAGAAGTCGACGACCCGCTCGTCCAGCGTGTGCCGGTCGACGAGCGCCGCGAGCCTGCGCACCGGCCACGCCACGGCGTCGACGGCGGCGCGCGGCGGGAAGAGCAGCGCCCTGGGCAGGGCCAGGAGCCAGGGCGAGACGCTCTCGTTCTCCTCGATGCGCAAGCCGCTGACGGCGCCGGGGCGCCCTGTGGGGCCTCCCACGGTCGGCGGGGGCGCCTCGGCGCGAGCGTGCGCCCCCACCAGCGCGCACAGGACGACCGCGCACGCCGCCACCCGTCGAGAGCTCGCCCCCGGCGCGCCTGTGGTGCCCTTGCTCATGGCCATGCGCCGGAGGATACGGCCGGCGCGACCGTCCGTCACGCCGCCCCGGGACTTCGGAGGCCCGGCGCGGACGCCTGTCGATCATGCACATCTCGGCCAGGTGGCCTCGTGGTCGTGGACGTGGACGTGGACGATCCGCTCCCGCCGGGGTATCCGCTGCGGGGACGAGGACGCCCACGGTCCCGGGCACCGGTCGCGTTTCCTGGGACGGCGGGCTTCCAGAGGCTGTCGCTACACCCTCGCGAGGAGGCAGCCGGCTCCGTTTTCGCTGGCGGGACGCCCGCGCTCCCAGGCCACGGGTCCCTTGGACGACGGGCATCTTGCCCGCCAGGACCAGCAGCCGACCATCAACGCGACAGCCTCTTCCAGCCCGCCAGACGTGCCATGGCTCACGGCTGGGCTGGGACAGCCTGGCCCCCCTCCGGCTCCCGACGGTCGCCGGCTCTGCTGGCCCAATGGGCCAGCGCGCGCAGCGCTCCGCGCTGCCCGATGCCACCATCTTCCGGTTCGCCGCGGGAGTGCCCCGAGCGCCGACCACGGCCACGACCGCGACCACGGCCACGTCTCGCCGGCGCTCGGCGACTTGTGAACAATTGACAGGCGCGGACGCCCGCGCTCCAGGTTCAGCGAGGGCGGCGGCGCGCGTTCCGGACGAGGCCCGGGTGGCAGGGTGGCCGAGATACCCGCCACCCGCCGCGCTCGCGACACCAACCGATGCTCCATACCAGGCCCGGGTGGCAGGGTGGCCGGCGCGGACCGAGCGAGCGCGAGAGGGGGGTGTGCAGATCGGCCAGGCGCCTGCGGCGCCGGTTCCGGCGACCGAGA
>JBNJGB010000059.1:0-21486 GCA_051747385.1 Myxococcota bacterium
CCTCGACAAGAAGCGCGGGACCATCGACCTGGATCTCGTGCAGGACGGGGTGCCGTTCTCCTCCCGCGTCGTCTCCGAAGGGACCCTCCGCGCGCTGGCGCTCTGTGCGCTGGCGGCCAACCCATGGCCGGCCTCTCTCGTGGCCTACGAGGAGCCTGAGAACGGCGTCCACCCACGGCGAATCGAGACGATCGGCGAGCTGCTCGCGCAGATGGTCCGCGAAGCGCGGAAGCAAGTCATCGTCAGTACGCACTCGCCCCGATTCGCAGCGGTGATGGCGGAGATGGGGCGCGAGGGGCCCTTCGCGGGGAGGATTCGGCTGCTCCGCGTCCAGCAGGTGGGTCGCCAGACGGAAATCCACCCCCTGGATGCGAGCACGCCTCTCATCGCTCACGGCGGCATCGAGTCCTCGCTGCGCGATGACGGCGAGGAGCGCCGTGGAGACAGCCCGACGTTCGAGGAAGTCTACGCCAGGGGATGGCTCGATGCCTGAACCGCTGGTGGTCGAGCTCTACTGTGAGGACTCGGGGCATCAGGCGCTGTGCTCCGCCCTCACCCGGCGCATCGCGTCCGACGAGGGCGTGCCGATCCGGTTGACGGTCATGGCGGGACGAGGGGGAAAGGGACGCGCCATCAGGGAGTTCAAGAAGTGGCAGCAGTCTCGCCGCAACAGTCGTGTCTTTACGCCCGATCTCGGCATCATCGTCATCGACGCGAACTCCGCCGGGCCGCGTGAGAAGAAGCGCGAGCTGGAGAGCATCGTGCAGGCCGATCTCTGGGCGCACCTGGCAATCGGGACACCCGCCTCGCACGTAGAACGCTGGATGCTCTACGGAGATCCAGACGCGTTCGCCCGGGTCGTGGGGTCGCCACCACCGCCGGATCCGGGGAAGCGTGACCGCAACGGCTACAAGAGCCTGCTCCGGCAGACCGTGGAGGATGCTGGCGTGTTCGTGTTGATCGGTCCCATGGAGGAACTCTCCCCCGAGGCCGCCCAGGAGATGGACCTGTACAAGGCGAGCCGGAACCTCCCCGACCTCGGTGCCCTGATCCAGGACGTTCGGAAGGCCTTTCGGCGGCTGTCGACCTGAGCCCTGTCCCCTCCGGAAGCTAGGACCGCAGCTCCCGGAGGCGCTCCTGGTAGGTCTCGCGGTCGATCTCTCCGCGGGCGTATCGGCGCTTCAGGATCTGCTCCGGGGAGTCCGCACCTCCCCGGGAGTTGCCGATGGAGCGGGCGATGCCCCAGACGACGAGGAGCAGGACGCCGATGCCTACCGCCCAGTAGAGGATCATCCAGAACCCGTGCGGGTCACTCCAGTCATGCATGTCGCTTCTCCCAGAGCTGCGCGGCCGGCGGCGCGGCGCGGCGCGTGGCCCGTCCAGCATGCTTCGGGTCAGCCCCCGCGCCCGGCCGCGTCGAGGGTGTGCGCCCGGTCCCCCCGTGACCGTGACCAGGTGTCGTGGAAGGCGTGCTCGCACGTGCAGGGCTCGCAGCCCACCTGGAAGCGTGTCATGAGGTACCTCCCATCTCGTCCACGTCCGTCATCTCCGCGGCGCCCCGCGGCGGCACCCTCTCGAGAACTCATCGGCGCTCGATTCGACGCGAGCGGGCGGTGGTCCCGCCACGACCCTCGCCGGTGCGTTCGCCCGTGGAAGTGTCCACGGCGGCTGCGAAGCCCTGTCCGCCCGGGCTCCCAGCGGAGACGAGGTCCCCACGGACGGAGCCCGGGTTCCAGGGTGGGGGGGGCGCGGCGCGGTGCACTGCGGCGTCGGGGCCCGGTATCGGGAAGAGCGCTCACTCCTCCTGCTGCCCTTGCTCCTTGCCCATCATCTTCATCATGGGGCACCGGCCACCCTCCGACATCATCCCGGCGTGCTGGTTCATCATCTCGTGGAGCGGGACGATCTGATCGGGGTCGTCCGGGACCAGCCGGAGGCGCATGCCACCCTCGATCTCCTCGGTCGCGGCCGTCGTAGTGGCCATCATCTCCATCATCTCCATGTCCATCTCGCCCTTGTGGCCCTGCCCCCCGCCGTGCTTCATCTCGTCCCGGTCTGCGTGCCGATCGTGCATGCGGGCCATCTTCCGCACCCGGTCTCGGAGCGCGGCCACATCGCCCGTGGTCGTGAAGTCCATGGCGACGGCGTCGTCGAGCTTCTGTACGCGCATCTGTGTCCCCTCGACCTGCATGGGACACATCCCGGCCTCCATCCCCTCGGGTTCGCCGTCCATGGCGTGCGGCGCCTCCCCTCCCTGCTCGTCGGGGTGGTGGGCGGCGTGCTCCGTCTCGGGCGGTTGTGTGTTCGGCGCCTCGTCGGACTTGCGGGCGCTGCTGCCTGTGCTGCAGGCCGACACGACTAGGAGGATGGACGCGGACAGGACGAACAGGCTGTGTCGGGTGCTTGGTGCTTGCATGGTCTCCTCTGCTCTCGTGTGGGTCGGAGGCTGGACATCGCACTTCGCAATCGTCCACGCGGACCGATCGCGTGGCGCATGGCATCGCCGCCGCCGTGATCGCGTTCGGTGCCGTGGCGACTCGCGCCACGAGGCACCGACCATCCGAAGCTCTTTCAGAATGCGGCATACCCTCATGCAATCATGGTGCCGGACTGTGGGTGGCGGGCCTTCCGGTTTTCCCGGACTCTGGCAGGGCGAGCACACGACGCGGCGGGTCTGGAGCCAACCGTCGACGCTCCCGTTCCCTCGCTACCGGGCGTGGCAGAGCCCCGGTGGGACCCCTCGCCCGCCCGAGATGCCACGAGCTGCCGGCAAAGAACCCGTGCCCTCGGGAAGACGTGTGGAGTATTGGACATCCTCCCGCGGCTCCCCACGGTCTCGTTACTTCGGCGGCACCGCCTCGTCCCGTGTCGTGTCGCCCTCCAAGCGACCAAGGGCGGGGCTCCGGACCCGCCGCCCCGCTGGCTCCCTCAGGTGCGATCGTCGTGCGAGTGGGGCCGACGGTCGTTGCCATCATCGCCGTCGGACGGAGGGGCGCCGCGGAGGCGGAAGAACAGAGCCTCGGCCCCCCAGAGGGCCGCCATGAGGCCGGCCGCGACGCCGAGGACGGTCGGATCCGTCTCGGCCTTCGCCCACAGGAAGCCGCCGAGCACGAGGCCGTCCAGGGCGATGGCCGACAGGAGGACCCACGCCTTCGCCCCGACATCGGCGCGGAGGTGGCGCAGGACGCCCCAGTGCACGGCGATGTCCATGATGAGATAGAAGATGATCCCCAGCGCCGCGATGCGCGAGAGGTCGAAGAAGGCGGTCAGGATGCAGCCCAGCACGACCGTGTAGACCAGCGTGTGCTTCTGGATGTCGCCGGGCATCCCGAAGTGGCTGTGGGGGACCAGCCTCATGTCGGTGAGCATCGCGAGCATCCGTGACACGGCGAACACGCTCGCGAGGAGTCCCCCGCTGGTCGCGGCCATGGCGAGGACGACCGTGAACCAGACGGCGGCCTCGCCCAGCGCAGGCCGGGCCGCCGCCGCCAGGGAGTAGTCCATGGTCGCGACGATCTCCGGAAGGGAGAGGTTGCCCGCCACGGCCAAGCCGACCAGCGAGTACACGACGATGCAGACGGCGATGGAGATGATGATCGCCCGACCGACGTTTCGGCGGGGCTCGACGAGCTCGGAGCCGCTGTTCGTGATCGTGGTGAAGCCCTTGAACGCCAGGATCCCGAGGGCGGTCGCGCCCAGGAAGCCGTCGACGGAGCGGTCTCCCGCTCGTGAGGGCACGGCGTCCTCCAGGGAGTCCGCCACGGCGAGTCCGACGACGGCGAACACGAGGATGCCGACCACCTTCACGACACCCAGGGTCCAGGCGACGCGACTCACCCAGACGTTGCCGGCGAGGTTGACCACGAAGATCACGACGATCAACGCGACGCCGACCACGGGAATGAACAGTGTGTCGTCGCCGAGATCGAGGAGCTGAGCGGCGTAGGCCCCGAATGTCCGCGCCAGGAAGCTCTGGGCGATGACCATCGAGAAGTACATCAGCAGCGCGTGGAACGCCGTGGTGACGGTTCGCCCGTAGGCCTTCTCGAGGAACATGGCGATCCCGCCGGCCGACGGGTAGGCGTTGGAGAGCCGGATGTAGGAGTAGGCGCTGGCGCCGACCACGGCGGCCGCTGCCAGGAACGCCAGGGGAAAGAGCGCGCCGGTCAGCTCGGCCATCTGGCCCGTGAGCGCGAAGATGCCCGCCCCGATCATGACGCCGGTCCCCAGCCACACGGCGCCGGCCAGGGTCAGGGAGCCGCCGGCGTACTCGGGTCGTCGATCGTCGGCGCTCAATCCCGACCCTCCCGATCTCGGTCTCTCCGCGCGGCTCTCCACGCCACGAGGGCGAACGTGACGAGCAGGAAGAGCCCGCTGACGATGGCCATCGTGCTGCCGTCCATTCAGACCTCCCCGGCGCGGGTGAGGGGGAATCGGGGAACGAACATCGGCACGCGGTCGCGGTACGCGCGGTAGGCGTCTCCGAACCGGTCGACCATCTGCCGCTCCTCCTTTCGGGCCAGGACCGTGTAGGCGATCACGATGATCGGGAAGGCGAAGACCGAGACGATCGTCGGCCAGTGTACGACGCCCTCCCCGAAGACGATGAGGAACAGGCCCGTGTACTGGGGATGGCGCATCTTCGCGTACACCCCATCCGTCACGAGTTGATCCTGCTGCGCGGCGCGGTGGACCGCCCGCCACCCCTCGACGACGTACTCGGCTCCGACGAAGACCAGGGCATAGCCGAGCCCCATGGCGACGAGGTGGGCCACCGGAGTGCCCGCGAGCTGGGCCCAGAGGTTCCCGCCTTCCGTCCAGGCCACGTCCACGCCGATGAAGCGGCCGAGGAAGTAAATGGTCAGTGGGAAGCCATACATCTCCGCGTAGAAGGCGATGACGAAGGCCTGCAACACGCCGGCCCGGGACCACTCCTTCCAGCTGTCCGGCGCAAGGTAGCGGTACATCATCCACGAAACGAGGACGATGACGACGAGCGCGACCCCCCACATGCCCACGTGCATCGGATCCCTCCTCAGATGGTCCGGACATCGACGCGGTCGAGGAGGCGCATCGCGTCCCGGGGACGGCAGAGGGCGGTCCCAGGCGTGAGGAGGGCCGCCGAACCTACCGCGACGGCGAGCCGCAACGCCTCGCGGAGGTCGTCGCCTCGGGCCAGGGCCGCGGTCAAGGCGGCGGTGAAGCTGTCTCCGGCGCCGCCCCCGCCCGGATCCACCCGGGGAGCGCCGCAGCGGAGCTTGTCCCCGGGGACCACGCGATCGACGGTGGTAAAGACGTCGAGCACCGGATTCATCGTGACGGTCGGGATCGGCTGCACGAGAGCTACCTCCTGAGTGAAGCTTCTGCTCAGCCCGGATGCACCACGGCGTCCAGCGCATGGTAGGCGGGGCGCCCCATGCAGCAGCGGGGCAGGGTCGTCCTCACCAGCTCGAGGGCGAGGGTGGCCTTGTGCAGGAACTCCTCGGCGCTCCCCACGACGATGCGATTCGGGTGGCGCTCCCAGGCCGCGAGGATCCGACGATCCAGCTCCGCGGCCGTCACCGTGGAGGCCGTCTCGAGGCCATCACCGTCTCTCTGGCCCTGCTCCGGGCCGGGCGCCCGCAGATGGATCACCGCGGCGTATCGGCTCAGCTCGCGCTCCAGGGTCGTGCCGAGCTGCCTCCAGTACGACTGGGCGCTCCCCGGCCAGTAGGCCAGGCCGTCCACCGTGCCCCGGTCGCAGAGGGCGACGGCCACCCGGCCCTCGTCCACGACCAACGTCTCCAGCTCCCGCTGGAGGTGGAAGATGGCCCGCTCGGCGGCGCATCGTACGGCGGGTCCGCCGTCTCGTGGAAAGCCGCCGTCGAGGACCATGGCCGTGGCCTCGGGCAGCACCCCGACGTGCGTGCAGAGGGATCGCAGCGCCATCTCGAGCACCGCGGTCTTGCCCGCACCGGGCGCTCCCGTGACCGCGATCAGGTGGGTGTCGTGGAAGCGGTGCCGGCACGTGCAGGTCTGGGAGCCGGTCTGGAAGCTCCTCATGAGTCACCTCTCGTTTCGTCGTGCTGCCTGCCCGGTTCGTCCATCAGGCCCCTCCGCGCGTGTGCATGAGAGCGGTCCAGGCGTTGCCAGTGGACTCGCCGGTGCAGATGACCGTGCAGGAACCCCATGACGTGCCGCATCGGCACGGCGTGGCACGAGGCTGGCCCCTCCTCGCCGGCGGAGCCGAAGACGACCATCCGCAAAGCCCGGCCTCCCGGCGTCCTGGCGCGGCCGCTGCCAAAGAGGGCCCGGACCATGTCGGGGGCGGCGTCCTCCGTGCAGCAGCCGTACTGCGTGAGGACCGCCTGCAGCGCGCGTGGATCCCGTGACGGCCGATCGAAGCCACCGGGGGTTCCGTACACCTCGGCGACGATCCAGTCGGCCTCTCCCGATGCGGAGAGAAGTACCGGATCGGGCCTCCGGGTCGACGTGGCGAGGCGCGATCGCCCTGCTTCGTCGGCCTGGCGACCGGTCGTCGGGAAGCGGACGCCGAGGACGTAGCGGCCCATGGCGCTCGACGGCTCGTCGCGACGCCACGGCCCCAGGACGGGATACTCCGCCACGGTGAAGTACCCGTTGACCTGCAGGTACGCTTGAACGAGTGCGACGGCGCTGTCCATCGTCGTGCTCTCCTCCGGCTCGGGGGGCGGGCCGCGGGCGGTGGCGTCATCCCGACGAGACCGCCGCGACCGCGAGACTCCTACACCGCCGGGAGACCCTCTCGGGCCCATGTCGCTCGGTGCGCGAGTCGTCTGACTCTTCGCCTTCTCCCTCCATGCAACTCAGGTGCCACCGGCCTGCAGGCCCGCTCGTTGGGCGGTTCCGCGGGCGAGGTGGCCGGTGCTGTCGAAAATGCGGCACTCCCCGGTCGAAGGGCCGCTACCGCATCGGGTGAGCCCGACAGCACGACGGCAGCTCGGCCCGCACCCGCTCGACAGCCACGGCGGCCTTGTCGTGGAAGTCCTCGATGCTCGCCACGATCACGCGACAGGGGTGTCCTCCCCAGGCGTCGAGGATCCTTCGATCCAGCGCCTGCGCCTCTGCCGGCGACTCCACTCGGAGGGTGTTGTCCCGGTTGTAGCCCTGCTCGCGTGCCGGAGTCTGCAGGTGGATCACGGCGGCGTACCGCCTCAGCTCCCGCTTCCGGGTCGTGCCCACCTGCCTCCACAGCGAGTCCTCATCGCCCGGCCAGTACGCTACGCCGTCCAGCGTGCCCCGATCACAGAGGGCGACCGCTATCTTCCCTTCCCCCGTGACCAGGGCTTCGACTTCCCGCTGAACGTGATAGATGGCGCGCTGGGCCGCGCACCGGGCGACGGCGCTGTCCTTCCGCGGGAACCCGCCTCCGAACACCACGCTGGCGGCCTCCGGCAGGACGCCGACGTGCTCGCAAAGGGAGCGGACGATCCTCTCGAGGACAGCCGTCTTGCCCGCTCCGGGGCCGCCCGTGACCGCGATGAGGCGCGTGTCGTGGAAGAAGCGACCACAGGAGCAGGGTTCGGAGCCCACCTGGAAGCCCGTCATGACGGTCCTCCAACCTGCGCCGCTCGGGTGGGCGGCCAGGCTCGCCGGAGCCATCGGGGCGTGTGCCTCACCTCGTATGTCTCGAGATGTCCCGTCCCGGGCCCCGCCACCGCGCGCCCTGGACGGATCGCCTCGCCCGGGTCTCGCCCCACCGCGCGACTACGTACTCGAGCGTCTCGCGGGCATCGAGTTCTCGGCTCGCGTTCCCCGTGCGGACGAAGAAGCGCCTCTGCTTGCCGTCGTCGAAGAACACGGGCGCCTCGGACGGCTCGACGACGACCCGGCAGACCTCCCGCCCTTCCACGTCGGCAAAGAGCACGTGGACCAGGCGACACACGTGACCGCCCAGACGGTCCCGCACCAGGCCCGTGACGAACTGCTCGTAGCCGTCGCGGTCACTCCTCTTGAGCGTACGGAGGTCCAGCTCGAGACCTGTGATCTCGCCATCGTCCCCGACCCCGATCAGCAGGCTGCCCCCGTCGTGGTTCGCGAGCGCCGCTACAGTCTTCGCGATGACGTTGGAGAGGGCCTTGTTCACCTTCCCCTGCTTCAGATCCCAGCGTGACGTGGCCTTGAACTCGACGTGCTCGCCCTCGCCCAACTGGATGAGCGTCGGAACGTCCCGTGCGATCTCCCGCTCGAGGTGGGAGATCGCACGCAGCGATCGACGCAAGCGCGTGGCGACCGCCGCGTAGATCGCGCCGAAGCCCGCCCCGAGCGCGGCGAACAGCAGCGTCATGGGAAGCATGGGCAGCGTGAACGAGGCGACCATGCGGTCTCCGATGAAGTGCCACATCGACGCCCAGGTTCGCGCGAGGTCGGCCCGGAATTCGAACCAGTAGATGGCCATGGTGACCGGGTGCAGGAGGAGCACTCCCAGCGCGGCGCCGATTCCCAGGGCGATCGCGGCGCGACGCCAGGCGGCCGTGCGGGCGCCGCTGGGTAGCGTCCACGTCAAAGCCGGGTCCTCCGGAGCCTCAGCGCGTTGCCCACGACCGACACCGAGCTGAAACTCATGGCGGCGGCCGCGATGATCGGGCTCAGGAGGATCCCGAAGAAGGGATACAGGACGCCGGCGGCGATGGGGACGCCCGCCGAGTTGTAGGCGAAGGCGAAGAAGAGGTTCTGCCTGATGTTCGCCATCGTCCGGCGGCTGAGGACGCGGGCCCGGACGATGCCGGTCAGGTCGCCCTTCACGAGGGTCACGCCCGCGCTCTCCATGGCCACGTCGGTGCCCGTCCCCATGGCGATCCCCACGTGGGCGCGGGCCAGGGCCGGGGCGTCGTTGATGCCGTCCCCGGCCATGGCCACGAAGGCGCCGCCTTCCTGGAGGCGCGCCACCTCGTCGGACTTCTCGTCGGGCAGGACACCGGCCCGGACCTCGTCGATGCCCAGCTCCCCGGCGACGGCGCGGGCGGTGGTCTCGTTGTCGCCGGTGAGCATCACGACGCGGATGCCCTCGTCGTGGAGCGTCCGGATGGCGTCCGGGGTGGTCTCCTTGATGGGGTCCGCCACGCCGAGGAGGCCGGCCGGCTCCCCGTCGACGCCGACGAACATCACCGTCTGCCCCTCGGCGCGGAGGACGTCGGCGCGCTCCTCCAGCTGGCGGGTCGGGATGCCCACGGTCTCCATGAGGGCCTGGTTGCCGAGGCAGACCTGGCGCCCGGCGACCACGCCTTGCACGCCCTTGCCCGTGATCGACTCGAAGTCCCCGGAGTCGCCGGGTTTCGCGCCCCGCTCCTCGGCCCCGCGGACGATGGCCTCGGCCAGGGGGTGCTCGCTGCCCCGCTCGAGGCCCGCGGCGAGGCTCAGGAGCTCGGCCTCGTCGACTCCCTCGGCGGCCTCGACGGTGACCAGCTTCGGGCGCCCCTCGGTGAGGGTGCCGGTCTTGTCGACGACCAGGGTGTCCACCTTGCGGAGGACCTCGATGGCCTCGGCGTTCTTGAACAGGACGCCCATGGTGGCGCCCTTGCCGGTGGCGACCATGATGGACATGGGCGTGGCCAGGCCCAGGGCGCACGGGCAGGCGATGATGAGGACGGCCACCGCGTTGATGAGCGCGTGGGCCATGCGCGGCTCGGGCCCCACCAGCGACCACACGACGAAGGTGCCCACGGCGATGAGCACGACGGCCGGAACGAACCAGCCGGCGACCTGGTCCGCCAGCTTCTGGATGGGGGCGCGGCTGCGCTGGGCCTCGGCGACCATGGTCACGATCCGGGACAGCAGTGTCTCGGAGCCCACCTTCTCGGCGCGCATCACCAGGCCGCCCGTGCCGTTGACCGTGGAGCCGATGACCTCGTCCCCCTCGGTCTTCTCCACGGGGATGGGCTCGCCGGTGACCATGGACTCGTCCACGGAGGTCGAGCCCTCGAGCACGGTCCCGTCCACCGGGACCTTCTCGCCGGGCCGGACGCGGAGGCGGTCACCGACCTGCACCTCCTCGAGCGGCACGTCCTCCTCCGTCCCGTCGTCGCGGAGGCGACGCGCCGACTTCGCGGCCATGCCCAGGAGCTTCTCGATGGCCTGGCTCGTGCGGCTCCGGGCCTTCAGCTCCAGGACCTGGCCCAGGAGGATGAGCGTCACGATGACCGCGGCCGCCTCGAAGTAGACGGCCACCTGCCCGCCCTCCTCGCGGAACGAGGCCGGGAAGATGTCTGGGAGCAGGGCCGCGACCACGCTGTAGGTGTAGGCGACGCTCACGCCCAGGCCGATGAGCGTGAACATGTTGAGGCTCATGTTGCGGACCGACCTCACCGCCCGCACGTAGAAGGGCCAGGCCGCCCAGAGGCACACGGGCGTGGCCAGCACCAGCTCGATGAGCACGCGCGTCTGCCCCGAGAACCACTCGGAAAACGGGTTCCCGGGGATGAGGTGGCCCATGGCGAGGACGACGATGGGCAGCGAGAGGGCGGCGGCGAACCAGAACCGGCGCCGCATGTCACGGAGCTCCTCGCTCTCCTCGGAGCCGCCCCGCGCGCTCGTCCGTGGCTCGAGCGCCATGCCGCACTTCGGGCAGTCCCCCGGATCGTCTCGGACGATCTCGGGGTGCATGGGGCACGTGTACTCGACCTCCGGCTGCTTCGCCGACGGCCGGAGCGGCTCGAGCGCCATGCCGCAGTCCGGGCAGTCCCCGGGGCCCTCCTGCCGGACCTCCGGGTGCATGGGGCAGGTGTGGGTCCCCGTATCGTCGGCGCGCCCGGTCTCCTCGTCGGCCTGCGCGCGGTGGGGGTCGAGGTGCGGGCTCATCATCGCGTCTCCCTCCCGGCCACGGTCGGCCCTGGATCGGGGTGTCGCTCGGGTCTCCAAAGACGGCGGGCCGGCCCGTGGCGCGACGAGGAGGGGGAACCAGGTCCCCGCCTGCCGCAGGCCGACCCGCCAGGGGGGTGGGCTCCTAGGGCGCGACCTCCGTCTTCTTGCCGCAGTGGAGCATCTTCTTGCCCATGTAGGGGTTGGCCATCTCGCGCTCGAGCTGGACCCACTTGCCGTAGGGCTTCGCCATGGGGCACTGGAACGCGTAGACGCCCTCGGCCGCGTCCGGGTGCTCCGCGAGCCATGCCAGGAGGTGGCGCGAGGCCTGCCCGAAGCCCTGTCGGGCCTCCTTCAGGTCGCCCGCGGCCTTCACGGTGGCCGCGTCGGAGGCGAGGCCCTCCAGGCCCTTCGCGCCCTTCGCGGCCTCGGCGAGCTTCCCGGCCGCGGCCCGGGCGGCGTCGAGGTCGTCGTCGGCCAGCGCGGCGCGCACGGCGTCATAGGCCTTCAGCTGCGCGGGAGCGCTCGCCTCCGCAGGAGCAAACGACTCGTCGTGCCCGGGACAGCCCGCGGTCGGGGCGGCCAGGGCGGTCGGCGTCGCGAGCCCCAGGACGAGGGCTGTGGTGACGGTGATGAATCGGGTCATGGGGAATCCTCTCCAGGTTGGCGGTTCGGTCTCCCCTGTGAAGCATCGGGCGTGCCACCCGCGAAAGAGATGGGTTGTTCCGGCTGGTTGCGATCGGGTTCGCGCGGTCTTGTGGAGAATCGGACAGCCTGCTCACGGCGCCTCGGCCGTGAGCAGCACGAAGCTCCCCAGGTTGAAGGTGCGCACTGTGGCGTGGCCGAAGACCGCGCGGACGTCCGCCACCAGGTCGCGATCCGGGTTCCAGCCTGCGCCCGGCTCGTACACGGCCCGCACGAGCCGGTTGAGCCACGACGGAGCACTCGGGAACGGGCGAGCGTCGCAGACCGACAGGGTGCCGCCCGCTCGCAGGACCTCGCGGATGCGCTCCAGCGCCGCCAGGTGGTCCGGAACGGCCGAGAGGGACAGCACGGCCAGGACCGCGTCGAAGGGGCCGTCGACCTCCAGCCTGGCGGCGTCACCCTGCACCAGCCTCACGTTGTCCCAGCCACGCCGGTCCGCGAGGTCCCGTGCGGACGCCAGCATCTCCGGGCTGTAGTCGAAGCCCACGAGGCTCCCGCCGGGGCCGATCTGC
The DNA here is from genome assembly GCA_051747385.1 of Myxococcota bacterium. GTDB lineage: Bacteria > Myxococcota_A > UBA9042 > PHBI01 > JACKFB01 > JBNJGB01. The sequence continues at coordinate 12,033 of JBNJGB010000059.1, forward strand.
TCCTCGACGTGGGGGAAATTCCGACCCGTGCCGCAGCCCACCTCCAAGACCCGGTCCCCCGGTCGCACGCCGAGCGCTCGGGCGGCCTCCCGCCGGATGTGGTGGGGCCTGCCGAGGAACGTGAGCCAGTCCTGGGCGGCGTACAGGCGCGGATGGCGGCCCCACCGGGCGTAGATCCGGGCCTCGTCGTCGAGATCGTGCACCGTGGTCGCGCGGTTCACGTCTCCTCCTCGTGGTCTTCGGAGCGGACGCGCCAGCGGAAGTCGCAGCGCGCGCCGCCTCCGGCGAGCGTCGTGGTTCGCTCCAGGCGAGTGCCCCATGCCCGCGCCAGCGGGTAGTCGAGGTCGCACCAGGCTGCCTGGCACAGAGGCCCGAGGCCCTGACTGCGAAAGTAGTCCGCCGCGGGACAGCGGAGGACGTCGAAGGCCACCGTCCGCTCGTCCGCGGGCACGTCCTCCATGCGGTAGGCGGGCGGGCCGAAGGGGAAGCGCCGGAACGTCCTGGTCGCCCTGCGGACGCGGTCGACGGGGTCGCCGGCCAGCATCGCCGACAAGGCCCCGGGCACGGCTGCCATCCGGCGGTAGGCCGACCCGGTGACCCGCGCCGTGAGGTCCCGGGCCTCCTCCGGAGACAGCCCCGCGTCGGACAGTGCCCGGTAGACACCCACGGTGAGCGCGGCCAGGCGCACCATCAGGCGTCCGTTCAGCCCGGGCTCCGCCGGAAGTCGTGGGCGCCGGGCGGCGTAGTCCCTCAGGGCAAAGTCCAGCACCGCGTCGGCCTCGGCGGGCTCGAGCCGTCCGCGGAGCGCCTCCCGCACCAAGGGCCGGAGGGCGATGCGGCTCCATTGAAGGGGAGGTTTCCGGGGCATGACGCGTCCTCCCGGCGAGTCCGGGTGACCCGCCTGTCTCTCCGCAGGTGTGCAAGAGGCGCGCCCGTTGCGGAGCCACGATCTGCACGATAGTCGGCGATCACCGTGGCACGCTCCTCGCATTCCGGCGTCGCGCGCCGCGCACAATCGTGGAAGCATCCGGCGCGCTCCCGGGTTGGAGGATGACGTGACGACGCGAACGCTCCGGATCCTGACGCTGGTTGCCCTCGTGCTGGCCGCATGCGGGCGCGACGGTGACGCGACCGTGGAGGGTCCTGACCGGGCCGCCGTGCAGGACGACGTCGAGGTGGCCCCCACCGGTGCGCGGCTGGAGCCGCCCGTGCCTCCGGACAAGCTCCCGCCCGGGGTCTGGTACTGCACGGAGGGGGCCTGCGACGGGGCCCATTGGGCCGCGTCGAAGCCACCGCCGGACGCCGCGTGCCCCGAGTGCAAGACGCCGCTCGAGCGGAAGCAGGCGGATGCCACGCCGTCGACCGGAGGCGTCTGCGCGCCGGGCGGCCCCTGACCTCCGGGCGATTGTGGGATATTCTCCAGCCTCTTCGGCACGGTCCTCGCAACGGGCCGGACGGAGCGACGCCCGGGGACGCCGTGGCGTGACGAACACCGAACTTCAGGAGTGTGCAAGTGAAGAGGATGATGCTGCCGGCCCTGATGCTGGCGATCGCGCTGGTGATCGGGGCGTGCGAGAAGAAGGGTCAGGAGGAGACCGGCGCCGCCGAGGGCGAGGCTGCGACGCAGGCCGGGGGTGCGGCCGCCGAGGGCGAGGACCACGCTCATGAGGGCGAGGGCGAGGATCACGCCCATGAAGGCGAGGGCGAGCACCACGCCGCCGAGGGCGAGGACCACGCTCATGAGGGCGAGGGCGAGCACCACGCCGGCGAGGGCGAGGAGGCCGAGACGGTCGAGGTCGCGGAGGCCGGCACGAAGTTCGATCCGCCGATCCCGTCCGAGAAGCTCCCCGAGGGTGTGTGGTACTGCGACATGGGCACGGTCCACTGGGCCGGCCAGGACAAGCCCGAGGAAGGCCGGTGCCCTCTCTGCAAGATGAAGGTGAAGAAGTACGAGGGTGCAGCGGGTGGTGAGATGGGCCACGAGGGCGAGCACGGCCACGAGCACGAGGGCGAGCACGACCACGCCCACTGAGTCCCGGCCCGGTTCGGGGGCGTGGCGCACACGGGCGGCGCCTGCTTCGGCGCGGACGACTCCGCCTACGAGGACTTCGTGGCCTCCCCGGAGGCCGCCTCCCCCTGCGTGCGCTCCCGGCCCTGAGCGGTCGCCGGCCGCGCCTCGATGCGCTTCACGACGTCGCCGGCGAGCTCCTCCACCCGGACGATCTCGAAGCCGGCGGCCTCCACGTTGCCGACGGTGTCCCTGGCGATGTGGGCGCCGACCATCCGGTGCACGGGCGTGTCGAGCCAGCGCATGAGGGTGCCGAGGATCGGCTTCCGCGAGAGCACGTGCTCCAGGAGGATCAGCCGACCGCCGGGGCGCAGGACCCTGCGGAGCTCTCGAAGTCCCTGCACGGGGTGGGGTACGGAGCAGAACAGGAAGGTGGCGACGGCCACGTCGAAGCTCCCGTCCTGGTAGGGCAGATCCTCCACGTCCCCCTCGTCGAGGGTGATGTCCACACCCAGCCGCTCCGCTCGTCGTCGGGCGCGCTCCAGCATCGCGGGTGAGAGGTCCATGGCGACGACCTCGGCCTCGGCGGGGTGATACGGGAGGTTCTTTCCCGTCCCGACGCCCGCCTCCAGGACCCGCTCTCCGCCGACGCGGCTCCAGAGGTCCCGGCGCCAGCGTGAGAAGGCGCCCCGCTCCGCGAACCACTCCATGGCGTCGTAGAAGGGCGCCATGCGGTCGTAGCGACGGCGGGCGCCCTCGGTCTCGTCCGGCGCCGGCCCGCCCACGAGACGCCGCGTCAGGCGATCGGCGAGGGTGAAGCTCACCGGGAGCAGGACCATGAGCTGCATGATGGGCACCATGGACACGTCCACGAACGGGAGGCGCGGCGCCGCGTCCGTGTAGGACCAGCGGCCGGTGGCCAGTGCATGGCGCTCGATCGCCACGCCCAGTGCGATCGCCAGCCCCATCAGGAGGGCCCACTGGCGCAGCGTCCAGGCCCTCTCGGCGGACCAGCGCCAGCGCCGCGACGCCGCCGCGATCACGGCGTACACGAGCCAGGTGAGGACGACGTCCCCGGCCGCCGCGATGGCCATCGCCTCCAGGCTCGCGTCGTAGCTCCCGTGCTCGAAGAACAGCGGGCACTGCGCGTTCTCCCAGGCGAAGTGGACCACCCACGCCAGGATCGTCAGCGTGGCGCCGTGCACCGCGACCTCTCGTGCCCGTCTGCGCATGACGCCTCCAGGGTAACGCTTCTCCGCCGCCGACCCAGCCTTGGTGGCCATCCACCGTCGCAAGAGTGCGAAGTGGCCATGCCGGGCGGTCGCACACCTGCGACGATTGGAGGCCAGCCCAACTCCCGTTCACCGCCTCGCACCCCCGACGGCGGGGCTCGCGGCGGGGTGGCACCCTCCTTGCTCTCCTGCCCCACAGGTCCGCTCGCGAGACGGACCGGGAGGTGAGCACGATGTCGGCACGGAAGCCGTGGGTGACCACGGAGACGACGAACGAAGAACTCGTGGGGCCCTGGCGTCCTCCCACGAACGGATCCGGCGCCACGTGGGCATGGCCCGCGCGCTCGCCGACGGGGACGTCCTGGGATCCGAGGAGGTCCGGCGCGTCGCCCGGGCCGTCCACCGGTGCTTCGCGGAGGAGCTGCCACGGCACGGGATGGACGAGGACCTCCGCGTCGCGCCCCGCCTCCGGGAGGTGGCGAACGAGAGCGTGATCCGTGCCCTCGACGCGATGAGCGACGAGCACCGGGACATCGCGTCCCTGGTGTGGGATCTCCTCTCGATATGGGCGGACGTCGCGGAGGAGCCCGATCGCCTCGAGGGCGCCAGGGGCACCCTCTGCGACCTCACTCCCATCCTCGCCGGGCTCCTGACCCATCACCTCTCGAGCGAGGAGGCGATGGTCTTCCCCGCGCCGTGCGTCGGGACCTGTCGGCGTCGCAGTGCGCCGACGTCGTGCGCGAGATGCGGCTGCGGCGCCCGGAGGATCGGATTCACGCGACCGCGGCGGAGCCGAACCGTTGAGCCGCGCACAGACCCTCGACGACCGATCGGCCTGAACCGTGGAGTCGCACCCCGCGAAGTGAGCCGTCGCACGCGCCGCCGTCGCGGACGTCACGGGCTCCCGCGAGGCGTCCGCGGGGTGGCGTTCCGGGGGGTACAGGCCCCGGGACACTCCGTTGGCGAACAACTCGGGCCTTTCTGGTAGGTTCCCCCGCGCTCCGGACGACCGGGGTCTCGGGTCGGGTGCCCGCGGCCCGCCGTTCCGGCGATGTCGCCGTTCCTCACTACGGGGCCCACATGGATCGCACGCTCTTCCTCCGCCGCCTCCTGCGGCGCATGGTTCTCATCGGCCTGGTCGCGGCGGCCGGCTACCTGGTGCTGCCCGGCATGTCGTCCGACTCGGCCGACGCCGCCGAGCCGTCCGGCGACGAGCCCGCGGCTGTCGAGGCCGAAGGAGAGCCCGGCGTGGTCCCCGGCGAGGCGACGCCCGAGCCCGAGACCGCCCCGGGGCCCTCCGCCCCTTCGACGACCACACCCACCTCTCCCGGGGCCCCGTCCGCCGAGGAGCTCCCCGACGCCGTGGCGGAGCCCACGTACTGGGAGCGCATGCAGACCGGCACGGCCGACGGCCTGGACTGGTTCATCGCCATCGCCGGCCTGGGCCTGATCCTGGCGTTCCTCTACATCGTCTACTCCTACGCGCGCGGCCTGAAGGGCAGCCCGCGAGAGCTGTACCTGCTCTTCTTCACGAAGGTGACGGAGTACTCGGCCTACGGCGCCGCCCAGATGGCGTTCGTGCTCTACCTGCACAACGACGTGGGCCTGTCCGACATGTTCGCCGGGAGCTACGTCGGCGGCTGGTCGGTGGGGTTGACGGCCCTGACCATGCTCGTCGGGGCCGTCTGCGACGCCATCGGCATCAAGAAGACCCTGCTCATCGGCGCGTTCGCGCTCCTGTTCGCGCGCTTCTTCATGCCGCTGCTCGACGACATCTGGCTCGTCAGCATCCTGGGCTTCGCGCCCCTCGCCGTGGGCATCGCCATCACGGGGCCGGTGCTCTCGGTCGGCATCAAGAAGTTCACCACCCGCGAGGGCGCCGCCCTGGGCTTCGCGCTCTTCTACACGATGATGAACGTGGGCTGGGCCATCGGCGGCTGGATCTTCGACTTCGTCCGCGGCATCTACGGCGACAAGCAGGTCCACGACCTGCCGATCGTGGGCTGGGAGATCTCCACCTACCAGATCATCATGGCCGTCGGCTTCTTCCTCACGCTGCCGGACCTCGTGGCCATCCTGCTCATGCGGGACAACGTCGAGATGACCGAGGACGGCATCGCGTTCAGCGAGAAGAAGGTCGCCGTCTCGGGTGTCTCGGCCCTCCAGGCCATGAAGGACGCCGTCAAGGAGGCCGGCGTCGGCACCGTCCAGAAGCTCAAGAACGTCTTCACGGAGAAGGCCTTCTGGATCTTCATCGGCCTCATCGGCGTGCTGGTCTTCGTCCGGCTGACCTTCTACCACTTCCACTTCACGTTCCCGACCTACGGCATCCGCGTGTTCGGCGAGGGCGTGAAGGTCGGCAACATCTTCGGCGTGCTCAACCCGGTGCTCATCGTGTTCCTGGTGCCGCTGTTCGGCGCGCTGACCAAGAGGGTGCGCTCCTACAAGATGCTCCTCATCGGGACGATCATCTCCGCGGGGTCGGTGTTCATCGCCACGCTCCCGGAGAGCGTGTTCCAGCCGCTGATGGGCACCGCCTTCGCGGAGCTGATCTTCGATCGCTGGCTCGACGTCCCGGTGCCCGAGCGGATCCCCTACTACCTCTCCCTGGTCGTCTTCATCTCCACCTTCACCATCGGCGAGGCGCTCTGGTCCCCGCGGCTCATGCAGTTCACCGCGGAGATCGCCCCCAAGGGCAAGGAGGGCTCGTACATCGCCCTGTCCTACCTGCCCTACTTCGGCGGCAAGTTCCTCGCCGGCCCCATGTCCGGCTGGCTTATCTCCACCTACGTCCCGGAGGGCGGCGCGCCCTACGACAACCACTGGATGGTGTGGATGTGGATCGGGCTCATGGCCTCGCTCTCGCCGGCGGGCCTGCTCATCCTCCGGCGCCTGTACCACATCGCCGAGGAGGGGAGCGCGGCGGCCCTGGCCGGCGGCTCCGACGAGCCCGACGACGACGACGAGCCCGAGAAGGACGCGGCGTAGCCCCGGCGGGTTCTACGCGTCCTCCTCCTGGTACTTCTGCAAGCGGTACAGCAGCACGTGCCGGGGGATGCCCAGGTAGCGGGCCGTGGCGGACTGGTTGCTGTCGTGGCGCGCCAGGGCCTTCAAGATGATCTCCCGCTCCAGGTCGGGGAGGTTGAAGCCCTCCTCCGGAAGCTCGACCTCGCCCGGCTGGAGCACGGGGGAGGGCGGCCCCGCCACCGTGGTCGCCTCCTCCGTCTCGACGGACTCGGGGGCGGCCGCGTCCGGTGAGGGCACCGCGCCCGGAGGGGCGAGGTCCGCCAGGTCCAGCACGCTGCTCCGCCGCAGGAGGACCATCCGGGACACCACGTTGCGAAGCTCGCGCACGTTCCCCGGCCACGTCCGCTGCTGCAGGACCTCCAGCAGCCTCGGCGCCACCCGCAGCTCGGGCTCGCCCATCTCCCGGAGGAAGTGCCGGACCAGCAGCGGGACGTCCTCGGGGCGCTCCCGGAGCGGCGGCAGGTGCACGGGGATCACGCTCAGCCGGTGAAAGAGGTCCTCGCGGAACGTGCCCGCTTCGACCTCCTCGGCCAGGTCCCGGTGCGTCGCCGCGACGAGCCGCACCTCCACCGGGATCCGGCGCGTGCCGCCGAGCCGATCGATGACCCCCTCCTCCAGGACGCGCAGGAGCTTGGCCTGCAGCGCCAGGGGAAGCTCCGCGATCTCGTCGAGGAAGAGGGTCCCCTCGTGCGCCCGCTCGAACTTCCCGGCGTGGCCCCGCGTGGCGCCCGTGAACGCGCCGCGCTCGTAGCCGAACAGCTCGCTCTCCAGGAGCTGCTCGGGCAGGGCGGCGCAGTTGACGGGGATGAACTCGCCCTGCCGCTCGCCGGCGTCGTGGAGGCGCCTCGCGATCAGCTCCTTGCCGGTCCCGCTCTCGCCGGTGACCAGGACCGTGACGTCTGCCGGGGCCACGCGATCCACCACCCGCAGGACCTCGCGCATCCGGGGGCTCTGGGTGATGAGCGTGGGCCGCTCCTGCGGGCCGCCGTTTTTGAGCTTCCGGTTCTCGCGCCGGAGCGAGATGCGCTCGACGACCTGCCGGACGCGGGCCTTGAGCTCCACGCGGCGAAACGGCTTCGTGATGTAGTCGGCGGCGCCGCGGCCCAGGGCCTCCACCGCGTCGTCGACCGTGCCGAACGCCGTGACGAGGACCACCTGGATGTCCGGGTGGCAGGCCTTGGCGGCCCGGAGCACCTCCATCCCGTCGGCGCCGGGCATCCGGACGTCGGTCAGCACGAGGTCGAAGGGCGGCTCTGCCGGCGCCTCGTCCGCGGCGGCCGGCAGGCGCTCCACCGCTTCGTCGCCGCGGGCCACCAGCGTCACCTCGAACCCCTCCTCGGTGAGGTTGTACTCGAGGATGCTGCGCATGCTCTCGTCGTCCTCCGCGACGAGCACCCGCGGCGTCCACCCGATCTCCTCCGATTCGCTCACGCGCTCTCCTCCCGCTCGGCGGACCGAAGCTCGAAGCCGAACACGGTCCCGCCGCCCTCGCGGGCGTGGTGGTGCAGCAGCCCGCCCTGGCGACGGACGAGCAGGGCCCCGATGGACAGGCCGAGCCCGGTGCCCTCGGCGCGACCGGTCACGTAGGGGTCGTAGATGGCGGCCTCCAGATCCGCGGGGATCCCGGGCCCCGTGTCGGTGACCTCGAAGCGGACGTTCCCGTTCGCGGCGGAGGCCGACAGCTCGACACGACCACCCTCGGGCGTCGCCTCGACGGCATTCCGGACCAGGTTCACGAGGACCTGGGTGGTCTGATCCACGTCGCCCCGGGCCGCCGGGGCCCCGTCGTCGCGCTGGACGAGGGTCACGCCGCGCGCGTCGGCCTCGGCCGCCATGAGTCCGGCGACGTGTCGGACCACCTCGCCGGGCTCGAAGGGCTCCATCCTGGGATCCCGAGGGCGCGCGAACGACAGGAAGTCCGTCAGCACACGGTCGAGGCGCTGGGTCTCCTTGACCGCGATGTCCGCCATCTTCCGTCGTGGGTCGTCGGGGTCGACGGCGTCGGCGACGATCTCCAGCCCGCCCTGGATGTTGCCCAGGGGATTGCGGATCTCGTGCGCCAGGCCGCGGGTCAGGTGCACGAGGCCCTCGAGCCGCTGCGCGTCCGCCTCCGCAGCCGCCCGCTCCAACGCCTCGCGGGACGCCCGCCGCTGGGCCCGGCGCTCGCGCTCGACCAGCACGCCCGCCAGCCCGGCCACGCCGAAGTAGAGCACGATCTCCAGGACCTTGTCCGAGGTGGCCGCCGGATCCAGGTGGTGGGGCATGAAGAACGCGTGCGGCAGATAGGCCGCGGTCGCGATCCCCGCCACCAGCAGGCCGGGCCGCACGCCTCCCACGAACGCGGCCCAGACGATGGGGAGATAGTACAGGCGCCGGAACACACCGTGGGACGCCGCCTCGCCCGGCTCGGTCAGGTAGTGGAGCGCCGTGATCGCCGCGACGAGCAGGGCGACGCCGATCCACTGCCAGCGGGGGTGCGGGGTGTCGTCCATCTGGGGGAGAGCCTCCCGGGCTGAACCGTGACGTCGGGGCCCGCGGTGTCGTGGAGCAAGGTCCGGGCCAGCCAGCTTGGAGAATATTCTGCACCTCTGCGCCCTCCACGGCCAGCGCCCGCGTCGGCCGGCTCCAGGGCGATCGAGTTCCATCGAGCCGGTCTGTTGCTCGTACACATCTCCCCAGCACCGAAGGGCTCGCGCCAAGGCGCCAAGCCGCAAAGCCGCGGAGGACATGGGGAAGATGCTGTAAAAGCGCCGTCCGCGGCGGTCACTCCCCGATCCGTCGGCCTCGGCGGCACGAGGCGGTCCGGCCCGGAGCCCACTCCCGATGGCGGCGAAACGCCGGGCCCGGTGAGCCCGACCACGTCCACGTCCACGTCCACGTCCACGTTTCGCGGGCTCTCGGCGACTTGTGACCAATGGACCGGCGTCTCGCCCGTCAGAGGAGCCCCGGACACGTTCGAACCCCCCACAGGACGCCGGGTGGTCCCGAGGACTCGGTTGCCCTGTCGGTCGGCTCAAGGGCAATCGCAAAGTCGGACAAGCGTGGGCCGCGCGGCGGTACGGCGCCCGGCGCCGGAATGCACCCGCTCGGACCTGGGTTTCGGGTGGGTTGCCGAGCACCCGCGTGGAAGCACGCGGATACACTGAGGCTTCAGACAGGGGTGCCGAAGACGCGTGTATCTAGGCTG
>JBNJGB010000060.1:0-21377 GCA_051747385.1 Myxococcota bacterium
CAACCTGGGCGTGTCCGCCGAAGGCATCGGACCCGCTCTGCAGGAGGCGCTCCTCGATTTCGTCGATCTCCACAGCGGTGGCGGACCGGGCCCGATTCCCCACGTCCCCGGGCCCGATCCGGTTCCTGACCGATCCCCTCTCGCCGTGCCTCCGAGCCGGTGGGATCCAGGTGCGCCCGTCCCGTTCGTCGACGACCTCGAGGACCAGGGATAGCCCACGACGACGCCTCACTCGCCGTGGACGGCAAGAGCGGACCCTACAGGAAGAACCGGTAGGTCAGCGCGACGTTGAGCGAGCCGGCGTTGGTGTCGCGCAGGACGTAGTTGTCGATGCTCGCCCAGCCGAACTGGACCTCCAGGCCCAGGGCGCCGAAGTCGCCGAAGTGGAGCTCGCCGCCCAGGGCCCCGTAGGCGCCGCCCCAGCTCGTGGAGGTCTCGCGGTTCTCCCCGAACGGCTCGCCGCCGGCCTCGCCCTCGACGACCGACTCCATGAAGTAGGCGCGCCACCCGGCCGCCACGTAGGGTCGGAACATGGGGATGTCGAGGGGAACCCGATAGAGGAGACCCAGGCTCCAGATGAGCTGGCGCTGGTGGACCTCGTAGCTCATCTCCCCCGGCAGGCGCGGATCCGAGTCCGCCGTCCCCTCCGTGGTCGGGCCCGCGTAGGCGACAGACGTGAACACGCCCAGGCTCCGCTCCAGGAACGGCAGGTTGTAGCCCAGCTCGAGCTCCCCGACGAAGGTCGAGTCGAACTCGCTGGTGACCTGACCGAAGCCCCCGCCGAGCTTCACGCCGAAGACGAGGCCCGTGCCGAGGAGGCCGCCGTCCTCGTATCCGAACTCGCTGCCGCCCTCGTCCTCGGCTGCCGTGGCCTCGACGGACGGTGTCGGTTCGGGCTCGCTCCGGGCCGGCTCCCCCGGCGGGGGCGCGGGTTCGGTCGCTGGCTGCGGCTCGGCGGCCGGCGGTGGATCGGTGGCGGGCTCGGCGGCGAGCGCCGCGGCGTGGGACAGGCCCAGCAGGCCCACCAAGGCGAAGAGGGTCGTGAGACGTCGCATGATGTCGCTCCCGGTGACGCGTCGGATCATTGGATGGTCTGCTCCACGGCGGCCACCGGGGCCGAGCCGTCCCAGCCGCCGACGATGAAGAAGAAGGCGCTCTCCTTGGCGGAGCCCATGTGGATGAGGGCTTGCAGCAGCGCGCCATCGCCCAGGGCGTCCCACGTGCCGAGGGTCCCGTCGGGCTGCACGACCTCGCTCGAGGTGTCGTTTCCGTTCGACGCGGAGCCGTTGGACCCACCGAGGATGAACAGCCAGCCGTTGGCCGCCAGGTCGGTGCCGCCGGCGCGGGGCGGCGTCGGCCCGGAGACGTCGCCGAGCGCCACGATGTCGCCGCCGGGCTCCACGACGCCCACCTCGAAGTCGGTCGACAGGCTGGTGTCCGTCCGCCCCTGGCTGAAGTAGACCAGCGGCGCGGCGGGGCCCACGATGTTCGTGTCCGCGGAGGTCACCACGAAGCCTCCGAGCTCCGCCCGCGCGGACGCGAGGCTGGCGGTCAGGGGCTGCCAGGCGCCGAGGGTCTGGGTCCCGTCGGCGCCGATGCTGATGGTCGCGAACTCGCCGGTGGCCACGGCGGCTCCGTCGGCGTCGCGACCGCCCGCGGCGTACAGCCAGACCTCCGCCGGGTCGGCCGGGTTGGTCACCGCCACGGACGCGTGGGCGCTCCGCGGGGTGCCCATGGAGGCGACCTCGTGCCAGACGCCCAGCGAGCCCTGGGGCAGGGGCGTCTCGGTGTCGTCGGCGGCCAGGCCCCCGTCCACCAGGGTGGTCGCGTCCTGGCCGTCGGTGGTGCCGACGAGCTGCAGGTTCGTGGCCGTGTCGTCGGCCACGGGCGTCCGGTAGACGCGATAGCCGCTGGCGCCGGGGACGCTCTCCCAGTCCAGCGTCAGGACGATCCCCTCGGGGATGTCCGGGAGCTGCACGGTGAGAACCTCGCCGGGGAGGGTCTCACCGCCCGGGTTGTAGGGATCGTCGTCCGGGAACACCGCCGCGACGCGGTAATACCAGATGCCCGAACCGAGCTCGACGGTGCCGTCTCCCAGCTCCGCGTCCAGGTCGAGCACCTCGGGCGCGTCCTGGGGCCGGAGCACCCGGGCACGCAGGACGCTCGCCACCGACGAGATCCCGTCGTGGCCGCCCGTGAGGTAGAGGAACTCGCCGACGCGCACCAGCTCGCCGAAGGTCCGCGGGGCCGGGGTCGGCGCTCCGCCGCTCATCACCGCGGAGAGGTCGTTGCGCTGATGGACCCAGTCCCCCATGCCGCCGAAGACGCCGATGGGGCTGGACTCGATGGTCGCCTTGGCGCCCTCCTCGGCGCCGTCGTCCCCGCCCACGGCGTACAGGAAGCGGCTCCGGTCCGTGGGCCGCCCGGTGGCGACCGCCGGTGCGCGACGGGGCTCCTGGAGCGAGGGCCCGAAGGCCCAGGGGTTGAGGTTCTGCGCGGGCTCCTTCACCGACAGCGCCGAGAACCGATAGGACGAGCCGTCCGGGTTGGTCACGACGACGACGCACACCGTGCCGTCGGAGACGCCCGTGGTGTCGACGGTCACGTCGAGCTCGGTCGGGCTGGCGGCGTCCACCGTCACGGCGCCGTTGCTCGCCGCGGGCTGGCCGGTTTCGAAGTCGCGACAGTCCAGGGTCACGCCCATCTCGGCGGGGTCCGTCCCGAAGTTCTGCCCCACGACCGTGACCTCCTGGCCGGTCGTGTTGGAGTCCACCGACGCCGGCGCCACGGCGGTGACGAAGGGAGGCTCCACCTCGGTGACCGTCAGCCCCTCGGACAACACCCCGACCTCGCCGGTCGGGTTCACGGCGATGACGTCGTACACGCCGGGGGTGAGGCCACCGGGGACGATGCCGTTGAGCGTGCCGGGATCCTCCAGGACCACGGCGTCCACCGCGGTCGCCGTGGCGTCCGGGTCCGTCGACGGGTTCAGGTACACGCGCGGCACCGGCACGAAGTCGACAAGGCCCGCGCCGGGCGGCGAGTCGGCGAAGACCGTCACCGCCGTGTCCAGCGTCGGCGAGGCGAACGCCGGGTCGATACCCGCCAGGTCGAGGGTCAGCGAGTCGGTCACCGCGAGGGTGCCGTGGAGGCTCGAGACACAGTCGTGGATGCTCGTGACGCTCACCTCGTAGGATCCGGCATCGAGCTCCGCGGGCACCTCCGCCAGGATGCGGTTGGGCTGCTCCGGGTCCGGGTTGGCGAACGACTCCAGCGGGATGGCGTCGCCCGAGTCGTCGATGAGCGCCACCTCGGCCGCCGCCTGGTCCAGGCCGGTCGAGTGGACGGTCACCTCGGTGGTGATGCCGTTGTAGACGACCGGCGGGTCGACGAAGAACACCAGCGGCGTCGGGTGGACGATGAGGCCCGCGGTCAGCGAGCTCTCGCAGTCGGCGCCGTTGGACACCGTGATGTCGTAGGTGTCGGCGGGCAGCCCGTCGGCGAAGGTCAGGTCGATCTGCGTCTCCGACACGACGGTCACGCTGGTCGGAGGCTGCTCGCCGGTCTCGGCGCCGGTCAGCGCCACCGTGGCGTTGCTGGCGAAGTCGGTGCCGATGAGCGTCAACTCGTCGCTCGGGACGTCGCTGCAGAGCTCGGACGGCTGGACCTCGGTCACGGTCGGCGGAGGCGAGATCTGGAAGAGGTCGGTGGCGAGCGTACCGCAGCCGCTGGGCGCCGGGTTCGTGACGCCGATGGGGATCGCGCCAGCCGCCATCCCGGTGAAGTCGTACGTGGCGGTGATGGTGCTGCAGCTCTCCACCGACATCCCGTCGACGTCCAGCGTGGTGCAGTCGCCGACGTCGTCCGGCACGACGACGTCGCCGCCGATGGTCAGCTCGAAGTCGGCGCCGTCGACCGTCAGGAACCCGGCGCCCCTGATGGTCAGTTTCTCCGCGCCGGCGGATCCGGCGCACACCCCGATGGGATCGACGTTCGTGATGGCCACCGCTGGCGGCACGGTCAGCGCCGTGGTGTCGGAGATCGAGCACCCGGCCGGCTGCGGATTGTCCACGACGATCTCGGTGTCCCCCTCGCTCAGGGTGCCCTGGGCGACCGTCACGTCGAGCGTGTCGCACTGCTGGACCGCGAGGCCGTTCACCGTGACCGGCTGGCAGCCCCCGACCGCGTCGACGGTCACCGGGGAGCCGTCCATGGTCACGGTCGGCAGCGTCCCGTCGACGTCGAGGAAGCCCGAGCCCTCGATGGTGACGGCGCGCGCTGCGTCGTCGGTACACACCAGGGCCGGGGTGGCGCCGGCGATCTCGGGACCCTCGATGATCGACACCAGGCCGCTCTCGGTGTCCGAGCAGCCGGCGGGCATGGGGTTGGTGACCGTGACGTCCGGCTGGCCGAGGTCCAGGCTGTCCTGGGCGATGGTCACCAGGAGCTCGTCACAGCGCTGGACCGTCTTTCCGCCCACGTCGAGCGTCGTGCACTCCTGCGCGGTCACGCTCGTGGGGGCCACGCCCGGAGCGGCCTGGAAGCTCACCTCCGGCGTGGTCCCGTCGATGGTGAGGAAGTCGGTGCCGGCGATGGTCAGCTCGCGGTCGCCGTCCTCGATGCAGACGAGCGGCGGGACGACCTCGACCACGTCGGGCGGCGGGGCGATGGTCAGGAGCGTCGGGCGGTCGTCGGTGGTGTCGACGCAGCCGGCCGGCGCGGGGTTGGTGATCTCGATGGCCGGCTGATACGGCTCGGCGTCGGCCTCCAGCGAGGTCGGGACCTCGACGGTGAGCCGGGTGCAGCGCCGGACCGCCAGCCCCTGGGCGGGCAGATCCTCGCAGCCGTCGATGGACAGGCTGGTCGCGGTCGTCCCGTCGAGCGTCACGGTCGGCAGGTCGCCGTCGATCTCGAGGAAGTCCGTCCCGTGCAGCACCACCTCCCGGGCGCCCTCGGCGAGACAGACGACGGTCCCGTCCCCGCCGGCCACGCCGCCCTGGTCCTCGTCGACCTCGGCGACGGCCTCGATGCTCGGCGGCGGGACCACGCGCAGGTTGATCTCGTCCCGGCTCCCGCACGCCGCGGTCTCCGGGTTGTTCACCCGGACCGACGGGTAGCCGACGTCGACGCTGTCGGTCGGCAGCGTGATGGTCCCCTCCGAGCAGTACCGGAGGGTGTCGTAGCCCTCGTGGGGGATGTCCGTGCAGCCGCCGAAGGTCCCGTCGTCGACGGCGAAGGGCGCGTCCACGCCCTCGACGGAGACGTCGGCCTCGGCGTCGTCGATGGTCAGGAAGCGGGTCCCCGTGAGGGCCACCTCGCGCTCGCCCTGGGCGAGGCAGACGACGGGCGGGGTGAGCTCGCTCAGGGTGGGCTCGCCGATGACGGCCAGCGATCCCAGCGACTGCGCCTCGTTGTCGTTGGCGTTGGTCACGGTGACGTCGTAGACGCCCTCCTCCATCCGCCCGCTCACCACGTCCTCGGCCGACCTGGCGCACACGCCCGCCTCGGGATGGCAGACGAACCCGTCACCACAGTCCGCGTCGGCCTCGCACGGCGGCACCACGTCCAGGGTCATCCCGGACTGGCTCTGCCAGCTCAGCAGCGAGGCGTTCTCGGGCACGTCCGGGTCGCCGTTGTAGACGACCTCCGGCGGCTCGGCGTTCGCGGTCCCGTCCAGCTCCAGGCCGCGGGTGAGGCTGACCGTCGGCAGCGCCGTGCGCGGATCGTCGGGCACGTCGATCGGCACCGGCGAGAAACCCTCGCCGTGGAGCGCCACCGACGAGACGTGCTGGTCCCGGCAGATGATGCCCGGGTCCACGGGTGCCGGATCCGCCTCCACGGAGGGGGCCTCGATGCCCGGCTGCGGACCTTCGAGCTCCTCGCTGCAGCCGCCGACCATCCACGCGGACAGCCCAAGCGCCAGCCACATCATCCCCTTCGCGCTCCGCACACAGCGATGCGGCAGCGCACCACGACACGGTGACCCGCTCATCTCGTTACCCCCGACATTGGATGCATGGGACCGGCGCCGCCGACGCCAGCCCGAGCGTGCACGGCTCTGCAAAAGAGCCCACACGGGGCGCGGTATGGAATGGAGCCGCGCCGCTCCAGACATGCTTCCTGGCGAGAGTCCAGAAGTCAAACGCACCTGTCTGTAACCGACTCGGTCACGTATGCCTCGCCCACGCTGAGGGGCCTCGTGCCGCGACCTCCGAGGTCCGCGTCGACGGCGGCCGCCGCTACCGGTACCGGCGGAGCGAGCGGAGCATCCCGGACGCCGATCGGAGCCAGGAGCCGAGGGCGTCCAGGGTCCGCGGCACGCGGAGCCGCACCAGGATCCTGAGGAAGGCCTGGGCGGTCTCGGTGAGGCCGAGGAGGACCCGCATCCGGGTGAGATCCCAGTCGAGAGGCTCACCAAGATCGCGGGTGATCTCGGCCTCCTCGATGGCCGCCTCCAAGGCGACCCGAGCGGACTCGATGAGCATCCACTCCCGGGAGCGCAGCACGTCGGCGATGACGGGCCACACGTCGAGGGTCGCCTGCCAGGGCGCGTTCCTGCGGGGGCCGACCGGCCGGACCAGCCCGTAGTCGGAGAGTTCAGACATCGCTGAACTCATGAGCGCCCGGGACACGCCCAGGGTCCGGGCGACCTCCGCCTGGGACATGGGGCGCCCCCGGAGGGCGAGGAGGGTCCACACCCGCCCGTGGATCGCCTTGAAGCCCCACCAGGCGATGAAGTCCCCGACCGCGTCGCAGACCTGGAGCACGCGCTGGGTCAGTCGATCGGGCGGTCCGCCCGGGTTGTCCTCGGTCGACGACATCGCCGGGCATTGTGGCTCGGGAGGCGGCTGGTGGAAAGGGACTTCCCGGCGGACGCGGAACCATATGTTCACGCTAGCTTGAACAGACGGCCACGCGCTGCTAGAGACGCCCTCATAGGGAAGGACTCATGTCGCTCGGCTCCGCTTCCATCGACTCCGAACACCTCGCCCCGGGCGCGCGCCTCGTCCGGATCGAGGTGCCGCTGCCCCACGCGGACCCCTGGACCTGGGCGGGGCTCGCCGAGGCTTCGGGCGAGCCCCTCGCGGCCTGGTCGGACGAGGACGGAGACGTGTGCTTCCTGGCCCTCGGGGAGGCCGCGAGCGTGGACCTCCCCGCCGGACCCGGCCGCTTCGAGGCGGCCCGCTCCTGGTGTTCACGACTGTCGGAACAGATCGCCACCATCCGCCGGGCCCCCGGTCGCGCCGCCGGGGCGCGCCCTCCGCTCGCGCTGGGCGGCGTCGGGTTCTCGGACGCCGCCGCCGACCCCTCGGGGCCCTGGAGGTCCTGGGGCGCGGGACGCCTCGTGGTGCCGCGCCTCCTGGTCCACCGGAGCGGCGGACGCACGGTGGCCGTGCTCACGGAGTCCGTCGGGCCGGGCAGCGACCCCGAGGCGGCGTTCCGCCCCTCCCTCGCACGGCTCGACCGGACGGCCGGGGACGAGACACCGCCGGGTGCGATCCGGCCCGTCGAGACGACCGCGAGGACGGCTCGCGACGAATGGATGGACGGAGTGCGTGCGGCCCTGGACCGCCTCGACACCGGCGACGATCCGGGCCTCCGCAAGGTGGTCCTCGCCCGGGCGGCCCGCTTCGCCGCGCCGGACGGCAGGCGCATGGACCCGGTCGCCACGGCGCGTGCCCTCCGCGAACGGCACCGGGCCTGCACCACCTTCGCCTTCCGGGCCGCGGACGGTAGCGCCTTCGTGGGGGCCACGCCCGAGGTCCTCATCCGACTCCGGGGGCGGCGGGCGGCCACGGCGGCCCTCGCCGGCACCACCTCCCGCGGCGCCTCGCCGGAGGACGACCGCGCCCTCGCCGACGCCCTCCGGCGACACGGCAAGGACCGGCGCGAGCACGGCTTCGTCGTCGAGGCCATCCGGGACGCCCTCGCGCCCCTCGCGAGGGATCTCGAGGTCGCCCCCGACCCTCGCGTGCGCCCCCTGGCCGACGTCCAGCACCTGGAGACGCCCGTCGTCGCCACCCTGGACCGGGCGTGCTCCATCTGGGATCTCCTGGCGCGCCTGCACCCGACGCCCGCCGTGGGCGGCCTCCCGCGCGGCGAGGCCCTCGCGTGGATCCGGGCCCACGAGGCCCTGGAGCGCGGCTGGTACGCGGCGCCCGTGGGCTGGGTGGACGAGGGCGGCGACGGGGCCTTCCACGTGGCGCTCCGCTCGGCGCTGCTCCGCGGCCCGGACGCCTGGGCCTTCGCGGGCGCCGGCCTGGTGCCGGGCTCCGACCCGGAGGCGGAGTGGACCGAGACCGACCACAAGCTCCGGGCCATCCGGAGCGCCCTCGCCGTGCGGCCGGAGGCGACATGACCGGCGCGGCGCTCCACGCACGATGGGCCGACACGCTCGCCCGGGCCCTGCTGGCAGGGGGCGCGCGGCACGCCGTGCTCTCGCCCGGTTCGCGGAACACCCCGCTGGTCCTGGCCCTGGAGTCGGCCGCCGACCGCGGGGCGGCCGAGGTCCACACGGTCGTGGACGAGCGCACCGCCGCCTTCGTAGCCCTGGGTCTGGCGCGCATCTCCGGCGCTCCGACGATCCTCTGCTGCACCTCGGGCAGCGCCGGCGCCCACTGGCTGCCGGCCGTCGTCGAGGCCGAGCGCTCCGGGCTTCCCCTGCTGCTCCTGACCGCCGATCGTCCGCCGGAGCTTCAGCGGGCCGGCGCACCGCAGACCATGGATCAGGGCGCCCTGTTCGCGCCGTACGTCCGCTGGAGCGCCGACCCGGGCGCCCCCACGCCGGACGCCGACCCGCGCTTCCTTCGCACCCTCGGCGCGCGCGCCGCAGACGTGGCCGCCGGCCCGCATCCCGGCCCCGTCCACCTGAACCTCCCCTATCGCGAGCCGCTCTGGGCCCCCGGCCTCGAGGCCCCGACCCCGCCGGCCCACGGCGACGGCGCGCGGGTGATCCGGGGCGCCCCGACGCTTCCGCGCGCGGAGGTGGACGCCCTGGCCTCGGGCCTCGCCGCGACCCGGCGGGGCGTCCTCGTCTGCGGGCCGCTGGACGGCGTCGCGGGCGGGGGCGACCGGCGCGCCCGGGAGGAGGCCCTCGCCGACGGCGTGGCCGCCCTGGCCCGCGCGCTCGGCTGGCCGGTCCTCGCCGAGCCCTCCTCCGGCGTGCGGGAGCGGATCGCGCCGGACGTGACGCTCGTGTCGACGGCGGACGCCCTGCTCCGGGCGGAGGCGTTCGCGGACGCCGTGGTGCCCGGGCACATCCTGCGCTTCGGCGCGCTTCCCACCTCGAAACCCGTGTTCCGCTGGCTGGCGCGGCACGGCCTGGACCGGACGACCCTCGTCGATCCGGCCGGCGAGTGGCGGGATCCGGACCACGTCGCGTCCCGCCTCCTGGTGGCGGAGCCTTCCGCGCTCGCCCGGGACCTCGCGGAGCGGGTGGCCGCGCAGGACCCGCGCCCGGACGAGGCCTGGCTCACCCGGTGGCGCGAGGCCGACGCCGCGGCCCGGAGCGCCCTGGGCGAGGCCACGGCGGGGGACGCCTCCTGGGGCGGCGCCGTCGCCCGCCGCGTGATGGAGGTCCTGCCCGCCGGGGCCCTGCTCCACGTCGCAAGCAGTCTCGCGATCCGGGACCTCGACGGCTTCTCCGCGCCCACGGGCCGCGGAATCGCCATCACCGCCAACCGGGGCGTGAACGGCATCGACGGGACCCTCGCCACGACCCTGGGACAGGCCCTGGCCTGGGACGGCGGGCCCGTGGCGGCCCTTGTGGGCGACCTGGCGTTCCTTCACGACCTCGGGAGCCTGGGACCTGCGGCGCGAGCGGCCCGAGCGCGCGGGATCCCGGTGACCTGCGTCGTCGTCGACAACCGGGGCGGCGGGATCTTCGACCACCTCCCCATCGCCGGACACCCCACGGCCTTCGAGCCCCGCTTCGTGGCCGGGCAGGACTCCGACGTCCCCGCGCTGTGCCGCGGCGCCGGCGTGTCCTGCGAGGAAGTCGGCGACGCCGAGCACCTCCGGCGCGCCCTGGCGGACCGTGTCGAGGCGCCCGGCCTGCACGTGCTCCACGTCCCGGTGGATCGCCGGGACGACCTCTCCCGCCACCGCAGCGCGCGGGAGGCGGTGGCGCGCGCCCTGGACGACCTCTCCATCCCCGCACCGAAGTCCGAGCACCCAGACGTTTCGGAGGCCCTCGCGACGCCATGACGTCCCTCTCCCCGTCCGCGCCCGCGGAGCGCCCCGGCCCGGTGGCGGTGTGGCTGCACACCATCCGCCCGAAGACCCTGCCGGCCGGGGCGGTGCCGGTGTTCGTGGGGACCGCCCTGGCGGCGGCCGACGGCGCCCTGCGCCCGCTGCCCGCCCTCGCGGCCCTGGCCGGCGCCCTGCTCCTGCAGATCGGGTGCAACCTGGCCAACGACGCCTCGGACTTCCTGAACGGCGCAGACGGGGAGGACCGCCTCGGCCCCGCGCGGGCCGCCCAGAAGGGGTGGCTGGGCGTCCGCCAGGTGGTCGCCGGCGCCGGCGTGACCCTGGGCCTGGCGCTCCTGGTGGGGATCTACCTGGCCGGGGTCGGCGGCTGGCCCATCGTGGCCATCGGCGTCGCCGGCCTGGCGAGCGCCGTGGCCTACACGGCCGGGCCCGTGCCACTGGGCTACGTCGGCCTGGGCGATCCGCTGGTCCTCGCCTTCTTCGGCCCGGCGGCCGTGGGCGGGACCTACCTCGTCCAGGCGGGGCACGTCCCGGCGCACGTCTGGCTCGCCTCGCTCCCCGTCGGGCTCCTGGCCACGGCCATCCTCGTGGTCAACAACCTCCGCGACCGCCACACGGACGCCCGCGCCGGCAAGCGCACCCTGGCCGTGCGTCTCGGCGCACGCGGCGCCCGGATCGAGTACGCCCTGCTTCTCCTGGTCTCGTTCGCCGTCCCGCCGGCCGTCGTCGCGGCGGGCCTGGGCGGCCCGGGCTGGCTCCTTCCGCTCCTGGCCATCCCGGTCGCCTGGCGCCGCTGGCGCACCGTGGCCACCACCGACGGCGCCGCCCTCAACCCGGAGCTCGGCGGCACGGCCCGACTGGAGCTGATCTTCGGCCTCCTCCTCGGCGCGGGGGTGCTCCTGTGACCGTGGTCGAGGTCCGGATCGAACCCTGGGAGGCCCGCCTGGAGCGGCCCCTGACCACCTCCCGCGGCGTGCTGCACCGCCGCCGGGGCCTGGTGCTCACCCTCGTCGACGAGGCGGGCCGCGAGGCCCGGGGTGAGGCCTCCCCGCTGCCGGGCTTCAGCCGGGAGGGGCTCGACGAGGCGCGCGCCGCCCTGGAGTCCATCCAGCCCGGGGCGCTGGAGGACCTGGAGGCGCTGCTCCGGGAGGGCTCCTGGCCCGCGTCGGCGGCGCACGCCCTCGATCAGGCCCTCCTGGAGCTGAGGGCCGCCCGCGAAGGGGTGGCCCCCGAGACCGTGCTCGGCGGCTCGGCCGATCGCACGGTCCCGCGCCACCGCCTGGTCCGGGACGCCGCCGAGGCCCGCCACGCCGTCCGGTCGGGGCTCCACCGCCTGAAGGTGAAGGTGGGCGCCGGCAGCCCCGAGGAGGACGAGGCCCACGTGGCGGCCATCCGCGAGGCCGCGGGCCCCACGGCGCGCCTCCGCCTGGACGCCAACGGCGCCTGGACCCCCGAGGAGGCCGTCCGGATCCTCCACCGCCTGGCTCGGCACGGCGTGGAGATGATCGAGGAGCCGGTCCGCGGCCGGGACCTGGAGGGCCTCGCGGCCGTGCGCGACGCGGTGCCGATGCTGGTGGCGGCCGACGAGTCCTGCCGGGACGCCGAGGACCTGGAGGCCATCCTCGATCGGCGCGCCGCCGACGTCGTGGTCCTGAAGCCGATGCTGATCGGCGGGCTCCGGGCGACTTCGCGGCTTGCCCTCCGGGCGTCGCGGGGCGGGCTGGGCGTCCTCGTGACGACGACGCTGGACGGCCCGGTGGCCCGGCGAGGCGCCCTGGCGGTGGCGCGGGCGTGCCCGGCGCTGACGCTCCTGTCCTTCGGCCCGGGGCCCCGGCTGGCGGACACCACGCCCGACGGGTCTCGTGGCGACGCCGCGACGCGCCTCCCAGAGCCGGTGGCCTCCTCGGCCCGCGCCCGGCCGGATCACCCGGCACTCGACGGAGATCCCGGGAGAGTCTCCTGGGAGGCCCTGGCCGACATGGCCGCGCGGATGGCCTCCGGACTGGCGCAGCGTGGCGTGGGCCCCGGCGACGTGGTCGCGCTCCCCGGCCGACACGACGCGCGCTCCGTCGCCGCCCTCCACGGCGTCCTCCGCCTCGGCGCGGTGGCCGCCCCCCTCGACCCGAAGGCGCCCGGGAGCGAACGCCGGGCCGCCGTCGAGGCCCTCGCCGCCGACCACGTGCTCACGGACCTCGACGACCTGGACGGCCCGGCCCGCCCGGAGCGCGGCTGGGCGCCGTCGGAGCCGCTGGTCGCCCTGCTGACCTCCGGGACCACGGCGGCGCCGCGGAGGGTCCTGCTCACGGCCCGACAGGTCGTGCTGAGCGCCTTCGGCTCCGCGATCCGCCTGGGCCACGACCCGGGCGACCGCTGGCTGGGCTGCCTGCCGCTTCACCACGTGGGCGGCCTGTCCGTGCTGCTCCGGACCGCGCTGTGCGGGACCACCGCCGTGCTGCACGAGCGCTTCGACCCGGCGCGCGTCGCGGCGGCGCTGGACGGCGGGGACGCGGCGCTCGTGTCCCTCGTGCCGACGATGCTGGAGCGGGTGCTGGACGCGCGCCCCGAGCGCCCCTTCCCGGCCTCGGTGCGCGCCATCCTGCTGGGCGGCGCGCCGGCCCCGGAGGCGCTGATCGAGCGGTGTCGCGCCCTCGGGGCCCCGGTGGCCCTCACCTGGGGCATGAGCGAGGCCGGCTCCCAGGTCGCGACGCGCTTCCCGGGAGACCTGTCGCCCGACGCGGGGGCCGGTCCGCCGCTGCCCTTCGCGCGGGTCGAGGCCGACGACGACGGGACACTTCGTGTGGCGGGTCCCCTGGCGCCCGGTGGCTCGCTCGTCACCGGAGATCGGGGCCACGTGGACCCGCTGGGCCGCGTGCACGTGGCGGGGCGGCGGGACGCAGTCATCCTGAGCGGCGGCGAGAACGTCGTCCCCGAAGAGGTGGAGGCGGCCCTCGTCGCCCACCCGACCGTGCGAGAAGCCCTCGTCGTCGGCCTGCCGGACGCGCGCTGGGGCGAGCGACCGGCCGCCCTCGTGGTGGCCGAGGCCGGCGCGGAGAGGCCCTCGGACGAGGCGCTGCGGAGCCATGTGGCGGGGCGCCTGGCGCGGTTCAAGGCGCCGGACCGGCTCCTGTGGGTCGACGCCCTCCCGCGGACGGCCCTGGGCAAGCCCTCACGCGCCGGCGCCCGCGACGTCCTCGAGCAGCCCCAGGCGGGTCAGCCCGTCGCGGAGCCGATCCGGGACGGGGATGCCCTCGAAGCGCTCCAGGTCGACGCAGGCGTGGACGTGGCGGACGGTAGCCCGGAGCGCGCCGTCCTCGGCGCCGACGACCCGGAAGGCGAAGGTGACGGAGCGCTCGCCGAGGCGGTCGACGCCGACCGAGACGCGCAGCCGGTCGCCCATGCGCATGGGGCGGGCGTAGTCGGCCTCGACGTGGACGAGGGGCATGCCCCAGCCGCCGGTGTCGAAGACGGCCAGGAGGCGGTCGTCGGCGGCGACGAGGAGCTCCTCGAAGGCCTCGTGACAGTACTCGAAGACCCGGCCGAAGAACGCGATTCCGGCCCGGTCGACCTCGTGGAAGCGGACGGTGACCTCGTGCTCGAACGACATGACGGCTCCGTGGACGTGCGGGAGGAAGACCCATGAGAGAGACGGCCCGTGTTGTCAACGAACCCGTCGCACGCGAGCGCCCGGAGCCCGTGCTGGAGCCCCTGGCCGACGTGGCCGATCGGGTGGGCCTGGACCCGCTCGCCGCCCGGCTGGTGGAGATCCGCCGCTGGCTCGCCGCCGATCTGTCGGACCTGGAGGCCGACCTCGGCACCTCCGGAGACGCCGACGGCGACCTGGCGGAGCGGGCCGCGCGGCACCTGCTCGGGCGACCGGGCAAGCGCATCCGGCCGCTCTGCGTCTTCCTGTCCGCCCGGGCCGGGGACGGCGGAGACCCGGACGTCGTGCGGGACCTGGCCGTCTCCTGCGAGCTGGTCCACGCCGCGACGCTGCTGCACGACGACGTCATCGACCAGGGCACCGAGCGCCGCGGCGCGCCCACGGCCCGGATGGTCTACGGCAACCCCGCCAGCGTCCTGGGCGGCGACCACCTGCTCATCGAGGCCCTGCGCCGGGTGCGCGCCGTGGGGATGCCGGACCTGCTCGTGAGCCTCCTCGACGCCATCGGGGACATGGTGTCCGCCGAGGCGCTCCAGCTCGCTCGGCGGGGCGGCTTCGACCCGGACCCGGACGTCTACCACCGCGTCGTCCGGGGCAAGACGGCGGTCCTCTTCCACTGGGCCATGGTGGCCGGCGCCACGGCCGGCGGGTTGGGCGAGGACGAGACGCGCGCCCTGGCCGACGCAGGGGACGCGCTGGGCCTGGCCTTCCAGCTCGTGGACGACGCGCTGGACGTGGAGGGCGACCCGGCGGTGACCGGCAAGGACGCCCTGCTGGACCTCCGCGAGGGCAAGCTGACGTGGCCGCTCCTGGTCGCCTGCGAGCGGGACCCGGACGTCGTCTACACGCTCCGGGCCATCGCCGCCGAGCCGGAGCGCCTGGACGAGCCCGGGGCCGGAGAGGCCCTGCGCCGGAGGCTGCTGGACACCGGCTGCGCCCGGGCGACCCGGGAGCGGGCGCGTTCCCTGGTGACGGAGGCGCGGGAGAGCCTGTCGGCGCTCCGTCCCGGCCCGGCTCGGGAGGCCCTCCTGGCCGTGATGCAGGCCGCCGTCGAGCGCGGAGTCTGAGGGAGGACGGATGACCACGGTGATCACGCTGCGATCGGACGCCGACGCGAAGGCCGTCCAGGCCGCGCTCCAGGGCCTCGGGGTGTGGGCGAAGCCGCTGCGCGCCGCCGACGGCCGGACGACGGCCCTCGGCCTCGACCGCTGCTCGCGCCGCGTCGCCCCTGCCGAGCTTCGGGCCCTGTCCGGGGTCGAGGCCGTGCTCGGGGCCGACAGCCCCCACCCGCGCCTGGACGCCGCCGCCGGCCGTGCCGTCCGGGTCGGTGAGGGAGCGGACGCCGTGCTCGTCGGGGGCGGCGCCTCGGCGGTGCTCGCGGCAGGCCCCTGCGCGGCCGAGGACGAGGAGCAGGTCCACGCCGCTGCGCGGATGGCGGCCGAGGCCGGGGCGCGCCTCCTGCGCGGGGGGGCGTGGAAGCCCCGGACCAGCCCCTACTCCTTCTCCGGCCACGGCGGGCCGGCCCTGCGCTGGCTCCGGGAGGCGGCGGACGCCCACGGGCTCCACCTGGTGACGGAGGTCCTGGCCGAGCGCGACGTGGACGGGGTGGCCGAGGCGGCCGAGGTGCTCCAGATCGGCTCGCGGAACATGCAGAACTTCGCGCTGCTGCACGCGGCGGGCCGCACGGGGCGACCCGTGCTCCTGAAGCGGGGCCGCGCGGCGACCCTGGACGAGTGGCGCCTGGCGGCCGAGCACCTCCTCGACGCCGGCGCGGGCGGGGTGATCCTGTGTGAGCGCGGGGTGCGCGGCCCGGACCCGGAGACGCGGAACCTCCTGGACCTGGCCGCCGTGGCGCTGCTTGTGCACGTGGACGGCCTGCCGGTGCTGGTGGACCCTTCCCACGCCGTTGGACGGCGGGACCTGGTGGCGCCCCTGGCCCGCGCTGCCCTCGCCGCCGGCGCGAGCGGCCTCCTCGTGGAGGCGCACCCGGACGCCACCCGGGCCCGGAGCGACGGCCCGCAGGCGTTGAGCCCCTCGGAGCTTCGCCGGATCGGCGCTATGACGACCGCGGAGGTGACCCCGTGAGCCGAGCCCTGGCCACCCGGCGGAAGCGCGACCTCGGGAGCGGGACGATGTTCGATCGCATCGCCCGCCGCTACGACCTCCTGAACCGGCTGATGAGCTTCGGCCTCGACCGCCTGTGGCGCGGGCGCCTCGTCCGATCCCTGGGATCGCTGGAGCCCGGCGACCGGGTGCTCGACGTGGCGAGCGGGACCGCGGATGTGGCGCTGGCCGTAGCGAATGCCCGCCCCGGGGTCGTCCTGACGGGCCTCGATCCCTCCGCCAACATGCTCGACGTCGGCCGGGAGAAGGTCACCCGCGCCGGCCTGGACGAGCGGATCGACCTCGTGGTCGGCGACGCGCAGGACATGCCCTTCGAGGACGGCGCCTTCCGCGCCACGTGCATCTCCTTCGGCATCCGGAACGTCCCCGACCGCATGCAGGGACTCCGGGAGATGACCCGCGTCACCGCCCCCGGCGGCCGCGTCTCCATCCTGGAGCTCTCGGAGCCCCGCCGCGGCCTCATGGCCCCCCTGGCCCGCTTCCACGTCCACCACGTCGTGCCCCGCCTCGGCGGCTGGCTCTCCGGCTCCCGCGAGTATCGCTATCTCCAGGAGAGCATCGCGGCCTTCCCGCCCGCCGCGGAGTTCGCCGCCATGATGGCCGATGCGGGCCTCGTCGACGTCACCGTCCGGCGCCAGACCCTCGGCACCGCGCACCTCTACGTCGGCCGCGTCCCGTAGCAGCGGCCGGACACCATGGCGCCGACCCCGGTCCGAACGCCGCAAGTCGCCCTCGTGCCTCCATCTCGTGCCGACAGGCTGCCTGACGCTGCCTGCATCCTCGGGGGGCCTGCCAAGCGCATTTCAGCGCCTGGGAGGCTCCTGGACCGTGCTCTGGCAAGGCGGCGGAGGTTGCGGGTAGCATGCCCTGGGGCACGGCGGGCTCCCGAGGCCCCCTGCGGCTGTGAAGGGAGTTCTGGATTTCGTGGGGCCCGCCGTGTCTCTCCATTTCCTCGCCCGTCGCCAACGGGTCCGCCCGCCGGCGACGCGCCAAGGTCGAGTCCAGGAGCCCGTAGTGTGTTGCCGAACGAGCGAGTCCGAGACGATCCTGCCCGGATCGACGTACGAGGGGTCCGCGACCGTACCCGGAGGTGCGGCGGACGGTTCTCGGACATTGAGACCGGTGAGGAAGGCCGGGATTCGCGACGGGTGCATATGCGCCACGGGCTCCCGGTGAGCAGGAGGCAGCCCCCCGTGACAGACGCCATCTCGTTTCGCGTGAACGGCGACCACGTCTCCTGGGACGGCGGCCCCATGGCGCGCCTCCTGGACGTGCTCCGGGAGGACCTGCGGCTCACCGGCTCCAAGGAGGGCTGCGGGGAGGGCGAGTGCGGCGCCTGCACGGTGCTCCTGGACGGCCAGCCGGTGTGCGCCTGCCTGGTCCCGGTGTTCCAGGTGGACGGCCGCGAGGTCGTCACCGTGGAGGGCTTGGCGGACGGCCCGGAGCTGGACGCCGTGGAGCGGGCCTTCGTGGACGAGGGCGGCGTCCAGTGCGGCGCCTGCACGCCGGGCATGGTGGTGAACATCCGGGCCCTGCTGGAGCGCAACCCCAAGCCGACGCGCGCCGACGTGCGGGACCTGGTCTCCGGGACGCTCTGCCGCTGCACCGGCTACGAGCGCATCTTCCGGGCGGTCGAGGTCGCCACCGGCCAGCGCATCCACGAGGGCGCGCACGACGACGGGAGGGCGTCATGACCGTCGCCCATCGGCCCACGGGGCTGTCCGACGCGCTGGAGGCCGTCGCCGCGGGCGCCCTGCCCGTCGCAGGTGGGACCGACCTCCTCGTGGAGGACCACGCCACCGGCCGCGTGCACGACGCCGTGGTGGACGTGCTGCGCCTGCCGGAGCTTCGCGGAATCCGGGTGGAGGACGACGCCCTCGAGGTGGGCGCCGCCAGCACCTTCTTCACCATCCGGGAGGACCCGCTCGTCCAGGAGCACGCCCCCGTCCTCGCGGACGCCGCCGCCACCATCGGCGCCTGGCAGATGCAGAGCCGGGCCACCCTCGGCGGCAACATCGCCAACGCCTCCCCGGCCGGCGACTCCCTGCCGGTCCTTCTCGCCCTCGATGCGGAGGTCGTGCTGGCCAGCCGGGACGGCGGCGAGCGCGTGGTGCCGTACGTGGACATGCACCTGGGCTACCGCCGGACCGCGCGGCGCCCCGAGGAGCTGATCGTGAAGGTCCGCATCCCCATCCGGCCCCGCCCCCACCAGGCGTTCCGCAAGGTGGGCACGCGCGAGGCCCAGGCCATCAGCAAGGTCGTGCTCGCCTTCTGCGCGGGGAGGGACGGCGACAGCCTGACCGACGTCCGCCTCGCCGTGGGGAGCGTCGCGGCGACGCCCGTGCGACTCCGCGAGACGGAAGCCCTCTGCGACGGTCGCGCCCCCGGGCCGGCGCTCGCGGAGGAGGCCGGCCGCGCAGCGGAGGCCGAGATCGAGCCCATCGGCGACGTGCGCTCCACGGCGGACTACCGGCGGTGGGTGACGCGGCGCCTCGTCCGTCGCCTGCTCCTCGAAGCGGAGGGCGCGCCATGAAGGCCGTGTACGCCGTCCTCGCCCTCGTCATCGGGATGTCCGTCGCGCTCCAGGGCGTGGTGAACAGCCGCCTGCGCGCCGAGTGGGACCTGTCGTCGGCCATCCTGCTGAACGCGGTCATCGTGATGCTCCTGTCCGGGACCGTGTGGCTCGTCGCGGGCATGCCGATCCCCAGCCGGGAGGCCATCGCCCAGACGCCGCCCGCCACGCTCTTCGGCGGGGTCATGGGCGCGGTCATCATCTACTTCGGCGCCATCGTCTTCGGCCGGCTGCCGGCCTCGGTGGCCCTGGGGCTCATCCTCCTGGGGCAGTTCGGGACGGGCCTCGTCGTGGACGCCACGGGGTGGCTGGGGATGCCCCGGGTCGCGGTGACGCCGACGCGGCTGGCCGGCCTGGCCTTCATCGGCCTCGGCGTCTTCCTCATGAGGAAGTAGCGATGCGCGTGGGAGCCGTCATCCTGGCCGCGGGGCGTGGTCGGCGCCTCGGGCGCGGGCCCAAGGCCCACGTGGACCTGGACGGGCGCACCTTCCTGGAGCACGTGGCCGAGCGCCTGGAGCGGGCCGGATGGGCGCCGCGCATCGCCGTCCTGCCGCCGGACGGCCCGTCGCCGCACCCGATCCCCGGCCTGCGCACGGTCGCGAACCCGCGCCCCGGGGACGGGCCGCTGTCCTCCGTGATCCTCGGCGTGGACGCCCTGGACACGCCGGACGCCGTCCTGGTCCAGCCCGTGGACCACCCGCGGGTGGCCGTGGAGGACCTGCGCAGGCTGCGCGCCGCCCTGGAGGAGGCCCCGCCCCACGCCGCCCGCGTGGTCCCGTCGTTCGGAGGGCGCCGCGGGCATCCCGTGGTCCTCACGTCGCGGGCCCTGGCGGCGCTGCGCGGCGTGTCCGAGCCGGCGTCGACCACGCTGCGGGACGTCCTCGTCGCCGCGGGTGATATCGTGGAGGTCCCCGCCACGACGGACGCCGTCCTGCGCAACGTGAACACCCCCGCCGCGCTCCGCGCGGAGGAGGCGCGATGATCCTCGAGGTGATGCGAGCCATCGTCCGGGCCGTCGAGGAGGGCCGCCGCGGCGTGGTCGCGACGGTCCTCACCTACAAGGGCTCCAGCCCGGGCAAGAAGACGCACAAGATGCTGGTCCTCGACGACGGGACCACCGTGGGCAGCGTGGGCGGCGGCACCCTGGAGGCCATGGTCCTCGACGAGGTGCCCGCCGTCCTGCGCTCGGGCCGCGGGAAGGTCCTGTCCATCCTGGCCGCCGACGTGGGCGAGGAGGCCACCGGCATGGTGTGCGGCGGCCGCGCCGAGATCGCCATGGAGGTGCTCCCCTCGGTGCCCCGCATCCTCGTCTGCGGGGGCGGACACTGCGGCCGCGAGGTCGTGCGCCTCGCCGGCCAGCTTCGATATCCCGTCGAGGTCCACGACGACCGCCCCGAGATCCTGGAGCACGAGGCGTTCGTACACGCCGCAGCGCGACACCACGGGGAGCCCGCGGACCTGGTCTCGGACGCCGGCGGCCTGGACCGCTTCAGCCACGTCCTCCTCATGTCGCGCGGCCACGCCGTGGACCGGGTCTACGGCCGGGTCGTGCTGGAGGCCGGCTACGACGGCTGGATGGGCATGCTCGGCAGCAAGCGCAAGGCGCGCGTCGTGCGCGGGCTGCTCGCGGACGACGACGGCCTGCCCGCCGACGCGGTCGAGGCCATCGAGAGCCCGGTGGGCCTGTCCATCGGCGCCGCCACGCCCGCGGAGATCGCCGTGAGCATCCTCGCGCGCATCATCGAGGACGCCCGGCGGGCGTGACCTCGGCGGTGACGCCCACCGGTCGCCCGAGCCCTCGCGCCCTGTCCATGGCACCAGGTCGACGAGTTGCGACCCGCGCCTCTCGACGCAACGTGGACTCGTGGGGTGGGGCGCCCTACCGTGGCAGTGGCAGGAGGCACCGACATGGTCGGGCTCAGACTGGAGCTGCCCGAGGGCGCGCTGCCTGGAAGAGGTTGTCGACCGAGGTGACCGGACGCGGCGAGAGGTGTTGGCAGGTCTCATCGGCCGCGTTCTCCCGGTGGTCGCGGAAGGTCTCCATGGCCTCCACGAGCCACTCGGCCGGCAGCTGCAGATTTGCCCGCCGCCGCTCGGCGGTGGGCCACCCGAACCCAGGCGACTCAGGGGTCGCAAAACAGCGACAGGACCCGCTCGCCGGTCGTCATGGCATCGCATTTGCTCCGGGCCGCGGGGGCCGGCTCGCCGGTGGGCGCGGACCTTCTACGACGCGTGGGAGGACGTGGAGGGAGTCCTCCATCCGTCCTCGATGGACGCGAACCGCCCCATGCTGGCGCTCTGGGACCGCGCGGAGGGCGCGGCGCCGCGGCACCCGGTCTTCCACCGCGCCCTGGCGGACCCGGCGCTCCTGACGTTCCTCCGCGAGGCCTGCGCGCGATTCGGCTACGTGCTGGTGTAGCTCGGCCTCCGCTCCTCCGGATCGACCTTCGGCGCTGCCACGGAATCGTCTCCGATAGTGCTCCCTTTGGGCGACCGGCGATCTCCGGCGCCTCGGCCTGCCGCGACCGCTGCGCCGTGCCTGCTGGCATTCCGGCTGACGCCGGCTCTCCTGGCCCGGCGGGCCAGCGCCGCGCTGCTTGGCAGCGCCTTCGGGACGCGGCACCGGCGCTGCGCGCCTGGCCGTTCCACGCGCATTTCCCTCGGAGACCCGCGGTGCGCGAGATCGAAGGGTGCTCCAGCCTGGGTTTCTCACGGTAACCGATCGGCAGCGGATGGTCGGCCCGGGGTGACCGCCGGTCAGGTGGGCGGCGGGTCCTCGTCGCCGGGGTCATCGTCCGCGTCCGCGCCGTC
>JBNJGB010000061.1:0-19742 GCA_051747385.1 Myxococcota bacterium
CAATATGTTACGTGATGGAACTTTTTATGAGGGTAAACGGGTAATTACATATGCCAATATTCTTAAACATGAGGTTTTTCCTTTAGCAGAAATTCTCAGCAACGGCGTGGTCCTCGTGGATTACATCAACCGCCTCCGACGGCGGGGCATGGCCATGACCGAGGCGGTCCTCACGGGCGCCGAGCACCGCCTCCGCCCCGTCCTGATTACCGCAACCACCACTATCGGCGGCCTCGTGCCCCTGATGCTCGCGAACGACATCGGCTCCAACGTCCAGCGCCCCCTGGCCACGGTGGTCGTCGGGGGGCTCATCACCTCCACCATCCTCACCCTGGTCGTCCTCCCGGCCATGTACAGCTGGCTCGGCGGCGAGGTGGAGGACGTGGAGGTCTGACCGCCGTCCCGGAGGTCGGGCGGGGGCGCGGCGCTTGTCGAATGCGCGCGCGTCGGGTAGGACTCGCGACAGGGTCGGTCTCACGCACAGGGAGTGGAGTGATGCTCGAGGCCGTACGAAGGGCCGCGATCAGCCGGCGATCGGGTGTGACGACCGACGCGACGCAGGCCGCCGGTGGCGCCTCGGGGAAGGCTGCCGGGAGTGGAGGCTACGAGGCCCAGACGGCACGCCTCTCGCCGGACAACCAGCCGGGCTACGAGTCCCAGGCCGGAGCGCTCTCGCCCGGGGAGCACGCCGGCCCGGCGCCGCAGGTGGAGGGCGCGAAGGACGAGGGCGGCCCGCTGTCCGAGAAGCGGGCGGCCGCTGTCCTCAACGCC
This sequence comes from Myxococcota bacterium, assembly GCA_051747385.1. Lineage (GTDB taxonomy): Bacteria > Myxococcota_A > UBA9042 > PHBI01 > JACKFB01 > JBNJGB01. The sequence continues at coordinate 772 of JBNJGB010000061.1, forward strand.
GCCTTCGAGGACTACAAGACGATCTCTGCCGGCAAGCTCGAGCTGCTGGACACGGACGACTTCAAGGCCGCCTACGACGCGATCTACGGCGACACGAAGTACTCGTGGGACGAGTGGGTGGCGCCCGTCCACGGCGGCCTGAACGGCTTCGCCCACGACGGCGTGAACTACATCCACAAGGCCTCGGCCAACGCCGGCACGGTCCCCCACGAGATGCTCCACAACAACACGGCCTCGGACTTCACGCCGTTCGTCGGCTCCCAGTTCAACGAGGGCGCGACGGACGTGTTGAAGCAGCACGCCCTGAAGAAGGCCGGGATCCGGTCGCCGAACTCCTATCCGAACCAGATCGCCTGCGTGGAGAAGTGGCTGGACAGCGGCCGCACGAAGGACGACCTGTTCACGGCCTATCTGAAGGGCGGCGCGGCGAAGATCGTCGGCGAGCACGTCGACGACACGTGCAAGGGCTCGTGGGCCGAGGTGAAGTCCGCGATGGAGAACAAGGACTGGGCCCGCGCGAAGGTCAAGCTGCGCAAGAAGTCGTGAGCCCCCGGGAGCAGGAGCCGACCATGGGTGAGGACGCCGGTCGCGAGAGGCTCGCCGGGGCGATCGCCGACCTCCTGCTGGAGGGGGTCGACGGGCGCGCGCTGGAGCAGGGCAGGGCGGACGCGCGGGAGCTTGCCGCCGACTGGCACCGGGAGGCCGGCGCCGACGACGATCGGGACGAGGTCCTGGAGGTCCTCCGGGAGGACCTCGGCGAGGCCGCGTCCGGGCGGGATCGCGACGGGCGCCTGCGCCTCCTCCGGACCGAGGTCCTCGACCGCCGCATCCGGGCACTGGGCCGCGAGACCCTGCGCCTGGGCAAGGCCGTCGTGGACGGTGAGATCGGCGGCGAGGCGGCCCGGGAGCAGGGCGAGGCCCTCCTGGAGCGCGTCCGGGCGATCGAGGAGGAGCTGGACGAGGCCCTCGACGAGCGCCGGGAGGCCCTGGAGCGCGATCTCCGGGAGGCCAGCCTCGAGGCGCTCCACGCGGCGGCCGGAGGCGCCATGAGCCGGCGCCTGAGCCGGTACGCGCAGGAGAGGCGAGGCCGCGCGGAGGGGTCGTGAGGCGTCGGCGGCGCGCGGTCCCGGTCGCGCTCGGGGTGCTGCTCCTCGTGGGGTGCGGCGGGCGCGAGGTGCGCGACGATCGGCCCGAGCCCGGGGCGGCGGAGGCCGTCGCGGAGATGGTCGGCCTCTCTCCGCAGGACGAGGAGGGCCGGGCGCTGGCGCGGGAGCTTGCCGCGGACTGGAGCCGCGAGGCGGGCGATGACGAGGACCGGGCCGCGGTCCTGGCCCTGCTGCGCTCGGAGTTCCGCGAGGCGCTGGAGGGGCGGGACGCGTCGGCGCGGCGCGCGCTGCTCCGGGCCGAGGTCGTGGAGCGCCGGGTGCGGGCCCTGGGGCGGCGCAGCCTCGCCCTGGCGGAGGAGGTCGATCGGGGCGCGCTGAGCCACGCCGAGGCCACGCCGGAGGCCGAGGACATCCTGGCCGGGCACGAGACCCTGCTCGAGCGCGTGCGCGGGCTGCGGGACGCCGAGCGGCGTCGTCTGCTCTCGCGGGACCTCCAGGAGATCCTGCTGGAGGCCACCTTCGCCATGGCCGGCGGCGCGCGGAGTCACCGGATGGGCCCGGGTGAGCCCCCGTCGGACGCCCCGCCCGACGTGCGCTGAGCGCCGCCGCGGCGATCCGCGTGACCGGAGGGGGCGCCGCTGGTACCCTCTCGCGCCGAGATCGGCGGGTCGACGGCCCGCCTCGAGCGCCGGTTCGGGCGCTCCTCTCGCTCTCTCCCGAACCCGCGACGCCCGTGCCTGCGCGGTGCGGTTGGTCGCCGACGGAGCATCCCGGTATGCGGCTCGAGGAACACGGGCGCCCGACGGTCGGCGTCATCGTCCCCAACTTCAACGGCGCGCGCTTCCTGCGGGAGTGCCTGGACAGCGTCCTCGCGCAGGAGCACCCCGTGCGCTGCCTCGTCATGGACGGCGGGTCCACGGACGCGAGCGTGGAGATCCTCGAGAGCTACGGGGACGCCGTCGAGTGGATCAGCGAGCCCGATGAAGGGCAGGCGGACGCAATCGACAAGGGCTTCCGGCGGATGGACACCGATCTGGTCGGCTGGCTCAACTCCGACGACCGGTACCTGCCCGGGGCGGTCGGCGAGGTCGTCGAGGCCTCCCGGGAGGATCCGGAGGCCGTGCTCTTCCACGGGCACCTCTACCGGGTGGACGTAAACGGCGCCGTCATCGGGGAGACGCGCTCGGTGTCCCTGGACCGCGACATCCTGCGCTCCCAGCGCGGCCGCATCGTCCAGCCGGGGTCGTTCTACCGGCGCGAGGCCGTGGCCCGGGCGGGCGGGGTGAACCCGTCGTTCCACCTCCTCATGGATCTGGACCTGTGGATCCGCCTGCTCGGGGTCGGCCCGGCGCACCTGGTCGACGACCACCTGGCCGAGTTCCGGGTCCACGAGGACGCCAAGAGCAGCCAGGCGCCCTTGCGCTACTATCGCGAGACCCTGAGGATCGGCTGGTTGCACGAGCGGGATCGTCCCATCCGGGCGGCGCTGCGGCGCGTCCGCGGGATCGTGCGGCACCGGGTGCTCTGGGGGATCCGGCGACGCCTCGGGCGGGTGCAATGATGCAGATCGAACCCTCGCTGTGGGACGGCCGCCGGGTCGTCGTCACGGGACACACGGGCTTCAAGGGAAGCTGGCTCACCCGCTGGCTGGCCCACATGGGCGCGGAGGTCCTGGGTATCGCCCAGCCCCCGGAGACGAGCCCGAGCGTCTTCGAGATCCTCGACCTGCGGTCGCGCTGCGAGCACATGGTCTCGGACGTGCGGGACGCGACGGCCATGGCGACCCTGATGGCGGACTTCCGGCCCTCCGTGGTGTTCCACCTCGCGGCCCAGGCGTTGGTGAGGCCGTCCTACGAGTCGCCGCTGGCCACGCTCGACACGAACGTGATGGGGACCGCGAACGTCCTGGAGGCCGTCCGGCACGCCGGGAGCGTGGACGCGGTCGTCGTGGTCACCAGCGACAAGTGCTACGACAACCGCGAGTGGGCGTGGGGCTATCGCGAGGCGGACCACCTGGGCGGCCACGACCCCTACAGCTCCAGCAAGGCCTGCGCGGAGATCGTCACGCAGAGCTATCGGCGGTCGTTCCTCCACGACGCGGGCTGCATCGTCTCGTCCGCCCGGGCGGGGAACGTCCTCGGCGGCGGGGACTGGAGCGAGGACCGGCTCATCCCGGACGCCGTGCGCGCCTTCGTGGCCGGCGAGACCGTGGAGATCCGCAGCCCCGGCGCGGTCCGGCCGTGGCAGCACGTCCTGGAGCCGCTGCGGGGCTACCTGCTCCTGGCCCAGCGCGGCCTCGAGGGGGACGCGGCCTGCGCCCGCGCGTACAACTTCGGGCCGTCGGACGAGGACGTCCTGACGGTGGGCGAGGTCGTCGAGCGCTTCGCCGCCGCGTGGGGCGAGGACGCCTCCTGGCGGGTCACGCGCGACGAGGGGCCGCACGAGGCCGGCCTGCTGAAGCTCGACTGCAGCCTCGCCCGGCGAGAGCTCGGCTGGCGCCCGCGTATCCCGCTGTCGCGGTGCCTGGAGTTGACCGCCGACTGGTATCGGACCTGCCACGAGGAGGGGGCCTCCGCCGGGCTGGACGCGCTCACGGTCGAGCAGATCGACCGGTGGGGCCTGGGCCGCGAGCCCTCCCGACACCCGCAATCACCCGACACGACCCCGGGGAGCCCATGAAAGTTGTCATCCTGGCCGGCGGCTTCGGCACGCGACTCGCCGAGGAGACGCCGCTCAAGCCCAAGCCGATGGTGGAGATCGGCGGCAAGCCGATGCTTTGGCACATCATGAAGATCTACAGCCACCACGGCTTCCACGAGTTCGTCATCTGCCTGGGCTACAAGGGCTACGTCATCAAGGAGTACTTCGCGAACTACTTCCTGCACATGTCCGACGTGACCCTGGACCTGGCGAACAACTCCATGGAGGTCCACCAGGCGAAGGCGGAGCCCTGGAAGGTGACCCTGGTCGACACCGGGTATCACACCATGACCGGCGGCCGCGTGAAGCGCGTCGCCCCGTACGTGGGCGACGAGACCTTCATGCTGACCTACGGCGACGGCGTGGGCGACGTGGACCTGCAGGCCGTCCTGGACTTCCACCGGGAGCACGGGCGCGCCGCGACGCTGACCGCCACGCAGCCGCCGGGGCGCTTCGGCCAGCTCGGGATCGACCGGGACGCCCACGTGACGGCCTTCGAGGAGAAGCCCGAGGACGGCGGCTGGATCAACGGCGGCTTCTTCGTGCTGGAGCCCAGCGTCTTCGACGTCATCGAGGGCGACGAGACCGTCTGGGAGCGCGAGCCCATGGAGACCCTGGCCGCCCGCGGCGACCTCGCCGCCTACAAGCACCACGGCCACTGGGCCTGCATGGACACGCTCCGGGACAAGAACCGCCTCGAGGCGCAGTGGACGTCCGGCGACGCGCCCTGGAAGCTCTGGGACTGACGCTGGCGCGCGGGAGGGACGCTTGAAGGTACTGGTGACCGGCGCCAACGGCTTCGTCGGCTCGCACGTCGCGCGCGCGCTGCTCGACGGGGGCCACGACGTGGCGGCCTGCGTGCGGGAGGGCGCCGACCTCGCGCGGCACCGGGCCATGGGGCTGTCCGACCGGCTCCGCTACGTCCACGCCGACCTGGGCGCCGTCGACGAGGTGGAGCGCGTCCTGGACGAGGCCGAGCCGCAGGCGATCGTCCACTGCGCGGCCTTCGGGGCGACCGGCACCGGCGACGCGCGGGCGGCCGCCAGGGTGAACGTGGTCGGGACCCTGGATCTGTACGAGGCGGCGAAGGCGCGCGGCTGCGCCCGGTTCGTGTACTTCGACACCGCGTACGTCTACGGCCCGGGCAGGAGGCCGTGGACGGAGTCCGATCCCGTCCGTCCGCGGGGCGTCTACGGCGCGTCGAAGGCGGCCGCGTTCCTGATGCTGCGCGAGGCGGCCGCGGGCGACGAGCACCCGCCGCTGGTGCTGCGTCTGTTCAACCTGTTCGGGGAGCACGACGACGAGCGCCGGCTGGTGCCACAGGTCGTGCGTGCCGCGCTGGAGAGGAAGCCGCTCGCGCTCTCCGCCGGCACCCAGCGCCGCGACTTCGTCTACGTGGGCGACGTGGCCCGCACCGTGGAGGGGCTGCTGTCCCTGCCGGGCGGGGCGTTCCCGGCCGGCGAGGTGTTCAACGTGTGCTCCGGGCGCCCGCGGCCCATCCGCGAGCTCGTCCTGGAGATCGCCCGCGCCCTCGACGGGGAGCGGTGGATGGAGTTCGGCGAGGTCCAGCACGGGGGAGGGCGGGGCGCCGACCTCACCGGGGACTGCTCGCGGCTCCGGGTGTTCTGCGAGGAGCACGACATCCCGGGGGTGGCGCGGCCCACCTCCCTGGAGGACGCGGTGGCGGCCATGGCCGACGCCATGCGCGCCGGGCGCGGCTGAGGAGGACGAATGGCGTCGAGGATCCTGCTGATTTCGAGGGTGCTCTCCCCGTTCCAGCTCGAGCTGGTCCAGGCCCTCCGGGACCGCGGCGTCGAGGCGCACGTGCTGTTCTCGAACGGCGGCACGGGCACCCGGCCCAAGCACTGGGACATCCAGGTCCCCGAGTGGGCGATCCTCCGCGACGTGGAGTCGAACCCGCTGGAGATCCGGGGCATCCTGGACGAGCTCCGCCCGGACGCGGTGGTCTACGGCGGCTATCGGGGGCTGCCCGTCCCGCTCACCATCCGGCACTGCAAGCGGCGCGGCATCGGCCTCGCCTTCTGGCTCGAGCCGCCCTTCCCGACCCTGGGCTGGCGGAACATGCTCCGCGAGGTGCTGATGTCCCGGGTCCTGCGGGAGGCGGACTACCTCTTCTGCATCGGGCCGTCGTCCATGGAGTTCTTCCAGCGGCTCATCCCCGACGAGGGGCGGCTCCACTGCCTGCCCTACGGCCAGGACCTGTCCGACAACTTCGGGTTCGAGCGGGACCGCGGCGGGGACACCGTCACGTTCCTGTTCTCGGGCAAGTACCAGCACCGGAACAACATCTGGGAGATGCTGTCGGCCTGGCGGGACCTCCGAGTGCGGCACGGCGAGCGGGTCCGCTTCCTCCTTTCCGGCTACAGCGGCATGGAGCCCGCCGTGCGGGAGGAGGTCCGGCGGGATCCGGTGCTGCGCGAGGCGACGACCCACGACGTGGACTTCGACACCTGGTCGGAGCGGCTGCGGCCCTTCAAGACCGCCGACGTCCTGATGATCCCGGGCATCCACGCCGGCTGGGGCCTCATCGTGCCGGAGGCCATGTCGCTCGGCATGCCGGTCATCGGCAGCGCCGGGATCGGCGCCGTGCGCTTCATGGTGCGCGACGGGGACAACGGCTTCGTCATCCAGCCGACGTACTGGCACATGGTGCGCGCCATGGAGCGCTTCCTGGAGGAGCCCTCCCTCATCGAACGGATGGGGGAGGTCGCCCGCCGCGACGCCCGCGTGGCCGACGCCCCCACCGTGGCGGGCAGGATGCTGGATCTCCTGGCGCCGCACCTGGGCTGAGGGAGCCCTCCAGCCGGACCTGCAGAAGGACCGCGGTCCCCGGCGGTCGGAAAGTGAGAAGTGAGTAGGCTTGACCCCACCGTCGCGTTCACGGACGGGGCGACCTCTGGTAGGGTCCCCTGCCACCCACGCTGGCTGGGCTGCCGGACAGGCCAGCACGACGGAGCGGAGCGCCATGAGCACGGAGCACTATCCCCACGCCGACGTCGAGTCCAAGTGGCAGCGCTACTGGCTCGAGCACGAGACGTTCCGGGCGGAGGACGTGAGCGACAAGCCGCCGTTCTTCGTCCTGGACATGTTCCCGTATCCCTCCGGCTCCGGGCTGCACGTGGGGCACCCCGAGGGCTACACGGCCACCGACATCGTGGCCCGCTACAAGCGGATGCGGGGCTACAACGTCCTGCACCCCATGGGCTGGGACGCCTTCGGCCTGCCCGCCGAGCAGCACGCCGTGGAGACGGGCGTCCACCCCGCGAAGACGACGGCGCGCAACATCGCCACCTTCAAGCGGCAGATCCAGCGGCTGGGCCTGGGCTACGACTGGAGCCGCGAGATCAACACCACGGATCCGGCGTACTACAAGTGGACGCAGTGGATCTTCCTGAAGCTCTACGAGCACGGCCTGGCCTACGAGGACGAGGTCCCCGTGAACTGGTGCCCGGCGCTCGGCACCGTGCTGGCCAACGAGGAGGTGGACGCGGACGGCCTCTCGGAGCGGGGCAAGCACCCGGTCATCCGGAAGCCCATGCGCCAGTGGCTCCTCCGCATCACGAAGTACGCGGATCGGCTGCTCGAGGACCTCGAGGACCTGGACTGGCCCGAGTCCATCAAGGCCATGCAGCGGAACTGGATCGGCCGCTCCGAGGGCGCGGAGGTCGACTTCCCGGTCGACGGCCACGACGAGCGCATCCGGGTGTTCACGACGCGGCCGGACACCCTGTTCGGCGCCACGTACATGGTCCTCGCGCCCGAGCACGACCTGGTGGAGGCCATCACGACGGCCGATCGGAAGGACACGGTCGACCGTTACGTGAAGCAGGCCGCCACGAAGAGCGACCTGGACCGCACGGACCTCGCCAAGGAGAAGTCGGGCGTCTTCACCGGGGCCTACGCCGTGAACCCCGTGAACGACCGGCGGATCCCCATCTGGATCGCCGACTACGTGCTCGGGCACTACGGCACCGGCGCCATCATGGCGGTCCCGGCCCACGACGACCGGGACTGGGAGTTCGCGAAGGCCTTCGACCTGGACATCGTGCCGGTCGTCTCCACCCCGGACGGCGCGGAGCCCGACGTCTCCGAGGGCGCGTGGACCGGCGACGGCGTGGCCATCCACTCCGGCGAATTCGACGGCCTCGACACCCCGGCGTTCAAGGCGCGCATCACCGCCTGGCTGGAGGAGCACGGCTTCGGCGAGAAGGCCGTGAACTACCGCCTGCGCGACTGGCTGTTCTCGCGGCAGCGCTACTGGGGCGAGCCGTTCCCCATCCTCCACCTCGAGGACGGCACGACGAAGGCGGTCCCGGAGGCGCACCTCCCCGTGACCCTGCCGGACGTGGAGACCTACAAGGCCGCCGGGACGGGAGAGAGCCCCCTCGCCACGGTCGAGGACTGGGTCCGCACGACGGACCCGGAGACCGGGCAGCCCGCGCGTCGCGAGACCAACACCATGCCCCAGTGGGCCGGGTCGTGCTGGTACTACCTGCGGTACCTCGACCCGCACAACGACGAGCGGCTGGTCGACCCGGACAAGGAGAAGTACTGGATGCCCGTGGAGCTGTACGTCGGCGGCGCCGAGCACGCCGTGCTCCACCTCCTGTACGCCCGGTTCTGGCACAAGTTCCTGTACGACATCGGGGTCGTCTCGACGCCCGAGCCGTTCGAGCGTCTCGTCAACCAGGGGATGATCCTCGGAGAGGATGGGCAGAAGATGTCCAAGTCCCGGGGCAACGTCATCAACCCCGACGACATCATCGAGCAGTTCGGCGCCGACGCCATGCGGGTCTACGAGATGTTCATGGGGCCCCTCGAGGCCACCAAGCCCTGGTCCACCGAGAACATCTCCGGCGTGTCCCGCTTCCTCGACCGCGTGTGGAAGGTCAGCCGGAAGCCCCTCGCCGAGGGGGCGGGGGACGGGGCCCTGGAGCGCCTCACGCACAAGACCATCCGGAAGGTCACCGAGGACCTGGAGGAGATGCGCTACAACACCGCCATCTCCGCCCTCATGGTGCTCACCAACGAGCTGATGAAGACCCGGGAGGTGCCCCGCGCCGCCCTGGAGGCCCTCGTCGCGCTGCTCCACCCCTTCGCCCCGCACATCACCGAGGAGATCTGGGTGGAGCGGCTGGGGCGCGAGCCGTCGCTCACGGAGGCCGCCTGGCCCGAGTTCGATCCGGCCCTCTGCGAGGAGGAGCAGGTCGAGATCGTCGTCCAGGTCAACGGCAAGGTGCGCTCCCGCTTCGAGGTCCCCAAGGACGCCTCCAAGGAGGACCTGGAGGAGCGCGGCCTCGCCGACGAGCGCGTGCAGAAGTGGACGGAGGGGAAGACGGTCCGGAAGGTGATCGTCGTCCCGGGCCGCCTGGTCAACATCGTCGCCAACTAGGAGTTCGTGAATGAACCGGCTCCCGTCGCGCTCACCCCCTGCCGACGCGCTCTCCAGCGTCGCTCATCCTCGACGTACCGGCCGGTACGCCTCCGGTTCGCTCCTTGGCGAGCACGCCGGCAGGAGGCGAATCGCTCGGTCCGCCGTTCCACTCACGAACTCTTGAGGGGGGTTCCCCATGCACTTCGAGAAGGAAAACCGCGTCTCCCATCCCGCCGAGGTCCTGCTCGAGACCATGATCGACCGGATGGAGGCCATCGTGCCCTTCCTCCCCAGCGTCGAGTCCATCGAGACCAAGGAGCGGGAGGACCGCGAGGACGGGACGATCCGCATCGTCCGCTACTGGCAGGGGACGTCCGACAGCGCCCCGCCGGCGGTGCGCCCCTTCGTGAGCAGGGAGCAGCTCGGCTGGACCGACGAGGCCATCTGGTATCCGACCGAGTTCAAGGTGGACTACACGCTGTCGACGAGCATGTCCCACCTGTACGAGTGCGGCGGCACGAACTACTTCGAGCCCGACCCGGACGACCCCGAGGGCGCGACCCTCGTCCGCGTCACCGGGGACCTCACCGTCTTCCCGAACAAGCTGCCCGGCGTGCCGAAGTTCCTCGGCAAGAAGCTGGCGCCCCAGATCGAGAAGTTCGTCGTGAACCTCATCACGCCGAACCTCACGGACCTGGGCAAGGGGCTCCAGGGCTACCTGGATGAGCAGCAGAAGTAGGGACATGACGCGCGCCGGCCGCCTCGCTCGCCTGGGGGCGGCCCTGGGCGCGGCGGGAGGCCCGGCCGCCGCCTACGGCGCCGCCTGGAGCGGCACCGGCGACGGCCGCCTCCACGTGGCCCTGTTCGCGACGCTGATCGGCGCCATCCTCGGCGCGCTGACCCTGGGCGTCTTCCTCCAGGGGCGCCCGGAGGAGGCGCCCGGCCCGGGCTTCGGCGCCCTGTTCGGCGGGGTCGTGGGTCTGGTGGCCGGCGCCTTCACGGCGTTCCCCGCGGGCGGCGTCTTCGGCGCCGGGGCGGGGGCGGTCGGCGGGGCCGTCGGCGCCCTCGTGTGGGGGTGGCTCCACCCGCTGGGCGGGGCGCTGGCCCCCTGGATCACGGCGATCGCCTCCATGTGCGCGGGCGGCCTCACCGCCCTCTGGATGGCCTCATGAGCGGCAACACCTTCGGGCACCTCTTCCGCGTGACCACCTTCGGCGAGAGCCACGGGCCCGCGCTCGGGGCGGTGGTGGACGGCTGCCCTCCGCGCCTCGCGCTGGGAGAGGACGACCTCCAGCCGGACCTGGACCGTCGGCGTCCCGGGCGGGGGCGCCTGTCGAGCGCCCGGAAGGAGAAGGACCGCGTGAAGATCCTCTCCGGGGTCTTCGAGGGCCTGACCACGGGGACGCCCATCGCGCTGCTGTTCGAGAACAGGGACGCGCGCTCCGGCGCCTACTCGGACATGAAGGACCTGTACCGGCCGAGCCACGCCGACTTCACCTACGACGCGAAGTACGGCCACCGGGCCTGGCCCGGGGGCGGGCGGGCCTCGGCGCGGGAGACGGCTGCCCGGGTGGCCGCCGGCGCCATCGCGCGAAAGCTCCTCCGGCAAGCGCTCGGTGTCGAGATCGTCGCCTGGGTGGACCGGGTGCAGGACGCGCAGGCCGACGTGGACCCGGAGGGCGTGACCCGCGCCGACGTGGAGGCCGGGGGCGAGGTCCAGTGCCCCGACGTGGACGCCGCGGAGCGCATGACGGCGCTCATCGAGAGGGTCCGCAAGGACGGCGACACCGTCGGCGGCGTCATCGGGTGCGTCGCCCGCGGCGTGCCGGCGGGCCTGGGCGACCCGGTCTTCGACAAGCTCGAGGCGCGCCTGGCCCACGCCATGATGAGCCTCCCGGCGGCCAAGGGCTTCGAGGTGGGCAGCGGCTTCGGGGGCGTGGCCCTGCGAGGCACGGAGCACAACGATCCGTTCGCGCCGGGGCAGGGCGGCGGCGTTCAGACGGAGACGAACCGGTCCGGCGGCGTCCAGGGGGGCATCTCCAACGGCATGTCCGTGGTCCAGCGCGTGGCCTTCAAGCCCGTGGCGACCCACTTCCACGAGCAGCGCACGGTCGATCGGGAGGGCCGGGCGACGACCTTTCGGGCCCGCGGGCGGCACGATCCCTGCGTGCTGCCCAGGGCCGTCGTCATCGTCGAGGCGATGACGGCGCTCGTGCTGGTGGACGCGTGGCTCCGACACCGGGGACAGACCGGCCGCGGGTAACCGGACCGGGGGGGCCTGTTCCGTGACGCCAGGGTCGGGGCGCAGTAGGGATCCGGGCGTGGCCGGACACCCCAGGGGCGATATTGACCCCGTGGATCCCGGCCGCCTACACTGCAAGAGACCCCCGAGGGAGCAGCGCGCCGCCGACGATGGAGAAGTTCTGCCCAACCTGCGGCCGGGTCTACCCGGACGCGCAGATCACCGAGTGCGAGGCGGACGGCGAACGCCTGCTCCTGCTCCAGGGGGAGCCGGACCTCGTCGGCACGGTCCTGGAGGGCAAGTACGCCGTCCGCGCCAAGCTGGGCGAGGGCGGCATGGGCACCGTCTACCTCGCGGAGCAGACCTCCATGGGCCGCGAGGTGGCCGTCAAGGTCCTCCGGCCCCAGTACTCGCGCAACCGGCTGGCCATCAAGCGCTTCCTCCGGGAGGCGCGCGCCGCGAGCAGGCTCGCGCACCCGAACACCATCACGGTGTACGACTCCGGGCAGACCGAGGACGGGCAGCTCTACCAGGTCATGGAGAAGCTCACGGGCCGCCCGCTCAGCGACCTCATGGACGAGGTGGGGGCTCTGGCGCCGGACCGGGCCGTGCGCATCCTGACCCAGATCTGCGACTCCCTGTCCGAGGCCCACGAGCAGGGCATCGTTCACCGGGACCTCAAGCCCGAGAACATCTTCATCGAGGCGAAGGCGGGCACCCCGGAGTTCGTGAAGGTCCTGGACTTCGGCATCGCCAAGATGTCCGAGGAGAACGTCACCCAGGCCACCGCCACGGGGATGATCTGCGGCACGCCCTCTTACATGAGCCCCGAGCAGACCATGGGGCGGGATCTGGACGGGCGCAGCGACCTCTACGCCCTGGGGGTCCTCCTGTACGAGATGCTCGCGGGCGAGCGCCCCTTCGAGGGCGACACCCCCATGGAGGTGATGCTCAAACACATCAACCAGGAGCCTCCCACGCTCCCGCAGGACGTGCGCGACGGCGTCAGAGATCGGGTCGACGATCTGCTGGCCTGGATGCTGGCCAAGGACCCCGCCGACCGGCCGGCCGATGGCCAGGAGCTGAAGGCCGCCCTGCTGGCCGCCCTCGACGAGGAGCAGGACTCCGCCGCGGCGGCGCCGCCGCGATCCCGGAAGCCGTCTCCGCGGCGCCAGGGGGGGCCGGCCCACGAGAAGACGGGTCTGTCGCCGGCCGTGACGCCGGGCGCCCTCGACGCCTGGACGCCGCCGGCGCCTCGCTGGCAGGTGTGGCTGGCGGTGGCCGCCTCGGTCGTCCTGCTGGCGGGCGGAGGCGTGGCCTGGTGGCTGCAGGGACGCTCCGGCGAGCCGGAGATCGGCGCGACCGACGCGAAGGTGGCCGAGCAGGCCGAAACCGTCGAGGCACCGGAGCCGCCGGCCGCTTCGGCGCCCGCCGAAGAGGTGGCCGAGGAGGCCGCCGAGGTGGAGCAGGCGCTGCCCGAGCCGGAGATCACGACCGCCGGCGTGGAGACCGGCCTCGCTCTGGCGCAGTCCGGGGCGGACGTCGCGCGGTGGAACCGGCCCGCTCCCGCTCTCGTGGAGCTTCGCGTGGAGAGCCACCCGGACGGGGCTCGCGTCCTGGACGTGGAGGGGGAGGTCCTCGGGACGACGCCGCTGACGCTGGAGCGCAGCGAGGGGGCCGGCCCGCTGCACGTGACGCTCGAGCGCCCCGGCTATCGGGACGCGACGGCGATGCTCGATCCCGCGGAGTCCCCGACGGCCGAGATCACGCTGAAGCGGATCCGGCGCCGCCCGGCGAAGCGGCACGTGCCCGCGTCCAGGACGTCGGGTGCCTCGGGTGGCGAGGCCGAGGAGGAGCCCCGGCCGTCCTTCGGGACGTTTTGAGCGGGCCCTCGGGGCGACACCCCGGCCGGCCCTGCGCCGCCCGTCCCGTCGCCCGAACCCTTCCGACACTCCTCCAGGGGACGCGTCCATGTGGAATCGGCTGAAAGCGCTCTGGGCTGGGGCCACCCCGGCCGTCGACGAGGACCCGGGCTCCGGAGGGGCGCCGGAACGGCAGGCCGCGGGTCGCCCGGCGGAGGAGGCGGGCCCGCACGAGGAGGCCCTTCGGGCCATCGACCGCGCCCTCGAGGAGGGGGACACGGGGCGGGCGCTGATGACTCTCCGTGCCGTCCTGCTGGACGGGGCCGCCGGCCGGGCCGTCCTGGAGCGCGCCGCGCGCCTCATGGAGGCCCTGGACGAGGCCGGCCTCGCCGTGCTCTTCCGCCAGGCCGCCGTCGGCCGCGCCGCGGAGCCGCTCATCGAGCTCGCGGCCAGCTTCCTGGAGATGGACGACGGGCCCGTGGCCGTGACCATGGCGCGAGCCGCTCGCCGGCGTACGCGGGGCGAGGCGCCGTTCGTCGACGGGCTGGTAGCCGAGGGTAACGCCCGCGCCGGCGACCACGACGCAGTGCTCGAGGCCCTGGGGGGGTGGATCGGCCGCTGGCCGGATCCCGCGCTGCTGCGCCGCTATGCCCAGTCCGCCGTGCTCGCCGGCCAGCGTGCGGCGTGGGATCGGGTGGCGGCGGACGTCGCGGCCGACGAGGAGGCCGCCTGGATCGCGCAGTCCGCGGCGCGCGAAGCGTCCTTCGACCTCGACGCCGAAGTGCACGCGCCCCTCCGCCACGCTCTGTTCGTGGAGTACGGGGCGGTGCTCCTGGACGCCGAGGCCGTCCTCGCCGGCGGGATCGTCGAGCCCGGCGTGCTGGCGCAGATCATGGACCGGGCGACGGACGTGATCCGCACGGCCGGCGTGGAGGTGGACCGCGTGGCGCACGTCTCCCAGCGGGGCGAGGTGTTCGCCCACTGGATGGCGCGCCTGCTGGACAGCACCCCCATGCCCCTGTCCGCGCGGATCCAGGGCCAGCGGATCCTGCTGGTGGCGGCCGACGACGACGACCTGGCCGGGGCGGCCGAGCACCGGGCGTGGGCCGACGGGCCGGCGCTCGTGATGCAGGTGCTGAAGGCGCCCGGTCGCACAGGGCTGCCGGCGCCGGACCTCGTCGGCCTCCTGGCCGAGGGTGCCGCGCTGCCGCTGTCCGGGCTCGAGGCGGCCCGGGCCGCCGACCGCGTCCCGCCGCGGCTGGAGCTGAGCGCCCTGGTGAAGGCGGCCGAGGGAGCGGAGACCGACGGCGCCTGGCCGTTTTTGCGCGATTGGGTCCGGGAGCGAAGGGACCACCTGGCCGTCACGCGTCCCTGGGCCCCCGACGAGCGGCCGCCATACGCGGGCGATCTCCCCGCCTGGGCGTTCCGAAGGTAGGCGAGGGCGTCAGCGGCGCCCGTGGTTCATGACGAGGACCCGCTCCTCGTCGGAGAACAGGACGCGCATGCGGTTCGGGGGGAGGACCTTCACGACGGCGCCCTTGCCGAACTTCGGGTGTTCGATGACGTCGTCCTCCGTGAAGGTCTCGCGGACGTCGTAGCGGCGGGGCTCCGCCTGAGCGCGCGCCGACAGGGCGTCCAGCCAGGAGCCCTCCGCCTCCTCCGCAGACGGAGCGGCACGCGTCGAGCGCCGGCCGCCCGTGCTGCGCGTGGAGCGTCGGCGGGACGACCGGGCGGATCCGGCCTTGCGCCGCCCGCGCTCCGACTTCGGCGGCCGGTACTTGTGGAAGGCGTCGCAGGTGTTGCACTTCACCTGGACGGGGTCCCGGCCGACCATGGCCACGATGGTGTGCGCCAGGTCCATCTTGCAGCGGGTACAGTACGCGTCGACGTCGCCGCCGACCTCGAGCTTGTCGCCCATGGAGGGGGTGCTCCCGTGTCGGGTTCGTTCGGAAGGGGGGGACCGGTGGGCTATTCCTGGTCCCGGAAGGTCCAGACGTTGTTGGCCACGTAGTTGAAGACGGTCCCGAACGCAATGCCGACGCCCTGGGCCGCGTAGATCAGCACCCCGAAGCCGAGCGCCAGGAGCTGGGCGCAGCCGAACTGGATCCCTATGGCCAGGGCGCTCGCCACGTAGTAGCGGCCGATCCGGAACGCCAGGTCGCGGCGCCGGTCACCCTTGAGGCGGTCGCCCCAGGTCCAGAGGTCGTTGAGCAGGAAGTTGCCGAAGACGCTGACGACGATGCCCAGCGCGCTGGCGGCGGCCTCCCGCGGCGCCTTGTCCAGGCCGTCGAACATCTGGAGCCCCAGCCAGAGGAACGCCATGTTCACCACGACGCCGCTGGCGCCCACGACACAGAACTTCACGAAGCGCCGCTGCTCGGGGCCCAGGCGGGCCCGGAGGAACTCACGGATCAAGGAAGACTCCTGTGAAGGAACTCCGGTCCGGCCCGGGAGTCAACGAAGCTCCTCGATGCGCAGGTAGTGGGGCGGCTCGCGCATGAAGGCCTTCGCGTCGATGACCTCGAGGGCGTCCAGCACGTCGCCCTCGCGGGCGGTGTGGGTGATCATGACGATCTGGATCGGGGACTGCTCGTCCAGGTCGTCCTGGATCATCCGCGAGATGCTGATCCCGTGCTCGCCGAGGGTGCCTGCGATGCTCGCCAGGACACCCGGCTCGTCCGAGACGGGGAAGCGCAGGTAGAACGGGCAGCGGGTCTCGGCGGCCGGGCGCAGGACGCGGCGCGGGACGAAGCCCTCGTGGAAGGCCAGGTGCGGGATGCGCCCGGACGTGCCGCGGAGGATGTTCCGGCCCTGCTCGATGACGTCGCTGACGACGGCCGCCGCCGTGGGGAGCTGGCCCGCGCCCTGACCGTAGAACATCATGGGCCCGAGCGCCGCGGACTGCAGGTAGACGGCGTTGAAGACGCCCTTGACGCTCCCGAGCATGCTGTCCTCGGGCATGAGTGCCGGGTGGACGCGGGCCTCGAGGCCGTCCTCGTGGGCCCGGGCGATGGCGAGGGGCTTGATGGCGTAGCCGAAGGCCTCCGCGAACCGGATGTCCGCGGCGGTGACCCGGTCGATGCCGTGCGTGAGGATCTCGTCGAAGGACACGGCGCTGCCGTAGGCCAGGGCGATGAGGATGGACAGCTTCTGGGCCGCGTCGATGCCGCCCACGTCCATGGTGGGATCGGCCTCGGCGTAGCCAAGCTCCTGGGCCTGGGAGAGGGCCTCTCCGTAGGTGGCGCCCTCCTCGCTCATGGCCGTGAGGATGAAGTTGCTGGTGCCGTTGATGATGGCGTGGAGGGTGTCCACGCGGTCGGAGGCGAGGCCCTCGCGGAGCATGCGGATGATGGGGATACCGCCGCCCACGGACGCCTCGAAGATGACGTCCCGGTGGACCTCGTCGGCGACCTGGAAGATCTCGGCGCCGTGGCGAGCCAGCAGGGCCTTGTTCGCCGTGACCACGTGCCGGCCCTTGCGGAGGGAGGCCAGGATCAGCTCGCGGGCCGGGTCGTAGCCACCCATGACCTCCACGACCACCTGGACGTCGGGATCCTCGACCACCTCGCGGGGATCCGTCGTGACCCGGTCCGTCGGCACCACGGGATCCCGGGCCTTGGCGCGATCCGCCACCGCGATGCGCGTCACCTCGACGGGCACGCCCAGGCGCGCGCGGATGTCCGCGGCGTTGTCGCGCAGGATGCGCAGGACCCCCGTGCCAACGGTCCCGCACCCCAGTAGTCCGATTCGGATTGCCTGCTCGTCACCCATGGCTGCTCCCGTTCCCCTGCCGGCACGCCGGCTGCGAGGCGCGCACTATAGCGGACGGCGGACGGGCAGAGTCAACGCGCGCGCCGGTCGCGACGAAAAGGCGTTCAAGTTCGGCGCGGGGAGGGCCGTCTGTTGGAGTTGTGAGCCAACCTCGCAGCCCCCGGCAAGGGAAGGACGAAGCCCATGCGAATCCGTGCGATCACCTCCGCCGCCGCCGTCGCCACCCTGGCGCTCGCCGCTTGCGGTGACGGCAGCGGCGCCGCTCCTGGAGCCACCCGCGTCGAGGCCGAGGCCGGCGCCGCCTTCCAGGCCACGCAGCCCCTCGAAGCCGGCACGCTGGTGACCAGTGCCGACGGCGTGAGCCTGGGTGAGGCCCCCCTCGGCCAGTGGACGACGGAGAGCATCGCGTTGCACAACCCCGGACCCGGGGACGCGCCGCTCGAGCGCATCGCCGTCGACGGCCCCGACGGCGTGCAGATCCAGGTCCTGGGACATGCGGCGCGCCCTGGGCATCCGGCCGTGTTCACGCCGCCCCACCGCGTCCGCCCCGGCGACGTGCTCCGCGTGGACGTCGTCGCCCAGCCGGCGACAGCGGGCGAGTGGAGCGCGACCGTCTCATTCGAAGGCGGCGAGGAGCCCGTCGAGGTCTCTCTGGCCGGCGAGACCACGCTCGACGCCATCACCCCCGTCGTGCGCGTGGTGGAGGGCTCCCAGCTGAGCATGCCGCCGATCGGATCCGTGGACGTGCACCTCTCGGGCGTCGAGAGCGCCTCGCCGGACGGTGAGATCGTGGAGTACGCGTGGAAGGTGTCCTCCCACGACGGCGGCCAGGCCACGCTCCTCCCCAACCGCTTCGTGGCCGCGCCGACCCTGCGGGTCTTCGAGCCCGGCCGCTTCGACGTGCGCCTCACCGTGGTGGACGAAGCGGGCCACTACAGCCCCATCTCCGAGACCGTGCCCGTGCACGTCGTGGACGACTCGGACATCCGCGTAGAGGTCGCCTGGGCCGCCCGTGACGGCGCCGACCTGGACGTGCACCTCGTCCACCCGGCCGGGCAGGGCAAGGGGCAGGACGTGAACCAGGACGGCGTCGGCGATGGCTGGTTCGACGCCGACTGGGACGCGTGGCAGGACAACCCCCAGCCCATCTGGACAACCGAGCAGGCCGGTGTGCTGACGACGCCGGTCGTGGCCACCGCCGACGCCCGCGACGTGGTCGTCCTGTCCGACGCGCTGCTCGAGGGCGACTACCGCGTGGGAGTCCACGTGGTGGACGGCGGCGACCCCGACCACCCGGTCCGCGCGCAGGTCACCGTCCGCATGGGCGGCGAGGCCGTGTGGTCCTCGGACACCATGGAGCTTCGCGAGGGAGATCTCTGGGACGTGGGCGCCGTGTCGTGGCAGGAGGGCGTCGTCGACCGCCCGGCCGCCAACGACGAGGAGCGCGTCGTCCCGTCGGTGGCCATCCCGTAGGCCACCACCAGGCATCCTGGGGGGGGTGCGGCGGTGTCAGGTCGTCCTTCATGGGCGGATGGCCTGACGCCGCCTTCTTTTTGGGTGGCAGGGTGGCCGTCGCTCCCGTCGCGAGCGCGGCGGGTGGCGCGCATCTCGGCCTTCCGCCGACGCTGCGAGGTAGCCTCCGGCTACCTCTCGGTCGCCGGAACCGGCGCCGCAGGCGCCTGGCCGATCTGCACACCCCCCTCTCGCGCTCGCTCGGTCCGCGCCGGCCACCCTGCCACCCGGGCCTGGTATGGAGCATCGGTTGGTGTCGCGAGCGCGGCGGGTGGCGGGTATCTCGGCCACCCTGCCACCCGGGCCTGGTATGGAGCATCGGTTGGTGTCGCGAGCGCGGCGGGTGGCGGGTATCTCGGCCACCCTGCCACCCGGGCCTGGTA
>JBNJGB010000062.1:0-18082 GCA_051747385.1 Myxococcota bacterium
GAAGAACGCGCCGCGGCGGACCTACGACCTGTCGCGCCAGACGGTCATCGACGGCTTCCCGGAGGGCACCACGGTCCGCTGCCCGACCGCCGAGGAGCGCGAGGCCTGCGAGCAGGGCGGCGACTTCTTCGGCGTCCCCCTCGAGGGGGAGATCATCAGCCGCGAGTGCGACGGCCGGCCCGGCGAGTGCACCTTCGAGTCGGACGACACCTGTGCCGACGGCATCGCCTCCGACGGCCTGCCGCCCAGCCTGCGCATCTACGCCGACTTCATGTGGCAGCGGAGCCCGTTCGAGATCGGCTACTCCACCGGCCTGGAGGGCGGGAAGCAGTCGCCCGGCCGGGACCTGTCCGAGCCGTACTGGATGGCGCGCTTCTACGACTACATCACCGCGGGCGACGGCCAGGTGCTCGCCTGGGAGGACGTGGGCGCCTGCGACTAGTGGGGTCAAGCCTACTCATTTCACACTTTCTTCCTCGACGACAGCTCGACGCCGCCGCGCTCAGAGGCGTCCCAGGGCACGGTGGGGCGTCGTCGTCCCCGCCGGCGTGGGAGGTGTCACCGCCGTGGCCGGCGCGCCCGGGGAGGAGCGGAGCGTAGGCCGTCGGCGTCCGGCTCACGTCCACCGGGGCAGGTGGAACGCGGTGGCCCGGCGCACGGCCTCCAGCCCCGGGTCCGGCTCTTCGGCGGGCACCGGGACGGGCGGAGGGGCGCCGGCGAGCACCTCGACGCAGGCGTGTACGCTCGCGGCCAGGGCCCCGGCGCCGTAGCCGCCCTCGAGCACCAGGGCGAGGCGGCCGTCGGCGTGCCGATCGGCGATGTCGCGCACGACGCCGCAGATGGCGCCGAAGCCGGCCGCGGTCATGGTCATGTTGAGGTCGTCCGCGTGGCCGTCGAAGCCGGCCGAGACCAGCACGAGGTCCGGGCGGAAGGCCTCGGCCACGGGGACGAGGATCTCCCGGAAGGCGGCGAGCACCGCCGCGTCGCCCGAGCGGAAGGGCAGGGGAACGTTGACGGTCCGCCCCGCGCCGGGGCCGCTCCCGATCTCCTGCAGCGCGCCGCTCCCCGGGAAGAAGGACGGGTCCAGGTGCGTGTCGAACAGGAGGACCCCGGGATCGTCCTCGAAGATCTCCTGGGTCCCGTTGCCGTGGTGGGCGTCCCAGTCGACGAGCAGGACGCGCTCGCAGCCGAGCCCCGCCCGGGCGTGGGCTGCCGCCACGGCCGCGTTGTTGAACAGGCAGAACCCCATGGCCCGGGCGGACAGGGCGTGGTGACCCGGCGGCCGCACGAGGGCCATGGCCCGCGACGCGGAGCCCTCGACGACCCGCTCGACGGCGCCCACGGCGGCGCCCGCGGCGAGGTGGGCGGCGTCCACGCTGCCCGGGGACACGGCGGTGGTGTCCGGGTCGAGGAAGGCGTGCTGACCGCGGAGCGAGTCCACCCAGCGCACGTAGTCCGGGCGGTGGACGCGCTCCAGCACCGCGCTCGGCGCGGCGGCTGGGCGCTCCCAGCGGGAGCCGGGCACCGGGGCTTCGAGGAGGCCGTCCCGTACCGCGGTCAGCCGCTCCGGACGCTCCGGGTGGCCCCACGCCATCCCCGGCAGCAGCGGGGTCGCGAGGAGCCCCTCGAGGAGGCGGATGCGGTAGTCCATCTCCGCACGCTCCTCCGGCGTCGGGGCGACGGCCGGATGCTCCAGCCGGGCGCGAAGCTCCGCGAGCCGCTCGGGGTGAGCCGGGTCCCAGCCCTGCGGCTGGTGTGCGAGGAGCCCGTCGTCGTACAGCAGCACGACGTCGTCGGCCATGACGTCTCCGGAGGTGGTTTGGAGGGCAGTGCACTCAGTCTCCGGGAGGTTCGACGCATTGTCACGCAGCGGGCAGGCCCCTGAACGGTGCGTCAGAGGGCCACGATGAGGCCCACGCCGACGTTGACGAGCGGGGACGGGATCTCCAGCCCCTGCTCCAGGGCCGTGGCGAAGGTCGGCGGGATGCCGAGCTGATCCTGCAGGTCCGAGACGCCCTCGATCGGAGGGAAGGTGAGGCCGAGGTTGAGCTCGCCGTTGCGGCCGTAGTGGACCGACGCCCAGGCGCTCACGTCGAGCCAGGTGAGGACCCGCACGCGGTAGTCGAAGCGCGTCAGGAACGAGCGATCGGAGAGGTTGCCGAGGTTGCTCAGGATGAAGCTCGTGTCCTCCCAGGTGCCGGGGGAGGGCAGGAACCCGTAGACCCCGGCATAGTGGCGGCCCGTGTACAGGGGCACGAAGTCGCCGGTCGCCGACAGCCAGGGGTAGAGGTCGACGTCCTCGTAGCCCATGCCGTTGTAGAAGTACTCGGCGCCCAGGTAGACGGCGTCGCCGTCACCGTAGCCGAGGCCGATCTCGGCCCCGAGGACGGCGCGGGGGATCCAGTCCCCCTCCTGGTCCTCCGGTGTCGGGAACGTGCTGTCCGACAGGGGGTCGCGGAGGGCGAAGTCCCCCTCCCAGCGCGGTCGCTGGACGTCGTGGAGCACGGCCACCTCGGCCTTCACGTCGACGAGCCCGATGCCGCTGGACAGGGACAGGCCCATCTCCAGGGGTTCCTCGCGCCTGGCGGCCACGGTGGTGGCGATCTCCGTGGTGCCCACGAGCATCTCCATGCGGAGCGCGCCGCCCACCTCCTCCGGGGAGCCGGCCCCGCCCAGGTCGGCGATGGCGTAGAGGTTCCAGCCCAGGGACTCGATGGGTACGTGGAGCTTGAGGAGGTCCACGCCCAGGCGCTCGTCGAGGACCTCGAGGGGCTCCTTGAAGCGGCGGTTCAGGAAGTCCGTCGGGTTCCAGAACCGGCCCGGGCCCCAGCGGAGGGGCTGCCGGCCGAAGGTCACGAACACACGGCGCGCGATGTCGAACTTGATCCAGAGCTGATCGAGGGTCGTGGTCGTGCGCTCGGCGGGCGCGCCGAAGGTGCCGGCGGCGTCGTCTCCCTCGTCGACCGTGAAGTCGTAGCGCAGGCGCCCCTGGGCGAAGGCGCGCACCCGGTCGTTGGGCCGGGCGTCCAGGTACACGTCCATGAGGCTCGGGCTCGACAGGGGGGCGTCCTCGGCGGCCATGCCCTCGTAGGCCGCGTAGTCGAGGCGCAGGAAGAGCCGCCCGCCGATGGCCAGCTTGTCGTAGGCCTCGCCGATGCGGTCGCCCAGGCGATCCCCCAGGCTGCCCGCCGGCGTCTCCGGACCCTCGCCGCCGAAGATGTCGCGGTCGCGATCGCTGCCGCCCTCGTCGCCCGGAGCGGGACCGAACACGTCGCGGTCGCGCGTGTCGTCGTCGGGCGCCGCGTCGTCGTCCTCGGCGGGGCCGAAGATCGCCTCGTCCCGCGCGGAGTCGTCGGGGGGCTCCTCCGCGCCGGCCACGCCGGGCACGGCGAGGAGGCAGGCGAGGGCGGCGACAAAGCGTGTCATCGAGACTTCGACTCGAGCCAGGCCTTGGTGAACATGTTGGTCTCGAGGGAGGACAGGTCGACCCTGCGCATGACGATGGTGGTCTGGTTGCCCTCCTCCACCTCGTCGAAGATGCGGATCTGCTTGGGGAAGTAGACCTCCTCGCCCTTGGACTCGGAGTACTTCTTCGACCACTTGGGGTAGTAGACCGTGCGCATCAGCCGCCCGGACAGGGCGAACTCCTGGGCCTTCAGCGGGTTCAGGGACTCCAGGTCCACCCAGAGCTCCATGACGGGATAGGCGACGTCGGCGTCGTCCTTGGCTTCGAGCTTCAGGTGCCAGGCCTCGTAGGAGCCGAGCTTGGCGGTGCCCACGAACTCCGGCGTATACTCCTCGGCCAGGCGGGACTCGTCGAAGTCCTGGCGCCGGGAGTCCGTGCCCCCGATGCGCTCGCGCTCCGTGCGGCGCTCCCACTTGCCGGTGGTCGGGTCGTACATGAAGAGGTTGTCGTCGAGGCGGAGGTAGCCCTTGCCGGCCTCGGACTTGGGCTTGAGGAAGAGGATCATGAGCTTGTCGTCCTCGTCGCGGCGGTAGACCACCGCCTCGTAGAGGAGGTCGCTGTCCCCCTTCTCCTTCTGCTCGATGTACATGAGCGCCTTGTAGTCGCCCGAGTTGCTCTGCCGATCGTCGATGGTCTCGAGGATCTCGACCATCCGCCCCGGGGAGAGCTCCTCCTGGGCGAGGGCCGGAGAGGCCAGGCCGACGGCCAGCGCGAGCAGCAGGGCGGGTACGAGTCGTCGCATGGGAATCCTCCCGGCTAACCGACGTGGTGGATGGCGGTGACGGGCTGCATCCGCGAGGCGCGCAACGCGGGCCACAGCGCGGACAGCCCCGTGAGCGCCGTGAACGCCAGCACGGCCCCCGTCACCTCGAGGGGCGAGACCGTGAGCTGGAGGGTGTCGCTCATGAGGATCGCGCGCACCGCGTCCATGGGGATGTGGATCTCCGCGGCGTCCAGCCCCGCGCCGGCGAGGCCGCCCGCGACCCCGCCGAGCGTGGTGGCGCCCAGGCCGAGCACCACCGCCTCGAGCAGGAACATGGACAGGACGCGCCCGCGGCTCATGCCGATGGCGCGGAGTGTGCCGATCTCCCCGGTCCGCTCGCGCACGGCGATCCACATGGTGTTCATGATCCCGACGCCGATGATGACGAGCAGCACGGCGACGAGGATGAGGGAGATGGTGTCGATGGCCGTCACGACCCAGGTGAGGAAGGAGACCTCGTCCTCCCAGGTGGTGAGGTCCAGCTTCTGGCCGGTCCAGTCCTCTCCCGAGACCGTGTCGAACTTCATCCAGAAGGGGTCGGGCTGGTGGTCCATGACCTTGTGGCCCTCGGCCTTCAGGACCTCGCGCAGGCGGTCCATGACCGCGGTCGAGCGGTCGATGTCGTCCAGGTAGACCATGACCGCGCCGGTGGTGTCGGGCTTGATGCGGTACAGCTCCAGGATGGTCTCCCGGTCGACGAAGATCTGCCAGTTGCTCATGAAGCCCACGTCCTTCACCACCGCGACGATCCGGACCTCGCCCGTATTCGAACGACCGTCCATCGTCTCCGTGGTGAGGGTGAGGGTGTCCCCGACGCCGACCTCCAGGCGCTCGGCCTGCGCGGCGAACACCAGCGCCGTGTTCGGCTCGGCCAGCTCCGCCGGGTCGCCCTCGACGACGTCCGGCCCGTCCTCCACGTACTCGCTCTTCGGCGCGAGCTGGAGCTGGTCCAGGAGCCGATCCTCCTGGGCCACGTCCACGCCCACGAGGCCCACCGTCAGGGTCTCGCTCGGGCTGATGAGGCGCGCCCAGCCCCGGTGCCGGTCGATGACGTAGTCCAGGCCGTCCACGTGCTCGCGCACGAGGTCCTTGATGGCCTCCCGGTCCGTGAGGATCGGCGCGGCGTCGCGTGGCGTGAGCTTGTAGAAGCCGCCCACGTTCACGTGGCCGGAGCTGAGGGTCGTCGCCGAGCGCACGATGGTGTCCGACAGCCCCTGGGACAGCGCCATCAGGAGGACGAGCAGCGCCGTGACGAGCGCCAGCGCCCCGCCGAGGAGCAGGGTCCGCCGCCGCGCCAGCAGCAGGTTCCGGACCGCGATGGTGAGCAGCGCCTTCATGCCCCCTCGCTCTGCATGGCCACCACCGGCTGGATGCGCGTGGCCAGGACGGCCGGGTAGAGGGTCGACGCCACGCTGGCCACGAGGATGACGACCAGCCCGACGGCGAGCTGTTCCAGGCCCACGGTCGGGTGCAGCGCGGGTCCCGAGAAGAGGAACACCAGGACGTCCACGCCCTGCGCCGAGATCCCGGCCTCGCCCAGGAACGCGACGACGCCGGCGCCGGCGAGCCCACCGGCGCCCCCCGCCACCAGGGCGAGGAGCGACGTCTCCAGCAGGAACATGAGCAGGACGAAGGACCGGGGCGCCCCGATGGCGCGCATGGTGCCGATCTCGGCGACCCGCTCCATGGTGGCGATGATCATGGAGTTGTTGATGATGACCAGGGCCACCACGAGGATGATGAAGATGGCCACGTAGAGGACGAGGCGCACCACGGTGATGAACTGACCGACGAGCCCGGACGCGGTCTGCCAGTCCGTCGCCTGGATGCCGAGGTCCTCCGAGTCCGATACGTCGCGGATGCGGGTCAGGGTCGTGTCCAGGGTCTCCGGGTCCTCCAGGATGACCGCCGCGTTCAGGGCCAGGCCGTCGCGGACCGTCTCCTGGTCGAAGGTGGCGGCCGAGGCCTCGCGCTTCCGCTCCACCTGGCCGCGCAGATCCACCTCGGCGAACTCGTCGAAGTCGCTCCCCTGGCCGTCGGACTCCTCCTCCACGAGGTCGTCGCCGCCGAACAGCGCGTCCTCCGCCTGCTCGCGATCGACGGCCTCCACGCCCACCGACTCGCGGATGCGCGCCAGCTCCGCGAGCTTCTCGGGGGTCATCTTCCCGTAAAGCTGGCGGAAGGTGGCCAGGTCGATCAGGTTCTGCGCGCCGGCCATGTCGGACTCCTCGAGCCCGCTGAACCGGAAGATGCCCCAGAGCTTCACGTTCACGGACGTCAGGTAGCCGCCGCGGGTGAGCGCGCGCAGGGTCAGTACGTCGCCCACCTCGAAGGGGTAGAGCTGGATGCGCGGCGCCACCACCTCGTAGAACTGGCGGTAGCGCTCGTCGAAGTTCGCGTCGTCGATGCGGAGGAAGGCCTGCACCAGGTCGGCCACGTCCCCCTCGACGTCGGGCAGGAGCTCGCGCAGGTCCGCGGCGAGGCCCTCGGCGTCCTTCGGCTCGAGCTGGAAGGTGATGCGCTGGTACTGCCCCGGGAGCTTCGACGCGCGATATCGGAGGTCCGCGTCCTCGGCGATGGTGGCGCCCTGCGCGCGCTTGTCTCCGATGCGGTCGAGATCCCGGGCGATCTTGTGCTTGAGGCGCTCCTCCCAGAAGCGCTCGCTCAGCAGGATCCCTCGCCGGCCGGGCGGGACGGGCTCGCCCCGGACCATCTGGAACCGGTCGAAGTGCTTCGTGAAGGCCGGGATGTCCGTCCCGAGGTAGCGCAGGTAGACGAGCCGGCTCTCCGACGACAGCGGGGCGATCCGCGTGTCCAGGTACTGGAGCGTCATCTCCGGCTCCCGCTCCATCTCCGCCCAGAACGCGTCGCTCTGCACGCGGTCCAGGGCCTCCAGGGCCTCGCGGGTCTCCTCGGTGTCCGTGGTCAGCTCGCGCCGCTTCTCGTACTCCCCGCGAAGCTCCGCGGCGATGCCCCTGAGGCGGTCGGCCAGGTCGTCCACGAGCGCGTCGTCGCCGGCCCCCACGGCGTCGCGGAGCTGCTGGATGACCTGGTCCATCTCCACGGGCGTCGACAGGGTCGCCATGCCGAGGCCCATCGGGACCACGGCCTTCACGTCCGGCAGCCCCTCCAGAGCGTCCTCCACGGGCCCGAAGCGCGGGATGTCGCCGATGTCGTCGGCGCCCATGAAGCCGCTGCCGAACAGGGCGAGATCGTCGCGCGCCTCCTCGTCCCACACCTGGATGTGCCCCGCGAGGCTGGCGACGATGCTCTGCTGCATGGACCGCTCGATGGAGTCGAGCAGGGCGGTGCCCAGCACCACCAGGAAGGTCCCGAAGAACAGCAGGGACCCGACGGTGAGGGTCTTGCCCTTGTGGGTCCACAGGCTCCGCAGGGACACCAGGGCGAGCATCCGCAGGCCGGCGAGGCCCGTCCTCATCCGGCCCCCTCGGCGCCGGCGCCGGCCCCGGCCCCGCGCCCGTCGTCGACCACCTCGCCGTCGGCGAGCCGGATGATGCGCGTGGCGTGGGCCATCACGTGCTCGTCGTGGGTGGAGAAGATGAAGGTGGTCTGCTCGTCCCGGTTCAGCTCGCGCATGATCTCGAGGATGGTGTCGCCGGTGGCCGAGTCCAGGTTGGCCGTGGGCTCGTCGGCGAGCACGATGCGCGGCCGCGTCACCAGGGCCCGGGCGATGGCCACCCTCTGGCGCTGGCCTCCGGACAGCTCGCTGGGGCGCTGTCCCACCTGGGGCGTCAGGTCGACCCGCTCGATGATGTCGCTCACCCGGGCGCGGCGCTCCGTCTTCGTCATGCCGCCCTTCAGCAGCAGCGGGAACTCCACGTTCTGGAACACGTCGAGGACCGGGATGAGGTTGAACGACTGGAAGATGAACCCCAGCTTGTGCAGCCGGAGCCGTGTCAGGGCCTTGTCTCCCAGGCTCGAGGTCTCCTCCCCGTCCACGATCACCGTCCCGCGCGTGGGCACGTCCACGCACCCCACGAGGTTCAGCAGCGTGGTCTTGCCGCTGCCCGACGGCCCCGCGATGGTGGAGAACTCCCCGGGCTCGATGACCAGGTCCACGCCGCTCAGGGCGTGCACCGTCACCTTCCCCAGGGGGTAGTCCTTCTCGACGCCTCGTAGCTCGACGATTCCGGCCATGCGCACCCGCCCCTTTCCGCCCCGCGACGATAGGGGGCCACCGCCGCCAGTCAAGGTCCTTCGCCCGAACGGACGGGCGCGCCGGACTCTTCCAGCCGTTCGCCGACCGGCAGGAGCGGAGGCATGGGAACGTCCAGGCTGGAGGCCACGGCCCGGAGCAGCTCGGCCTGCTCGATGGACGTGGCCCCGTCCGCGAGGGCGGCGTGGGCGCAGGCGTCGACCACGACGCGGCGGTCGGCGGTGCGGGTGTCGAGGAGCCTGTCCAGGGCGTGCCCCACGTGCGCCGCGCGGCAGTCGTCGGCCGGGAGGAGGCGGAGGAGGTCGGCGGGGGCCCCGGGCAGCCGGTCGACGCCCGCACGGAGCGCGCGCTCGGCGCCCGCCTCGTCGCCCGGGTGACCGGAGCGGGCCAGGGCCGACAGCGCCACGTGGCACGAGGGCAGGAGATCGGGCAGGCCCCGCGAGCGTCCCTTCGGGCGGCGCAGGCCGGCCTCGCGGAGGTGGCGGCGGACGACCCGGTCAAGGGCGAACTCGAACAGGCTCAGGTCCCCATCGGAGGCGGCCATGGCCTCCGCGACGTGCAGCAACCGGGCGCGCCGGGCCGGGGCGAGGGCGCGGAGGCCGGGCGCGGCGAGGTCCAGCAGGGGGAGCCGCTGGTGGGCCTCCAAGGACTTCAGGGCCGGCCAGAGCCGACGGATGGCTCCCTTCACGGCCGGATCCTCCTCGCGGTCGAGGATGGCCTCCTGGCGCTTGCGCTCGCGCGGGTCGGGGTCGAGGAGGAGGCCGTAGACGAGCGCCACGGCGTCCACGGGCTGGTGGACGGCCTCCCGGAGGCCCGGCGGCAGGTCCCGGAGGAGGTCGGCGCCGTAGTCCACGTGCTCGGGGCGGGGAGCGCCCACGGCGTCGACCACCTGGGCGGGTGCCAGGCCGACCGGGCCCGGGCCCGGCGTCGGGTGGGCGGCCCCGGGCGCGATCTCGGGCCTCGGCGCGTGCGGGGTGACCTCCGGGAAGACGCCGTCGAACGCGGGATCCAGGAGGCGGATGCGCTCCGCCAGGGGAGGGTGGGTGGCCAGGAGGCCGAGCCAGCGCCGCTTGAAGGCGCTCCCGAAGAACAGGTGGCTCATCTCCGGGGCCGCCTGGGACGTGACGCGGGAGCGGGCCGGCCAGCCGCCGATCTTCTTCAGGGCGCCGGCCAGGCCCGCCGGGTTCCGCGTGAACTGCACGGCCGAGGCATCGGCGAGCGTCTCGCGCTGCCGGGAGACCGCCGCCTGGATGAGCCGGCCGAAGAACACCCCGACCGTGCCGGCCACGATCATCGCGAGCGCCACGGCGAACAGGGGCCAGGGGGCGCCGCCGCGCCGTCGCCGGTTCCAGCCCAGGAAGCCGCCGCGGAAGAATGACGCCCCGGTGTTCCCGATGAACGCGAGGCCGGCCAGGACGCCCACCATGCGCAGGTTCAGGCGCATGTCCCCGTTCAGGAGGTGGGAGAACTCGTGGGCTACGACGCCCTGGAGCTCGTCGCGATCCAGGGTGTCGAGGGCACCCTGCGTCACGGCCACCACGGCGTCGGGGATGTCGTAGCCCGCCGCGAAGGCGTTGATGCCCTCCTCGTCGTCCAGGACGAAGACCAGGGGCACGGGGATGCCGGACGCGATGGCCATCTCCTCCACGACGTTCACGAGGCGGCGCTCGGCGGGGTGGCGGGTCTCCACGTGGACGCTCCGGCCGCCCAGGAGCTGGGCGACGTAGGTCCCGCCGGCCGCCAGGGAGCGCACGCGAAGCCAGGTCGTGCCGCCGATGACGAGCAGCGTGGCGAAGGTCACCCAGCCCAGGGTGTCGAGGTGCCACCACGTGGGAGCCGGGCCTCCCTGCTCGGGCTCCTCGAAGGGGTGGTGGAGCGTGGCCACGACCGCCACGTAGAGCACGGCGACGACCGACGCCACGGCCAGCACGTAAAGGACCACCAGGCGAGTGGTGTTCCGGCGCGCCCGGTCCTGGTGCTCGAAGAAGTCCACCGGCGACTACGCGAAGGAGACCTGGGGAACCTCGCGCTCCTCGGGCCGCTCCATCTCGAACAGCTCCGCGCTCCGGAAGCCGAAGGGCTCGGCCACCAGCACGTTCGGGAACTTCTCGCGCTCCGTGTTGAAGCGCGTCACGGAGTCGTTGTAGGCCTGCCGCGCGAAGGCGACCCGGTTCTCCGTGGTCCGCAGCTCCTCCATGAGCTGGCCCATGGTCTGGTTCGCCTTCAGGTCCGGGTAGTCCTCGGCCAAGGCGAACAGGCGACCGAGCGCTCCGGACAGCGCGCCCTCCGCCTGGTTCAGGGAGCGCATCGCGCCCGGGTCCCCGGGGCGCTCCGACGCACGGTCCACGGCCGCGTCGGCCTGCTGCCGCGCGGCGATGACGGCCTCCAGGGTCTCGCGCTCGTGGTCCAGGTAGCCCTTCGCCGTCTCGACGAGGTTGGGAATCAGGTCGTGGCGGCGCTTGAGCTGGACGTCGATCTGCGAGAACCCGTTCCTGTAGCGGTTCCGGAGCGCCACCAGGCGGTTGTATACGACGATGCCGAACACCACCGCGGCGAGCGGGATCGCCAGCGCGAGCGCCATGAGCCAGCCCATGTCGGACCTCCTGTTCGTCCGGCGCGAGGATAGGCTCCTCGCCGCGACGACGCCAGGGCAGCGGGACACCCGACAGGGCAATCGCAGGGTCGGACAAACGTGGGCTGCGCGGCGGTACGACGCCCGGCGCCGGAATGCACCCGCTCGGAAACGATGGATTTTGCGCGTCTGAGAGCAGGCAAGGGCAAGGGCACGGGCAAGGGCAAGGGCAAGGGAGGGCGGTCGACTTTGCGACCGCCCTGGGACACCCGAGGGAATCGGTTGCGGCGAGGGTGATCTGTGCGATAGTGCGCGCCCGAACGGCTTCGGGAGGGGATCGCCGACTTGGCAGGCAGCGAGCAGACGAACCCGGTGACGCGGTGGCTGTCGCGGGCTTCAGGCCCCGTGTTCTCCGCCTACGCCATCACGGCGGCCTTCTCGGTCTACTTCTGCATGTACGCGTTCCGGAAGCCGTTCGCGGTCGGGATGTTCGAGGGCCGGATCGAGCTGCCGGGCCTGCCGTCGATGAGCTACAAGATCCTGCTCATCGTCGCCCAGGTCCTCGGCTACTGCCTGTCGAAGTTCATCGGCATCAAGGTGGTGAGCGAGATGGGGGCCGGCCGGCGCGGGCTGGCCATCGTGCTGGCCATCGCCATCGCTGAGGGTGCCCTTGGCATGTTCGCCATCACGCCGCGCCCGTGGGACGCCGTCTGGCTGTTCGTCAACGGCCTGCCGCTCGGCGTCGTCTGGGGCCTCGTCTTCGGCTATCTGGAGGGCCGGCGCCTCTCCGAGGTCCTGGGCGCGGGCCTGTCCGCCAGCTACATCGTGGCCAGCGGCTTCGTGAAGAGCGTCGGGCGCTGGATGCTCACCCTGGGCATCAGCGAGCAGTGGATGCCCTTCGTCACCGGCCTGATCTTCGTCCCGATCATGCTGGCCTTCGTCTATATGCTGAGCCTCCTCCCGCCGCCGTCGAAGGAGGACGAGGCGGAGCGCGTCAAGCGCGTGCCCATGGATCGGGAGGCGCGCCACTCGTTCCTCAAGCGTTACGGCTTCGGCCTGTTCTCGCTGACGTTCCTGTACATGTTCCTGACGGCGTATCGGGACTTCCGCGACAACTTCGCCCGGGAGATCTGGGACGCCGTGGGTTACGGCGACGAGCCGAGCATCTTCACCGCCACGGAGATCCCCATCGCCTTCGCGGTGTTGCTGGTCCTGGCGGCGGTGATGGTCATCCGGGACAACCGGAAGGCCCTGCTGGTGGTCCACGGGATCATGGCCGCGGGCTCGGCCCTCATCGGCCTGAGCACCCTGGCGTATCAGGCGGAGCTCATCGGCCCGGTGCCGTGGATGGTGCTGGTGGGCCTGGGCCTGTACGTCGGCTACGTCCCGTTCGGCTGCGTGCTGTTCGATCGGCTCATCGCTGCCGTGGGCCACCTCGCGACCGCGGGCTTCATGATCTACGTGACCGACGCCTTCGGCTACCTGGGCAGCGTCGGGGTCCTGCTGTACAAGACGTTCGGCTTCGCCGAGCTGTCCTGGGTGAACTTCTTCATCCGCTTCAGCTACGCCACCTCCGCGGTCTGCACGGCCTTCTTCGTGATCTCGATGATCTACTTCGCCCGGGCGGCTCGCCGTGCGAACGCGGAGGAGCCCGAGGGCGGCGAGGAAGACGCTGGCGTCGCGACGGTTTGAGGCGTTAGGTTCGCGCGCGCCAGACAGGCACGGAGGTGCGCGTGGACATCGAACTCCTCATCGACGGCGAGCTCGTCCGGGGGCGCGGCCCCGCCCAGGACGTCCCCGAGCCAGAGACCGGCGAGGTCCTCGCCCGGGTCCCCGACGCGGACGCAGCGCAGGTCGACGCGGCCGTGGAGGCCGCCGCCAGGGCATTCGAGGGCTGGCGCAGGACGACCCCGCACGAGCGCTCGACGCGGCTCCTGGGGCTGGCGGATCGCATCGAGCGGGACTTCGAGGCGTTCGCGCGCCTGGAGTCCCGGGACGGCGGCAAGCCCCTTTTGCCCGTGTTGGAGGAGGAGCGCCACCACATCCTCGATCCCATCCGCTACTACGCCGGGATCTGCCGCGCGCCGTCGGGCCTGGCGGCCGGCGAGTTCGTCCCCGGCCACACCAGCATGATGCGGCGGGATCCCGTGGGGGTCTGCGGGCTCATCGTGCCGTGGAACTACCCGCTGATGATGGCCATGTGGAAGATCGCGCCGGCCCTGGCGGCGGGGAACACCATCGTCGTCAAGCCCGCCGAGGACACGCCGCTGACGCTGCTGCGCTTCGCCCGCATCGCGGCCGAGGTCTTCCCTCCCGGGGTCGTCAACGTGGTGACCGGCGTGGGCGAGACGGTCGGAGCGCGCCTGACGACCCACCCGAAGGTGCGCCTGGCGTCGCTGACCGGCGACGTGGAGACCGGCAAGATCGTGAGCCGCGCCGCCTCGGACACGCTGAAGCGCGTGCACCTGGAGCTGGGCGGCAAGGCCCCGGTCGTGGTGTTCGACGACGCCGATCTGGAGGCCGTGGTGGAGGCCGTCCGCGCCGCGGGCTTCTACAACGCCGGCCAGGACTGCACCGCGGCCTGTCGCGTGTTCGCCATGCCCGGCATCCACGACCGCCTCGTGGAGCGCCTCGGCGAGGCCGTGGCCAGCCTGCGCGCGGGCGCCCTCGACCACCCGGAGACGGAGATCGGCCCGGTCATCAGCGCCGTTCACCGGGAGCGCGTGGCCGGCTTCGTCGATCGCGCCGCGGCGCTCGAGCACACGGAGGTCGTGACGGGCGGCCGCGCCCCGGATCGCCCCGGCTTCTGGTACGAGCCCACGCTCATCGCGAACACCCGCCCGGACGACGAGATCGTTCAGCGGGAGGTCTTCGGCCCCGTGGTCTCGGTGACCCGCTTCGAGGACGGTGAGGAGATGCTGCGGGTGGCCAACGACACGGAGTACGGGCTCGCGGCGTCCGTCTGGACGTCGGATCTGGCCACGGGCATGCGCTTCGCCCGCGACCTGGAGTACGGGACCGTCTGGGTCAACACCCACCTCGTCTGGCCCACGGAGCTTCCCCACGGCGGCATGAAGCAGTCCGGCCACGGCAAGGAGATGTCGCCCCTCGGCCTCGAGGACTACACCGTCGCCCGCCACATCATGATCGGGCACGGCTAGCCGAGATACCGCCGTTCCCGGCGGCGAACGGTCCCGCGGCTTGCCTCGTTATGGGCATATGACCATAATTGGCGGCGTATGGGACGACCCCCCCGCCCGAGACGCGTGGACCTCCTGCCGGAGGCCACCTACTTCAAGCCGCGAGGCGTGCCCCTGCGCGACCTCGACGAGGTGACGCTCACCGTCGACGAGGTGGAGGCGCTTCGCCTCGCCGACCTGGAGGGGCGCTACCAGCAGGACGCCGCGGAGAGCATGGGCGTCTCCCGGGCCACCTTCGGGCGCATCGTCGCCTCGGCTCGGAGGAAGACGGCCGAAGCGCTGGTGGGCGGCAAGGCCCTGCGCATCGAGGGCGGGGCGTGGACGTTCGGGAGCGGGCGTCGAGCTCGGAGACGGAGGTGTCGATCATGACCCGCAGGAACATCGCGATCGCCAGCGACGGGATCCAGGGCCTGGAGGACCGGGTCTCCCCCCACTTCGGCCGGTGCCCGGCCTTCACGCTGGTCACGGTCGCGGACGGCAGGGTCTTGGAGGCGCGCGTCGTCCCGAACCCCTGGGCGACCGGGCACAAGCCGGGCGTGGTGCCGCGCCTCGTGCGCCGGGAGGGTGCCGAGACCGTCCTGGCGGGGCGCATCGGCGCCAAGGCCGCCAAGGCGTTCGAGACGACGGGCGTGGAGGTGATCGCAGGCCTGTCCGGGCGCGTGGGCGACCTGGCGCAGGCGTACGCGCTCGGGGAGCTGAAGCCCGTGGCGGCCCCCCACCAGGGCGGCGGGCACGGCCACCGGCACGAGCACGACCACTGCGGCGGGCACGGCCACGGTCACTGCCACGCCCACGGTCGGTAGGTCCGGCAAGGGTGGTCGAAAAAATGAGAAGTGAGTAGGCTTGACCCCTACAGGGGTGGGGTGCCCAGCTCCGCGTAGGGGTCGAGGATCTCCGGGGCCTCCCCGGCGACCCAGGTCTCGAGGAAGTGGCGGAGCTGGAGTCGGCCCTCGTCGCTCGACGGGGTGTAGTCGTGGGTGGCCTCCTCCAGGGTCCCGTCGCCGCGGGTGATGCGGTCGAACTGGAAGAAGCCCAGGGTCAGGCCGCCGGGGCCGTTGGCGGCCACGGGCGGCGCGGTGGTCGTGGGCACCCCGGGCACGGACTCGACGACCGGCGGGACGTGCGAGAGGCCCATGGCGCGGGCCATGGAGCTGCTGGAGACGTCCGGGATGGTCTCGTCGTCGATGACGAGCTGGAGGAGCACGTGGGGCTCCACGTCCCCGGCGAAGGGCAGGCGCTCCCCGATGACGTACGCGGCCCAGTTGGACGCGTCGCCCCGCTCGACCACGGTCTGGAGGAGCGGCCAGAGCCGCGCCACCCGGTCGGCGCTCCCCACCCACGTCTGGAGGAGCTGGGAGAAGATCCCGAAGCGCTCCGAGTCCTTCACGATGTAGACCACGCGGCCGCCGCCGAGCTGGAGGCCGGCGTAGTGGAAGCCGCTCCGGAGGGCGAGGGGGCCGACGCTCATGATGCCGCCGAAGCTCTCGCCCAGGTAGCCGAGCCGGGAGAAGTCCAGGTCGTCCCCGTCGTCCCCGTCCACGTCCGGATGCTCCTCCAGGAGGCGCAGCACCTGCAGCGTGTCGTAGGTGGACTGACGGAAGTTGTCCCGCAGCCGGAGGGCGTCCACGGCCAGGGGGTCGGGGTTCACCGCGAAGAACGAGAACAGGGTCATGGCCTCGTCCTCGGGCGCGTCCGGGTGATCCCCGTGGGCGACGGCGTCGATGGCGACCACGGCGATGCCCATGGGCGTGGTCTGCGCGGCCATCCTCTTCGCCACGCCCTTGTCGTGCACCAGGCCGTGGCCGAACAGGGCGACCGGCCACGGCCCCTCGCCCTCCGCGGGCAGCCACACGACCGCGTCCAGCTCGTAGGTGGACACCGGCTCGTCGCCGGCGACGACCCCGTCCGCGTCCCGGTAGTTGCCGGCCTCGAAGGTGCCGGTGCACTTCACCATGTCGGCCTCCGGGGCGCAGTCCGGCCCGGCGGTCCAGGCGAACGACCGCGAGGCGATGTCGGCCGCGATCGCCGACGACTGCTCCACGATGCTCTGGGTGGTGAAGACCGTCGCCGCGACCACGTCCCCGGCGTCCACGCCGGCGGCTTCGAGCAGGGCCTCGTAGCGCGGCGTCATCCGCTGGAGCCTCGGATCCCCGGCCGTCCCGTCGAGGATGGCGCGGAGGGTCGGGCTCGGGGAAATGGGCTCGCCGTTCGCGTCCAGGAGGTCCGACGTGACGACCACGCCGTGCCGGGTGCGGGGGCGGAGGGGCTCCATGGGCGACAGCAGGATGGAGTGATCCGGCGTGCGCTCCACCAGGAAGGGCACGCGGCGCGGTCCGTCGGGGCCGAGCTCGAGGAGGTGCACGGGGCCGGACGTCGCGGTCTCCTCGCCCTCCGGGAGCTCGCCGACCGGCCCGTCGAAGGACAGGAACACCGCCGCCGTCGTGCCCCAGCCGTCCAGGGTCTCCAGGTCCTCCCACACGTCCCTCGTGATGTCGTCGAGGGCCTCGAACCACGGCAGGTCGCGGTCGAGGGACACCCGGACCCCCGTGAGGCCGTCGGGGTCCTCCGCCGTCCAGAGGTCGTCCGGGAACGTGGTGACGCGGTCGTCGTGCAGCGGGTCGTAGACCTGGGACGTGCCCTCGATGGGCGCCGGGGCGTCTCCCTGGTCGGGGGCGGTGTCCGCCGCGTCGGGCGCGACGTCGGGTCCGGCGTCGGAGGCGTCCGCGCCGGCGTCCTTCCCCGGGGCGTCGCCGGCCGCGTCCGTGATCGTGTCGATCGCGGAGTCGGCGCCCTCGCCGGAGTCGTCGCAGGCCGGGAGGAGGACCAGGAGGAGGGCCGGAGCGAGGCGTCGGAGCATGGGGGAAACCTCCAGAGGACGGGGGTCGCGGGCTCCGAGAAGGTATCGGGAACGGGCGGCCGCCTCCAGCGGCGTGATGGCGAGTTCGTACATCGGGTCGATCCCCGGGGCCGGGTCCGCTAGGCTCCGTCGCCGACGTGCCCCGGAGGTGTCCATGATCCGACGAGTCCCGTGCGTGCTGCTCCTGTCCTCCCTCCTCGTGCTCCAGGCCTGCGACGACGGCGGAGGCGGCGAGTCCGCGGCCGACACCGCGGCCGACACGCTCGAAGACGCCGCGGACGCGGAAGACACGGCGGACGTCGGCCCCGATCTTCCCGAGCCCACCCTCTGGCCCGGAGCGCCCTCCTTCACGCCGGAGGGCTCCTTCGTGGAGGCGCACCCGGACGCCTTCGCCCGCATCAGCCGGTGGGTCACGCACGTCGAGGGTCCGGTCGGCGAGCGCCCCGAGGTCGGGGCCCGCGGCGGCTACGGCACCGGCAACGGGCACACCTTCGCGCTGTTCGGGATGACCGATCCCATGAACACCATCCACGGGCTGGTGGGGCCCACCTACGAGCGGCGCCCGAACTACTTCGGCGACTACGCCATCCGCCTCGCGCCCGAGGGGGCCGACACTCCCCCGGACTTCGACGAGGAGTGGGCGGCGTCGAGCCTCTCGGCCCCGGTGGTGATGACCCGGGGCGTCCTCGGAGACGTCCGGCTCGACACCGTGGACTTCGCGCCGCGGACGGACGACGCGGCCGTCCAGCCGTGCTTCCTCCGCGTGCTGACGGTGACGAACACCGGTGACGCGGAGTCGGCCACCCACGACGTCGTCGTCCGGGCCACGAACCCGGTGGACGCCCTGGAGGACGGCGCCCTGCTCGAGACCACGGAGGAGCGCGCCCTGACCACCACCTTCGTGGACGAGACGGGCTCGGCGGACGGCCGCGAGCTTCGCCTCCAGGTGGGTCCACTGGCCTCCGGAGAAGCGCGCGTCGTCACCCTGGTCCACTGCAGCGCCGACGGCGATCAGGCCGTCGCGGTGCCGGACGTGGACGCCGGCGC
>JBNJGB010000063.1:0-17225 GCA_051747385.1 Myxococcota bacterium
CATGCGCGTGGCGCGCCTCGAGATCGCCGGGTCCTATCGCCCGGAGGTCCACGACGCCGCCCTCGCCGACCTCCAGTGGGAGGGCTTCACCCCCGCCGAGCTGGCCCACACCCCCGCGGTGCTGGTGGTCGCGAGCGGAGGCGCCCTGCGCCGGCGGCACCAGGG
The DNA here is from genome assembly GCA_051747385.1 of Myxococcota bacterium. Lineage (GTDB taxonomy): Bacteria > Myxococcota_A > UBA9042 > PHBI01 > JACKFB01 > JBNJGB01. The sequence goes on from JBNJGB010000063.1 coordinate 166, forward strand.
TGAGCTGACCGCGCTGCTGCGCTCCAGCCGCCCCGTGGGTCTCCTGGTGCAGGACTGCGTGGCCGCGCCGGACGAGGCCTCGGACCTGTCCCGGTATCACGCCGGGCTGGGCTACCTGGCCGTCGCCCACCGCGAGGCGCTGGTGCTGCAGACCGGCTGGGGCCAGCACGACGCCCTCGTCGACGGGCTCGCCCGCATGGCGCACGCCCACCGGCCGGCGGTCGCGCTGTTCGTCACGCCGAGCGCCGACCCGCCCGGCTGGGCCTCCCTGGAGGCGGCCGCGGCCCTCGCCGGTCGCGCCGCTCCCGAGCTTCTATACGACCCGGACGCCGGCTCGAGCTGGGCTGAACGGCTGACCCTGGGCGCCAACCCGGCGCCCGGAGAGCCCTGGCCGACCTACGAGCTCGAGGTGGAGGGGCCGGAGGGCGAGGAGACCCTGGAGCTGCCCCTGACGTGGGCGGACGTGGTCGCCCTGGAGCCCACCTACGCCCCGCACCTCCGGATGATCCCGCCCGAGGCCTGGAGCGACGAGCAGGTGCCCCTCGCGGAGTACCTGGATCGCTTCGACCCGGCCCACCCCGAGCCGCTCGTGCCCTTCATCCTGGTGCTCGACGGCAAGGGCGGCGTGCAGCGCGCCGTGGTGTCCCGAGCCCTGGCGCTCGCGACCCTGGACCGGCTCCGGGCCTGGCGCGTCCTCCAGGAGCTGGCCGGTCACGCGAACGAGTTCGCGCGGCGCGCGGCCGACGCCGCCCGCGAGGACGCCCGACGCGAGGCCGAGGCGAAGCTCGAGGAGGCCCGCGCGGCCTTCGAGGCCGAGCTGGAGCAGGTGCGCAACGACACGGCGCGCGAGTCCATCGACCGGCTCGCCTCCGCGCTGCTCGACATGGACGTGGCCTCGGCCGCGAACCTGCTGTCGGGCGGTGGTGCCCCGGCCCGGGCGGCGGCGGCTCCGGCCCCGTCGGCCCCCGCCGAGGCGGAGGCTCCCGCCGAGGAGGCCGCCGAACCCGCCGAGGCGGAGGCGCCCGCCGAGGAGGAGGAAGAGGAGGAGCTGTCCCTGGACGAGCCCTTCATCGACACGGCGCTGTGCACGACGTGCAACGAGTGCATCAACCTCAACGGCCAGCTCTTCGTCTACAACGCCGACAAGCAGGCGGAGCTCGGAGACCTCTCGGCCGGCACGTTCGAGGATCTCGTGAAGGCGGCGGAGGCGTGCCCCGCGGCCTGCATCCACCCGGGCAAGCCGCGGCCGGACGACTCGACCGCGACCCCCGAGCTCATCGAGCGGGCCAAGGCCTTCGCATAGGAGTCGACCCCCGTGGAAGACATCACCCTGGCAGTGGCCATCATGAGCGGACTCGGCGTGCTCTTCGCCGTCATCCTCGCGGTGGCCTATCACTTCCTGAAGGTGGAGGAGGACCCCCGCCTGGAGGTCGTGGAGGACATGCTCCCGGGCAACAACTGCGGCGCGTGCGGTGAGCCCGGGTGCAGCGCCTTCGCCAAGAAGCTCCTCACCGGGGATCACACCCCCGGCGACTGCACGGTCGCCGCAGAGGACGTCCGCGACGACATCGCCGACTTCCTCGGGGTCGACGTCGGCGGCGGTGACCCGGAGGTCGCCCGCCTCAAGTGCGCCGGTGGCGAGGGCAGCGTGCGGAGCCTGGCGGCCTACGAGGGCGTCAACTCCTGCCGGGCGGCGGTGGTGGTCGACGGCGGCGGTCGCGCCTGCACGTACGGCTGCCTCGGCCTGGCCGACTGCGAGCGCGCCTGCACCTTCGACGCCATCACCATGACCCGGGAGGGGCTCCCCAAGGTCGACGTGGACCTCTGCACGGCCTGCGGCGACTGCGTGGACGTCTGCCCGCTGGACCTGTTCGTCCTCGAGCCCCTGTCCCACAAGCTGTTCGTCCAGTGCAACTCGCCCCTGGTCGGGCCCATGGCGCGCGCCCGGTGCGCCGTGGCCTGCGACGCCTGCGGCCGCTGCGCCGCGGACGCGCTGCCGGGCGTCATCGAGATGGTGGACGGGCTCCCCGTCGTCCACCACGACCGAGAGAACCCACCCACCGTCGAAGCGACTTGGCGATGCCCCACCGGCGCGATCCGCTGGCTGGAGGGCGAGCAATTCGCCGAGCCCGAAGACGAACTCCTCGTACGGAGGCGTCATGCGTAGCCTGGCCGGAGCCACCCTGAGCTGGATCCGACGCCTGTGGACCCCGGCGCCGGAGGCGCCCCCGACCCACCCGGGCGTGGACACGATCACCCCCGTGTCCCGGGCCCTGGCCGGCGTCGAGGGGATGATCTGCGACGGCGTCGTCCATCGAGCCGCCGTCCCCGCCAACGCCGCCCTGGCGCGACGCATGTCCGCGGGCGACGAGCCCCCGCGCAACGTCTTCGGAGGCCGCGTGGTGGAGGAGGAGGGCGCCGACGCCCGCGGGGCCGTCTCGGTCGCGACCGGGATGGCGCTGGCGGGCCTCCGGGCCTCCGCCTTCATCGAGGCGCGGGAGCTTCGCGACGCACGCGGCGCCCTCGAGGACGCCGCCCGCCGCCTGGTCCCCCTGGTCGTGCACGTCCACGGCGCCGCGGCCGCCCCCGAGGCCCTGCCGGCCTTCCAGCTCGCGCCCATGGACGGCCAGCAGGCCGTGGACCTCACCCTCCTCGCCCGCTGGCTGGCCGAGCAGGCCCTGCTGCCGGGCCTCGTGACCTTCGGCGCCGACGGCGTCGAGCGGCTGCGCCTGCCCGAGGAGAAGATCGTCCGCGACCTCCTGGGCTTCGCCGACGAGCCGGTGGACAGCCCCACGGCCGCCCAGCGCGTGCTGTTCGGCAACGAGCGGCGGCGCACCCTGCGCTGGTTCGATCCGGACCGGCCGGTGGCCACCGGCACGCTCCGCCCCGAGGAGGCGGAGGCCGAGGCCGCCGCGGCGCGCCGGCTCTTCTTCGAGGAGCACCTGCCGGCGCTCGCCCGCGAGGGCATGGAGGCCCTGTCCCGGGTGACGGGCCGCCCCCTGTCCTTCGTGGACGCCTACGGCCTCCGCGACGCCGACGTGGTCCTGGTCGCCGCCGGCGAGACGGCAGCCCGGGCCCGGGGTGTCGCGGAGGCGCTCCGCGCAGGCGGCAAGCGCAAGATCGGCGTGCTGGGGCTCCCCTGGCTGCACCCGCTCCCGGCGGAGGCCATCGCCGACGCCCTGGGCGACCGCCCGAAGCCCGTGGTCGTCCTGGAGCCCTCCGGCGACGGCGCCACCCTCTCCGACGCCGTGCGCCGCGCGGCCGGACGGCCCGAGGGCCGCTGGCTGTCCGCAGCCACGCCCGACCGCGTCACTGTCGCCCACGTGCTCGAGGCCCTCGAGGCCGCGGGCCACACCGACGGCCCCGACAGCATCCGACTCGACCGGCCCGCGACCGCGGCGGAGGTGGGGTTCCCCCGGCGGGACGCCCTGCTCCAGTCGCTCCGGTCCGGCTACCCCTCCCTGGCGCGCGAGGCCGCCCCGGGGATCACCGCGCCCCCGCGGGCGGCGGGCGGCGTCCGGACCCTGCTCACCGTGGTCCGCGACGCCGACCTGCCACCCGATCTGCCCACCCGCGTCGCCGACGCGCTCGCCACGAAGGCCGCCCCGGCCGTCCGGGGCGCGGTCACGCATCCGCGGGCGGACCAGGTGGCCCTGACCGTGGAGTCCGGAGAGGAGGGCTTCGCGCCCCTCGGACCGGGCGCCCCGGCGGACGCCGCCCTGGTGGTGTCGGGCGACCTCCGCGGGCTGGGCGAGCCGCTGGACGACGTCGTGGACGAGGGCACGCTGTTCCTCGCCACGGACGCCGAGGCCGCCGACGCCTGGAAGGCCCTGCCCCCATCCTGGCGCGACACCGTCCGGCAGCGCAGCCTCGGGGTCCTGCTGGTCCGCGGCGGCGAGGAGGCCTGGTACGACGCCCTGTCGAGCTGGGCCGCGGACAAGGAGATCGAGGCCGAGGCGCTCGACGTCTCGACGCTCGAGGACCCGCCCGCCACGAAGAAGCCGCTGCCGCAGGTCATCACCCGCATCGACAAGGCCCGGCCCGCCCACGACAGCCTGCCCCGCTTCTGGGGTGAGGTGGTGGAGCCGCTCCAGGCCACGGGTCACCTCGACGGGGCCGACCCGCTGTCCGCGACGGGCGTCGTGCCCGCCTGCTCGACCGCGCTGGCTCCCGAGCCCGCGCCCGCGACCCCGCTGGCGGGTCTGGACTCCGACGCCTGCACCGCCTGCGGCGCCTGCTGGGCCGCCTGCCCGGACAGCGCCGTCGGCGCCACCGTCCTGGACGTCGAGGCCCTGTTCACCGCGGCGAGCGAGTACGCCGGGACCTCCGGGAAGGAGGCCGACGCCCTCCGCCGCGCCCACAAGCACCTGGCCGGGCGCGTCGCCAAGGACCTGGCGAAGGCCGAGGCGTCCTCCCTGGACGCGGCGACCTGCCGCGGCGCCTACGACTGGCTCGTGGGCAAGCTGGGGGTCTCCGACGACGATCGCAAGGGCTGGGACGCGGCCTTCGACGCCACGCTCGACGCCGTGCTGGCTCTCGACGCCGTGGTCTCCGAGCGCTTCTTCCACGGCCCGGAGAAGGCCTCCAAGGGCAGCGGCGAGCTCCTGGTGCTCGCCGTGGACCCGCGGACCTGCCAGGGCTGCGGGATGTGCGTCACCGCCTGCCCCGACGACGCCCTGAGCCTCGTGGCCCGGGCCGGGGGCGCCGCGGACGACGCCCGCGACCGGTGGACGCGCTGGGAGGCCCTGCCCGACACCTCCGGCGAGACCATCGAGCGCGCGGTGGACGCCACCGACGGCGGCCTGATGTCGGCCATGCTCCTGTCCCGCCACTGCGCCCAGGCACAGATCGGCGGCGCGGCGGGCGAAGCCGGCTCCGGCGAGCGCCTCGACGGTCGGCTGCTGGCCGCCGCGGTGGAATACCACGGCCAGCGCCACACCGCGGCCCTGGTCAAGGAGCTGGACGACAAGAAGGACGCCCTGGACAAGAAGGCCCGCGAGCTGATCCTCGACGGCTTCGGAGAGGCCGACGTGGAGACCCTGTCCGCGGCCCTGGGCGAGAGCGTCTCCGACGCCGTCCGCGGGCGCGCCGGGCTGGGAGAGCTGGGCGACCGGCTGCAGGCGCTCGGGACCGAGGCCACGTTCGACCGCCGGGCCGTGCTCCGCATGACCCACGTCGCCGCGGAGCTCGGCCGACACGCGAAGCGCCTCTCGGAGGGCGTCGACGGCCTGGGCCGCGCGCGCTTCGGCGTGGTCGTGGCCAGCGACGGCGCCGGCTCCTGGGCGGCCCGCTATCCCGCGAACCCATTCTACGCGCCGGTGACCCTCGACACGTCGGCCGAGAGCGCCGAGCTGGCCCGCGGGCTGGTGCGGGGCCTGGTCGCCGACCACCTGGACGTGATCCGGACCGCGCGCCGCGCGGACCTGGTCGCGAAGCCCCCCGCCGACCTCCCCGTCCACCTGGACGCGGTCGATCGGCTCGGCTGGGAGGACCTCACGCAGGACGAGCGCGCGGCCTGCCCGCCGCTGGTCCTCCTGGGCGACGAGCTGCTGCTACGCCGCGGCTTCGGCGCCCTCACCGGGCTGCTGACCAGCGACCTGCCCGTGAAGATCGTCGTCCTCGACGGCCACGGAGACCTGGCGCGCCCCACGGACCCGGGCATCCTGGCCATGGCCCACCGCGCGGCCTACGTCCTCGCGGGCTCGCCGGCCTTCCCGGCGCACCTCGGCGAGGGGCTCCGCGACGCCATGGCCTTCGACGGCCCGGCGCTGGTCCACCTGGACGCGCCCAGCCCGTCGCGGCACGGCTTCGCCGCGGACCGCACCCTCGAGGTGGCGCGCCTGGCCGTGGAGGGCCGCGTGCACCCGCTGCTCCGCTACGACCCGCGGGGCGAGGGGTGGTTCGGCGCCCGCGCGAGCCTGGAGGGCAACCCGGCCCTCGACGCCGCGTGGGGCGAGGCCACCGTGGGCGACTGGGCCGCGGCCCAGGAGCGCTTCGCGGACCGCTTCACGCCCCACGGAAACGGGGGCTCCGGCGACGACCTCGGCGAGGTCGCGGCGCTGGCGGCCACCGAGCGGTCGCGCAAGACCGCCGTGGTCGAGCGCGGCGAGGATCGCCTGGTCGCCGACGACGCGCTGGTGGAGGCCGCCGCGGCCCGCCTCGGGCTGTGGCAGACGCTCCGCGAGGTGGCGGGGGTGGAGAGCCCCTTCGTCGCGCGGCTCCGCGAGGAGCTGAAGGCGGAGCTCCAGGCCGACCACGAGGGCGAGCTGGCGGCCCTCCGCAAGGACCTCGAGGCCCGGATCGACGAGGCGCGCGGCGAGGCCGAGCGCGAGGCCGTCTCCCGCCTCCGGGAGCGCCTCATGCACCTGGCCGGCTACACCCGCACCAACTGAGGCACCGCCCATGCTCTCACTGATGTCACTGCTCCGCCGCAAGGCGCCGACGTTCCGCCACGGCGTCCACCCGCCCGAGCACAAGGGCTGGACGGACACGCTCCCCGTGGAGCGCATGCCCTTCGTGGACGAGTACGTCCTCCCGCTGTCCCAGCACATCGGCGCGCCGGCGAAGGCCATCGTCGCCGCGGGCGACCGCGTGGAGCGGGGACAGCGCATCGCGGACGCGGGCGGGTTCGTCTCCGTGCCGCTGCACGCGCCGGTCACCGGGAAGATCGCGGCCGTGGAGCCGCGCCTTCACCCGAACGGGAAGATGGTGGAGTCCATCGTCATCGAGACGGACCCGTACGCCAGCCAGCACGTGGCGACGGTCGAAGCCGTCGACGTGGAGGCCCTCGCGCGGGACAACCCCAAGGAGGTCATCCAGCGCATCCAGGACGCCGGGCTCGTGGGGCTGGGCGGCGCCGCCTTCCCCAGCCACGTGAAGCTGTCCGTGCCCGAGGGCAAGGACATCCACACGGTGGTCATCAACGGCTGCGAGTGCGAGCCGTATCTCACCTGCGACCACCGGGTCATGGCCGAGAATCCGCGGGACGTCCTTCGCGGCACGCAGATCCTCATGGCGATGGTCGGCGCGAAGCAGGGCTACGTCGGCGTGGAGCTCAACAAGCCCGACGCCATCGAGGCCTTGAAGCGCCACGCCCCGCCGGACATCGAGATCATCGGCCTCGAGGTGAAATACCCGCAGGGAGCCGAGAAGACGCTCATCGACGCCATCTTCGACGAGGAGGTCCCGGCCGGCGGGCTCCCGCTCGACCTGGGCATCCTGGTCAACAACGTGGGCACCACCGCGGCGCTCGCGGCCCTGTTCGACCGGGGCGTCCCCCTGGTGGAGCGGGTCATCACGGTCACCGGGCCGGCCATCCGGGAGCCGAAGAACCTCATCGTCCCCATCGGGACGCCGGTCCGCGCCATCATCGAGCACTGCGGCGGGTTCACCCCCGACGTGAAGCAGGTGGTCATGGGCGGCGCCATGATGGGCATGGCCCAGAAGAGCCTGGACGTCCCCATCCTCAAGGGCACCTCCGGCCTCGTGGCCCTGGACACCATCTCGGTGGCCGGCCTGGAGGAGATGGCGTGCATTCGTTGTGGACGATGCGTGGACGCCTGCGCCATGTTCCTCAACCCGACGCGCCTCATGCAGCTCGTCCGCGCCGAGCGGGCCGAGGAGCTCGAGCAGTACAACATCAACAACTGCTTCGAGTGCGCGTCCTGCTCGTACGTGTGCCCGTCCGGCATCCCGCTGGTCCAGTGGATGCGGGTGGGCAAGGCCATGGTCCGCCAGCAGAAGAAGAAGGGGCCCGCCGCATGACACAGAAGATGACCAGCGGCGCCAGGACCGTGGAGCCGGACGTCGTCGTCTCGACGCCGCCGTTCGTCCACGATCGGACCAGCACGCCCCGCATCATGCGCGAGGTCCTGCTGCTGGCCCTGCTCGTCCTGGCGCTTTCCGTCTGGTTCTTCGGGATCGGCGCGCTGCTGGTGACCGTCGCCGCCTCCGCCGGCGCGGTGGCCACCGAGTGGCTGTTCAACCGCGGCGTGAAGCCGACCCCGCTCCGGGACTACACGGCGCTGCTGACCGGCGTGCTGATCGCCCTCACCCTGCCCCCCGGCTTCCCCCTCTGGATGGCCTTCCTGGGCGGCGGGGTCGGCGTCGGCCTCGGCAAGCTCGTCTGGGGCGGCCTGGGGCAGAACCTCTTCAACCCCGCCCTCGTGGGCCGGGCCTTCCTGCAGGCCGCGTTCCCGACCGCCATCACGACCTGGGCGCCCCTCGCAGAGGATCGCTGGTCCATCCCCGCCGGCCAGCTCGCGGCGCCGCTGTTCAAGAGCAGCGCGGACATCGTCACGACGGCGACGCCCCTCGGGCTCATGAAGTTCGAGGGCGCCATGACGGAGCTGGGCCCCCTGGCCTTCGGCAGCACGGCGGGCTCCATCGGCGAGACGAGCGCCCTGCTCCTCGTCGTCATCGGCGTGTACATGGCGTGGCGGCGCCTGTTCGACTGGCGCCTGGCCGTCTCCACCATCGTCGGCGTGGCCGCCTTCTCGGGCATCCTCTGGGGCATCTCCCCGGACAGCTACCCGGACCCGCTGTTCATGGTCACGTCGGGCGGCCTGCTGTTCGCGGCCGTGTTCATGGTGACCGACCCGGTCACGACCCCGACGACCCCGAAGGGCGCGTGGATCTTCGGCATCGGCACGGCGTTCCTCGTGGTCCTCATCCGGCTGTTCGGCGGCCTGCCCGAGGGGGTGATGTACGCCGTCCTCCTGATGAACGCGCTGACGCCGCACATCAACCGCTACACGCAGCCGCGCCCGTTCGGTACCCCGAAGAGGAGGACGCGCGATGGCGAGTAACGACTCGAGCCCCGTGCGGACGATCACCACGCTGGGGATCGCCGGCCTGCTGTCCGGCATCATCCTCGTGTCGATCTTCCTGGTGACCAAGCCGGTCATCGCGGCGAACCGCGCGGAGGCTCTGAAGGAGGCCATCTACAAGGTCCTCCCCGGGGCGGAGGCCTTCACGCCCTACGTGATGGAGGGCGACTCCCTGGCCCCCCACGAGGGCGACGACCTCCCCGAGGAGGAGGCGGTCTACCTCGGGCGCGACGGCGAGGGCGGCGTGATCGGCTGGGCCATCGTCGCCGAGGGCAGCGGCTTCCAGGACGTCATCAAGCTCATCTACGGCTATGACCCCGACGCGGAGCAGGTCGTGGGCATGGAGGTCCTCGAGAGCCGCGAGACGCCCGGCCTCGGCGACAAGATCTTCAAGGACCAGGACTTCGTGGACGAGTTCAAGGGCCTGGCCGTGGAGCCGGAGATCGTCGCCGTGAAGGACGAGAGCGACGCGCCGAACGAGGTGGACGCCATCACCGGCGCCACCATCTCGTCGGACGCCGTCGTGGACATCATCAACAAGGGCAACGAACGGTGGCTCGACAAGCTGCCGGAGGCACCGCCACGCGAGGAGATGCCCTGATGTCGTCGAGTTCCACCCCGCTGATGCCCGAGCTCACCAAGGGCTTCTGGAAGGAGAACCCGGTCTTCGTCCAGCTCCTGGGCCTCTGTCCGGCGCTGGCGGTGACCAACTCCGCCATCAACGCCCTCGCCATGGGGGCCGCGTCCACCTTCGTGCTGGTGGGATCGAGCCTGCTGGTCTCCCTGCTCAGGAATCACATCCCCAAGCAGGTGCGGATCACCACGTTCATCATCATCATCGCGACCTTCGTGACGGTGGCCGACTTCACGCTGCTGGCGATCGCCCCGGCCGTCCACAAGGAGCTCGGCGCCTTCATCGCCCTCATCGTCGCCAACTGCCTCATCCTGGGCCGCCAGGAGGCCTTCGCCTCCAAGAACTCCACGCGCAAGGCCCTGGCCGACGCCGGCGGCATGGCCATCGGGTTCTCCCTGGCGATGTTCATGCTGGGCGCCATCCGCGAGATCCTCGGCAGCGGCACCCTGTTCGGCGTCGAGCTGTTCGGCGAGTTGTTCGAGCCGTGGGTCATCATGATCCTGCCGCCCGGCGGCTTCCTCACCCTCGGCTTCATGCTCGCCTTCTTCGCCTGGGTGAAGGACCGGCGTGAGCGCGCCCGCAGCAACCTCGCGGAAGGCATCTCCCAGAGGAGGGCCGCCTGATGGACATGCAGAACCTCGTCTGGATCTTCGTCGCCGCCGCGGTGGTGAACAACTTCACCCTGGCCTACTTCCTGGGCCTGTGCCCCTTCCTCGGGGTCAGCGGCCGCATCGACACGGCGCTCCGCATGGGCCTGGCGAACATCTTCGTGCTCGTCATCACGTCCATGTGCGCCTCGGCGCTGAACGCGTGGGTCCTGCCGCACGCGCCCTACCTGAGGTTGATCTCGTTCATCGTGGTCATCGCCAGCGTGGTGCAGTTCGTGGAGATGGCGGTGAAGAAGCTGAGCCCGGCGCTGTTCGAGGCCCTGGGCATCTTCCTGCCGCTCATCACCACCAACTGCGCCATCCTCGGCCTGGCCCTGTTCCAGACGAACAAGGCCTACGGCTTCGTCGAGGGCATCGTGTTCGCCCTGGGCGCCGGCGTCGGCCTGACCCTGGCCCTGGTGCTCATGGCCGGCATCCGCGAGGAGAACGACCTCGCCGACGGCCCCGACCTCTTCAAGGGCGCCGCCATGAGCTTCCTCATCGCCGGCATCCTCTCCATGGCGTTCATGGGTTTCGCCGGCCTGTTCAGCGCGAGCGCATAGGGATCGCACCGTGACCCACGCCATCGCCATCCTCGCCCTCATCGTCGCCCTGCTGGTCTGGTTCGTCATCCAGCAGTGGAGCGGACGCGACATCGGCCACGGCCACGACGAGTCCAAGGAGCGGCTCAAGAACCCGGGCTGCGGCCCGTGCACCGCCTGCGACGCCCCGGTCATCCCGCTGCGACCCAAGGACGACCGGCGCTCGGACGGGACCTCCTGTCCGCCGGGCGCGAAGGCCTGAGCGACCGCCTCACACCTCCCGCTTGCCACCCGGGGATCCCCCTCGGTAGCTTGTCGGGCCGACGAGTCGACGAGACCCTCCGGAACATGGGATCCCCATGAAGCGAAAGCCCAGCGCCGAGCGCCGTCGGGAGATCGCCGAGGCCGCCCTCGACATCATGGCCCGCGACGGCCTGCGCCGCTTCACGACCGCCGCCCTCGCCCGCCACGTCGGCCTGGCGGAGGGCACCATCTTCCGGCACTTCTCCGACAAGGCGGACATCGTCTGCGCGGCCATCGACCGCATCGAGGAGCTCTTTCACGGCTCCCTCCCGCCCGAGGACGCGGCGGACGATCCCCTCGACCGCCTGGGCGTCTTCGTCCGCCACCGCCTGACCATCATCCGCGAGCACCCGGGGATCCCGCGGCTGCTCTTCTCCGATCAGCTCGCCCACGCCGCCTCGGACCGGGGCGTCCGCCGCCTCGAGGCCATGCGCAGGGAGTCCCTCGGCTTCATCCGGGACCGCATCCGGGAGGCCCACGACCGGGGCCTCCTGCGCGGCGGCCTGGAGCCCGGCCCGCTCTTCTTCCTCGTCCACGGGGCGGCCCTCGCCGTCGCCTTCTCGGGGCCGCTGGTGGAGCAGGACGGCCTGGAGGCCGATCCGGAGGCCATCTGGGCCAACCTGGAGCGCCTGCTCCGCGCCTGACTACGCGGGCGCGACCTCGGCGCGGCCGGCGGTGGCGTTCCGCAGCGCGGCCCGGATCCGATCGGCCTCGTCCACGGGCACGCGGAGGTACAGGGACACCCGCGCCCCGTAGGAGGCGTCCTCCGGCGCCAGGCCGTGGTCGTGGAGGACGGCCTGGACCGCGCCCTGGTCCGGATAGCCGTAGGTGACGGACAGGGCGCACATGGGTCGACGCTCCACGACCGCCGACGCGTCGAGGACTGCCCCGGCGGCGGCCCCGTAGGCCCTGGCGAGGCCGCCGGTGCCGAGCTTCGTGCCGCCGAAGTAGCGGATGACGATGACCACGACGTTGGTGAGGTCGTGGCCGTCGATCTGCCGGAGGATGGGCTGCCCGCCGGTCCCGTTGGGCTCGCCGTCGTCGTGATAGCGGAAGAGATCCTCGCCCGGCCCCAGGCGCCAGGCCCAGCAGTGGTGTCGCGCGTCCGGGAAGAGGACGCGCATCTCCTCGACCCGCTCCATGGCCTCGTCGGCCGTCGCGACCGGGAAGGCCCGCCCGATGAAGCGCGAGCCCTTGATCTTGTCGATCTCCCGCTCCGCGGGCCCTGCGATCGTCCGGAACGCGTCGTCGGCGTCGTCTCCCAACCGTCCCCCCTCGGGTCGAGCTCTCCGCGCCAGGATCTCGCGGCCCGACCCGTCGCGCAACGGCCGTGTCGTCCGACGTCGTGCCGGGGCATCCTGCCCCGCTCGGCGGAGGCCGCGTCGTGCGATGGGCCTGTCGGCGGGGATGGAGCGGTGGCACACCGGTTGCAGCGAAGTGGGGGGAATCCCCCCTCGGACCAGGAGGTCCCCATGAGAGCCATCATGGTGTGGACCGTCGTCGCCGGCCTCTGCGTCCCGGCCCTCACCGGGTGCCGCGACGAGCGGGAGCAGGAGCCCGAGCGCATGGAGGAGCGCGAGCAGAGCGCGCTCACCTACGGAGGCGAGCAGATCGGCGAGACGATGCGAGGCGCGGAGCGCGCGGAGGCGCCCGTGAGCGTGACGCCCGCCGGGGCCGAGGAGGACCGGCCGTGGCTGTCGGACCTCCGCTACCAGATCGAGCAGGAGCACGCGCAGATCCGCGCCGAGATGACCGAGCAGCAGGAGGAGATCCAGACCCAGATGGCCGGCGAGCACGATCTCATCCAGGAGCGCCTCGACGACCTCGAGGACAAGGTCGAACAGTCCGCCATGACCGTCGAGGTCCGCCCCGCGGGCCGCCCCGTCCAGGCCGAGGCCGAGCGGCGCGACTGGCAGGCGTGGCGGGAGCAGCGGCGCGAGGAGATGATGGAGCGCTACGAGACCCTTCGCCGGGAGGTCCTCGGGCTGCAGGAGAGCGCCGAGGCGACCGGCGAGCCCCTCAGCGACGAGACGCGGCAGGCCATCGAGCAGACCCGGCTCCGCCTCGACGCGTTCCGGGAGGCCATCCGGGACATCCGCGCCACCGCACGTGACGCGTGGGACGAGCTTCGCGAGCCGCTGCGCGCCGCCGAGATCGACGCGGCGGACGCCCTCGAGGAGCTGAGGGAGCAGGTCCGCGAGGAGCGCCGGCGGCAGGCGGAGCAGGCCGCCCCGATGGAGGGGCAGCCCATCGAGGAGGAACCCACCGAGGAGCAGCCTGCCGAGGAGTCCCCCGAGGGCTGGTCGCCCGAGGAGGACCTCCCGCTGCCGCTGGAGCCCATCGAGGCCCCGTGAGCCCCTCCCACTACGCGCTCTTCCGGCCGTAGTCCGCGCCCACGGATCAGGGCAATCGCAAAGTCGGGCGAGTGGGGTCCGCCCGGCGATGCGGCGCCCGGCGCCGGATTGCACCCGCTCGGAAACGGTGGATTCTGCGCGTCTGAGAGCAGGCAAGGGCAAGGGCAAGGGCAAGGGAGGGCGGTCGACTTTGCGACCGCCCTGGCCCACGGATCCGCAGGGGTGGTCGACGGCGCCCGTTGTCCCTATGCTCGCGCGCCGAGCATTCGTGGGGCCCGAGACGGACGGAGTGACCGTGAAGATCGTCACCTGGAACGTGAACAGCCTGAAGGCGCGGAAGGCGTACGTGGAGAAGTGGCTGGACGCGGAGGACCCCGACGTCCTCTGCGTCCAGGAGCTGAAGCTGGACGGGGACAAGGTCCCGGCGGAGATCTTCACCGAGCGGGGCTACGACGTGGCGATCCACGGGCAGCCGCAGTGGAACGGGGTGCTCATCGCCTCGAAGACGCCGCTGGAGGACGTGGCGAAGGGGCTGCCGGACGGCGACGAGGGCGAGTCCCGGCTCATCGCGGCCACGACGGAGGGGATCCGCTTCGTGAACCTCTACTGCCCCCAGGGCCAGTCGGCGGACTCGCCGAAGTTCGCCTTCAAGCTGGGCTTCTACAAGGCGCTGCGGGCGTGGTTGGCGGAGACCTGCGACCCGTCGAAGCCCCTGGTGGTGCTGGGAGACATGAACGTGGCCCCGGAGGCACGCGACATCTGGTCCGAGGAGGTCATGCACGACGTCCCGACGTATCACCCGCTGGAGCACGAGGAGTGGGGCAAGCTGACGGCGCTCGGGCTGCACGACGCGGTGAAGCCGTTCGTCGAGCCGGGCACCTTCTCGTTCTGGGACTACCGGGGCGGCGCCTTTCCGCGGAACATGGGCATGCGCATCGACCACGTGCTCGTGACGGAGCCGCTCGTGGGCCGGGTGGAGGACGCCTTCATCCAGCGACCTTATCGCAAGAAGTGGGACGGGCTGACGCCGTCGGACCACGCCCCGGTGGGGATCGTCCTGGCGTAACGTCCGCGGACCGGGGGCTCCGATCCGGGGGTAGATCCGAAGCCCTCCTCGTCCGTATAAGCGGCCTCAGGAGGGAGGGATCACCATGCGCGTCGCCTTGGCCATCTTCATCGCGCTGCCCCTGCTCGGGGGCTGCATCTCCGTGGACCGCGGGCCGCTCGAGGGCGGCGACGTCGACGGGTCACCCCTCACCGGGGACGCTGACGGCTCCGCCAGCGGGGACGACATCACGGACGACGTCCCGCAGGACGCGGTGTCGGATCCGGGCACCGCCGACACGCCGGCGCCCGACACGCCCGTCGAGCCGGACGCGCCTGTCCAGCCGGACACTCCGACGCCCGACGCGGTGGTGCCCGACACGCAGGGGCCGGACGTGCCGCCCACGGAGGACGTCGAGGAGGACACGGAACCCCCGGCGCTCTGCCCCGGGCTGACGTCCGCGGAGGTGGAGATCGTGGGTGGCCAGCGCTACGCCCGCTTCGGCGAGACCGTCGAGATAGCAGGCACCGTGACCGGCACCGCGGACGTCGACATGGCCATCACCGTCGACCCGCCCGAGATGGAGCCCTTCCTCGAGGAGCAGGGGGACGGCATCGCGACCTTCGGGGTCGACGACGTGGATCTGGACTTCCAGACGACGGAGGTGACCTTCCACTTCGAGAGCGTCGTGGGGCGCTGCTTCGTCGACCGCACCGTCTCCCTGAAGGTGCTCGGGAACGTCTGGATCGCCGACCGGGACAACCACGTCGTGGAGGTCTTCCGCAGCGACGGGTCCTACATCATGCAGGGCGTGCCCTCCACCTACCTGGAGACCCCCTGGTCCCTCACGCAGCTCGACGGGGAGCGCTTCATGGTCGGAAGCCGCTACACGGGCGGGGCCCCCATCTACACCTTCGACGCCGAGAAGGTGGGCGGCTTCGACGAGGACGACGAGATGGGCCAGTACCTCTGGAGCGTCGACGGAGCCTACTCCGCGCTGGTCCATGAGCCCGACGAGAAGGTCTGGGTCGGCGGCGTGCGCGGCCAGCTCCTCGTCTTCGAGCCCGACGGCTCCTACGTGGAGACGCTGTACCTGGACAACTACAACCTGACCGTCGAGGACATGTGGCAGCTCCCCGACGGGAACGTGGTGCTCCTGGACGACAGCAGCCTGGACTGGGAGATGACCCTCGTCGACGACGAGGCCGAGGAGATCGGCCCGTGGGGCGACAACGGGGGGAGCGAGCTGAAGCTGGTCATCGAGACCGGCACGGCGGCGCCGGACGGGGACTACGTGGTGGCCGGCCGCATGGGCACCGGCTCCTCCGCGAAGGGCTTCCTCGCGCGCCTGAAGAGCGGCGGGCAGATGCTGGACCACTCGGACCCGCTGGAGCTCTGGCCGCGCTACGGCCTCACGGCGTTCGGCGACGAATTCCTGGTCTCCACGGACGACGACCGGGTGGTGATGCTCGACGCGGGCCTGGAGGTGGTCGACGACGACTGGACCGGCGACAAGGACGTGTCCTGGACCGCCATCATGATCGCCGGCGGCAACTGACCGCGGGCCGGCGCTACGGGGTCGGAGTGCCGACGCCGCCGGCGCCCGAGCCGAGCTCGTAGCCGACGCCCACGCCGGGCCCGAGCGGCAGGTCGAAGCCGACCCACAGGCCCAGCACGATCGTCCAGACGATCCCGAACGCGACCGAGTACGGGAGCATCGCGGCGATGAGCGTGCCCAGCCCCGCGTCCCGGTCGTACTTCTTCGCGAAGACGATGATGATGGGCAGGTACGGCATGAGCGGCGTGATGATGTTCGTGATGGAGTCGCCCACGCGGTAGGTGACCTGCACGGCCTCCGGGCTGATGCCCATGTACATCATCATGGGGACGAAGATGGGCGCCATGAACGCCCACTTGGCCGACGCGCTGCCCACGAAGAGGTTCATCAGCGAGGACACGACCAGGAAGGCCAGGAGCAGGGGCACGCCCTCGAAGCCGATGCCCTCGAGGAAGCTCGCGCCCTTCACCGCCGTCACCGCGCCCAGATTCGTCCAGTTGAAGAAGGCCACGAACTGCGCGGCGACGAAGGCGAGCACGATGTAGGTGCCCATGGTCGCCATGGTGTCGGCGGTCATCTTCGCCACGTCCTTGTCGTTGCGGACGTGGCCGGTCAGGACGCCGTAGACGACGCCCGGGACGAAGAAGAGCAGCGCGATGAGCACCTCGATGGCGTCGAAGAAGGGCGCCAGGGCGGTGATCTCCGGCTCGCCGGCGGCGACCTCGGCCCGGAGGGGCGCGCCCGGGACCGCCACCAGCAGCGCCAGCAGGCCCGTCGTGAGCAGGCCGGAGAGCATGGCCCAGCGGAACCCGCGCCGCTCGGCCGGGTCGGGGTCGTGGGCGGTCTCGATCTCGTGGTCGGCCTTCGCCGGATCCCACTCGCCCAGCATGGGCTCCACGATGCGGTTGGTCACGAGCGTCCCGACGATGGTGATGAGGAACGTGGAGACGACCATGAAGTAGTAGTTGCAGGTCGCGTTCACGGAGTACGACGGATCGAGCGACCTGGCCGCCTCCTCCGTCAGGCCGGCCAGCAGCGGATCCAGCCCCGTGATGAGCAGGTTCGCGCTGTAGCCGCCGCTCACCCCCGCGAAGGCCGCCGCCAGGCCCGCCAGGGGATGCCGCCCGATGCCCGCGAAGAGCACCGCGC
>JBNJGB010000064.1:0-12544 GCA_051747385.1 Myxococcota bacterium
CCCCCACACGGCCAACTCCGACCAGATCGACTCCGACGGCGACGGGACCGGCGACGCATGCGATCCCTGCCCCAACGACGCCGACGACGACATCGACGAAGACGGCGTCTGCGGAGACGTCGACAACTGCCCCGACACGGCCAACGCCGACCAGACCGACTCCGACGGCGACGGAGCCGGAGACGCATGCGATCCCTGCCCACACGACGCCGACGACGACGTCGACGGGGACGGGGTCTGTGGGAACATCGACAACTGCCCGGAGACCGCCAACTCCGACCAGACGGACTCGGACTGCGACGGCCCCGGCGACGCATGCGACGCCTGCCCGAACGACCCGTGGAACGACGCGGACGGCGACGGCGTCTGCGGGGACGTCGACAACTGCCCCGACACGGCCAACTCCGACCAGGCCGACTCCGACGGCGACGGCGTGGGCGACGCATGCGACGTCTGTCCCTACGACGGCGCCAACGACGCGGACGGTGACGGCGTCTGCGGAGATGTCGACAACTGCCCGACCGCCGCAAACGCGGGCCAGGCGGACTCCGACGGCGACGGCGTGGGCGACGCATGTGACAGCCTCTGCGCCACGCCCTGAGCGTCCGGTCCGCCGCCTCCACGCGGGGCGGCGGACCGACCCGACCTACTATGCTCCGAGGTCGCCCCGCGCAGCGACCAAGCGGGCCTCCCGGTCGGCACGCTCCGTCCAGCAGCCCTCGGGATCAGCCTCGCGGCTCGGGCACACCTCGTTCAGGGGACACGCCGCGCAGTCCGGCTTCCGGCTCGTGCAGACGTACCGCCCGTGCAGGACGAGGCGATGCCCCATGTCGATCCAGGCCTCGCGCGGCCAGGCCTCCATGAGGTCCTTCTCGACCTTACCGGCCTTCTTCTGGCCGGACAGGCCCAGCCGCCGGGCCACCCGGCCCGCGTGGGTGTCGACCACCACGCCGCTGGCGACGCCATAGGCGCTTCCGAGGACGACGTTGGCGGTCTTCCGCGCCACGCCGGGGAGCTTCACCATCTCCGCCATGGTGCGGGGCACCTCGCCGCCGTGCTCCTCGGCGATCCGCGCCGCGGCCCCCTGGATGGACTTCGCCTTGTTCCGATAGAAGCCCGTGCTGCGGACGACCTCCTCGACCTCTTCGCGCGGGGCGGCGGCCAGGTCGGCCGGCGTCGGCCACCGCGCGAAGAGCGCCGGGGTCACGGTGTTGACCATCCGATCGGTGCTCTGGGCGCTCAGGATGGTCGCCACCAGGAGCGACCACGCGTCGTCGTGGTCCAGCTCCGGTCGCGGGTCGGGGATGGCCCGCGCGAGGCGCTCCCGCACCTGCCCGGGATCGGCGCTCTGCATGAGCCCACCTCCCCGCATCGGGCGCGCCTCTCCCCCCAGGGACGCGCGCCGCTCCGCGCTCCTACCAGCTCGACTTCAGGACGCCCGGGAGCTGCCCGGCCAGGGCCAGGTCGCGCAGCGCGATGCGCGAGATCCCGAACTTCCGATAGTAGCCGTGCGGGCGGCCGGTGACGACGCAACGGTTGCGCACGCGCGTCGGGCTCGAGTCCCGCGGGAGCTTCTGGAGCTTCTTCATCGCGAGCTCGCGCTCCGCGTCCGGCGTCATCGGATCCTTGATGATGCGCTTCAGCTCGAGGCGCTGCTCGAAGTACTTCTCCACGAGCTTCTTGCGCTTGTCGTTCTTCACGATCTTGCTGGTCTTGGCCATATCCACTCGCCTGCGAGGTCGTTGGAGAGGCAGCCTTGTAGCGCAGCACCCCGGCCTTCGTAAACCTCCAAGCGATCCCGGCCCGCACGCCTCGTCTATGCGGTCGCGTGCATGCCGCGCAGCAGGAGCTGCGCCGTGCGCTGGACCTGGCGCCGGACATCCTCCTGATCGAAGAGGCCGCCCATCCAGCCCACGAGCGCCGAGAACAGCATCTGGGAGCACAGGAACGCCAGCTCCTGGATCTGGTCGTCGTTCAGGCCCGCCACCTCGGTGTCGCCGTCCTCGCCCTCCAGGGTGGTGGCGATGAGCCGCGTGATCCGGGAGTGGAAGCGCCCCACCTTCTCGGCGAGCTCCGGATCGCCGCTGGCCGTGGCCTTCAGGCCGGCCCGGGACAGCTTCGGCCGGGCGAAGAACCCCGACGTCACCAGATCGAAGAACGCGGCGAGGCGCGCCGAGTAGGTGTCACCTTTCGGGGGCGTCGTCCGCACGAGCTCCTCGAGGAGGTTCAGCTCCCGCTCCATGGCGGCGACGAGGATGTCCTCCTTGCTGCTGAACCGCTTGTAGACGGTGCCCAGGGCGACGTTGGCGTGGGACGCGATGTCCCGCAGCCGCACGGCCTCGAAGCCGCCCTGCTCCGCGAGCACGACGGCAGACTCCACGATGCGGCGGGATCGCTCTTCCTGAATGCGCTCGGTCATCCTGTCCTTCCCCTGTGCGGCCCACGCCGGACGGTCCCCGTCACATCGAGACGACGAGGCGGTCTTCGGGGCTCGCCCGAGCCGGCCCGGTCGCGGGAGGGCACCACGAAAGCGCGGGCGAATCAAGCGCGCGATGCCGCCGGAGAAATCGGAACGATGTTCCCCATCACGAGGCCTCGAGGCGACGCGCCACGCCCGATCCCGCCACCGCGCGGGGGCTCCCACACAGCGTGCTGGTCGTAGACCGACCAGGAGGCGGTCCAGCCGGCGCACGGCTTGCCCAGCGACGGTGCGTCCGGCGGGATCTCCACGTCCAGATACCCGTGTCCTTGGAGCGGCACCTCATGTCCAGGGGCCACCTCGCCATCCGGCGCCCCGGGAGTCCCCCCGGGCCCCCCGTTCAGACGGGTGGGCACTGCGTCGAGATGGCGGAGAGCACCCCGTACAGCCGCCGGAGATGCGGGCCGAAGAAGGGCTTCCCGCTCGTCAGCAGGCCCACCGAGAGCTGCCTCCGGGGGTCGGCCCAGGTGAGGACCTCGCTGAAACCGAGGTGCCCGAACGCCCGCGCCGTGCCCGGCCCGAACGGGCTGACGCGATCGGTGCCCAGCATGAAGCCGAGCCCGTAGCGCACGGGGACGGCCAGGGTGAAGTCCACCTCGAGGTAGGCGTCCTCGATCGCCGCCCGGTGCACCGTCCGCGAGTCGAAGACCCGCACGCCGTCCAGCACGCCCTCGTCGAGGAGGAGCTGGTAGAAGCGCGAGGCCTCGTTCGCCGTGGCCACGATGTTGCCTGCCGGGATGATCGGCCGCAGCCAGCGGGGATCGTTGGCGATGGCCGCGGCCTCCCGGAAGGACACGCCCAGGGCGCGCTTGACGAGCCAGGACAAGGGGAACGGCGCGCCGCGGCCCGTGAAGGCGCTCCTGGCCACGCGGCCCATGTCCTCCTCGGCCACGCCGTAGTTCATCCACCGGAAGCCGAGGGGATCGAGCACGTCCTCCTGCAGGACCTCCCGGATGGTGCGCCCGGTCACGCGCCGCACGATCTCGCCCAGGACGAACCCGCCCGTGATGGCGTGATAGGCTAGGCGCCGACCGGGCCGCCACGTGGGCTCCGCAGCGCACAGGGCGTCGAGGACCGCGTCCCAGTCCGTGAGCATGTCGATGGGATCGCCGGCGGTGGGCACCGAGGGGATCCCCGCCCGGTGGGTGAGCACGTGGCGGATGGTCGTACCCGCCTTGCCGTGGCGCCCGAACTCCGGGATGTACTCGACGACGCGATCGTCGATGTGCAGCAGGCCCCGGTCGTCCAGGTGGTGGACGACCATGCCGGTGACGGCCTTGGACGCGGAGAAGATGCAGAACGGCGTGTCGGGGGTCGCCAGCTCGCGCCGGGCGCCGGGGGGATCGTCCGGGTCGGCGCCCCGCGCCCAGCCGACGGCCCGATCCAGGATGACGTGTCCCCGCCTCCGGATGCACAGGGCGATCGCCGGGTGCAGGCCCGTATCGAAGAAGCGCTCCACCTCGGACCAGATGGCCTCGACGCCGCCCGGCCGCACGCCCAGCGCGCGCAGGTCCACGTCCTCCGGCGTCGCGTCGGTGGTGATCCGGGCCTTGTCCGCCGGCACGCGCACCCGCGCACCCCTGGCCATGCTCAAGGGGACCTCCCGCGTGGCGCCCGGAGTATAGACGCGGCCGCGTCCGATGCGCCACCGGCGCCCGCCGCGGCGTCTCGCGGGACGCCCTCCGCCGGCCGGTGCGCTCTCCGGACGCGCTCCAGGAAGCGGCGGATCCCGCGGACGGCCATGTTGGTCCGCAGCGAGGGGAAGATGTCGAAGGCGTGCTGGGCGCCGGGCAGCTCCGCGTAGGCCACCGGGGCGCGCGACGCGGCGCGGAGGGCCTCCACGAAGCGTCGGGCCGAGCCCACGGGCACCAGGGAGTCGCGGTCGCCGTGGATGACCAGGAACGGCGGGGCGTGCGGGCCGACCTGATCCAGGGGGGACGCCAGCCGCCACCTGTCGGGCGCCTCCTCGGGGGCGGCCTTGATGACGTGCTTCTCCATGAGCCGCGTGAGCCGCTCGTGCGGCCAGAGGCGATCCCGATCGCGCACGTCGTACACCCCGTACATGCTGACGCAGCCGGCGACGCGGGTGTCGGCCTCCTCGAACCCCGGCTGGAGCGCCGCCTCCCCCGGCGTGAGCGCCGCGAGGCTCGCCAGATGCCCGCCCGCCGACAGGCCCGCCACGACCAGGAGGTCCGGATCGGCGCCCCACTCGGCGCCGTGCTCGCGCACCCAGGCGATGGCGCGCTTCAGGTCGACGAGCTGCTCCGGGAAGGTGGCGTGGGGGCTGAGCCGATAGTCCACGTTGAAGGCGACCCAGCCGTGCGCGGCCATGTGCTGGACCAGCGGCAGGCCCTGCTCGTTCTTGGAGCCCATCACCCAGCCGCCGCCGTGGACGTGCAGCAGCGCCGGACAGCCGGTCGGGCGATCGTCCCGGTGATAGACGTCCAGCTTCAGGTTCAGGCCCCGGGCGCGGTCGTAGCGGATGTCGCGGACGCGGGCGACCCCCGGCCGTCGCACCGGGAAGGGGATGAGGATCCGGCCGAGGCCCAGGGGCTCCGGCTCCTGGTCGTCGGGGTCCGCACCGTCGGGCCACGCGGCGTCCACGGCCGCCTCGACGACGGCCTGCGTGCGCAGGGAGCGCGTCCAGTCCACGGCGAGCCCCATCCAGCCCGCAGCCGCCACGGCCAGGCCCACGAGACCGGGCGTCGTGTCGAAGGCGCCCAGGAGCCAGAAGACCCAGGCGATCACGAGCTGGAGCGCCAGGTGGTGCAGCGCCAGTTCGGAGGTCAGCCAGCCCAGGAGGAACGACACGAGGGCCACGGGCGCGGGGCGATAGAGCGGCCGCATGGCGTTCCAGGCCATCCAGGCGCCCGCGAGGCCGATGACCAGGAACACCCAACCCATGGGCGCAGTATAGCGACGTCGCGCCGGGGCGAAACGTTCGTCCCGCTCCGTCGCGCGGGTCGACTCCCCGCCGGCGGGCTCACCACCGCTCGCGCGGCGGTGCGTATCGGCGCCGGAACCCCCCGATCCGTTCGCGCTGACGATCGCCCCGGCCACCGCGCAGCCTCCCGCGGGTGAACAGGACCAGCAGGGCGAAGCCGGTCACGAAGCCGCCCGCGTGGGCCCACCAGGCCACGCCGCCCGTGTCGCCCGCGGCCCGGGTCAGGGAGTACGCGCCCGCGAGGAGCTGCTCGAGGAACCACACGCCGAGGAAGAGCACGGCGGGCAGCTCGAAGAAGACCGGGATGATCACGATGGGGATCATCACGACGACCCAGGCGGTGGGGAAGGAGATGATGTAGGCCCCCAGCACCCCGGCGATGGCCCCGGACGCCCCGATCATGGGCACCGTGGAGGCCGGCTCGGCCAGGACCTGGGCCTGGGACGCGACGACGCCGCACACCAGGTAGAAGAGGAGATACCGCGCGTGGCCCAGGCGATCCTCGAGGGCGGGCCCGAAGACCCACAGGAAGATGGCGTTGCCGATGGCGTGGATCCAGCCGCCGTGCAGGAACATGGAGGTGAGCATGGGCAGGAGCCAGCGCTCCACCTCCCCCGGCGAGTCGACCATGAGCTGGAGCTGGTGCGCGGGCACCACGCCGAAGCCGTACAGGAGGTGCAGGAGCTGGCGCTCCCCGAGGGTGGTCTCCCAGAGGAAGGCCACCCCGATGGTCGCCACCAGGCCGAGGGTGACGCCGGGCATGCGGTGGATGCGTACGCTGGTCCCGACGGGAAACACGGGCTCCTCCTGGCGAGGGGCGGCCCGCCGAGCATAAGCCCCGCGCTGCGCCGGTCCACCCGCCGGGCCGCGCGCTCAGGGCCTCGGCGGACGCGGGAGGAGGCCGGGGACGCGGCGCATGTGCTCACGGTAGTGGGGCCGGCGCGCCAGGTGGCGGCGATCGATCATGGGGATGCTCACGACCACGAACAGCAGCGCTCCATGCCGCCACCCGGGTTCCGGTGATCGACGACAGCGCGTCGCTGCCCATGCAGGCAAGGCGCATCCTCCGGCACCTCGACCTCCCGGCCGAGCCTCCACGCATCGCTCCCGGCAGGCCCCCCACCCGATCTAGCTCGACCTCCACGCGGTGTAGCTGCACACCGCGCCCCGATCCAGGCTCCGTTACCGCCAGCAGTCAACCCAGCCCCTGCGTCCACGTGACGCGACACACCCGCACCTCTATGCTCTCCGCGACTGTGGAAACCAGCGGCCCTGCCGAGTCGCCCCCGACTGGGCGTCGGTCGCCGCCAACCCGCGCAGCGCTTGCGTGCCCTTGACTCCCAGGGTTCAACGTGCTGTCTTCCCCAAGAATGTGGCAGCCTGCCACAGGCTTGATCATCCGCGCCTCCGCGCGTTCACTGCTCAACCCCCGAGTGTAGCTCAACCCCCGAACCGAATCGAGCGAATCGTTGGTGCCGGCGGCCTTTTCCGTGTCGTCTGTCCAATGCTCGAGGATGTGCCTCATGCCGCATCTGGGCGTGTCGTCCACGTCTCCCAAGAGCTTGGAAGGCCTTTGCCCGTTCTGCGGGTCGGTTGGGCGTGTGGCCGATCCGTGCACCGAGAAGGCCTGTCGCCGGCACTCGTACCACTTCATCCCGGCGTCCTACGTACCGGAGAGCGAGCCCGACGAGCCGCTTCCCCTGGAGCCGATGATCGGGCGGATGATCAGCGACTATCTCGTCGTGGATCTCCTGGGCACGGGGGGCTTCGGCAAGGTCTTCAAGGCGCTCCAGACCCCTATCATGATGAAGGCCGCGCTGAAGTTGCTGGATCGCGGCAGGGGCGACCAGGTCACGTTCGAGTCGTTCGCCAGGAATTTCGAGCGGGAGGCGGCAGCCCTCGCGTCGCTGACCCATCCGAACGTCGTGCGGCTGCTCAAGTACGGAGTCAACGGCACCCGGCCATATCTCGTGATGGAGTTCGTCGACGGCGGGCGCACGCTCAAGGACGAAATCGGCCGACTCGTCACCGACGAGCAGGGCATGGGCCCGGGCAGCGTGTCCCACATCTTCCGGCAGTTGTTGAACGCGCTGGAGGCCGCGCACGCGCTCGACATCGTCCACCGCGATCTCAAGCCGGACAACATCATGCTACAGGAGGTCGCTGGCGACCCGTACTTCGTGAAGATCCTCGACTTCGGGCTGGCGAAGTTCACGAAGGAGGGGGATCTCGCGAGCATGACCATCGGGACGCCGATCTATATGGCGCCCGAGCAGATCACGAGGAAGAAGGGGATCGGCCCATGGACGGATCTGTACGCGCTGGCCGTCATGCTGTTCGAACTGACGACCGGCAAGAAGGCGTACGCGCCACTGGAGCCGTGGCTCCCTCGAGGAGGGGACGAGGGGAGTGACGACGGCGCGGCGGGGCTGGCCGCGATCCCGGCGCTCGCGCCGCCGGCGCTGGTGCGCGAGGCCGGCGAGGAGCTCCCGGGCGCCCCGAGCCAGCGCGAGTACCATCCGTTCGCGGGTCAGACCACCGAGGAGATCCTGTGGAAGAAGATGGATCCCTCGTTCGACCCGACGAGGCAGCTCGACGAACTCGACCTCGAGCCGGCCGTGCTGGACTTCTTCCGCAAGGGGCTCGCGCGGGAGCCGGAGGACCGTTTCCGTAGTGTCGCCGAGTTCCGGCCCGCCATGGAAGCGATGTTCGCCGCGCTCGAGGAAGATCCCAGCTACGCTGTGGTCGGCGAAGACCTCAGGGGCCTGGTCAACACCCGCGACCTCGAGCGGGTCCGCGCCGAGCGGGAGAAATTGGAACGGGACAAGCGGCAGCTGAAGGAGGAGCGCCAGCACCTCCAGACGGTCACGAGGCGCTTCGAGGATTCCGCGACGGGGCGGCGTCGGCCGATGTGGTGGTGGATCGTGGGCATCATCGTCCTCGTGGCCACCGTCGCGACCGTCGGCATCCTCTTCGCCGCGCTCCGCTCCAGCGAGGACCGGATAAACTTGATGACACAAGAGCCGGTGGAGGCGCCCGACCACGTCCAGCAAACGCCAGACGAACCGTGATGGGCTCGCCGACCATGAGCGGTAAAGACGCGCGAATGTGACAGGGGGCCGACAGGGTTCGGCCCGGGGAGAGAGCATGGCACCGACCAATGAGAAGTCTTTCTGGAAGAAGCTCTTCTCCAAGACCGACAAGCGTGCGAGCCCGCCATCGGCGGAGTTCGAGCGGTACGTGAGGCCAGCGCCGGAGCGGGCGGCGCCAGCGCAGGCGGCCCGACAGGCGAGGCACGAGACCGGCATCTTCGTCGAGGAGGCCATTCGGGAGCGGCGCTACGAGACGGCGGCGATCAACCTGACGAGCCGAGGCAAGCCGGTCGAGGCCGAGCAACTGGGCAACCACGCGCTCACGCACGGCAAGTACGCGCAGGCGGCCACGATATTCACGCGGATCGGAAACCACGCAAAGGCGGCAGAGGCCAACGACCTCGCCGCGCGGGACTGCGTCGACAAGGGTGGCTCGAAGAAGCGGGCGGCGAGCCTGTCGTACGCCGCGATCCAGGAGTACGGGCAATCTCTGGCCCAGAAGGACGTGGATCGGGTCGAGACCCTCAAGAAGATGATCCTGCTCTGCGACGTGCTCGGCGGGCTCTTGGATGAGAGCGGCGATTACGTGGGGAGCGCCGACACCTACGTCTACGAGGCGCAGCTCGCCGCCCGCCTCGCCCCGGTGGCGGAGAATCCGCAGCGACTGCTCGAGGACCCGCAGTTCTATGACGGGCTCGAACAACGCATCCTGGACCGCGCCCGGTGGGCGAAGGACCTGTACCAGAAGCACGTGGACGAGCGGAACATCTCGCCGCAGACCAAGGAAGGCGAGGCGATCATCGCGAAGCTCGTGACCGTCCAGGATCTGCTCGACGGCACCGCCTCTGGCGCGTAGCCGGGGGCTACTCCGTCTCTGCCCGCGCCCGGGCGTCCGGCTCCTCGCCGGGCGCGGGATCCTCCGAGGGCCGCTCCGTCTCGATCCCGGCCCGCTCCCGCCGCTGGGGTCGGGAGGGCGGCGGTCGCTGGGATCAAGCCCTCACGGAACCCCACCCCACGCGATCCCGAACTCGACCTCCACGCGGTGTAGCTGCACGCCGTGCTCCGATCCAGGCTCCGTTACCGCCAGCAACCAGCCCAGCCCCTGCGCCCACGTGACGCGAGACGCCCGCACCTCTATGCTCTCCGCATGAACGGCACGGCCCGATCGGCGTCCGAGACCCTGCCATCGGGCCAACGTCGGAGATCCCCCCTTGTGGGAACCAGGCGCCGAGCGATGACGCCGGCCCCACCTGGCTGCTGGCTGGGGCCGGCCTGACCCTCCTCGTCCGCCGGCCCCGCCGCGCATGAGCCAGCGCCCCCCGGGGCCGCCGAGCCGTCCGTACACCGGGGGCTGGCGCGCAGAGAGGGAGCCCGAGATGGACCCGACGGTCGACTGGGAGCGTTGGCGCCGGGTGTTGAGCGGGGAGCCGCTACCCGCCGCGGTGGTCGACCTGGACGCCCTGGACCACAACCAGGACCTGATCCTGGACCGCCTGGGGGAGGCCGGCCCGACGCTGCGGATGGCCTCCAAGTCCATTCGGGTCCCGGCGATCCTGCGGTACCTGCTCGATCGGGCCAGGGCCACTGCTTCAGTTGACCGTCCATCCTTCGGACCAGGGGCTCACGGCGTCTCCAGCCACGCGAACACGGCGACGGGAAACACGGGATCCTCGTAGCCCGGCCTTCTCACCATCCGCCGGCTGCAGCTTGGGATCCGCCCGCGTCTCCCGGCGCTTCGCTCGACGTCTCGTGAGAATTCCGGGCTGGCGGGGGGCGGCCCGCCGAGCACGAGCCCCGCGCTGCGCCGGTCCACCCGCCGAGCCGCGCGGTCAGGGCCTCGGCGGACGCGGGAGGAGGCCGGGGACGCGGCGCATGTGCTCACGGTAGTGGGGCCGGCGCGCCAGGTGGCGGCGATCGATCATGGGGATGCTCACGACCACGAACAGCAGCGTGATGGACACGGCGCCGCCCAGGGCCCACCAGGCGCCCGGGGCCGCCGCCAGCGCGAAGAGGCCCAGCCCCCACCAGAAGCCCACCTCGCCCAGATAGTTGGGGTGGCGGGACCAGGCCCAGAGACCCTCGTCCAGGATCTCCCCGGGCGCGCGCTCCCGACTGCGGAACCGCCGGAGCTGCCGATCGGCCGCGGCCTCCACGACGATCGCTCCTCCGGTGACGGCCGCGGCGACGGCGTCCAGCCAGCCCAGGGGCTCCATGCCGTGGTCCACGGCGACCCAGGCGGCGATCAGCCCGGCGAACACGAGGGCCGTGGGCATGAGGTGAACGCCCAGGAGGCTCACCGGCCACCACCACCTCCCCGTGGTGGCGCGCAGGTCGACGTAGCGCCAGTCCTCGTGGCGCAGGCCGCTCCAGCCGCTCAGGAAGTTCCAGGTGAGCCGGAGGCCCCAGGCGGTCACGAGGCCCACGACGAGCGCCTGCCGGACGGGCGGAGCGTCCGAGGCGCCGGGCGCGAGGGTCCACCACGCCACGATGGGGATCGGGGCCACGCTCCAGTACGGGTCGTACATGCTGGCGTTGTCCAGCGCGACGCTGAAGCCGAACACCACGAGCGTCGCGGCGACGTCCGCCACCAGGGCCACGGCGAGGGGGTGTTCGAGGCCGCCCGCCCGCGTCCAGCCCCACGCGGCGGCCACCCCGACCGAGCCCGCGATCACGTAGCACACGACCATCCAGGCGAGGGATCGCCCGCGGCCGAGCTCGGCTTCCTCCTCCGACGTCTTCGTCACTACGCCCTCCTCAGGTCCGCGGCCACCAGCAGGACCGCCGCCAGGACCAGGAGGAGGCTGCCCCAGAGCGCCACCGCGGTCCACACCGCGCGCCGGGCGACGCTCTTCTCCCAGGCGGCGCGCGGGCGCACGCGCTGGACGACGAAGACGATCACGCCCGCCAGGTTGATGCAGATGACGTTGGCCACCAGCAGGAGGCCGGCCCCGAACGCGGCGTGCCACAGCCCGGCGCCCAGGGACATGCCCAGGACCGCCAGGACGGGGATGAGGGCGACGGCGATCATGACCCCGACGACCCCCGAGAGGGTCCCGGTGGTCAGCGCCAGGGCACCCGCAGCGCCGGCGGCGGAGGCCAGGCCCAGGTCCAGGAAGCCGATCTTCGTCCGGTGGGCGACCGCGGCGACGGTGGGATCGTAGGCCCCCAGGAGGCCGAAGGGGGCGGACGCGACGAGGCCGACGAGCAGGCCGGCGAGGTTGATCAGCACGGCCCGGCGCAGGAGGTGGAGATCCCCCAGCGTGGTGCCCAGGCACATGGCCATGTTCGGCTTGAGGAGCGGCGCGATCACCATGGCCCCGATGATGATGGCCACGTCGTTCCGCACCACCCCGATGGCCGCCACGACCGCGCTCAGGATCACGGTGACGAAGAACGTCTTCGACAAGGACATGCCGGAGACGATGTCGTCGTACAGCTCCTCGACGACGACCGGGGCGGAGGGCTCGTCCGGGTCTCCGGGCCTCCCTCCGTCCGCTCCCTCGTCCTTTTCGGGGTGCGGGATCGAGGCCTCGACGGCGACGAGGACCATCCGCAGGTCCCGGATATCCGCCAGGTGGCTCTCGATCCGCCCCACGAGTCGCTCCGAATCCGCGAGGTCGACCAGCGCGTGCAGGAGGACGTGCTCGTCCTGGGCCGGCTCCGCCCACGTGGCCAGGGGCGAGGCCTCCGCGATCACCTCGCGGGCGCGCTCCTGGGCGATGTCCGGGACCAGGACGGTGAGGAGCCGCTGGTTCATGGGAGCCTCCACTTGCGGTGTGGGACATGCGAAGCCTCGCAGATTCCGGCCGGGACATGGAGGGGCCCCCAGGGCAATCGCAAAGTCGGAGAAGTGTGGGCCGCCCGGCGGTACGGCGCCCGGCGCCGGATTGCACCCGGTCGGAAACGATGGATATTGCGCGTCTGAGAGCAGGCAAGGGCAAGGGCAAAGAAGCTATGAGCGGGCACCAGGTTGGTAACCTCGAGTTGAACCAAAACGGTGGAGGCCCAGATGACCCTGATGCCCGCTCA
>JBNJGB010000065.1:0-11498 GCA_051747385.1 Myxococcota bacterium
CTCTCGCGAACGAAGCGCACCCTCTGGTGACAGTTGCGCGCCTTCTTCCCGCTGCCGCAATAGCAGGGAGCGTCCGGGTCCCAGGCGAGTGGGTCCCACTGCGGACCGCTCGCACCGCGCTGGCGACCCACATCCGCTGCGAGCTCACGGAGCTTCGAGACCAGGGCGGACAGGGGCTCCGGGACGTCCGGGTGGACCTCGTGGGGAGCCCACGGCTGGATCGCGAGGTGGCCGTGAAGGAGGGCGGCCACGTCGTCGCCCTCGAACGGCGGGGTGCCCGTGAGCATCTCGAAGAGGAGGACGCCGAGGGCGTATAGATCCGTCCGGGCGTCGACGGGGTGATCCATGCGGCCGGTCTGTTCCGGGGCCACGTAGGCGGGATCCCGCCACGCCGTGGCGTCGGTGCCGGGCGGGAGGTCGTGGTGCCGCTCGGGGGTCGGGGCGAACGCCAGCAGCCGCACGCCGCCGTCCGCCGTCACGAGGACGTGATCGGGGGACAGCTCCCCGTGCACCACGCGGCGGCTGTGGAGCTCCTGGAGGATCTTCGCGATGGCGCCGGCCACGTCGAGGGCCTCGAGCGGCTCGAGGCGGCCCCGCCGGAGTCGCGCGCGCAGGGACTCGCCCTCCGGGATGGCCATGACGACGCACGGCCGGTGTCCCTGCTCGATCAGCTCGTCGGGACGCTGGAGCCCGGCGACGTCCAGGCGGCGCGCCAGCTCCCAGCTACGGCGCAGGCGGGCCCGATCGTCCTCGCCGAGCCCCGGATCGGGGACCCGCACGAGCACGGCGCAGCCGTCCCGATCCCGTGTGGCGCGGTGGAGGGCCTGTCGGGGGGCGACGCTCAGCCTCTCCTCGATGAGATAGCCCGGAAGCTTCATGCATGCTCCGTCGACTCGACGTGGAATGATAGCCGACATCTCGTCGTTCGTCGCCCTTCTGGTGCTGCACCGCCGCGGGTCGTGACACCGCTTGTGCATTCGCCGCCGATCCTGGAGTCTGAAGGACATGCGCGCGATGATCTTCGAGGAGGCCGGTGCGCCGCTCCGCGAGCGGGACGTCGCGCCGCCGGAGCCGGGCGGGGGCGAGATGCTCCTGGACGTGCGCACGTGTGCGGTGTGCCGGACGGATCTCCACATCGTGGACGGGGAGCTCCCCGATCCGAAGCTGCCCCTGATCCCCGGCCACCAGATCGTGGCGACGGTGAGCCGGTGCGGCCCCGGCGTGACGCGGTTCCGGGAGGGGCAGCGCGTCGGCGTCCCGTGGCTCGGGCGGACGTGCGGCCGCTGCCGCTACTGCCGGACGGGCCGGGAGAACCTCTGCGAGGAGGCCCGCTTCACGGGCTACGACCTCGACGGCGGCTACGCCGAGCGGACCGTGGCCCACCAGGACTTCGCCTTCCCCATCCCGGACGGGATCGGCGACGTGCAGGCGGCCCCGCTCCTCTGCGGCGGGCTCATCGGCTACCGGGCCTGGCGCATGATGCGCGACGACGTCCGCAGGGTCGGCTTCTACGGCTTCGGCTCGGCCGCCCACATGCTGGTCCAGGTCGCCCGCCACGAGGGACGCGACGTCTACGCCTTCACGCGCCCCGGCGACGAGGAGGGCCAGGCCTTCGCCCGGGAGATGGGCGCCGTCTGGGCGGGCGGCGCCGACGAGCCTCCCCCCGAGGAGCTGGACGCGGCGATCATCTTCGCCCCGGTCGGCCCGCTCATGACCGAGGCCCTCCGACACACGGCCAGGGGCGGCAGCGTGATCTCCGCCGGCATCCACATGAGCGACATCCCGTCGTTCCCCTACAGCATGCTGTGGGGTGAGAGGATCATGCGCTCCGTGGCGAACCTCACCCGCCGCGACGGCGAGGAGTTCATGGCCCTGGCGCCCGAGATCCCGGTCGAGACCGAGGTGACGACCTATCCGCTGGAGCAGGCCGGGCAGGCCCTCGACGACCTCCGCGAGGGCCGCTTCACCGGCTCCGCGGTCCTGATCGTCGACCCGTCCCGGGTGCGGTAGGGCCGCTGGCGGCGACGGGGACGGACCCCGGGATGGGCCCGCCCCCTCAAGCCGAGCTACGCCTTCAGGTGCTTCTTCTCGATGCCGGCCGCGTTCATCTCCTCCTCCGTGATGGCGCCGCTGTTCAGCGCGCGGAGGAAGAAGTTCACCAGGCCGCGCCCGGTGGCGGCGTCGTCGAACATGTGCCCGGTGAGGGTCGCCTGCTCCTTCTGGTCGACGAAGTTCTTCAGGCGCGACGAGGCGCCCTCCATCCCCGACAGGAAGAAGGTGTAGGCCGCGGCGTACCGGATGGGGAGCTGCCCCGGGTGCAGGTCCCAGCCCTGGTAGTAGCCGCCCTCGAGCGAGTGCATGATGTTGTCGTACGCGAGCTTCCAGGCCCGGTGCACCGCCTCGCGGTTGTCCTCCTGCTGGGCGTCGGTGAGGTCCTTGCCCCGGTGCGGGGTCACGGGCATGACCGTCGTCGCCCCGTCGGACAGCTGGATCCCGGTGCCGCTCAGCGCGACCTTCATCTGGTCCTTCGCGAAGTCGCAGGACCAGTGGGTCATGGACTGGTAGTCGGCGGTGATGTTCAGGGACGCCGTGTAGTCGTAGGTCCCGAAGTGGGCGCCCACGCAGCGGCCCTCCGCCGCCTCCACGAGCGAGCGCATGGTGGCCCGGCCGTGCTCGTCGACGATGGCCTGGGCGTCCTCGATCATCAGCTCGACCTTCAGGCTGCCCGCCTCGAAGCCGAGGCCGGCCTCCAGGCTCTTGAAAAGCTCCACGAGGGCCGTGACCTGCTCGGGGATGGTGATCTTCGGCAGGGTGATCCGGAAGTTGTCCGGCAGCTTCGCCCCGGCGTCCTCGGCCAGCTTCGTCATGAACAGGTCGAGGGTGCGGACGCCCCGCATCTTGAGGTCCTCGGTGAACGGCTTGATCCGGATGCCGAGGAAGGGCGGCAGGGTGCCCTCCTTCATCCCGCGCGCCACCTCGGCGCCGGCGCGGACGGCCGTCTCGTCCTCCTCGTCGTCGGGGCGGATCCCGAAGCCGTCCTCGAAGTCGATTCGGAAGTCCTCGACCGGCTCCCGCTCGAGCTTCCGCTGCACGCGCTCGTAGACCGTCTCCGCCAGGTCGCCCGGGATGCCCAGGGCGCTCGCGAAGGCGTCCGCGTTCGGCGCGAAGGCCCCCATCATCTTCAGGCCGATCTTGCCCAGCTTCGCCGGCGTCTCCGCCTTGAAGAGGTGGGCGCCGCCGTAGACCGTGTGGAGCGGCTGGCGCTCCAGGGACTCGCCTGGGTAGCGCTCCTCGAAGTGATGGTTGGCCACGGCCAGGCGGTCCATGACCGCCGAGACGCGCGCGGAATCGAGTGTGGTCTTCATCTCAGCTCCCTCTGCAGGTGAACAGACCGTACGGGCTCAGGTGGAGGGGCACGTGGTGGTGCTCCTCCGACTCGCGGATGTGGAAGACGACCGGGACCCAGGGGAAGAAGGTCTCCTGATCCCGCCCGTCGAAGTACGCGCCGGTATCGAAGGTCAGCCGGTACGTGCCGGGGTGCAGACCGTCTCGGCCGCCGACCAGGTGATCGGCGCGACCGTCCGCGTCGGTGGTGTCGCGCCCGATCGTGACCCAGTCCCCCGAGTCCAGGCGGTGCTCGAGGTGCACGGGTAGGCCTTCCGCGGGCGCGCCCCGCGACGTGTCGACGACCTGGGTGGTGACGGTGCTCATGACACGCCCCTCCTCCGATGCGGCTCTCGGGCGTCGCGTTCCCCTGCGACGCGCGCCCCCGATCACGTAGCGCACACGGGCCCGTTCGTCACGCCTTGTCCGGGCTGGCTCCGCCTACGGCCCCACGACCGTGAGCCAGTCCTTGTGCACCCTCCGCACGCCGCCGCGGTCGAACTCCACGGTCCACTTGTCGCCGCGGTCCTTCCGCACGATGCCCATCCCGAAACGATCGTGGAGGACGCGCGTCTCCTCGCCTCGTCGGGAAGCCTCCGGCGCGCTCTCGGCCGCCAGCGCGTCGAGCCTGGCACGGTCGGTGGCCGAGGGCGGGGCCATGGGGACGTCGAGCGCGGCGCCTCGGAGCGTCACCGTCCCGGGCGCGAGGTCTCCGAACAGCTCCGAGACGTACTGCGACGGTCGCACCGGCTTGTCGTCCCGGGTCGACGGCCACGTGACCGTGAGGTACCGCCTGGTCCGCGTGGCCGCCACGTAGGCGAGGCGGCGCTCCTCCTCGTCGTCGTCCGACCGGTCGTGGGGCATCAGCCCGTCCCGGCAGCCCGCCAGGAAGACCGCCGTCCACTCCAGCCCCTTGGCCTGGTGGATGGTCGACAGGGCCACCGCGTCCTCGACGTGCTCGCCGCGCTCGCGCCGCATCGCCTGGTCCACGTGTGCGAAGAACGCCGCGGGATCCTCGAAGCCGCGTGCCTGGCGGCCCACCTCCCCGGCCGCGTCCGCCCACTCGCGCTGGCGCTCGTGCGGCATGGAGCGTGGCGCCTTCGCCGCGGCCGCCTCCGCCACCTGCTCCGCGAGCTTCGGGAACGGCTTCCGGCGGTAGATCGTCACCACGCTCTGCAGCGCGTCGGCCAGCCAGTGCATGCCCCCGCCGGGGCCACCGTGCCCCGTGGCCTCGCCGAGGACCGTGACGACCGTGCGGACCTCGGGGAGCGACCAGAAGGACCCGCCCCCCACGATGGTGAACGGGATGTCCAGGCGACCCAGCGCGGCCTCCAGGTGCACGAAGAGGTGCCGCGTACGGACCAGCACCGCGATCTCCCGCCACGGCGTCCGCTTCGAGAGCTTCCGGACGGCGTCCGCGATGCGCGCGGCCTCGTCCTCCTCGTCGTCGGCGCCGATGGCCACGAGCGACCGCTTGTCGCCCACCACGGCCTCCAGGTCCTTGTCGAGCCGGGAGCGGTTGCGGCGGATGAGGTGTCCGGCGGCCTCGAGCACGGCGGGCGGGGAGCGGTAGTTGAGGCGCAGGCGCACGACCTTCGCGCCCGGATGGTGCACCTCGAAGTCGGTGATGTACTCGACCTCGCTGCCGCGCCAGCCGTAGATGGCCTGGTCGTCGTCGCCCACCACCCAGAGGTTGTCGTGGGTCTCGCAGAGGGCGTCGGCCATCGCCACCTGCGCCAGGTTCACGTCCTGGAACTCGTCGACCATGAGCCAGCCGAAGCGCTCCGACATCCCGGCGCGGAGGTCGTCGTCGCTCCGAAGGGCCTCGACGCAGAACATGAGCATGTCGCCGAAGTCGTAGAGGGCCTGCTCGTGCAGCTTCTCCTGGAAGGCCGCGTAGACGTGCGCGACCTCCAGCCTGTCGTCTCGCACCTCGGCCGGAGCACGCCGGGCGGCCGCCAGGGCCTCCTCCGGGCCGACCAGGCGGTTCTTGAAGCGCCCGAAGCGATCCAGCAGGTCGTCCGCCGACAGGTGCTTCGGCAGGTTCAGCGAGCGCAGCACCGCGAACGCCACGCGCTTGTCGGCCACGCGGAAGTCGGGCGGGACACCCACCACGTGGCCCACCTCCTTCAGCATCCTCCGGGCCAGCGAGTGGAAGGTGCCGATGGGCAGGTCGCGGGCGGGCCGGCCGATCTCCGGCTCGATGCGTCGCCGCAGCTGATCCGCCGCCTTCCGCGTGAACGTGGTCGTGAAGATCGCCTCCGGGCGCACGCCGCGGCGGACCAGGTACGCGTACCGCCCCACGAGGGTGGTCGTCTTGCCGGTGCCGGGGCCGGCGAGCACGAGGGCGGGGCCCTCGCCGTGCTCTGCGGCTTCGCGCTGCTCGGGGTTCAGGTCGTCGAGGACGGATGCCATGGGTCGCTCCTATATCACCTCGGACGGTGGGGTGTCCCCTCCCCAAGGCCGGGGACCCGTGGCCCCGCCGCGCACCCCCGCCGACCGTCTCGATGTGTCTCGATCGCGGCCTGTCCGCGCCGGACCGAGCGCTCGCTCGGCCTGGATCCGATCTTGCTCCGGAGCGGGACCCGCCCCGACGGGGCTTCACTTCCCGCACAGCACGAGGAGCACGAACCATGACCATGCAGTCCACGACCGGCAGCTTCCCGATCCTCCCCCTCGGCCGCCTCGGCGCCCACCGCCGTGCCCGGGCCCGGTCCAACCGACTCCGTCGCGCCGTCGTCCCGATGGAGCACGCCGCCCGCGCCCTGCTGCGCCAGCTCGACGCCTCCGAGGACCCGACGGACGACGAGGGGGAGGGGCTCGGCCCGGACGAGCGGCTGGCCCTGGCGCTCGGCCTCCTGGTCCACTGGAAGGGCCGGGGCGACGCGCTCACGCCCGCCTGCTATCGGCGCTTCCCGCAGCAGGCGTTCGACGGCGTGCCGCAGGCGATCCGGGACGGGGTCCTGGAGTGGCCGTGCGAGGTCTTCCACCTGACGCCGGACGAGACGGGCCTCGGCGGCCTCGTGCGCTCGCTCGTCCCGCCGGTCGAGGGCGTCGGCTATCGCGTGCCCCACGTGCACCTGCTCGGCGGGGGCCGACACGCGCCCGAGGCCGGAGTCTACGTCGGCTGGCTCGTGCCCTTCCGGGACCAGCCGGCGCTGCTCGGCCTGTACCGCCCGCACGGCCACCGGCTCGAGGCCGTCGAGAGCTGGCTCCGGGCCTGTCGCGAGCTGGCCGAGCGCGCCGGCGCCGACTTCCAGGCCCCGTCCATCGGCCTCGCCGAGCTCCTCGGGATCCTCTGCCCCGAGGAGCCCCGGTGAGGAGCCGCCTACTCGAACTCCACGTGGAGGTGGCACGCCTCCCGATCGCAGATCCGCGGGCGCGGCAGCCCCTGGATGGTCACGAGGCCCACGAGCCGGGCCACCTCCTGGTCGTCCAGGGGCCCGTGCAGGGCGTCCACGCTCACGGCGAAGAGCCCGATTCGCCGCTCCAGGTCCTTGAAGTCCACGCTCTCGAGGCCGTCCACGCGGAGGCCCAGGGACGGGGTCTCCTCCCCGTGGAAGCGGAGGGCCAGGGCGGCCTCCGACGCCGACTCGGGCTCGCCGTATCGCTGCAGCGCCAGGAGGCGCCTCGCCCAGCGCCGGCCGGCGTCCTCCCCGGGGATCCTGTCGAGGCCCCGGGCGATCTGCGCCGCGACCATCTCCACGGTGTCCAGCGTCCGCTCCGCCCCGATGGAGGCGTCCAGGTCCGTCGGCGCCATCTCGTCATAGAGCGTGGCACCCGCGAACTCGACGAGCCAGCGGAAGTCGTCCGCCTCGGCCGCCGCGGCGAAGGCCCGGGCCCAGGCGTCCACGGCGTCGCGAATGGCCGGGTCCTCCAGAGGCGCGAACAGGGGCAGCAGCAGATCCTCGGTGAGCAGGCGGCGGTCGGTGTTCGGCTCGGTCATCATGGGCACTCCCTCCGTGTCGACTCGGAAGGTAGCGCCCGGATCGCCGCGCGCGGCGCACTGAACATACGACGTGCTACGCGCGCTACGCCTCTGACTCCTCGTATTTGGCCAGCGCACCCGCGAGCTCCCGGCGCACCCGATCCCGCAGCCACCGGGGCTCGATCACCTCCACCGTGTCGCCGAAGCCGAGCGCGAGGCTCACCAGCTCGTGGCCGGTCCCCTCGAACACAAGGTCCAGGCGCCCATCGCCCAGCGGCTCCAGGCGCTGGTCCGGCATCCAGCGGCGGCCCTCCACGTACGGCCGCACCGCACGCTCGAACCGCAGCCGCACGGTCTGCGCCGGCTCGCGGTTGCTGGAGATGCCGAAGCGCTTCGACAGCAGCTCGGCCGGGGCGTACTCGGACGGCCGCGGATAGTCGAAGGTCTGCTCCGGGCGCCCGACGGCCTCGGCGACGCGCTCCACGGCGTAGGCCTTCACCTCGTCGCGCTTGTCCGCCAGGAGATAGAGCCCCCGCTTGTAGATGGCCAGGGTCAGCGGGGCCGCCGCGCGCACCTCCCTGGGCTCGCCCCCGTCGTGGGCGGCCCGATAGGTGAAGTCGACCCGGTGCGACGCCAGGATGGCCTCCACCAGCACCTTCAGGGTCTCGCGGTGTATCCGGTAGTCCTTGTCCGGCTCGCGCACGTAGTAGAAGCGCCGCGAGAGCTCGTCCCGCCGCGGATCCGGGCCCCCGCCGATGGCCTCGAAGTGCCGGTCCAGGCGGTCCAGGGCCTCGCCGAAGTCCGTGTCGTGGAGGAAGCTCCCCACGAGCTCACGGCCGAACAGCAGCGCCAGGCGCTCCTCCAGCCCCACGTTCATCCCGAGGTAGCGCCACGCGTCCCCCATCTTCCAGCGTCGGGCGTGCTTCTCGCCGACGGGGGTCAGGGGCACGCCGTGCTCCTCGAGCGCCTGCAGATCCTCGCGGGCCTTGCGCCGGTCCACGCCCATGGCGCGCGCCGCCTCGGACGTGGCGATGTTTCCCCGCTGCAGCAGGATTCGGAGCAGGCCGAGCCGGCGTCTCCAGGCCTCGATCATGGGCACCCTCCCTGGCGGCGCAGCATAGCCCCGGCCGGCCCTGAAGCGTCAACTTCCATCCGGGAACCGACCCGCCGCGCGCGCGACCTGTTAGGGTGGTCCCGATCTCCCCACATCCCGCTCACGTCCCGACCACATCCCGCTTCGGGAGGACGCGCCATGGATCCGGAGCCCACGGCGACGCTGCTCATCCACTGTCCGGACCGCCCGGGCCTGGTGGCCGCGGCGACCACCTTCCTGTCCCGCCACCGGGGCAACATCGTCTACCTGGACCAGCACGTCGACGCCCAGAAGGGCGTGTTCTTCATGCGCCTCGAGTGGGAGCTCTCCCACTTCGACATCGCCCGGGAGGACCTCGACCACGCCTTCCGCGACGAGGTGGGCGGCCCGTTCGAGATGGACTGGACGCTCCACTTCTCCGACGAGCGTCAGCGCATGGCGGTCTTCGTGTCGAAGCAGCCCCACTGCCTCTACGATGTCTTCTCGCGCTGGCGGGCCGGCGAGTGGACGGTGGACATCCCCCTCGTCCTCAGCAACCACCCCGACCTGGAGCCGGTGGCCCGCCGCTTCGAGGTGCCCTACGAGGTCGTGCCGATCACCCGCGCCACCCGGGACGAGCAGGAGCCCATCCTGCAGCACCTCCTCGAGCAGCACGGCGTCGACACCATCCTCCTCGCCCGCTACATGCAGATCCTCTCCCCCGGCTTCGTGGACGCCTGGCCCCAGCGGATCATCAACATCCACCACTCCTTCCTGCCGGCCTTCCCGGGCGCGCGGCCCTACCACTCGGCCCACGAGCGCGGCGTGAAGATCATCGGCGCCACGAGCCACTACGTCACCGAGGACCTCGATGCCGGCCCCATCATCGAGCAGGACGTCACCCGCGTGACCCACCGGGACTCCGTCGACGAGCTGGTCCGCAAGGGCCGCGACCTGGAGCGCGTCGTGCTCGCCCGCGCGGTGCGGAAGCACCTGGAGCACAAGATCCTCTGCTACGACAACCGCACGGTCATCTTCGACTGACCGCACCGGCCCCCGCGGACTCCTACAGCTCCGCCTCCAGGACGCCCGGCTCCTCGGCGTCCACCACCCGTCGGGCCACATCGAACGAGAACCCGGCCCGAGCCAGGCTGGCCATGTGCTTCTGCCTCCGCTCGGCCCGATCCTCGCCCCCATACCACGGCCCCAGCCTCCGCCGCCGGGCCAGCGCGCACGCCGCGGCCAGCTCCGGATCCGCGGCCTCCTCCTCCAGCCCGGCCAGGGCCGCGTCGACATCCTCCGCCCCCAGCCCCTTCTGCTTCAGGTCCATGCGGATGGCCCGCTGCGACTTCCCGCGTCGCATGAGCGCCCGCGCCCGGCTCGCCGCATAGGCCGTGTCGTCCAGCAGCCGCACCCGCACCAGCCGCGCCACGACGCCGTCGACCCAGCCGCCGGCCTCCTCGGCCGACGCCGCCTCGTCCTCCACCGCCGCGGACACCTTCTTGTCCAGGTGCCGCCGAAGCCTGGCCTCCGACGTCGGGAACCGCTCCAGGTACCGGAGGGCCATCTGCATGAGGTCGTCCTCGCTCTTCGGCACCCGCCGCCGGCGCTTCCTCGGCTTCTGCTCGTCGCTCACCGTCTCCCCCCTCGCATCCGGTCGCCCCCTCGATAGGGCATCCGCCCCCGCGTCGTCCAGGGTCACCGCCCCTCGTGGCCCGCAACCCCTCCTCGCCCGACGCCGAGCAGCAATCTCCGTGCCGTCCCACGCCCCCGAACCCCGGGCGCGGGACGCCCGCGTCCACGCCCCCCGAGCGCAAAGGCTCTCTGCGGCGGGAACGTCCGCGGCGAACATCGAGATGGAGCCTCGTGACCCCGCCCGGCGGGGTCCACGGACCGGGGACCGACGCTGGGGGCGTGCACCTCTCCAAGGCCCTCGCTTGACGTCCGATCGCTCAGCGCTCCGCGTCCGGCTGCTCGACCGCCTCCAGGGCCCGCTGGGCCTCCTCGCCGACTCGCCCCTTCTCGGCCCTGACTAGGAGGGGCAGGGATGTAGGGGGGCCTTGTCACGTCGTTGCATGCTAGAGGACTCTCTGAATGGCCTCTTGAAACGACTGCCAGTCGGGCTTTGCGGTGAGGTGGCCCGAGGCCATGGCAGGGGGATCAAGTGACCAGTCTATTTTGGGGCCAGGGACAGGCGTCGGCCTGTCAACCGATCCGCCGCATCGTCGTCCATCCGTTGGAGGTACGACAGCAGGTCCTCCTGGCGAGGTTGTCCGAACGCGAGCCGGTAGATGGCAAGGGAGCGCTTCAGGCGGGCGTAGTGGTGTTCGTCGCGTGAGAGGGGCGGGGTGGGGACGCGGCGCTCGATTCGCGCCGGGTCATCGACGTCCTCGAAGATCCAGTAGGGGTGAAGCTCGCTTCCCTTGTGCGGACGGAGGCGCGCGGCCTCGGTGAACAGGCATGCCCAGGGGTCGGACTCGCGATCCCAGGCCTCCGCGAGCCCGCCGAAGTCTACGGCGCGCGCGACGTTCTTCCGGACGGCGTGGCCCTTGTAGCGATGGACGCGACCCTCACGCTGCTCCATGTCCACCGGGTTGCGCGGAAGGTTCCAGTGCCACACCTGGTGGCAGAACGGGTGGAAGTCGAGGCCCTCCTGGCCGATGGAGGTGCTCGCCAGGACGAAGGGCCAGAACGGGGAGTTGAAGGCGGCGCGGACACCACCGGCCCGGGCGAGGACCTTCTTGTCGTCGCTCCCTCGGATGTCGCCGTAGCGAAGGGCGAACCGGCAGCGCATCCGGAACTCGTGAACGCGGACGCCCGAATCACTGTCGGAGCGGAACTCCTCGACACCCAGACGCGATGCCCGAATGGACAGGGCGGACTCGACGGCAGAGGCGATCTTCATCACAGCGGCTTCCGGCGCATGGTCCATCAAACCCAAGGACTCGTGCAGGACGTGCACGTACTCGTCGAGCACGGCTTGGAGGTTCCCGTCGATGCAGTAGCGCAGGACCCGGCGCCAGTAGGGTGTGCCGGCCTCCTCGACGAGGCACCGCGCCTCGGGGTTGTTGAAGAGGGAGCGGAAGCCCCACGCGATGCGCGCCGCCGCCGTCA
>JBNJGB010000066.1:0-11040 GCA_051747385.1 Myxococcota bacterium
CACACCCGATCCCATACCGAACTCGGAAGTTAAGCCCTCTAGCGCCGATGGTACTGCGAGGTCTCCTCGTGGGAGAGTAGGTCGCCGCCGGATCCTTTATACAAGAAGGCCCGCGAGGTTCACGCCTCGCGGGCCTTTTTTGCGTTCGTTCGGGGTGTAGACGCCTGGCGGCGCGGCGCCACGTGGTCTCGCGCGAGGGCGCAAAGTCGCCAGTGCGAGGAGGTGGAGTCGGGTCTCCGTGCGCGGTGGTCGGTCCGTGTGCCGCCGTCGGGCACGAAAAAGCCCGCACGCCGAGGGGCGCGCGGGCTCGTGCTCCCGAAGTCGCTCGCAGGGGCGGGCTACTCGGCCTGCACCCAGTCGCGCAGGGCGGCGACCTCGTCCTTCCACGCCCCGTCGTCCAGACGGAGGCCGACGAACTGCGCGAAGAGGTCGTCCAGGATGTCCTCCGCCTCCTCCATCAGGTAGAAGCGCTCGTAGAGCTGGTCGTCCTCCTCGCGGGAGAGCAGCGCGGGGATGCGCAGGCTGTGGATGGATAGATCGTCGGCCTTCACCGTCGTCGTCCACTGCTTCTGATCGTGGATGATGCGCAGGCGCGCCTCCTTGACCTGCTTGCCCGACTGGAGGGAGGCGCGGGCCTCCTCGGTCTCCGTCGGGTTCTCGCTCTTGATGGTGTTCTGCTCCTTGATGTCGCCCAGGGCCTCGAGCGTGAGCTTCGCGTCGAACCAGACCTCGACCTGGCGGTTTTCGAGGACGAAGAGGCCCTCCTGGGACTCGGAGCGATACCAGAGCCAGGTCAGGAACTCGCGGCCGAGGAACTGGGTCTGATTGATGCGGTTGATGAGATCCATCGTGCTCTCGTCCTGGTTCAGCGTCGGAGGTCGCCGGGTACGGCGAAGACGGTGGGCTCGAGGCGGGCGGCGTGCTCCAGGTCGTCGTCGGACAAGCCCATCTTCTCCAGGCGGCTGTAGGCGTTCCGCGGCAGGAGCACGACGTCGAAGGTGTCGGTGAAGATATCCTGGAACATCTCGTTGACGCGCTTGTTCGCCGTGAAGAGCCAGACCTCGCCGCGCTCGATGTTCCACACGAACTCGTGGATCTTGATGCCCGGCAGCACCCGCTTCCGAAGCTGCTTCTCGAGGTGGTCCCGGACCTCCTCCTCGTCGGCCTTGCTGGCCTTCGCCTTGCCGGTGGTCTGAAGGTAGTCGGCGAGGGCGCGGCGGAGGTGGAGCTTGAACACGGCGCCGGGGATGCGGAGCGTGTCCTGCCGCAGACCCGCCATCAGATAGTCGTTGAAGAGGATCTTCTCGACCGCGAAGTCCGTATCGAACGGGTCGGCGAGGTTGACCCACCCGAGGCTCTCCTCCTGGTCGCTCTCGACCTCGATGTCCTGGAAGCGGCGGCTGTTCAGGGCTTCCACGAACCGATCGCGGAAGTCCTTGGGGAGGTCGCCGTCCACGTAGTAGGCGCTGGTCGTGATTCCGCCTGAGAGCGCACCCATGGGCTCACCTGTCGTCGTTGCTCGTGTCGTGCGGGGGCGCAGCGCGCGGCCCCGACGGTAGAAAAGCGCCGGGGACCGGCGTGGCCGATCCCCGGCGGGAGAGCGTAGCGGACCGCGTGGTCGCTGGCTACTCCTCCTCGGCGCCCCTGTCGATGGTCCGCTTGATGGGGCGCTGCTCGAGGATGGTCATCTCCACGCGGCGGTTGGCGTCCCGGGCGGCCTTGTCCCGGCCCTCCACGGCCGGGCGGGACTCGCCGTAGCCGACGGCCTCCATGCGGTCGGCCGAGATCCCCTTGTCGATGAGGTAGTCGCGGACCGCCTCGGCCCGGGCCTGAGACAGCTTCTTGTTGTACCCCGCGTCGCCGACGTGGTCTGTGTGTCCCTCGATGCGCACCCGCTCGATCTCGGGGTACTCTTCGAGGATGCCGGCGACCGCGTCGAGGACGCCGTAGCTCACCCGCTTGATGGTCGCCTTGTTGAAGTCGAAGTAGACCTTCTCGTGGAGCTCGATGGCGCTCTTCGTGAGGGTGATCTTCGCCTCGTCGGGACAGCCGTCGTCGTCCTCGAAGTTGTTCCGCGTCTCGGGCTCGAGCGGGCACTCGTCCTCGTCGTCCGGGATGCCGTCGCCGTCGTTGTCGGGGTCGGGGCAGCCGTCGTCGTCCTCGAAGCCGTCCATGTCCTCGGGCTGGAGCGGACACTCGTCCTCGTCGTCCGGGATGCCGTCGCCGTCGTTGTCCGGATCCGGGCATCCGTCCGAGTCCTCGAAGCCGTCGGCGTCCTCCGGGTCGTTCGGACACTCGTCGTCGACGTCGAGGATGCCGTCGCCGTCGTTGTCGGGGTCGGGGCATCCGTCCTCGTCCTCGAAGCCGTCCATGTCCTCGGGATCGGTCGGGCAGGCGTCGTCGGCGTCCAGGATGCCGTCTCCGTCCCGGTCCCGCTCCACGGGCGGTGAGTAGCCGGCGCCCAGGAAGAGGCGGACCTTGGTGTTGCCGTAGCCGTCCACGAAGCCCGTGCCCCCGCCGGCGTGCAGGTTCACGCCGCTGTCGAGCAGGCGCACCTTCGCGCCCACGATGCCCTCGAAGCTCAGGTTGTTGGGCTCGCCGAACTCGGCCGTGCTCCCGTACATCTCGCCGATGGCGGCGACCCGCACGTCGCGGTTGGGGATCAGGGCGCCCACCTCGGGCTCACCGAGGACGCGCAGCTCCGTGCCCAGGCGCCAGTAGAACTCGTCGTCCACCGTCACGAAGGGAAGCTCCTCCTCCGAGCGGACGCGCCAGCCCAGGTTGCCGGCGACCAGCACCGGGCCGAGCTTGAAGTCGCCGATGACGCCCGGCTGGAACGAGAAGCCGTCGGACACGAAGGAGTCCGAGTCTCCCGTCGGCAGCACGGTCAGGAGGTCCAGGGCCAGCCCGAAGCCGTCGCTCTCCTCGGCCCGCTGGAGCAGGCGGATCTTCGGCGACACCCGCACGTCCCCGATCCCCGCGGACTGGATGGCGCCGGTGTCGATGCCGGCCAGGGTCGCGAAGCCCTCCTCGTCGCCCTGGTTCACCAGGAAGACAGGGACGGCGACGCCCAGGTCCACCCAGCCGCCGAGCGAGACGCTGCCGGTCAGGTCCAGGGTCAGCTGATCCTGGATGACCTCGTGGCGGAGTGCGTCGTCCGTGGTCCGGTCGACGAAGACGAGCGGGTTGCTCCCGTAGATGAGCGTCCCGGACACGGACCAGTACTTGCTCTCGGGGACGTCCGAGGCGAGCACGTTGAACAGGTCGC
Source organism: Myxococcota bacterium (assembly GCA_051747385.1). Lineage (GTDB taxonomy): Bacteria > Myxococcota_A > UBA9042 > PHBI01 > JACKFB01 > JBNJGB01. The sequence goes on from JBNJGB010000066.1 coordinate 3,269, forward strand.
CCGGGTGGGGTGCCATCCGGAAGATCTGGGTGTTCACACGCGGGTTCGCCGCAGCCCGCTCCGGCGCGAGGATCGCGACGGCGGCTAGCAGGGCGACGAGGCTGTGGGCGACACGGAGCATGCCCGCTCTCCTTTCGATGCGAAAACCTGCTGGAATGACAGAGAAAACGGCACTCTGTGCCGCGGACGGCGGGACCATAGCAGCCCTGCAGGGACCCGGCAATTTTTCCAGCTCGGACCTCCAGTGACTCCAGGGGGTTGCGGACGCGGAGGCTCAGTCGCGCGCCTCGGCGATCCAGGCGTCGAGGTCGAAGCGGGGCGGCAGGAAGAAGCCCCGGCGCCAGGACCGCTCCAAGCGGGTCGCGCGCCGATTCGCGAAGCCCTCGGCGATGCGCTCCACCTCTCCGGGGGGCTGATCCAGCACCGTCGTGGCCACGCGTTGTACCCACCGGTCGTACGCGAAGCCCGCATCGGAGCCGAGAGACTCGAGGAGACCCCCGCTCGCGGCATGGAGCCACGGGGCGGCCGGATCCACTCCGCCGAGCGCGCGGGCCAGGGCGGTGCCGGCGGCGTGGAGGCGGAGGAGGTGCTCGTCCAGGGGATCGAGGCCCCCTACCTGGACAGCTGGACGCATGCGCTCCGCCAGCACGGCGAGGACGGCGAGGGCGCCCGGCGCCTCGTGGCCGAGGGCGACGCGCCAGGGCTCCGAGCAGGCGAACGGGATGAACCGGAGCGCCGTGCTCGCCAGGACCTCGACGGTGGCGCGTGGCAGCAGGCCTGCGTCCGGCACGTCCTTCGCCTCGGCGGCCAGCCGGCGCGCCTCCGACCCCATCGCCTCGGCTTCGCCCCGGGACCAGCGCAGATGGAACCAACCGGCGTCCTCCGAGGGCGCCTCCCGGCGGGCGAGGGCGTCCCGAATGGAGGCGTCGGGCGTGCGCGGCGTCGTGGAGCGGGCATGCCGCGACCCCTTGCGGGCGCGACGATCCAGCTTCGCGTAGGCGGGCGACGTGCCCGGCGCCCCGGCGAGGGCCATCAGGTGCAGGGCGTGGGCGACGATCTCGGATGTCCCGGCGCGGAACGGCATGGGCGGGACGATGCCAGAGGAGGGATCACGCCGCCAGCGGCTTGTAGAGCACGAGGCGATCCCGTCCGCCGTTCTTGGCGGCGTACAGCGCCTCGTCGGCGGCCGCGAACAGCCCCTCCGGCGTCGAGGCCGTGGTGCCGTCGAGCACGGCGGCCCCGATGCTCACGGTGACGGCGTGGTCGTCGGGGACGCCGGGAAAGTGCGTCTCCCGCACGATGCGGAGGATCTTCTGGGCCGTGGGATAGACCTGCGACTCGGGCGTCTCCGTGAGCAGCACCACGAACTCCTCGCCGCCGTAGCGGCCGATGATGTCCGTCCGCCGGAAGTTGTTCCGGAGCAGCGCCGAGAAGGTCTTCAGGACCGCGTCGCCGACCCCGTGTCCCCACGTGTCGTTGATGATCTTGAAGTGGTCCAGGTCCAGGAAGAGACAGGTCAGATCGCGCCCGTAGCGCCGGGCTCGCTCCACCTCCTCGGAGGCGCGTGCGCCCAGGTGGCGACGGTTGAACACGCCCGTGAGGGGATCCGTGATGGACGCGCGGTACAGCTCGTCGCGGTGGCGCTCGAGCTGGCGCCGGGACTCCGCGAGCTGCTGCCTGTCCCGCTCCCGCTGCGTCACGTCTGCGGCGAGCACCTGCACGCCGACGAGCTCGTCGTTGATGAGGATCGGCGCCGTCCGGAACTCGTAGAGCACACCGGGGCGCCGTGCGACGCGCGCCATGAACCGGCTGCAGCGTCCCCGGCGGGCACTCTCCAGGGCCTCCCGCGCCATCGGCTGCTCGCCCTCGAGGAGCTTGTCGACGAACGGGCCGCCGTAGTCCTGGTCCTCCCAGATCTCGAAGAGGCGCTCCGCCTCCGAGTTGGCGCGCGCGAACCGCAGGTCCTCGTCGACCACGAAGACGAGGTCCGACGCCACCTCGAAGAGCGTGCGATACAGCCGGGCGTTCGCATCCGCCTCGGTCCTCCGCCGGCTCTCGACGACCAGCCAGCCGGCGAGGAGGAGGAGCATGCCGGCGCCGCCGCCCACGACGACCCACCGCAGGGGGCCGTGGTCGAGTGCAGTGGGGTGCACCTCGAGGGTCCAGGGCGCGTCACCCTGGCGGATGGGTCGCACGTAGCCGGGGACGTCCTCGGGGGGTAGCGGCCGTCGGCCGTCGCGCTCGAAGACGGTGTTCCCCTCGGCGTCCTGGACGCGATAGGCGGGAGCGCCCGTCACGGCGAAGAGGTGCTCGCGGGCGAGCAGGGCCACGGCCACCGCGCGTGTCACCGCGAGGTCGACCACCGGGAGGGCGAGCGCGATCCGGCCGTCGGGGAGCAGGGTCAGCTTCGGCGAGGCCGTGTCGGCCACCTCCTGCACGAGGGCACGTACGTCGGCGCTTCGGGGCCGGGCCTCGAGCGAGGGGCTGCGACCCTGGGCGACCCAGGGCTCCTTGGAGGACGACTGCACCGGGAGCACCGCGAGGGCGTCGATCCAAGCTGGCGCCTCGGCGAACACGGCGGCGCCCACGGCCTCGAGGGAGGCGCGCTCCTCCGTGTCCAGGACGGCACGCGCGGCCTCTGCCAGCGTCCCGGTCGCCCGCTCGGCCGCCACCAGGCGCTCGCCGATCTCCGCCGCCGCCGTGTTCGTCGTCTGCTGGGCGTGCGCCGTCTCTCGCCGAGCCTCCTCGGCCTGCCAGGTCAGGTGAATGGTGGCCAACGCCACCGCACCCGCCAGCAGGACGACGATCAACAGCCGCCGCGGCGGCCGGTACGGCGTCAGCGGTGGCGAAGCGGGTCCGGTGCTCCCGGAACCCGGCCTGGTCTTTGTGGACCGAATCAACATGCTCCCTCGCCGCGAAGGCGTGATGCCTTCTTCGAACGGTCGGCGAGGTGCGTACCTTTAGGCCTTTGGCGACCCTCCGGTGGGGGCGTCCCCCAGGGCCAGGCAGGCCAGGGCAGACACCACGGGCACCAGATGCTCGCGTGCGCCGGGGGCGGGTGTCGGCGGGAGATGCAGGAAGCCTCCGGGGACGTCCGGCGGCAGGTGGTGTACCAGCACGTAGAAGGCGGCGTCGCAGACGTAGCCGCCGGCGTCCTCGGACGTCTCCACCGCCAGGTCCGGTGCGGACAGCGCACCCGCCAGGGCCTCGGCGTCCCAGCGACACGAGCGGAGCGGCGGGCCTGTGGGCACGACGGCTTCGCCGACCGGTGTCCGGCCGAGGACGTCGGCCTCCCGTGATCGCACGGCGTTCCGCGCCTTTCGCTCCAAGCGCATCGCGCCGGGGCGCCCCACCCCGGTGGAGACGGCCAGGACCGGACGAAGCTCGGACACGAGCGCGGGGATGCGCCGCCGCACCTCCTCGTACGAGACGGCGAGCTCGACGCCGACCACGGGACGGCCCGCGAGCATGGAGCCGTCGAGGCGGCGCGCCAGCCAGCCCGACGGGTTGTCCTCCACGTCCCGGAAGGGACCGAAGCCGGTCAGGAGGATGGGCCTCACCGCGTGGCGTACTCCGCGCCGTGCTCCTCCCACCAGCTTCGCCAGTGGCGACGGAGGGCCCGCGGGCTCCGGGCGAACGGGTCCACGGCGTGCCCCGTCACCCGCGACAGCGCCCGGACCGCGTTCTGGGACACGTGCGACCTGCGGTCGCCGGCGGCCTCGATCAGGACGGGGATGGTGGCCGGGTCCTCCATGGCTCCCGGGAGGTCGTAGCCCGCCGCCTCGAAGCCGCGCGCCAGCCAGGCGAGCCAGGGCTCCGCGCCGCGCTCCCGCCAGAAGGAGCGCCACTGCTCCGCGCCCTCGCGTACGTGGTTGGTCGCGCGCGTGAGGGCGCCGGCCACGGCGTGGCGGACCCGGCGCTCCGGGGATGCGAGGAGTGGCAGCAGGGCCGGGACTACCGCCTTGCGCCCGCGGCGACCGAGGATCTCGGCGGCGGTCACCTGGAAGTCGGCCAGGGAGCCGGAGGCCACCCGCGGGTGCAGGTGAGCGGTCGGGCGCGCGAGGAAGCGGAGGGCGATCCCCAGCGGCCTCTCGCCGCGCGTGACTCGCAGGATCCTGAACAACCGGGCGGCCCAGTCGGGATCCTCGGCGCGGTACAGGGCGGCCAGGAGCCCGGGGATGGCCGCGGGCGTGCCGATGGCGCGGAGGGCCTCGAGGGCGCTCTCCCGGACGTCGTCCACGGGATCCTCGAGGCGGGCGAGCAGCGTCGGCACCCCCGCCCGAGCGCGAATATCGCCGAGGGCCCTCAGCGCGCGGCTCCGCAGCTCCGGATCCGGCGAACGGGCGACCCCGCGGAGGGCTCGGACGCGCGTCGCGTACCGCTCGTCGCCGCGATCGACCCACGGCCAGTGGGGCGGCGGATCCAGGCAGCCGTGGAGGCGGTCCTGCACCGAGCAGTACAGGCGCACGTGGAGGTGGTCGTCGTGGGGGTTCGAGTCGCTCGGCTGGTGGAGCACGGCCTCCATCCGGGCGAGCAGGTGATCGGGGAGTCCGCGCCGTCGTGCCTCCTCGAGGAGGCGGGCCTTCAGCCAGTCGGCGACGAAGATCCACTGGACCTGCGCCTCCGGGTCCTCCAGCAGCGCGCGGACGAGGGTCAGGTTGCGCTCGACGTCGAACCGGTAGCGCCCGGCGGGCCGGGTGGACAGGCCGTCCGGCCGGAAGGACACGAAGGCCCTCGTCTCGACGGGGCGGCCCTGACGGTCCAGCGCGAAGGGGAGGATGTCCAGGTCGCGCCCGGCCTGGTGGGACGCGTGCCAGCGCGTCGGGCCGCCCGAGCGGAGGCTCACGTTGCCGAGGAGGATGGTCGCGTCCGGGTGGACCTCCCGGACGGCCACCCCGGCGCGTCGGAGCAGGCCCAGGATACCGGCCGTGCCCCAGTGGGTGCCGCGTCGGGCGACCCTCGGCAGGAAGGCCCAACCTTCGCCCCGGAGCGGCAGGGACACGGCCTCTTCCAGGTGTCCCCGGCCCGTCGTGCCGAAGCTGAGGGAGCTCTCGGGTGGTCGGAGCAGGGCGCGAGCCTCGGCCGCGGGAGGCGGCGATGGCGGCTCCACGAACGCGTCCGGCGGCCGAACGAGATCGGCCGGGGCGGCGCAGAGGGCGAGTACGGCGAAGAACGGTTGGACCGGGCCCATCGGCTGGAAGCCTACCAGCGCGCGGACCGCGGCGCGAGTCTGCGTCTACCGCCTCGCGGGGCGCAAGAAGATGCAGCCTCGAGCCCGGAGTGTCAATTGGAAATCGCGCGCTGCACCCTCGGTCAATTTCCCTTGACAGTTACAAGGCTCCACAGCTAGCTTTCGTGCTCGTCAGGCGTATGAAACCGTGCGCCGGACGCTCACCTGCCATGACCCAGACCACACGCACTCCGCGGCGCCTGCCACGGGGTGGACGGGGCATGGTGTCTTCTCGCCACTTGAAAACGAGGAAGAGTCGGATGGGTGCCAACCCCGTAGTGAAGAAGAAGATGCCCGAGGCCTTCTACTGCCGGTTCCTGAACCGGGACGTGAAGACCGTCGAGTGCGTCGACGACTACGTCAACGCCAACTCCCTGAACATCCGCCACTCGCCCTGCTACAAGTGCCCCGTCGGCCTCAAGACGCGGAGCCAGTTCGCCAGCAGCTGACGGCGAGGGGGACGGGGCGGGCCCTCCGGCGCGTCACCCCGATCCATGACGCAGGCGACGGGTTTTGACGCGGCGTGTCACATTTCTGAGTGTGCGTCATATATGACTGAATGCTCATTCAATGTGACGGGCCGGGTGAGCACCCGGACGCACGAGGTGCGCGGAGACGCCGCGTAGCCGGGGGGCGTGTGGCCGTCGAAGCTCGTGCCACGCCTTCCTCGGACGGCCCGGCGCCAACCACGCGGACTTCGCCTTGGTCCCTGTCCCTGCCGAGGCTGGACAGCCGCGCCATGGCTTCGTGCACTCCTTCGCACACTGTGGGCCGTCCGAGCCGATGGTCCGCGGGCGGCGCGGGGAGGTCCGCCGGGTCCGCCCCGGTGTCTCCGGGCTCCTCGACGACGCGCTCGTCTTCCCGCACCCGAGTTCTCCACTGCCCGGACCACGGAACATGCTCCGTCCGACGGAGCGCCCGGTTCCACACCCCTTGCACCCCGCGTCCGCGCGCCGCAGACTGCAGCCGTCCCGGGCCGGGATGGTGGAATCGGTAGACACAGGAGACTTAAAATCTCCCGGCCGCAAGGCCGTGCGGGTTCGAGCCCCGCTCCCGGTAGACACCCTCAAGGCTCCGAAGTCAAAGCGCTTTGGGGCCTTTCCTGTGTGTGCCGATGATCCCTGCGAGGTGGCCGCTCCGGGCCGGATGGATCACTCATGGATCAGTTGCTCACGACAGACGACGGCGGGCGGTGGTCCTGGCCACCCGAGGGGGCCGCTCCGGTGAGCAACTGATCCGTCAGTGATCCGCGAAGCGCACGGCGCCATATTTCGACCAGTTGTGCCAGTGCCTTACGCGATGGTGTCAGGGGATTGTGCATCCCGTGTTGTGCTCTGTCGTGGTCCGCGGTAGCGTCGCGGAGCCTTTGGCACGGAGGGGCGGCATGGCCACCATTCAGGAGCGGACCAGCAGTGACGGCAGCAAGAGCTATCGCGTGCTCGTGAGGCTCAAGGGGCACCCGACGCAGCAGGCGACCTTCCAGCGCAAGACGGACGCCAAGCGCTGGGCGCAGCAGACCGAGGCCGCCATCCGAGAGGGGCGGTTCTTCGACAAGGTGGAGGCCCGCAAGCACACCCTGGCGGACCTCATCGATCGATACGTCCGCGACGTGCTGCCGATGAAGCCCAAGACCGGACCGAAGCAGCGGCGTCAACTCCAGTGGTGGAAGCAGGAGCTTGGCGCCTTCGTCCTGGCGGACGTGACGCCCGCACGACTGGCGGAGGCCCGGGACAAGCTGTCTCGCGAGCCGACGCGCCAGAGCGACCGCCGCGCCCCGGCGACGGTCGTGCGCTACCTCGCGGCCCTGTCGCACGCGTTCACCATCGCGGTGAAGGAATGGGGCTGGTTGGACTCCAACCCGATGCTCAAGGTCCGCAAGCCGAAGGAACCGCGCGGCCGTGTGCGCTTCCTCGAAGACGACGAACGCGATCGGCTACTGGAGGCGTGCCGCGCCTCGGACAACGCCCACCTCTACCCGGTGGTCGTGCTGGCCCTGTCCACGGGCATGCGGAAGGGCGAGATCCTGGGCCTTCGGTGGCGGGACGTGGACCTTGAGCGCGGGCGCATCGTGCTCCACGAGACGAAGAACGGGGAGCGCCGCGTGGTCCCGCTGGCCGGGAAGCCGCGCGAGGTGATCCGCGAGCACGCCAAGGTCCGCGCCCTGGATACGGACCTCGTGTTCCCCGGTCGCCACCCGCGCGGCGGTGGTCCCCCGAAGCTCGCCACTATCCGGGGACCCTGGCTCAAGGCCATGGAGGCGGCCGCCGTGGACGACTTCCGCTTCCACGACCTTCGGCACAGCGCCGCGTCCTACCTGGCCATGAACGGCGCCACGCCCTCCGAGATCGCGGCCGTCCTGGGCCACAAGACCCTGCAGATGGTGAAGCGCTACGCCCACCTCTCAGACGCGCACACCGCGACCGTCGTGGAGTCCATGAACGCGCGGATCTTCGGAGGCGGTGAGTAGGCCCACACTCCCCGGCGGACGCTCTCTCGGCTTGCCCTTCCTCAGTCAGAACGTCTCTGGACGAGATCGGCTGAA
>JBNJGB010000067.1:0-741 GCA_051747385.1 Myxococcota bacterium
CGCCGCATCTTCGACATCGTCCACTCCTGTCGTTCAGGGACATCGACAGGATGCGGATCACGGCCGCGAAGTCAGCCCAGCCTCGGTCGGACGGGTACGACCGGCGCCGCGGTCGCCACCCCACGCTGGCCTGCTCTACAAAGCACCGGCGCCTCGCCGAGCTCGACGCCCTGGCCACCTTCCGCACCGAGTACCGCGCGGCCCGTAAAAGCTGGCGCTCGGGGGACCACGGCGTCGCCTTCCCCTACGGAACCCTCCAGCTCCGGTCCCGCCCCCGGGTCGGGCTCCTCGATGGACACCGACCGGAGCCCCCCATAAGGTGGGATAGGAAGGAGGCGTCCCGTGGTGGAGCTCAGATTCGAGATGCCCGAAGGCGCGCTGGCGTCGCTGCGCACGGACCCCGAAGGCTTCGGGCGAGAGATGCGGATAGCGGCCGCCGTGAAGTGGTACGAACGTCGGCAGGTGTCACAGGGACGCGCGGCCGAGATCGCCGGCCTGAGTCGGAGCACCTTCTTGGACGCGCTCTCCCGGTACGGAGTCGGCCCCTTCCAGTACGACGCCGACGAGCTCCTCGAGGAAGCGCGGGGTGGCTGATCTTCGAGTCGTCAACGCCTCGCCGCTAATCGTCCTGGCGCGTGCCGGACACCTCGACCTGCTCGTCGAGCCGGGGAGCGAGGTGCTCGTCCCCGCGGCGGTGTTCACCGAGGTGCTCGCGGGCCCGGACACCGGCCCGGCACGGCG
>JBNJGB010000067.1:841-4426 GCA_051747385.1 Myxococcota bacterium
GGCGCTCGAGGACGGATGGGCTCGGGCCACGGCCATCGACGACATCCCGCCGAGCATCACCGAATGGGGGCTCGGCCCCGGCGAGTCGGAGGTGCTGGCACCCGGCACGGCGGGCGCTCGAGGACGGATGGGCTCGGGCCACGGCCATCGACGACATCCCGCCGAGCATCACCGAATGGGGGCTCGGCCCCGGCGAGTCGGAGGTGCTGGCCCTGACACGCTCGCACTCGCACGAAGGCGCGACGGCCGTCCTCGACGATGCTCAGGCCCGCCGATGCGCCCGTGCGCACGGCATCCCTCTCCTGGGCACGTTGGGCGTGGTGCTGAGAGCCGCCCGGACCGGCCGCATCCCGGCGGCGGCGCCCGTCGTCCGAGCGATTCGGGATGCTGGCCTCTACGTAGACGATGAGCTCGTCCGAACTGCGCTGGCCGAGGCCCTGGATGAGGAGTGGTCCCAGAGTGAGGGGTAACGGTTGCGCCCGGCCCTGCCATCGCCGCTGATCTCGAGGTGTTGCAACGACCCCAGGTCGGGCTCTCCCCTCCCCGGTTGGTCTCATGTGCTCCCGCGGGACAGGATGTCCACGATCGCGTCGACGACCTCAGCCAATCGGTCCGAGGCCAGCACACCCGCGACCCCGTCGAGGATTCGTGCGTCGGCCGTGAACAGCTTGCCCGGGCGCACGTAGCTCGTGTGCGGAAGGGAGCCGGAGAGGAAGTCTGCCCCTGTGACCTCGACAGCGTGGGCGTCGGAGTACGGGTTGCGGGTGATCTGGGCAAGGACGAGGTCCCCATGGTCGATCCTGGCCAGTACCAGCGCGGGTCGCAGCTTCGCGCGTGACAGGTCGGAGAAGGGGAATCGGATCAGGACGACGGATCCGGCTCGAGGCTCGCCCATGCTTCATCTTCCTCGGGTCGGTTCCAGTCTTCGGCCAGGGCCGGCTCGCTGAGGAGCGCTGTCTCCGGAACGCGGTCGGCGGTGCCGTCGAGGTCGTCGTCCAGGATCGTCACGAGCGCACGTCGCCGTCCGCGCAGGCGGAGTTGCTCCACCAGCCTCACGTTGCCGTCCTCGTCGACGATGGCCTCTACGGTCCTGTGCACGTTCGTTCCAGGTTCAATCCCAGTCTCGCTGCGAGCTCACGACTCGCAGAGCCACCACCAAGATGGGAACGTCGGGAGACGGTGTCAACATGGCGGCACCGGTCGTGACGCGCCGGGGTGGTCCACGAGGACTACGACATGCGGTCCACCCACCACCTGGGCGACCTGGGCGGGCGGGACATGGTTCACGTCGGGTTCACGTCGGGGCGTAGGCGCGGGCCTCCAGTCTCCACGAGTTGGAACGCTATCGCGCCCGGCCCGTCGGCGGGCTCGTCAGGTTGCCGATGGGCAGACCGCGGCCCGGACCAGCTCCCGGTGGGCGAGGTGGCGCCGCAGCGGGCCGTGCGCGCATCCTCCCTCAACCCCAGCGGCCCGCGAAGTCAGAAGTCAGTAGACTTGACCCCCACGTCAGCTGCTCCCGCGGCCGAGTACGATGTCAATCCCCGCGAGGATCAGCTCGAGTTTCGCCCGGGACAGTCTCCCGACCCGCTCCGTGAGGAGCCCCTTGTCGAGGGCCACCAGCAGGGACACGTTGGCAACCGACGCCTTGGGGAGGCCGGTCATGCGCGGGGTCAGCGACACGTTTCCGGGCGCGGCCGCCCACTCGAGGTTCGACGTCAGGGGGACGCAGAGCACCGTGCGGATGCGGCTCCGATTGAGGTCGTCGCCCTGGGCGACGACGACCGGGCGTCTGAAGCCGGGGCCCGAGCCGGTCGGCTCCGGGAGGTCGGCCCACCACACCTCCCCTTGGGAGATCACCACTCCGTGCCCTCCAGGACCCGGCGCGCGGCCGCGCTGGCGAACTCGTCCGACGCGTCGTCGGCGAGCGCCTCGACGACCCGGTTCATCGCCTCCGTCACCTCGTCGGGGGCGTGGCGGGCGAGGTACTCGTCGAGCGCCTCGCGGTAGAGCTGGCTCCGCGACCTGCCGGTGTTGCGGGCGAAGCGGTCGGCGCGCTCGAACACATCGTCAGGGATCGAGATGGCGGTCTTCATACCGAGAGTATAACCCACTGCCCCACGGACAACAACACGGGGCCAAATCACGCCCCCGGGTCGGGCTCGAGGGCCGGCTGGCGCCATGGGAGCAGCCGGCTCACGACCCGGGGTCGTGGCAAGAGCCTGTGATGACGACGGAAACGGGCGCCACGGGAGCCGAATCGCGCAACGAATGGAACCTTCGGCGTCACGAGGTAGGTGGACGCGCGGTCTGTACGGCCTCCGCGCGGCCCGGAGTTGCCATGACCCTGCCTCGTCGCGTTATTCCCGGCGCCACCTACCTCGTGACCCGCCGGTGCTTCGAGCGCCGCTTCCTCCTCGTTCCCCGCGGACAGGTGCCCGAGGTGTTCGGCTACTGCCTGGCGGTTGCCGCCGAGCGTCACGGCATCCAGGTGCACGCCGCCGCGGCCCTCAGCAACCACTGGCACGGGGTCGTCACCGACCCGAGCGGCCACATCAGCGCCTTCATCCGTGACTTCCACGCCCTCACGGCCCGGGCGCTCAACGCGCACCATGGACGCTGGGACGCCGTCTGGTCAGGCCAGCGCCCTTCCCTGGTGCGCCTGGTGGGGCCCGAGGACGTGATGGACAAGCTCGTCTACACCCTGACCAACGTGGTCGCCGCCGGGCTCGTCCGCCGACACGACGACTGGCCGGGCCTTCATACCGCGCCCGGCTCGACCCTCCGTGCCCCGGCGCGGTTCGAGCGCCCGCGGCGCTTCTTCCGGCACGACGGGCAACTCCCGGCCGCCGTGGACCTGCCGGTCACCATCCCTCCCGCGTTCGCGGGCGACCCTCCGGAGGCCTTCGTGGAGCGCCTCCGTCGACAGGTTCGCGCCCGGGAGCACGAACTCCAGGAGAAGGCGCGCCGCGAAGGCCGGAGCTTCCTCGGCCGGCGGGAGGTCCTCCGGCAGCGCCGCGACAAGCGGCCGTCCACGTTCGACCGTCGCCGCGGCCGTCATCCCACGCTGGCCTGCGCCACGAAGGAGCGGCGCCTCGCCGAGCTGGACGCGCTGGCCACCTTCCGCACCGAGTACCGCGCGGCCCGCGAGGCCTGGCGCTCCGGGGACCACGGCACCACCTTCCCCTACGGCACCCTCCAGCTCGTCGAGCAGCACGGCGCCCGCTCCCGCCCGCCGCCAGCCGCGCTCCGTGCCGCAGCCTGACGACGCGCAGCGCCCCACAGACCGCGTCGACATCGCCACTCACGGCGAGGCGCACCGGTACGTCCGCGGCCGATTCTCGCGGCCCTCCAGCGCCCTCCGGCGCCCTCGTGGGCCATGTCGGACGTCATCCGACGGGCTCGGCAGGGTCCGTGCGGCGCTCGATTCGCTCCCCGTGCCCCCGCCCGGTCGGGCGCCGAAACACGACCCCGGGTCGGGCTCTCTGTCATCCGACGGGCTCGGCAGGGTCCGTACGGCGCTCGATTCGCTCCCCGTGCCCCCGCCCGGCCGGGCGCCGAAACACGACCCCGGGTCGGGCTCTCTTC
>JBNJGB010000067.1:4526-10006 GCA_051747385.1 Myxococcota bacterium
ACGTCATCCGACGGGCTCGGCAGGGTCCGTACGGCGCTCGATTCGCTCCCCGTGCCCCCGCCCGGCCGGGCGCCGAAACACGACCCCGGGTCGGGCTCTCCGGAAACACGACCCCGGGTCGGGCTCTCTCCGAACCCAAGTATGCAAGTTGCGACCTGACCCCCGAATGGACTCCGACCCCGGGTCGGGCTCTCTCCGAACCCAAGTATGCAAGTTGCGACCTGACCCCCGAATCGTTACGCCAAGTTGGCCGATCCGGAACAAGTGGGTCCGGAACAAGTGGGCCGATCACGACCCCGGGTCGGGGTCTTCTCTGCAGCAGCGAAAGCCGCCGTAGTAGTAGGAGTTGCCCGGCGAGATGCCGGCGCGACTGCCGGCGCGCACGTTGGCGGCGGAGTTGTGGAAGCCGCCGCCACGCCCGACGCGGTTGGAGCTGCTCCCCTCCTCCCAGGCCGACCCGTCCGTGGGGGCGCCCTCGTACGAGGAGTGGTCACGGTCCTGGACCCACTCCCAGACGTTCCCCGCCATGTCCAACGCCCCGTACGGGCTCGCCCCGGCCGGCTTCGAACCAACGGGCCAGGTCTGATAACCCTCACCGCAGCCAGCGCCGCCAGCGGCGTCGTCATCCATCACGGCGTACTCGCACGTCGCCTCCTCGTTCCCCCAAGGGTACTTCCGGCCCTCCGTACCTCGAGCCGCCTTCTCCCACTCCGACTCCGTACACAGACGCTTCCCAGACCACTGGCAGTAACCGGACGCCCCGTACCACGTCACCTCCACCACCGGGTGGTCCCCGTATCCCGCAGACGGCGCCCACACCGACCCGGACTGCTCCAGCCGCAGGCTCGAGGTGTCCGAGTCCACACACTTCTCCCCGTCACAGTCGTTCCCATGCGCGTTCAAAAACTCCGCGTACGACGCGTTCGTCACCTCCGTCACGTCGATCTCGAACCCGGGCACAAACACCTCGTGCTGCGGGGCCTCGTCCTCTGCCCAGTACGGTGGATCCGCCCCCCCGCACACGTCGTCCACCGCCTCGTTGCACCCCATCATGAACGGCCCCCCAGGCACCTCCACCATCTCCCCGCAGTCCGGCCAGCACCCAGAGGTCGTCTCCACACAGGTGCCGGCATCACAGTTCTCCCCGGCCCCACACGTCCCGCAAGACCCGCCGCAGCCGTCCCCGCCACACTCCAGACCCGAGCAGTCCGAGACACAGTCCGGCGTACACACCCCGGCATCACACCCCTCGTCCGCCTCGCACGGGTCCGGGCACTCCGAGCCGCACCCGTCCGGCTCGCCCCCGCACTTGCCCGAGCACTCCGGCTCACACACCCCCGGCACGCACACCCCGACTTCGCACACGTCGTCCTCGCCGCACCCCGGCCCGCACACGCCGTCGCAACCGTCCGGGCCGCACTCCACGCCCGAGCACGCCGGCTCGCAGCCCGCCGCGAACGAGAACGCGCTCTCGCACCCGCCGTCGTTCGGGCTGAACGACGTCAGCTTCACCACCACCTCGTACGATCCGTCCGCCCACGAGGACGTGTCGATCTCAGCCGACGCCCACGTCGCCGTCCGCTCCTGCGCCAACTGCGTGTGCTCGTCGTAGACCGGGCTCCCGCCCCCGTCCGCCACGACCATCGCCAGCGACGACAGCGGCACCGCGCTCTCCGCGCTCACCTCCACCACGAAGTCCCCGCTCACCGTGCTCCCCGGAGACGGCGCCACCACCTCGCACGTCGGAGGCGCCTCCTGGCACTGCCCCGTCGCGTCGTCGCACGCCTCCGCCGCCCCGCATCCCGGGCCGCACACGCCGCCGCAGCCGTCCCCGCCGCACTCCCGGCCCGCACACGACGGCAGGCACGGAGGCGCCGCCCCGCACAGGATCAGCTCCGACGCACCCGGCTGATCGCACGGATCGGCATACAGCCCCGCGATCGCCTCGTCCTCGCTGTCGTAGGCCGGCACGTCCTTCTCCACCGCCTGCGCGATCTCCTCCCGGGTCGCGTAGCCCAGCGCCCCGCTCGTCGCGTCCACCAGCTTCGTCAGCCCCTTGTTCAACAGACCCGCGTCCGCCTGACGGAGGATCTCCGCCGACAGCTCACGGATGGACAGGATCGCGTAGTTGCCCACCTGGCCCGCGAGGATCACCTCGCGCTGGTCCGGGTTCGACCACGCCGACGCCGACGCTCCCACGGCCGCGCCGGCCTCGATCGCAGGGTAGAGGTCCCCGTACGTGTACATGCTGCCCAGCGCCGCGAGCGCCAGGCCCTGCTGCGTCGACTTCACCATGTCGTTGAGCACGATGTCCTTGATGACGTAGTCGTAGATGACCTTCGCCGCCAGCCCGGCCCCCGTGCTCCCCGCAGCCGCGAGCAGCGGCGCCGTGACCCAGTCGATGGCCTCCTCCAGCGCGGCGAGCCCGCAGTCCGACGTCGCGAGCTGGTCCACCGTGTTCCCCGTCTGCGCCGCCACGCTCGTCGACAGAGACGCGATCTCGGCGTCCACCTCGGCGACCGCCTCCCGGAACGCCGCGTCCTCCGCGTGCAGCTTCGAGCCCTCGAGGTGGCCCCGAATCGCCTCGAACCGCTCCCGGGCCCGCGCGTAGTCCACCTCGCCGAGCGCCCACATCCGGCTCATCCCGTCCACCACGCACCCGGCGATGTCCAGGCCCGTCGAGAGCTTCGCGCCCGCCTCCCCGATCACCTCGCCGCCCTCGGCGAGCTGCGTCATGCTCCGCTCGTAGCCGTACACCGCCGGCGTCCCCGTCTGCAGCGCGTCCTCGGCCATCAGCGACATCCAGTCGAAGACCTTCAGCGCGCTGGCGTACCCGGTCCCCTGCTGGTTCATCACCTCCTCGGTGCGATCGAGGAAGCGCTCGGTCAGGCGTTTTTCCGCAACCGACCGCGGCCGCTCCGTCCGCAGCACCAGCTCGAGGAGCGCGTGCCGGTAGGCCCGGGTCCGCGCCCCCGCCGACAGCAGCACCAGCTCCGTCCCCGGCCCGCTGAACACCGACTCGTTGAACAGCGTGCACGGCACCACCAGCGGCACGTCCACCTGCACCAGCGGCTTGCACAGGATCTCCTCGATGGACACCGCGTACGTGCTGAAGTGGTCCGTGGTGAACGTCACGCGTGTCCCGTCCGCCGAGACGACGCCGACCACGGCCGAGCCGTCCGACTGCCGCGCCCGGACCCACGAGCCCGACGCCTCGTCCCACAGGTACACCCCACGCAGCGAGCGAGGCGTCGCCGGCTCGGGCAGGTCCACCTCCACCGTCACCGGCTCGGTGAACTCGGTGCCCGGCGGGCCGAGTTCCAACGCCACCTCGGCCTGGCCGGACTCCGGGCCCGCCACCGGCAGATCCTCGCCCCGTCGCTCGGGGCGCTCGGCCGCCGTCAGATCGATCGTGTGAGCCAGGGCGCCGGGCGGCACCTCCACGCGGATCGTCGGCCCCGTGGCCGGGGCGACCTCCACCAGCGCGCCCTCCGGGCCGACGGCGTGCTCGCTGGGGGCGGGGTCGTCACAGGCGACCAACGCGACCGCCGCGAGGGCGGCCAGAAGCACCAGGGTTCGTGGAGTGCGCATCGGGGGCTCCTTCGGACGAGGACGCGTGATCGGGCGATCCTCGGCACGGTCGCGCATCACCCCGCGGGGCGCAAACGCGATACGGCGGCGCAGAACGGAGCGGTGTAATGCCCTGTGCGGTGTAGGGACACCTGGACGGCCGAACCGGACGACGAGGCGTACCCATCGTGCCCCGGCAGCCACGGTCCGCGGGGAGCGTCCGTGGGCGGGCTCGTGGGGGTCGACGGTCGCGGCTCCCCCGCGCGCCTTCAGTCGCCGCTCTCGTACTCCCAGCCGAAGTCGTCGTCGTCCCAGGACGGATACTGAGCTGGAGGCTCGCCCTCGCGCCCGATCTCGCGCACGTCCCCCGCGGGCGCCGGCGTTCCGGCCAGCACCTTCACGACGCGGACGGCGAACCAGTGGTTGTCGCCGAAGTCGAAGTTCGCCATCAACCGGTCCCCCTTGCGGAGGCGGAGATCCCCCGGCCGCGGGGAGGGCACGGCGTCCACGAGCTCCATCGCGGGGTGCGGCGCCATCGCCACGTCGGGTGTGCTCTTGGCCCCGGCGTACCAGATGTGGAGGTGGTCGGACTCCCAGCCGTAGGCCCCGACGATGGCGTCCAGCAGGGCGTCGAACGACGCGGTAGCCGGCGCCGCGAGGCGGACGGTGAACTCCCGATCGCCCGCGAGCCGCACCTCGAGCTCGTACGCCGTGTCGGCCGGCGCCGCGGCCCCCTCGGCCCCCATCATCTCCAGCGCCGCGGCGGCCTGGAAGCGGACCGCGAGCTTCTTGTCGGCCTCGACGGCCCGCCGGAGGACCGGCGCGACGATGTCGACGGGGACCCCGCGCCCTTCCTCCATCGCGAGGGTCCCCAACCCGCGCGCAGCGGCGGCGCGGACCTCGTCCCGAGGATGCTCCAGGAGCCCGAGGAGCTCCTCGAACATCGCCGCGTCACCGGTTTCATCCGCGAGCGCCGCGATCGCCGCCACGGCAGCCGTTCGACGGCGCTTGGAGGCCTTGTCCCGGGGTCGCGGCTGGGCATCGATGACCTCGCGCAAGAAGCGCCTCGCGGCAGGGCACCGCGACCCGGCGACCACGTAGAGCACCTCGAGCTGATACCGCACCACGCCGGATATCCCGCTGTCGATGAGCTTCCAGAACAGCGGCCGGAGCCGCTCGAGGTGGGCCTCGGTCAAGCGGACCCCGGACAGATCGAACCGCCACGGCAAATCACGGCCGTCGCGGAGGGCCCGCTTCAGGCCGTCCAGCCAGGCGCCGACCTCCCGCGGCCCGGCGCCCCGACTCGGGCCCATCCCGGAGGTCCTCCGCATCTGGAAGTCCGCAATCCACTCGCGTGCGGGGTCTCGGCTTTCTGCGTTGAACATCGCTCCTCCTCCGCGTGGGCCGGCGTGTCTCGGTATCACAGACCCCCGGTTGCCGTAAGGTCCCTCCTCGGGCGCGCCGTCGGCGAGCGCCACGGCGTTCAGGCCCACGCCGCCGCGACTCTCGGGAACCGTGAGGAAGGCCTGCTCCTCGGCCTCCGACTGCGGCGCCACCTCGGAGCCCGGCGCCTGCCGGGAGGTGTGCTCGGCCTCGACGGGACTGTGCCTCGACGGTTCCGAACCCGTCAGCCGGCCCGACGGGGCGCCCTGCGAAGACGGCGGCATCTGCTGTGACGGGGCGTGCCAGGCCTCCGGGACGGTCTGCTCCGCCTGCCAGTAGGCCCCGTGCCGTCCCCGGTCCCCTGGTGGGATCGTCCGCGTCCACGCCCAGGAACCGATGGCGTGTGGCGATCAGGGGTGGACGTGCGCCGGCGATTCCGGCATACGGGCGCCCATGGCAGACATCATCATGAACCTCGTGAACCTCCGGAAGGTGCTCCCCAACGGCAAGGAGCTCTTCTCCGGCAT
>JBNJGB010000068.1:0-8729 GCA_051747385.1 Myxococcota bacterium
TGATGGGCAGGGAGAACTTGATCTGGAAGACGCTGAAGATGCCGATGGTGATGGCCACGTCGTGGACGAGGGCCGCCACCGCGCCCGGCGCAAACCGGAAGTCGAAGCGCAGGCTGATGTAGATGAGGATGCCGATGATGGCGTAGAGCACGGCGAGCAGGCCGTTGTTGAGCAGGTCCTGGCCCACCGACGGCGACACGGCCGTGGACGACTCGACCTGCTTGAAGGCGTCGCCGAACTCCGCGGCCAGGCGCTGCTCCACCTCGGCCTTCAGGGCCTCCACCTTTACGGTGAAGCGGGCGCCCTCCTTGCCCTCGAGCATCTCCTCGAGCTTCTTCTGCCAGGCCTCCTCGGACAGGACGAGGTCCCGGGCGGCCATGTCGTCGTCGCCGCTCTCCCGCTGCTCCTGGAGGATCATGTTCATCTCGCCGATCCGCGAGATCTTGAACTGGCGGCCGAGCTCCGACTCGACCGAGACCTCCTCGAAGCCCATGGCGGCGAAGGCCTCGTGCAAGGCCTGCTTGCGCTCCAGGACGGGCACGTCCTCCGGGAAGGTGAGGTAGAAGGTGTCGGCGCCCTCGGCCGGGAGGCTGACCCGGGTCTCCTCCCCGAACTGCTCCTTCAGGCCGGCCTGGATCTCGCTCCGCTTGTCCTCGGTGAGGAAGGACGTGATCTCCGTGTAGACGAGGTAGCGGTGGGTGGGGCCGCCGACCTCCTCCTCCGCCGTGACGCCCACGTCGAAGTCCTGGACCGTGACCTGCGTCTCCTCGTCGCCGGTCTCGTCGATCACCATCTGGTGGATGGTGTCGCGCAGGCGCGAGCGCTCGACCTGCGCCTCTTCGTCGAAGGAGACGATGACGGCGCTGCCGCCGGCGAAGTCGATGCCCTGGTTGAGGCCCAGGACGGCCACCGAGATGAGGCTGGCGGCCACGACGATGCCGGAGAGGATGCCCGCCTTCCTGCGGGCCCCCATGAAGTCGACGCTGATGTCGGGCGGGATGATCTGCATCGGTTCCTCAGATCGACAGGGTCTCGGGACGGCGCGTCTCGAGGTACCAGTTGAAGATGCGGCGGCAGACGTAGACCGCGGTGAAGACCGAGCAGACGATGCCCATGAGCAGGGTCACCGCGAAGCCTCGGATGGGCCCGCTCGTGTAGTTCAGCAGGATGACCCCGGCCAGGGCGGTCGTCACGTTGGCATCCAGGATGGTGGACCACGCCTTGGCGTAGCCGCTCTCCACGGCCGGGCGGGGACCCCGCCCGCTGCGTACCTCCTCGCGGATGCGCTCGAAGATGATGATGTTGGCGTCCACGGCCATGCCGATGGTCAGGATGATGCCCGCCATGCCCGGCAGCGTGAGCGCCGAGTTGAAGCTGACCAGCAGCGCCAGGATGAGGAGCAGGTTCAGCACCAGGGCCGTCACGGCGAAGACGCCGGAGACCTTGTAGTAGATCATCATGAAGATGATGACGACGAGGCTGCCCACGAGGATGGACATCTTCCCGGCCTGCACCGAGTCGTGGCCCAGGCTGGCGCCCACCTCGTGGTCGTGGACCTTGTAGACCGGGGCCTGGTAGGCGCCCTGGTTCAGGACCGTCGCCAGGGAGCGCGCCTCGGCGAGGACCTGCTGCGGACCGCGGTTGCCGCCCATGGTGATCTTCACCCGGCCGCCGGGGATCTTCTCGTTGATGACCGGCGCCGACTCGACCGTCTCGTCGAGCATGATGGCCATGTACTCGCCGACGTTCTTCTCCGTGAGGTCGGCGAAGATGCGGCCGCCCTCGGCGTCCAGGTCCAGGCTGGCGTAGGGCATGCCCTTCTCGTCGTAGAGCACCTGGGCCCGGGCGAGGTTCTTGCCCGACAGCTCCACGGGGCCGTGCAGGTACTGGGTCCGCCAGTAGCGCTCCGAGACGATGTTGCCGTCGGCGACCTCCACCAGCTCGTAGCCGACCACGTGGTCGTCGGGCACGTCGAGGCTCCTCACGAAGCGGATGATGGCCGACTTGCGCTCGGCGCGGAGATACGGGCCGGTGCTGCTCTGGGGCACCAGCTCGAGGCTCGCGGCGCGCTCCGGGTTCTCGGCCTTGTAGGCCTCCAGCTTGGACTCCTGCTCGGCGAAGAACTCGGACTCGTCGTCCACCATGCGGAAGGTAAGCTGGGCCGTCTGGCCGATGCGCTGCCGGACCATGTCCATCTGGTCCTTCCCGACGCCCGGGATCTGGACCACGATGTCGCTCTCGCCCGCGACGCGGACGTCCGGGTCCACCAGGCCGAAGGCCTCGACGCGGCCGGCGATGAGCTGGCGCGTCTTCTTCACGGCCTCGCTGCGGATGGTCTGGACCTCCTCGGGCAGGAGCTTGAGGTCGTAGGTGGTGTCGTCCACCACCGCCATCTCGTAGCGGGGGTCCACGTCGGCGAGGACGTCCTCGGCCATGGTCTCGGCCAGGTCTCCGCTGTCGAACTCCACCCGGATGGTGTCGTAGTCCGGGATGGAGGTGCCGATGCGCTCCCGATAGGCCTCGAGCTCCTCGTCGGAGAGGTCCGCGACGTTCTTGTTGTCGCGCTCGGCCATCTCCTCGACGAGCTGCTGGCGGATCGAGTCACCGAGCTTCCGCCCGTTGTCCTCGATGGCCTTCTTCCAGTCGACCGTGTAGCGGAGCTCCAGCCCCCCCTGCAGGTCCAGGCCGTAGTTCAACTCCTTGCCGAAGATGCCCGTGTACCACTCGGGGAGCGAGTCCTTCCCCACGAACGTGGGCAGCGTGTAGAGCACGCTGAAGATGACGAGCGCCCAGACCGCGATGGCGCTCCAGCGAGCCTTCTTTCCCATTGCGGGTTGCTCCTTCCTGATGGTCGAGGCCGCCGGCCGCGGCCAGGGGGGTGGGTCCGACCGGGGATCAGGCCGACGGGTTCTGGGCGAGCTGCTGCTCGGTCTCGTCGTTCGCGAGCCCGCCCACGTAGCTCCTCAGCACCTTGACGCGCGTGTTCTTCGCGATCTCGAGCGTGAGGACGTTGTCCTGGATCTCGACGATGCGCCCGAAGATGCCGGACGTGGTGATCACCCGGTCGCCGCGCTTCAGGCTCTCGATGAGCTTCTGGTGCTTCTTCCGCTGCTTCTGCTGGGGTCGGATCAGCAGGAAGTAGAACACCACGAACATCAGGACGATGAAGAGGATCTGGGTCCAGCCACCGCCGCCGCCCGGCGCCCCTTCGCCGCCCCCCGTGGGGGCCGCTCCACCACCGCCGCCGCCTCCGCCGCCCAGACCCTCCTGGGCGAGCACGAGCCAATGGAACATCCGATCCAACAGGGGCCTCCGCGTCCTTGGGATTCCCGCTCAACCCCCTGAAATCTCAAACGAAATATGCAGATAGCAGGGCGTGCGCGGGCAGTAAGCGATAGCAGAGGGGGCGGGGAGGGTCAACCTGAATCCCTCCTCCCAGGGCGCCCTCCTACACCTCGACGCCCCGCGCGGCGAGAAACTCGTCGCTCCACGACTGGAACGTCCCCTCCTCGATGCGGGCTCGCACGTCGCGCATGAGGTCGAGGAGGAAGTGCAGGTTGTGGAGCGTCGCCAGCACGGAGCCGAGGATCTCCCTGGACCGGTCCAGGTGACGCACGTAGGCACGGCTGAAGTTCCGGCACGTGTAGCAGGTGCAGCCCTCCACGATGGGCCGATCGTCGAGGCGAAACCGGGCGTTCCGGATGTTCATGTAGCCGTCGGGCACCAGCATCCGCCCCGTGCGCGCGTTCCGCGTCGGCAGGACGCAGTCGAACATGTCGACGCCGTGGCGGACCGCCATCACCAGGTCCTCCGGCGTCCCCACGCCCATGAGGTAGCGCGGTTGCTCCGACGGGAGCATCTCGGCCGTCCACTCCAGGGCCGCCCAGGTCTCCTCGCGGGACTCCCCCACCGACAGGCCGCCGATGGCGTAGCCCTCGAAGGGGAGCGCCAGGAGGTCGTCCGCCGACTTGCGCCGCAGGTCCCGGTCGAGGCCGCCCTGGACGATCCCGAACAGGGCGTTGTCCTCGCGGCGCCGGGCGTCGACGCATCGCCTCGCCCAGCGGGTGGTCCGCTCGACGGCCTCGCGCACGGCCCGCGGCTCCGCCCCGGCCGGCGGGCACTGGTCGAAGGCCATCACCACGTCGGAGCCCAGGGTCTCCTGGATGCCGATGGCCTTCTCCGGGCTCAGGAGGTGCTTCGAGCCGTCCAGGTGGGAGCGGAAGGTCACGCCGTCCTCGCCGACCTTCGAGATGTCCCGCATGCTGAAGACCTGGAAGCCGCCGCTGTCGGTCAGGATGGGGCCGTCCCAGCCCATCATCCGGTGGAGGCCGCCCAGCTTCTCGATCACGTCCATCCCGGGGCGCAGGTACAGGTGGTAGGTGTTGCCCAGGATGATCTCGGCGCCCAGGTCGCGGAGCTGCACCGGGGTCATGCCCTTCACGGTCCCCGCGGTCCCGACGGGCATGAAGACCGGCGTCTCCACGCTCCCGTGGGCCGTGTGGAGGCGCCCGCGGCGCGCGCGCCCGTGGGGGTCGTCAACGAGCAGCTCGAAGCGGAAGGCGCGGCTCATCGGATCAGCATCCCGTCGCCGTAGCTGAAGAAGCGGTAGCCCCGCCGGACGGCCTCGCGATAGGCCGCCAGGATGCGCTCGCGTCCACAGAAGGCCGACACCAGCATGAGCAGCGTCGAGCGGGGCAGGTGGAAGTTCGTCATGAGCTGATCCACCACCCGGAAGCGCCAGCCGGGGCGGATGAAGATGTCGGTGGCGTCCTCGCACGGGACGACGCGACCCTCGCGCGCGGCCACGGCCTCCAGCGTCCGCACTACCGTGGTCCCCACGGCCAGGACCGGACGTCCCTCGGTGCGCGCACGCTCCAGCGCGGAGGCGGTCTCCTCGGGCACCGAGAAACGCTCCGAGTGCATCCGGTGGTCCGCCAGGCGCTCGGTCCGGACGGGCAGGAAGGTCCCCGGACCCACGTGCAGCGTCAGCCGGGCCACCTCGCAGCCGCGGGCCCGGAGGGCGCCGAGGATCCCGTCGGTGAAGTGGAGCCCCGCCGTCGGCGCCGCCACGGAGCCCGGCTCGTCCGCGAACACCGTCTGGTAGCGCTCCACGTCGCCGTCGGTGGGGCCGTCCTCCCGCTGGATGTACGGGGGCAGCGGCACCTCGCCGTGGCGCTCGAGGAAGCCCCACAGGTCGTCCGCGCCCGGCAGGCGGACCCGATAGAGCCCCTCGCCGAGCACCGTCTCCACGGTCGCCTCGACGTAGCCGGGCAGGTGGACGGGCGTGCCGGACCGAAGCGGCTTGGAGGCGCGCCCCATGGCGATCACGCGCCGCGGATAGTCGCGATCGGCCTCCAGCACCAGGAGCTCCACCCGGCCGCCCGTGGGCTTCTGGCCGACGAGGCGCGCCGGCACGACGCGGGTGTCGTTCAGGACGATCAGCTCGTCGCCCCGCACCAGGTCCGGCAGGTCGTCGATGCGCGCGTCGCCGGGCTCGCCCGCCTGCGCCCGCGACACCAGCATCAGGCGCGCGTCTTCGCGCCGGGTGGGCGGGATCTGGGCGATGCGCTCGGCCGGGAGCTCGAAGTCGAAGTCGTCGACCCGAAGGTCGCTCTGTGGCGTCGGGCGCTGCACGGCCGAGGTGTCTACCGGACCCGGCGCTCGGAGACCAGCAAAAGGCCGCCTGCGGCCCCCGTCGTGATCACGCCGATCGTTCCGGAGGGCCTCGGGAGTCCTCGTCGGGAGCGCTTTCAGCCCATGGTTGCGGGCTTCGCTGCGGTTTCGGGGCCCGCCGCCCGACAGCCCGGGATCTCACAACTCACTGAAATCACACAAATGTGGGCCATCCGTCGCCCGCTCGTAGCGCTCGAACCCTTGATCCACGGGCATTTCCGGCCCGAAACGGGGTTGACACCCGAGATCGGCCGTCCATACGATGCGCCCGACGCCCGCAGAGGGCCCCAGATTCGCATGAAACAAGGGCTTCCGGGCGCTCGAGACGGGGCGCCGACGGGAGGGGTTCATCCTCTCGGAGGGCACCTGTCGTCGTCACCCCGCGGCGGGCCCGAAGCCCGCCTTCACCACCCAGGAGGAGATCCCATGACCAAGGCCGATTTCATCAGCGCGGTCAACGAGAAGGTCGACGGCCAGTCCAAGAAGGAGACGGGCGAGTTCATCGACGCCGTCTTCGAGACGCTGCAGGACGCCATCAAGGACGACGACCGGTTCACCTATCCCGGCTTCGGCACCTTCAAGGTCAAGGAGCGCGCCGCGCGCCAGGGCCGCAACCCGAAGACGGGCCAGACCATCCAGATCGCCGCGTCCAAGACGGTCGGCTTCAAGCCGTCCTCGAAGTTCAAGGAGTCCCTCTAGGGCTCCCGCACCCGGGACCGTCCGGCCCCGGCCGGGCGGGTTCGGTTGCCACACACAGCGCCCCGCCGGCCCCCGGGTCAGCGGGGCGTTCGTCGTTCACCCCTCCCGCAACAGCGCCTTCACCCGAAGCAGGTCCTCCCACGCCCGCCCCTTGTGGGCCGGGTTCCGCAGGAGATACGCCGGGTGATACAGGGGCACCACCGGCACGCCGCCGGCCTCCCGCACCGCACCGCGCAGCCGGCCCATGGTCTCGTCGGTGCCGAGCACCACGTTGCCGGCGAACCGGCCCACCGTGATCACGACCTTCGGGTCGATGGCCTCGATCTGGCGCCGCATGAAGGGGCTGCACGTGGCGATCTCGTCCGGGTTCGGATCCCGGTTGTTCGGAGGCCTGCACTTCACCACGTTGCAGATGTAGGCCTCCTCCCGCGGGACGCCGACGGCGGCCAGCATCCGCGTGAGGAGCTGCCCGGCGCGCCCCACGAAGGGCTCGCCCATGCGATCCTCGTGATAGCCGGGGCCCTCGCCCACGACCACGACGTCGGCGTGCGGATTCCCCACGCCGAACACCAGGTTCGTGCGGCCCTGGTGGAGCCCGCAGCGCCGGCAGTCGCCCATCTCCGCGCGCAGGGCGTCCAGCTCCGGGCTGCCGCCGCCCGGGAACGAGGGCGCCTTTCGCGCTCCCGGGGGACGCGTCGCAGGGCGTGAGGAAGGAGGTCGGGGGCCGGGTGCACGACGCCGCGCCGCGGGTGGGGCCTGAGACGGCGCTCCCGCTCCGCCGCCCCTCCCCTGCGAAGCCGCATCCGGCCGGGGCCCGGCCATGGGAGGCACCCGCGGCGACTCGTCGAAGGGCAGCGCCTCCGCCCCCGTGTCCTCCGCGTACTCGGCCCACTGGCGGAGCGCCGAGGCCATCTCGGCCAGCTCTGCCCGGATGGCCTGGCGCCGGGCCTGCTGCTCATCCATGGTCGCCCCCCCGTCCCAGCCGCGCCAGGATCCCCGGCGCCAGGTGGTCCACGACGCGGTCGGCGAACGCCCGCTTGTCCGCGCGCTCGATGGGCAGGGCCTCGCCGTCCCGGCCGACGAGGATCCCGGCGTTGTCCCCGGTGCCGAAGCCAACCCCCTCGCCGCTCACGTCGTTGCCGACGATCCAGTCGACGCCCTTGCTCCGGAGCTTCTCGCGGGCGCGGGCCTCCAGATCCTCCGTCTCGGCGGCGAAGCCGACCAGGACCTTCGCGTCCCGACCCGGCATCCGCGCGGTCGAGGCCAGGACGTCCCGGGTCCGCTCCAGCTCCAGGGTGAGGGGGCCCTCCTGCTTCTTGATCTTCCGGTCGGCCGCCCGCGCCGGCCGGTAGTCCGCCACGGCCGCCGTCATCACCAGGACGTCCAGGTCGTCCCAGTCGGCGTCCACGGCCTCGCCCACGTCGGCCGCGCTGGTCACGTCCACGCGCCGGGCCACCCCCACCGGCGTGCGCAGATCCACGGGTCCCGCCACGAGCGTCACCTCCGCCCCGCGGGCCGCGAACGATCGCGCCAGGGCGAAGCCCATGGTCCCGGTGGAGCGGTTGGACACGAAGCGGACCGGGTCCAGGGCCTCGCGGGTGGGCCCGGCCGACACGGTCACGCGGACGCCCTCCAGGTCGTGTGGGCTCAGGACCGCGGCGGCGGCCTCGATGATGACCGGCGGGTCCGGCTGGCGCCCCCGCCCGGTGACTCCGCAGGCGAGCAAGCCCTCGTCCGGGATCAGCATCTTGTAGCGGTCCAGGGCCTCCAGGGCGTCAATGTTCTGCCGCACCAGGGGATTGTCCAGCATGTCCGTGTTCATGGACGGGCACACGAGCACCGGCGTCCGGCAGGCCATGATCGTGGTGGTGAGCAGGTCGTCCGCGAACCCGTGGCGAATGCGCGCGATCAGGTTCGCCGTGGCCGGGGCCAGGACGATCAGGTCCATCTCCTGGCCCACGTCGGTGTGGACGATGCGGCTGTTCGGGTCCGTCCGCCAGAGGTCGGCCCCCACCGGGTGCTCGCTGACGACCTCCAGGGACAGGGGCGAGACGAAGCGTGCGCCCGCCTCCGTCAGCATCACCTGCACGTCGGCGCCGGCGTCGCGGAGTCGCCGCACCAGCTCGGGGGCCTTGTAGGCTGCGATGCCGCCCCCGACGCCCAACAGGACGCGTGTTCCCTCGAGGAGTCCCACGGCCGAGGTCATAGCGCCGATCCCGCCCCCGCGGCAAGGACGGGCCTCGGATCCGACGTCCCCGTGCCCTTGCCCTTGCCCTTGCCCTTGCCCTCCATGAGCGGAGTCAAGCACCAAGTGGGGTCGAACCTCCTCCATTGGGTTGTGCTGGCGTCGAGCCATC
>JBNJGB010000069.1:0-7786 GCA_051747385.1 Myxococcota bacterium
CGCGAGGAGGACGTCCATGGCGCCACTCCGTGCGAACTCGACGACGGGACCCTCCGATCCGGGCCGCCATGTCAGATCCGGTGCCTCGGGCAGGCCGCGCTCGATGCACTCCGCGTCGAGGTCCAGCTCGTTCTGATTCCGACCGAGGAGTCGGGTGCCGGTCGAGGCGACGCGGACGGAACTCCTCAGCAGGTCCACGTCGCGGGGATCCTCGGTACGCGACTCGGGGGAATCCTCGGCACGGGATTCCGCGTTGGACGTGGCGAGTTCCTTGACGAGATGCTCGAGGAGATCCTCCAAGAGGCCTTCCCCCAGGTGGGTCGAGGCCAGTTCCGTGAGGCGGGTCACGACCTCCAGGCCCGAATCGCCAAATCGGAAGTCTCGAATGGCGGGCAGCAGGTCGTATCGCAAGTCCTGCACATCGGCCCCACCCAGGAGCCGGTCGAGGCTATCCACGAGCTCATCGCCTACCTTCTCGAGACCGGGCATGACGAGGCTGTTGCGGAGCCAGGACTTCAGGGCAGCGTAGCCGAAGATCGCTCCGGAGAGCGCGAACAAGAGGTCGACCCACCATGGGAGGTTCACACCGCCCAGGTGGAGCAGCTCGACATCGAGCTCGACGGGCCTCCAGCAGGCCGGCTCGACATCGGATGCAGGCGGGATGTCCGAGAAGCGAACGCTCAGGAGCAGCGTCACACGCTCCAAGGTGACCTTGACGCCGTAGGCGCGGAGGTCAGCCTCGAGGCGCGCCAGGATGACGTACCGCTCCTGCTCCGCATCCGGGGCGACTTCGAAGTCGTAGATCTCGACGCGGTCGACCTCGTAGGGAGCATCCGATCCTCCATCGGAGCGAAGCTTCTTCCGCAGATATGGAGTGAACAGGGCAGCGAGCGTCCGCAGCGGAGTGACCGTCGGATCCTCTGCCTCTTCGGCCACCACGCGTGCCCACGCCACGAGCTGACGGAGGGAGAGGCACTCGTGCGAGCCGAACCAGCTGGCGAGAGGCAATGCACTCTGTGGCGGAATCGCGCCTGCGCCGGTCAAGAGCCAACTCACGACCCGTGTGCGCAGGTCGGGAGCGAGTTCGCCCCAGGGTATATCACTCGCCATTCCGAGCTGCTCGAGGATTCCCAGGAGCTGCTGCAACATCTCGGCGAGAGCTTCCAGAGGCTCCTCACCGCCCGGCCACTGCTCCATCAGCTCCTCGACGAACTGAAGCGAGGCCTCCAGGTAGGAGCTCGGCCACCACTGGAGCCACAACGTGTGCTCGTCACCAGCCTTGCCGAACACGAGCGTGTCGAGAGCTGGTACCCACTGAGGCGGGACGGCGGTGTAGTCGGGAGGACCATCCGGCGCGCCGACCGGCCACAGGTCTGGCCCGGCAGCCTGCTCCAGCGCGTCGAGCAGGTCGATGAGCTCGATGGCGCCCTCGACGTCGGGCCCACTGTTCGAGCCCTTGGCCGCCGACGCCGCGAAGGCGGTGATGTCGAGCGTCTCTCGCGGTGCGAGGCGGCCCGGACGCTCGAACGCACTCCCGGCACCGCCGGGTATCCCGCCTGGCGGCTCGGCCAGGCTGCCCAAGGCCCAGCAGACGAGCGACTGGACGAACTCGTGAGGCACGAAGAGGGACGACAGTCGCTCCTCAGCCGGTTGCGGCTCCGAAGTGCCGTCAGGTTCCTCTCCGCAGAGGCTGTCCAACCGAATCTCCAGCGCACCACTCAGCTCATCGGAGAAATCGGCGCGCGCGCCGGCCATGGCCTGGGTTGCGTGGAAGAGCAGCGGGCTCTGCTTCTCAAGCGAAAGCGAGCATGCATCAGGCGCGAACGGAGTCTCATTGGGGAGGGAGATGTCGAACGTAGGCGGTGCGGGATGCACGCCGAAGATCTGTCTCGAAATCTCTTCCTCAACAAGAGTTAGGATGTCGAACAAGCGGTAGTCCTCGGCGTAAGTTACATCCTTCGCGCGCTCCGTCAGCTCCAGAGTCGTCTGCGGATGAACCAATCGGAGGAACGGCTTCACGTCCTCTTCGACGGGCAGGAGGACGACCTCCAGAGCGCTCGCACTCACGGAAAGCGAGCCGCTGAGTGGATAGACGGGCGAGGAGAATGAAGTCTCGACGAGTCCGTTGTCGAAGTCGAGCGATACTTGGACTCGCGCCGTGGAGGATGCCCCAGGGTGGCTGACGAGCCGAGGCGGAAGGAAGGTCGCCGCCACGTAGAACGGGAGCGGGTCGTCGGACGCCAGGGCAAGGGGCCTCCCCAGCGTGAACGGGCGCAACAACTCGACGATGTCGGCGGTGACCGAGTCTGGGTCCGGCGCAGAGGCCTTGTCCAGTTTGTGGGCGAGAGCGGAAAACCGCAGCCGTGCCATAACGTCGGCCAACAGGACGTTCGCGTCATAATCGTTCAGGCGGACCATGATGGATTCCATGGGGGAAGCTCCTGCAAGTCCATCCGTCGCTTGTCAGAGGCTCCGACAGCAGCGGAACATGTTTGCGAGCCCAGCGCCATCGTCCGGGATCCAGGTGAGGCGATGGGCAACACGCCCGTACAGGCCGTGACGCACAGCTCTCGTGGGCCACCCACGACCGCACTTACAATCGGATGCACACCGCCAAGCCGACCCGTCGTCGGGCACATCCGGAAATCCGTAGCCTGCCCATTCTGGTCTTTCCAGTCTGGCTGGCGGACAGTCCGCCATCCACTCCCAGCCGTTGTCGACCATGTCCATGACACCATACACGCTGGCCCCCATTGGAAAGGCATCCACGGGGAAGAAGTCGCTCGCAGCATAGGATCCAGGCCTCCCTCCCCGATCTTCAGGGAGCGCGCCCAGGAAGCTGCACGTGGTTACCATGGCGTAGAATCTGCGCTTCTCACAGGTCTGTCCATGCTCGTGACCCCATGGGTATCGGGGCATCGCCTTGCGACAGCACGCCTCGTCTCCGGGGGTACAGTACACCCGGCAGCCGCCGCGTCCGGCCTTCTCCCACTCGGCCTCGGTGCACAGCCGCTTGCCCTGGAGCTCGCAGTAGGCCTGGGCCTCGAACCAGTCTACGTAGTTCACCGGGTGCTTGTCCGAGCCGACGTAATACATGGCATCCTCCGATGCGGGAGGCGGCGTGCCTGGTGCGGTGCAGCTCCCGCTCTCCACGCACTCCCGGTAGGCGCCGACCGTCACAGGTGTCCGGTCGATGACGAATGGGGGGACATCCACTCGGTGGTACGGCATCTCCAAGCGGGCGAACGGGTGGTCGCAAGGCCAGCGCTCCGTGTTGCACCCCATCCAGAAGGTGCCCCCGGGGACGTACACTTCCGACCCGTCCGGGCTCAGGCAGGTCCCGTCTGTGGTGCACTCGAAACCGTCGGCACAGGGCGCCCCCAGCTTCCCGCAGTGGCACGAGTCGTCGTCCTCGTCCACGAGCTCGTCGCAGTCGTTGTCCCAGCCGTCGCAGACCTCGCCCTCCGGACGGGGCTTGCAGCGCAGGTCGGCGTACGGGTTGCGTGGCTTTGGCGGGGGGCTGTCCTCATCCGCGGCATCGACCGGTGCAACGTCCGCGGTCGCGGCGTCCGATGCGTCGTCCGGAGTGGCCGATTCCCGGCTACAGCCCGTCCCCAGCAGCCCGGCGGACACGAGGCAGCAGAGGAAGAAGACCGCGGTCGGCAGGCTACGCGTCATCGTCGCCCGGAGCCCGCAGTGCGCGGAGAGGCGGTCAACGCTACTCGGCCCAGGCCGGGCGCTCGCACCCACGGACAGCGAGCCGCTGAGTGGATGGACGGGGGAGGAGAGCCCAGTCTCGACGAGTCGGTCAGCGAGCCTGGCTCCGGGGAAGAGCTCTCCTCCAGCCTGTGGATGAGAGTGGAAACCCGAAGCCGTGCTACAAACTCAGCCAACAGGACGTTCGCGTCATAATCGTTCAGGCGGACCATCATGGATTCCATGGGGATGCTCCTGCAAGTGAATCCGTCGCCTCTCAGGGGCTCCGGCAGCAACGGAACACGTCGACGTGTGTGCCGACCGACGCAGGGCTTTTGTTGTTGCGATGAGCGATTCGGCCATAGATTCCCAAGCGTGAGGCCCTGGTCTCGTTTCCATTATCGGGAGGGTCGCAGTGGGCTGTGTCGTGCCAGGCCGAGCCGTCGTCCGGTGCCAGCTCATAGGCCGGTTGGCCCAGTTCGTAGACCGGTGGACAATCGGCCATCCATTCAGAGCCGTTGTCGACCATGTCGAGGACACCGTACGTGCTGGCGCCCATCGGGAAGGCATCCACGGGGAAGTAGTCGCTTGGAGAGTAGTACCTGGGACGTTCGCCACCGAGGTGCCGGCCTAGGACATGACAGGTCCCCACCATGGCGTAGAATCTGCGCTTCTCACAGGTCTGTCCATGCTCGTGACCCCAGGGGTATCGGGGCATCGCCTCGCGACAGCACGCCTCGTCTCCGGGGGTACAGTACACTCGGCAGCCGCCGCGGCCGGCCTTCTCCCACTCCGCCTCCGTGCACAGTCGCTTGCCCTGGAGCTCGCAGTAGGCCTGGGCCTCGAACCAGTCCACGTAGTTCACCGGGTGCTTGTCCGAGCCGACGTAATACATGGCATCCTCCGATGCGGGCGGCGGCGTGCCCGGTGCGGTGCAATTTCCGCTCTCCACGCACTCCCGATAGTCGCCGACCGTCACAGGTGTCCGGTCGATGATGAAGGGGGGGACGTCTACACGGTGGTACGGCACCTCCAAGCGGGCGAACGGGTGGTCGCAAGGCCAGCGCTCCGTGTTGCAGCCCATCCAGAAGGTGCCGCCGGGCACGTACACCTCCGACCCGTCCGGGCTCAGACAGATCCCCTCGGTGGTGCACTCGAAACCGTCGGCACAGGGCGCCCCCAGCTTGCCGCAGTGGCACGAGTCGTCGTCCTCGTCCACGAGCTCGTCGCAGTCGTTGTCCCAGCCGTCGCAGACCTCGCCCTCCGGACGGGGCTTGCAGCGAAGGTCGGCGTACGGGTTCCGTGGCTTTGGCGGGGGGCTGTCTTCATCCGAAGCATCGACCGGGGCGACGTCGGTGGTCGGGGCGTCCGATGCGTCGTCCGGAGTGGCCGATTCCTGGCTACAGGCCGTCCCCAGCAGCCCGGCCGCCACCAGGCCAAGGATGGCCACCCGGCTTGCGCGACGCCACATGCTCATCGCACCCGGCCCCGAGAGACGGTGACGCGAGCGGCGGCGATGCCCGGGAGGCTGTCGGCTTCGCGCCGAGTCGTCGGCGACAACGACACCAGGCGCCGCAGAGCACGCCGCGTCTCTTCGTCCAGTTCCAGGGGCGCCTGCAGGAGCGCGCCAAGAGGGTCGGCCATGAACGACTGCATGTTCCGGGGAGACGATTCGAGCCAGCAGAGCAGCGCGTCCTGCTGCTCGATCAATGCGCCCAGCACGTCGGCATCGAATCCGGCTTGCCCGAGCAGTCCGCCCAGCTGCTCGTTGGCGGCGCGCAGGAGCCGGAGCTGCTGGCTGCGGCTCGGCCGGTCGGCCGTGAGCGTCACCTCCTCCACCTCGACCGGCGCCGTCCAGCGGACGGTCGCCCACCGCCGGCGCGGCCGGCCTCGAGCCCCCTGCTCCGCGTCGTCACGCCGGCGGCTGCTGGGGCTGGGACGCGCCGCGGCGGCGGCGGTCCGAGGTGGAGCGTCCCCGACCGTGTCCCGGGAGCGCACAGGCTCGACGGCGAAGTCGTACGTCATCTCCTGGCCGTCGGCGTCGCAGAGCGCGTGCCCCGGGCTCGTCGCCAGCAACTTCCGGTCGCTTCGTACCCGGATGAAGGCCGCCGAGGTGTCATCTGCTCGCGGTGACAGCATGCACTCGAGCCGATACGAGCCGCTCGCGTCGGTCACCGTGCTCGCGCGCACCCGGCTTCCGGTGCGGCAGGTCGTGACCAGCTCGACCGCCACACCCGGTACCGGTGACGAGGTGCCTGCGGCGATCACGGCGCCCTGTGCCCGGATGACGGGTTCCCGAGTCACGACCTACACCTCCACCGTCTCGAGGACGCCGACGGTCACGGAGGCGGAGGCGATGGCGTACAGGCGCTTCTGGGTGATGTTGCCGTGCACCTCGGCGCGGATCTCGAGAGGCGCTCCGCCCTCCGCGACGTGAAGGCCGGCGCCGAGGACCACGTTGGAGTCGGTGCCGATAGTGTAGCTGGCGCCGGCGGCCGACGGCGGTGAGAAGAGCAGGGAGACCCGGCCCTCGGTGGTGCTCAGGATTTCGGCAGCGGAGGTCCCGATGGTGACGGTCCTCAGCGTGGCGATGCGTGCCATGGTGACCTCCTACCCGCGCCGGGTGCGGTTGCGGCGGGCCGCCTCGCGGCTGACGATGCGCTCGAGCTGGTCGGAGCGGGCGCCGAGGCGCCCGGCTCGCGTCCGTCCGGTCGCGGCGGCCTCGCGGCTCACGACCTCTCGGCTCATGGGGCCGGCGGCCTGCTGCGGAGCCGCCACTCGGCCCATGCCCGAGGTGGGGGGCGCCCCCAGTCCGCCCATCGCGGCGAAGGTCGGATCGCCGGTGACGGCCTCGCCGGTGCGGACGAGGCGGAGGTAGCACTCGTAGCTGGTCTCGGAGCCGGTCTTGAAGACCTCCAGGCTGGGCGGTGCGAAGGACTGGAAGCTGCCGAGCGTGCCGAGGCTTCCGTCGTAGAAGATGCGGTTGGTCCGGTCGCCGGCGTTGGCCTGGGCGATGGCGCCGCCGCGGTAGGTGGTGCCGGGGATCTGGATGCGGGCCGCGACGGCGGTGGTGCTGACGAACTCGAGTCCCACGACGGCGTAGGTGCCGGCGGGCAGCTCGCCGTCGGTGATGTCGGGGGTGGTGGAGACCCACTCGAGGGAGGTGGCCGGCATCGTCCCGTCGTAGCGGAGCGTGAAGGCGTCGCCGGGCGGCACCGGGTCGTGGCCGCCGATACGAAGCCAGAGCATAGCGACGGCGGTCTCGGCCGTGCCGGAGGAGGACTCGGCCTCCACGGTCACGCGCTCGCCCATCTCGAGCAGGATGGCGTCGCCGAGCGACACCATCAGGTTCGGGTCGTTCGGAGGGGTCGCGGCCGCCTCGAAGGGGCGGATACTCGGATAGCCGACCCGGAGCATGCTCGGCGCGAACATGCGGGCGCGGGTCATGTTCGCGCTGCCCGCGTAGGCCGCGATGACCTCTGCTGGGCGCGTCACGGCGTATCCCGCGCTACCAACGGTCGGGATGATGCCGTCTGCCGCTGGCTCAAGCGCGGTCAACCCCGTGTTGTCGATCTGTCCTGAGAAGGCGAGAGTGTGCACGGCCATGAGGGTACTCCTCGGAAGGGTTCGTGCCCACCGTCGCCCGACGGATGGGGGGGGTCAACCGCACCTCTGTAACCGCCCCGCCGAGCGTTGTGGTGCCGCACGATGCATGGTGCGCCTCCGTGAGTGGATACAGTTGCCACGCCGGTGTCACGGACAACTCCGGGAGCGGGTCCACGGGTGGCCGCCCACCCGTGCGTTTGAAGGCACGGGCGCGGTGGCTCGGCGCAAGGCGGTCTTCTGGTGGGCGTCGTCGGCCCCGTCGGGATCACACTACCAGTCGTCCCGCGGGCCGTCCGTGACAGCCAGGATGGCCCCTGCCGCCCGCTCGGTCCTGGCGAATCGAGAGGGAGTGCGGAAGGGAACCGGGTCCGGGCCCGGGACATGCGGAATCGGGCCCGGTCCGCCACCGCTGTGGAGATCGACGAAATCGAGGAGCGCCTCCTGCAGAGCGGGTCCGATGCCTTCGGCGGACACGCCCAGGTTG
>JBNJGB010000070.1:0-7397 GCA_051747385.1 Myxococcota bacterium
GCGCCTTTGCGCGGGCTTCGCTTGTGGTCGTGAGGTCGTGGTGGGCCGGATGGGTCGCGCGAAGCCGCGAAGGGCCTGATTCCTTTGCGCCTTTGCGCGAGATGCCTGATCTGGCGAGGAGGGTCCTACTCCCGGACCGGCTCCGCCCGGATCATCTGGAAGTAGAGGTTCGAGTCCTCGATCACCTCGACGTCCCAGTCCCGGATGTCCCCGAAGCCCTCGACGCCCTTGCGGCGGAGCTTGTTGGAGTAGCTCTCGAGCTTGTTCTCGAAGCCGGCCATCTTCCCGCGCTCCATCAACGCATAGAAGGTCTGGCCGTGGTTGCGGTTCTCCAGGTAGGGGAGGAACTGCTCGGCGACCTTGCCGATGGGCTGGAGCTCGTTGAACGAGTAGTAGGTCTCGCCCCGCCAGGTGATGCGCCAGGAGATGACGTCCTCCTCGCACACCTTCTTCTGCTCCCAGCGGAAGAAGCGCGCGACGCCGGGCAGGCCGATGTCGGCCACGAACGGCGTGTAGGCTTCGCGGACCGCCGGCGGGTTCTCCACGCGCTCGCAGGAGTCGTAGTAGGCGTCGAAGAGGTACTTCTGCGACCAGTGGGGCGACAGGGTCGGCATGTAGTAGTTGAGGGACCACATGGCCAGCATGGCGGCCAGGAGGCCCAGCCCCGCGAGACCGGCGCGCCGCGTGCGGGCGGCGAAGAACAGGGCCAGGGCCAGGAACCCGACGACGGCGATGAACTTCATCCACCGCTCGTAGCGGAACAGCGGCGTCGTCAGGATGTCGTGCAGCGTCGGGGAGCTGTGCGCCCAGAAGCTGCTCTCGGCCCACGTCGTGTCGCTGCCGCGGGAGACCGGGGCGTCCGCGTCGACGGGCAGGTGCTCCGGCAGGGGGCGGTCGTACTTGTAGGTCATGAGGTTCCGCAGGTGCTGCGGATCCTCGTGGAGATCCCGGGCCAGTACGGCGAAGAACAGGATGCCGATCACTGCCGCGATGCGGCCGAGCCGCCCCCGGTCGTCGAGCAGCCGGTCGAGGAACAGCGCCGTGAGCATCGCCAGCGCCGGGAAGGCCGGGAAGATGTAGTGGTGGAACTTCGTGGACGCGAGCGTGAAGAACGTGAACGCCGTCACGAACCAGAACGTGAGGAACAGCTTCGCCTGGCTCTCGCCGCGGGTGTCGCGCACGCTCTGGACCACGAGCCATCCCAGGGTCAGGGGGACGAAGACGGCCCACGGGAACATGCCGAAGCCGAGCCACTTGATGAAGTGCTCGAAGTTGCCGCTGTCGATCTGGTGGACGCCGGCGGCCAGCCGGTTGAAGTGGTCGTGGATGAAGAAGCGCTGGTAGTAGGCCTGCCCGTGGCGGGCGAACATGGCCACGTACCAGGGCAGGCCCACGATGAGCGCCAAGAGGGGACCGCGCACCAGCTCGACGCGCGCGAGGGTGCGCCAGCGCGCGGTGAAGACCAGGTAGGTCAGGATGATGAGGCCGGGCAGGCCGAAGCCCAGGAGGCCCTTCGCGTAGGTCGCCTGGGCCACCATCACGTAGAACACGAAGAGCATGCACCGGCGCTGCCAGCGATCCTTCACGCGGTCGCTGAGCCCCTCGCGATCCAGGTCCCGGCGCAGATCGAGGAACAGCCACCCGAGCAGGACGAGCAGGGCCGTGGCGTAGATGGCGACGTGGAAGGCGCCCGTGTGCTGGATCTGGTGGCCGAGCCACTTCAGCCCGGAGAGGTTCGCCGGCGCGTCGTCGTTCAGGTCCGTCGCGATGATGGCGAACTGCGGGATGGTGTTCAGCAGGACGAACACCAGGGTCCCCCAGACCCACGACCAGAAGCCGCGCTTCGTCAGGCGCTCCCGCGGGCCGAACATGGCCAGCATGAGGAAGCACAGGCCGATGAGCATGGTCCCGACGAACGGCATGTCCGTCTGGGCCTGCCGGCTGATCATGAAGAACTCGGGCGCGGTCGCGGTGATGAGCGCGCCGAGGAGCCCGGCGCGGCGCGACCAGATGCGGCTCATCGTCAGGTAGACGAAGAACGTCGCGAAGATGGCCAGCATGGCCATGGGCAGGCGGATGGCCCACTCGCCCCGGCCCAGGAGGCTGGCGAAGAAGCCCTCGCTCCAGAAGATGAAGATGGGCTTCGAGAAGAAGTAGTTGCCCTGGCGGGCCTCGGAGCCGATCTGCTCCTTGTAGCCCCACCAGAGGCTGATCCAGTCGTGGGTCTCCACCATGTTGGTGGTGACCGCGCCGTAGTGGGTCTCCCACGGGTCCCAGAGGCCGAAGGCCCCGAGGTTCGGCAGGAAGATCAGGCACGCGAACAGGAAGACGCCCAGGCGGACCTTCCACTCGTGCGCCGGACGCTCCCAGACGCGAATGCCGGCGGCGTCGTCGTCCAGGATCGGCAGGGGCCGGCTGACCGGCGGCACGGGCTCGGCCTCCAGAACGGGTGGGGCCTCCGTCCGCGCCTCGGTGTCCTGCCGGCTGTGTCCTGCCATGCGTGCTCCCGGCTCCAGCTTGTCCGAACCGTCGGAACGTCGCCGCCCGCGCCGTCTCGGGGACGGGCGCGGGCGGGACGCGAGCTCGGGCACGGAGAGCCCCCCGCGCGAGGCGGGGACTCTAGGAGCCTGTAGGGTATTGCGGACCGAGCGAGCCCGAGCCGATTTCGCCCAGATCGGCGCACGACGGTTCCGTTGGCAGCGCGGAGCGCTGCCGCGCTGGCCCGAAGGGCCAGGAGAGCCGGCGACCTTCGGGAGCCGGAGAACCAGTAGGTTCGGCGGAGGGTTCTCGGGCGTCGAGATGGGTGGAAGCGGCCGGGATTCGCGACGGGAGCATATGCGCTACAGGCTCCTCTATCGCTTGGAGAACTGGAAGCGCTTGCGGGCCTTCGGGCGCCCGTACTTCTTGCGCTCCACCTTTCGGGCGTCCCGGGTGAGGAAGCCCACCTTCTTCAGCGGGGCGCGCAGGTCCGGGTTGGCCTCGGCCAGGGCGCGGCTGATGCCGTGCTTGACCGCGCCCGCCTGCCCGCTGATGCCACCGCCGGCCACCGTGACCTTCACGTCGTAGTGCTCGTTGGTCTCGGTGATGTCGAAGGGCTGCTTGATCCGCATCATGAGCGAGGCGCGGCGGAAGTACTCCGGCGCGTCACGCTTGTTGACGGTGATCTTGCCCTCGCCGGGGGTCAGGTAGACGCGCGCCGAGGCTTCCTTCCGGCGACCCGTCGCGTACCAGCGCTGTGAAGTGGCCATCGTCGCTCCTCAGATGATCAGCGGGTGCCCAGGTCGAACGCCTTGGGCAGCTGCGCCTGGTGGGGGTGCTCCCCGCCGGCGTAGACCTTCAGCTTCTTGAACATACGCCGGCCCAGGGGCCCGCGAGGCAGCATGCCCTTGACCGCGCTCCGGACGAGCGCCGTCGGATCCTTGGCGAGCTGCTTCTCGGCGGTGATCTCCTTTAGGCCGCCGAACCAGCCCGTGTGCCGGTAGTAGACCTTCTTGGCCCACTTGCCGCCCGTCAGCCGGATCTTGTCCGCGTTGACCACGATGACGAAGTCGCCGCAGTCGGCGTGCGGGGTGTACGTGGGCTTGTGCTTCCCACGCAGGATCGAGGCGATCCGCGCCGCGGCCCGGCCGAGGGTCTTCCCCTCGAGATCCACGAGGTGCCACTCGCGCTCGATGGTGTCGGGTGTGAAGCTGACGGTCTTCATCGTCCCTGTCCTGTCGTCTTCTCGAGGTGGCGCCGCCCGCCTCGGAGGGCGGGGCGACCCGGGGTTCGTTGCGGCGGGCGGCTGCTGCGGGCCCGGCTCTCGTCGGGCGGCCCGACCGTGGAACCGCGACCCTATACGGGGCTCGCGGACGTCTGT
The DNA here is from genome assembly GCA_051747385.1 of Myxococcota bacterium. Classification (GTDB taxonomy): domain Bacteria; phylum Myxococcota_A; class UBA9042; order PHBI01; family JACKFB01; genus JBNJGB01. The sequence goes on from JBNJGB010000070.1 coordinate 3,860, forward strand.
CAACGCAAAAGCCGGCAGCCCCGCCGGGCCACGGGCCGCGTGCACCTCACACCGCCGCCTCGAGCGCCTCGACCCGATCGGTGCGCTCCCAGGTGAAGTCCTCCTCCGTGCGGCCGAAGTGGCCGTAGGCGGCGGTCTGACAGTAGATGGGCCGCAGAAGGTCGAGCTGGTCGATGATCGCCTTGGGCCGAAAGTCGAAGACCTCGCGGACCGCCTGGACGATCTTCTCCTCGCTCACCTTGGCGGTGCCGAACGTCTCCACGTGGATGCTCACGGGCTCGGAGACGCCGATCGCGTAGGCCACCTGGATCTCGCACTGACCGGCGAGGCCGGCGGCCACCACGTTCTTGGCGGCGTAGCGCGTGTAGTAGGCCGCCGAGCGATCCACCTTGGAGGGGTCCTTGCCGGAAAACGCGCCGCCGCCGTGCCGGGACCAGCCCCCGTAGGTGTCGACGATGATCTTGCGGCCCGTCAGGCCGCAGTCGCCCATGGGGCCGCCCGTGACGAAGCGGCCGGTGGGGTTCACCAGGAAGCGGGTCTCCTCGTCGATGAACTTCGGATCGATGGTCGGCTTCACGACCGTCTCGATGACCGCCTCCTTCACCTGCTGCCAGGTGGCCTCCTCCGCGTGCTGCGTGGAGATGAGGACGGTGCGGATACGCTGGGGCCTGCCGTCCACGTAGTCCACGGACACCTGGCTCTTGCCGTCCGGCCGCAGGAAGGGGGCCTGGCCGTCCTTGCGCACGTCGGTGAGGCGCTTGACCAGGTTGTGGGCGGTCTGGATCGGCAGGGGCATCAGCTCGGGCGTCTCGTCGCAGGCGAAGCCGAACATGAGGCCCTGGTCGCCGGCGCCCTGGTCCTTGAACAGGCCCTCGCCCTCGCTGACGCCGACGGAGATGTCGGCAGACTGCTGGTCGATGGTGGTGAGCACCGCGCAGGTCTTCCAGTCGAAGCCCATCGAGGAGTCGTTGTAGCCGATCCCCTTGATCGTCTGCCGCGCGATCTGCGGCATGTCGACGTAGGCCTCGGTGGTGATCTCCCCGGCGAGGAGCGTCATTCCGGTGGTCACGAGCGTCTCGCAGGCGACCCGGCCCGCCTTGTCCTGGCGCAGGATGTCGTCGAGAATCGCGTCCGAGATCTGGTCGGCGACCTTGTCCGGATGGCCCTCGCTCACGGATTCCGAGCTGAAGATGAAGTCCTGACTGCTCATTCGACACTCCTGACCGATGGCGGCTCGCGGGGGAGGGCGATCTTCCTACTCGCAGTCCCCGAAGCGGGTCAAGCAGTGCCCGCTCCGACCGCAGGGCGATCGCAAAGTCGGACAAGTGAGGGCCGCGCGGCGGTACGGCGCCCGGCGCCGGATTGTATCCGCTCGGAAACGATGGATTCTGCGCGTTCGAGAGCAGGCGAGGGCACGGGCACGGGCAAGGGAGGGCGGTCGACTTTGCGACCGCCCTGGCTCCGACCGAAGCCCCGCCTCCTACGGGAGGAAGTACCGGAACGCCACGGAGACGAGCCAGCCGTCCGCGTCGTCGAGGCGCTTGCCCATGGAGGCGTCGGCCGCGAGCACCGGTGAGACGTAGCCCAGTCCGGCCGTGATGCGCTTCGCGTCGGTCTCCCCCTCCATGTTGTAGCCGGCCCGCGCGACGACCGACTCGCCGAGCATGGCCTGGGCCCCCAGGTGATACGTGGGCAGGACGTCCCCGTCGGGATCGCTCTGGACGTCCAGGTCCGTGTCGAAGGAGAACTCCACGGTGTCGAACACGGCGGACACGCCGAGGCCCACCTTTCGCGGCGCCTCGCCGAGGGACTTCGTGTCGATGAGGTTCTGCCCCACGACGCCGATCCGCAGCATCTGCGCGATCTCGAAGATCATCCCGGCGTCGAGGGTCAGGAACTTCACCTCGCCGTCCTCGGCGATGCCGTTGTCGAGGGTGAGATAGTGGACGCCGACGCCCACCTGGAAGCCGAAGGACTGCCAGCGATGGCCCGTCGCCAGCGCGCCGCGGATCCGGTGGCCGTCGCGCTCCCCGCCGCTCGCCTCCGAGTTGATGAAGCCGTAGGCCACGCCCATGGCGACCGCGTTGTTGGTCCGGCTGTCCACGGCCGCGGCGTTGAAGGTGTGCCCGTCGCGGGGCTCCTGCCAGCCGTAGCCGGCTTCGAACTGGTACTGGTGGATGAGCCCCATGCCGGCCGGGTTGAAGTACAGCCCCGAGGTCCCGACCGCGCTGGCGCGCACCGCGTCGCCCCTGCCGAGCGCCGTCGCCGGAGCCCCGTCCTCGCGAGCGTGCGCCGCGCCCGCCGTGACGAGGGTCACGAGCAGGGCCAGCGCCGTGATCAGCGGTATAAAACACCGATCGGGCGTGCGGACCGCGGGAGCACGGTCGTTCGGTGCTCCTGGGACCATCCTGGTTCGTCGTGCCATGCTGCACTCCAGGCGACGGCGCCCCGGCCGTCGCAGTCCGGCGGGAGGCTATGGCCCCGAACGTTCCGCGTCAAAGAATGCTTCCGGTGGTCGGTTCGGCTAACCTCTTCGGCCGTGACTTCGCGCCCGGAGGTGGCGACGTGCCCCAGGAGGAGCCCCGCAAGCGCACGCGGCGCCTCGCGCCGTTCGTCGCCGCGCTGATCGGCGCGCTGGTGGCGGTGCCCGCCGCCGCTGAAGACGACGGCCCGCCGGGCTGGGGAACGCGGATCACCATGCACGGCTGGTCACCCGACGGCGAGCACGTCGCGTACACGCGCACGCGCGTGGTGCCCGGGCAGGACGACGAGCCGGAGCGTGACGAGCGCGGCGTCCACTGGCACGTGGTGGACGGGCAGTTCGCGGAGACCGGCCCCACCTTCGGCGCCGACCTGGCGCGCTGGGCGGAGCGCCACGACTACCGCCTCGAGGCCCTCCAGCGGAAGCGCCGGGGCGAGCGCCGCTTCTGGTTCACCGGGCCCGAGGGCGTCTACGAGCTGGTGATCGACGTCGGCAAGCGCCTGGTGTGGGAGCTGCGCTTCGACGGCCGCGCCCTGGTCCGCAGGGCCTTCGACAAGGTCTACGTCGGCATCGAGCCGCAGCTCTACCCATCCCCGGACCGGGATCAGGCCGTCCTGGTGATGCACCTGGACACCGGGTTCGTGGTCGACGGGGCGGTCTTCCCCGTCGATCTGCCGCCCAGGGTCCGGGACCGGTATCGCGAGGTGCGGGAGGCGCTCCGCGACGCGAGCCGCAAAGGCGCGGGGCAGGGGGAAAAGGGGCAGTAGGAACGCCGTCCTCTCCCGGTTCCGCAGGGCTCGCGCCGAGGCGCAAAGCCGCAAGGGCCCGGAGGACACGGGGCAGATGCAGTAGGGCCGCGTTCCGCGGCGGTCACTTCCCGCAGCAGGGCCGCCGTCCGCGGCGGTCGCTTCCGGCCCCACGAGGGAGAGTGTCCCCGCTCCGAAGGGCTCGCGCCAAGCCTGGGTTTCGGGTGGGTTGCCGAGCACCCGCGTGGAAGCACGCGGATACACTGAGGCTTCAGACAGGGGTGCCGAAGACGCGTGTATCTAGGCTGAG
>JBNJGB010000071.1:0-7309 GCA_051747385.1 Myxococcota bacterium
CATCAGGGTCATCTGGGCCTCCACCGTTTTGGTTCAACTCGAGGTTACCAACCTGGTGCCCGCTCATAGCTTCTTTGCCCTTGCCCTTGCCCTTGCCTGGAGGGGCCGGCTGCGGTCTCGGGCGCGGGTGGCGTGTCCTGGGGCGGCGGGCTTCCAGGCCGCCGCCCCCGCTCCCGTTCTCATTCCCATTCCCGAACGATCGGCTCCGGGCGGGACATCCGCTGCGCGGGCCGGGACGAGGCTTTCGCTCTTCCACGATTCCAGGAGCGCCGGCGTCCCCGCCGGCGATGGATGGCTCGAGGCACACCGGTCGTCGTCCACGACCACGACCACGACCCCCGAGGCGCCCGGCGCCTCGGGGCGGGGGGGACTACAGGTCCAGCTGGACGGAGGTGTACACGCCCACGTCCGCGTCGTCTCCGCCGATGCGGGCCTCCAGGGCGTCACCGGGGAACATCACGAACGTCCCGAAGAAGACCTTCACCGGATCCCACGGCGTCCACGTCGCCACCAGGTCGCCCTCCCAGCCGAGGTCGGCGGACCCGCCGCGGGGCTGGGCGGCCAGGAAGCGGTGGCCGTGGAGGCCGATGCTCAGGCCGTCCACGGGCTTCAGGCCCAGCTTCACGGCCAGGTCGACGAGGCCCTTGCCCTGGGTGTGTGCGGGCACGTTGATGAAGAAGTCCGCGAAGCCGTAGAACTTGTGGTTCGTGGCGAAGAGGGTGTCGAACGTGTCCGTGGCGGCGTCGGCCGCGTCCTCGGCGCCGCTCAGGTAGTCGCCCCACAGGGTGGCCGAGAACATGCCGGTGTCGATGCCGGCGCGGGCGCCGAACATGAAGGCGGAGATGCTCTCGCCGCCCAGGTCGCCGCCCTGGTAGTAGCCCTCGACGCGATAGCGGAACATGCCCGCCGCGCCCTTGTCGTACAGGCCGAGCGTGTACCGCGTACGGTCGAGGTCTGCGCTGGCCGTGTCGACAAGGGCGTAGACGGACAGGCGGTTGCTCAGCCCCTCGCGGTCCAGCAGGCGCACGCGCCCGACGAGGCCGCCGAAGCCGCTCACCTGGTCGTTGGTGTTCTGAGCCGGGCCCGGCTGGATGCTCTCCCGGTCGAAGACCTGGCTGTAGAACAGGTCCGCGCTGATGGGCGCCAGCTTGCACCGCCACGTGAGGCGCGCCGCGTCGAAGCTCCGGGCCTGGGGCGTCCAGCCCACGGCCCCCACGAGGCGCTGGCCGTCGAAGATGATCTCCTGGCGGCCGATCCGCAGCACGAGGTTCTCCCCGCGGAGCGGGATGTCGCCGTAGGCCTGGTGGATGTCGAGGCCGTCCGCCGAGTAGTCCGTCAGGGTGTTCGTCTCTTCGCCCCATACCCGCACGTCCTGCACCTGGAAGAGGCCCCCGAAGCCGCTGTCCAGGCCGAACGAGACGCCCAGCCGGACGCGGTTCTCCACGTACCGCACCGGGTCATCGGAGCTGTCGCCGTCCCGCCCGTCGTGGCGGTCCACGCGCGTGCGAAGCTGGAAGTGGGCGTCCACCTCGTCCGTCAGCGACACGGCGCCGGCGGGCGAGGCGGCCGCCAACACCGGGCCGCACAGGGCCGCGCCGAGGGCCAGACGAGCCGATACTGGTGAGCCGAACCGATCCATCACATCCTCCTGGCTGGTCGAGTCGCGGCTGGACCCCGGCAAGACACGTGCCAGTTATGGGGGCCTGATCCGTGCCAAAATCACCCGATGAGCGGGAAAGACGTGGACTAGCACACACCTGGGGATGTCCGCCCGTGTCCGATGCCACCAGTCCGCGATGGCGGCGTCCCCGGTCCTCCCCGCCTGCGACGGACCCTGGCACGCAACATGCTAGACCTGACCCCCTGGAGCAGACGGAGGGCCGCGCCCGCATGACCGCCATTCGAGATCGTGAGCCGGTCGGTCTGATCGCCGCCCTGCACCCGGGAGCGCCCGAGGTGTTCAGGCACCACGGGGTGGACGTCGTGAGGTGGGGTGGAGCGACCCTGGGCGACGTCTGCACTCAGCACGGCCTCGACGCGGCCTCGGTGCGGGAGCAGCTCGAGAGGTCCCGGCAGGAGGCCGTTGCCCGGCCCTGGGAGACCCGGCCGACCCCGGAGCTCATCGACCACATCACGACCCGCTTCCACACGCCCCTCATCCGCCTGCTCCCGAGGCTGCACGTCCAGCTCCGTGAGTCCCTGAAGATCTTCAAGGGACCGGGTCGACGGCGCCTGCGGGGGCTGGTGGCCTTCTTCGCACGGTATCGGGAGACCACGGAGAGCCACATCTTCAAGGAGGAGGACGTGCTGTTCCCGTGGCTCCGCGCCGGGAGGAACGCGCGCGCCCTGGCCCCGCTGCACGTGGTGCGCATGGAACACCAGCAGGAGACGTGGCTCCTGGCCGAGCTCCGGCGGCGCGCCGAGGGCTGCGGCGAGCCGGCGGAGGCCCACGAGGCCTGGGCCCGGGTGCTCCGTGAGGTGGAGGCGCTGCGCCTGTTCCAGGAGGCCCACCGGGACCTGGAGGACGAGGTGCTCTTCTCCCGCGCCCTGGACCAGGACCACGTTCGGACCCGAAGGTAGCCGGCGGTTCACCCCGGTCCGCGCGACCTCCGTGTAGAATGTCACGTGTCCGCCGTCCCCGAACGGCCGGTGGGCACACCGTGAGGGTCCCCCTCGCGGCTCCATCGGGGTGGCACGCTCCTTGCGAAGTACGTGGCCGAGCGCGCTCCCCGCAGCGCCCCAACCGGAGGAGCACCATGGCTGAGTGGATGAACGTGAAGAAGGTGGTCGTCCCCGTCGACCTCTCCAATCCGTCGTTCGAGGCCGTGAAGGCCGCCTCGACGATCACCGACCCGAACGACATCCGACTCGTGCACGTCCTGGCTCCGATGACCGCCGTCGAGCCAGGCGTGGTGTTCGGCAACATCAGCGACGAGGGACGCGCCACCCGCGTGAAGGAGGCGATCCAGCAGGGCCTGGCCGACCGCGACCTGGGCTCCATGCCCGTGGACGTGCGCGTGGGCTCCCCCGGCGTGACCATCTGCGACTACGCGGAGGAGGCGGGCGCCGATCTGATCGTCATCTCGTCCCACGGCCGATCGGGACTCCGCCGCCTCCTGCTCGGCTCCGTCGCCGAGACGGTCCTGCGCCACGCGCCGTGCCCGGTCCTGGTCCTCCGCGGCGACTTCAGCGGGGGCTGAGGTGACCCGCGAGCGCGCGCCGGTCTGGATCGTCTGCCACGACTTCTCGCCGTGCGCCGAGGGGGCCGTGCTCCAGGCGGCCCGCGACGCCGGCTGTCGGGGCGCCCGGATCGTGCTCGTCCACGCGCTCAGCCCCCAGCTTCTGGCCTCGGAGCTGGACTGGGAGCGGGAGCAGACCACCCGCGTGCCCTGGACCTTGCACCTCTCCGAGGCCCGGGAGCGTACGCGCGCGCGCCTCGAGACCTGCCGGGAGCGCCTCCGGACCGCGTTCCCCGACGTGCCCGTCGGCGTGGAGGTGGTCGTCGGCTCTCCGCCCGATGCGCTGGTGGAGGCCGCGGAGGACCTCGGTGCCGAACGCATCGTGGTCGGCTCGCACGGTCGCCGGGGTCTCGGCCGGCTGGTGCTGGGATCCGTCGCAGAAGAGCTGGTGAGGATGTCGTCCGTGCCGGTGCTGGTCACGAAGCGCCGCGTCGAGGGCGAGGGGGGCGCGCCGTGATGCCCACCCGTCCGGACCCGCGATCGCCGGCCTCGGCCGACTCGCAGGAGTCCCTGAGCGGCCTCCTGGAGCGTCACCTCCCGGTCCAGGCGGTCGTGCTCGACGCGGACGGCCGGGTGCTGACTGCCTCGTCACTCCTGGAGCGGGCGGCGAGGGCGCGTGGGATCGAGTGCATCGTCGGTCGGTCGTGGCGGGACGCCTTCCCGGAGGACCTCGCGCGCGGCGCCGACCTGGAGCGCCGGATGGAGCGGGCGGTGGATGCCGGCCTCCAGGTCGTCCTCCCGCGCGTGGACGTCGACCTGGAGGGGCGCCAGACCTCGTTCATGATCACCGTCGTCCCCCTGGATCACCCCAAGGCCCGCGTGGCCGTCTACGTGGAGGACGTGACAGACCTGGTCACCTCCGCCGCGCGCGAGCGGGACGAGGAGGCCTTGTCGGCCCTGGCCGGGCTGGCGTCGACGCTGGCCCACGAGATCCGCAACCCCCTCGCAGGGATGTCCGGGACGCTGCAGGTGCTCCTGCGGGGCCTGAAGCGGGGGGATCCCCAGGAGCAGGTCTTCCGGCACTTCCTGAGCCACATCGGTCGCCTCGGCGCCGTGGTGGAGGCGCTCATCGCGTTCTCGCGTCCGCTGCACCCCGCCATGGCGCGTCTGGACCTGCGCGACGCCTGCCTGCGCGCCCTGTCCTCGGTGGACGAGGCGGGGCCGGGCGCCACCACCGTGGAGGGCGACGGACGCGCGTGGGCGGATCGCGATCTCCTCGCCCGCGCCGTCGAGCACCTCGTGCGCAACGCGTGGCAGTCCGGGGCGCGGCGTGTCCGTGTCGCCATCGCGGACGGGCGCGTGGTGGTGGAGGACGACGGGCCGGGCGTCGCCGCGCCGGATCGCGGACGGATCTTCCAGCCGTTCTACACGACCCGCCTGCACGGCCTGGGCCTGGGCCTGCCCGAGGCGCGGCGCGCCGTCGAGAGCATGGACGGGAGCCTCGAGTGCGGCTCCTCGGCCCTCGGCGGCGCCGCCTTCGAGATCAGGCTTTGACTCCTGGGGCGGAATGGAGGTTCGAGTCCAGGGCGGGGAGGCGCAAGCTGTGGTGGGACGCAACGACGCAGGACTGGCGGCGCCAATTCAAGGAGTTGCGGCACGCCACGGCGCCGTCGGATCGTCGGCGTGGGCCGGACCGGAGTTTCGTCACAGGAGTCACGCTTTCGCCGCCTTCTTCTGCGGCATGAGGTCGTACTTCTCCATGCGATAGCGCAGGGCGTAGCGGCTGATGCCGAGCAGACGGGCGGCCTGGCTCTGGTTGCCGCCGCTCCGGTCGAGGGCCTGGATGAGGAGGCTGCGCTCCACGTCCTCCAGGTCGACGCCGTCCTCCGGGAGGATGAAGGGCACGCTGCTGTTGGCGGCCGTGGCCGCGAACTCGCCCGAGCGGGCCCGGATCTCCGGGGGGAGGTGGTCGACGCGGATCACGTCCGCCTGGCTCTCGAGGATGACGATGCGCTCGATGACGTTGCGCAGCTCGCGGACGTTGCCCGGCCAGTCGTAGCGCTGCAGCGCGAGGAGGGCCTCCTCGGAGATGCCGTTCATGTCGCGGCCGAGGCGCTTGTTGAAGTGGTCCAGGAAGTGGTCCAGCAGCAGGGGCACGTCCGAGACGCGGTCCCGGAGCGGCGGGACCTGGATGACGATGACGCTCAGGCGGAAGAAGAGGTCCTCGCGGAACTTCCCCTCCTGGACGTGCTGCTTGAGGTCCCGGTTGGTGGCCGCGATGACGGAGGCGTCCAGGGTGAGATCCATCAGCCCGCCGACGCGCTTGAAGCGCCGGTTCTCCAGCGCGCGCAGGAGCTTGGCCTGGGTGCCGGGGTTCATCTCGGCGATCTCGTCGAGGAAGATCGTGCCGCCGCGCGCCACCTCGAACAGGCCGCGCTTGGTCTGGCGCGCGTCCGTGAAGGCGCCCTTCTCGTGGCCGAAGAGCTGGCTCTCGATGAGCTGCTCGGGGAGGCTGGCGCAGTCGATCTCCATGAACGGGGAGTCCTTGCGCGGGCCCTGGTTGTGGATGGTCTGGGCCACCAGGTCCTTGCCCGTGCCGGACTCGCCCTGGAGCATGACCGTCGGGGCGTCCACGTCCTCCAGGCGCGCCAGCATGTCGAAGACGCGCTGCATGGCCGGCGACTGGCCGATGAGCTTGCCGTAGCCCTCGCGCTGGCGGTCGCGGAGGTGGCGGACCTCCTGGGCGAGGTGATGCTGTTGGATGGACTTCTCGAGCTGGAGGGTGACCTCACGCAGGTCGAAGGGCTTCGACAGGTAGGCCGTCGCGCCCAGGCGCGTCGCCTCGACCGCCGAGTCCACGGCCCCGTGCGCGGTGATCACCAGCACGGGCGCCTGGACGTCCATCTCGCGTACCTTCCGGAGGGCCTCCAGGCCTCCCATCTTCGGCATGTTGAGGTCGAGGAGGATGGCGTCGGGGGTTGCCCGGACGACCTTGTCCAGGGCGTCCTCGCCGTCCACCGCCTCTTCGACGAGGTAGCCCTCGCTGGTGAGGTGCTCCATCAGCGACCAGCGGATGAGCTCCTCGTCGTCGCAAACCAGGACACGGAGTGCCATTAGCGTCCTCTCTCCTCGACTCGCGGAGTGGAGTCGTCGATTGGCGTACAGCTTGCAGCGATCGCAGGTGTGCGGGCCACGACGGCCCGCCCTGGAGGTCCGAACAGATGGTCCGAGAGCTCGAGCGCCTGGTCGATCGCGCGGTGCGTGAGGCGCACCGGCGGGGCGGCCACCTGGCCTCCGTCACCCTCTCGGGGGGCGAGGGGCCGAGCGCCGTGCTCCGCCTCACCCGCGAGCTCTTGCACCGCCGTGGCTTCGACGACGTCCCGGTCTCCGTGGAGGATCCCCACGGGAGGTTGCGCCTGGTCCTCGTGGAGATGCGCCCGGAGGATTGAGTCGTCTCGGCTCAAAGGGTGTCGTCTCCTCACACTGGAACGGCCCCCGGGCGGGGGCCGAAGCCTCTGGCTCGCCCCGTGTGTATGCACGCACTGTGCCAAATGGAACAGTGGGGGCTGTCACACGCGCAGGCATGTCGACGGGCGAGGTCGCCCTGCGCGTGTGTGGGGGATATAACACATCCACCCCTCGGATGTGGGCTTTCCCGTTCACCTCTTCAGGATCGCCTCCGCCCCCGGCGGACCTCGCCCCTCGCGTCCCATCCGTCGCGGGCAAGATGAGGCTGTCGCGTGGAGGGTCGGCTGCCTCCTCGCGAGGGTATGGCGACAGCCTCAAGACGCCCGCCATCCAAGGGGCCCGTGGCCTGGGAGCGCGGGCGCCCCGCCCGCGAACACGGAGCCGGCTGCCTCCTCGCGAGGGCATGGCGACAGCCTCGTCCCGCCCGCGAAGACGGGCCCGCTGCCTCGTCCCGCCCGCCAGGGGAGCCGCCGTCCGCGGCGGCGATGGACGCGCCTCGGGAGTTCAGGCCGTGTCGGCGGGAGGGGCTGCCGCAGCGGCCGCGTGGGCTGGAGCCGCTGGTTCAGGCAAGGGCAAGGGCAAGGGCAAAGAAGCTATGAGCGGGCACCAGGTTGGTAACCTCGAGTTGAACCAAAACGGTGGAGGCCCAGATGACCCTGATG
>JBNJGB010000072.1:0-6053 GCA_051747385.1 Myxococcota bacterium
TCACCATCCCATCAAACATCATGCTCGCCCCGCTTCGCGGGTCTCGGGCGCGCTCCGCGCGCGCTCAACAGAGGCGGCAACTATCCTGACGCCTGGGGATCGCGGGGGAGGCGAACATTGAGAAGCTGGACATGCTCCCCGACCTCCGGGACGTGCCCGCAGACGGGCTTCGCGCGCACTTCCTTCTGGAGCCGGACTGCGACCAGAACGAGAGTCATGTGCTTCGGCAGTACGAGTTGGCTCGCAAGTCGATCGAGCCGGCAGGGGCGGACGACGATTCGCCGTTCGAGGACTTCTGTGACGCACGCCTCGAACTCATCGTGGAAGCGTTGCTGGCATGGTGGGACAAACTGGAGCGCAGGCTCGACGAAGTCACCGGCCGCGTGCGAGGCGAGAAGCCGCAGGAGGAACTGCTCAAGAAGTCGTTGGCGGGTGAGCTCCGAGAGCGAGCCCAGGACGAGGGGTGGGCCGACAACACGCTGCGGCAGATGCTCCGGCTCATGGTCGAGCGCCCACGCTGCAGCAATAGAAGGGCGAGGAGCGGGCGGATTCGGCGCGTCGGGATCTACACTTGCGCCACGAAGGCGCCCGCTTCCAATTTCCAGCAGATGGTCCGGCTCGATTCGGACGGGCAGCATCTGGTCGTCGGAACTGACGTAGACGTGCGCTCGGCCCTCCTCGACGCGTTGGAGGGACACCTGAACGTCGACCGGGATCAAGAGTGGATTCCCCTCAACCCGACCCAGGAAACGACGGGTCGCGCTTTGGAGGCATTGGGCGATCTCTTGGACGGGCGCAGCCCCCCTTATGCTTGAGCCGGCAGCGGGGCGGTCAGAACTCTAGGCCGAGGCGCGTTTCGTCTCAGACAAGCGACCGGGAGGGCGCTGGGACGGGACCCTGTGGTGGTTCGGGTCCAGCGGGGTCCTCGAGCCGGCACGCGACCGGCGAGACACCCTGGTTCAGTGTGTCCCATCCCGGTGCGGGTACCAGGTTCGTCTCACCCTGGTCGCACACCGATGCCCGCCTGCACGCCGGTGATGGGGTCCACCCCGAGCAACCGCTGTTCGACAAGGACCTGGAGGACGTGCCGGGTTCGACCTCGACCAGGACCTTCATGGACGGCACGAAGGGCACGTCGAAGTCGCTCACCTCCAGCCTGTGGGGCGACCCGAACTCGACGACCGGACCCACTGGGGGGCACGGCACCACCCGCTGCCGAAGAGTCGTCCGGGCGCGACGTGCGCTTGGTGGACCATCCGGTCCTGGGGCACCAGTCTACTACTGGCTCGCCGCCGAACCTGAGCCCCGATTCTCGAAGCCGGCAGGTTCTCGCTGGGGCGGTTCTCGGTGGTTGGAGGGCGACTTGTAGAACTTCACGCGGGTCTTGATGGGGTTCTCGGCGATCCAGAACCGGTTCTCGAAGGTCCCAGGGTTCTCTCCGAGTTCGTAGAACCGATTGGAAAACCTCGCCGGGTCCCCGGCGGGGGCGCGATCCGCGAATTGAACCTGTACGAATTTTGGGAGCCGTCTTCGGCAACGGTCGAGATCGCGTCGACGAGGGGGTTCACGTTGTCGACCAGCGGGTAGGGGAGGGAGGAGACCCTGCGCGGCCCTCGCCCTGCAGGCCCTTGACACGCTTCATCCACTCGGGGCCCAGGTGGAGTTGATGGCTGGTTCGACAACGACGACGGTTCCGAAGACCGCATCCGCGTGGACGGTGCCCGCTCTGCGGACCACCGGCATCCGCCATGCCCAGGAGGCGACATGAACGACCGCCGGGACACCAAGGATGAGGGTCGCCGACGCGACTCGCGCGAGGACCTCCTCCGGGAGCTCTTCGGCGACTTCGAGCCGGACGATCTTGAAGGTGGGTTCGCCGTGCTCCCGGTGTTCTCGACTGGAGAGGACGCCCGGTCCTCGCGCTGGGGGGAGTGGCTCGCGCCCCCGCGCGAGGCTCTGCTGACCACGAACGAGGCTGCCCAGTACCTCCGGGTGTCGGGGTCGGCGGTGCGCAGCGCGGTCGCGAAGAACTGGCTGGTGCCCGACGGGAAGAACGGCAAGCGAGGAAGCTACTTGTTCAGGCGGAAGACGCTCGACGCCTACGCGGAGTTCTGCCTGGGACGAAGGGGACGGAAGACGGATGGCCAGCAGGAAGGGACTCACGAAGACGCGACATCCGGGCGTGTACCGGCGGGACAAGGACGGCGTGTTCGTCGCCTACGTGGGTGTTCGGGTCGAGGGGAAGACCAAGTTCAGGACCAGCACGCTGCCGGCGGGGGCGACCGTCGAGGACGCCGTGCGAGAGGCGGCCAGGCTGCGGCAGGCGATCCGGGTCGAGGCGCAGACCCCTATGCCCCACCCCCAGGCTACAAGCCGCGTCCACGACGTTAGGACGGTCGAGGACTACGGGCACCAGTGGCTGGACGCGAAGAAGGCCCGGCTCAAGCCGAGTGCGTACCAGCACTACGAGCACACGGTGATGAAGCGCATCCTGCCCTGGCTCGGGCACCTCGGCATCGACGACGTGTGCCGGGGCGCGCTGGAGTCCTGGGTGGCGTGGGCGGAAGGGCAGCGGAAGGCGAACGGCGACCCCTACAGCCAGGACACGCTTCGCACGTGGTGGCGGCCCTTGAAGACCATGATGTCGGACCTCGCCGCCGACTTCGGCATCCCGGACCCGACCCGACGGGTTCGGCCTCCGGAGTCCCACGCGCCGAGGGTACGCGAAGAGGCGACGCTGACAGTCGAAGAGCTGGGGGAGTTCCTGGGAGCGGTGAAGCAGCTCAGCCCAAATCGCTACGCGGAGGTTGCCACGCTGGCGTGGACCGGGATGCGCGCCGGGGAGTTGTACGGGCTCAAGTGGGAGTGCGTGGACTTCCACGCCGAGCGGATCGTCATCCAGAGGTCCGTGTCCAAGGGCGAGCTGACCGAGACCACGAAAACCAAGGCGGCTCGGGTCGTGCCGATGTACGCCGAGCTGGTCGCCGTCCTCCAGGAGCATCGGCAGGATCTGCTCAAGCAGCAGCATCGGGGGCTGCAGTCTGGGCTGGTCTTCCCTGCGCAGACCGGAGGTGTGCGCACCCCGCAAAGCCTGAAGAAGGTGTTCGTCCTGGCTCGCGAGGCGACCGGGCTCTCCGTTCGTGTCGGCCCGCAGGTGCTGCGAAGGACGTTCAACACCCTGATGGTGCAAGCGGGCGTGGACCGCATCACCCTCCGGGCCATGATGGGGCACACGTCCGAGGCGATGACCGAGCGCTACGCAGGCGTGTCCCTGGACGCCAAGCGCGCCGCCCTCGCGGCCGTTATGGACGACACGCCGGACGAGTAGGTCTGCTCATAGGTGCTAACGAAGGGTGCTAACGGGAACCGGGGCGCCTTCATCCGGAACTCCTCCGCGCTGGCGCGCAAGGCGGTCTTGAACACTTGCCGTGAGGCGGGCGGCAGGGGGCCCGTCCGCTTGGACGGTGACTCCTGGTCCGACCTGATGCCGAGGTGCGCGAACAGCCCGCCCCGGGCAGTGTTAGCACCCCAGCGTTAGAACCCACGGGGGTGCTAACGGTTGGCGCGGGGCAGGCAACCACCGCGCAAAGAAAAAGCCCCTGACGAATCAGGGGCTTTGCGTGGAGCGGGCGACCGGACTCGAACCGGCGACCCTCAGCTTGGGAAGCTGATACTCTACCAACTGAGTTACGCCCGCGTGGCGTGGAGACGAGTTGTAGGGCCGGGTGGGGCGCCTGTCAATAGGGGACGCCTCCGTGGGGCGCTTCAGGAGGTCGGGCGGGCGTCGAGGTCCTTCTGGACGCGGTCGAAGACGGCTTCGAGATCCATCTCCTCGGCGGACTTGTCGGACAGGGCCGGGAGGGCCCGGATGCGCTCGAGCAGGTTGGTGACGCGATCGAGGGCCTCGCGCGCGCCCGCGAGTTCCTCGTCCTTCGAGCCCGAGTCGGCGACGGCCTTGCGGATGGCGGCGATGGGCTCGTCCAGGGCCAGGGCCAGGGCGGTGGTGAAGTCGCCCATGGTCTCGTAGGCCTGCTGGAGCTCCTCGTTGCGGAGCTGGATGGTGGTGTTCAGCTCGTCCAGGCGGGCGTTGGCCCGCTCCAGGCGCTCGCGGAGCTTGACCTCGCTCTTGCGCGCGCGGTCGGCCTCGATGACGCGGACGAGGGTCTGCGGGAGATCCCGCCAGAAGCCCGGGTCCTTGATGATGTAGTCCGCGACGTGGGTGCGGTACGCTTGGACGGCCAGGTCCTCGTTGCCCGCGGAGGTCATGAGGACGAAGGGCGCGTCGAGGCCCTCGTCGCTCAGGGTCGCGATCATGTCGAGGCCGCGGCGGCCCGGGATGCGGTTGTCGACCAGCAGGACGTCGAAGGACATCTGCCGGGCGAAGTGCTCCGCGTCCTCGGAGTTGCCCGCGAACTGCACCACCGAGAACGGCGACGTCTCGCTGTTGAGCGCCTTCCGGATGAGGAGCTGATGGGTCGGGTCGTCCTCGACCACCAGGACCGTGTATCCGGAGTGTTCGTCGACCAAAGGGCCCTCCCGAGCCGTGAGGCTGTGCCTGAATCCCGTTCACTCGCGCGGGTGCCTGTACTGCGCCTGGGCGTCCTCAACGTAACTCGCCGCTGGAAGCGTGGTCAAACGGTCGGCACCCTGGGCTTCGGGCGGCGGGCTCCGGTGCGAAGGGCCTTACGCAGCGCGGCGTGGATCTGCGTGTCAGGCTTCGCAGATCGGGAGCCATCGGACGGCGACGGGCCGGTGCGTGTCACGTGATTCCGGTGGGTTGTCGGATCGGTGGGTGATGGCACGTTTCGTGCTTTGGAGTGGCCCGGCCCGGGAAAGGGGGGTCCCCGAGGGGATCGCACCGGGTCGCGGAACACACCTGGAGGCATCACCCATGGGTGCTGTGACCGACGACTTCGCCGTCCTGCTCAACCCGAACGCGCGCCGCGTGTCCCGGAACGTCTTCGATCGCATCAGCGATATCGTCGACCCGGGCGACGTCTACGTCAGCAAGGACGAGGCGAGCGCGCCCGCGCTGGTCGAGCAGATCGTGGAGAAGGGCTACGGCACGGTCTTCACGGGCGGCGGCGACGGGACGGTCACGCGCTTCATCAACATGCTGCCCGAGGAGCGCAGCCCGCGCGTGGGCATCCTGAAGCTGGGCACCGGCAACGCCATGGCGGAGATCGTCTCCAGCGGCGACCCGCTGGTGGACCTGTCCACCTTCGCCTCCAACCCGACGAACGACGACTTCCAGCTCTCGCTGTGCGAGGCCGAGGGGACGCGCTTCGCGTTCGCCGGGCTGGGCATCGACGGCTGGGTGCTGAACGACTACCGGGCCATGAAGGAGCGCTTCGGCGACGGTCCGCTGCGGCCCCTGCTCCAGAACGTGGGCGGCTACCTGGCCGCGGCGTTCGCCGTGACCGTGCCGCGGATGGTCAAGCGGTGGATGAAGCGCCACAAGACCGAGGTCCGCGTGCGGAACGTCGGCGGGCCCGCCTACAGCATCGTCCAGGACGACCTGGGCGGGCACGTGGGCCGGACGTTCGCCCCCGGCGACGTCATCTACGAGGGGCCGGTCAACAACGTGATGTTCGGCACGTGCCCGTTCTACGGCTACGGGATGAAGGCGCTGCCCTACGCGGGGCTGGACCCCCGCCGCTTCCACCTGCGCCTGAGCAACCTGCCGGTCGGGAAGATCGTCACCTCGCTCCCGTCCCTGTGGCGGGGCGCCCTGCGGCATCCCGGGCTCATGGACTTCCACGTGGACCGCGTGCACGTGGAGTTCAGCGAGCCGATGCCCTATCAGCTCGCCGGCGAGGCCATGGGCTATCGCGAGGAGCTCACCATCGGGATGTCGCAGAAGGCCCTCGAGCTGGTGCGCTTCATCTAGGTCGCGTGCGCGGTGGCGGAGCGCCCGCCCGCCGGGTGGGCAGGGCAATCGCAAAGTCGGACAGGTGAGGGCCGCGCGGCGGTACGGCGCCCGGCGCCGGATTGTATCCGCTCGGAAACGATGGATTCTGCGCGTTCGAGAGCAGGCAAGGGCAAGGGCAAGG
>JBNJGB010000073.1:0-5707 GCA_051747385.1 Myxococcota bacterium
GCGTGCAGGGCCGGCTGGGCTGACGGGCGGACCGATAAGCTTCCATGGGTTCATCTCCGGTAGCGGTTCTCGTTAGGTAGCACCCGCCCAACGTCTTGCAAATGACCGGCGGAGCCCGGAGCGCAGCGGAGGGCGCCCGTCCGGTCCATTTGCTGGTTATGCCGCGGATCGCGGCCTCCCTTCCGCCCGCCCTGATGGGCGGAGCATCGGGGATGGCCGGCTGCCAAGCAAGCCGCCGCGCCTACCACGCTGCGACCGGCTGGCCGACCCGCCGCGTGGCCGCGCCGTGGCGCCACGGCTGCCGAGCGCCCCGCACGACGGCCGCGCCGTCGCCCGGATGGCCTTCGCCGCCGCGCTGGCTCGCGTGAGGCGGCTGCGGCACTGACCCACGGCCGATGCCGACGTGCTCTTCGCGGCCGGAATGGCTGGCGTGCCGCGGCTTCGGCTCCGAGCCACGGCTGACGTCGCGCCTCCAGGCCGGGAGTCGCGGCCAGGCGACCCGTCCGGACAACGCTACGCAGCCGACGAGTTGCGCTGGTGCGCTGGCGAGCTGCGGCGCGGAGTGCCGCTGCGCGCTTGCGCGCCTGCGCTGCCGGTCCGCGGAGCACGCGAACGTGCCGACGCGGCGTCCGGTGTCCCGGCCCGCCGGCCGCCCGCGACTGCCGGGCCTCCTCTCTCTTCCTGCCGGTCTTGCGAGCCGCACGCCCGCGTCGCCCGTCGGCGCCGATGGACGGGGCAGGCTCGTCGATGGTCCGGACTGGCGACCACGACACAACGTTCACCCCGATGTGCGGCTCGCGCCCTGCGAGCGCGCAGGGAGTCGGGACCCGAAACGGCGTGCACGACCTGCCGTCCGACTCATGCCCAACCTGGTGCTGGTCGTACAGATCGTCCGACCCGCTCAGCACACGATTCCTCCTCCAGGCAGCCCGTGCGTAGCGGGCCTGACGTCCCTCGTCATGCGATCGGACGGACCGTTCCGCAGTCCATCCCTCATCAAGAGCTACCCGCTCCTCTCGAGGCGCCGCGAGTGCGCATCCCGTCCTTGTCTCCCTTACGCGGCATAACGCATTCTGGAGCGGCGTGGAGGCAGCCTAAGTGGCAGCGGATTGGGCTGCGAGGACGCCGGGATGACCGCGACGGTCGGGGGCGGCGACGCGTCGGTTCGGGCGGTTCGGCTGGGATTCGGTGCGCTTGGACAGCATGCACGCCGTGGAAGTGATGCAGATAGGCAGTGCGGGCACCGTCCAAGTGGAGAGGGCCGGCGGCATCCTGGACCAACCGTGTCGATACCCGCGTGTCTCGGCGGAGTCGTGCGCGATCGATTGGCGCGCCGAGGGCGGCGTGCCCAGGAAATCGCGTTGAGCGGTTCTGGTGGTGACGGCCGACGCTTCCGCGGAGGCGTTTCGGGCGGGGAGGCACGCCGGTCCGAGCGTCGCCGCGGAGTTGTGTCGCCCTGGTCGGCTGGAAGAACGTCGAGTTGTTTCCGCGGAATCGTGTCTGGGGGAGGCGGTGGTGGTCGGCGACGCTTCCGCGGGATCGTGTGGGTGGCGCTGGGGGACGGGGTGGCTCGGTTCGTCGCGTTGCCGTGTGGCGTGCCGCGGAGGGTGGCACGGCGTCGAGGCGGCTGGGGTCGGGTGAGAGGCGGCGCATCGGCGGGTGCCACGCTAGCGGGCACGGGAGCGCGTCGCAAGGTGGGCGATCCGGGGTTGTGACCGTCGCGGGGCCGGAGGCATAGGATGGGGAGGCAGTAGACGGAGGAGCGCATGATCACGTTGTACACGGCGGCGACGCCGAATGGCTGGAAGGCCTCCATCGCGTTGGAGGAGCTCGGGCTGGACTACGAGGTGCGGAAGATCGACCTCATGGCCGGGGAGCAGAAGGAGGACTGGTACCTGGAGATCAACCCGAACGGGCGGATCCCGGCCATCGTGGACCACGACGAGGACGAGGGCGACTTCGCGGTGTTCGAGTCCGGAGCCGTGCTGATGTACCTGGCCGAGAAGACCGGGCGGCTGATGCCGACGGACCGAAAGGGGCGGTCGCGGGTGGTGCAGTGGCTCATGTTCCAGATGGGCGGCGTCGGGCCGATGATGGGGCAGGCGAACGTGTTCTTTCGGTACGCGCCGGAGCGCATCGAGTACGCGATCGAGCGGTACCAGCGGGAGAGCCGGCGGCTACTGGAGGTGCTGGACCGGCAGCTCGGGCGGGAGGAGTTCCTCGCTGGGGACTACTCCATCGCCGACATCGCCAACTGGTCCTGGGCGCACACGCACGAGTGGTCGGGCGTGGACATCGACGGGCTGGAGAACCTGCGGCGGTGGATGGACGCCGTGGCGGAGCGGCCCGCGGTGAAGCGGGGTCGGGAGGTCCCGGAGCACGTGGAGCTTCGCGAGGAGGACGCCGAGCGGATGAGCGGCGAGGTCCGGAAGATGCTGGTGTGAGGTCGGCCAGGCCGCGTGCGGCTGCGAGGTGCCCGATGTCGTACGGACGGCCCGCGATGAGGTGCTGTGGGAGCGATGACGCCGTGTGAAGGTGTCGCGCCGTCCTCACCGTTCCTTCATGAGGCTCGCCGCCGTGCGGTGGAAAGCGCGCAGGGAGCCGGTCTCGCCCAGCGCGGCGTGGATGCGGTCGAGGTCCAGCGCCGTGTAGACGTGGGCGAGGACGTTGCGGAGCCCGGCCCAGCCCTCCAGGCTGGTCGCGAGCTCGGGATCCAGCAGGCCGGCGCGGGCGAGGGCCTGGAAGGCCTCGGGGTGGGTGTGCGGCGTCCCGAGCCCGCGGTCCGTCACGAGCCTCAGGGCCAGGTCGATGGCACACTGTGCGGCCGTCTCGAGGGCGCCCTCGACCTACACCCAGGTCTCGCGGTCGTGGTCGAGCGCCTCGCGCGGGATGGTCCGGTGATACCGCTCGATGAGGTCCAGCAGCTCGGCGAGCAGGTCCAGGTGTCGTTCACCCATTGGACCACCGCTTCAGAGCCTCGCGGCGCAGGCGCTCCCACACCGGCCGGTAATCGAGCCAGAGGGAGTGGGCCCTGACGACGAAGTCGATCCGGCGCTCCCGGTCGCGCTCGAAGGCGAGGATGGCGTCCCGGACGAAGGTCCCGAGGAACACCGGGTCGGCGTCGTCGACGATCCGCACGTCGACCTGGCCTGGATCCAGGCCGGTGTCGCGCGCGACCGCGTCGACGAGATCGGCCAGCGCGGCGAGGGAAGGGGGCTCGGTTCGATCCCGCGTCAGCACGGCCACGTCCACGTCCCGCGCGGGACGATCGCCGCGCGCCGCGGAGCCGAACAGCCACGCGGCGTCCACCCAGTCGCGGGCGGCTGCGGCACGACGGATGGCCTCCACCAGGTCTCGCCGGCGAGCCGCGTCGATGGTGAGCCAGCGGATGGTGCCCGGATCCTCCACGGGGTGAGGCTAGAACGGGGACCCGGGAGGGTCAACGAGCTGGCGCCGTGCGGGCCTGACGCCTGACGCGGGCCTGACGCGGGCCTGACGCTGGCCTGACGCGGGCCTGACGCCTGACGCGGGCCTGACGCTGGCCTGACGCGGGCCTGATGCCTGACGCTGGCCTGACGCGGGCCTGACGCCTGACGCTGGCCTGACGCGGGTCCGACGCCTGACGCGGGCCTGACGCGGGTCCGACGCGGGCCTGACGCCTGACGCGGGCCAGGCGCGCGGGTGGCCCACCCCCGCCCACCCTCCTTGTGACGGCTCGGGCGGGATTCGTTGCGCGCGTCGTCGAGCCCGGTTGTGACCCCCGGGGAGGCGCGCCGCCGGGCCCGCCCGTGTCGCGCGCAGGGTCCACGGCGGGCTGCTGTCGGTGACGTACGTGGGCATCCGCACGGTCGACCGCGCCGTGGAGGTCCTCGACGAGTGGGTGGTCGACCGGCTGGAGGAGGCCGACGGCGACCGGAACGGCGGCGGCTGAGCGGGCTTCGTCCGCGACTCCGACCCGGGGCTTGCGTCGGGAGGGCGCCTGGTTTACTGTTCGAAACATGTCGAATCATCGAATCGACGACACGGATCTGGTCGAGTGCTTCAGGGCGCTGGCGAATCCCCACCGCCTGGAGGTGTTCCGGCGGCTGAGCCGATGCTGCGCGCCGGGGACGGTGTGCAGCGTGGAGGAGGCCGAGCGGTTCACGGTGGGCGAGATCGGGGACGGGCTGGACATCGCCCCCTCGACCCTGTCCCACCACCTGCGAGAGCTGAGGCGAGCCGGCCTCCTGCGCATGGAGAGGCAGGGCCGGACGGTCATGTGCTGGGTGGAGCCGCCGGTGCTCGAGGCGCTGGCGGCGTTCTTCACGCCCGAGAGCGGGCAGGAGCTGGAGGAGACGGCATGAGCGAGACGACGGGCTGCTGCGGCGGCGGAGCGAAGGCCGAGGCGAAGTCGGCCGCGGTGACGGAGCACGACGCCCACCGGGCCGGCGTGCGGGACGCGTACGCGAAGGTGGCCAGGGCCGACGACGCGGGCGAGGCCTGCGGGCCCGAGTCGGGGTGCTGCGGGACCTCGGACGACGAGGCCATCAACCGCCTCATCTCGACGCGGCTGGGCTACAGCGCGGTGGACCTGGAGAGCGTGCCCGAGGGGGCCGACATGGGCCTCGGCTGCGGCAATCCCAAGGCCATCGCGGCCCTGAAGCCCGGCGAGACGGTCGTGGACCTGGGCGCCGGCGGCGGCTTCGACTGCTTCCTGGCCGCGGCCGAGGTCGGGGAGACGGGCCGCGTCATCGGCGTGGACATGACCCCCGACATGCTGAGCAAGGCCCGCGCGAACGCGGAGCGCGGCGGCTACGAGCAGGTCGAGTTCCGCCTCGGCGAGATCGAGCACCTGCCCGTGGCGGACGGGACCGCGGACGTCATCCTGTCCAACTGCGTCATCAACCTGTCGCCGGACAAGCCGCAGGTCTTCCGGGAGGCGTTCCGCATCCTGAAGCCCGGCGGCCGGCTGGCCATCGCCGACGTGGTGGCCACCGTCGAGCTTCCCGAGGAGATGCGGAACGACGCGGGCCTCGTGGCGGGCTGCATCGGCAACGCGTCCCTCATCGAGGACCTGGAGCGCATGATCCGCGAGGCCGGCTTCGAGGACGTCCGCATCGAGCCGAAGCACGAGTCCCGGGAGTTCATCCGCGACTGGGACGCCGGCCGGAGGGTCGAGGACTACGTCGTCTCGGCGACGATCGAGGCGGCCCGTCCCGCGCACCAGCGGGCCGAGGCGCGCAACGAGGCCGTCCGGGAGGAGCACGGCGTCGAGATGCCGGGGTGAGCCCGGGGATCACCCGGGCTGGCCCAGGAGGTCCCGGGCCGCCTCCACGGCCTCGTGGCTCCCCGAGATGAGCACCACGTCATCGGCGCGGAGCACCTCCGCGTCCTTGGGCGTGATCACGTCGTGTCCGGGCCTGTGGATGGCCAGGATGGTGGCGCCGGTGAGGCCCCGGAGCTCCAATTCGCCCAGGCTGCTCCCCACGGCGTCGCTTTCGGGCGCGATGCGGATCGGCGTGATGTTGCCCAGGCCGGGCAGGAGCACCTCCAGCTCGCGGGTGTGCTCCTCGTCGGGGTGGCGCTGACGCTCCAGGGCCTCGAGCACGACCTCGGCGCCCGCCCGGACGTGGCCCTCCAGGTTCGTCGTGCTCGTCCAGAACGCGATCCCCAGGCCCGCCAGCAGCAGGATGAGGAGCCCGGCGCCCCAGCCCAGGGGGAGAAGCGG
>JBNJGB010000074.1:0-4672 GCA_051747385.1 Myxococcota bacterium
CACGCCGATACCCACTAATCCTCCCGTTCCGGCGAGCTCGTCGGGCCGAACAGAGCTCGGGCCAGTGAGACGGGGTGTGACACCAGGGTCGGCGTCACGAAGCACTCGTGCGTGCACCGGCACTTCGCGCGGAGGAAGTCGCGCCGCACGTCGCGGTTCGCCTGGGTGTCCCACGCGCGTCGGAAGTCCAGATCTCCGTCCCGGACATTGCCGATCGCCTCGGGGAGGTGCTCACACGCATTCACGGTGCCGTCAGCATGCAACACCCCGATGAGCCGACCCGCCTCGCAGGGGCCGAAGGGCACATCCCGTCGCACGGCCCGCACGATCGCCCTGGACTTCGCCCGGGCCAGAAGGGTCGCAGCCGGCCCGAGGGCTGCGTGGAGGCCCCGCGCGACGTCCCGATGCACGGAGTGGTCGGCGGCCACGCGGCTGAGGCGCAGGTAGCGATCGAGATCGCGCACGGTCGTCTGAGGGCGAGCCGCCGGGACGCGGTCGAGCGTGAGGCTGAGGGTATCCGGGGCCAGCTCTTCCAGGACGCGGTTCATGGTGTCCTCGACCGTGTCCTCCGTGTCCGCGCCGTAGCGGATCGCTATGCCGCGGCTCAGACGCCCACCCGAGCTTCGCCGGAGGGGCTCCAACCGCTCGTAGGTCTCCAGCAGGCGATCGAACAGGCCGGGGACGCCCCGCATGCGGTCGTGCTCGGGGCCCCAGACGTCGATGGAGAGGGAGACCGTGAAGCGCGACCGGGGGCAACGGGCGAGGAGGCCCTTCACGAGCGCCTCGGTCCGCTTCGGGCTCCAGCCGCTGGTGAGGATGGCGGCTCGGCGGGCGGGCGCTCCGAGGCACAGCGCCGCGACCCCGTCCTCGAGGTCGTCCCGGAGCAGGGGGTCTCCCCCGGTGACGATGAGCAGATCCAACGGGTCCATCGTCTCCGCGAGCAGAGCCAGCTCGTCCGGGCGGAGCTCGTCGCGCGCGGTCGAGCCGGGGACGTCCGGAGAGCCCGCGCAACAGAAGGGACAGCGCGCGTTGCAGCGCTCCGTCGCGAACCAGGTGAGGATTCGGGGCCCCCTCATGGCTGCCCCGGCTCGGCGCGTGCAGCGGCGGACGGAACCCGGCGTTCCATGATTCCACGCACGAGGCCCCCGACGGCTGCGGCCACCACCGTCGTCGCCTCCAGCCATTCGACGACCAGGAGCGTGGGCAGCGAGCGTGCTCCGGCATGGCGGGCGAAGAAGCGCCACATTCCGGTTCCCGCCAGCAGGTGGGGGAGTGGCGCGACGGGGACGAGGGGCGTGGCGAGCGCCAACGGGGCCGTGAGGACACGCAGCGCGTACGCCCGGCCCAGGTAGCTCCGCCGGCCCCCTCCCACGGTCTCCCGCAGGGAGCCGCCGGCCACCCGGTCACGCGTCTCCACGAAGGCCCGACGGGCGCTCAGGCGCAGCAGGCCGAGCAGGTCGACCGGGTGATCGTGCTCGACCTGGACGGAGGGGGCCAAGAGGATGCGCTCGGGCCCGAGCTGCTCGCCGAGCATCCGATCCTCGCACCCGGCGAAGCGCTGCGCGGTGGGGAAGCCGCCCTGGGCCTCCAGCGCCGTCCGCCGAATGGCCGCACAGGAGGTCCCGAAGACCGATCCGAGGCCCGGCGGGAGCCTGTGCATCCGGTAGGCCTGCGCGAGATGCAGGTAGCGCGCCGCGGGGTGGGTGTGCAGGGGGGTCGGCGCGTAGATGCCCACGACAGCGTCGGCCTCCGGCGTCGAGGCGATCGCGCGCCGGACCTCATCGACGGTCCGCTCCGGGAGGTACACGTCCGAGTCCACGTAGAGGATCCAGTCGTTCCGCGCCTCCGCCGCGCCCTCGTTCCGCGCGGCCCCGGCGCCGCCCCGCCCCGGCCGCGCGAGGACGCGGGCGCCGGAGTCCGCGGCGATGCGCGCCGTGTCGTCCGTCGAGCCGTCATCGACCACGATGAGCTCGTCGCCCGCCCGAAGCTGTGCGGTCAACCGGGCCAGGCAACGGCCGAGGGTCCGGCTGGAGTCGTGGGCTGGCACGATGACCGACAGGGCGACGCGCTCGGGGAGCGACGGGCCGTCCGCCTCTGGTTCGTCCATCGCGCCGGGAGATGTCGTCCGGGTCATACGAGGCTCACGAAGTTGGTGGTGCGCTTGTCGGGCGTCCCGACGTGCACGAAGTAGTCGAGACCCTGGAGCAGCGAGAGGTGAAACAGGGCGCGCTCCTTGAGCATCCGCACGAGGCTCGAGACGGGGTAGAGCGGCCCCTTTGGAAGCCGCGCGGCCCGCTCGATGAGGGGAATGAGCCGCGGCTCGCTGGCGCCCAGGCTGAAGAGGTGGAACAGGTTGATGAACTGGCTCTCGTAGGGCTTCGCCGAGGCGAAGAAGACCTCGTCGAAGCGGGCGTCCTCCAGGTCCGGGAGCGAGTAGATGTCGTCCGGGTCCACGCCGCTGGAGTCCGCCAGCGGCCGCTTCGCGATGGGCGTACCGGGCAGCGGAAAGCAGATGCTGACCCGCGCGAAGTCCGTGCCCAGCTCGGCGTTGAAGCGCATGGTCTCGAGGACGTCCTCCACGCGCTCGTCCGGGGAGGCGACCATGTTGAAGGTCACGAGCTTCATGCCGTTGCCCCGGATGATCCGGGCGGCGTTGCGAATGGTCTCCGTCGAGATGTCCTTGCCGAGGATGCTCTTCCGGAGGGCCTCGTCATGGGTCTCCACGCCGATCGCCACCGCCCGGCAGCCGCTCTCCGCGAGGAGCCTTCCGGCCTCCTCCGAGAGGAGCTCCGGAGACGTGTTCATCGTGTAGGGGAGGCCCACGTCCGATCGGAACTGCTCTGCGAACCGCGTCAGCCACTTGCGATCGGTCACGAACAGGTCGTCGCTGAAGTGCACGTTCGAGGTGGGGTATCGTTCCGCGACGGCCGACACCTCGCGGACCACCCGCTCCGGCGACTTGCGGCGGACGTAGCGGCCACGCCCCCGGACCATGGTCCGGTACGAGGGCTGATAGCAGAACGTGCAGTGATGCACGCAGCCCCGTCCCGAGGTGAACTTCTTCCAGGGGAAGCGCCGCATGAACGCGTAGCGATCGAAGTACAGGCCCCGGTCCGGCAGGGGCAGGCTGTCCAGATCCGTCACGAGCGACCCCACCGGGTTGCGGTGGAGAGTCCGGCCGCGCTTGAAGTGGAGGTTGGGCACGGAGTCGAGGGAGCGCTTGCCCGCGAGGGCGTCGAGCAGCGCCACCGCGGCCTCCTCGATCTCCCCCACCAGGATCATCTCCACGTCGTCGAACTGGAGGATGTCCGGGTACATGGTGGGGTGGGAGCCGGCCAGTACCGTCGGCAGATCCGGGAACCAGCCCTTGATGCGCCCCACGGTCCGCAGAGTCCACCGGTGCGCCAGGATCTCGGACGGGATGAGGAGAAGATCCGGGTTCTCGCGCTCGATCGCCCGGCGCAGGTTGCGCTCCTGGCGTTCCAGCAGCACCGCCGTGGTGTGCCCGGCCTCCCGGAGGCAGGCCGACGTCTCCGTCAGCGCGAGGGACTCGTTCAGGCCGTTGTTCTGGATGAAGAGGACGTGCAAGGTGTACCTGCGCTCGGGTAGGGGGCGATGGCAGGGTGAAGGGTCCAGGGGGAGGCCGACTCGCCGCGGCATCCCCCGTATTCGTCATGTCTCGGGGCGCCGGGCCACGCCTACCCAGGCTCTGGCGAGCGGAGCCATCACGGGGTCGGCGGCGCAGCGATGCTCCAGTTCCACGATCTCGGTTCGGTGGACGGGATCGGCCAGCCGCTCCCAGTCGACGAGCCGGTCGAGGGGACCGTCCGGCACGTAGTGGCACCCTGCCACGAGGAGGCTCTCGAGGCCGGCGTCGGTCACGAGGTCGCGAAGCCCATCGGGCGTGTAGTGCCGGACATACACGTCGCGCTGCCGGTGCAGGGGCTCTCCGTCAAGGATCCGCCGCGCGGAGGACGGGTCGAGCGAGGCATCTTGAAGCACTCCCCCGAAGCGGCCCTCCACGGAGAGGAACAGCAACCCTCCGGGGCGCATCACCCGCGAGAGCTCCGCGATGGCCACCTCGGGATCGCGCTGGTAGCAGAGCAGCTCCATCGCCAGGACGGCGTCGAACGTCCCGGAGGCGGCGAAGCCCAGGTCGCGGACATCGGCCAGGTGCCCCTGTACGAGGGTGTCCGGACCGCGCTCACGCTCGGCGACGCGCAGCGCGGCTCGGAGCGCCGACGGCGCCGCATCCACGAGCGTCAGGTCCACGGCGCGCCGGGCCAGGTGCTCGGAGAAGCGGCCGGCCC
This sequence comes from Myxococcota bacterium, assembly GCA_051747385.1. Taxonomy (GTDB): domain Bacteria; phylum Myxococcota_A; class UBA9042; order PHBI01; family JACKFB01; genus JBNJGB01. Next base: position 4,311 of record JBNJGB010000074.1, read on the forward strand.
CGCAGCCCGCGTCCAACACCCGCGCCCCGGGAACGAGCTCTTCCAGGTAGTCGCCGATGTGCTCCAGGTAGAGATCGCGCTCCAGTCGCTTCAGGCGCCCGAGGGGACTGTCTCCGGCGAGGAAGTCATGGAAGGCCGGGTCGCTTCGCCACGCCAGCTCGTACGCCAGGACGTTCGTCAGGCCGGGGTCGTCGCCCACCAGCTCGTCGATCTGCTCCAGGTGCCGGTGCAGCTCGGCAGCCAGGTCACGATACGGAGCCTGCATGGCGAGAGTCTTCCTCATCGCGAACAGCCCCGTCAACGCTGGTCACTCAGAGCGGCGCGACTGCACGCGCGGTCGAGCTCGGTGGCACGCGGCCTCT
>JBNJGB010000075.1:0-4387 GCA_051747385.1 Myxococcota bacterium
AAGGCCGCGAGCTGATGATGCACTTCCTCGAGACCGGCGAGGTCCTGGACGTCAGCGGCGGCGAGCCCTGCGTCTTCGACGGGGCGCCGAGCAACCCCTGACACCGGCCGGCGGCTTTTACGGCTCGGAGTACTCGGCCTCGCAGACGCCTTCGACGCAGGACGGCTCGGCCGCCAGACAGCCGGGGGTGGCGTAGCCGCAGACGTCGGCGTAGCCGCCGCAGTAGTCCTCGGAGATCCCGGCGAGGGCCGCGTCAAAGGCCCCCTCTTGTTTCGTCGCCACCGCCACGAAGCATGCACCCGCACAGTCGGTGCTGTAGCCGGTCAGGGTGCAGTCGGCGTCGATCTCGCAGACACGCCGCGTCTCCAAGGCCTCCTTCTTGAGCTCGTCCACCTTCCCGAGGGCCTCCGAGCAGGTCATGCAGCCCTCCACGGTCGAAACCTGGTCGTCCGGGCACGCCACGCCATCGTCCGGCTCGCAGGCGCCGCCACCACAGTCCTTGGTGCAGGACCAGCTCCCGGTGGCCTCGTCGCAGAAACAGCTCGACGAAAAGCAGCCGGCGTCGACGTTGCAGATCTCACCGTCGTCGCAGTCCTCCTTCGAGGTGCAGCCCGCCGGGCTCGGTTCGTCGCAGCCGGGCGCGGGTTCGTCCGGCTCGCAGGCGCCGCCACCACAGTCCTCGGTGCAGGACCAGCTCCCGGTGGCCTCGTCGCAGAAACAGCTCGACGAAAAGCAGCCGGCGTCGACGTTGCAGATCTCACCGTCGTCGCAGTCCTCCTTCGAGGTGCAGCCCGCCGGGTTCGGCCCATCGCAGCCGGGCTCGGGCTCGTCGGGCGCGCAGACGCCCCCGCCGCAGTCGTCGGTGCAGATCCAGTCGCCGGTGGCCTCGTCGCAGAAGCAGCTCGAGGGGAAGCAGCCGGCGTCGACGTTACAGACCTCACCGTCGTCGCAGTCCTCCTTCGAGGTGCAGCCCGCCGGGCTCGGCTCGTCGCAGGCGGGCGCGGGTTCGTCCGGTTCGCAAGCGCCGCCTGCACAGTCCGCCGTGCAAGTCCAGCCCTCCGCCGGGATCAGGCATGAGCAGGACGAGGGAAAGCAGCCGGCGTCGACGTTGCAGACCTCACCGTCCGCGCAATCCGACTCGGAGTAGCACCCTTCGGGATTCGGCTCCTCGCAGCCGGGCTCGGGCTCGTCGGGCTCGCAGACGCCCCCGCCGCAGTCGCCGGTGCAGATCCAGTCGTCGGTGGCCTCGTCGCAGAAGCAACTCGACGGCGCGCAGGGGTCGCCCTCGCCCGCCTCCACGCACGTCTCGCCCTCCGCGCAGTCATCCGCCGTCTGGCATCCCTCGGGGTTTTCACCCTCGCAGGACAGCCCGGCGCCGTCGGATCCGGTCGTGTCCCCCCCGATCACGTCCGCATCGGGCGTGGGCCGCACGTCGACCGGCCCGCCGGAGCCTTCGTCCATGTCGCACGCGGCAGAGCCCATCAGGAGGAGGAGCGTCGCGCCGACGGCCAGCGCCGCTCGGTTTCGCCAGGCGGCTTCGATGCGATGGGCCATGGCCTCTTCCTCCTGCGATTCTCGTGGCTTCACAGGCCCAGCGTAGGGAAACCCAGCCCTCGTTGCACCCTCCCCGAGCCGAGGGCGAGCCCGGCCGGGCGTGTTCCATCGCGAGCGGGATCGCTGGCGTCCCCGCCGGCTTTCGGGCGTTTCTGCCGGGAGAGCGTCCCGACTCCGGCCGGACCGCCGGCTACGCCTCGACGCGGGGAGCGGAGCGCACCCGCTCCACGCTGTAGACGCCCTTGAGCGAGGTGAGGCGCCGGACGAGCTGCTTCACCTGGTCCACGTCGGTGGCGTGGAAGGTGAAGAGGTTCTCGGCGCGGCCCTCGGTGGACTCGGCGCAGGTGGCCTTGTCGATGTTCACCTTCAGATCCGCGAAGACCTTGCTCATGTGAGACAGCATGCCGGGGATGCCGCACTCGGTGACCACCTTCAGGGTCACGGGATAGCCGGCGCCGGCGGTGCCCCAGCGGACCTCCACCTCCCGGTCGGCGGGCAGGTCCACGGTGTTCACGCAGCCGCGGCGGTGGACGCTGATGACGTGGCCCTGGGTCACGTAGCCCACGATGGGCTCCCCCGGCACCGGAGAGCAGCACTTGGCGACCGAGTGCTTCACGCCCTCGAGGCCGTCCACCACGATGCCCGTGGGCGCGCCGGTGACCTTGCGGATGAAACGCGAGAACACGTTGTTCTTCGGCGGCGCGGGGGCCTTCTTGGGCTTGCCCGTCACCTCCGGCGGGAGGATGGCGGCGACGGCCGACTCCGGCGTGATCTTGCCGTGGCCCACCTGGACGATGAGCTCTTCGACCGAGCCCAGGTTGAGCTGCTTCGCCGCGCGCTTCAGGTCGTCGGACTTGCGCATCCGCGCGAACGACCGGGAGTAGCGCCGGAGCTCCTTGTCCAGGAGCTGCTCGCCCAGCTCGCGGGAGCGCTGGCGCTGCTCCTTTTTGATGTACGAGCGGATGCGGTTCCGGGCGCGGCTCGTCTTGACGAAGTGGAGCCAGTCCTTGTTGGGGCGCTGGGTCGACCGGGTGAGGATCTCCACCACGTCGCCGTTCCGGAGCTGATACTCCAGCGGCACGATGCTCCCGTTGACCTGGGCCCCGCTGCAGGTGTTGCCCACCTCCGAGTGGACGCTGTAGGCAAAGTCCACGGGCGTGGAGCCGCGCGGCAGGACCTTCAGCTCGCCGGCCGGGGTGAAGGTGTAGACCTCCTCCTGGAAGAGCTCCACCTTGACCGACTCGAGGAACTCGCTGGGATCGTCCAGCTCGCGCTGCCACTCCATGAGGCGCTTGAGCCAGTCGAAGCGCTCCTCGTCGCGCTGCTCGATGGCGTGCTCGGACTCCTTGTACTTCCAATGCGCGGCGATGCCGCCCTCGGCCACGCGGTGCATGGCGTGGGTGCGGATCTGGATCTCGATCCGCTGGCCCATGGGCCCGATGACCGTGGTGTGGAGGCTCTGGTACTTGTTGGCCTTGGGCAGGGCCACGTAGTCCTTGAAGCGCCCCGGGACGGGCCGCCACCGGTCGTGGATGAGGCCGAGGACGTGGTAGCAGTCCTTCTGCCGGTCCACGAGCACGCGGAAGGCGATGAGATCGTGGACCTGCTCGAAGGGGATGTGCTGCTGGGTCATCTTCCGGTAGATGGACCAGAAGTGCTTGGGGCGGCCGCTCACCTCCGCCTCGATGCTCTCGCTCGACAGCAGGTCGTGCAGGCCCCGGATGACCCGGTCGATGTACTCCTTCCGCTCCGACAGGCGCAGGTTCACCTTGTGCGCGAGGTCTCCGTAGTCCTCCGGGTGCAGAAAGCGGAAGGAGAGATCCTCCAGCTCGGTCTTGAGCGCGCCCAGGCCCAGGCGGTTCGCCAGCGGGGCGAAGATGTCCATGGTCTCGCGGGCGATGCCGATCTGCTTGCGGCGGGGGAGGTGCTCCAGGGTCCGCATGTTGTGGGTCCGATCCGCCAGCTTCACCAGGATCACGCGGATGTCCCGGCTCATGGCGATGAGCATCTTGCGGAAGTTCTCCGCCTGGCGCTCCTCCTTGGATCGGAAGCGGATCTTGTTCAGCTTGGTGACCCCGTCCACCAGCTCGGCGATGCGGTCGTTGAAGACCTCCTTGATCTCCTCCACGGTCGCCGGGGTGTCCTCGACCGTGTCGTGCATGAGCGCCGCGCAGATGGCCTCGTCGTCGAGCTTCAGCTCGGTCAGGATCCGCGCCACGGCCACCGGGTGCCCGATGTACGGGTCGCCGTTCTTCCGGCGCTGCGGACGGTGGTGCTGCTCGGCGAACACGAAGGCCCGCTGCACCATGTTGAAGTCCGCCGCCGGGTGATAGGCGCGGAGGCGCGCGAGGATCTCTCGAACCGTGGGCTCGGTCCGCGGGGGGCGATGGACGATGGGTGCCTGGACCACCATGGGTCAATGGTACGAACGCCGGAGCCTTGCGGCAACGGAGTATGCGTATCCGAGGTAGCCCGCTCGCTCGCGGATGCCGCGGGGGGCGGAGCGCCCGAGACGTGGGCGGGGGCGTCGGTGGTGGTCCGCGCAGCGGGCGCTACCGCAGCGGCCGGGGCGGCCGGACGGGCCCTGTCGGGAACGGGAACGAGAACGGGAACGGGAACGGGCCCGAGCCACGCGGAGGCCCCCAGGGCAATCGCAAAGTCGGAACAGTGAGGGCCGCGCGGCGGTACGGCGCCCGGCGCTGGATTGCACCCGCTCGGAAACGATGGATTCTGGGCGTCTGAGAGCAGGCAAAGAAGCTATGAGCGGGCACCAGGTTGGTAACCTCGAGTTGAACCAAAACGGTGGAGGCCCAGATGACCCTGATGCCCGCTC
>JBNJGB010000076.1:0-4257 GCA_051747385.1 Myxococcota bacterium
GTCCGGGCGGTGAGGGAGTCCTCCGTCCCTCTCCGGAGGGTCGGGACGGCCCCCCGGCTCAGCAAGGACAGCACGGTGCGGTCTGCGAGGGGGGCGCGCAGCTCCTCGACCAGGTCGTAGATCAGGGCCCCGCCCGAGCGCGGTGCGAGGTGGACGATGCCGACGCCCGGATCCAGGCCGGCGCGCACGATGGCCTGCCAGACCCGCGCGTACAGCATGCCGTAGACGTAGTTGAGGGCACAGTTCACCGGGTCGGTGGCGCCCTGGAGACGGCGTCCCGGAAAGCCGAGATCCTCGGGGATCAGCTGCGCCAGGGCGGACCAGTAGAGCGCGGCCGCGTGCCCCTCCAGGCCCATCACACGGGCACGCGGAAGCTGATCCTCCGCGTAGTCCTCCTCGCCCAGCCGGGCGAGGGACCTGGAGGCAGCACGGATCTTCTCGGCTGCCGCCCGAAGGGAATCACCCACGTCGCCATCGCGTCTGGCCGGCGCCCGGGCCAGGTATCGGAGCAGGGACGCCTGGTTGGCCGTCTTGGCCTCGATCATGGCGATCCCGGCGCGAAGGAGCGGAGCGGTCGTGAAGGAGCGCGCCTGCGCGGCACGCACGATGCCGGTCCCGCGGTCCGGGCTCGCCAGGACTTCCAGCTCCTCCGGTGCAGGGCGCGCCGACCCGGCAGGACGTCCACGTGGAGGACGCGCGGCCTCCTCATCAGCTCCAACAGCGCCCTGGGAACCCGGCCGTTTGGCGCCAGCCGCAGGGCATACGCAACCGCAGCGCCGTCGTCACGCACCTCGGGGAGCAGGGACGCCATCGGCTTCGTCGCCGGCGGATGGAGGAGCACGGGGAGGCGGTGGCCGTCGTCTCCGGGTGCAGTGTCCAGCCGCTGCGTGGCGTCCTCCATCAGCCCGTGCATCATCATGGCCAGCAGGCGGGCTTCGACCTGTTCCAGGCGCGGCATGTCCAACTCGACCCACAGCGACCGGCCGTGGACCTCGTCCGGCCCGGGGAGCGCAGTCATGGCCGTCGCGGCAGCGGCCACGTGCGGGTAGGCCAGCGCCTGCCGCAGGACCTCGAGGACTCGCCTCCGGGCCCGGTCCCCCGCCCCGGCGTCGCCTGGCGGCCACGCCCAGCGGCAGAGCTCGTCGTTGGCCAGCGTGGACTCCAGCATCCCGAGGTGCCGGGCGCCGGGAACCAAAGCTCCCGGTCGGTGTTCGTCTCCGAGGAGGTGCCGCAGGAACGACTGGAGCGCCACCTCGTCGCCCTTCAGCATGGGGACCCGGACGAGCCGGGACCAGCGGGCCATCAGGCGCGCCACGCGGTAGTGGCTGGCCGCGGTGTTCGCGACCTCGATGAGGCGCACCGGACGGCGGATGTCGGCCACGTCGACCCAGACCGCCTGCTCGTCCATCAGGCGTTGGACCTGCCCGCTGTCCAGGATGCGCGCTGCAGCGCCTCGATAGTCGAGGACGAGGAGCGGGCGCCGGTCGCGTTCGAGCAGGTGATGCGCGAGCGCCCGGCCGGCGTCCATCTCCTCGCCGACGACCACGAGGTCCATGGGCTACTCGGCGTCGTCCTCGCGGGGCGTGCGGGGCGCCGTGAGGCGCACCGCCGCCTCCTCCGCGAGGTCCTCCCGCACCCCGTGATCCACCAGGGCCTGGGCCACGTCGCACGCGCGGAGCCAGTCGTCCATCCGGGGCTGATCCCCGCGGAGGAACTCCACGGCCAGCACGATGTCCGCGTCCACCTTCAGGAACTTGCCGCGCTCCGGCCCGTCGAGGCGGCGCCGGATGCCCTTGGCGACCTCCAGCACGGTGTCGCGGTGTCCCTCACCGAGCCCGCCCAGGTACGAGCCGAGCTTCGGGGAGCGGCGCTGGACCCGCGCCAGGCGGCGGGCGTTGCCGAGGCGCCGCAGCTCCGTCCAGGTGATGAAGAGGTCGGGGATCTCGACGGCCCGCTCGTGCGCCTGCGCCACGAAGGCGCAGACGCCCCGCCGCGCGTACGGCGGGATGCCGAGCGACTCGGCGCGGTCGCTCTCCCCGGCCGGGACTCCCAGGTCGGCGAGGAGCCGCTCGACGTACGCGAGTCGCGCGGCCAGCTTCTGGTGCTCGGCCCGGGCGCGGTGCCGGCGGACGTGCGAGGGCAGGCTCGATCGGCGATCCGGTTCGGCGCCGTGGCGCCGGCACTCATCGCGGACGGCCCGGCGCAGGCCGAGCGACATCTCGGCGCCGGCCTCGACGACGCCTCCGGCGGAGACGGACGCGTGCTCTACAGCGAGTCCGTGTGCCGCAGTGCACAAATCGCGCTGCATCGCGCGGATGGAGACGCCGCGCGAACGGAGCTCGCCGCGCTACCGGAAGACCTGCCGAGGTACTACCTCGAGGGCTGGCGGGCGAGACTGGAAGCCAACGCGGAGCCATTGGACCCGACGGCAGACGACGTCTGGAACCACCAAATGGCCAAGGCGTGGCGCTTCTGCCTCGGATATGGATTCCAGGAGCTTCTCGTCCTGGCACGCCTCGCTGAGGGTGCCGCGCGGTTCAACGAGGAAGTCTGGCCCCGACGCGCCCTGACGAGTATGCGACGGCGGATCGCATCCCATCATCACACCCGTTGGTGCTGCCGACCGAGTGAGTGTTCCGCATGTGCCAGAGAGTCGCCAGCGGTACAGGCCGCGCATGCTCTGGGCACATCACCCGGTGTGCTGATTCCAGCGCTCGGAACGTGAGTTACGTCCGATAATATCCATTATGGAACCTGTGACAGCTAGGGCCGCCTGCATCTGCGGGACAGGGCGGCTCGTCGGGTGTGGTGCACCGAGCGCGAACGCCGCACCTCATCTGTGGGCTCCCCTCCGGGGGCGCTAGTCGAGGCTTCGTGTGGGATCCTGCACACTTCCATGGTTTCCGGCATCGCCCTTCGCTGCTCGGCTGAGGCCGAGGCTACGGCGGGAGCGCTTGGCCGTCAAGTCGCCAGTGCGCCGCATGTAACGTGTCGACAGCGCCCTGTCGACACGGCACCACCGTACTTTGACCGGGGCTATCCGTCCCTCGAACTGGTGAGGGCGCACGCTCGGGTGGCCCGCAGGCATCGGTGCGCAGCGCTCTCACATGTATGCGGCGGCGCACCGAGGGCCATCGGCCACTCCAGGTCTGGGGCTGAAGACGTGCGAGAGTGACGTGAACGCTCGCATGCACCGTGCGCTGATATGGCCGCGGAGGCCGGCTTGCGGCCTACCGGAGCAGATCCTCCAGGGCTTCCCGCAAGCTGGAGAACTCGCTCTGGAGGGGGGTTCCGCGAAGACCACGCATGCCGCCTACGGCCACGAGGATGGGGCCGGATGGAACCTCCTGCCAGATCGGCGGGCGTTCGCTCGAGAGTCGTGCCTGGAGTTCGTCCAGCGCAGCGCCGATGGCTTCACGGGAGGTCCCATCAGGTGCAATCACGTCGAGATAGCTGAGGACCGTGTTCCCACCAGGGGCCAGGGCGGTTTGCTGATCGACGAGCTCCCCCGGAGCCGACTCGGTGACATGCCGAAGCAATGACTCCCCGTGGAGCCCGCGCGAGAAAGGGTCTTCGCCCTCGTGCACGTGGAGGAACGAGTTGATGGCCGTGCGGTCGGTGGACTGCGCTCGGACTCGGTGGGCCGTGGCGTACACTACGCGGCCTTGGCTCGGCGACGGGGCGGAGCAGCCGGGTCGGCCAGCTTGTCGGTGTCGACCAATCGAGCGGTGCCGGGCGCTCCTGGTGACCGGACCAGGGAGCGGGGCGGCTCGGCGTCCACCAGGGCGCGTTCCTGTGCCGTCAGGTCCCGCCAGACGGCGTCCATTTCGTCCAGCAGCTCGTCCTCTTCGTCGGACTCGAGTCCCTGGTGAAGCCACCGGATGTAGACGAGCTCGTCCTCGAGTTCCCGGTAACGGTCCAGTGATCGGCTCATCGTGACTCCTGCCACTTGTCGCGGGTGCCGTGCAGAGCGGCCTGGTAGGCTTCGAACGATGTCGCTTGTCGCGGCGTCACGCAGGCGTGGAGTGAATCGCGCTGCTCCTTGTCCGGGACGAGCGCCAGTGCTTCGGGGAGCTTGCCCGACCACATCTGGAAGAGCGGGTCGCGTCCTTCGCCTCCAAGCCACTGTGGCCGACGATGCTTGGGTAGCTTCTTCGGATCGTCCATGGTGACGGACATTCCGTCTGGTCCGGGGTGTACGAGCCCATTCGAGTCCATCGCAATGTCGTGGTCCCGTCGGGGTCCCAAGGTCCGGCC
>JBNJGB010000077.1:0-4179 GCA_051747385.1 Myxococcota bacterium
CGGCTCGAGCATGCGGGGCTGCCAGTGCCCGAAGACCTTCTCGTTGTCCTTCAGGGCCTCGGTCATGCTCGTGACCACGAACGGGAAGCCCACGGAGAAAGCCGTGACGTTCGCGGCGTGGCGGCCCAGGTTGACGCCCAGGATCTTCGGCGCGCCACCCCCAGGTGCGCCTGGGGGCCATGGTGGGCCTGCTTCGGAGCGGCGGCATCGAGGGCGTGGTGGCCGCGGGGACCCACCTGTCGGCGCTCGTGGAGTCCGATGACGCGGGCGACCGCGCGTTCGCGGCCGAGGTCATCGGCGCGGTCGGGGTCGCGGGCTTCTACCGGCCCCTGAGGACGCTCCTGGCCGACGACGACCTGCACGTCCAGCGCGTGGCGCTCATCGCGGCCGGGCAGCAGCCAGCCCAGCGCCTGCGTCTACGTGACGGGAGGCGCCCGCACCCCTACGCTCTCAGCATGACCGGAGCGGCCCGCTCGGCGCCCGAGACCCGGCCGTCGCCCCCGCCTGACCGGACTGGGCACCACGATCGACGGCGATCGAGGCCTACGCCGACCGATTCGGCACCGGCCCGACGTCCGAGAATCTGCTTTATGGAAACTAGCGGCGGCTGCACTACCTGGTCGTCGTTCACACCGAGCGCACGCAGCAGCGCCCGGACCTCGAGCGGCTGAGCAACCGACAGCGACAGGTGGCCGACCTCGCGGCGAGCGGCCTCACCGTCCCCGAGATGGCCCGCCACCTGGACCTCTCGCCCCACACGGTCCGGGACCACCTGCGCGTCGCCTACAGGCGCCTCGGCGTCGCCAACCGCGTGGAGCTGGTGCGCACGCTGAAGGGGTGAACCGGACGAGCCTCACGCCGGCTACAAACGCTGCAACAGCGCGGCTTGCGAGGCGCGAGGCGGTCGGCGAACATGCCGGGCGCGCCCATGGGGAAGGCGATGCCGAGACTCTCGACGTCCGACACGCAAAGGCTGCGAGACCTGACGGAGGCGATCCGCACGTGGTCGCCCGAACGCGCTACGCTACTTCCGGAGGTCATGGACGACTTCCGCGAGCTGCTCGGCGCAGACACGGCGCTCGCATACGCACCGGTACGCGTGGCCTCCGGCTGGGACGTCGAGTTCTGTCACGGCGCCGGCATGCGCGACCCGACCGCCTTTGGCTGGGAGATCGCGGAGTACTTCCGGGCCTCCGACGCCCAGGGTCTGGCCTACTACCACCCGTCCCGGCCCTCGCGAGCGCAGCGCAACCGCGTGCTGGACCTGGACGACCTGTATCGGACCGGCAAGCCGCTGCCGGCGGTGGCGCGGGACCTGTATCCGCGCTTCGATCTCGACCGGCTGGACCAGCTCCGGGTCCTCGTCTGCGACGGCCCTTCCATGCTGACGTGGCTCGGCGCCTGGCGTGAGCAGCCCTACACCGTCCGGGAGCGGATGCTCTTCAAGGGCCTCGTGCCGGCCGTCCGCGAGCGGCTCCGGCTGGAGCGCGCGGCAGGGCGAGAGGCGTTCGAGCAGGTGGCGCTGGACGCCGCGCTGGAGCTCTTCGCGACGCCGGCCTGGGTCGTCCGCTGGGACGGCCGGAACGTCCGCGTGCTGCACGCCAACCCGGCCGGCATCGGCGCGCTCGAGGCCCGCCGGCAGCGCGTCGTGGAGCGCCTCCGTCGGACCTGCGCATCCCCGGGCCCCGCGCAGCCGCTGCGCCTTCTACGCCTGGGCGGCCCGGGTCATGGAGACCTGCGCCTCCTGGTGGAGCGCGTGCCGATCGAGCCCCCGGAGCCCAGGCTCGCAGCCGCCTCGGCTCGTTGGGGACTCACAGCCCGAGAGCGGCAGGTCCTGGCGATGCTGGCGGCAGGCACGTCGAACCGCACGATAGGGGACGCGCTGAAGATCGCCTCCCGAACGGTCGAGGCCCACGTCACGGCTGTGCTGCGCAAGGCCGACGTCGGCAGCCGGAGCGAGCTGGTCGCCCGGTTCTGGTCGGAGCCGCTGCCGTGAGCGGGAGGCGCCCCCACGTCCGCCTGTGGCCGCCGCGCTTCGAGCTCGACGGCGGGGGCGCGCTACACCTCGCCGTCCTGGACGGCCTCGACGGGGCGGCGTTTCACGCGGTCGTGGGAGTGGACGGCGAGATCGTCGTCCGGAACGCGAACCGGCGTGGGCGAGAGCGCCTGTGGGAGGATCGGGAAGCGGTCCTCGCGCGCGTCCGCGAGTCCCTGCTGGCAGAGACCGACACAGGCGCGTACCGGGTCGAGGAGCTCGGCCGGGCCGGAGACGAGCGCCGGCACGTGCTCCTGGCCGAGCGTCAGCCCGACGCCACGGGGAGGCTGGGCCCGCGGCTCCGAGCTGCCGCGGAGGCCTGGTCCCTCACGCGCCGTCAGCGCGAGCTGCTGGCGCTCCTCGCCGAGGGCAGGTCCAACACCTCCATCGCCGACACCCTCGGCTGCGCCGAGAAGACCGTCGAGCATCACATCACCAACCTGCTGAAGCGCTCCGGCGCCCGAAGCCGCGAAGGGCTCGTGGCGTGGCTCTGGTCGCGCTTCTGAGTCCACACGAGGAGGAGACATCATGACTGCCGAGCTGTACGTCCGCGAGCTGGGAGAGGGCCGCCCCGTGCTGCTGGTGGGAGGCTGCCCGACGCCAGCCTCCTACATGCAGCCGCTCGCCGAGCGGCTGGCCACCTCGTACCGGGTGCTCCTCCCCGACCTGCCCGGGTACGGACGGAGCCCGGCCGTGGTGGACCCCGGAGATCTCGACGCTGCGCAGCGGGCGCTCGAGGACCTCATCCTGGACCGGGGCTTCGAGGAGGCCGCCGTCGTGGGCTTCTCCTTCGGCGCCTGGCGTGCGCTCCGGATGGCCCGCGACGCGCGGGTGCGCTCCACGGCGGTCGTCTCCCTCGCGGGGACGGCCTGCTTCACCGAGGAGGAGCGGGAGGGCCTCCTGGGATTCGCGGACGCCGTGCAGGCTGGCGCCGACCTGCGTGACGTCGCGCCGGCTCGGTTCCTCTCCCCCGAACACGCGGCACGCCACCCCGAGCACGCCGAGGCGGTCAAGGACTGGCTGGGCGCGACCACGCCCGGCGTCCTGGTCGCGGAGCTCCGCGCCGCCGCGGCCAGCGAGGATCTGCTCCCGGCCCTCGGGCGGCTCACCAGCCCCGTCGTCGCACGCGCGGGCGAGCTGGATCAGGCGGCGCAGCCCGCCCACAGCGAGCAGATCGCCAACGCGGCGCCGCGCGGCGAGTTGCAGATCGTCCCTGGTGTCGGCCATGCCTTGCTCTACGAGGACTTCGACGCCACCGCGGCCGCCGTCCGCGAGGCCCTGGACGGGGGCGACTGGGCCGCGTAGCCGCGACAACCGCTCCCACGCATCGCTCGAACCCGGGGATTCCCGCAATGGACCCCGCGGCCCGGGTTCGGAAGATTGGACTCGTCCACGGAAGCAAGTCGAGTCGAGGCGATGCCAAGCGAAGCACTCCCCACCGAAGCGACCTACGTCGTCCTCTCGCGCGACGGTGTCCCCCGCGCGAGCAACTCCGACACCTGGCGACGCGAAGATCACGCCGTGAAGGCGCCCCTGGCTCGCATCGCCCGCACGGCGGAGCTCTGCGCCACCGACCGGTGGTCCGGAGAGCTCGAGGGCGCCGAGGTCCACCTCGTGCGGCTCGAGGGTCCCGCCGGCGTGTTCTACCTCGCGGTGATGCCGTCGGAGAGCTCGGACGACACCCCGCCCTGCTCGGTGCTCAGCCCGCGCCAGATGGAGGTCGCTCACCTGGCTGCCGCCGGTCTGACTGTCAAGGAGATCGCGGCTGACCTCGGTCTCTCGTACTACACGGCCAAGGACCACCTGAAGGCCGCCTACCAACGCCTCGGAGTGAGCAACCGCGTGGAGCTGACGAGGGCTATCGACCTCGCCGCGCCCGAAGCCCGGCAGGACCGACACGCCCCGAACGCCTCCCCGGAGTAGGCGCCGCCGATGCTCGGCCTCGTCCTCGGGCCGGTCTCCAACGAAGACACCTCCGGCGCGAAGGGCGTCGTCGTGCACATTCCGAGCGCCGACATCGCATGGGAGAGTGCGGTCCGCACCGGCCCGATCACCGCGCGTCAGATCCTCCGGCACCTCGATCTCCCGGCCGAGCCTCCACGCATCGCTCCTGCCAGGCCCCCTCCCGATCCCGAGCTCGACCT
>JBNJGB010000078.1:0-3679 GCA_051747385.1 Myxococcota bacterium
CGCGTTCGAGAGCAGGCAAGGGCAAGGGCAAGGGCAAGGGCAAGGGAGGGCGGTCGACTTTGCGACCGCCCTGGCCGGGTGGGGCTCGGAGCTTGACGCAAGGGGGCGGGGCCTCTACGGTTCCCGCCCTCGGAACGTTCCAGGAGCTTGCCCATGGCCCGCGTCACCATCGAAGACTGCCTCGACAACGTCCCGAACCGGTTCGCCCTCGTGCGCATCGCCTCCAAGCGCGCCCGCCAGCTCGCGGCCGGCGAGGTGGCCATGGTCGACGCCAAGAACAAGCACAACGTGCTGTCCTTGCGCGAGATCGCCGCGGGGAAGGTCGGCTTCGACCGCGACGTCGAGGAGCTCCTCACGAAGTGGGACAAGTCGGAGGGGTGAGCGCGGCTCGCCGCTTCGTCGGCCCGCTCCTCGCCGCCCTGGCGGCGATCGCCCTGAGCGGCTGCCCGGACCCGAGGACGCCGGCTCCGCCGGATGCGCTTGCGACACCGGGCGCCGTGCTGACCCTCGTGGCCGAGCGCGCGGAGTCCATCCGGAGCCTGTCCGCCGAGGCGAGGGTCTCGTACTACTCGGATCAGGGCGCCCGGAAGGGCAAGATGGTCATCCTGGCGCGCAGGCCGGCGTCACTGCACTTCTCGGCCCTGTCGCCCACCGACGATCTCGTCGCCTTCCTGGCCAGCGACGGGGAGCGCTTCACGTCGTTCGAGCGCGGCGCCGACGTCTGCCACGTGGGGCGGAGCTGCCCGGAGAACGTGGGGCGCCTCCTGCCGATCGTCATGGAGGGGCGCGAGGTCGTGTCGGTCCTCACGGGGGGCGCGCCGGTGATCCGGAACTTCCACCAGGACATGGAGTGGGACGCCCGAGCGGGTGCCTACCGGCTGGAGCTCGAGGGCGAGGACGGCTGGATCCAGCACCTCTGGGTCGAGCACGGGACCGGGGCGGTGAAGCGGACGGTGCTCCGCAAGGGCGGCGAAAAGCGGATGGAGCTGGCCTTCGAGGACTTCGCCGAGGTCGACGGGCACGTGCTGCCGCGGACGCTGCGCTTCCGGATGAAGCGCGGGGACGTGGACCTGAAGCTGGTCTACCGGGACGTGGACCTGAACCGCGACCTGGAGGATGACGCCTTCTCGATCCCGTGTCCGGACGGGACCCGGGTCGAGGAGCTCCGGTGCTGGGACGAGGCGCCCGGGGCCGCGCCGGTGAAGACGCCGACGGAGAGCGACTGAGCCGGAGGAGGACGACGTGGGCAAGAGCAAGCGAAAGGGCCTGTTCATCGTCCTCGAGGGCATCGACGGCTCCGGCACGACGACCCAGGCGGCCCTGACCCTCGACTGGCTGCGCGAGCGCGGCGAGCTCGCCCACGGGACACGGGAGCCGACGTTCGGGCCGGTGGGGAGCCTCCTTCGCGGGGTGCTCGGGGGGCGCTTCGTCGCCAGGCCGGCCGGCGGGAGGGCGCAGCCCACGGACCCGGCCGTCGTGGCGCTCCTGTTCGCGGCGGACCGGCTGGACCACGTGCAGAACGAGATCGCGCCGCACCTGGAGGCCGGTCGACACGTGGTCTGTGATCGCTACGTGCTGTCCAGCCTCGCCTACCAGAGCGTGGACGTGGACCTGCCGTTCGTGCGGGCGGTGAACGCCAAGGCGCCGCCGCCCGACGTGACCTTCTTCTTGCGCGTGAAGCCGGAGGTGGCGATGGATCGGATCGCCGCCAGCCGCTTCGACCAGGAGGTCTTCGAGAACCTGCCGTTCCAGCGCAAGGTCGCGAAGACGTACGAGGATCTGCTGGTCGAGTATCGCGACGGGCGGGTGGAGATCATCGACGGCGAGGAGCCCGAGCACGCGGTGAGAAGCCGGATTCGCACCACGCTCGAAGAGCTGCTCTGAGCCCCGGGAACCGCGACATGAGGCGGGCTCCGAGCGCTCCCGGATTGTCCCTCGACGCAGCGGGGCGGAGCGAGTAGGCTCCACCGCCGTGACGCCGAACCCCGCCAGAGCCGGCACCTCCGAAGCCGTCGCCCGCGCCCTGAAGGCCCTCCGCAAGGGCCGCATCGTGATGATCTCGGATCCCGTCCGGCCGGAGCGCGGCGCCGTGCTCGCCGTGGCGGCGGACCGGGCCCACGACGACGTGGTCAACTTCCTCGCGACCCACGCCCGCGGGCTGGTCGCCGTGGGGATGCCGGCCGATCGCGTGGAGCGCCTGGGCCTGCCGCTGCAGGCGGATCCGACCGACGACCTGGCGACGGAGAACTACACGGTCTCCATCGAGGCGCGCGAGGGGGTCTCCACGGGGATCTCCGCCGCCGACCGCGCCCGCACCATCCAGGTGCTGGCGGACTACCGGACCCGCGCGGACGAGCTGGTGTCCCCGGGGCACGTCTTCCCCGCGTTGGCGGCCGTCGATGGCGTCCTGACGCGCCCCGGGTGGGCCGAGGCCTGCGTGGACCTGGCGCGGATCGCCGGGCAGCAGCCCGTGGTGGCCTTCTGCGAGGTCCTCGGTGACGACGGCGAGCTGGCCACGGGCGAGACCCTGGAGCGCATCTCCGACGCGCACGGGCTGCCGCGGGTGGGGATCGCCGACATCCTCGCGCATCGCCTCGCGACGGAGACCTTCGTCCAGCAGCTCATGCAGACGACGCTGCCCACGCGGTGGGGCGAGTTCGTCGCGCGGGTGTTCCTCGACAAGCTCGAGGGGAAGCAGCACCTGGCGCTCACCCTGGGCGAGGTGCGGTCCGCCGACCCGATCCTGGCGCGCGTCCACTCGGAGTGCCTGACGGGCGACGTCTTCAACTCCCTGCGGTGCGACTGCGGGAGCCAGCTCGGCAAGGCCATGAGCCGTATCAAGGAGGAGGGGCGCGGGGCGCTCCTGTACCTCCGCCAGGAGGGCCGCGGTATCGGCCTGGTGAACAAGGTGGACGCGTACGCCCTCCAGGACGCCGGCCGCGACACGGTCGAGGCGAACCTGGAGCTGGGCTTCGCGGCCGACCAGCGGGACTTCGGGATCGGCGCCCAGATGCTGCTCGCCCTCGGCGTGCAGCGGGTGCGGCTGATGACCAACAACCCGCGCAAGGTCCACGACCTGTCCAGCTACGGCATCGAGGTCACCAGCCGCGAGCCCATCGAGCTGGAGCCCTGCCGGCACAACGCGGCCTATCTCCGCACCAAGAAGGAGAAGCTGGGCCACCTGCTGGAGAAGGTCTAGCCTGCATTTCTCACCATCCGCCGGCTGCAGCTTGGGATCCACCCGCGTCTCCGGCGCGTGCTCCCTCCGGCGAGCTCGACGTACTGCAAGTACGACTGCGCTCGCCTCCGGTCCGCGCCACGCCGAATCCACGGGCGCCTCCCGGCGCTTCGCTCGGCGTCTTGTGAGAAACTCAGGCTAGGCGGCCCGGTTCGACCGCCGGGGACGGCTCACAGTCCTACACATCTCGGGGTGCCGCGGTCTCGCGGACAATCGCGCGCGAAGCCGCCAAGACCCAAAGGCCAGCGGAACCGCTTGCACACAGGTTCGGCTGAGGCTGTCGGGTCACCGGCAGGCCAATGGCGGGCCCACCGGGGCGAAGCATGCCGTTTTCCTTTGCGCCTTCGCGTCTTTGCGCGAGCCCTTCGTCCTGCGACATGTGGCGAACCGTGAGCCGGGGACGGCGGTCCTGCTCTACACATCTCGGGGTGCCGCGGTCTC
>JBNJGB010000079.1:0-2894 GCA_051747385.1 Myxococcota bacterium
GCTCGACGCCAGCACAACCCAATGGAGGAGGTTCGACCCCACTTGGTGCTTGACTCCGCTCATGGAGGGCAAGGGCAAGGGCAAGGGCAAGGGCAAGGGAGGGCGGTCGACTTTGCGACCGCCCTGGAGGGGCCCCGACCGCCCCTTCACAAGACCCCGGGGAGGGTTCAGCCTCGTAGGCGTTCCCGACAGAACGAACACCCCGCGAGGAGGACACCATGGATCGCATGCAGGCCGTCGTGGTGCGCGAAGCCGGAGGCCCCTTCGAGGTCGTCGAGCGCCCCATCCCCGAGCCCGGGCCGGGCCAGGTCCGCATCGCCGTGGAGGCGTGCGGCATCTGCCACAGCGACCAGTTCGTGAAGGACGGTCTCTTTCCGGGCCTGGAGTACCCACGGATCCCCGGCCACGAGGTGGTCGGGCGCATCGACGAGCTGTACGGAGACGTCACCGGCTGGGACAAGGACCAGCGCGTCGGCGTGGGCTGGCACGGAGGCCACTGCTTCCAGTGCGACGCCTGCCGACAGGGCGACTTCGTCCTCTGCGAGAACCAGCAGATCTGCGGCATCTCCTACGACGGCGGCTACGCCGAGTACATGGTCGCGCCCGTGGAGGCCCTCGCCCCCATCCCCGACTCCCTGGACAGCGCCGACGCCGCCCCGCTGCTCTGCGCGGGGGTGACGACGTACAACGCCATCCGCCACACCGGCGCCCGCCCCGGCGACGTCGTGGCGGTCCAGGGCATCGGAGGCCTCGGCCACCTGGCCGTCCAGTACAGCCGGCACATGGGCTTCCACACCGTCGCGGTGTCGTCCGGCCCCGACAAGGAGTCCCTGGCCCGCGAGCTCGGCGCAGACACCTACGTCGACGCGTCCGCCGGAGATCCCGCCGAAGCCCTCCAGGCCCTCGGCGGCGCCCGCGTGCTCATCACGACGGCGCCGAACGCCGAAGCCATGAGCCCGATGGTCGACGGCCTGAGCCGCAACGGCGAGCTTCTCGTCGTGGGCGCCTCCACCGAGCCCATCCAGGTGAGCCCGCTGCAGCTCATCATGGCCCGGCGCGCCGTCCGCGGCTGGCCCTCCGGCACGGCCATGGACTCCCAGGAGACCCTGCGCTTCTCCGCCCTGCGCCGCATCACCCCGATGGTGGAGACCATGCGCCTCGAGGAGGCGAGCGACGCCTACGAGCGCATGCTCCGCAACGACGCGCGCTTCCGGGTGGTCCTGACCACGAAGCACGCCGACCGCTGAGCTCCGCTCCAGGCGCCCGGACACCCGCCCCGGGGCGCCGGCAACACAACGAGGCCCGGTCCCGGGTCCACTCCGGATGGGACCGGAGCGCCCTGGCCGGTGAGGCTGACCACGACCACGTTTCGCAGGCCCTCGGCGAGTTGGAACCAATCGTTCGGCGGCCTCGCCGGCGAACATCCGGAGACAGCACCTCGGTTCCAGGGGCAGGTTGCGAGCCCTCGCGGATGCCGACCATAATCGGCGCCCTTCGCTTCGCTGCACCCGGCTGCCGAGAGTCCTGTCATGGAAGAGAGCGTCCTGACGTCCGTCGTCCTCCCTCTGTCGCTGTTCATCATCATGTTGGGCCTGGGGCTCTCCCTGGTGGTGGGCGACTTCAAGCGCATCGTCATCGAACCCCGGCCCGTGATCCTGGGCCTGCTCAACCAGCTCGTCGTGCTCCCGCTCATCGCCTTCGGCCTGGCCCTCGCCTTCGACATGACGCCGGTGATGGCCGTGGGGCTGATGCTCATCGCCTGTGCCCCCGGCGGCGCGACCTCCAACCTGATCACCCACGTGGCCCGGGGCGACACGGCCCTGTCCGTCACCCTGACCGCCATCAGCGGCTTCGTCGTGGTGCTCACCATCCCGTTCATCCTGCTCTTCTCCCTGGACTACTTCATGGGAGAGAGCCAGGAGGTCTCCGTACCCCTGAGCCTCACGATGGGGCAGATCATGGGTATCACCATCGTGCCGGTCAGCCTCGGCATGCTGATCCGCCGCTTCAAGCCGGGCTTCGCCGACCGCATGGAGAGGCCGGCCCGCGTCGGCTCGGCCGTCATCTTCTCGGTGATCCTCGTCGGCGTCATCGCCGCCAACACGGACGTCCTCCGGGAGCACTTCCTCTCCCTGAGCGGGGTCACGGCGACCCTGAACGTCGGCATGATGGCCATCGGCTATGGCAGCGCCCGACTCCTTCGCCTCCGGACCCCTCAGGCGCTGTCCATCTCCATCGAGTCCGGCATCCAGAACGGCACCCTGGCCATCGTCATTGCCACGTCGATCCTGGGCCACGCGGACATGGCCGTTCCCGGGGCGATCTACAGCCTGATCATGTTCGTCAGCGGGGCCGCGGTGATGTCCCTGTTCGGCATCCGCAAGCCCAGCGAGAGCGAGGTCGACGGCAGGCCCGAGGCCGAGTACGCCGCCTGAGAGCCGGAGACATCCGACGACCCCTTCGCCCGCGCGGATCAGGCTCTCTACGCGGCCAGGGAGGCAGACCGGCCCCCCGGCCGACCGAGGTCCGACCCGACGCCCCGGGACGCCTCGACCGCGCATGGTCGGGTGGCCCTGCGCCGCCCCCCAGGGGAAGCGGACGCAGGGCCGTAAGCTCCTCAGTCCTCGGGGAGCGGCAGGGGCTCCCGCTCGCCGCGGTCGTCCTCGTCGTCGTCCTCGTCGCCGTCGTCGGGGCGAGGCTGGGGACGCGGCGGAGGCGATGGCGGCGGCTGCCGACGCTGCGACGTCGTCTGCTCCGGAAGCGGCAGGGGCTCCCGCTCGCCGCGGTCGCCCTCATCGTCGTCGTCCTCGTCGCCGTCGTCGGGGCGAGGCTGGGGACGCGGCGGAGGCGATGGCGGCGGCTGCCGACGCTGCGACGTCGTCTGCTCCGGAAGC